>CAVRJC010000001.1:0-30305 GCA_963721435.1 uncultured Actinomycetes bacterium
CGATCAGCCGCGACCGGGTGGGTTGGTGGCGGTGCCATGGAAGCAGCTCGCCGAGTACGGGAAGTCCTGCGTCATGACGTAGTGATACCTCTCGACCGTCTTGCCGGTCGAGCTGTGATCGTGCTCGGTGATTCCGTGAATTGGTCGAGGTCGCTCGACGTGAGGAGTTGTTGGTGTCGACCTTGGGCCCAGTGATGGGGAAGCCGTCGAGCGGAAGCCGATCACCGTGTTCACGCTCGTGTCGCGAGTGCAGCTGCGAAGCGTGTGGTAGTGGTATTCGTTCCTCATCTGCCGGTGACCGTCGCAGCCGTCTGCACCTTCCCAGGCACCAGCGTCGCGGCCGCCGGCGTCGACGCGTCGAACAACGCCACGCCGGTCGTCATGACGCCGACCTCGCCGTCGGTGCACCGTGGCGTCGTCGACGATCGGTGGATTGGCGTTCGAACGTCTACGTGAGCGACTGCTCGGCGATGCTGATCGGATTCCGGTCGTATTGGTACGCGGGATCGTCAGGTGCAACGGAAGACACGCCGGTCGTGTCATCGTGCGGCAAGTCGTTGGTGCGATCACGCGCGTCGCGCCGAACACGTTCATCGAGAACGTCCCGTTCGACTTCACTTGCCGGCGAGCGCGTCTTCTTGTTGAGGTCTTGCTCGGTGTTTTCATTGACGAACCCACACACGCATGACCGCCTCCCAGCCAGCCGGAATAAGGCACACGTACACCGAGCCCTGTGGAGCATCGGTCAGGTTCTTGCCGTCGCCACCAGCAGGCTCCCGTCGGCGTACTTTTGCGTGGTGTCGGCCTCCGATGGAGCGGGGTGCCGCCGAGTCACGCCCGTCGTGGCCGGTGCCGTCCTGGGGTCAGGGCCGAAGCGACATCATCAAGCGCTGGAGCTGGTGGGTTCGTTGCCCGACGAGGCCGACGGGCTGGTCGGGTCGCCCCGACCACGAGCCGCGCGCCGCCGGCCGCGACGACGACGGCAACGCGGCTCCTCCGGCGACCGCTGCCAGCGCGATTCCGCCCCACCACCACCTCCCGCCCCGCGGCGACCAACGCGAATCTACCGCTGCCATCCGTACCCCGGGCACCAGACAAGCGGACCGTTACGGTGATGGGATCGGCGGTGCGAGCGTGGACGACACGATGAGCGAGCAGCAACCACCACAGCGGACGTCGTCGAGCGGCTGCGAGCCGGCTTCGGTGCGGCCGCACGCGACCGCTCGAGTGGCGCAAGGAGCAGCTGCGTCGCATCCGTGCCCTGCTCGCCGAGCGCGACGCCGAGCTGGCCGCGGCCCTTGCAGCCGACCTCGGGAAGGCGTCGGTCGAGAGCTACCTCACCGACATCGCGTTCACGCGCCTCGAGGTCGACGACACGCTTCGCCCATCTCGACCGCTGGGTGAAGCCGGCCAAGGTGGCGGTTCCGCTCACGCAGCAGCCGGGGCGGGCGCGGGTCATCCCGGAGCCTCTCGGTGTGGTGCTCATCATCGGCCCGTGGAACTACCCGCTCCAGCTCGTGCTCGCCCCGCTCGTCGCCGCGATCGCGCCGGCAACACCGCCGTGCTCAAGCCGTCTGAGCTCGCGCCCGCGTCGTCGGCGATCCTTGCCCGCTTGGTGCCGCGAGTACCTCGACCCCGACGGCGTCGCGGTCGTGGAGGGCGGCGTCCCCGAGACCACCGCGCTGCTCGCCGAGCACTGGGATCACATCTTCTACACCGGCAACGGCACCGTCGGTCGCGTCGTCATGGAGGCCGCGGCGAAGCACCTCACCCCCGTGACCCTCGAGCTCGGCGGCAAGAGCCCGGCCATCGTCGATCGCCACGCCAACATCCGTGTCGCGGCTCGTCGTATCGCGTGGGGCAAATTCGTGAACTGTGGGCAGACGTGTGTCGCGCCCGATTACGTGCTCGTCGACCGCGACGTCGAAATGCCGTTTCTCGAGGCGTTGACGAGCTGCGTGCGCGACTTCTACGGGCGGGATCCGCGCGCGAGTCGCGACTACGCGCGCATCGTCAACGACCGGCACTTCACGCGACTGACCGCGCTGCTCGACGGCGGTGGCACGCCGGTCCTCGGTGGTGACACCGACGCCGTCGATCGCTACATCGCGCCGACGGTGCTCACGGATGTCGACCCCGACTCACCGATCATGCGCGAGGAGATCTTCGGCCCGCTCCTGCCCGTGCTCCCCGTCGACGACGTCGATGCCGCGATCTCGTTCGTCAACGGTCGTGACAAGCCCCTCGCGTTGTACGTGTTCTCGGAGGACGACGGCGTCGTCGACCGCGTGCTCACGTCGACGAGCTCCGGCGGTGTCACCGTCAACGGCACGCTGCTGCACCTCGCGGTGCCCGGGCTGCCGTTCGGCGGCGTCGGCCCGAGCGGGATGGGCGCGTACCACGGCCGTGCGGGATTCGACACGTTCAGTCACGGCAAGGGCGTGCTCGACCGCACCACGCGCCTCGACCCGCCGGTCACCTACCCTCCGTACTCGCGCTGGAAGGAGCGGTTGCTCCGCAAGGTGCTGTGAGCGCGGCAGGGCGTGCCTGCACACGAACGCTCGAGGCCGGGGAGAGATTGCGGTCATGCTCAACCAGGCCATTGGCGGGCTCTTGCCGGCGGCCGTCGCGGTCGCGCTGAGCCCCATTCCGATCGTCGGCGTCATCCTGGTCCTCGACAGCCCGAGCGGCCGCGTCAACGGGCCTGCCTTCGCGGCCGGATGGGTCCTCGGGCTGGCGGCGGTGAGCACCGTGGTCGTCGTCGTGATCGGCAGTGCGAGCGACTCCGCCGACGACGTCTCGACCGGCGTCGACTGGGTCACCGCCGCGATCGGGGTGCTGTTCCTCGCGCTGGCGGCGCAGCAGTGGACGAAGCGCCCGCGGCGCGGGGAAGCGTCGAAGCCCCCGAGCTGGATGGCGTCGATCGACTCGCTCTCGCCCGCCAAGGCGGGGCTCCTCGGCGCCGCGCTCTCGGGCGCCAACCCGAAGAACCTCGCGCTCACGCTGGCTGCCTCCGCCGCCATCGCGCAAGAAGGGCTCGACGGGGCCGACACCGCGGCCGCGGTCGCGGCGTTCGTCGTGATCGGGTCGGTCACGGTCGTGGGTGCCGTGGCCTGCTTCCTCGTGGCGCCGAAGCGGTCCGCGAGGCCGCTCGCGGTGGCCAAGCAGTTCATGTCCGAGAACAACGCGACGATCATGATGGTCGTGCTGCTGCTCCTCGGCGCCAAGTTTCTCGGCGACGCGCTGGCGGGTGTGTGACGCGAGGACGGGCTTGACTCTCCCCCGAGGGGAGGGTGGAAGCTGGCGTCATGGATGCTCTCGTGACCATCGGTGAGTTCTCCCGCCTCACGCACCTGAGCGTGAAGACGCTCCGCTACTACCACGATGTCGGTCTGCTCGAGCCCGCCGACGTCGACGCCAAGAGCGGGTACCGGCTCTACGCGACCGCGCAGGTCCCGACCGCGCAGTTGATCCTGCGCTTCCGCGACCTCGAGATGCCCATCGAAGAGGTGCGGGTCGTGCTCGACGCGCCGGATGACGCGGTGCGCGACCGCGCGATACTCGTGCACCTCGAACGCATGGAGCAGCAGCTCGGGCGCACGCAGGCGACGGTTGCGTCATTCGCGCGCGTTGCTCGAACGGTCGCAACCGCCGATCGCGGTGGAGTACCGCTCCCTGGGCTGGACACCCGCCGTCGCGGTGTGGGAAGGCGTCGGATGGGACGACGCCGAGATGTGGCTCGCCGGCGCGTTCGCCGAGATCGCCGAGGTCCTGGCCGCGCAGGGCGTCGAGCCCGCGGGCCCCGCGGGCGCGCTGTATGCCGACGAGTTCTTCGAGCTCGCGACGGGCGACGTCGTCGCGTTCGTGCCGATCATCGGTCAGGTCGAGCCCTCCGGACGCGTGCAGCGGTTCGACGTGCCCGCCGGCGATCTGGCGATCACGATGCACCACGGCCCGTTCCGCGAGATCGACCGGACGTACGGCGCGCTGGGCAGTCATGTGGCCGAGCACGAGCGCGTGGTCGAAGGACCGATCCGCGAGCACTATCTCGTCACCGATGCCGACACCGACGATCCCGCGGAGTACCGCACCGAAGTGTGCTGGCCGGTTGCACGTCACGCGTGAGGAGGACGCACATGGGAGCAGCACCCGACGTGACCGGCTTCGTGGTCTTCGCCGCGCCAGTGTGGGCACGTGCGGGATCGCCTGGAACCCACGGGCGCAGATCGCAGGCGTCCAGCTTCCGGAGACACGTCCGGCGGCGACGCGTGCGCGCATGCGTGATCGGTTCCCCGACGCGCGTGAATCCGAGCCTCCGCTCGCGGTGCAGACGAGTGATCGACGCGATCGTCGGGATGCTCGAGGGTGACGGCAACGACCTGCGCGCGGTCGAGCTCGACATGGAGCACGTGGCGCCGTTCTCCCGCCGGGTCTACGAGACCGCGCGCACGATTCCCCCGGGCGCGACGCTCTCGTACGGCGAGGTGGCCGTGCGCATGGGTACGCCGCGTTCGGCGCGAGCCGTCGGGCAGGCGCTCGGCCGGAACCCGTTCCCGATCGTCGTACCGTGCCATCGAGTGTTCGCCGCCGGCGGGAAGGTCGGTGGCTTCTCCGCGACCGGCGGCACTACGACGAAGCTTCGGCTGCTGTCGCTCGAACGTACCGATCCCTGAGCTCGCGCTTGTCGACCTTGCCGTTGGCGTTCAGCGGCAGCGCGTCGACCATGAGCACCGCGCGCGGCACCTTGTAGTTGGCCATCGCGTCCCGCGCCCACGAGATGATGTCGTCCGGCGCATCGGCCGCGTCGGTCGGGCCCACGACGAACGCCACGCCCACTTCGCCGAGGCGCTCGTCGGGAACGCCGACCACCGACACCTGGGTGACCGCCGGGTGGCGCATCAGCAGGCTCTCGACCTCCGCGGGGTAGGTGTTGAAGCCCCCGACGATGAACATGTCGGCCTTGCGGTCGACGACCGACACGTTCCCGGCGTCGTCGAGCGTGCCGATGTCGCCGGTGTGGAACCAGCCTTCGGCGTCGGTCGACGCGGCCGCGAGCTCGGGTTGGTCCCAGTAGCCGAGCGCGACCGCGTAGCTGCGCACGACGATCTCGCCCGGCTCGCCGCGTGCTGCGTCGTTGCCGTCGTCGTCGACGGTGCGGATCTCGACGCCGGGCAGCACGCGTCCCGAGGTCGTCGACATGACTTCGACGGTGTCGTCGTCGCGCGTCATCGCGACGACGCCACCCTCGGTGAGCCCGTAGGCGTTGACGATGCGGTCGAGCGCGAGCCCGTCGCGGATGCGCTCGATGAGCGCGGTCGGTACCGAGGCGGTGCCCACGATCCCGACGCGCAGCGACGAGAGATCGCGGCCTTGATCGACGGCCTCCAGCAGGTACTGGTACAACGCGGGTGGCCCGAGCAGAGCGGTGACGCGGTGTCGTTCGACGAGCGTGGCGCCGTCGACCGGATCGAAGCGCGCGACCGGCACGTTGGCGACGCCGCGTGACATGCAGCCCATGAGGCCCACGTGGATGCCCGCCCCGTCCGCGTACGGGCTCACGATGAGGAACCGGTCTCCCGCGCGCAGCCCCGCGATGCCGGCCCACGTCCAGTGCGCGCGGAGCATCTGCCACTGCCCGAGCAGCACGGCTTTGGGTGTTCCCGTCGTGCCCGACGTGAAGAGGATCTCGCACGGCGCGTCAGGATCGATGTCGCGTGTGATGTCGGCGAGCTCGGCGGGATCGACGTCGTCGCCCGTGGTGAGCAGGTCGGCGAACGGGCGCTCGCCGGGCTTGCCGGTCGCGTCGGCGCCGTCGTCGTCGACGAGCACCACGTGCTCGATGCTCGGCAGGTTACGGAAGCGTCGCCGTGCGCGGGTCCTCCGATCTCGGGCTCGAGCAGCCCCAGCGGATCCACGCCCCACAGGTCGCGCACGCCGACCATGACACGAGGCTCGGTGCGCCGGAGCATCGACCCGGCCTCGATCCCTCGATACCGCGTGCCGATGGGCACGATCACCGCGCCGAGCTCCCAGATCCCGTAGGCCGTGGCGGCCCACTGCCACACGTTGGGCACCCAGACCGCGACCCGATCGCCCGGCCCCACACCGAGGCGGCGGAGGCCACCCGCGACGCGCAACGACTGGGTCCGCAGCTCTGGGAACGTCAGGGTCGTGTGGCCGTCGATCACCGCGGGCAGGCCGGCGTGCTCGCGCGCGACATCGGCGAGCATGGCGGGGATCGTCGGCCACGGCTCTCGCTGCACAGGGCGGATGGTACGTTCATTTTCGACTCGGAGGTCCCGGTGCCCGACTTCGACGTGCTCATCCGCAACGGCATGATCGTCAATGGCGCGTTGAACCCGCGCTACCTCGGTGACGTCGCGATCCGTGACGGGATCGTCGTACAGCTCGGGCACGTGCGCGGCTCGGCGACGCGCGAGCTCGATGCCACCGGTCTGGTCGTCGCACCCGGGTTCGTCGATCTGCACACGCACTACGACGCGCAGGTGTTCTGGGATCCGTACTGCTCGTTGTCCGGCTGGCACGGCGTCACGTCGGTGGCGATCGGGAACTGCGGCTTCGGCTTCGCGCCGGTCCGCGCCGCCGACCGCGAGCAGGCGATGCGCACGCTCACCCGTGTCGAGGCGATCCCACTCGAATCGATCCGCGCCGGCTTGCCGTGGAGCTGGGAGACGTTCGCAGGGTTCCTCGACGCGCTCGAGCGCACGCCCAAGGCCGTCAACCTCTTGCCGTACGTCCCGGTGAACCCGCTCCTCACGTGGGTGCTGGGCCACGAGCGCGCCAAGGCAGGTGTGCTCCCGACCGACGACGAGCACGCGACCATGGCGCGGCTCCTCGACGACACGATGGAAGCGGGTGCGTTCGGCTGGTCGGCGCAGCGACTCCAGCCGTCGTTCGAGCGCTCGGTGCAACGCGATCACGACGGCACCCCGATGCCGAGCGACGTGATGCACGACGAGACGTGCCGCGTGCTCGCGCGCGTGCTCGCCGACCGCAACGAGGGCGTCATCCAGATGACGCTGGTGTCGGGCGATCCCAAGGCCGACGGCCGTCACTACGAGGAGCTCGCCGAGATCAGTGGCGCGCCGGTGCTCTACAACGTCGTCGTCGCCGACGACCGCCGGCCCGCGATGCACCGCGGCACCCTGAAGTGGCTCGAGGGCTGCCAACGACGCGGGCTACACGTCTACGGCCAGGGTCGGACGACCGACGCCGGCTACACGTTCACGTTCGAGGACTGGAACCTCTACGACGACGCCGGCGCATGGCGTGAAGCGACCGTCGGCACGGTGGCCGAGCGGCTGGCCAAGTTGGCCGATCCCGCGCGCCGGGCCGCGCTGCAAGCCGATCAGCCGTCGTCGGTCGGCGCCGATCCCGGAGATCGTGGTGGTGCGGAGCGAGTCGATGCCCGATGCGGAAGGCCGCACCATCGGCGAGCTCGCCGACCGCGCCGGCGTGCATCCCGTGAACGCCATGCTCGACCTCGCGGTCGCCGACGGGCTGCGAACCGTGTTCTACGGCAGCCCGCCCAACGCCAACGTCGAGAACCTCCGCGAGATCCTGGCCAACCGGTGGGTGCTGTTCGGCGTGTCCGACGGTGGTGCGCACACCAAGTTCGTCACGTCGGGCCGCTATCCACCGAGACGCTCGTGCAGGTCGTGCAGCGAGCACGGAGATCGTGGATCTCGAGGAAGCACACTGGCGACTCGACGCGCGCTTCCACGCGCTTCGCCGGCTCCACGATCGCGGCGTGCTCCGCGAGGGTGCACCCGCGGACATCGTCGTCTACGACTTCGACAACCTCGCGGTGCTGCCGATGGAGGTCGCGTGCGACTTCCCCGGCGGTGGGTGGCGTCGCATCCAACCAGCGCGCGGCTACCGCTACGTGTTGGTGAACGGCGCGATCACCATCGAAGACGACCGTGAGACCTCGATCTACGGTGGCGAGCTCCTCCGCCACGGAGGAGTCGACGCACGCGTCGCGGTACTTGACGATGACGGCCGACGGCGGCGAGCCCACGCCACCCGTCACGCAGATCGGTGCAGCGGCGAAGAAGAATTCGTAGACGCCGTCGGCCGCGCAGTCGTCGGCCAGCGCCTCGAAGTCGAAGAACTCGCCGAGGGTCATGCCGAGCTTGCCCATGACCTGCGCGTGCAAGGTCGCGTTGGGATCGGTGAGTGCGGGATCGCCGGTGGGTGACGGCGGTGGCGGCATCACCTCGACGGTCGGGTTGTCGGCGGCGACGGCGGCGACGCCGTGGTCCCAGAGGTATTCCGCCATCCCCTCGCGGTAGCTCAGGCCGGGGCACCGCAGGTCAACGTGGGTGAGGCTGGCGGCGGCCGGAAGCACGCGGCCGGCGGCGTCGAGGCCGAGGTACCAGCCGACCCAGCCCGTGCGGAGGCACATGATGTCGCCCTCACGGAGCTCGATGCCCTCCGCGGCCACGGTCGCGTCGAGCAGCTCGGGCCGGATCTCGAACGACGAGTCCGGATCGATCGGCGTGCCGGTCGCGGCGGCGTGGCGCGCGACGTCGAGCAGCACGCCGCGTCCGACGATGCCCTGACGTGCCACGGCGTGGATCCCGAGGCGACCAGCAGCGGACGTCGGCTTCGCTGTTGCCGTTGTAGAACGTGCCCTCGGTGCCGAAGTGGCAGATCGCATCCCATTGCGTGGAGCCCTGCGGCCAGTAGTTGTCGAGCTTGTCGTCCATCATGCCGGGCATCAGCGAGATCACCGTGTGCTCGAGGCTCGCGGCCGAAGAACGGGGGCGACGGCAGGTCGAGGGGCAGGCCGACGGTGAACCGCTTCCCCGTGCGGATGCACACGGCCGCGGCAAGCGCAGCGCTCCCGGGGTGAGGAGGTTGAGTGTGCCCAGGGCGTCGTCGGTGCCGTAGAGGCCCCACGACGAGCACGCGGCGGCGCGTCGGGCGAGAACGGGAGGTCGGCGAAGCGCGGCCGCGTGGCCATCGCTACAGCGAGCACCTTGTTCGCGTTCGGCACGACCTCCGTCGCGAACAGCTCGAGCGAGCGGCGGTACACGTCGGGCGTGTCGCCGTAGTCGTACTTGTTCACGATGATGGTGCCGAAGCCACCGAGGATCTCCTGCGTCTCGAGCAGCTTCTGGGTGACGGTCTCGGGCGAGCCGACCAACCAGAGGTTGTCAACCAGGTAGTCGATGTCGACGTCTTCGTCGGCCACCGACGGGTCGTGCTTCAGGAACTCGGTCCAGCCCACGGCCACGCACGTCGGCAGGTTCTCGTGCACCCAGTCCGCGGCGTGGTTGCCGTTGCGGACCCAGTCCTTCGCCTCGTCGTCGGTCTCGGCCACGAAGATGCCGCGCACGACGCGCCAGTCGTTGCGGTCGGTCACCGCGCCCGTGGGTCGCGGCACCTTCTTCGTAGACGGTCCAGTGGTCCTTGAGGTACGTCGCGTTGAACGTGAGGCTCAGCGGGATGTAGCCGTGCTCACCTGCGAAGCGGATCGTGTCACTCCGCGGCGACAGGCCCGCGACCACGATCGGAGGATGCGGGCGTTGGAACGGCTGCATGTGCGGGCCGTACGCCATGATCGGCGGCGAGTTGTGCACGGTCCAAGCTGGCCCTCGTACGTCCATTCCTGCCCGACGTGCTCCGTCCACATCTTCACCATGATCTCGAGCGACTCGCGCATCATGTCGCGGTTGGTCGTGGCCATGAAGTCGAGGCCGAGCAGCTCGACGTCGGTGGGCGAGAAGCCCGCGGCGACGCCGCGGATGAAGCGGCCCTGCGCCATGTGGTCGAACTGGAGGATGCGAAGCGCCAATTCGGCAGGGTGGTAGAAGGGCAGCATGTACGCGCCGGAGCAGATCTTGATGTCCTTCGTGCGCTGCAACGCCTGCGCCATGATCAGGTCAGCACGCAGGAGTGGGCTCCCACGGCACGGTCGAGGTGCTCGCCGATCCACACCTCGGAGTAGCCGAGCTCGTCGAGCCACTCGATGATCTGGAGATCCTGCTGGATGCCGTCGTAGATCGACACCTCGGGCGGGTGCGATGGCTGCATGAACATGCCGAACTGCACAGTTCCCCCTGACGCGGAGTGGCGCCACCGTATCGCCACTTCGGGTCAACGGGGTAGCATCGTCGGATCGCAAGGGGGACGAGCAGTTGCAGATCGGGATGGCGTACGAGCTCGAGGTCCGCGGGCGTTCGGCCGACGTCGACCGCGAGACGTTCGAGCATGTCATCGAGCAGTGCGTGCTCACCGACGAGATCGGCTACCGGTCGGTGTGGTTCGTCGAGCACCACTTCACGCGCGGCTTCTCCCACAGCTCGGCGCCGGAGACGATGCTCGCGGCACGTCGTCGCGCATCACGTCGCGTATCCGGCTCGGTCACGGCGTGGTGCTGCTGCCGTTCGAGCACCCGGTACGCGTCGCCGAGCGCGTCGCCACGCTCGACGTCCTCTCCGGCGGTCGCGTCGAGTTCGGCACCGGGCACGCGGGCGCGTCGCCAACGAGTATCAGGCGTTCCGGCGACCGTCGAGCTAGAGCCGCGAGATCTGGGAGGGAGAACCTCGACGCGGTGCTCGCGATCTGGGAGGCCGACACCGCGCCGGTCACCCTCGAAGGTCGCTACTTCTCGGTGCCCGACGTCTCGGTGCTGCCGCGTCCGCTGCAACGCCCGTACCCGCCGGTGTCGGTCGCGTCGACGTCGATGGACGGCTTCCACGCGGCGCACGCGCGGTCTCAACCTCCTGTGCATGCCGATCTTGAAGGGCATCGACGCGCTCGCCGAGGATTCGCCGGTACCCGGCGCACGTTGGCGGAGCACGGGTGGCGATCCGCCAGCACGCCGCGGGTCTGAGGATGCTCCATCCCCGTGGCCCACGTCACACCGACCACGCGACGTCGCGTTGAGGCGAGTCGACGCCGCGGTCGTGCGTACCAGTCCGCCGGCAGGTGAACCTCGTCAGGCCCGCCCGACTACAAGGACGCCGGTCACGCCGGTACCGCCTGCTGCGCGGTCAGCTCGCGGCGGGCCAACCACCGGCCGAGGCGCTCCAGGACTGGTCAGCGACACGATGGTCGTCGTGGCGACGTCGAGGCTCCGCGCAAGCACGTGCAACGCGTCGCCGGCACGGGCGTGGCCCGACCTCGTATGCCAATCTCCAGGTCGGGGGCTCGCGCGCCGACCACGTCGTCTCGGCGATGCGCCTGCTTGCCGCCGGTGATGTGTGCGATCCCGAGGTCGGCTTCGCCGGCGACCGACCGGCGACGCGGTGACCGCCAGCTCCTCGCCGATGCTCGCCGATCAGCGTGCGGCGGGATCAGCGGGCTGCGTCTGCTCCGTGTCGTCCCCGGCGTAGGCGGTCCGACTCGCTGGCGCTCGACCTGGCCGTCACCGACATGTCGCGGGCGACCCTGCGGCCACGCCGGCGTCGGTGCCGTCCGACCGCGTGCTCGTCGCGCTCACGACGACGGAGTCGCGCGCGGCTCGTTGCTCGCCCACGCCGCGGTGACACTCGGGGCAAGGCGTGGGACGGATGTCGCACGGCGACCGCACTCGGTGATCCACGCGCTGCGGTCGCTTTCGCGCGACGACGTTGGTCACGACGCCGTGCGGCGCGGCTCGATCTGCTCGCGCGGATCTTCATCGAGTTCGGGCTCCAGCCCGAGGACCTCGGTCTCCGGCGCATCCTCGTGGGTGGTGAGATCCCCACGCCCGGTACCCTGCGGTCAGCTCGGCGACGAGTTCGACTGCGACGTGCACAGGTGCTGCTCGACCCCTTCACCGGCGCCGCGCTCGGGCAGGGTGCTCGAGGCGTTCGAGCTCGTCCGACGCGCGTCTCGTCGCGTGCGTTGCTCGATCGTGACGAGCTCGTCGTCCGAGGGCTCCGGGGCCGCACGAGCTCGTCGTCCACACCGGGCCCGATCCGACTCGTGGCTCCGCACCGGTGCGGCTCGCGTGGGCGGCATCGAGTGCCGGCACGCTCCGCCCATCGCGCACACCGTGGGCGACCACGTGCTCCGCGGGGCCGTTGGCTCTCGCTCGCCGGCCATCGACCGCTCGCTCGCGCGGATCGACGGCGTCGACTACGTGGCACCTGGACAGTCGTCACGGGACGGGCACCCTCGATCGGGCGGTCGTCGTCGGTTCGCGCTCGACCGTCCGACGCTCGTCGACGACCAGATGTGGGCGGGCCGGATCCGGGAGGCGGTCGCGTCGGTCGTCCCGGTCCGCGTCGACGCGGGTGGTGAGTGTCAACGACGACGCTCCGGCCGCGAGATCGGGCACCGTGCTCGACCATCGGGGCCACCACGTCGGCATCGACCGCGACCACAGGTGCGCACGAGTTCGTCGCGCCGTGACCGACCGCGAGCCGTCGGCGGATGTCGCCGTCGGCCCTGACGCGGGGCTCGATGCCGTTCCCTGGTTCTTCTTGCCGGTGATGCTCGAAGGCGCCGCGCACGTGCACACGCAGTCCGACGCGGTCGTCAACGGCGACGTGCACCTGACCTTCGCCGAGCTGCACACGAGGCAGCGGGAGGTCGCCGCGGGCCTGGTCGCACTCGGGCTCGACCCCGGCGATCGCGTCACCATCTGGGCTCCGAACCGTTGGGAATGGGTGGTTGCTGCCTACACGGTGTGGAGCGCCGGCGGGGTCGTCGCCCCGATCAGCTCGCGGTGGAAGGGCGACGAGGCGGGGCAACGCTAGCTCGCCGAGAGCCGGGTGCTCGTCACGACGGGCGAGTTCCTCGGCGTCGACCCCGTGCGGCTCCTCGCCGACGAGATCGGCGGCGCCGTCGGTGCGCGTCCCTTCCGCGGGATTGCCGGCGCTGGAGCATCTCGTGCTGCTGGACCCCGGCGGGCCCGCCGACGCGCCGACGCCTGACGACCTGCGCCGGTTCGGGACGACGGTCGAGCCGGCGGAGCTCACCGGCCGCATCGCGGAGATCGCCGACGACACCCTCGCCGAGATCCTGTTCACCTCGGGCACGACGGGGGAGCCCAAGGGCGTGCAGCTCGGCCACGGGCAGCTCATTCGCAACTTCTGGGCGTGGAGCGGTCTCGGGTCGTTGCGCGCGGGCGACCGGTTCCTCACCGTCAGCCCCTTCTCGCACGGTGCGGGCATCAACGGGGGCGTCGTGAGCTGCGTGCTGCGCGGCATCACCAACCACCCGGTCGCGGTGTTCGACGCGAACCAGGCGCTCGACATCATCGAACGTGAGCGGATCTCCGTGCTCCTCGGCCCGCCACGCGCTCGACCTCTCGTTGCTCGACCTCCCGCGTCTTCGCCGATGCCGACACGTCGTCGTTGCGGGTCGCGTACGCGGCGCGGCCACGGTGCCGACCGAGCTGATCCACCGCTTGCGCGATCGCGTAGGTTTCGAGCTGGTCATCAACGCATACGGGCTCATCGAAGGATCGACGGTCTCGCAGACACGCGTCGACGATCCCGTGGACGTGGATCGCGACGACGTCGGGACGACCACTGCCGGGTGTCGAAGTCGCGATCGCCGGCGACGACGGTCGGTTCCTCCCGCGTGGGGAAGCAGGGGAGATTCTCGTGCGCGGTGACGGTGTGATGCGCGGGTACTGGCGCGATCCCGATCGCACCGCGGAGGTGCTGCAGCCGGACGGCTGGCTCCGCACCGGCGACATCGGCGTGCTCGACGCGCAGGGCGACGTCGTGATCGTCGACCGCAAGAAGGAGATGATCGTGGTCGGCGGCTTCAACGTGTATCCGGCGGAGGTGCGAGAACCTGCTCCTCCGCCACGGCGCGATCGCGGACGCCGCAGTGATCGGTGTGCACGACGACCGCCTCGGCGAGGTCCCGTGGGCGTTCGTCGTGCCCGGGCGCGTCGCGGAGCCTCGACTCCGACGAGCTGGTCGGGTGGGCGCGCGACGCGATGGCGAACTACAAGGCGCCCCGCCGGTTCGTCGTGGTCGACGAGCTGCCGCTCAACGCGGAACGGCAAGGTCGACAAGCAGCTACTCGGTGCGCGCGCCACTACACCATCGTGATCCCGCCGCTGACGCTCAGCGTCTGCCCGGTGATGTAGCCCGCCCGCTCCGAGCACAGGTACGCGACCATCCCCGCGATGTCGTCGGGGTCGCCGAGACGCCGGAGCGGGATCGCCCGCACGAGCGCGTCGAGCATCGACTCCTTGTCGGCCATGAGGCCGCGCATCATGGGTGTGTCGGTGGGACCCGGGCAGATGGTGTTGCTGGTGACCTGCCCGCGCGCGGCTTCGCGCGCAAGCGACTTCGAGAAGCCGAGCAGCCCCGACTTGAACGCGGAGTACGCAACTTCGCCGCCGGCGCCGATGCGTGCGGAGTCGGTCGACACGAACACGATGCGACCCCACTTCCGCTCGAGCATGCCGGGGAGCACGCTGTGCGCGAGCAACATCGGGGCGAGCAGGTTGATGCGGTACAACGAGTCCCACTCCGCGGGATCGCTCTGCACGAACGGCCCGACCGCCGACGTGCCCGCGTTGTTCACGAGGATGTCGATCACCGGCACCTGTGCGCTGACGGCCACGATCGCGTCCGGGTCGAGGAGGTCGAGCGTCATCGCGGCCGCGGCCCCAGGTATCGTCGCCGCGACCCGTTCCGCGCCTCGGGCCGTCGACGTCGGCGACGAGCACCCGGGCGCCCATCGCGCCGAGGTCGCGACAGATCGCGCTCCCGATCCCGCCGGCGCCACCGGTGACGAGCGCCACCTTCCCGTCGAGCGTGAGACCTGCAAGCATGAGCGGCAACGTACCCCGCGACGATCACGGGCGCGAGCGCTGAAGATCGGAACCCCTGATGACTGGTGCCGCGTCGGAAGAAGTCCTCTACCGCGTGGAGGAGAGCGGTGTTGCCTGGCTCACCCTCAACCGCCCCGAGGCGGGCAACTCGCTGACGCGCGAGCAGCGCCGCCACATCCTGGCGCACCTCGAGGACACGGGCGCCGACCTCGGCGTGCGCGCGATCGTGCTCACCGCGAGTGGTGACCGGCACTTCTGCACCGGCGGTGATCTGCGCGCCGCGGCCGCCTCGGAGCGCCGCACGTATCCGGGCGCGCCCGACCGGCCGATCGGCACGGTGATGAAGGGGCTCGAGAGCGGCCTCGGCGCGCAGCGGTTGCTGACCGCGCTGCAGGACTGCCCGAAGCCGATCATCGCCGCGGTGAACGGCACGGCGGCGGGGCTCGGCGCGCACGTCGCGTTCGCGTGCGATCTCGTGATCGCGGCCGACACCGCGCGGTTCATCGAGATCTTCGTGCGGCGCGGGCTCATCCCCGACGGCGGCGGCCCGTATCTGGTCACGCAGCTCGTCGGCCCGCAGAAGGCGAAGGAGCTGTTCTTCTTCGGCGACGACGTGCCCGCCGAGGAAGCGTGTCGCATCGGGCTGGTCAACCGCGTCGTGCCCGCGGCCGAGCTCGAGGACCGTACGCCGCGAGTGGGCCGAGCGCCTCGCCGTCGGCCCGACGGTCGCCATCGGGCTCACCAAGCGACTGGTGAACGCCGCGCTCGAAGGCGGGCGCGAAGCTGCGTTCAAGGCCGAGGCGCTCGCACTCGAGGTCGGCATGCAATCGGTCGACAGCAACGAAGGTGTGCAGGCATTCGTCGAGCGCCGGCCCACCGAGTTCAAGGGGTGGTGAGCGGGAGTGTTCGAGTTCGCCGGCCGGATGCTCGACTGCGACGGGCACCTCTACATGGAGCCCGACGTGATGGCCGAGATCGTCGGCGACGCGGGCGGCGGATGGATCATCGACTACCTGCGTGAGTTCGTGGGCAGTGACGCCGACCTCGCCGCGCGCGAGCAGGCCCGAGAGGACACGTGGAGGATCAAGGGCATCAGCGCGCTCGGTTCGTTTCGCGCCCGCCGACCGGGTCGACGCGCTCGACGCCATGGGTATCCATCGCCAGCTGCTGTTCCCGAACACCACGCTGCGCGAGCTCCGCTTGCACACGCCGGCCGCGATCGCCGCGTGCCGTCGGTACAACGACTACGTCATCGACTGGACCCAGCGCGCCGACGACCGCGCGCGGGCGGTCTGTCAGATCAACATGACCGATCACGACACCGCGTTCGCCGAGCTGCAACGCGTCGTCGGCAAGGGCGCACGCGGTGTGCTGTTGCCGTGCGCGGAACCGCCCGCGGGCACATCACCCGCGGCACCGGTGTGGGACGACTTCTGGCGCGTGCTCGAGGAGTCCGACACGCCGGTGTTCCTGCACATCGGCGCCGGCGGGCTCGCAAGTGGAGAAGCCGACGACCCGATGTTCCCGTCGCGCCAGTGGGCCGACGCCCCGACGCTGCACGCGATGTTTCCCGACCGTCCCGGTGGCGAAGAGCGGATCGGCCCCTACTTCATCGTGGTCGCACACCTCGCGGCCGAGGTGTTCATCACCTGCCTGGTGATGGGTGGCGTGTTCGAGCGGTTCCCGCGGCTGCGGTTCGGCGCGATCGAGTTCGGTGCCGCATGGCTCGGGCCGCTGTGCGAGCGGCTCGACCGGCACGCGACGCTCCTGCAGAAGGTCGGCGTGCAGTATCCGCTCATGCCGAGCGAGTACATCCGTCGCAACGTGCGCGTGACGCCGCAGTGGGCGGAGCCCGTCGACGTCCTCGTCGACCGCTACGGGATCGCGGAGTCATTGGTGTTCAGCACCGACTACCCGCACATCGAAGGTGGTCGCACGCCGGTCGAGGTGTTCGCGGCGATGACCGCGCGCGTCAGCCCCACCTACACGCGCGAGTTCTTCGTCGAGAACGGCGCGCCACTCTTCCCGTAGCCGACACTTGCTCGGCGACCGCCGCGCGGGAACTCAGCTGGCGGCGTCGTGTGGCCCGAGACGGTGGAGGAGGTGGTCGCGCAGCGTCTCGCTGTCGCGCTCCGACCACTCCGGCGGTGAGCTCGCTGCCCGAACTGCTCGGTGATCTGCGCGATCTGCGCGTCTTCCTCCGGGTCCGGCGCGGGCTCGTTCGTGTCGACGGGGATCTCGTGGAGCTCACCGGCATCGAACCAGATGAACTCGTCGACGAGGCACACGTCGAGGCTCAATGTGGGCAGTGGGTCAGTGGTCGCGGCGGCGGTCGGTGCGACCGTCACCGACACCATCGTCGTCGTGCAGATCGGGCACGTGCGCGACCCTGCGCTCGCGGTGCGCGCCTGCTGCCAGATGGTGTGGATCTCGCCTTCGTCCATGCGTTTGTACGCTTCGCTGACGGTGAAGCCGAGGCCGTGGTGCTGAGGGCACGCCCACGCGTCGAGCTCGCCGTCGTGCTCGAGCTGCAACGTCGATCCACAGTTCGGGCACACCGGGGCCGAGGTTGGTGCCGAATTCGTCGAGGTCGTGACGGGAGAAGTCATGGGCCCGGTATCGGCATCTCCGGCCCCACTCCTGAGCGTGGCGTTGCCGGGCCCGGACGAGCGACGTCATGGCGTCGTGACGCTCTCGACGTGGCCGTCGGCGTGGCGGGCGAAGCGTCCCTGGTCGTTCGGGTGCACGGGGTCGTCCCGGTCGAACGGCCAGCCGCCGAAGCCGGTGCGCTGGTAGTCCTCGAAGGCCTGGATGATCCCGGCGTGGTCGTTCATCACGAACGGGCCGTGCTGCGCGACCGGCTCACCGATCGGGACGCCCTGCAGCACGAGCACTTCCGCGCCGTCATCGCCGGCTCGCAGCGGCACCGCGACATCGGGCTGCAGCACTGCGCCGGTGGGTGCAACGACCTCGTGCGTCGTCACCGATCGTGAGCCCGCCTTCGTACACGTAGATCGTGCGAACGGTCTCGGGACCGGCCGCGGGCGGGAGCTCCCACGTGGCGCCCGGCTCGAACCGGAGGTTCCAGATCGCGACGTCGGACTCGGATCGTGCCGCCCACGAGTTGGGCGGCGGTAGGGGAGCGCGTTGACCGTCGACCGCGCCCGCGATCACGGTGATCTCGGTGACGCGGCCGTCGTCGTCCTTCGCGACGACACGTGGTGTGTCGGACTCCCACAACATCGTGAAGTACGGGTCGACCATCTTGTCGGCGGCCGGCAGGTTGAGCCAGATCTGGAACAGCTCGAGCGGGTTCGGCGCGTCGCGGTCGACGAGCGGGAACATCTCGGAGTGCACGATGCCGCTGCCCGCGGTGAGCCACTGCGTGTCGCCGCGCCCGAAGCGCGCGGTCGCGCCGAGCGAGTCGGAGTGGTCGATCAGGCCCTCGCGCACGAACGTCACGGTCTCGAAGCCGCGGTGCGGGTGCTGGGGAAGCCCGGCACGGTGTCGCCGTGGTACATGCGCCAGCCGTCGACGCCCGCGAAGTCGGCACCGATCTCGCGCCCGTCGAGCGAGGCCGTCGGGCCCGAGCTCGTCGTTGCCCGCGGGGTACGCGTCGTCGTGGTGGGCGCAGAACAGGAACGGGTCGATCGTGGGCCACTGGAACCCGAGCGGGAACGTCTGCAACACGATGTCGTCAGCCATCGCGCCACGGTATGCCGTGCGTGGTCGCGCGCCCAGGGCGGTGCGTCAGGTGCCGGTCTCGCACGCGCAGGGGATCGATGCACACCGCGGGCACCCGTTCGCGTACCGGCCGACGGCCTCCGCGAACGTGAGATCGAGCTGATTCGCGATCGACGCCAGCCACGCGATGACGTCACCGAGCTCGTGCAGTTGCTCGTCGCGCGTGCCCTTCCGCGCCGCCTTCGCGAACTCGCCGACCTCCTCGGCCAGCCACGCGATGCTCGCCGGCACGCCCCGCGCCCGATCCCGCTCGCCGTACGTCGCCTCCATGAGCGCCTGGAAGTCGGTCATGTCCATGGTGTGCCTTCAGCTCGCGGCGCGGAAGAGCTCGTACCGCTCTTCAAGCCGATCCGGGTCGGGGCGGTCATGAGGCCGACGCGGGATCTTGATCGCGCTGCCGTTCAACTCTTGAAGCCCGTGTCTCAGCATCGGGCCGTCGACCTCTTCGAGCACGTCGGCACGAATCTCGATCACGTGGTCGGGTCGAACGCCGAGGATGTTCGAGTCGAACGCAGCGTGATGGATCTTGCAGAGCGCGAGCCCGTTCGGAACCACCGGATCGCCGCGCTCATGACGATCCGACAGGATGTGCGCGGCGTCGAGCAGCTCGCGATGGCGAAGCCGGCACACTGTGCACGAACCGGCGTATGCCGTCAGCACTTGTTGCCGGAACTTGGCCTGATGGAGCCGGACGAGCGCGGTGCGGGTGACGTAGGCGCGGCGCGCGTCGTCGGCGGCGCTGAGACTGGTGCCGGGACTGAGCGACTCGACGTCGTCGCACGCTGCGACGACGGTCAGGGACGAGGGATCGTCGCCGACGATGAACATCGGCCACAGCGCCGTGTACAACCCTTCGCGACGCCGCGGAAGTACACGAGCGGGCGCGCCTCCAGGAAGCACGTCCGCAGCCCGCGGTTGTCGGGATGCATCGGGTCGGTGCCGAAGTACTTGTACTGGAGAAAGCCGTGATCGTCCGCGGTGTCTCCGTAAGGGTCGCGGTGGCTGGTCGTGATCGAAATGGGGAGATCCATCGCCGCGGGCTTCCAGATCCCGCGGGCACCGAGCAACGTGATGGGTCGACCATCGACTTCGAACCCCCGGGCGAGTTCCTTCCACGGCAGTTCGGTTCCCCACCTCGTCGTCAGCTGCTCGAGGAATGCGAACGCGTGAAGCCGTACCCGCCGGTCCCAATCGTCATCGGCCACGGTGTGAGTCTGCTCCACGGAGCGGGCGCAGTCGGGGTGTTGCGCTGAGTAGGGTCTCGCGCCAGCGGTGGTCGACCTGGGGGGTGGCGATGGCCGGTGCAGTACTCGGATCTGCCGGTGATCGACCTGGCGCAGCCCGATTGGTGGCGCGAGCCGATGGTCGTCACCGCGCCGATGCACGCCGCCAACGCGCCGGCGGCCTTCGTGCCGACCTTCGGGACGGTGTTCTTCCTCCGCTACGAAGACAACCTCTCGGGCCTCAACGACCCGAATCTGAGGGCGATGGGCGCGCGCTACTTCGAGATGCAGGGCTGGACCGAGGGCGCATTCGTCGACTGGATCCGCCTCAACGTCGTGATGATGAACCCCCCTGGGCACACGCGCCTCCGCAAGCTCGTGAGCCGCGCGTTCACGCCGCGGGCGGTCGCGTCGATGCGCGACGTGTCGCAGCGCTTCGCGGCGGAGCTGTGTGATCAGGTCGACGACAACGGCGGCCAGGTCGAGTTCGTGCACGAATGGGCGCGCGTCCTCCCGTTGCGCGTCGTGTGCGAGATGATCGGGATCCCTCGCGTCGACGTGAACCAGATGGAGGAGTGGGCCCTCGGGCTCACGATGGCGTCGGGCGTCACGACTCCCGAGGCGCGTGAAGCCGGGAACCGGGGGATGGAAGGCTTCAACGAGTACGTCTCGGCGATGATCGCGGAGCGACGGGCCAATCCACGCGACGACCTGCTCACCGCGCTGATCGGCGCGGAAGACGAAGGCGACCGTCTCTCGCCGGCCGAGCTCGTCGCGATGGTCGTGCAGTTGATCTTCGCCGGTCACGAGACGACGCAGAACCTCCTCGGGAACGGGCTCTACCGGTTGCTCGAGAACCCGGCCCAACTCGAGCTGGTGCGCGCCGACCGCTCGCTCATCCCGAACGCGGTCGAGGAGATGCTCCGCTACGACCCGCCGATCACGTTCACGTCACGCATCGCGCGCCACCCGACGGTCATCGCGGGCATCGACATCGCCGAAGACCAGTTCGTGATGCTGAACCTCACCGCGGCGAATCACGATCCCGAGCGCTTTCCCGATCCCGCGCGCTTCGACGTGCAGCGGCCCGAGATCCGACACCTCTCGTTCGGGTGGGGGGTGCACTTCTGCCTGGGCGCGAGCCTCGCTCGGATCGAAGGTTGTGGTCGCGTTCGAGACGCTGCTCGACCGCTACAGCACCATCGAAGAGACCGGAGAGTCCGACTGGACGAGCTTCACGCCCCTGCGCGGCCGTCAGCGCATGGATCTCGTGATGAAGCCGTGACCACATCAGCGACCGAATCATCGAGAGGAGCATGTGAGCAACGCCGACACCATCCGCACCGCGGTCGACGCCATCAACCGCGGTGATCTCGACACCTACGCGCTGATCTTCGCCGACGGCGCGCGCCGCTGGACCGCCGGTGTCGGTGAGACCGGCGTGCAGGAGTCACTCGACGAGATGCGTGGGCTCAGTGTCGGCTTCCCCGACTTCCGCCTCGACACCGACGCGCTCATCGACGGCGGCGACACCGTCGTCGCGCGCTGGCGGGCGCGCGGCACCCATACCGCGGAGTTCATGGGGATCCCCACGACCAACGTCGAGATCGACATCCCCGTCTGCGAGATCTACGCGTTCTCCGACGACGGCTTGGTCACCCAGACATGGATGTACTCCGATCCCCTCGCGCTCCCGAAGCAGTTCGGGTGTGAACGTCCAAGTCGGCTGACGCTGCGCCATCCCCGAAGAACCGGTCGTCGGCGAGAGGTTCGGTGCGGTCGCTCGCGGGAGGTTCGGGCGGTCAGCTCGCGGTGGTCGCGATCGAGGTCGGGGACGTGGTTGTGCCAGTCGGTGACGTGCTGGTACACGTCGGCGACGCGGAGCACGGTGGCGTCGTCGAAGCGGCCACCGATGACCTGCAGCCCGGACGGCATGCCGTCGGCGATCGGCCCCATCGGCACCGACATCGCGGGCGTGCCGAGCAGGTCCACGCGGGTGTGTACGTCCACGGCATCATCGCCCAGAAGTTGTCGGTGAGGCGCGGCGCAGGCAAGCCGATGGTGGGTGTGACGATCACGTCGCACTCGCCGAGCACGCGTCGCAGCGTGTCGAGCCCCCACGCGCGCACGCGCTGCGCCTGCACGTAGTCGGCCGAGCGTGTAGAACGCGCCCGTGCGCGACCGCGGCACGTGCCTCGCGTCCGTAGTCACCGAACCGCTCACTGGAGGTCCTTCAGGTGGTAGGCGAGCGACTCGCCCGCGACCGTCACCATCGCCGCCGCGGTGATCGAGCGGGTAGCCGTCGAAGTGCACGTCCACGATCTCCGCGCCTGCGCGCCTCGAGCGTCGCGCACCGCGTCCTCGAACCGGTCGCGGCAGGCGGGATCGAAGCCGTCGACGCCGGAGTGGTGCTCGCGCTCGCACGCCGATGCGCAGCCCCGACGCGTCGCCCACGAGCGCCGCCGCGTAGTCGGGCACGGGGCGGTCGACCGACGTCGGGTCGTCGGCCGACGCGCCCGCGATCGCCTGCAGGATCAGCGCGCAGTCGCGCGCAGTGCGCGCCATCGGCCCGATGGTGTCGAGGCTGTACCCGAGCGGCACGCAGCCGGACTTCGGCACCAGGCCGTAGGTGGTCTTCATGCCGGTGATGCCGCACCACGCGGCGGGGATGCGCACGCTGCCGCCGGTGTCGGTGCCGAGCCCGCCGAGGATCAGGCCCGCGGCGACGCCCGTGCCGGTGCCCGCGCTCGACCCGCCCGGCCACGCTCGAGGTCCCACGGGTTGCGCGGGGTCGGGAAGGCCCTCGTCGTCGGGCGCGCCCACGCGAACTCGATCGTGGTCGTCTTTCCGGTGATGACGGCCCCGTCCGCGCGCAGGCGGGCCACCGCCGGCGCGGTCCGAACCGCGGCCCCATGGGATCGAGCACCTTGCTGCGCGGTCGTGGCGCGTCGCTCGTCGCGATGATGTCCTTGACGCCGAGGGGGATGCCGTGCAGCGGGCCTCGGTCGATGCCCGCCGCGAGGTCCGCGTCCGCCTGCTCCGCGGCGGCCAGCGCTGCCTCGTCGGAACGGACGACGAACGTGCCGAGCACGCCGTCCAGGACGTCGGCCCGCGGCGAGCAGCTCGGCCGTGAGCTCGACGCTCGTCACGGCGCCGCTCCGCAACGCGGCCGCCGCGTCGGCGATGGTCGTGGCACGTCGCCGTTCATTCGCCACCAGGTCCGCGTCGGCGGGCAGGTACGCCGGTAGGGAGCGCGCCACCTCAGGTGTGTAGAGCGCGTCGGCGGCCGCACGCAGAAGCGGGGTACGATCTGGACCATCACTTCGACTTCGTCGTCGGGCGGCGCGATTCCCGCCGCGAGCAGCGCTCGCACGGTTGCTGCTGTCGGTTGCCATTCGGTCCTCCCCTTCGACAATTGGGCTGTTCGATGATTGGCCTGGTCAATGCGTGACGCTCGACACCATCTCGTGGCGTCGGGCGACGGTCGCCGCGTGATCGACTCGGAGGGTTTCGAAGCGGTCGTGATCGCCGGTGATCACGACGCCGTACGCGTCCGCCGCGCGGTAGACCGTGATGTACCCTCGCAGACGTCGCGCAGCACGAGCCAGCGGGTCGCGCGGCGTCGGTAGGCCCGTAACCGGCCCCACCGGCCGAACGCGATCCGACGCGCTCGAACGGCTGGAGCTCGATGCGCGCCCATTTTCCCTCCAAATGTTTGAATTTTGTATCTAACTATTATACGCCGGCGAGTGTTTATTGTTAAGGTTAGTGCGCTATACTGCTGGTATGGAAAAAACTTTAGTTCAAGATATTTTAACTTGGCTGCTTTACACAAGCGCCGGTTTTGGGGCAATAACCTATGGGCTTTTTCTTCGAACCCGGCGCAATCTTCAGAAGTTCGATGATACACACGGGCTTACATCTAGTCCCGCGATTATTAATCCACGTGAAATGCTCACGCGGAAGCAGCGCGGTATCGAGGCGCTCCGCGGTTTGGCTATTGTGGTTATGCTTATTGGCTTCCTTTTTTGGCCCGTGTTGTTTATAGGCATTCTGCTTTTCTTTTTCCAGACAAACGCTTGGAAAAGCAATCAACAAGATATTTTTTTACTCGACCGCGATCATCCAGAATACAAACTAGCTCAACAAAAAAAATTAGATGCACTGGGTGAACCCGAGCGCGCCGAACGAAACAATTTTGAGAGTAAGGGCAACATGTGGCAGAGAGTGTTTGCTATTACCATGGCCGTGGCCCTGGTTTTCGCGCTAGGCCTTCTATTTTTACTCATGTCCGG
Organism: uncultured Actinomycetes bacterium; assembly: GCA_963721435.1. Taxonomy (GTDB): domain Bacteria; phylum Actinomycetota; class Acidimicrobiia; order IMCC26256; family DASPTH01; genus CAVRJC01. The sequence goes on from CAVRJC010000001.1 coordinate 24,021, forward strand.
CTGGACTTCGACGGTAAAGTAAATAACAAAAACCGCTTTTGGTAACCAGGCGGTTTTGTTTTTATTGAATTATTACGTAGAGCAGCGCGGCCAACCCAATAAGCACAACGACAATCATCAGCGTAGCCCCCAGGATGATTTTAGGATTGACTGGCACGTGTTTTACCATATGACCGCGAGCGTTCGGGTATGCGGTTCCCGGGGTAAGTCCGCGAGAGGACATAAGCTCATTGACGTGCTGGTAAGACCAGCCGGCTTGTAGCAATAACGTGCGAATTTCGGTGTCTGTGTAGCCGACCGATCGCGCGTGGTTAAGCCAGTTCTGGAAGTCTGCTTCGTGCATTTCTAGGCTTCAGGCTTATTTGGAGTTTCCGAAGTGGTTCCATCATTTTTTAGGCAATACAATATTGTTTGGCCATCTTCCGATTCTTTTTCCAACGTAGCGCACAGCTGGAAGGTTTTATTATCTTTACTTGGCGAATAGGTGTACTGTTCGTCTGGGCTCGGCGGGATCGGTAGACGGCTGATGTACCTTGAATCCGCAATTGCCTGGAGCGATCCTGGGTAGACATTCTTATCGTCAAAGTAGAGAGCCAAACCAGTGCGGAGTTGACCTAAATCCGACTTCCGTTGCGCGTTCCTTGACGCAGCTCGTGGCCCGCTGAAGAGTTGCCCCACTGCATCCATGAACGGCGTTGCACCGGTTGGTTCAACCACTGTTGGTTGCTCGTTGGCGTGCGCGAGCGTGACACCGATCGTCATATGCACCTGGGTACTCGCTGGGTTTGTTGCGTTTTCAGCAGCAACCACGGCAAGCTCTGCTTTTCGGAACATGTGATCTGATGGGTTTGACCAAACCGTTAACGTAAGGGTCGGCGCTGATGTTGCCTGCTGGATAGTTGGGTCGACGTTTAGCATTTCAACAATAGCATCTACAAAAGAGCTCTTAACGTTTCGTTTCTCTGCATCAGCTTCGTACGCTTTGGCTAGCGCAGAGAACTTTGTGGTGTCAAAGGTTGTTGGTACTTTCTGTGCGGAAGTTCCATCAAGGTCTTCCCGCGTGACCTTCCCGATGATAATTGCTTGCGATTTAATTCCAAGTTGGAGTAGGTTCGCAATTTCCGTACGTGCGATTTGGACATCCTGCTGCGCGGTATTATCTTTTGAAAGTTTGTCGAAATATGGTTGCGTGACGTCTTGCCCAATAACCAGCCACTTTTTTGTGAAGTTGCTTGTATCGAACATCGGGAAAGACGGGAGGGTATTTGCGATTACGTAAATTTTTTGGTCAATGATGCGGGCTTCAATATCTGCAGCATAAGACGTCCCGCCGCTAACGTAGGCTCCTTGGAGTTTGAACGTGCCGCGAAGCTTCGTTAAATTCTGGGTGTCGGTGCTAAAGAAAGTCGTAAGTTTTGCGTTAATGCTTGTATCTGCGGTGATTAAACTATCAAGCCCGAGGCTAGAAAAAAGGCCAGAGTCTGCATCCTGATTTTCTTCTTTGGGTGCTTGTACGCCGATGGCAATACGATCCACTCCACGGGCGCGTGATGCGGCGCGTGGCAGGCGCCGGGAGCGTAGTAGAGGAAGAACGGCTTGTCCGGGGCGATCGGCTTGGGCGTCCTTGATGAACTCGAGCGCCTTGTCGGTGATGTCGTCGGTGAAGTGGTAGCCCTCTTCCGGCATCTTGGGCTGCTCCACCGGATGGTTGTCGTGGACCAGCTCTGGATACCACTGGTTGGTCTCGGCGCCGAGGAAGCCGTACCAGCGCTCGAAGCCGCGGCCCGACGGCCAGTTGCGGCGCGGCGCGGCGAGGTTCATCTCGTCGGTCGGGCAGAGGTGCCATTTGCCGACCATGTACGTGTTCCAGCCGAGCTCGCCGAGGATCTCGGACAGCATGCCGTTCTCGGGCGGGATGGTGCCGCTGGCGTTGGGGAAGCCGATCGCCGCCTCGGTGATGCACGCCATGCTGTTGCGCGTGTGGTTGCGGCCGGTGAGCAGGCACGAGCGGGTCGGCGAGCACAGCGCCGTGGTGTGCCACTGCGTGTAGCGCACGCCGTCGGCGGCGATCTTGTCGATGTTGGGCGTCGGGATCGGGCCGCCGTAGCAGCTCATCGCGCGAGAAGCCGACGTCGTCGAGGACGATGTAGACGACGTTGGGCGCCCCGTCCGGCGCCTTCGGCGGCTCGAACGGCGCCCAGTCGGGCGTCGAGTCGCGGATGTCGACGTTGATGACGCCCTTGAAGGGTTCGCTCATATGCCATCACTCCTTGCTCTCTGACGAGACGCTCGGTCTGGATTGCTAAGGTCCGAATCTGGCTGCCCCACGCTAGCCGGGGGCCAACGGCGCCTGGTTCTCGTCGGTTTCCAGGCGCTCCGTCACGAACTCGACTATCTCCTCGGCCGCACGCTTGACCTCTGAGTACTCGTCGCGCGTGAGATCGTCCCAGTCCCCCGGATAACGGATCTCCACCGCAAAGGGAGCAAGGGTTTCAGCAGCGTTGGCCAGTTGGTCGAAACCCACCTCGATCGTCTCTGCGAGAGCGAGCAACTTGCTCAAGTCGTGGATGTTCGCGAAGCGCACCGAACGGCTCGCCAGGTACGCTTTCAGGGTCTTCTCGGCAGCTTGTTGGAGATGGAAGGCAGCCGAGCCGAAAAGCGGTTCATAGCCTCCCTCATCGTCGTCCGGCGCGAGTCGTCCAGCCGCGCGCACATCATGCGAGGCCTTGGTGAGCCAGGCGTCAACGAGTTCGCGGAGGCCGTCATCCATAGAGCAGAAGGCCCTCGGTGGCGACCTCATGCTCAAGAGAGGCTGCCAGGATCTTCATGCGCTCGAAGCGGTCCGCCGTGGTCACGATGACGTCTTTGGAAATACCGAGACCCCGCAGAGCACGGTATGCCTTCTGGGCTCTTCTCAGGGGGCGCTCGTCGCTTGATGAGACGACAACCAGGAAGTCGTAGTCGCTGTCAGGCGTGGCGTTGCCGCGACTTCTCGATCCGAACAGGTAGACCTTGCTCGGGCTGAATTCCTTGACGAGCCGCCGTGTGACCTCTTCGAGGACCGGGTCATCTTGGCTGTGGTTCACATCGCCTCCCGATTCATTCGCATCTTCAGTATATCCGCGATCGACGCCACTACGGGTTGAATGCGGTCAGCGAGGGGTCTGTGCCAGCCGCGGGATGGAATCGAGAGGAATCACGGAGATCTTGAATGGCGACGTGCATCGGACTCCTTGAAGATCCTCATGTCAAACAACGATCTTCACGGAAGTATGCCGGTCGATAGACGACCTCCTCTGCCCGGCTGACGGACGGCCCCCGCTCGGGCGGGTACCGGGACGCGGGGCGCTCCTCAGCGGCTGGGCCGGCCGTCGGGCGCTACTCCAGCGAGATGGCGCCCTCGGGGCACTCTTCGGCCGCCTCGTCGCAGCAGCCGGCGGCCTCACAGCCCTCCGCGTCGATGACGTGCGAGATGCCGTCGTCGCCCACCTCGAAGACTTCGGGGCAGATTGCCTCGCAGGTGCCGCATCCGGTGCAGAGATCCTCGTCCACCACGGGTCGGGTCATGTCAGTCGCCTCCTTGTGTCGCGCTGTTGGCTTCGCCGGCGCCGTACTCGGCCACGATCTCCGACGGCGCGCGGTCCTCGCGCAGAAGCTCGCACATGCGTCGCATGGGCGCGTCGACGTGATGGAAGAACGCCTTGAAGCCGGGGCAGAGGTAGTTGAGCCCCGGCTCGTGCGGCGGCGTCGCAGCGGCGGGCGTCGTGATGAAGCGGTCCTTGGGGCAGCCGCCGTGGCAGGCGAAGCGCACGTCACACTCCAGGCAGTACTGCGGCAGCGCGTCGCGCTTGTCCCGACCGAACTGCCGCTGCTCCGGCGAGCCGACGAGCTCCGCGAGGTGCCGCTCGCGGATGTTGCCGCGCAGGTACGCGGGCTCCACGAAGTGGTCGCAGGCGTACACGTCGCCGTTGAACTCCAGGGCGAGCGCGGCGCCGCAGGTCGGCGAGTGCACGCAGAGGCCGGCGGGCTCGCCGTACCAGTTGGCCAGGGCGACGTCGAACATCTGCACGTACACCTCGCCGACGTCGCGGCGCACCCACTCCTCGAAGACGCCGATGAGGAAGGCGCCCCACTGGTCGGCGGTCACGGAGCGGTCGGTGACCGCGGCGCCGTACGGCACCCCGTTCTCGGTGGGCCGCTCCACGATGGGGATGAACTGGATGAAGCGGGCCCCGCACTCGTCGCGCAGAAAGCGGTAGACCTCCACGGGGTGCGCGGCGTTGGCGGCGTGGACAGTCGTCAGCGCGTTCCACTCCACGCCGTGCTCGCGGAGCGCCGCGAGGCCGCGCATGACCCTGTCGAACGTCGGCCTCCCGGCCTTGTCGCGGCGGTAGGCGTCGTGCAGCTCGCGGGGCCCGTCGACGCTCAGGCCGACGAGGAAGCCGTTGTCCTTGAAGAAGCGCGCCCAATCGCCGTTGATCTTGGTGCCGTTGGTCTGGATGGAGTGACTCACCGTCATCCCCGGGCGGGCGTACTTCTGCGCCAGCGCGACCGCCCGGCGGAAGAACTCGAGGCCCATGAGCATGGGCTCACCGCCCTGCCAGGCGATCGCTCACCTCGGGCGCGCGATGTGCCTCGATGAGCTGCCGGATGTAGCGTTCCAGGAGCTCATCGTCCATGCGCGAGCGCGCCCCCGGATACAGCTTCTCCTTCTCGAGGAAGAAGCAGTAGGCGCAGTCCAGGTTGCAGACGGAGCCGGTCGGTTTGGCAAGCAAGTGGAACGCGGGCGGCGGGCTCGGCATGCTCACGTTCGCGGCGTCCTCACGACAGTCCGCCGATTCCCTTGCCGATCATCATGACACCGAAGACCAGGAAGAGCACGATCATCACGGTGGCGTTGTTGGCCGCCAGCCACGTCTTCCATCCGTCGAGCACCGGCGCCGCCCTGTCGCCCATCACGAAGTACACGACCACTGGGGCGATGATTCCGGCACTGCTGATGACCACGAGCAGGAGCAGGACGACGGCCTGCTGGAGGCCGCCGAGACCCGACTGCGCGATCCCGGCCGCCGCCGCCGCGTTGAGGATGAGGTTCTTGGGTTTCGGGCCGGCGAGCAGCGCCCCGACGGCCAGGGACCGGCCAGGCGTGAAGTCGTCCAACGCCCTCATCCACTTCGGCACGGGCGGCTCCTCGCCTGACTTGGGACGCTTCTTGAAGCGTCTCCAGGCGAGCGCCAACAGCAGAAAGCCGAGCACGAGCTTGATCAGGCTGACCGCTCGCGATGGTCCGGTCGACGTGTCCGCGCCGGCGGCGTCGGCCACGATGAGGACCACGATGCCGACTGTCGCCAGGCCGAGCAGCCAGCCGCCGAGAAAGGCGAGGCCGTTGCCGCGCGCCTTCGGCGTCGTGAGTATCAGAATGATGGCGATGATCGGCAGCGGACTGATGGCGATTCCGATCGCCAGAGGGAGCATCTCGCCGATCGCTGAGCCCACGTGCTCTCCTGCCGCGCGGTCTGGGTGCCCGTAGTGGGGCTACCGAGTGATCACTGGGACGCTGCATCTTACCGCAGGACGACAACGGCGCGGCGCGATCACGAGACGCCGATGGTCACAGCGGACAGCTTCTGAGGGTCACAAAGCCGTGCTGAGCCGCACGGCGCAAACGCGGCGACGGTCGGCGCCAACAAGAGAGATGCGCGCAACTCGCGACGCTGGAGGCTCAGCAGGGCGGGAGATGGATTGAGGCGCGGTGCCTGCGGCCGCGCCCGTCTCCTCGCCCCGCCGGTCGCCTCTCCTGCCATGGTCGCCATTCGGTTCCCGTGTCACGGACCCCGCTGCGACGCGGGTCGCGCCGCCTGCAGAGTCGGGCGCGCGCGTCGCCCAAGATACTGGGGCGACCTGTGCGCCTCTCAAAGCCGCACGGTGGCGAGCTGAGCTAGCAGTCCGCTCCGCGGGTGCGAGCAGCAAGAGCCGCGAAGACGTCGGCCCGCAGAGCCTCGTCCGGCGCCGCCGTTCCGCGAACATCCACCTCCAGGCCCGCGGCCTCCACGACCCGGTGCATGAGGGCGAGCGTCCCCTGGTAGGCCCGGCTGCGGCCGCCGCCCTCGGGCGCGAGCAGGCCGGACGTCTGGAGCTGCTTCAGGTCCTGTGAGGCCGTGACCTGGGGCACGTCGGCAAGGCCCCGATAGTAGCGATTCGTCACTTCGCGCCCGAAGAACGCTTCCCACAGGGCATTCACCACCCGAGGTTTGGCGCCCAGGTCGTGTACCGCGATGTCTTCGA
>CAVRJC010000002.1:0-15747 GCA_963721435.1 uncultured Actinomycetes bacterium
ACGTTGCCCCACCTTCGGGCGGGGTTTTGTCGTTCGTGCTCAATGTCAGATCGTAGAAACTCGATACCAGAGGGATCGCGTGGTCTTGACCGTGAGCTCGGCCACCCGGCGACGAACCCCGCTACCTGTCGTGGTCCTGGCGGGGTTTCGTCGTTTGATGAGAGGGATTCGGGACCTCGTTTGGCTTTCGCTGCCGATAGCGCGCCGGTTCTGTGGTTCACGTCTCCCGCAAACAGACGTGCGACGTTACGCGCTTTCGGGTGGGGTTTCGTCGCTAACGGTCGCGTCTGACTGTTCGTCGGAGCCCGCGTCCACCTCGAGACGGATGTGCTGCGCGTTGTACAGAGCGAGCAGTGCGATGAGTACCGCGAACAGGGCCAGGAACAAGGCGGCGACTTCGTCGCCGCGGTCGACAGCAAGGACTACCGCGGCTACGACAAGAAGGTCGCCGGCGACCGGCACCCAGACCTCGGTTATCCATCGTCGTCTCCCGCCCGGAGCACTCACGAGACGCCTTTCCATGCGCGACGCTTGTGGTTCACAGGTACCCCCCAAGCCAACCGGCGGCATTGCCCCACCTTCGGGGTTTCGTCGTTTCAGGCGCCCCGGTGCTTGAGTCGACCTTCGAGTGCCTCACGTTTCGATGCCAACGAAATCGGCTGCGGCGCCACGTCCCACGTACTCGCCCCTCCGTGATCGTCTTCGAGACAATCGAAGTCATGCCAGACACGCGCCGGCCATTCCGGAACCGGTTCGCCTTCCGCCCACCCATCCCAACGAGCGATAAGAGCCTCGCCCCGCTCGATCGCACGCCCGCAACCTGCACAGGTCAACACCACATTCGCCGCAACGCTCGCGAGGCCCTCCGGCTCAGGGCGTCGCTCACTTACGTTCACCTCACGGACACGCGCGAACGCCTCGGACTCTTCCGACGTCCAGTAACGCGTCGTGTCCTTCACCCGGGGGCGCTTCCTGAACCTCATGAATGGAGGCACCTCCACTGCCCTCGCGATATGACCCTGCGGCCGCGAACTTCTTGATGCAACGCAACTGCGGGCTCACTTCCAAGGTTGCCAGACGGATTTTCGCACCGGAGCTCGCGCCCCTGCAAGGGAACGAGCTATGCGAAGACCGTTCTTCGCTGCAGCCGGTCAGACTTCCAACGCAGCGCCTCACGCTCAGTGAGGAAGCACGGCCAGCGTACGTCGCCATCGCGCGACCAGCGCTGGAGGTTCGGCTTTACGCGTCAGCCGGCCCCTTCGCGTCTGGGCCATCGGCTGGCTCGTTCGCGCCTGGGCCACCCCTGAGTTTCTGGACGGCTTCTTCGAAACTCCGTTGAGCTTCACCGATCGATTTCATGGCGCTCTGGTAGAAGTCGTTCTGCTCCACCTGCGCACGGAACGCCTCGCCGACCGCTCGGGCGTCTTCGATCAGGCGTTGAAATGCTCGCTGCAGATCGTCGTTCTCGGCCATGCCAGGAGCCTACGCCGTCACACGTTCGAGCGTCTTCCGTGGCTGTGCGCCTGTGCGGCCTTCGGGCGGGGTTTGGTCGTCCGAGGGGTGACCTTCGGCATTTGTCGGTTCGCCGGATCGCATGTCGAATGATTCGGTGAAGAGTTCCGGGTTCATCGGCTCCAGGTTGCGCTTCGGCTCCGACGCTTCCGGCGGGCAGGGTGGCCTCGCGATTCAGGATTGCGGAAACGTGGCTTGAAATCGCGGAAGGCCTCTGTTGCGCTGAATCTTGACCCCTTTGCACCGGGTGAGGCACACGGGGTGATCGCCTCCATATTTTTCTGCATTTCTCAGTCCGATGACAAGCGTTGCGATAAGGCGATGTGCGGCCGTGTCTCGCATATGCGACTCGACGCGCAGCGAACGAAGCAATGTAAGACAAATGTCCGCGACGGCAGGTTCCCCGCCGGCGGCGTGGTTACGCTTCGGTGCATCCCTAATCGGAGGTTGACGTTGCCCCCTACCAAGAAGCCCGCTCGCAAGTCCGTAGCGAAGAAGACGGCGAAGAAACGCGCTCCCGTGAAGAAGATGACGCCGCAACACAAGGCAGCTCTCGCCGCCGGACGGACCGAAGCGCACCACGTGCGCGCCTATCTCAATGCGCTGGAGGCGAACAAGCCCCGGCGTGGCCGACAACGCACCCAGGCGACGGTTGAGAAGCAGTTGGAGGCAGTGAGAGCAGATATTCGTGATGCGACCGGCATGCGGAAGTTGGAGCTGGTGACTCGGCGCATCGAGTTGCAGAACGAACTGCAAGCGAAGTCAGCGGGCGGCGACCTGTCGGAGCTGCGCAAGAACTTCGTGAAGTACGCAGCGAGCTACGCCAAGCGAAAAGGCATCCCCAAACAGGCATTCCTCGAGGCCGGAGTTCCTGCGGCCGACATCAGGGATGCACGAATCGCATAGGCAGTGCCGCACGAGTTCAGGATCTAACGATCGCGGCGGCGATCGACGGAACGATCGTCCGCGGCCTCGTGGTGCGCCCTGGCGGCGAGACCATCGCCCAGCTCATTCGCCCAGGTGCGCAGAGGCGCCCCGTGACCGCCGTCAGCTTCCCACCTGTCCCCGGCCGGCCCCCGCGCGCCTCGTGCTCTCGTGCTCGAACTGCGGCCGCGAGCTGTCGCTCGACACCTTGACCGACGCGCTGCTCGACCGCGCCCTCCACGCGGCGCCAATCCCCGATTGCCACGCCCCGCCCAGGCGGTCGCGGGATCGTGCCGCCACGCTCGGCCCCAGCAACGCGAGATCTCGATCTGGTCGGTGGCGGCTGGCGAGTCTCGACCATCGCCACGCGCCTGGGTATCAAGGGCGACACTGTGCGCAAGCACCTGCTCGGGCTCTGCACGACGCTCTGCGTGCGGTGGCCACAGCACCCGCAGGGCAGTGGGAAGGGCAACGAGAATGACCATGTACCAGGCGAACTCGGCGCGGTTGCTGCGCTTCGAGAGGCTCGTCGAGCGCTCCGAGCTCGCGGTGCCGGGGCCGTTCGTCGCCGGCACGGTCGAGGCATCCGCTGCCGCGCTCGTCGACGAGCTCGCCGTCGCGCCGGACCTCACGGTGCCCGGCGTGCTCGTGGCGCGTTCCATGATCCTGCACGCACTGCAGTCGCAGCGGCGACTCCGCCGTGCCCAGCCGTTCATCGAGCGGGAGGGGCACGCGCCCGCAGCCGGGCCGGGCCCGATCGTGATCGCCGGTGCGCCGCGCACCGGGACCACCCTGTTGCAGCACCTGATCAGCGGCACGTCGCCCGTCCGCAACCTCACGTACTGGCAGGCCCTGCACCCGACCGCGCAGCTCGAGGCCCGGCACGGCCTCGCCGAGTTCACGGTGCCGCGCGCGATTGCCGACGCCGAGTGTCGGATCGACGAGCTGCGGATGGTCGAAGAGGTCTTCGCCCGTCGCCCTGTCGATCCGTACGGCGTGGCCGAGTGCACCCCCATGCTCAGCGCCGCGCTCGACGCGTTCGAGATCGTCACCATGTTCGACGTCCCGTCGTTCCGGGAGCGGATGCTCACACGCTCGCACGAGGCCGAGATGGGCATCGTCGCGCTCCAGCTCGCCGCGGTCGACGGGCCGCGCAACCAACCGTGGCTGCTCAAGTCACTGTCGTTCGCGCTCGACTACGACGCTGTCGTCAACGCGCTGAGCCCGCGTGCGGTCATTCATGTTTGTCGACCCACGGCCGAGGCCTTCGCCTCGTTCGTCGAGCTCGCGATCGCGACCCGCGCGGACACGTCAGGGCGGGGAGACGCGTCGGTCGTGGCGCGTGAGATGCTCGACCTCTGGTGTCGGGCACTCGCCACGCCGCGGCCGGTGCGCTGGCGAGCTCGGAAGTTCCCGTGCTCACGGTCGAGTACCGCGAGCTCGTGGGCAATCCCACCGCAGCGATCTCGGATTTGCGCGCGCAACTCCCGGAGCTCGCAGCCGATCCGCTCTCCGAAGCGCGCCTCGAAGCGATCGCCCGTGAGCAGCGCCGAGCGCATCTTCCGTCGTCGCTGCTGGTCGAAGACATCGGCCTCACGGCCCGCGACGTGACGCGTCGCCTGCACGATGCGTCACGCGGCTACTTCTTCGCCTGATCCAGCACGCGGCGGATCGCGGGACGGTGCGGTGAGGGTCGAGGTGCTCGGCGATGAGCTGGGTGAAGTCGTCGACCGTCTCGCCCCGTTCCTCATCCGCGGATCTTGCGGGCGAACGGGAGCGATGCGTCGATCTCGAGCGGACTGAGCAACCACGTGAGCGACCAGTCATGGAGCCGTGCCGCGCGTCGGTATCCTTCGCCGATGGGCGAAGGCGAGGGCGAGGGTGCGGGTGAGCACCGCTACACGCACGGGCACCACGAGAGCGTGCTGCGATCGCACAAGTGGCGCACCGCGGAGAACTCGGCCGCGTATCTCCTGCCGCACCTCACGTCGGGGCAGTCGTTGCTCGACGTCGGTTGCGGTCCGGGCACCATCACGCTCGATCTCGCCGCGCTCGTCGCGCCCGGACCCGTCGTCGGCCTCGACGCGTCGGGCGACATCATCGAGCAGGCACGCGCGACGATCGCCGATGCCGACCGCGAGCGCGTCGAGTTCGAGGTCGGCGACGTCTACGCGCTGCGCTTTCCCGACGACTCCTTCGACGTCGTGCACGCTCACCAGGTGCTCCAGCACCTCACCGATCCCGTGGCCGCGTTGCGCGAGATGCGCCGCGTCTGCGCGAGCGGCGGCGTCGTGGCCGTCCGCGACGGCGACTACGAAGCCATGACCTGGTATCCCGGGAGTGGCGGCCTGATGCGGTGGCTCGACCTGTACCGCGCCACCGCCCGCGCCGACGGCGGTGAGCCCGACGCCGGTCGTCGTCTGACGTCGTGGGCGCGCCAAGCGGGGTTCTCCGACATCACCTCGTCGGTGTCGGGATGGTGTTACGCCGACCCCGCAGACGTTGCGTGGTGGACCGAGTCATGGGCGCAGCGCGTCACCATGTCGGCGTTCGCCGAGCACGCCGTCGAGCACGGGCTCGCGACGCCAGAGGAGCTCGAAGAGCTTTCGGCCATGTGGCTGGAATGGGGCGCGAAAGACGACGCATGGTTCGCGGTGTTCCACGGCGAGGTGCTCTGCCGGGGCTGAGCCCGTTCTCATGTGCGCATCGTGTGCGCGTCAGGCGCGCCGCGAGCGGGTGATCAGTACGACGGGCCCACGTTGGTGAGCTCGATGATGTTGCCGTCGGGGTCCTCGATGAACGCGGCCCACACGGTGACACCGAAGTCTTCGCGCGAGTTCGGCGGCGCCACCCACTTGACGCCCTTGCTGTCGAGCGCGGCGCAGGTGTTCTGGAACTCGTCGAGGGGCACCATCAACGCGAGGTGCGGCAACCCGACGCGCTCGGGCATCTTCTCGAGCGTCGACAGGTGGATCTGCGCGGTGCCGTGCTGCAGCCACGCTCCGGGGAAGCCGCCGAAGTCGGGGCGGGGGATCGGCTCGAAGCCCATCGTGTTGCAGTAGAAGTCCATCGCCCGCTCGAGATCGGTGATCTGCAGGTTCACATGGCTGTACACGCTGATCGTGACGGTCGGCGCGCTGGTCTCGGTGCTCGTCGTGGCCATGACTACTCCTCGATCGGGTGTCGCGAGAGCTTACGCCCGGTGGACGGTATGGGTCGGCGTACGCCGGATCGGGAAGACTGGCCCGGATGAACTCCACCGAACCGGCGGTCGTCGCCGACAACCTGGTCAAGCACTTCGGTGACGTCCATGCGCTCGAGGGCGTGTCGTTCGTGGTCCCCGAGGGCTCGGTGCTCGGCGTGCTCGGTCCGAACGGCGCGGGCAAGACCACCGCGGTGCGCATCCTCACCACGCTGCTGCTGCCCGACTCCGGGGCCGCGCGCGTCCTCGGGTGCGACGTCACCAAGGACCCGCAACGCGTGCGGGCGTCGATCGGGCTCGCCGGCCAGTACGCGGCGGTCGACGAGAACCTCACTGCGAGCGAGAACCTGCGCCTGGTGGGCCGCCTCACCCATCTCCCGAACGCCGAGATCGCGAGCCGCACCACCGAGCTGCTCGAGCGGTTCGCGCTCACCCACGCTGCCGACCGCGTCGCCAAGACGTTCTCCGGCGGTATGCGTCGACGGCTCGACCTCGCGGCGGCGTTGGTGCACCGCCCGCCCGTGCTGTTCCTCGACGAGCCCACGACCGGCCTCGACCCGCACGGTCGCACCGAGTTGTGGGGCGTGATCGAGTCGCTGGTGGAAGGCGGCACCACCGTGCTGCTCACCACGCAGTACCTGGAGGAAGCCGACCGGCTCGCCGATCGCATCGTGGTCATCGACCACGGCTCGGTGATCGCGGAGGGCACGTCGTCGGAGCTCAAGGGCCGGCTGGGAGAGACCGTCATCGAGGTCACGTTCCGCGAGGAGCACAGCGCAGCGGCGGCCGTCGACAAGCTGTCGAACATCGGGACCGTCACCAAGGAAGGCCACTCGCTCCGCCTCAACGTGACGAACGGGCCGAAGGCGATGCTCGAGGTGGTGCGGGTGCTCGACGCCGAGCAGCTCGAGCCGTCGGCGATGGCGTTGCACGAGCCCACGCTCGACGACGTGTTCCTCGACCTCACGGGTCACCGGGCCGAGGAGCCGACCGACGACGACGACGAGGCGATCGTCGTCGTGCCGAAGAAGCGGGGGAGAAGGGGCTCACGATGACGGCAGTCACTGCACCCACCGAAGCCGACGCGTCGCGGCCTCGCGCCGCCGCAACGTCACCGCCACGTGGTGAAGGACGCGGTCACGATGGCGTGGCGCAACATCCTGAACCTCAAGCGCACGCCCGAGCTCGTGATGTTCGCCACCATCCAGCCGATCATCTTCGTGCTGATGTTCACGTACGTGTTCGGCGGCGCGCTGAACAACGCAGTCGGTGACGTTCCCTACATCGACTATCTCATGCCCGGCGTGTTCGTGCAGACGATCGTGTTCGGCGCGTTGAGCACCGGCGTCGGCCTCGCCGAAGACCTCCAGAAGGGCCTCATCGACCGGTTCCGCTCGTTGCCGATGGCACGCTCCGCGGTGCTGATGGGCCGCACACTCGCCGACCTCCTCCGCAACGTGTTCGTGCTGCTCCTCATGTCGGTCGTCGGCTACCTCGTGGGCTGGCGGATCCACACCAACTTCTGGGGTTACCTCGGCGCGATCCTCATCACCCTCGCGTTCTCGTACTCACTGTCGTGGGTGTTCGCGATCATCGGGCTCACCACCAAGAACGCGGAGACCACGCAGGCCGCGTCGTTCCCGATCCTCGCGGTGCTGGTGTTCGCGTCGTCGGCGTTCGTGCCCGTCGCGTCGATGCCGAGCTGGCTGCAGCCGTGGGCGGAGAACCAGCCGGTGTCGGTGGTCATCAACGCCGCTCGCGCGCTCACCATCGGCGGGCCGACGCTCGACCCGTGCCTCAAGGCGATCGCGTGGATCGTCGGCATCGTCGCGGTGTGCGCGCCGCTCGCCGTGCACCTGTACCGCCGCGTCACCTGATCGCCGGAGACCGCAGTATCGGCGGGCCTTTCGCCGAATCGGTCAATCTGCTCAAATAGCGCGGTGACTGACGCGCTGGACGACGGCGATCTCCGCGCCAGGGGCGCGGCGGTGCGGGCCGAATGGCGTGACGAAGAGGAAGCGTGGACGCGCGCCGCGTTCGAGCACTGGGAGCACGGTCGTACCCTCGCCGACATCGCGCGCGATTGCATGCACCGCGGCGACACCATCTCGCTGGCGACGCCCCACATCGTGTTGCGCGGTGTGATCGCAGCAGTTGGGTCCGACACGATTCGCGTCGTCGACAGTGCAGTGACGACCGACGTGCACCTTGTCGCCGCTGCCGCGTTCGTGCTGCGCGTCATCGAGCGGGCGCGATCGGGAGGGAGCCGCGACACCGACGCGGCGTCGACGTTCCGGGCGCGTCTGCTCGAGCACGAGGAGATGCCCGTGATCGAACTCGGGTTGTTCACTCACGCCGACGTCCTGACGGGTGAGCTCCGCGTGGGTGCGGATCACGTGCGGGTGCGCTCGTGCGACGCGATCGAGCTGTTCGCGTCGACATCGTCCGTCGCCTGGGTACGCGCGCTACAGCCCTGATCCGGCACGTTCAGGCCGGCACCGTTCTCGCCGGGCAAGTCGGCCAGCCACTCGAGCAGCTCGTCGCGCAGGAAGCGCAGCTCCCGACCACCGGGGAAGCGGTGACACGGGACGCGCCCGTCCCGCACCATCTTCCGCAGGTACTCCACGTGCACCTGCAGGAGGTCGGCGGCAAGCGCGGCAGTGAGGACCGGAGGAAACTCGTGCCGCGCGGCCGGTTGGGTGAGCACCCGCGGATCGTAGAGGGGTGCGAGTGATTTGCCAAGAGACGACCAGGAAATCCTACTTGACCGGAATCTCTGAATCGTGCACACTGCCCCAGACCGGACGAATCGGACACACGGGAGCGAGGCATGGCGACAGCCGCGGCGGCGGGGATCGACACGAAGGGACGCGCATTCCGCATCGCTCGTGCACGCCTGTCGGCCGGCCATCTGGTGATGATCGTCGCCGGCCTCATCGGGATGACGCTCACGATCGCGGCGTTGCGCGCCGACCAGGGCGGAACGGAGGTCGCCGTGGCGACCCACGAGATTCGCGCCGGCGAAGTGATCCGGGCGCGCGACTTCCGCGTCGACCGGATCCGCGCCGATCGCGACCTCTTGAGCACGATCGTGGGCGGGCACGGCGCACGTGCGTTCCGCGGCGAGATCGCGGTCGCCACCATCGCAGAGAACGCAGTGATCCCACGCGGCGCAGTGCGGGCGCCGGCCGCGGGGGCGGGGCTGCGGGCGATGAGCATTCCGATCGATCCGTCGAAGGCGGTCGGCGGCCGACTCGCCGCGGGTGACCGCGTCGACGTGCTGTTCACGGACCGCTCCCTCGCTTCCATCATCGTCACCGACGCCAAGGTGCTCGCGGTCGACGAACGGGGGCGTGGCGGGATCGGCGAGAGCACGAGCCCGTTCACGCTGACGATCGCCGTCGACGCGAACGAGTCCCTGTTGGTGGCCGCCGCGATCGCCGACGGCAACATCTCGATCGCGCGTACCACCGGTGCGGCTTCTTCTTCGGGAACTGCGCCGCAGGCACTCGGACGCACCGCCCCCACGACGGTCCCGATTGGGGCCCGGTGATCGGCGCGCCGGTCCCGGAGGCCGGGCCGACGGAGCCGACGATCGCGCTCGTCTTCTCACCCGAGATCTGGGTCGAAGAGCTGCACCGCCATCTGGCCGATCACGGCGGCGCGCGTGTGCGCCAGATCGTGATGGAGCCGTCAGTGGCGCTCGAAGAGGAGTACGACACACTGGTCGTCAGTCATCGCTGGCCGGCGTTGAGCAGGCCGTTGATCACCGGCGTCCACGACCGCGGACGCCGGGTGCTCGGGGTGTTCGACCCCGACGAGCCCCAGGGTCGTGACCATCTGCACGCGCTCGGCGTCGACGCCGCAATCTCCGCATCGTCCACGATCGCCGAGTTCGTCGCGGTGCTGACCGACCTCGGCAGCGGCCACGAGGGTGCGCCCGCGGACGCGGTCGCAGGGCTCGCGCACGTCGGGAATGGTCGTGGCGGCGCGATGACGCGCGCCGGCACGGTCGCCGCGCTCGCGGGACCGCCCGGTGCCGGTACCACCGAGATCGCGATCGAGCTCGCCCGAGGCATCGCCGCGCGAGGGCGTGACACGGTGCTCGTCGACGCCGACGAGTCGCGTGCCGCGATCGCGACACGTCTCGCGCTGCCGACCGAGCCGAACCTGCGCACTGCGCTCGACGCGGTGGAACACGGGCTCGGTGCACTGAAGGGTGCCGCCGTCCCTGCCGGGTCGCCTCGGCTCCGAGTGGTCGGCGGGTTGCCGAGCGCGGATGCCGCCGCGCACGTGCGGGCCGGCGAGGTCGTGGACGTGCTGCATGCATTCGCCGGCGCCGCGCACGTAGTCGCCGATCTCGGGAGCACGTGGAGCCACGGGATCGCGAGCGCGGTCGCGCAGGTCGCTGACGTCGTCGTCGGTGTCGGCGCGGGAACGCCGGTGGGCGTCGCGCGCCTGCTGGCCTGGATCGCCCAGATCCGGTCCGATGCCGTGCGCGCTCCCGTCCACCTGGTCGTGAACTGCGCGCCTGCTGACCGCTTCCGTCGCAACGAGATCGCCACGGAGATCGCGCGCACGTTCGAACCCGCGAGCCTGCTGTTCGTTCCGTTCGATCGCAAGGTCGATGCAGCGGCATGGCAGGGCACGCTGGTCGGTCGCGGTCCGTTCACCGCGTCGGTGGCGCCGCTCGCCGCGATGGTGTGCCCTCCGGCGACCGTGCGCCGGTCGCCAGGGCGCCGTCAAGCCCGGAGGCGCGCCATCGCACTCGGCCTGACGCTCGGAGAGCGCACGTGACCGACGCATACGACGTCATCCGCCGCGACGTCCTCTCGGGGATCGAGCGCCGTCGGCTCCGTCCGGAGGGCGATCTCGACGAGGTGCGCGTCGAGATCCGGCGCGCGGTCGACGACTACCAGCGCCGCGCGTACCTCGGCGATGAAGTGCCGCTCGTCGACCTCGACGCGACCGCGGCCCGCGTGCTGCGTTCCATCACGGACTTCGGCGCCTTGACCGATCTGATCGCGCGCCGCGACATCGAGGAGATCTTCATCGAGGGTGCGCGCGTGTCCTACCTCGACGGCTCGGGCCGTCTCCGCGGGCTCACGTTGCCCACGAGCGAGGAGGAGAACCGCCAGATCGTCGAACGACTGCTCGCCACTACTGACCGCCAGCTGAACGCGAAGCACCCGATGGTCCAGGCGCGTGTCCTCGACGGCACGGCGCGCCTCACCGTCGCCATCCCGCCGGTCGGTGATCAGCTTTCGGCGACGCTGCGGCGTTACGTCGTGCGCAACGTCACCCTCGCCGATCTGGTGGAGCGCGACTCGCTCACGGCGGAAGCCGCCGACTTCCTCGGCGCGCTCATGCAGATCCGCAGCCGCGTCGCGGTGTCAGGCGAGCCCGGCGCGGGGAAGACCACGCTCGCCGCCGCGCTCCTGGCCGCGGCACCCGCGAGCCACTGCGTGCGCGCGTGCGAAGAGATCCGGGAGCTTGCGGTACCGATCACGCACGGCTCCTACTACGAGGTCCGCCCTCCGGCGCTCGACGGCACGGGCGAGATCAGCCTCCGCGACCTGGTGAAGTTCGTGCTCGCGATGCGGCCGGACCGCATCGTCGTAGGAGAGGTTCGCGGCGCCGAGGCGTTCGAGCTGAGCAGAGCCGTCAACGCGGGATGCGGATTCCTCTGCACCGTGCACGCGAACAGCGCGGCCGAAGCACTCGACGCGCTCGTCAACGCCGCGCTGATGGCAGGGGAGAACGTCACCGAGCGGATCGTGCGGAAGGTCTTCTCTGGTGCGCTCGATGTCGTCGTGCACCTCGACCGCGACGACCTCCGTCATGTGGGATCCGGGAGCATCCGCCGTCAGGTGATGGAGATCGCTGCCGTTCTGCCGGCACTCCGCGACGACTTCACCATCGAGCCCCTCTTCGTGCGCAGCCAACTCGGCGCGCCGCTGGAGTGGACGGGCGCGCTCCCTTCGCGACTGGTCGAACGACTCGGTCGGGTGTCGCAGGGCGCCGGTTTCGCGGAGCTCGTCGGCGCGGGAGCGAACGCGTGACGCTCCTTGCTGCGGTCGCGGTCGGCGTGTTCTGCTACTTCCTCGCCGGGGCTCTGAGTGGTCGCACCCCCAACGTCGCCTCCTGGAAGCGCCCTCGTCCCGCGGTCAACGCGCAGCAGCTGTGGCTCACGCAGGCAGGCGTGCTCCTCGCACCCTGGCAGTTCTGGGGCATGTCGATGCTGCTTGGCGCGGCTGCGTTCGCCGCTTCCTGGCTCGTGACCCGCACGCCGCTGATCGCGGTCGTACCGGCAGCCGTCGCGGCCATGCTCCCGCGTGCGTTGTACGCGCAACGTCGCGCAACTCGTCTCCGCTCGGTACAGGAAGCGTGGCCGGACGGGCTCCGCGACCTCGTCGCCTCGATCGCGGCCGGTCGTTCGCTCACGCAGGCGCTGCACAGCCTCGCGAGTTCGGGACCCGCGCCACTCCGCGTCGCCTTCGCGCGCTTTCCCGCCCTCGCCCGCATGCTCGGCACCGCGGGCGCGCTCGAAGTCGTCAAGGAGGAGCTCGCCGACCCGACGAGCGACCGTGTGCTCGAGATCCTCGTGCTCGCCCACGAACGCGGTGGCCAGATCGTGAGGGAGATCCTCGAAGACCTCGTGGTGGTCACCACGAAGGACCTCAAGGTGCTCGACGAGATCGAGACCGAGGGGCTCGAGATGAAGATCAACGCGCGTGCGGTGCTCGTGTTGCCGTGGTTCGTCCTGCTGGCACTCACGATGCGGGCCGGACCGTTCCGCGCGTTCTACCAGTCGGCGGCCGGGCTCGCAGTCGTGGTGATCGGCGCAGGCTTGAGCGCACTCGGGTACGCGTGGATCAGCCGGCTCGGCCGCATGCACAGCGAGCAGCGCGTGTTCGGATCGGGGTCCGTCAGCCCCGGGGGCGCATCGTGACCCTCGCGGTGGCGGCCGTCTTTGGCGCGCTCCTTGCCGCCGGCGTCGCCGGTGTGCTCGTCCCGCCGACGGCGCGACTCGCACCTCGCTTGCGGCCCTACACGCTCGGTGCGCGTGCCCGCCTCGGTCGCACCGCCGATCTGATTGCCGACCCGGTCGACGGGCACGAGCGCGGCCCGTTCGGGCGCATGGTCGCGCCGCCCGTTCGCGCGGGCGTCGAACGCTTGAGCCGGATGGTCGAACGCCGCTCCGACGAGGCGCTCCGGCTCTCGCTCGCGCAAGCGGGCTTCTACGACGTCACGCCCGACGACTACCGCACCCGGACCGTCAGCGCCGTGATCTTGTTCGGCGTCGTGGGTGCAACGCTCGGGATCTTCGCGCTCCACTCGCTCGTGCTCACGCTCGCGCTGATGGCCTGCGGCGCGATCTTCGGAGCTTCGCGCACCCGTGGCCGCGTCGACCGCGCCATCGCCGAAAGACGCGAGCGCATCCGCCTCGAGCTGTACACGGTCAATCAACTGTTGGCGATGCACGTCCGTACCGGTGCCGGCCCCATCCAGACCACGCAGCGGATCGTCGACCGCGGGCACGGCGTGCTCGTCGACGAGCTCGACGGCGTGCTGCGTGCGGTACGCAGCGGCTCGTCCGAGCCCGACGCCTTCCGACGCGCTGCCGACCTGACGCCCGAGCCCGGCGCGGCGCGAACGTACAAGCTGTTCGCCGCGGGTGCCGAGCGCGGCGTCGACCTCGCCGGAGGTCTCAGGGCGCTCAGTGACGATCTCCGCGACAGCGCGCCGCGAAGAGATCCGCAAGACGGCCACCAAACGACGCGCCGCGATGCTGGTTCCGACCATCGCCGTGCTCGCGCCCGTGATGTTGCTGTTCATCGCCGCGCCACTGCCTTCCATCGTCTTCGGTGGCCGGTGATGGCCGCGTCCCGAGAACTTCCCCACGGCTCCGAGGTTCCGTTCCGATCCCGACCGGTGCATCCGGTCGCACACCACACGAGGAGACATCCCGATGCGCGTTTTGATCAGCATCAGCAATGGCCTGCGCGCACTCCGTGCGAGGTGCCGACCGCCGGGCCCGCACTCGAGCGAGCGGGGCATGACGACAGCCGAGTTGCTTGGCAACGCGGCCCTCGGAATCGCGGCGCTCGTCGCGATCTGGGCCGTGCTCCAGACCCTCGGTCTCGACGTCGTCGACTGGATGCGGGGTCAGCTGCGGGTCTGACGACCGTGCAGTTCGTGGCCGCGACCGCGCTCACGCTGCTCGTGTTCGTCGCGCTGGCGAACCTCGTCGTCGACCTCTACGCCAGGGGTGTCGTCCGAGCCGCAGTCGACGAGGGCGCGCGGGCGGGCGCACCGATCGACGCCAGTGCCGCGGAGTGCGAGCAGCGGGCGGGTGACGTCGTGCGCTACCTCCTCGGAGGCGAGCTCGGGCGTGACGTGCAGATCGAATGCCGCGACGTGCAGGGGAAAATGACCGCGGATGTCGTCGTGGTGCTCCGCGGGTGGATCCCCGGCATCGTGCCCGACTGGACGTTCCGCCTCGTCGGATCGGCGACGAAGGAACGCGTGCCGTGACGCAGCGACAGCTCCGCCCGTGTTGTGACGAGCGCGGCTTCCTCGCGACCGAGTTCGCGCTCGGTGTCGCGGTGTTGCTCGTTCCGGTCGCGTGCCTCGTTCTCACGCTGCCCACGTGGTCGGAGCGCAAGACCACGGCGCGGGCCATCGTCCGGGAGGTCGCGCCGCGTGGTCGCGTCGGCCGGAGTGTGCGACCAGGAGAGCGCTCGGGGCCTCGCCGAGATCATGGCGCGCAACCTCGGCCTGCCCGACGGCGACGCGACCGTCGTGCTCCGCTGCTGGCCGGGAGCCGCCCTCGTGCCGGGGAGCGATCTCGAAGCCGCGGTGACAGTGCGCATGCCGGCCGTCGACCTTCCCGGCGTCGGCCCAGTCGGGGAGTGGAGCTGGACTGCGCGACACCGCCAACCGGTCGACCGGTACGTGAGCTCGTGATGCCCCGTGCACGGGTGCGCGGCGGAGACATCGAGCGCGGGACCATCACGCTCTGGATCCTCGGTCTCTGTCTCATGCTGTTCCTGCTCGGCGGCATCAGCCTCGATCTGTGGCGGTCGTTCTCGGAGCGGCGCGCGCTCGCCGCAACCGCCGATGCGGCTGCGCTCGCAGGTGCGTCCGCGATCGACGAGGGTCGCTATCGACAGTCGGGAGACGTCGTGCTCGTGCCCGCAGAGGCTGAAGGCGCGGGCGCGGGCGAGCGTTGTCGACCAGCTCGACAAGGATGCGCTCCGCGACGTCGAGGTGCACGCGACGACGGAAGCCGTCACTGTCGTCGCGCGCGGCCGCGTCGGTCTCACACTGTTGAACCTGCTGCACACGGCGGACGTCGACGTCGTCGTCACCGCGACCGCGACGCCGCGGCGGTCGTCGTGAAAACGCGCGGCCCGAGTCGCGTGGGTGATCGGGCTGCTCGTGCACACGAGCGTCGCGATGCCCTCGGCCGCGCACGCACAGACCGGTGGCGGGGAGCTCGGGCCCGACTACGTGCGGGCCGCGTCAGCGGGTGATCTCGGAGCCGGAGGCTTCCCCGGTGGTGGCCTCCCGGCGCGCGACCCGTCATGGGATTCCCCCTACTCGTGGTCGCGAACGACGCCCGGTACTGCGTGGTGTTCGCCGGCCCCTGGCCGCAGGAGATCGCCACGCACGTCACGCCCCGTCCGAACGGCTCGGTCAACGGGAACCCCATCCCGCGGTTCGGGCTCCCCGGCGACCAGCCGACCGTGTGGCTCCTCGACGATCTCTCGCTCCTACCTCCCGACGCCCGGGTCATCGGTCCGCTCGTCTGGGACCTCGGAGCACCAACCGCGGGCGGGGATGACCTCATCATCGTTCCGTGGCGCCCCGCGCCCGGCAGCGCCTGCCGCCCTGGGACGCCCCGACCGCCGCGGAGATTGGCAGGAGACGCCGCTCCCGCGGCGCTGGATCGGCGCCAGCCCTCCGGGCACTGCCGCGTGGCCCGGGCATCGCGCGTCGGCGACGTTCTTCTGGAGCGACGCTCGTCCGCCCACGACGGCATCGGTGTCGCTCCGCGGCTTCGACAGCAATACGAGGAATTTTTCTCGAGCAGATGATAACAC
>CAVRJC010000003.1:0-84743 GCA_963721435.1 uncultured Actinomycetes bacterium
CCTCGCGAGCGACGCGTCGTCGGCGATGACCGGCCGCACTCTCGACCTCCTGCTCTGACGCCCTCGATCCGAGAGGGCGAGCCGAGGCACCAATCCGATACGGTGCCGTACCGTTTTTACCGCTACGATCTGACGCACGTCGAACCGAGTGAGCCTGTGATCCGCGAGCGCCTTCGAGATCCTGAGTACGTCAGGAAGAACCGATGGGTGACGTTGCTCGTGCTGTGCATGAGCCTCCTGATCACCGGCCTCGACAACACGATCCTCAACGTCGCGATTCCGACTCTCGCGAAGCCGGCGGCGCTCGGCGGCCTCGGGGCGACGGGGAGCCAGCTGCAGTGGATCGTCGACTCCTACGTCATCGTGTTCGCCGGCCTGCTGCTCAGCGCGGGCAGCCTCGGTGACCGGTTCGGTCGGTACCGCTGTCTTGCGCTCGGGCTCTCGGTGTTCCTCGTCGGCTCCGTGTCGTCGGCCTTCGCGTCGTCCCCGGAAATGCTGATCGGCACTCGCGCGCTCATGGGTGTCGGCGCCGCGTTCATCATGCCGGCGACGCTCTCGATCATCACCAACGTGTTCCACGACCCGCGCGAGCGGGCGAAGGCGATCGGCGTGTGGGCGGGCGTGTCGGCGATCGGTATCGCGTCGGGCCCGATGCTCGGAGGCGTGCTCCTCGAGCACTTCTGGTGGGGCTCGGTGTTCCTCGTGAACGTGCCCGTTGTCGTGACCGCGCTCGTGCTCGGCTTCGTGTTCATCCCCGACTCGCGCGACCCGTCGGCGCCGCAGCTCGACGCGGCCGGCTCGCTGCTGTCGATCGTCGGCCTGGCCACGTTGCTGTGGGCGATCATCGAAGCGCCGAGCCACGGATGGACGTCACCGGAGGTGCTCGCTGCCTTCGCGGTCGGTGCGCTCCTCGCCGTCTGCTTCGTGCTGTGGGAGCTGCACTCGAGCCACCCGATGCTCGACGTGCGAGTGTTCGAGAACCCACGGTTCTCGGCCGCGAGCGGTGCGATCACGCTGACGTTCATGGCGCTGTTCGGCATGATCTTCCTGCTCACGCAGTACATGCAGCTGGTGCTCGGCTACTCGACGCTCAAGGCCGGCGCCGTCCTGCTGCCGCACGCGATCGTGCTCATGATCCTCGCGCCGCTGTCCCCGCGCTGGGTGCACCGGTGGGGGAGCAAGCGCGTCGTGGCGACCGGCATGGGGATCGCGACGTTCGGGCTGCTGCTGATGACCACGTTCACCGTCGACTCCTCGGAGTGGACCGTGATCTTCATCATGATCGTGATGGCGATCGGGTTCGCGCAGATCCTCGCGCCGGCAACCGAGTCGATCCTCGGGTCGTTGCCGCGCGAGAAGGCGGGCGTCGGCTCGGCGATGAACGACACCACGCGCCAGATCGGCGGCGCGATCGGCGTTGCGGTGCTCGGCTCGATCGTGGCGTCGACGTTCCGGTCGCAGATGGCGACCAAGCTCGACGGCAAGGTGCGTGCCGGTGTCGTGCACGCGGCGTCCGACTCGATGGGGGCGGCCATCGGCGCGGCGCGCGACGTCGCCGCGCCGGTCGGGCGTCAGGTGATCGCGGCGGCGCAGTCGAGCTTCGTGTCGGGGATGCACGTCGCGGTGGTCGTCGCCGCCGGGATCGTCGCGTTGGGCGCGATGGGCGTCCTCCGATGGTTGCCCGCGCGTGTGGCCGACGACGAAGAGGAGCACGCGCTCGACTTCGACTCGGGGCCGATGGGGACGCCCGCGCTGGTTGCTAGCTCGCGCTCCGTCGACGAGCTGCCGTCGCGATGAGCTCGGCGCACGTGTCGAGGTCGAGCACGGTCGAGTCGAGGGTCATGTGGTACAGCGCGGCGTCGTCGGGATCCACGCTGTAGAAGTGGCGGAAGTACGCCTTGCGGTTCCGGTCGGTTTCGATCACGAGCTTGCGCACCGCGCCTTCGTCGTCGTCATCGCTGCTGAGTGCGATCGCCTGCGCGATGCGGCGGTCCTGCGGGCCGTTGAGGCAGGTGTGCAGGGCCGACGGGTGGTCGCGCAGCACGATGACCGCGGCGCGTCCGAGCACGACGCAGCCCGTGGACTGCGCGGCGCTCGTGATGACCCGTTCGGTCTGCTCCCGGTAGGCCTGGGGCGGCACGTTGGGCTCCGGCGTGGGCCCGAAGCCCAGGCCCGATGCCGCGAGTGCCGAGAGCATGCGTCCCACTCGGGTGTCGGCGCGCTCGTCGTGCGCTTGCGCCTCGTCGAGCGTGACCGCAAGGGTCTGCGCGACCGCGGTGGGGATCGCCCGGTCGAGGAACGGCACGCCGAGCTGATCCGCCACGGCGCGGCCCACGATCGGCCCACCTGCGCCGTAGGGAGCCGAGATCGTCACCACCGGCGGAGCCATGCGCGCAGTCTGTCACCGAACGTCGCAGCATGTGCCGGCAGGACGTGTTTGACTCTCCGGATGACGAGCTGCTTCGGGCCCGTCGATTGGAGAGGGTGTACGTGAGTGATCCTGGGTCTCCGCCACCGGTCGAGCCCCCGGCCGGGCCACCCGCCGTCCCGCCGCCTCCACCGCCGCCGCCGCCCGGTTCCCCGGGCGCGCCGGGCTACCCGGTCGTCCTCGACTTCGAGCACGGCGACGACATCGCGCGCTGGCGCCCGTTGGTGAACTGGCTCCTGGCGATCCCGCAGTTCTTCGTCGTGTACCTGCTCGGCCTCGTCGAACGGGTCCTGGGCTTCCTGTCGCTGATCCTCGTGCTGTTCACGCGGCGGATCCCGGACTCCATCTTCAACTTCCGTGTGATGGTCTACCGGTACCAGTGGCGGGTCACGACCTTCGCGTTCTTCATGCGCGAGGAGTACCCGCCGTTCTCGTTCGAGATGCGGGCGAGCGACGACGGCCTCGACCCTGCGATCTTCTCCGTCGAGCCGCCGGGCGAGATGAACCGGTGGCTCCCGCTGGTGAAGTGGTTCCTCGCGATCCCGCACTACGTCGTGCTCGTGTTCCTCGGGATCGCGGTGTTCTTCGTGTGGTTCTACACGTTCTTCTTCGTGATCGTCACGGGCCGCTACCCACGGGGAGTGCGTGACTTCATCGTGGGCGTGTCGCGATGGGCCTACCGCGTCACCGCGTACGTGCTGTTCATGACCGACGAGTACCCGCCGTTCCGCTTGTCGGCCTGAGCTGAACGATCAGCTGAACAGCCGCGCGGCGCGGTCGGCGGGGCCGTTCACCCGCAGCTGGAAGCGGCGGGTGGCGAACTGCCATCCCTCCGCGGTGCGCACGTAGTCGTCGTGGTAGTCGCCGATGAGCTCCGTGGTCTTGCCGTCGCTGCGCCACTGGATCTCGCAGACCTGCACCCAGCCGGTTCCGGTGTCGCCGTCGACCGTCGATGACCGTGCTCGTGACCTGCTGCACGCAGAGCGGGAAGCGCGTCCGCGCCTCGGCGAACGTCTCGACGATCGCGGTGCGCCCGGCGACCGCGTTCCCGTCGGGGAAGATCCACCGCGCGTCCTCGGCCCAGGTGCCGCCCCACTCGTCCTTGTCGAAGTTGGCGACACCCCGGCAGTAGCGCCCGAGGAGGTTGGTGATGTGGTCGCGATCGGTCATGAGGTGTCCTACTTCGGGGGCATGCGGATACCGCCGTCGACCCGGATGGTCTCGGCGTTCATGTAGTCGTTGGTGATGAGCTCGACCACCATCGACGCGAGCTCGTCGGCGGTGCCGAGCCGGCGGGGGAACAGCACGCTCTCGCCGAGATGGGCCTTGAACTGCTCCGACCGCTCGCCGGTGCCGTAGATCGGCGTGTCGATCAGCCCGGGCGCGATGGTGTTCACGCGCACGCCGATCGCCGCGAGGTCGCGCGCGATCGGCAGGGTGAGGCCGACCACGCCGCCCTTCGACGCGGAGTACGCCGCCTGCCCGATCTGACCGTCGAACGCGGCGACCGACGCGAGGTTCACGATCGCGCCGCGCGCGCCGTCGGCGTTCAACGGCTCGGTCTTCGCCATCGCCGCCGCCGCGAGGCGGATGCAGTTGAACGTGCCGATCAGGTTCACGCGGATCACGAACTCGAACGCGTCGAGCGGGAACGGCACGCCGTTGCGGTCGACGGTGCGATTGGCGTTGCCGATCCCCGCGGCGTTCAGCAGCGCCCGCAGCGGCCCGAGCTCGGACGCGGCGTCGACCGCGGCCTGCACCTGCTCCTCGTCGGCGACGTCGGCCTTCACGTGCAGGCCGCCGATCTCCGATGCGACCGCGCGGCCACGCTCTTCGTTGAGGTCGACGAGCACGCAGCGCGCGCCGAGTCGCGCGAGCGCGCGGGCGGAAGCCTCGCCGATCCCTGAAGCACCACCGGTGATGAGTGCGGCTGCGCCGTCGACGTCCATGGCGAGGGACATTACCCAGGCGCGCGGTACCCGGCTGCGAGACTGCCTCGATGGCGAGCGCGACCGTCGAGCAGACGCGGAAGGCCAACTGGCTGGAGCTGTTCTACGACCTCGTGTTCGCGGCCGCGGTCATCACGTTCAGCGACGCGGTGAGCCACAACCCGGAGCCCGCGGTGATCGGCGTGGTGTCGGCTTCGTTCGTCGCGGTGTGGCTCATCTGGCTGGCCACCACGTTCTACGTGAACTCGTTCGGGATCGACGACTCCCTCCACCGGTTCCTCGTGGTCGTGCAGATGCTGTTGCTCACACTGGTGTCGCTCGCGGTCGGCGACGGCCTCGATCGCAATCCCGAGCTCGCCTCGGTGTCGTTCGCGCTGCTCGCGATCAATGTCGGGATCATGTACGGGCGCCACGCCCGCAGCGACGAGTCGAACTCCGCGTTCGCGACCATGCGCCGGAACCAGTACTTGGTCGCGGCGTTGCCCGTGCTCGTCGCGGCGGTCGTCCCTGTGCCGGTGCGCGCCGCGCTCTGGGCGATCTCGATCGTGCTCGTCGCCATCCCGGCGCTCGGCTGCCGGGTCGGTGAGCTCGCGCGGGCGACACCACTCGACGAAGGGCACCTCGTCGAGCGGCTGGGGCTGCTCACGATCATCGTGATCGGCGAGTCGTTCGTGAAGGTGTCGCTCGTCGTCGCCGACGGTCATCTCGACGGCATCGACGTGCTGGTGCTCGTCGCGCTGTTCGTCATGGTGTTCGCGATCTGGTGGTCGTACTTCGACGACATCCCCGAAGCCGGGATCCGAGACGGTGTCGCGGCGTCGATCGCGTGGCTGCTGGGGCACCTCTTGTTCCAGCTCTTCCTGATCGGGGTCGCGATCGCCTACGCGAAGTGGCTCCAGCTCGAGATCGCCGACCAGTTCACCGGTGATCGTTCGCTCCTCGGTGCCGCGCCCTACGTGGGGGCGCTCCTCGCGCTCGCGCTCATCGGTGCCTGCTCCCGGCGTGTCCCCCAGCGACAGCTGCTCGCGCTCCGCTGCGGGACCGCCCTTCTCGTCTTGGCGCTCGGGATCTTGAACTGGCGGGTCCTCGACCTCGACCTCGAGACCGATGCGATCGCGCTGTCGACCATCGCGCTCGTCCACTCGGTGATCGCGTCGCGCCTGCAACGCTCGACGCACGTCAGCGAGGCGCGAACCGCGTCCCTGTGACGCGAGCGTCGATGCGCGCGTCTACTCTGCCGCGTCGCGGAACCGCGTGGTGCGGTGCACGGGATCGGTGTCGATCTTCGGGATCACGTGCTCGCCGATGAGGCGGATGGTCTCGAGCGTGCCCTCGACCGTGTCGGTGCCGAGCCCGAACGAGAGCTGGTCGGCGCCGGCGTCGGCCCACCGTTGTGCCGCGGCGAGCGCCTGGTCGGGGTTCCCTGCCACGAGGCCGCTCCCGGAGCCGATCAGGAGCTTGGCGGTGGCTTCGTCGACGCCGGGGATGAGGTCGGGCCACTGCGGCACCCAGTCGGGGTGCGGGAACGTGTCGTGGTAGCGGTACACGTTGCTCTGCAGGTACGTCATGTTGCTCGCGGCCATGTCGGTGGCAGCCTGGTCGGACTCCTCGCGCACGAACGCCGCGCTGGTGATCATCACGTTGTCGTTCACGAACGCGCCGATCGGCTCGGCGTTCACGATGGTCTTCTTGTAGGCCTCGAGCACCGGCGCCATCTCCTCGAGGCTCTGCACCGAGAAGCCGAGCACGCCCAGGCCCTTCTGCGCGGCCATCGCGTAGCTCGACGTGTTCCCTGCGGCGTACCACATCGCCGGGTGCGCGTTGCCGAAGGGCTTCGGCAGGATCTTGCGCGGCGGCAGCGACCAGAACTTGCCCTGGTATCCGACGTACTCGTCCTGCAACCACATTTTCGGGAACTCCGCGATCACGTCTTCCCAGATCTCACGCGTGCCGGAGAGGTCTTCCATTCCCGGCAGGAAGCCGAGGATCTCGTGGCTCCCTGCGCCGCGCCCGGTGCCGAACTCGAACCGGCGGTTCGACACGTGGTCGAGCATCGCGACCCGCTCGGCCACCTTCGCCGGGTGGTTCACCTGCGGCAATGGGTTGAAGATGCCCGAGCCGATGTGGATGCGCTCGGTGGAGTGCGCGAGGTAGCCGGTGAGCACGTCGTTGGCCGAGAGGTGCGAGTACTCGTCGAGGAAGTGGTGCTCCGACAGCCACACGTACTTGAAGCCCGCTTCGTCGGCGGCCTTCGCGTAGCGCAGGTCGTTCATCAATGCTTCGTGCTCGGCGTTGGGGTTTCCCTTCCGGCGGAACTCCGGGTTGTACCCCTGCAAGAAGATGCCGAACTCCACGCTTCCCCCCTTCGACGCCGGGATCGTCCCCGGCGACACGGTCGGGTCACGTTAGCCCCGGCCCGCGGACAGGCGGGCCGGCCCCGACCGGCAGGATCAGAGCTCCCGGCTCACCGTGCGGTTGAGGGCGGCGAGGGTGGCTCGCACCGCCGCTTCGATCGGCGTGGCGCCCTCGGCAACGCCGCGCCGGTTGACGCGCGGTTCGGGATCGGTCACCGACGCGACCACGAGGAACCGGCGATCGGGCAGGGTCTCGATCAGGCGAGCCCACCCGGGGAGGTACATGAGCTGCGGGAGGAACGCGCGCACCGCGTACACGGTCGCTTCGACCGCGCTGAGCAGGCCGCGCTCCGCGGGCGCACGCCCGACCGACTCTTCGTCGCCGCGCGCCAGCCGCACGAGCAGCGTGCCGGCGGTGAGGTCGGTGCCGACCTCGACGAGCCGGAAGCGCGCCTCGTGCACGTGCGGGCCGCCGTCGCCCCACCGCACGACTTCGACGGCGACGGTGCCACCCGAGTGCTCGACCGCCACCTCGGTCGCGACGCGCGCGAGGTCGTCGGGCGCGTCGGGCGCGGCCTGGACCTCGATGAGCAGCAAGCCGTCGGTCTCGACGAACGCGACCGCCACGACGCCCTGCAGCTTGCGGAGCTCGACCTCGAGCTCGTCGATGCTCATGGCTGCACCGCCATGTCGGTCGGTGGCGCCACGTCCTCATCCGTTGGCGACGCCACCGCTCGCGTGTCGAAGCGGAGGCCGAGCGCCCCCACGGCGACCATCAGGTCGTCGAGCGCGGGATCGTGCAGGGGCGGTTCGAGGTAGAGGCCGGGCGGTGAGCGGAGCAGCCCGTGCTCGTCGTTGCCGAGCGGCTTGCGCCCCGCGTGGAGCACCTGGCGACCGAGCCCGGGTACGTCGAGGACGAGCGCAGCGTCGTCGAGTGCGTAGAGGTCGACGAGCCGGTCGAGGGCCTTGTAGACGGTCCCGATCCCCGAGCCGACGTGCGCCGATTCGAGCAGCGCCTCACCCCGGCGCGGCCCGGGCGCAGCCGTTTCGCCGGCGGTCTCGATCATCGGGTCGATCATCGGGACGACGGTGGGACCGATCGTCGGATCGGTCGCCGGGTCGCTGCCCGGATGATCGACTGGGATCGCGTCGTCGGGAGACGACAGGTTGTCGTTGCGCACACTGCCCTCCAGCCGGTCTCGGCAGACGATAACGCGGCAATCGAGGGCGAGCGCGCGGACCCGCACCACTACCATGCGGCGATGCGGTGGGGAGTGCGCTCGACTCGTTGCCGCGACCGTTCGTGATCCGCGATGAGCTCCTCGGGGCACTACGCGTTGCCCTCGGTGCAGCCGGGTTTCCCGAGCCGTCCGACGGCGTCGCGCTGACCGCGCCGAAGGACTCCGGCCACGGCGATTTCACGACCAACGTCGCGCTGCAGCTCGCGAAGCCGGTCGGCATGGCACCGCGCGACGTCGCGGCCAAGATCGTGGTCGCGCTCGAAGCCGAGCGGCCCGGGCATCTGGAGCGGGCCGAGATCGCGGGCCCCGGGTTCATCAACCTGTACCTCTCGCCGACCTGGCTGTACGAGGTGCTCCGCGCCGTGGTCGCGCGAGGCGAGCAGTACGGCCACGGGCGCGCCCTCGCGGGCCAGCGGATCAACCTCGAGTTCGTGTCGGCCAACCCGACCGGGCCCATCCACGCCGGCGCCGGGCGGTGGGTGGCCGTCGGTGACGCGCTCGCCAACCTCCTCGCGGCCGAAGGTGCCGTGGTGCACCGCGAGTACTACCTCAACGATGCGGGCAACCAGCTCGACACCTTCGCGGCGTCGCTGCTCGCGCGCGTGCGGGACGAGGAGCTCCCCGACGACGGCTACCAGGGCGAGTACGTCACGGAGATGGCGGCGCGGCTGCGCGCGGAGCTCGGTGACGACGTGACCCTCGACGACGCGCGCGAGTGGGGCTACCAGGACGCCGTGCGCGGCCTGACCGAAGACCTCGGGCGAATCGGCGTGCACTTCGACACGTGGTTCTCGGAGCGGACGCTGCACGCAGATGGCGCGGTCGATCGTGCGCTCGACGACCTCCGTGCGCCGCGGCGTGCTCTACGAGCAGGACGGCGCCACGTGGCTGCGGTCGAGCGACCTCGGCGACCAGCGCGACCGCGTGCTGGTGAAGTCCGACGGCACGTCCACCTACCTCCTGCCCGACATCGCGTACCACCGCAGCAAGTACGAACGCGG
This sequence comes from uncultured Actinomycetes bacterium, assembly GCA_963721435.1. GTDB lineage: Bacteria > Actinomycetota > Acidimicrobiia > IMCC26256 > DASPTH01 > CAVRJC01. The sequence goes on from CAVRJC010000003.1 coordinate 8,974, forward strand.
CTGGGAGCACCTCATCGACATCTGGGGGGCCGACCACCACGGCCAGGTGAAGTCGCTCCAGGTCGCGATGGAGGCCCTCGGCTATCCGGCGGGCGAGCCCGAGGTGCTGCTCGGGCAGCTCGTGAAGCTCGAGCGCGGTGGCGAGCTCGTGCGCTTGTCGAAGCGCGCCGGCAACATCATCACCCTCGCCGACATCCTCGACGAGGTCGATCCCGACGTCGCCCGGCTCACCTTCCTCTTGCAGAGCATCGACACACAGCAGACCTTCGACCTCGACCTTGTCACGTCGCAGTCGATGGAGAATCCCGTCTACTACGTGCAGTACGCGCACGCCCGCATCGCTTCGATCGGCCGCCGCGCCGCCGAGCGTGGCGTCACGCGGCTCCCGATCCTCGACGCCGACCTCGCGCCGCTCACCCACGACCGGGAGCTGGAGCTGCTGCGCGCGCTGGCGGCGTACCCCGACGTCGTCGCCGAGGCGGCCGCGTTGCGGGCGCCCCACCGGATCACCACCTGGGTGCGCGACTTCGCCAAGGAGTTCCACGGCTTCTACCGCGACTGCCGCGTCATCTCCGACGACATCCCGCTCACGCAGGCACGGCTGTGGCTGGCGGAGGCGTGTCGCCTCGGTCTCGCCAGCGCGCTCGCGATCCTCGGCGTGCACGCGCCCGACGAGATGCACCGGCTGTCCGCAGACGACTCGGGCGACGAGTTCGATGCCAACGGGGAGAACGACGCGTGAGCGCCGACGATCCCATCGACCTCGGGCTCCTGCCGGGATCGTCGACTGTCGACGAACGCGGGCACCTCGTGATCGGCGGCAGCGACCTCGAGCAGCTCGCTGGGGTGTTCGGCACACCTCTGTATGTGTACGACGAAGAAGAGGTGGTGGCGCGGTGCCGCGCCTACGCCGAGGCGTTCGGTGCCGATGCCGTCGCCTACGCCGCGAAGGCGTTCCTCTGCGGGGCGATGGCCCGGATCGTGGCGCGGGAGGGCCTCGCGCTCGACGTCGCCACCGGGGGTGAGGCGTTTCTCGCGCAGCGGGCCGGCTTCCCGCCGTCGCGCATGGTCTTCCACGGCAACGACAAGTCGGAGAACGAGCTGCGCACCGCGCTGACCATCGGCGTCGGCCGGTTGGTCGTCGACTCCTTCGACGAGCTCGATCGCATCGAGGCACTGGTACAGGTTGGCCTGCGCCCACCACGCGTCCTCGTGCGCGTCACGCCCGGGGTCGAGGCGCACACCCACGATTACATCGCGACCGGCGCCGACGACTCGAAGTTCGGGTTCACGGTGGCAACCGGGGCGGCGCGCGACGCTGCGGTGCGGGTCGCGAAGAGCGACTCGATGGAGCTGGTGGGCTTGCACTGCCACATCGGCTCGCAGATCCTGCTGCTCGAGCCGTTCGCACGCGCGGCTGAGGTGGTCGCGGAGCTCGCAGCCGAGGTCGCTCGTATCACCGGTGAGCCCATCGACGAGATCAACCTCGGTGGCGGCCTCGGTGTCGCGTACACCGCCGACGACACCGACGCGCCGTCGATCGTGGAGTACGCCGCGTTCGTGCGCGCCGGCTTCGACACCGCGTGCGCGCACGCGGGTCTCGACCCCGCGCCGCGGCTCACAGTCGAGGCCGGTCGGTCGATCGTCGGCCCCGCCGCGGTCACGCTCTACACCGTCGGCACCATCAAGGAGATCCCATCGGTGCGCACGTATGTCGCGGTCGACGGTGGGATGAGCGACAACCCGCGCCCGGCCACCTACGGCGCGCGGTACGAGGCGTTCGTGCCCGCGCGCGCGGGCGCGGCGCGACCGTGGGTCGTCACGGTCGCGGGGAAGCACTGCGAGCAGGGTGACCTGCTCGTGCGCGACGCGCACGTCCCCGCCGACCTCGTTGTCGGCGATGTCCTCGCGACGCCGGTCACCGGCGCGTACACGCACTCGATGTCGTCGAACTACAACCTGGTGCCGCGTCCCGCGGTCGTGTTCGTACGCGACGGCCACGCGCGCGTCGTGGTCCGACGTGAGACCTTCGAGGATCTCGTCGCGCGCGACGTGAATGAGGAAGAGGCCGACTGACATGGACGACCGCGTACGCATCGGCGTGTTGGGCTGCGGCAACGTGGGCAGCGCGCTCGTGCGACTCATCCACGAGCACGCCGACGTGATCGAGGCGCGCGCGGGCGTCCCGCTCGAAGTCACGCGCGTCGCCGTGCGCGACACGAGCAAGGACCGCGGCCTCCCGCTGCCCGCGCGCTGCTTCACCGATGATCCCGGCGAAGTGGTCGGCGATCCCGAGGTCGACATCGTCGTCGAGGTCATCGGCGGGATCGAGCCGCCGCGCGCGCTCATCGTCGAAGCGTTGATGGGTGGCAAGCCCGTCGTCACCGCGAACAAGGAGCTGATCGCGAGCTACGGGCGCGAGCTGTTCGAGACCGCGGAGGGCGCGGGCGTCGACATCCTCTTCGAGGCCTCCGTCGGTGGCGGCATCCCGCTCATCCGCCCGTTGCGCGAATCGCTCGCCGGCGACCGCATCCGCCGCGTCATGGGGATCGTGAACGGCACGACCAACTACATCCTGACGCGCATGGCCGACGCCGGCGCGACCTTCTCCGATGCGCTCGACGAAGCCCAACGCCTCGGCTTCGCGGAGCCCGACCCGACCGCCGACGTCGACGGGTTCGACGCGGCGGCCAAGGCGGCGATCATCGCGTCGATCGCCTTCGGCGCGCGCGTGGTCACCGCCGACGTGTACCGCGAGGGGATCCGTGACATCACCGCCGACGACATCCAGTCGGCCGCGGATCTCGGCTACGTCGTGAAGCTGCTCGCAGTTGCCGAAGATCTCGACGGCGAAGTCGCGGTGCGCGTCCATCCGGCGATGGTGCCGCTCCGCCACCCGCTCGCCTCGGTGCGCGACTCGTTCAACGCGGTGTTCATCGAAGGCGACGCGGTGGGTGAGCTCATGCTCTACGGCCGCGGCGCCGGCGGTGCGCCGACCGCGTCGGCGGTGCTCGGCGACCTGGTCGATGCGGCCAAGAACCTGGTCGAGGGCCGGAAGGGCGCCACGATGGGCACGCTGGCCCCCAAGCCGATCCGGCCGATCGACGAGGTCGAGTCGCAGTTCTATCTTCTGCTCGAAGTCGCCGACCGCCCGGGAGTGCTCGCGGCGATCGCGACCGAGTTCGGTCGTCACGGTGTGTCGATCCGGTCGATGCAGCAGCGGGGGATCGGTGACGATGCGCGCCTCATCTTCGTGACCCACAAGGCGCGGGAAGCCGATCTGCGCGCGACCGTGGGCGCGCTCGAGGGAGTCGACCAGGTGCACCGAGTGGGCTCGGTGCTGCGGGTCATGGGTGAAGAGGAGTGACGGCGTGACGGTGTCCGCGTGGCCAGGGCTCATCGAGGCGTACCGGGAGTTCCTCCCCGTCACCGACTCGACGCCCGTGGTCACCCTGCTCGAAGGCAACACGCCGCTCCTCGACGCGCCGCGGATCGCCCAGCGCGCGGGCGTGGCACGGGTGTTCCTCAAGGTCGAAGGGCTCAACCCCACCGGCTCGTTCAAGGACCGCGGCATGACGATGGCGATCTCCACCGCGGTCGAGCGCGGGGCGAAGGTCGCGATCTGCGCCTCCACGGGTAATACATCTGCGTCGGCGGCTGCCTACGCGGCCCGCGCCGGCATGGTGTGTGCAGTTGTGATACCGGAAGGGCAGATCGCGCTCGGGAAGCTCGCCCAGGCATTGATCCACGGCGCCCGGGTGGTGCCGATCACCGGCAACTTCGACCACGCGCTCGAGATCGTGCGGGAGCTCGGGGAGCGGCCCGGGGTGGAAGTCGTGAACTCGGTGAACCCGGTGCGGATCGAGGGACAGAAGACGGCGGCGTTCGAGATCGTCGACGTGCTCGGCGACGCGCCCCATGCCCACTGCATCCCCGTCGGCAACGCGGGCAACATCACCGCGTACTGGCGCGGTTACTCCGAGTACGCGGCCATCGGCCGGGCGACGCGCGCGCCGCGCATGCTCGGGTGGCAGGCCGCCGGCGCTGCGCCCATCGTGCTCGGCGAGCCGGTGCTGCACCCGGAGACGCTCGCGACCGCGATCCAGATCGGGAACCCCGCGTCGTGGGACGGCGCGGTCGCGGCGCGCGACGAGTCCGGCGGGCACATCGGCGCGGTCAGCGACGGCGACATCATCGAGGCGTACCGAATGCTCGCGGCCGACGAGGGATGCTTCGTGGAGCCCGCGTCGGCCGCATCGGTCGCGGGCTTGCTCCGCGCTGCCGTCGACGGCCGGGTCGCGCCCGACGAGACGATCGTGTGCACGGTCACCGGCCACGGGCTCAAAGACCCACAGCGCGCGATCAATGAGGTGCAGGTCGGCCACGCGGTGCCTGCCAGCTCGCTCGCGGTCGCCGCCGCGCTCGAGCTGTAGGGATGGCGACCGCACTCGTCACGGGGGCGTCGGCCGGTATCGGACGCGAGTTCGCCCGGCAGCTCTCGGTGCGCAAGCACGACGTCGTCCTCGTGGCGCGGGACGGTGAACGACTCGATGCCCTCGCGCACGACCTCGAGCGCGCGTACGGCACATCACCTGAACCGCTGCCCGCCGACCTCGTCAGTGCGGAGGGGCTCGCGGCCGTCGAGGCGCGGATCGCGGAGGCCGACCGTCCCGTCGACATCGTGGTGAACAACGCCGGGTTCACCACCTTCGGCCAGTTCTCCGAGATCGACATCGACCGCGAGGAGGACGAGATCCGGCTCAACGTGCTCGCGCTGGTGCGGCTCACGCATGCCGCACTCGCGGTCATGGAGCCCCGGGGCGCGGGCGCGGTCGTGAACGTGTCGTCGCTGGCCGCGTACCAGCCGTCGCCGACCAGCGCGACCTACAGCGCGACCAAGGCATTCGTGAACAGCTTCACCCAGGCGGTGCACGAAGAGGCGCGCACGCGTGGTGTCGACGTGCTCCTCGTCTGCCCCGGGTACACGCACACCGAGTTCCACGCGCGGGCCGGGCTCGGCGCGCTGGGTGCGCCCGAGTTCTTCTGGCAGACCCCGGAGCAAGTGGTCACCGCGGCGCTGCGCGATCTCGACCGCGGTCGCGCGGTCAGCTTCCCGGGTGCGCTGAACCGCACGCTGGCCGCGGTCTCGAGCATCACTCCCGCGGGTGTCACCCGGCGCGCCGCCGGGATCGTGGTCAAGCGCAGTCACTAGCACCGGCCGCTCGGGCACCGTCAATTCGCGGCGAGCCGGTACAGGCCCTTGCTCTGGGAGAGCACGAGGAGCTCGCGGTTGCGCTGCTCACCGAAGGTGGAGACGGATTCGGTCGTCGGACCGAGGTTCACGGCGGTGTACGAGCCGTTGGCTCGGGGCGCGAGGGCCCGGATGGCGCCGGTGCAGTAGTCGGTGAACACGTACATCCCGCGCAGCGCGGCGATGGCACGCCCCCGGTAGACGTAGCCGCCGGTGACCGAGCAGGAGCCGTCGTCGTGCGAGTACTCGAAGACCGGCGGCTCACTCGACGCTGCCGCGGTGCCCGAGAACGGGTGGGTCCCTTCGAGCCGGTTCCACCCGAAGTTCACGCCCCGGCCCGCGTCGCGGCCGTCGACCGCCGCGGCGTGATCGATCTCCTCCCACGCGTCCTGGCCGACGTCACCGATCCACAGGTCGCCGGTCTGCGAGTCGAAGGTGAAGCGCCACGGGTTGCGCAGCCCGTATGACCAGATCTCGCCCCGTGCGCCGGGCTGGCCCACGAACGGGTTGTCGGGCGGCACGGTGTACGACGACGTGCCGTGCGGCGTCGGGTCGATGCGGAGGATCTTGCCGAGCAGCGTGGCGAGCGACTGCGCGTTGCCGCCGGCGGCGTGCCCCGTGCCGCGGTCGCCGGCACCACCGCCGTCGCCCAGCGCGATGTAGAGCATCCCGTCGGGGCCGAACACGAGTTGCCCGCCGTTGTGGTTGCTCTGTGGCTGGGCAACGCTCAGCACGACTCGGCGCGAGCTCGTGACGACCGTTCGCGCGCGCATCGCATATTCCACGACCTGGGTGGTGCCGGACCGGTCGGTGTAGTCGAGATAGAGGTGCGCACCGTCCGGTGCGAACGCGAGGCCGAGCAGTCCCTGCTCGCCGCCGTTCTGGCTCACGTCGGCGCTGATGTCGAGTACCGGCGTCGGCGCCATCTTCCCGCCGCGCACGACGCGCACGGTGCCGGCCTGCTCGGTGAGGTAGATGCCCGCGTCGCCCGCCCGCTGCGCGATCGCGGTGCCGTTGACCGGCGTGGCGACGAGCGTGAGCTTCACCGCGGGGTTGCGGGCCGCCGCGGCCGGGGCCATGGGGCTGCCGAGGGCCGCGCCGAGCGCGAGCAACGCACCGGCCGCGAGCGTTCGCACGGTGACCACAAGTACCCGCCTCACGAGTCGCATCGCACGGTCACGGTACCGGCGCGGGTCTCTTCCGAGTTCGCGAGGACCGTCGCGGACGCTTCCTCGTACTATGGGCACATGAAGTACGTGGTGTTGGTTCCCGACGGCTGCGCCGACGAACCGCTCGCCGAGCTCGACGGCCGCACGCCCCTCGAGGCCGCGCACATGCCGAACCTCGCCGCGCTCGCCGCCCGGGGCGAAGTCGGGCTCACCGACGTGATCCCGGCGGGGCTCCCGCCGGGCAGCGACGTCGGGAACCTCGCGATCCTCGGCTACGACCCCGCGCTGTACCACACCGGCCGCGCGCCGATCGAGGCCGCGGCCATGGGCATCGATCTCGCACCCGACGAAGTCGCGTACCGCTGCAATCTCGTCACGGTCGACGACGGGATCATGGTCGACTTCGCGGCGGGCCATCTCACGAGTGAGCAGAGCCACCCGATCATCGCCGCGCTCGACGCCGCGCTCGGCGACGGCCGCAACGGCGTGCGCTTCCATCCCGGTGTCGAGTACCGCCACATCTGTGTGGTGCCGCGTGAGCTCGGCGAGGCCGAGTGCGTTCCGCCGCACGATCTCACCGGTCAGGCCGCGGTCCTCCCCACCGGGCCCGCAGCCGAGCAGTTGATCGCGTTGATGGAGGCGTCGCGCCCGGTGGTGCGCGCCGCCGCGGCCGAGGTCGGATCGATCGCGACGCAGATCTGGCTGTGGGGCCAGGGCGTGCGCCCGCGGATCCCCGGCTTCGTCGAGACCTACGGCGTCGACGGGCGACTGTCGTCCGCGGTCGACCTGGTGCGCGGGCTCGGTGTGCTGAGCGGTATCGAAGTCGTCGACGTGCCCGGCGCCACCGCCGGGTTCGACACTGACTACGTCGCCCAGCGCGACGCGGCGATCATGTCGCTCGCTGACCGCGACTTCTTCCTGCTGCACGTCGAGGCAACCGACGAAGCCGGGCATCAGGGCGCGGTCGACGAGAAAGTGACGTCGCTCGAGCGCTGGGACGCCGAGATCATCGGGCCGCTCGTCGACGCGCTCGACGGCACGCCGTTCCGGATCCTGCTCATGCCCGACCACGCGACGCCCTGTGCGGCGCGTACGCACACGTCGGATCCCGTGCCTTACCTTCTCTACGACTCCGAGGTGGCGGGTCCCGGCGGTGAGTACTCGGAACGCGGCGTCGCGGGAACGACGCCCGTCGTCGCGCACGAGCTGATGGCGCGCCTTCTCAAGTAGCGCCTTTCTCTCGAGTGTTTGCTCGGGGGTGGGGGCGACGGTAGAGTGAAGACACCGCCGGTCGGTGCAGCGCCCTCTTTCGGGCCCCCCGACCCGGTTCCCGAGATTCGCGTCTGATTCTCGACGGCGGTTTTTCCATCTTTTCCGTTCTCGGGGGCGTCGATGCCGTCGAGGCTGACAATCGGGTCCGATGCCCGGGCACTCGGCCGGACCGAGGGAGAGCACCACATGAGCCCCGACCAGCAGATCGAGCGATCGATGCTCGATGGCAAGGATCGCGAGCAGCTCCACACCATTGCCGGGGCAGTGGGCGTGAAGGGCGCCACCCGCATGCGCAAGGCCGACCTCATCGAGGCGATCCTCGCGACTGCCGGCGCGGGTGGCACGAACGGCGCGAACACCGAAGCCGCGAACGGTGCGGACACCGAGGCCGCTCCGGCCACCGAAGCCGCGAAGCCACGACGGGTGCGCTCCGCCCGCACCTCCGAGCTCGTCGACGATTCCCTTGCCGCCCTCGCCGAAGAGGAGAACGCGCTCGGCGGCGCGTCCGACGACGCCGACCTGCTCCCGGCGCCGCGCCCGGTGCGGCTCCCGCCGGCGGCCGTCTCCTCCGCGGCTTCCCCCGCGGCACCGGCAGCGGAGACATCCAACGGCACCGTCACCGACGCGGAGCCCACTGCATCCGAAGGTAATACGAGCGTCGGCACCGAGCCGGGCGGGCCGACCGGTTCGGACGCGTTCGATACCGACGACGATCGCCAGTCGTTCAACGACGGCAATCGCCGTGGCCGCCGGCGTCGCCGCGGGCGCGGCGGCCAGGAACCGGTGGGCGTCGGGGCCGGCGAGCCGCGCGAGCGCGAGTTCCAGGGTGAGCCCATCCCGGTGCAGGGGCTCCTCGATCTGCGCGACGAGGGCTACGGGTTCCTGCGCGCGGGCGGGTACCTCCCCGGCCCGAAGGACGTCTACATCTCGGCGTCGCAGGTGCGCCGCTTCGCGTTGCGCAAGGGCGACTACGTCCGCGGTACGTCGCGCCCGCAGGCCAGCAACGAGAAGTACCCGGCGCTCCTGCAGGGTCGACGACATCAACGGCATGACGCCCGACGCCGCGCGCGAGCGCCCCAAGTTCGAGGACCTCACGCCGCTCTTCCCCGATTCGCGCCTGCGCCTCGAGCTGCCCGACGAGCCGCACGAGATCACCGGCCGGATCGTGGATCTCATCTCGCCCATCGGCAAGGGCCAGCGCGGCTTGATCGTCTCGCCGCCGAAGGCCGGCAAGACCACGATCCTCAAGCAGCTCGTCTACGCGATCGAGCGCAACAACCCCGAGGTCCACCTCATGGTGCTGCTCGTCGACGAGCGCCCGGAGGAAGTGACCGACATGAAGCGCCACGTGGTGCGCGGCGAGGTGGTGGCGAGCACGTTCGACCGCCCCTCCGACGAGCACACCCACGTTGCCGAGCTCACCATCGAGCGGGCCAAGCGCCTCGTCGAGATGGGTACCGACGTGGTGATCGTCCTCGACGGTATTACGCGTCTGGCAAGGGCATACAACCTGGCGGCCCCGACCTCCGGTCGGATCATGTCGGGTGGTGTGGATTCGACCGCGCTCTACCCGCCGAAGCGGTTCTTCGGCGCGGCGCGCAACATCGAAGAGGGCGGATCGCTCACGATCATCGCCACGGCGCTGATCGAGACCGGCAGCCGCATGGACGAAGTGATCTTCGAGGAGTTCAAGGGCACCGGGAACATGGAGCTGCGCCTCGACCGCCGCCTGTCGGAGCGGCGGATCTACCCGTCGATCGACGTCGAGGCGTCGAGCACGCGCCACGAGGAGCTGCTGTTCGATCGCCAGCAGCTCCAGCAGGTGTGGAAGCTACGCCGTGTCCTCAACGCGCTCGAGGAGGGCAAGGGCCTCGAGCTGCTGATCGACAAGATCCGCACCACGAAGAGCAACGACCAGTTCCTCTCCGAGATCGCCAAGGCGCCGAGCCCCGGGTCCTGACCCCGAACTTTGCGCCGAGTTGGGCAAGCGCAGGCCTGCCCGGGGGAATACCGTCCCGCCGGATTACGTAGACTGAGGCACTCATGAAGACTGACATTCATCCCGAGTATGTGGAATGCCGAGTTCACTGTTCCTGTGGGAACGAGTTCGTCACCCGTTCCACCGTCCCGTCGCTCCGAGTGGAGCTCTGCTCCGAGTGCCACCCCTTCTACACCGGCAAGCAGAAGCTCGTTGACACCGGTGGCCGGGTCGAGCGCTTCCAGCGTCGCTACGCGAAGTCGAAGGCCGCACAGAGCAAGGACTGACCCATGAGCTCGAACCCTCCCGACACGAGTCCCCGTTACATGGGCGGGCAAGCGGTTGTCGAGGGCGTCATGATGCGCGGCGAGCGCACGTGGGCGGTGTCGGTTCGCACTCCGGAAGGCGACATCCAGACCGAGCTGCACGACGCCCCGGCCTGGGCGGAGCGGTGGTCGAAGATCCCGCTCGTCCGTGGGGTGATGGCGCTGGGCGAGTCGATGGCGCTCGGGTTCAAGGCGCTGTCGTGGTCGGCCAACATCCAGCTGCCGGAGGAGGAGCGGATCTCGGGCAAGGCGATGGGCTGGACCATCGGGATCGCACTCGCCTTCTTCACTGCGATCTTCATCGTGCTGCCGGCGGTCGCGGCCAACGGCATGGGAAACATCTTCGGCCTCAGTGGCTTCTGGTTCCACGTCTCCGAAGGCGCGCTCCGGCTGGCGATCTTCCTCGGTTACCTGCTCCTGATCGGCTGTCTCAAGGACATCAAGCGCGTGTTCCAGTACCACGGCGCCGAGCACAAGGCGATCGCAGCCTACGAGAACGACGCGCCGCTCACGCCTGAGTCAGCCCAACGGTTCACGACCCAGCACGTGCGCTGCGGCACCAACTTCCTCCTGACGGTGATGGTCGTCACCATCATCGTGTACTCGTTCGTCGGCCGTCCGTCGTGGCCCTACCTCATCGGGTCGCGCATCGTCCTCATCCCGTTCATCGCCGGGTTGAGCTACGAGGTGATCCGCTACGCGGCCCGGCACATGCAGCACCGGTGGGTTCGTATTCTCATGCGCCCAGGCCTGCTGCTCCAGAAGCTCACGACGCGTGAGCCGAGCCTCGACCAAGTCGAAGTCGCGATCGTGTCGCTGCGCGCGGTGCTCACCGCGGAGCAGCTCGCCGAGGTGAACGCTCGCGCTGCGTACGCAGCACCGGCACCGACCACTCGGCCCGCGATCGCCTGATTCCCTGTTGTCTTCGGCGTTCTCCACGCTGCGCTGCTTGCAATCGCCACTCTGCGTGTGCGAGACTTCACGCCGTCACTCTCCGTGAGGTTCCGCGGAGGGTGGCGGGTAAGGAGCTGAGACCGCCAGGACCTTCGGTCACCTGGTACAAGTACCTGGCGCGAGCGCAGTGGTGAGACCGGCCTTTCCCTGAGTCGCGGGCGACGTTTCGGCGGACAGTGCCGAGACCAGGGGAAACAGGGGAACCCGATGGGCGAGGGATCGACGGCAACTCCCAAACAGCGCGCGTCGGACCATCGTCGCGCGCGCGCAACGCTTGCCGGGGTCCTCTTCACGCTCGTCGTCGCAGTGGCGGTGACGCCGTTCGCAACCGCCTGGGCCGACACGAGCACTCTTCCCACGTCGGTCGAGACGACGAGCGGGTCCTCGCACGCCACGCGCTTCTCTGCCGCCGAGGCCGTCGCGCCGAGCGCCGATCCCGTGCCGGGAACACTCACCATCAATGCGGGTGGCGACCGCGTCGGCGGCGACATCGCGGGGGCAGCTGGTGCAGTCTTCAGCCTCTACACCGATGCCGACCTCACGGTGCCGGCGACGCCGGCCACGTGCGGCCCGACGAACGCAAGCGGCGTGTGCTCCGTGTCACTACCGCCCGGAACGTTCTACGCCGTGGAGACGACGGCGCCGCCCGGGTATCAGACGCTGCCGCAACTCGCCACCGACCCTGACGACACCACTCGTGACTACACGAACGCGATCGGCCCGCTCACGATCACGTCGGGCAGCACTGTGACGATCCCCAACAACACCGGCTTGTCCACGAGCGATTACAACTACAACTCGGGCAAGTACTCCAACCGCCGGGTCAACCCGCCGTTGCCGTCGGTGTGCGGCTTCAACATCGCGTTGGTGCTCGACATGTCGGGCTCGATCGATGACACCGAGTTCGGCCAGATGAAGGCCGCGGCCAAGGACTTCGTCACGTCGCTGGGTGGCACGCCGTCGTCGGTCGGCGTCTATCCGTTCGCGACTGCTGCACCTGCAGCAGGGAACACCAATCTCGCAGCCACCTCGGTGTCGACCGCCGCCGGCGTCACCACTGTCACGGACGCGATCGACAATCTGGTGAAGCCGACCGAGGGCAGCTCGACGAATTGGGACGCCGCGCTCGCGCAGATCCCGAGCGGGTACGACCTCGTGATGGTCCTCACCGATGGCAACCCGACCGTCGACAGCACCAGTGTCAGCCCGTCCGGCACGAACTTCCACCGGATCGAGAACGGCATCGCGTCGGCCAACACGGTCAAGACGCTCGTCGGCGGCCATGGCGCGAACACCCGCGTGCTCGGCATCGGCATCGGCATCGGCGCCGAGTCGGTCAAGAATCTCGCCGCGATCTCCGGGCCGACCGCATACAACGGCTCGAATGCCGCGACCGCCGACTACTTCACGACCGGCTTCGACACGCTGCGCGACACACTCGCATCGATCGCGAAGGCGCAATGTGTGGTGGATCTCGTGATCACGAAGAACGCGAGCCAGCCGGCGGTGTCGGTGGGCCAGCCGTTCAGCTACACCGTGGCCGTCGACAACCTCGGTCCGTCGGGCGCCACCGTCGATGCGGCGGTTATCGACGTCTTGCCTGCCGGCGTGTCGTTCGTGTCCTTCGTCGAGCTCCCTCCCGGCGTGGTCTGCGATCCGCCGGTCGGTCGGACGATCTCCTGCACGATTCCGAAGGGGCTGCTGGAGCTGGCCGACCCGCCGGTGTCGATCACGATGAATGTGACGGTGGCGTCGACGCCACAGACTGTCCCGCTGGTGAACAAGGTCATCGTGACGAGCTCCGACGATGCAGCGCCCTGCGCGGTGACCCCCACCGACATCACATGTGAGCCGGCGAACACGAACAACTACGACGACGTGTCGGTCGGCTTCACCAGCCTCACCATCGTCAAGGACGCGCAGCCGAAAACCTCGACACCGTTCCAGTTCACCGTGACGGGTGGCGCCCTACCGTCCAGCTTCTCGCTGGTCGATGACGGCACCAACGGCAACCGTCAGGTGATCGGGAACATCGCGGCCGGCCAGCAGTACGTCATCACGGAGTTCCAGCCTGCCGACGGCAGCTATGCGCTCAGCGCCATCAGCTGTACAGGCGGCGGGACCGGGTCGACGATCGTCGCCCTGGCGCGGGCGTCTCTGACCCTCGCTCCTGGTGACCAGGTGGTCTGCACGTTCGTGAACGGGGCCATCGACCCGGGCGGCGTGAGCACGACGACCGGCGCCGGCTCGGGCACGGGCACCGGCACGGGAACGAGTGCCGGGCCGCTCGCATTCACCGGTTCCGGCATCGCGCGGATCTTCGGGCTCGGCATCCTGCTCGCCGTGTTGGGTCTGGCGCTGGTGGTCGAAATGCGACGCCGGCGCCGCCCTGACGACCGCATGGGTGTCACCTGACATCTCCCTCACACGGACGTGTCATCCTCGCGTCGTGCCGGCCCAGGCGTCGTCCCGTGAGCGCGTCTCCCACGTCATACGACGTCTGTCGATGGGGGCACATCCCGAGGTGCTCGCCGATCTGCGCGACACCGGGGCCGCGACGGCGCGGGCGCTCGACCTGTCGGCCGCCCCGGCGGCGCCGCTGAACTTCCCGGCCCCGGCCGACTACACGGCCAGCCGGGACCTCACGACGATCGCCCAGCCGATCTCGTGGTGGTTCGCGCGGATGGCGAGCCCCGACCGAATGATCGAGGAGCGCCTCGTCTGGTTCTGGCACGACCACTTCGCCACCAGCCTCGCGAAGGTTCTCCAGCCCTACCTGATGTGGAAGCAGCACCTGACCCTGCGCCAGCACGCCACCGGGAACTTCGCCGACATGCTCAAGGCCGTCTCGCGCGACCCCGCGATGGTGCTGTACCTCGACGGCATCAAGAACTCGGCGCAGCAGCGCAACGAGAACTTCGGCCGCGAGGTGCTCGAGCTCTTCACCATGGGCCGCGACGGCGGCTACACGCAGGACGACGTCGTCGCCGCGTCGCGAGCGTTCACCGGCTGGGTCGTCGACGTCCCCGGCCGCATCGGCAACCAGCTCAACTCGCCGTGGAACGCGGTCTTCGTGGCGCGTCGTCACGACACCGGCGTGAAGACGTTCCTCGGGAAGACGGGCGCGTTCGACATGGACGGCGCGCTCGACGTGGTCCTCGGGCACCCGTCGACCGCGAAGTTCGTGGCCGCGAAGTTGTACCGCGAGATCGTCGGCACGACTCCCACCGACGCGACAGTCCAGCGCCTCGGCAAGACGTTTCGCCGCGACTACGAGATCATGCCGTTGGTCGAGGCGATCGTGCAGGACGACGCGTTCGTCTCCGACGACGCGGTGCGGTCGAAGTACCGGACCCCGGTCGAGAAGGTCGTCGCGATCATGCAGGCGAGTGGCACCGACGCGGTGAACCTCGGGCAGGTGCGTGCGCGTGCGACGCAGAACGGGCGGCGAGGCTCGTTGTCGACGGCGCTGCGCACGATGAGCTATCTCCCGTTCCTCCCGCCGAACGTCGGCGGCTACCCGAAGGGCGCGCGTCTCATCGGGCCGGGGAACCTCGTGCACTCCTTCGACCTGCTGCAGTCGGTGGTCGCGCCGCCGACGAAGCGCCAGTCGGTCGACGACGTGTTCGCATCGCTCGGCGTGTTCGATGTCAGCGACCGATCGCGCGCGGTCCTCGCGAAGCAGCACAGCCCGTCGACCCGCTTCTCGCTCGCGGTCACGTCACCGGAGTTCACGCTCACATGAACGCGCACATGTCGCGCCGGCGCTTCCTCACCGGCCTCGGTGTCGCGACGACTGCCGCGGTGGCGGCCGGGTACGGCCTCACGGTGTGGCAGAGCGACGGTTCGTCGGGAGGATCGGGCACGGCGGCTGCGCCGCGTCCGACGACCGGAGCGCTCGGGCCCGGCCGCGCCGACCGCACCCTGATCGTCCTCGAGCTCGGAGGTGGGAACGACGGGCTCAGCACGGTCGTACCGATGGCCGACCCCAACTACCGCGCGCTGCGGCCGACGCTTGCGGTCGCGGATGCCATCGCGCTCGACGACTCCGTCGGCCTGAGCCCGAAGCTGGTCAAGCTCGCGGAGCGCTACAAGGCGGGGCAGGTCGCGATCATCGAGGGCGTCGGCTATCCCGACCCGAACCTCTCGCACTTCGCGTCGCTCGCCTACTGGTGGACGGGCACGCCGGGTACCGGTGACGGCAGCGGGTGGATCGGTCGGTACCTCGACGGCACGGTCGGGTTCGACGACCCACTCGCAGCGATCAGCATCGGTCCGGTCCCGTCACCCGCGCT
Organism: uncultured Actinomycetes bacterium; assembly: GCA_963721435.1. Classification (GTDB taxonomy): domain Bacteria; phylum Actinomycetota; class Acidimicrobiia; order IMCC26256; family DASPTH01; genus CAVRJC01. Next base: position 24,219 of record CAVRJC010000003.1, read on the forward strand.
CCTCGGCAACCAGTCGTTCGCGACGTCGATCGCCGACACGACCGGGCTCCAGCCGTCGGTGCCCGCGTGGGCCGACACCCCGGACGATCTCATCGCCGCGTGGGGCGGGTTCACGCCTGCGTCGCCAGATCCCGCGTCGCTGCTCGGGCAGGTCCAGGAGGCGATCCACCTCACGGTGAAGGCGCGGTCGCAACTCGACGCCGACCTCAGCGACGCCCAGTCGTCGACGGGGCCGAGCGATGGCCTGTACGCCAACCAGGCCGGCAAGCAGGGGAGCACCGTCTCCGAGTCGTTGAAGCTCGCGGCCCAGCTCGTCGTCGCCAAGCACCCGCCGCGGGTCATCTACGTGAGCGGCCTCGGCGACTACGACACCCACCAGGGTCTGGCCGCTCGTCACCCGGTGCTGATGGCCGACCTCGACCTCGGTCTCGATACGTTCTTCACCACGCTCGACACCGCGGGCGGGACCGATCGCGCGCTGGTGATGACGGTGTCGGAGTTCGGGCGCCGGCCGGCCGAGAACGGGAGCGGCACCGACCACGGCACTGCGGCGCCGCACTTCCTCATCGGGGCGGGCGTCAAGGGCGGGCGCTACGGCGCGCCGCCGAGCTCACCCAGCTCGACAACAACGGCAACCTCGTGCACACGGTCGACTTCCGCACGTTGTACGCCACCGCCGCGCAAGGCTGGCTCGGCGTCGACGCCGAGGCAATCGTCGGCAAGGGCTTCGCGCCCCTCCCTGTCCTCGCCTGACCGGTTACCGTCCCCGCATGAAGGTGGGGATCTTCTACGAGCACCAGTTGCCGCGGCCGTGGGAGGAAGGCGCCGAGGCGCGGCTCATCCGCGACGCGCTCGACCAGTGCGAGCTCGCGGACGCAATCGGGATCGACTACGTGTGGGAGGTCGAGCACCACTTCCTCGAGGAGTACAGCCACTCGAGCGCGCCCGAGGTGTTCCTCGGCGCGGTGTCGCAGCGCACGAACCGCATCCGCCTCGGTCACGGGATCGTGCAGACGCCGCCGCCGTTCAACCATCCGGCGCGCGTCGCGGAGCGTGTGGCGATGCTCGACCTCGTGTCGGCCGGCCGCGCCGACTTCGGTACGGGTGAGTCGTCGTCGGAGGCGGAGCTCGGCGGGTTCCTCATCGATCCCGAGGAGAAGCGCGCGATGTGGGAGGAAGGCCTGCGGGTCGCGCTGCGGTGCATGACGGAGACACCGTTCACCGGGCATGCCGGCCAGTACGTCACGATGCCGCCGCGCAACGTGGTACCCAAGCCGATCCAGAAGCCGCACCCGCCGGTGTGGGTGGCGGCGAGCCGGCGCGAGACCATTCACCTCGCGGCACAGAAGGGCATCGGCGCGCTCGCGTTCGCGTTCATCAATCCCGAAGAGGCGCAGCACTGGATGACCGACTACTACGACACGCTCGCGGCGGAGTGCGTGCCGATCGGCGATGTCGTCAATCCCAACGTCGCGTGCGTCACCACCTTCATGTGCCACGAGGACGAGAGCGTCGCGATCGATCGCGGCCTCGAAGGCGCCAACTTCTTCGGATACTCGCTCGCGCACTACTACGTGTTCGGCCGTCATCAGCCGGGTCGCACCGACGTGTGGGCCGAGTACCGAGCACAGCGTGCGCAGCAGGGCTACTCGCCGGAGGCGGTCGAGGCCGCCATGACCGAGGGCGAGCGGCTCGGCGCGCAGATCGTGCAGCAGGAGGGCTTCTTCGGCCTGCGCGGCGCCATCGGCACGCCCGACCAGATCCGTGACTACCTGCGGCGCTACGAGGATGCCGGCGTCGACCAGGTGATCCTCTGCAGCCAGTCGGGGCACAACCGGCACGAGCACATCATGGAGAGCCTCGAGCTGTTCGGCCGCGAGGTCCTGCCGGAATTCATCGAACGCGACGAGCAGGCCCAACGCGACAAGGCGAAGCGCCTGGAGCCGGTGCTCGCCGCCGCGATGGCCCGCAAGCCGGCGTCCGATCATCCCCCTCTGGCCATCGACGACTACGAGTTCGCGGCGATGCCGCTCGATCCCGCGCTCCGCGCGCTACAGGACGATCTCTTCTCCTGATTCGCGAGCCTGCCCGACAATCTGGCGTCACTACCCTGACGTCCATGTTCGATCGCCTTGGCGAACTGGAGACCGAGCTCGAGAAGCTCGAGGCGAGGTTGTCGGAGATCTACGCGTCCGGCGACCAGAACGCGCGCGCGCGAAGCCGGCCGTCGCCACGCCGAGATCAAGCCGATCGTCGACGCATACCGCGAGTACCGCGCCACGGAGGCGGATCTCGCGGACGCGCGCGAGCTGCTGGTGTCGGAGGACGACGCCGAGATGCGCGAGTACCTGCAGGCGGAGATCGACGCCAAGGACGCGCAGCTCACCGAGCTCGACGCGCAGCTCCGTGAGCTGCTGATCCCGCGCGACCCGGATGCCGGGCGCAACGTCATCGTCGAGATCCGCGGGGGAGAGGGCGGCGAGGAGGGCAACCTGTGGGCGGCCGACCTCTTCCACATGTACGAGGGCTACGCGGACCTGCATCGTTGGAAGGTCGAGGTCCTCGATCGCCAGCTCTCCGACATGGGCGGCTTCCGCGACATCACGTTCGTGGTCAAGGGCGACGACGCCTGGTCGCGGCTCAAGCACGAAGCGGGCGTCCACCGCGTGCAGCGTGTGCCGGTCACCGAGAGCCAGGGTCGCGTGCATACGAGCGCGGCGTCGGTCGCGGTGCTGCCGGAAGCCGAGGAAGTCGACGTCGACATCAACGAGCACGAGCTCCAGGTCGACGTCTACCGGTCGAGTGGGCCGGGGGGTCAGTCGGTGAACACCACCGACTCGGCGGTGCGCCTCACTCACAAGCCGACCGGCCTCGTCGTCACCTGCCAGGACGAGAAGAGCCAGCTCCAGAACAAGGAGAAGGCGCTGCGCATCCTGCGGAGCCGGTTGCTCGAGGCCGAGCGTGAGCGGCAGGAGGCCGAGATGTCGTCCACCCGGCGCGATCAGGTGAAGAGCGGTGGCCGGTCCGACAAGATCCGCACGTACAACTACAAGGAAAACCGCGTCACCGACCATCGCATCGGGCTCACGCTGCACTCGCTCGACAACGTGCTCACCGGTCAGCTCGACGATCTCACCGATGCGCTGGCGGTGGCCGAGCGCGCCGAGCAGCTCGGCGGCGACGGCCGCGCGTGATCGCGCTTTCCTGCTGACGGTGCGCACCTGGCGAGAGCTGCGTGAGCAGACGGAGCGGGAGCTGCGCGCGCTCGCGGTCGACGCGCCCGACTCCGAAGCGCGGTGGATGATCGAGCGCGTCTCGGGCTACGACGGCGTGGAGCTCGTCATGGGCGAGAGCGAGCCCGCCACCGACGCGGCGTCCGCGCACGTCGACGACATGGTCGCGCGCCGCGCGCGCGGGGAGCCGTTGCAGTACGTGCTCGGGGAGTGGCAGTTCCTCGGCCTCGACCTGATCGTCGACCGGCGCGTGCTGGTGCCGCGTCCGGAGACCGAAGTGGTTGCGCAAGTCGCGATCGACGAAGCCGCGCGCCTCGGGGCGCGGCGTGGGCCGCCGGAGCCGTGGACGATGGTGGACGACGCGTTCCCGCTCGTCGACCTCGGGACGGGATCGGGCGCGCTCGCGCTGGCGTTGGTCACGGCGCTCCCCGAGGTGCTGGTGTGGGCGACCGACGCGAGCGACGACGCACTGGCCGTCGCCCGCGCCAACCTCTCCGGTACCGGAGTGGCCGCGACGCGCGTGCGGCTCGCGTCGGGCTCGTGGTTCGACGCGCTGCCCGACGACCTGCGGGGCCGCATCCGGGTGATCGTGGCGAACCCGCCGTACATCGCGGAGCACGAGGTCGCCGACCTCCCTCGCGACGTGATCGAGTGGGAGCCCTACGGCGCGCTGGTCAGTGGCCCGACCGGTATGGAGTCCATCGCGGCCATCGTCGCGGGCGCGCCCGACTGGCTCGACACGGACGGAGGCGCGCTCGTCGTGGAGCTCGCGCCGCACCAGGCGTCGGACGCGAGCGAACGCGCACGAGCCGCGGGGTTCCACGAGGTCACGATCCGCGCCGACCTTGCCGGCCGCGACCGGGTGCTCGTGGCGCGGCTGTCTGGCTAGCGTTCCGAAACATGGCTGACGAGCTCGATGTCGACGCAATGATCGCCCGGTTCCGCGAGCGGGCGGCGGCAGTGAAGGATCGGCCGCTCCCGCCGGTTGCCGGTGCGGACCGCCAGCGCTTCGTCGAGCAGGCCCAGCGTGACTTCCAGGACTTCGCCATCATCGGCGACGCCACCTGGGACTTCACCGACGGCGTCCTGACCCTCCGTGTCGACCTCGCGGGCGGCAACTGACGAGAATATGGGTGACCCATATTGTCATAGGTTGCTAGTATGGGTCACATGAAGACGACCATCGACATCGCCGACGGGCTCCTCGAGGAGGCGAGGGCTGCGGCGCGTCGTCGTCATACGACGCTCCGTGCGCTCGTCGAGGACGGGCTGCGGCGGACGCTCGACGCGACCGACCCGGCGGCCTTCACGTTGCGAGACACGACGCTCCGCGGCGGGAGGGGGCTCGCGCCCGAGTTCAAGGATGCACAGTGGGACCGGATCCGCGACGTGATCTACGAGACGGGCACGTGATCGCGGTCGACACGAACGTGCTGGTCGCCGCGTCGCGTGACGACGCGCCCGGACACGAGTTGGCACGGCCCGCGCTCAGAGCGCTCGCCGAGGCGCCCGACGCGTGGGCGATTCCGTGGCCGTGCATGCACGAGTTCCTCGCGGTCGTCACGCACCCTCGGATCTTCGACCCGCCGACGAGTCTCGATCGCGCGCTCGATCAAGTCGACAGTTGGACCGAGTCGCCGTCGCTCGTCGTTCTCTCCGAGACCGTCAACTACTGGCCGCAGCTCCGCAGGGTGCTCGCAGCGTCGGATGTGATCGGACCCCGAGTGCACGATGCACGGATCGCCGCGCTGTGTCTCGTCCATGGGATCGAAGAGCTCTGGACCCAGGACCGCGACTTCTCGCGCTTCCCGTCCTTGAAGACGCGGAACCCGCTTGCCGCGTAGCGCGCGCCACATCGCGCGGGGAGCAACCGCTACATCTGCTCGTCGAGGCGCTCGCCGGCGTCCATGTGCTGGAGCAGCGCGCGGTCGACGGCCACCCAGATCGTCTTGGAGAACGGGTAGAAGACGATCGGCAGGACGATCATCAGCGGAATGAGCACCGCCAAGATCGGCGCGACGGGGACCTTGGGAATGGTGAACGCGAGCGCGGTGATGAGTGCGATCGCAAACACCGCGGCGGTGAAGCCGATGTTGATCGCGAGCGCGCCGGCCCAGTAGCCCTCCTCGCGTTCGAAGTGCAGCCCGCAGCGCGGGCAGTCGTCGACGATGTCGAACCAATTGGTGAAGAGCAGGCCGGACCCGCAACGCGCGCAGTGCTTCGCGAACCCGCGCCGCATCATCTGGCCCTTGGACGCGGGTGCGACGGGTTGCATCACGTTCACGCGTCCATGATGTCGGGCGCGTCCTCCGCTTCGACCATCGGCCACACGGGGAGTCCGGGGACGGCCGAGTCGGGGCAGATCGAGCGGTAGCGACAGGTCCGGCACACTTCCGGATCGGCGATGCCGGCGTACACCGTCTCGGCGCGCATCGCTTCGACGGTCGCGCGCAGCTCTTCCTCGATCGCGTCGAGGTCGTCGGCGTCGGGCTCGAAAGGCTCGGGATCCTCGCGCACGTCGGGCGACAGGTGCTCGAACGCGATCCGCAGCCGGAGCCCGCGAACCTGTGCGATCGGCGCGAGCACCCACGCCTGGAGTCGCGCTTGGCGGTCGAGGCTGAGCTGCTCGCTCCACACCTGACCGGTCTTGTAGTCGCGCGCGTCGAGGATCCCGTCGTGCACCCACAACGCATCGATCCGCGCGGTGGCCATGAACGGCGGCATCGGCTTGCGGTGGAACCGCGCCCGCGTGATCTCGTGGCCGAGCGCGACCGCGTCGGTGGGGCAGCGGCGCGCGTGGTTGGTGAGCTCGGCGTGGACGCGCGTGTCGGTCTCGAAGCCGTTCGCCTCGAGCGCTTCCCGTACGTACGCGTCGTCCTGGCACGACCCGGAGCCGTGGATGAACCGCAGGAGATCGTGCACCTGCTGGCCGTGCACCGTGTTGCCGGAGCCGTCACTCGACGGGATCGAGAGCACGTACGCGTTGCGCCAGTCGCGGCGGCACCGGTGCCAGGTGTCGAGCCCGGTGGGCGTGAGCGAGACGATCCCAGGCAGAAAGTCACGGCGGCTGCCGTAGTGCGCGCCCGACGGGTGCTCCGGGCACGCGGCGACGTACCCGCACCCGCGACAGTCGTCACCGTTGCTCGCCACGGGCTCGCGGGTGCGCTCGCGCACGATCTGCAGTCGCGCGTCGAGCCAGGTGGTCAGCTCGATCCGCTCGACTTCGGAGTCGACGACGCGCTCGCGCGCGATGCCGCTCACGAGGTCGGCCCACACGACGCGCAGTGGCGCGCCGTCGGCCCACTTGGTGAGCCGCAGCACCGCAGTGCGCACTGCTTCGAGCTCGAGCGGATCGGAGGGGACGCGCGCGCCGTCCCAGAGCGAGAACTGGCGGACCTCCTTGGCGCCGTCGGCGTCGACGACCGCGAGGTCGACCCAGCCGCCGACGCGCACCGCGCGTACCGGCGACACGGTCGGAGTGTCGAGGTCGTGGTCCTCGTAGCGCACCGCGCGGTCACCGAAGAGCTGCACGTACCAGTGCGCAGCCTGCGCGAGGACCGCGCGCTCCTCCGGCTCGAGGTCGGGGCCGATTCCCGCGAAGTCGCCGATCTCCGGTCGGCGCAGCTCGGCGTGCGTCTCCCGGGCCGCGGCGAGGAACGCGTCCCGGAGCCGTGACCGGTGCACCGGGTCGGGGGAGGCGTCGTCGCCCGCGAACGACTTCGCGAGCCTCCGTTCACACATGGTGTCGGCCCGCCGGAGAAGGTACGGAGTGACCTTCGGGAGCGCGCCACCATTCATCCGCGGAGCGTAAGCCTCGGATCGCGGGAGGGTCCGTATCTAGACTGCGGAAGTTGCCGTCGCAGGAGCGCTCATGCGGATAGCCATCGGCTCCGATCACGCGGGCTACCGCTTGAAGGAGCACCTCATCTCGGTCCTGCACGACGGCGGTCACGATGTGATCGACCTCGGCACGGGGTCCGAGGAGCCGGTCGACTACCCGCCGATCTGCGCCGGGGTGGGCCGCGAGGTCGCCGCCGGCCGCGCCGAGCGCGGGATCGTGCTGGGCGGGAGCGGCCAGGGTGAGCAGATCTCCGCCAACAAGGTGCACGGAGTGCGGGCCGCGCTCTGCAACGACCTCTACACCGCGGAGTACTCGCGGCGGCACAACGACGCCAACGTGCTGTCGATCGGCGCGCGCATCGTCGCCGAGGGGCTGGCCGACGAGATCCTGCGGGTCTGGCTCACCACGGAGTTCGAAGGTGGTCGCCACCAACGCCGGGTCGCCGAGATCCACGACATCGAAGAAGGTGGGTAGTGAGCGCTGAGTTCGACGCGTTGACCGCGACCGATCCCGAGATCGCCGACATCATCCGCCGCGAGACCGCGCGCCAGAACACCACGGTGCAGCTGATCGCGTCGGAGAACTTCGTGTCGCCCGCGGTGCTCGCGGCCCAGGGCTCCGTGCTCACCAACAAGTACTCCGAGGGCTACCCGGGGAAGCGCTACTACGGCGGCAACGCGGTGGTCGACGATGCCGAGACGCTCGCCCGCGACCGCCTGTGCGAGCTGTTCGACGCCGACCACGCCAACGTGCAGCCGCACTCGGGCGCCAACGCCAACATGGCCGCCTTCCTCGCGCTGCTGAACCCGGGCGACAAGGTGATGGGCATGCGCCTCGACCAGGGTGGGCACCTCACCCACGGGTCGCCGGTGAACTTCAGCGGGCGCCTCTACGACTTCGTCGCCTACGGCGTCGATCCCGAGTCGGAGACCCTCGACTACGACGAGATCCGCAAGCTCGCGCTCGACGCGCAGCCGAAGATGATCATCGCGGGCGCGACGGCGTACCCGAGGGTCATCGACTTCGCCGCGTTCCGCGAGATCGCCGACGTGTGCGGCGCGCTGCTGCTCGTCGACGCCGCGCACATCGCGGGCCTGATCGCGGGAGGTGCACACCCGTCACCGGTGCCGTATGCCGACGTCGTCACCATGACCACGCACAAGACGCTGCGCGGCCCGCGTGCGGGTGCGATCATCAGTCGCGCCGAGCACGGCGCCGCGATCGACAAGGCGGTCTTCCCCGGCATGCAGGGCGGTCCGTTGATGCACGTGATCGCGGCGAAGGCGGTCGCCTTCCGCGAGGCGCTGCAGCCGTCGTTCTCCGACTACGCGGCTGCGATCGTCACGAATGCCGCCGCGCTCGCGGCCGCGCTGGCCGACGAAGGGTTCCGCATCGTGTCGGGTGGCACCGACAACCACCTCATGCTCGTCGACCTGCGGCCCTTCGGCGTCACCGGGAAGGTGGCGCAGGAGGCGCTCGACCGCGCCGGGATCACCTGCAACAAGAACGCGATCCCGAACGACCCCGAGAAGCCGTTCGTCACGAGCGGGTTGCGCCTCGGTACCGCCGCGGTCACGACCGCAGGGATGCGCGAGGCGGAGATGGGGGAGATCGCGGCACTGATCGCCCAGGTGCTGCGCAAGACGGGCGACGAGCACATCGCCGGCGACGTTGCCAATGATGTGATGGAGCAGGTCAACGACCTGTGCGCGCGCTTCAGGCCCTACCCCGACCTGTTCGAGCAGTAGGCGAACCAGCTCTTGCCCAACTACATCCTCGTTGCGGGGATCGCCGCGGTCGTCACGTTCCTCCTCACCTTCGTGATGAGGTGGGCAGCACCACGGATCGGTGCCATCGCCATGCCTGGCCCTCGCAGCGTGCACACGACGCCGTTGCCGTCACTGGGCGGTGCGGCGATGTTCGTGGGCTTCCTCGTCGCGTTCGCGGTCGCGTCACAGGTCGACCAGTTCCGTGAGATGTTCACCGACAACACGGAGCCGGTCGGGTTGCTCCTCGCCGCGGCGGTGATGTTCCTCGTCGGCGCGATCGACGACATCCGCCCGGTGTCACCGCCCGCCAAGATCGCCGGCCAGGTGCTCAGTGGCAGCGTGCTGTCGCTGCTCGGCGTCACCATGCTGTTCTTCCGGGTGCCGTTCGCGAACTCCGAGTTCGTGGTGCTGTCGCCCGATCTCGCGCCGCTCGTGACGGTCATCGGTGTCGTGCTGCTCGCCAACGCGATCAACCTCATCGACGGCCTCGACGGGCTCGCGGCCGGCATCGTGTTCATCGCCGCCGGCGCGATGTTCCTCTACGCCGATCGGCTGTTCAAAGCCGGCCTCCTCGGTGGCTCCAACATGGCGCCGCTCGTTGCCGCGATCACGGTCGGTGTGTGCGCAGGGTTCCTGCCGCACAACTTCAGCCCTGCGCGCATCATCATGGGCGACGCGGGCGCGATGTTCCTCGGCTTGCTCATGGCCACGCTCGTGATCACGATCGGTGGCCGAACGTCGGACCCGTTCAGCGGCCAGACCTACTTCTACTTCGCGCCGTTGCTGATCCCGCTCGTGATCCTCGGCGTGCCGATCATCGACACCGCGTTCTCGTTCGTGCGGCGCCTGCTGAAGGGGCAGAACTTCGCGCAACGCGACGAGGAGCACCTGCACCACCGGCTCATGCGCATGGGCCACGGCCCGCGTCGCGCCGTGATCATCCTGTGGGCGTGGACCGCGCTGCTGTCCGCGGTGGTGCTGCTGCCGACGTTCACCAACCGCGGCAACTCGCTGGTGCCGCTCGGCGTCGTGGGGATGGGGCTGCTGCTCTACGTCTACTTCCATCCGGGCGTCCGGAGCGTGCGCGAGGAGGCCGCGTTGGCGAAGGAGTCGGCGGCCTCCGACGACGTCGTTGCGCTCGACGAGCGCCGACGGAGGAAAAGCGGCTAGAAAGCAGAGTTCTGCGGGCCTCCGAGTTGCATCGCCGGAAATGCGTCCGCTAGTTTGAGAAAAGATTCACAAGCTCCCTGCGCAGCGACGCGCGGGGGTCTGAGGGGGAATCGTGTGGACGCCGCCGACGAGACGGCAAGAGAGCAGAAGGGGTACGGCGACGGGCTGACCCAGGCATTGACCCTCGTGGTCGGTCCTGTGCTCTTCGGCGCACTGGGCGCCTTGCTCGATCACCTGCTCGGTACCGCCCCGCTGTTCCTCATCATCCTCGGCCTGTTCGGCGTGCTCGCCTCCGCCGTCACCGCGTACTACGAGTACAAGGGCCGCATGGCGCTTCACGAAGAGGGGAAGCCGTGGGCACGACGCATGCGGTGAACCCCCCCGTCGCCTACGAGGGCGAGATCGCGCGCGACCTCGTGCGGCGCATGCTCCTCGTCACGCCGATCGTGCTGCTCGTCGCCGGCGTGTTCCGCGGCCTCGACGGCCTCGTCAGCGCTTTGATCGGGCTCGTGCTGGTGGCGCTCAACTTCCTCGCGTCGGCGCGGCTCATCACCTGGGTCGCGCAGCGCTCGCCCGGCGCGGTCATGGGCGTCATGCTCGGCGGCTTCGTCGTACGCATCGGCATCCTCTTCGGCATCGCGCTCGCGCTCGAGCAGGTGTCGTGGATCGACGTCCCCGTGCTCGTGCTCACGGTCGCGGTGGTGCACATCTCGCTGCTCACGTGGGAGACCCGCCACGTGAGCCTCACGCTCGGTGCGCCCGGCCTCAAGCCGGGCAAGAGCTACGGCCACGAGAGATTCGGCCAAGAGAAACTAGGAAGGTAGGAATTGCCTGTTCTCGGCGGTTTCGTGTTCCCACCGGTCGACGAGCTCTTCCGGTGGAAGGACATCTGGTTCGAAGGAACGCCGTTCGCGATCAACAAGACGGTGATCCTGATCATCCTCTCGTCGATCTTCGTGATCGCCTTCATGTTCTCGGGCAGCCGGAAGATGAAGCTGCAGCCGAGCGGCATGCAGAACGTCGTCGAGATGACGTACGAGTTCATCGACAACGGCATCACGAGAGACGTCGTCGGTCATGACGCGGAGCGGTACACGCCGTTCCTCGGCACCCTCTTCCTCTGGATCCTCTTCCTCAACTTCTGGGAAGTGATCCCCGGCATCCAGTTCCCCCCGACGTCTCGCATGGGTGTCCCGGGGTTCCTGGCGATCATGGTCTACGGGATCTACCTGTTCGTCGGGTTCAAGCACCACAAGCTCAAGTACCTCACCGGGCACCTGTTCCCGCCGGGTGTGCCGAAATTCCTCTACATCCTCGTGACGCCGATCGAGTTCGTGCAGCTGTTCCTCGTGCGGCCCTTCTCGCTCGCAGTCCGACTTCTCGCCAACATGATGGCGGGCCACATCCTGCTCACCGCGCTGTCGCTGCTCACGGCGTACGCGGTGAACAACGTCGGCGTCCTCAAGCTCGTGGCGATCCCCGCGTTCGCACTGAACGTGGCAGTCACGGGATTCGAGATCCTCGTCGGCTTCCTGCAGGCGTACATCTTCACGCTGCTCGCCGCCGTCTACATCGGCGACTCGCTGCACCCTGATCACTGACAGCTCGCAACCGAAAACAACCAGGAGATAACCATCATGTCCACTCTGCTCCTTGCGGCCCAGCAGGCCGGTGAGCTCAAGGCCGGTCTGCAGTCGATCGGTGCCGGCATCGTGTACGGCGCCGCGGCCATCGGCCCGGGCATCGGCATCGGCCTCGTGGTCGGCAGCGCCATCACCGCGATGGCCCGTCAACCCGAGATGCAGGGCACCATCCGCACGACGATGTTCCTCGGTATCGCGTTCACCGAGGCGCTCGCCCTGTTCGGTTTCGTGCTCTTCTTCCTCGCCAAGAGCTAGGGGAACGCTGTGCTTGCAACCTTGTTCCTCGCTGCCGCGAAGGTGGAGGACGTCAAGGCCAAGAACCCGATCCTGCCCGAGGGCAAAGAGATCCTCTGGGCGTCGATCGCGTTCGTCATCGTGTTGTCGTTGCTGGCGTGGAAGGCGTGGCCTGCGGTGAAGGCCGGGCTCAAGGCGCGCCAGGACCGCATCGCGAGCGACCTCAGCAAGGCCGAGGAGGCACGCGTGGAAGCCGAGACCTCGCTCGAGGACTACCGCCGTCAGCTCGCGGATGCGCGCAATGAGGCGGCCGGGATCATCGAAGAGGCCCGTCAGGATGCCGAGCGCGTGCGCCGGGAGCGCATCGCCGCGATCGACGACGAGCTCGCAGGCATGCGTGCGCGTGCGGCCGAGGACATCCGGCTCGCCACGGAGCGGGCGATGAGCGACCTCTCGACGCGCGTCGCCGAGCTGTCGATCGAATTGGCCGAGAAGGTCGTCGAGCGCAACCTCGACCACGACACGCAGATCGCGCTGATCGAGAACTACATCAACCAGGTAGGGAGCAACTAACCGTGCCCGAGAGCTCGCGGATCGAGGCGTACGCCAACGCGCTCCTCGAAGTCGCGCGCGTGGAAGGCCACCTCGCAGAAGTCGAGGATGAGCTGTTCCGATTCGCGCGCACCTTCGAGGGCAACGACGAACTGCGCATGGCGCTGAGCGACCGCGCGTTGCCCGCCGACCGCCGGGTCGCGGTGGTCGAGGAGCTGCTCGGCGAGAAGGCCCTGCAGACGAGCATGGCCCTCGCCTCGTTCGTGGTCTCGTCGGGACGCGCCGGTGAGTTCTCGGAGATCGTCGACCGGTTCGTGGAGCTCGCCGCCGCGGAGCGGAAGCAAGCCATCGCGGAGGTGCGCAGCGCGATCCCGCTCGACCAGGAGCAGATCGATCGCCTGCGGGTCGCGCTGAACCGTGCAACCGACAAGGACGTCGAAGTGAAGGTGATCGTCGATCCGTCGGTGATGGGCGGCATCGTGGCCACCATCGGCGACATCGTGATCGACGGCTCCGTCCGTCATCGGCTCGAGCAACTGAAAGAGCAGATCTGACATGCCTGAATTGACCATCAATGCCGACGAGATCGCTGCGGCACTGCACAAGCACATCGACACGTTCACGCCGTCGCTCTCGCAAGCCCAAGTCGGCCGCGTGCTCGAGGTCGGTGACGGCATCGCGCGTGTCGGGGGCCTGCCGTCCACCTCGGTGAACGAGGTGCTCGAGTTCGAGGGGGGAATCCTCGGCCTCGCCCTGAACCTCGACGAAGAGTCGATCGGCGCCGTGGTGCTGGGCAGTGCGAGCCACATCGAAGAAGGTGGCTCGGTCAAGGGGACCGGGCGCATCCTCTCGGTACCCGTCGGCGACGCGCTGATCGGCCGGGTCGTCAACGCGCTCGGCCAGGCGATCGACGGCAAGGGCCCGATCGCGACGTCGGAGACCCGACGGCTCGAGGTGCAGGCACCGGGCATCGTCGGCCGCCAGCCCGTGCACGAGCCGCTGCAGACCGGCATCAAGGCCATCGACGCGATGACGCCGATCGGGCGCGGTCAGCGTGAGCTCATCATCGGCGACCGCAAGACCGGCAAGACCACCGTCGCCATCGACACGATCCTCGCCCAGAAGGGCCAGGGCGTGAAGTGCATCTACGTCGCGATCGGCCAGAAGGGCTCGACCGTCGCGCAGACCGTCGCCACCCTCGAAGAGCACGGCGCGATGGAGTACACGGTCGTCGTCAACGCCCCCGCCGCCGACGAGGCCGTGTTCAAGTACCTCGCCCCGTACGCCGGCTGCGCGATCGGCCAGCACTGGATGGACCACGGCGAAGCCGCGCTGGTCGTCTACGACGACCTCTCGAAGCAGGCCGAGTCGTACCGCCAGATCTCGCTGCTGCTCCGCCGCCCACCGGGACGTGAGGCGTACCCCGGCGACGTCTTCTACCTCCACAGCCGCCTGCTCGAGCGCGCCGCGAAGCTCAGCGAGGCGCTCGGGGGCGGATCGCTCACCGCGTTGCCGATCATCGAGACCAAGGCCGGCGACGTCTCGGCGTACATCCCGACCAACGTGATCTCGATCACCGACGGCCAGATCTACCTCCAGGAGAACCTGTTCCGCTCGGGTGTGCGGCCCGCGGTCGACGTGGGTATCTCGGTCTCCCGGGTCGGTGGTGCCGCGCAGGTCAAGGCCATGCGCTCGGTCGCCGGAACGCTGAAGGTCGACCTCGCGCAGTTCCGTGACCTCGAGGCCTTCGCGACGTTCGCATCGGACCTCGACGCGGTGTCGAAGGCCCAGCTCGAGCGTGGCTACCGGCTCGTCGAGCTGCTCAAGCAGCCGCTGAACTCGCCGATGCCGGTCGAGCTCCAGGTGCTGTCGGTGTTCGCGGGCACGAGCGGTGTCCTCGACGACCTCCCGGTCAGCGAGGTCAAGCGCTTCGAGACCGAGCTCCATGAGTACTTCAGCACGCGCTACTCGGGCCTCCTCGCCGAGATCCGCGACACCGGCGCACTCCCCGGCGACGACGCGTTGTCGGCCGCGGTGAACGACTTCCACGCCTCGTTCGTCGCCGGTCTCGCCGACGCCGCGAGCGAATAGCGGTTCACGATGGCCGGTGGTCGCGAGAGGATCCTGCGCAGGCGGATCAAGAGCATCCAGTCGACGCAGAAGATCACGCGCGCGCAGGAGCTCATCGCGGCCAGCCGCATCGCGAAGGCGTCCGCGCAGGTCGCGGCGGCGCAGCCGTACAGCGAGACCATCACGCAGGTCGTGCGCGACCTCGCGGCAGGTGGTGGGCCGAGCGGGAGCGTGTTGCTCAGCCAGCCCGACGAGATCCGCAAGGTCGGGTACATCGTCGTGGTCGGCGACCGCGGCCTGTGTGGCGCGTACAACTCCACGGTGATCCGCACCGCGGAGCGGGCGATCGCGGAGCAGCAGCGGCTCGGGCGTGACTACTCGCTCGTGCTCGCGGGCCGCAAGGCCGAGGGCTACTTCCGCTACCGCGACTACCGCATCGACGCCGCGTTCAGCGGCTTCTCGCAGCAGCCCGCGTTCGAGGACGCGCGCGCGATCGGGGCCGCCGCCACCGGGCTCTTCGTCGACGGTGACACCGATGTCGTGGAGATCATCTACACCAAGTTCGAGAGCGCCGGCACCCAGACGGTCG
This sequence comes from uncultured Actinomycetes bacterium, assembly GCA_963721435.1. Lineage (GTDB taxonomy): Bacteria > Actinomycetota > Acidimicrobiia > IMCC26256 > DASPTH01 > CAVRJC01. The sequence goes on from CAVRJC010000003.1 coordinate 39,320, forward strand.
AGCGGGAGCGACTGATGCCGCTGAGCCGCGAGGACATCGCGAGCGAGCCGGTGCCCGGGGGAGAGCCTCCGGTGCGCGCGGGCTACGAGTTCGAGCCGTCGGCCGAGGGCATCCTCGACCTGCTGCTCCCGCGCTACGTCGACTCGCGCGTGTACGCGGCCCTGCTCAACGCGGCGGCGTCGGAGCACGCGGCCCGGCAACGGGCGATGAAGTCCGCCACTGACAACGCTGAAGACCTCATCACCAGCCTGAGCCGTAGCATGAACCGCGCCCGTCAGGACGCGATCACCACCGAGATCATGGAGATCGTGAGCGGGGCGGAAGCGCTCCGTTCCGGCGGCGGTGCCGCCCATGCCGACGACCTCCTCACCGACACCATCGAAGGCCGCAAGGAAGACTTGTTCGCCGCGCGCCACGCCGACAACTGATCACCCGATACAGGAGCACCTCCCCATGACCATGACCGCGGACACGCCGGACACCAAAGAGCTCAAGGACGGCCGCGTGGTCGCCATCGCCGGCCCGGTCGTCGACGTCGAGTTCCCTCCGGACGCGCTGCCGGAGATCGACTTCGCCATCCAGTTCGAGGCCGAGCTCGAGGGTGAGACGATCGTCATCACCGCCGAGGTCGCGCAACAGATCGGCGACAGCCGCGTGCGGGCCATCTGCCTCAAGCCCACCGACGGCCTGAAGCGCGGCGCGGTGGTGAAGAACCTCGGGCACGGCATCACGATGCCGGTCGGCAACGGCGTGCTCGGTCACGTGTTCAACGTGATCGGCGAGCCGCTCGACATCACCGAGGCCGAGCTCACCGGCATCGAAGACCGGTGGGAGATCCACCGCGACCCGCCCACGTTCGACCAGCTCGAGCCGAAGGCGCAGATGTTCGAGACCGGCATCAAGGTCATCGACCTGCTCGAGCCCTACGTGCAGGGCGGCAAGATCGGCCTGTTCGGTGGCGCGGGCGTCGGGAAGACCGTGCTCATCCAGGAGATGATCCAGCGGGTCGCCTCCCAGCACGGTGGTGTGTCGGTGTTCGCCGGCGTCGGCGAGCGCACCCGTGAGGGCACCGACCTCTGGATCGAGATGCAGGAGTCGGGCGTCATCGAGAAGACCGCCCTCATCTACGGCCAGATGGACGAGCCGCCGGGCGTGCGCCTCCGGGTCGCGCTGTCGGCGCTGACCGTCGCCGAGTACTTCCGCGACGTGAAGAACCAGGACGTGCTCCTCTTCGTCGACAACATCTTCCGCTTCGTGCAGGCGGGCTCCGAGGTGTCGACGCTGCTCGGCCGCATGCCGTCGGCGGTGGGGTACCAGCCCACGCTCGCCGACGAGATGGGCGAGCTGCAGGAGCGCATCACCTCGACCAAGGGTCACTCGATCACGTCGCTGCAGGCCGTCTACGTGCCCGCTGACGACTACACCGACCCCGCGCCGTTCACCACCTTCACCCACCTCGACGCCACGACCGAGCTGTCGCGGCAGATCGCGGCCCTGGGCATCTACCCCGCCGTCGACCCGCTGGCATCCACGTCGAACATCCTGGCGCCCGAGGTCGTGGGGCAGCGTCACTACGACTGCGCCCGTCGCGTGCAGGAGGTGCTCCAGCGCTACCAGGAGCTCCAGGACATCATCGCCATCCTCGGCCTCGACGAGCTCTCCGAGGAGGACAAGGTCACGGTGAGCCGGGCTCGCAAGATCCAGCGGTTCCTGTCGCAGCCGTTCTTCGTGGGCAAGACCTTCACCGGCCTCGACGGCATCTACGTGCCGATCGAGGAGAGCGTCGAGTCGTTCGAGGCGCTGGTGAACGGCGAGCTCGACGAGATCCCGGAGCAGGCGTTCTTCAACGTCGGCGGCGTCGAGAGCGTGCTCGCCAAGGCGAAGACGCTGCAGGAGAGCTGATCCCCGATGCCGCTCGCCGTGCAACTGGTCTCACCCGAACGGATCCTGTTCGAGGGCGAAGCCGAGATGGTCGTGTGCCGTCCCGTCGACGGTGAGATCGCGTTCCTCGCCGGCCATGTGCCCTTCCTCGGCGCGCTGCGCGACGACCCCGTACGGATCCTGATGGCCGGTGGCGCGGAGACCGCGGTGGCGGTGCACGGCGGGTTCGTCGAGGTGAGCAACGACCACGTGGTGGTGCTCTCCGACCTCGCCGAGCTCAAGGAGCAGATCGACGTGCCCCGGGCCGAGGCGGCCAAGCGGGCGGCGGAGGACATCCTGGCCCGCGACCCCGAGAACGAAGAAGCGGCCGCGGCGCTGGCCCGGGCCGAGACCCGCCTCAAGGTCGCCGCCGGCGCCTGATCCGCGCCTGACCCACACCCGACCGGGCGGCGCTCGCACCCCGTCACTACCCTGCAGCGGATGCGTCGGGGCCTGCTGCTGTTCGTCGCGTGGGCCGTGGGACTGGTGCCCACCGTCCTGCTCCCGGTGGTCGCTGCCGGGAACTGCCGCGCAGGCAGCCACTGCTTCGGCCGACGTCGACCCGTACCGCGGGCTCGGCGCGTGGGTCGACTCCTTCGACTACGCACCGCGCCTGCAGTCCAACGGCAACCCGCCGCCGGTCACCGCTGCGAGCGTCGACGACATGGCCCGCCTGGGCGTGCGCACGTTGTACGTGCAGGTGGCCAATCCCGACGGCGCGTCACCCGACCAGCTCACCGACGAAGCGCAGCTGCGCGAGATCCTGACGCACGCGCGGACGTCGGGACTGAAGGTGGTCGCGTGGTACCTGCCGGGGCTCGCCGACGTCGCGCTCGACACGCGCATGATCAAGACGATCGTCGCGTTCCGCAGCGGCACCACACGCTTCGACACCGTCGCGCTCGACCTCGAGTACACGCAGGGTGAGCCCGACGTCACGGCCCGGAACGCCAACGCCGTCGAAGTGGCGCGCAACACGCGGAAGCTGCTCGGCACGAAGCGCGCGCTCGGCGCGATCGTGTACCCGGCGGTGCAGACGGAGGTGCTCAACCCCGTGCTGTGGCCGAACTTCCCGTACAAGAAGCTCGCCGAGTCGATCGACGTGTGGATGCCGATGACGTACTACACGTTCAGGTCCGATCCCTATCGTGACCCGTTCCGCTACACCGACGAGAGTGTCGCTCGGCTGCGCAAGCGGCTCGACGACGACAACGCGCCCGTGCACCCGATCGGGGGGATCGCCGACCAGACGTCGCCCGAGGACTACGTCGCGTTCCTGCGGGCGGTGAAGAGCACCAAGGCGATCGGGTACTCGGTGTACGACTTCAACACGACGTCGTCGAGCGCGTGGACGTACCTGCGCGGCGCCGGCCTTCCCGCGTGACCGTCGTGCTGCCGACGAGCTGACGGCCCTCCTGATCGGGGTTCAGAGCTCGGCCGACCAGTCGCGCTGCTCGAGCAGGTCACGGACGTGCGCGAGGAACGCCGACGCGGTGGTGAGGCCGACGACGCGGCCGTCGAACGCGAGCGCGAGCACGCCGACGGGATGCACCGCGATCGTGTCCGTGCCGTCGTCGCCGGGCACGACCACCAGGCGCGGCCGCACCGCATCGGTCGCGAGGATCGCGACCTGCGGGATGTTGAGCACCGGGGCGGAGACGATCGTGCCGAACGGGCCGGGATTGGTGATGGTGAAGGTCCCGCCGGTGACGTCGTCCGGTTGCAGGCGCCGCTCACGCGCTCGTCGCGCGAGCTCTCCGATCCTCGACGAGAGCGCGCGGAGTCGCAGCGTGTGTGCGTCGTGCACGACGGGGACGACGAGGTCGACGTGGTCGAGGTCGACGGCGATGCCGAGGTGGACCGGGTCGTGCGTCGTGATCTCCTCCCCGGAGACGGTCGCGTTGCAGAGAGGGAACTCGTCGAGCGCGTCGATCACCGCGCGGGCGACGAACGGGAGGTACGAGAGCCCGGCGGGGCGCCGGACGTCATCGACTCGTCGATAGTCGCACTCGACCATCACGTAGGTGTGCGCCGCGGATGCCTTGGCCTCGATGAGCCGGCGCGCGGTCGTGCGGCGGAGCGCGCTGAACGGCTCGATCGCGTCGCTGGACTGCGACAGCACGTCGTCGCGCGTGACCCGTCCGCCGCGCCCGGTGCCGTGCAGGCGCGACGGGTCGATGGCGCGGTCGGTCGTGAGACGACGCACCGCAGGAGAGAGGAACGACGGCCCGCCGCGCGTGCGCTCGGCCCGTTGCCGGGCGGGGAGTGGTGGTGCGGCGGCGAGATCGTCGGTGCCCGTCATTGCCCTCCAGCGTCGCGCGTCGTCGTGGAGCCCACTCGTATGCTGACGACGTGTCTCTGTTCGACCGCATCACCGGGCACCACCACGGCGTGGCGCTCGCCGATGCGGTGGCCGACTTCCGACTCGGCTGCGTGTCGCGTGCGCTCGACGACCGGGAGATCACGCTCCGTCAGCAGAGCCGGGTGTTCTTCCAGATCTCGGGCGCGGGCCACGAGGCGCTGGGGCTCGGGCTCGCCCGCGAGCTCCGCTCCGGGTACGACTGGTTCTTCCCGTACTACCGCGACCGCGCGTTGGTGCTCGGGCTCGGCGTGTCGGCGCTCGACATCCTGCTGCAGGCGGTCGGCAGCGCGGACGATCCCGCGTCGGGCGGGCGGCAGATGCCGTGCCACTGGGGCGACCGTGAGCGCAACATCGTCACGCAGAGCAGCCCCACGGGGAGCCAGTGCCTGCCTGCGGTGGGATGTGCGGAGGCGTCGCGCTACATCGTGCGGCGGACGCTGCCCGGCTGCACCGCCTACGGCGACGAGGTCGTGTACGTCTCCCTCGGCGAGGGTGCGACGTCGGAAGGCGAGTTCTGGGAGAGCCTCAACACTGCGTGCCGGCTCGGGTTGCCGGTGCTCTACGTCGTCGCCGACAACGGCTACGCGATCTCCGTCCGGGCCACCGATCAGGCGCCCGCGCCGATCTCGACGCTCGTGCGGGGCTTCACGGGCCTGCACGTCACGAAGCTCGACGGGCGCGACTACTTCGACGTGCGCCGCAAGGGCGCGGAGGCGATCCAGCGGGTGCGGGCCGGCCAGGGCCCGGGCCTGATCCACGCGACCGTCACCCGGCCGTACTCCCACTCACTGTCCGACGACCAGAGCAAGTACCGCACGCACGGTGAGCTCGTCGACGAGCAAGAGCACGATCCGCTGCTCGTGCTCGAGCAGGAGCTGATCCGCGCCGGCGCGCTCACGCAGGAAGAGGCGAACGAGATCCGCGAGCACGCACGCGCGGAAGTTGCCCAGGCCGCAGTCGACGCGCTCGCCGCGCCGCGACCCGACCCTGTGCGCGTGACCGAGCATCTGTACGCGCCGCCCACGGTCACCGAGCTCCCCGCCGACCCGGTGCCGCCGGTGGCCGACGACGGCTCCGAGCCCGAGCTGGTGACGTTCGGCGAGGCGATCCACCGCACACTGCACGAGGAGATGGCGCGCGACGAGCGCATCGTCGTGTTCGGCGAGGACGTCGCCGACGCCGACCCGTCCGCCCTCGACGCGGTGCCGGGCAAGGGTGGCGTGTTCGGGATCACGTTCGGCCTGCAGCGCGAGTTCGGGCAGGCCCGCTGCTACAACACGCCGCTCGCGGAGTCGAACATCGTCGGGCGTGCCGTGGGGCAGGGCATCCGCGGGCTGCGGCCCTCACCGGAGATCCAGTTCTTCGACTACATCTGGCCCGCGATGCAGCAGCTCCGCTCCGAGGCTGCGACCATCCGCTGGCGGAGCAACGGCGCGTTCTCGAGCCCGATGGTGCTGCGCGTTCCCATCGGCGGGTACCTCACAGGCGGGGCGATCTGGCACTCGCAGTGCGGCGAGTCGATCTTCGCGCACTGCCCCGGGTTGCAGATCGTGTTCCCGTCACGCGCGCGCGACGCCGCGGGCCTGTTGCGCACCGCGTTCCGCACCGACGACCCCGTCCTCTTCCTCGAGCACAAGCACCTGTACCGCCAGGGTCACGCGCGCGACCCGATGCCGCCCGCCGACTGGCTGCTGCCGTTCGGCCGGGGCGCGCTCGTGACGCAGGGGAGCGCGGTCACCGTCGTCACGTGGGGTGCGACGGTGCGCGAGGCGGTGCTCGCAGCGCGTGAGGTCGATCCGGATGGCGGCGCGGTCGAGATCATCGACCTGCGCACGATCGTGCCGTGGGACCAGCAGATCGTCGCCGAGTCGGTGGCGCGCACCGGCCGTGTGCTGGTGTTGCACGAAGACACGCTCACGTGCGGCTTCGGCGCGGAGATCGCCGCGTGGATCGCCGACGAGTGCTTCGAGGACCTCGACGCGCCTGTGCTCCGCCTCGCCGCGCTCGACACGCCCGTCGGCTACGAGCCCACCCTCGAAGCCGCCGTGCTCCCACAAGTCGCCGACATCACCCGCGACCTCCGCCACCTCCTCGCGTACTGAACGAGCCGGCGCCCGCGAGCACAGGTCGACGGCGCGACGGTGCACTGGCAGTTGGGGCGCTGCTGAGTCAAGGTCGAGTAGCCCGAGAAACTCCTCGACAAGGACCCTTCTTGACCGCGATCACCCGTAGAACGGCGGTTCCGGCGTGGACGTGCCCGACGGGTCGGCGCCAGGATCCGATCCGCGATGATCATACGAAATGGCGTTGGAGGAGCAGTTCGAGTGCGGCACGTTCTGTCACGTCGAGGTCCACGAACTCGGCGCCCACTCGGAGTATCTCTTGGCCCGCGCTGATGTTGCGGATCTCACCGTAAAACACGATGCCGTTCGGCTGACCCTCGGCGTTCAGCAAACGAAAGGTGATCCGACAGCCGACAGCGGCAGCCGGTGGCGCGGCATCGACGAAGTCGAGGCCGACACCCATCAAAGACACGTCGATGAGCCGACACGGCCGCCACGTGCTGTCTGTGCCCGCGATCGTGTACTCGGCAACCCGACGTGATGGGTCACGTGCGCTGCGACGCCGCCGTCCTTCGATCGATCCCGACACGGTGCCTCCGTCGTTGGCGTTCGTCTCAAGGATTCGTCACCGCGGGCGCTCCGCTTGAGGCCACCGAGTTGCACCCGCGACTTCAACACGGGATCGACGACAACCAGCCTGTTTCCTAAGGGTCGCGGCTGAGGTGTCGATATCCCTGGGGACGGGCGGAGGTGTCCGGTGGGCCGAACGGAATCACGAAGCGTTGGTCGCCAGCAGATCGAAAGACTTCCGGACGGCTGGATCGCGCGCTACGCGATCGAGGGGCACCCGGGATGGTCGGAGTGCCGTGTGACCGACCTGTCAGCCCGTGGCGCGCGCCTCGAACTCCACGGAGCGCGACCGACTGCAACCGACCGTGTCATCCTCGACTTTCAACTCGGTGACGGTGGAATGCTGGGAGTCCAGTTGTGCGGACAGATCAAGCACACCCGCGCCGAACCAGAACCCATAGCAGGGATCGAGTTCGTGCACCTCGACTCTCTGAGAACTGCCCTGGTCGAGTTGCTCACCGAACAACAATCCCGCTTGCCATAACCCCCACATCACAGCGACATCCGCGCCAGATTGCCCAGTGAGCACTGGAGCGCGTGCGCACGCCCGACATGGCAGCCCGACGTATCACGGTGAACCAGCGATTCCACGTTCGCGGGCAGGCGTCTGTCAGGTGGGGAACCAGCCGAGGACATCGACGATGACGTGCGTCGCGCCCGCGTGGTTGTAGATCGAGATCTGGCCGTTGGTGCCGACTTGGGCGATGACCATGTTCGGCCGTCGAATTCGAAGGGCACCGAACGATTCACGCGCTCGCTGAACGGGGAGCGGTGGTCGACATGCACGCGAGCAGGAGGCCATCCGGGCGGAGCCAGTCGCGGATGCGTGCAAGCGGCGCGGCGTGCTCGGGCATCGCGTGGGCTAGGTCGCGAGGTGGCGGCCGAAGAAGTCCCAGATCTTCAGCCAGCCGTCGTTGGCCGCAGCGACGTTGAAGTTCGGGCGGTCGACACTGAAGAACGCGTGCCCGGCGTCCTCGTAGGTGTGGAACTCATACTCCTTGCCGTGCTGTTGCAGCGCGCCTTGGATGCGCGCGAGTCTGCTCGGGTGACGGGTTGCCGTCGTTGGCGCCGAAGAGGCCGAGAAGTGGGCAAGACAGCGAGGCGGTGAGCTCGACGACCGCGGGCGGCGACTCGGGCGTGACGTCCTCGGGCGCAGGCGCGACCCGTCCGCCGTAGCAGTCGACGGCCGCGTCGAACGGGAGGCTGCACGCGACGAGGTACGATTGGCGTCCGCCGGAGCAATACCCGATCACGCCGACCTTGCCGTTCGCGGTGGTCATCGACCGCAGGAACGCGCTGGCGCCGGCGACATCGCCGATGCACTGCTCGTCGGGGACGCCGCCGCCTTCGCGTGTGAGCCGCGCCGCCTCGCCGGGATCGCCGTCGGGCAACGCTCGGTAGTGCAGGTTCGGGCAGAGCGCGTTGTAGCCGCGCGTCGCGAACGTGCGTGTGATCTCCTTCGTCGCCGCGTCGTACCCGGGCATGTGGTGGATCACGACGACGCCCGGGAACGGGCCCGGTCCGAGTGGCCGCGCGAGGTAGCCGGTGATCTCGTCGCTGCCGTGCCCGCGCAGCCGGATCGTCTCCGCCATCATCCCGTCGTACATGCGGCCTCCTCTTCGACCGTGGGAGCGTACGGCAAGCTCCCCGACCGTGGCGACTGACTCGGAGAGGCCGGCGGTGGGGTGGTTCGGGAGTGTCGTGATCGACGCGGTCGATCCGCAGGCGCTGCCCGCCAGGAATCCGAGGCGCGCCGCTCGCACGATTTACGATCCTGCACCATGAAGATCGCGGTGAGTGTGAAGCACGTGCCGGCCGGGCGCCTCGGTATCGCGCCCGGCTCGTTGCGCCTGGATCGCAGCGGCCCCGGTGAGCTCAACGACGTCGACCGGAACGCGATCGAAGCGGCGCTGAACCTGAAGGGTGACGGGGGCCACGAAGTGGTCATCGTGTCGATGGGCCCGGAGTCGGCGACCGAGTCGTTGCGGACGGCGCTGGCGATGGGGGCGGATCGTGCGGTCCTGGTGAGTGACCCGGCGGTCGCGGGGTCGGATCTGGTGGCGACGAGCAAGGTGCTCGCGGCGGTGCTCGCACGTGAGGGCGCGGATCTCGTGTTGTTCGGTCAGCAGACGAGTGACGGCGGTGGTGCGGTGCTGTGGGCCGCGGTCGCCGATCGGTTGCGCATCCCGTTCGTGTCGCAGGCCGCGGAGCTCACGGTCGACGGCGAGACGGTGCGCGTCGTGCGGGAGACCGAGAACGGCTACGACGAGATCGAAGCACGGGTGCCGGCGCTCGTCGCGGTGAGTGACGCGATCAACGAGCCGCGCTACACGTCGTTGAAGGGGATGATGGGCGCCAAGAAGAAGCCGCTCGAGGTGTTGACGCTCGCGGATCTCGGGCTCGATGCGGGTGAGGCGGGTGACGCGGGATCGGGAACGCGTGTGCTCGGGCTCTCGGCCCCACCGACTCGGGCGAACTCGGTGACGGTCGAGGACGACGGCAACGCGGCTCGAGCGATCTTCGACTTCCTGGTGGAGCAGCAGCTCGTATGAAGATCCTCGTCTTCCTCGAGCATCACGGCAGTGAGCTGACCAAGGGATCGCTCGGTGTCCTCGCGAAGGCTGTCGCGCTGGGCGGCGGCGATGTCGCCGCGGTGCTCGTCGGTGGTGACGACGTCGCGGCACTCGCGGGTGAGGCGGGGAAGTTCGGTGCCGCGTCGGTCTACGTCGCCACCGACGACGCGTTGAGTCCGCCGCTGCCGCAACCGCGGGTCGACGTGCTCGATGCGTTGGTCCGTGCCCAGGGCTTCGACACCGTGATGTTCTCCAACTCCGTGCTCGCGGCCGATGTCGCCGCCGGCCTGGCGGCGCGGCTCGAGGCCGGTCTCAACTGGGATCTCATCGACCTCGTGGAGCAGGACGGCGAGCTCGTCGGGAAGCGCCCCGCGCTCCAGGACTCCGTGCTCGTCGACGTCGCGTGGCGCTCGCCGCAGCGGCTCGCGCTGTTCCGCACCGGTTCGTTCGACGCCGTGAGCACTGGCGGCGACGCGCGGGTCGAGACGCTCGGCGTCGAGCTGCAGGACCACTCGACCGGCGCGACGATCGTGAGCCAGGAGCTCGCGGCGAGCGAGGGCCCGTCGATCGAGGATGCGGAGGTGATCGTCGCCGGCGGTATCGGCCTCGGCTCCGCGGAGAACTTCTCCCTCGCCGAGACCCTCGCCGAGATCCTGGGCGGCGCGGTCGGCGCGACGCGCGCGGTCGTGTACAAGGGCTGGTACCCGCACGCGGCGCAGGTCGGTCAGACCGGCAAGACGGTCACGCCGAAGCTGTACATCGCGTTGGGGATCTCGGGCGCGGTGCAACACAAGGTCGGCATGCAGAACTCGAAGGTGATCGTCGCGATCAACAAGGACCCGAACGCGCCGATCTTCGAGTTCAGCGACCTCGCGGTCGTCGGCGACGTGCATACGATCGTGCCCGAACTCGTCGAGCTCCTCCGCGCCCGCAAGAGCTCGTCGTGACCCGCCCGGCCAACTACCCGCCGCCGTTCACCGCCGGCGAGTTCGTCGCCGAGCCCACCGATCCTGTCGACGAGCGGATCGAGGTCGGTGTCCTCGTGGTCGGTGCCGGGCCCGCGGGCCTCGCGTGCGCGATCCGCTTCGGGCAGCTCCTCGAGGAGAACCCCGAGGTCGCCGAACAACTCGGCGAGGTGCCCCTGGCCGTCGTCGAGAAGGGGAAGCAGCCGGGTTCGCACCTCCTGTCGGGCGCGATCGTCAACCCCCGGTCGCTGCGCACGCTCCTCGGTGACGACGCACTCGCCGACATGCCGAGCTACGGACCGGTCCCGAAGGAGTCCGTGTACCTCCTCACCGGCACGCGTGCCGTTCCGATCCCGCCGCCGCCGACCATGCGGAACCACGGCAACCTGATCGTCTCGTTGTCGGACCTCGGCCGCTGGCTCGCCGCGCGCGCCGAGGACGGCGGGGCGATGATCCTGCCCGAGACCGCGGCGCAGGCCCTGCTGGTGGACGACGGGCGCGTCGTCGGCGTGCGCACCGGCGACAAGGGTCGCGGGAGCGACGGCGAGGCGCTCGGCAACTTCGAGCCGGGGTCCGACATCGTCGCCCGGGTGACGGTGCTGGCCGAGGGCACCCAGGGCCATCTCACCGGCGTGGCGCTCGACCAGCTCGATCTCCGCGGCGACGACCCGCAGGTGTGGGAGCTCGGGGTCAAGGAGGTGTGGAAGGTCCCGCAGCCGCTCGACCGCATCATCCACACCATGGGGTGGCCGCTGCGCCCGCAGGCGAGGTACCGCGAGTTCGGCGGCTCGTTCATCTACCCCATGGGCGACGACATGCTGAGCATCGGCATGGTCGTCGGCCTCGACTACCGCGACCCCACGCTGTCGCCGCACGACCTCCTGCAGCAGCTGAAGACCCATCCGAAGATCCGCCCGCTGCTCGACGGTGGGGAGCGCCTCGAGTGGGGGGCGAAGACCATCCCGGGCGGGGGACACCACGCGTTGCCGAAGCGCTTGTACGCGCCGGGGCTCCTGCTCTCCGGTGACGGCGCGGGCATGGTCAACATCCCCACGCTCAAGGGCGTGCACTACGCGATCGAGGCCGGGCGACTCGCGGCCGAGACCGCATTCGCCGCGCTCGCGCGCGCCGACGAATCTCCGACCGCGCTCGCGGCGTACGACGACGCGGTGCGATCCGGCTTCATCGGGAAGGACCTCTACGAGGTGCGTGACATGCGCGCCGCGTTCGGTCGCGGCTTCGTGGTCGGTGCGGCGTGCGCCGGCGCGATGTCACTCTCGAAGGGTCGCATCAACATCGGTCGTATGCGGAACGTTGCCGACGACGCGCACGAGTTGCTACCGGTCGATCACACCGCGCAGCACCTCACGCACGACGGGACGCTCACCTTCGACCGGCTCTCGTCGGTGTTCGCAGCGGGGAACAAGACGCGCGACGACCAACCGAATCACATCCGGATCCAGCAGCGCGTCCCCACCGACGTCGCGCAGCTGTGGGCGCACCTCTGCCCGGCGCAGGTCTACTCGGTCGGCGCTGCAGGCGACGACGGTCTCGTGGCCGTCGACATCGAGCCGTCGAATTGCGTGCAGTGTGGCGCGATCTCCGCGAAGGGCGGGCGCCTGACGCCACCCGAAGGTGGCTCCGGCCCCGAGTACTTGCGGAGCTGAGGCGCAGAACTACTGAGGCGTGAGGTCGAGGTCCTGCGGCGGGTCGGCGGGCATCTGCCAGCGCAGGAAGCCCTTGTCGTACTTCTCGTGGTACGCGTTGGCTTCGTCGATCATCTTCGCGTACGACGTCTCGAAGCTGCCCCAGTCTTCGGTCTCGATGCACGTGCGAATCGTCGCGACGATGCCCGAGATGAACTCGTCCATGTCGTCGGAGTACTTCGGGCGCAGGATGGCGCCCTTCTCCATGAGGTTGACGGCCTCGGAGAGCTGGAACCGGGCCAGCGGCGCGTTGCCGGCCTTCCCCGCGTAGTAGCACTTCCAGATGCGCTCGCCGACGAGCGGCATGATCTCGGCCATCCCGGGTAACAGGTGACCCAGGTCGCTCAGATCGAAGGAACCGCCCTTGATCTTGATCTCGTGGTCGTGGTCGGCATCGTGATCAGACATCGTCGTCAACCTGCTTGTCGGGCGACGGCATCGGCCGCCGCGTGCGCTGCGTCGCGGTCAAGGTAGCGGTCCCAGATCGACCGTTGCTCCATCGGGGCCATGTGCTCGTCGAGCTCGTAGACGAGCGGGTTGCCGGTCGGGATGTTGAGCTCCGCGATGTCGTCGTCGGAGATGCCGTCGAGGTGCTTCACGAGCGCGCGGAGCGAGTTGCCGTGCGCGGCGATCAGCACGACCCTCCCGTCGCGCAGGTCGGGCACGATGTCGTCGACCCAGTACGGCATCATGCGCTCCACGACGTCGGCGAGGCACTCCGACGCGGGCAGCGCGTCGTCGGGCAGGTCGGCGTAGCGCGGGTCGGCGCGTTGTGCGGCGAGCCCGGCCGCGTCGAGCGGCTCCGGCGGCACGTCGTACGACCGGCGCCAGATCTTCACCTGGTCGACGCCGTACTTCTCCGCGGTCTCCTTCTTGTCGAGGCCCTGCAACGCGCCGTAGTGGCGCTCGTTGAGGCGCCACGAGCGCCGAACCGGGATCCACGACCGGTCCAGCTCGCGCAATGCGATCTCGGCCGTGCGGATCGCACGCTTCTGCAGCGAGGTGTGCAGCACGTCGGGTGCGATTCCCGCCGCGAGCATGAGCTCGCCGCCGTGCGCGGCCTCACGCTCACCGCGCTCGCTCAGGTCGACGTCGACCCAGCCGGTGAACCGGTTGGCCAGGTTCCATTCGCTCTCGCCGTGGCGGAGCAGGATCAGTTGGGGCACCGGAGGAGCTACTTGGTGATGCCGAAGCGCTCCAGGCCGAACGCCTTGATCGCGTTCCCGCGCAGGAACAGGTACCGCTCGCGGTCGTCGAGGCCGGCCTTGTCGCAGATGAGCTGCACCGTCTCCTTGGAGTGCGGGAACGTGCTGTCGGCGTGCGGGTAGTCGACCTCGTAGGTGATCTGCTCCATCCCGATCGCCGAGCGGTTGGCGAGGCCGGTCTCGTCGTCGAAGATGCAGCCGTAGATGCGCCCGGCCATGTAGCTGCTCGGCGGGTGGGGGAGCGAGGTGCCGAAGCTGTCGCTGCTGATGCGCTCGGCCCACAGCTTGTCGGCGCGTTCGAGCACGTACGGCATCCACCCGACCTGGCCCTCGGAGTACGCGAGCTTCATCGTCGGGAACCGCTCGAGCGTGCCCGAGAAGATGTAATCACACAGCGACCCCTGCGCGTTCTGGAACGTGAGCGTGGAGCTGACGATGAACGGGGAGTCGGGCGACGTGCTCGGCATCTTCGACGACGACCCGATGTGCATGCACAGAGTGGTCTCGGTCTCCTCCACCGCGGCGAAGAACGGGTCCCAGTGGTGGTCCTTGTCGTGGATCGACGGCAGGCCGAGCGGGTACGGGTTCTCCGGGAACGTCACCGCGAAGCTGCCCTTCGCCGCGGTGCGCCGGATCTCCGCCGCCGCCAGCGCGGGGTCCCAGAGCGGCACGATGGTCAGCGGGATGAGGCGGCCGTGCGCTTCGCCCGCGCACCACTCGTCGATCATCCAGTCGTTGTAGGCCTGGACGCAGAGGAGCGCGAGGTCCTTGTCGGCCCGCTCGTAGAACGCCTGGCCCGCGAACCGCGGCAGCACGTTGGGGAAGCAGATCGACGCGTCGGTCCAGTTGTCGGTCATGTCCTGGAGACGCTCGGGGCGCTTCCAGCAGCCGGGCCGGATCTCGTCGAAGGTGACCGGGGTGTTGTCGAGGTCGGGGAACCCGATGGCCGCCGAGAGGCGCGGGAACGGGTAGACGAGGTCGTCGTAGATCCAGAAGTCGCACCAGTCGCCGTCGGGCGCGCCCTTGTTGTACGAGAACACCCCTCCGGACATCCCGAACTTCGCTCGGTCACGTTCGACGTGCGGAGCCTTGTCGAGGTACTTCGCAGGCAGCCGCGAGGTCCAGAGATCAGGGGGCTCCACCACGTGATCGTCGGTGGAGATGATGCGGGGAAGCTCGCTCATTGGTCAGTCCCCTTCGACTGCTGGCGTGTGCGTTCCTGCATTTCAGCACGTCCGGAGGGGGGACGGTGGGGTCGGCAGCACCGACCCCACCGTCCGGGGGGAACGCGGCTACTTCGCAGCAGTCGCGCCCGAGCTCGGGCAACCGGTGCACGGGTACGTGGGCAGGTTGTCCGGGGCGGGGAGTGTTGCCTGGCCCGCAGTGGGAGTCGTCGACGTCGTCTCCTCGTAGATCGACACGCTCTTGTCGAAGAACTTCGGCTCGCCCTTCTCCCAGGTGCCGGAGGCGAAGCGCAGCGCGTTGTTCAGGTACGCGTACCGGCCCGTGCCGCTGACGGCGGCGATGTTGGACACCCCTACGTTGGTCGGGTCGTACCAGTAGAGGTAGTAGTCGTAGCCGAGCCCGGCGCGCTCGTCGTACGGAAGACCGGCGGCCGGACCGTACGCGGTCATGTAGTTCTGGGTGTTGCCCGTCGCCGCGCCACCGGTGGCCGCCATCGAGAACAACCCTTGCTGGAACGTCTGCGGCGTGAGCTTCGGTCCCGCGAGCGACATGCCCGTGAACAACAGATTGAAGAAGCCGGTGCCGCCCGATTGGTAGGTGCCCTTGTTCGTGCCCCAATACCAGTTGAAGAGAGCGGTGTTCTGGTTCAGCGCCGACCCGACGATCGGCGGGAACAGCTGCCCGATGCCGAACGCGTGCGCCCACTGCGACTGGTCGATCCCACGGGCCGTGACGCTGACGTCGATACCGAGAGTTCCCGGCAGCACCCACTCGGGTGAGAAGTTCTGCGACGTCGCGGCCGCGGCCATGGGGGTCGCGACATTGGTCGACCCGAACAGCACCACGCTCGTGATGCCGTCGCTCTTCATCTTCGGGATCAGCGTTGCTGCTTGCGTCTGCAGCGACGTGGTGATCTGCGCGGTGTCGAGCGGAACGTTGTACGGGTACGTGACGTAGCTGCTCTTCGGCAACTGCTTCGTGAACAGGTCGATCGTGACACCAGTGTCGGGGTACACGACTGCGAACTTGCGCGTCTTGGTCTTCAGCGACGCATCACCGGCGAACTGCGCGGGCTTGCCGAGGAGTGACTTCTTGACGAACTCGCCACCGTTGAAGGGGGTGCCGTCTGCGTCGACCGATGCCCAACGGTACGGGGCCTGCTTGTTCCAGTCGTCGGGCGTACCCGTGTTCGAGTTCACGATGGTCTTGCTCTGGGCCACGGCGGCCGCGAACACAGGTTGGCCGATCGCGTCGACGACGAAGAACGGCTTCTTCGAGGTCACCGTCAGGGCATCAGCGCGTTGCGAGGTCTCGTCGGTACCCGAAGGGGTCACGATCTCCATGTCGACCGTGCGGCCGTACGTCTCGTACGCGGTGTTGTTGTAGACCGCGAGCCAGTCCTTGAGCGACTGCGAGAAGTCACCCGGGCCGCCCGTCTCCCGGTTGATCGCCCGGCCCGACGCAGGACCGGCCTGGTTCTGGGCGTCGGTCGGCGCGTACACGACGACCTTGACCGAGTCCTTGGTGACGCCGACTGCCGTGGCGCCCCCGTTGTTCTTGCCATCCGGCCACGGAGTGACGCACGGCGGGCGGGTCAGGAACACGATCTTGATTCGCTGCGCGGTCGCATCGCAGTTCGGCCCGGCAAGCGCGGCCTTGCTGTTGATGCCGACGCCCGGAACCTCCGGTCCAGGGTTCCCGATCTTCACGGCCTTCGCGGCCCCCGCGCTCGCCGGGACGAGCAGGGAGGCGGCGAGCGCGCACGCGACCGCGACCACCAGGCCAATGGAACGACGTTTCGGCGCGCTGCTTCCCACGCGGAACCCCCCCAGATCTGCGTGCCACATAGTGGTACGCTGTGCCAGATGTGTGCGGCGGGACTGTACGCCGCACGGGCCAGTTTGGAAAGTCGACCGGCACGGTCCGGCGGAAAGACGAGGCCGGGATGGCACAGGTGATGCAGAGCTCGTTGCTCACCCTCGCGGTGCTCGAGCACGTGTCCGTGCATCAGCCGGTGCGCGTCGCCGAGGTCGCGGAGGCGCTGGGGAAGCCCAAGAGCACCGTGCAGCGTGCGCTGGTCACGCTCCGGGAAGCAGGCTGGATCCGGCCCGACGGCTCGGAGTGGACCCGATGGGTGCTCACACCTCGGGTGCTCGAGGTGTCGCGCGGCGCCGCCAACGAGCACGGCCTGCACGACGCGGCGTATCCCGTCCTCGACGAGGTCCGGCGCGAGTCACGTGAGTCGGGGATCCTCGCGGTCCGCGACGGCGCCGACTGGGTCGTCGTCGACTTCCTGGAGGGACTGCGCTCGGTCCAGGTCCGCGTCGAGATCGGCCGGCGCTTCCCGCTGCACGCCGGTGCGTCGGGCAAGGCGATCCTGGCGTTCCTGCCGCCGGCCGAGATCGACGAGCTGCTGGCCACCGAGCTCCGCGCCTTCACCGACCGCACGATCACGTCGCCCGTCGTGTTGCGGGAGGAGCTCGAACGCATCCGCGCCGCGGGCCACGCCTACTCCGAGTGCGAGGTCTCGGCGGGCATCCACAGCCTTGCGGCACCCGTGTTCGATCGGAGCGGCGCGGTCATCGCCAGCCTGTCGCTGACGATCCCCGAGTCCCGGCTCGATGGTCACACGCCCGAGCTGGCGGCGCGCCTCGTCGGCGCGGCGGCGTCGATCACGTCGCAGCTGCGACCGCGCCACGCCGTCGGGACGCCGGCCCGCTGATCCGTCTAGTCTCGGGACGATCTGACGGCCCATCCCGGGGGGATACACAGTGGAATTCGGCGTCTTCATCCAGAGCTACGACCCGGCCTTCCGGCGGGGCAACGACCCCGACGAGGCAGAGCACCAGGTGCTCATGCACGACATGGCGGTCGCCAAGGCTGCCGACAAGGCCGGCTTCAAGTACGTCTGGGTCACCGAGCACCACTTCCTCGACGAGTACTCGCACATGTCGGCCAACGACGTCGTCTGCGGGTACCTCGCCAACGCCACCGAGCGCATCCACATCGGGTCGGGCATCTACAACCCGCTGCCCCAGGTGAACCACCCGGCCAAGGTCGCCGAGCGAGTCGCGATGCTCGACCACCTGTCCGACGGCCGATTCGAGTTCGGCACCGGCCGTGGCGCCGGCAGCCACGAGATCCTCGGGTTCCTGCCCGGCATCGAGAGCACCACGGTGACGCGCGAGATCTGGGAAGACGTCATCGAAGAGTTCCCGAAGATGTGGATGCAGGACACCTACGAGGGCTACGAGGGCAAGTACTGGTCGCTCCCGCCGCGCAAGATCCTGCCGAAGCCGTACCACAAGCCGCACCCGCCGATGTGGTACGCCGCCGGCAACCACTCGAGCTGGGAGATGTGCGCGCGCCGGGGGCTCGGCGTGCTCGGCTTCTCCGTGGGGACGATCGCCGAGCTCGAGCCCGTGCTCGCGGTCTACAAGCGCGCCGTTGCCGACGCGGAGCCAATCGGCGCGTACGTGAACAACAACGTGATGATCACCGCCGCCGCCTACGTCGCGGAAGACGAGGCCAAGGCACGGAAGTCGTACGTCGACGCGCGGCCGAACTACCTCGTGAGCAACGTGTTCCGGTACCACGACACGTTCCCGCACCCGGAGACCATCCCCTACTGGCCCGAGACCCTTCCCGAGGCGACCGACGCCGACGTCGACTACCTGACCGAGGCGGGCACGGTCATCATCGGTGACCCCGCCCAGGCGCTCCAGCAGTGCCAGCGGTGGGCTGACGCCGGGACCGACCAGCTCGTGTTCGGTGTCGGGCCCGCGCCGCTCGAGGACACGCTCGAGATGATCCGCCTCATGGGCGAGCACGTGATCCCGAAGATCGACACCGACCCGGTGCACAGCACCACCCGCTACCGCGATGCTGCTGCCGCAAAGATGAAGAAGTAGGAGGCCGAGATGGCCGCTCCACTCTCCGGCGAGAAGATCCTGATCACGGGCGCGACCGGTCAGGTCGCGAAGCCGCTCGCGAAGTCGCTGGCGGCCGGCAACGAGGTGTGGGCGCTGGCGCGCTTCGGCAACGCCGACGTCCGCAAGGAGCTCGAGGACGCCGGCGTGAAGACGGCGGTCGTCGACCTCGCGCAGGGTGACTTCTCCGCCGCGCCCGACGACGTCACCATCGGCCTGCACTTCGCACGTGCGAGCGCGGCGGAGTGGGGCGCCGACCTCGACACCAACGTCGGTGGCCTCGCGTTCTTCATGGAGAAGTGCCAGAACGCCAAGGCGTTCCTGCACTGCTCGTCGACCGCGGTGTACCAGCCGAACGGCGACCACCCGCGGTTCAAGGAGACCGACCCGCTCGGCGACAACCACCGCCCGATGCAGGCGTTCGTCCCCGACATGCAGACCTACAGCATCACGAAGATCGGCGCGGAAGGTGTCGCCCGCTGGGGTGCACGGCGGTTCGACCTGCCCACGACGATTGCCCGGCTGAACGTGCCGTACGGTGACAAGGAATTCAGCTGGCCCGGGTCACACCTCGACGCGATGGTCGCGGGGCAGCCGGTGGCGGTGCACACCGACGGCCACACCGAGTACAACCCGATCCACGACGACGACATCCTCGGGATGCTCCCGGGCATGCTGGCGATCGCGTCGGTGCCGGTCACCACGGTGAACTGGGGTGGTCACGACCCCGTGAGCATCGAGGAGTGGTGCGCCTACTTCGGCGAGCTCACCGGCATCGAGCCGCAGTTCTTCCCGACTGACATGACGCTGCAGAGCGTCAGCGTCGACGTCACGAAGATGGAAGAGCTGGTCGGGAAGCCGACGATCGGTTGGAAGGACGGCTGGCGCCGCATCGTCGCCGCGCACTACCCCGATCTGCTGAAGTCCGACGCCTGAGTCAGACGCCCGAATCAGACCCGCAGCTTCAACGGGTCCTCGCCGTCGGGCGACGTACCCGCCAACGCGTTGGCCACGAGTGGCGGCATCGGCGCGTAACCCAGCGCGCCGAACACGAAGTTGGTCGTGAGTGGCTGCCAGAGCCGGTAGCGCCACAACATCGCGTGCCGTTCCCGTTCCACCTCGACGCGGCAGACGCGCTCGGTGACCTCGCGTGCCCGGCGCGCGTACTCGAGCGAGCCGCGTGGGCTCGTCGTGCTGTCGAGGGTGCCGTGGGCGATCATGATCGTGCGATCCGCGAGCTGGTCGACCGGCTCATCGCCGGGAAGCCACGGCGCGAGCGCGGCAACCGCGCGCACCGACGGGTCACCGGCGACGCGCAACGCGGTGCGCCCGCCGAGCGAGTGCCCGACCAGCACGACCGGCACGTCGCCATGGCGCGCGCGCACCTGGTCGAGTGCCCACCGCGCGTCGGGCAGCGTCGACATCTCGTCGCCGTTCCATCCGCGCATGCGGTAGCGCAGGATCCAGACCGCGAGCCCGTGATCCCGGCGCTCGGCTTCGATGTTGCGCGCGAACGGGCGCATCCGCCGCACGGTCAGCTGGTTCGCCGTGGTCGGTGCGTGGCTCTTGTCGCGGCCGCCGTGCAGCAGGAGCGCGACCGCGTCGACCGGTGAAGCGGGCGGCGTCCCCGTCTCCAGCGCGGGTATCGGGTCGGCGTCCGCCGCGTCCAATTATGCGAGCCGCGAGTCGAGGTAGTGGAGCGTCTTGTCGCGCGCGACCTCGGCCATGCGCATCGGGAACGCGTCGAAACCGTGCGGTGCGTCGGGGTAGACGTCGAGCTCGCATTCGTTGCCGGCCGCGGCCCACCGTGCTGCCATGGCCATCGTGTCCTCGAACAGGCCGTCACGGGTGCCCACGCTGAACAGCGCCGACGGCATGTCGTGCAGGTCGGCGTACAGCGGCGAGATGTCCGGATTGGTGCGCTGCTCCTGCGGCACGTGTCCCATGTACTGCGGGCGGAATTTGTCCGACGCAGCCGCGTGGATCTTCCCGCTCGGTGAGTAGTTGCTGAGGTCGTACGGTCCGTACAGCAGGTTGGCGCCGAGGAAGCGGTTGACGGCGTCGTGCTTGTCGCGCACGCGCAGCAGCGTCGCGACGGCGAGGTTGGCGCCCGCCGACGCGCCGCCGATCAGGAGGCGATCGGCGCCGAACTCGTCGCCCGCGTGGTCGAGGAGCCAGTGCGCGGCCGTCTCGCAGTCGTCGGGCCCAGCGGGCCACGGGTGCTCCGGCGCCAGTCGGTACTCGACGCTCACCACTGCCACGTGCAGGGTTTCGGCGCAGCGGGCGTTCCGGATGTCGCCCATGCTCGCGCGGCCGAGGTAGAAGCCGCCGCCGTGGATGTCGAGGTAGACGCCGCGTGCGTCGCCTTCGGGCACGAAGATGCGGACCGGTACCTCGGCGTCGCCCGCGTGCACGACGCGATCTTCGGGCGTGATGCCGAGATCGGCGGCGTCACCCGTCACGAAGCCCGCTCCGGACACGTCGCGTGCGGCGGCGAGGCCTTCGGGTGTCGAGAAGTCGGGAGGTGGGCGGTTGCCGATCAGCTCGTCGAACGCATCGGCGAACTTCGCGGCTTCCTCGCGGTACTCGTCGAGCGCGGCATCGTGCAGGTCGAAGAGCATGGTTGCCCCCAGTCGGAGATGACTCAGGTGCCGGCGTTGGCAGCGCGGGTGTTCGCGTCGGCGAACGTCTGCATCACGAAGTCGAGGTCGTACGGCTGCTCGACCGGCTCGCCCGGGCCCCACTGGCTGCGCGGCTCGCGCACGAAGTCGCCGCCGTACACGTGGATCGCGCCGGTCAGGCGGTCGAGCGGGTTGTGCACGGAGTGGATGGCGTCGTCACCGAGCACGACCACCTGCCCGGGGTCGAGGGTGCGGTCGTTGGTCTCGACGACGCGCGTGCGATCGTCGGGGTCGCGCCGGAAGAACTGGTTCTCCTCGCGCCCGGTGTAGATCGCGATCGCGGCCCACATCCGGTGGTCGTGGGGGAGCAGCGTCATACCCGGTGCCCACACGATGTTGATGATCGTGAGATCCGGCGTGTTGTAGAGGAGCCCCAGCCCGCCTTCGCTGGGCGCGAGCGCGCGCGTCACATCGGGTGCGTTGTCGACGACGCGGGCGAGCACGTCGCGCGTCGCAAGGCGTGGCTCGGTCTCGGACGCGGCTGCGATGCAGTCCTTGATCAGCTCGTCGACGTCGAAGGTGGCCACGGGCGTCAGCGTACGACTTTCGCGTACGATCCCGCGATGACCGCACCTGATTCCGATTCGACGCGATGGGACGCCGGGATTGCCCGGTACCGCGAGGTCTACGGCGACGACTTCGTCGCCTTCGAGCGCGGCACCGTGCCGTTCTTCGACCTCATGATCGAGCAGCTGTTCGGGGAGGTGTGGACGCGTCCGGGTCTCTCGATCCCGGAGCGCCGCCTGCTCCTGATCGGCGCCATCGCCGCGCAAGGTCACTACGACATCCTCCAGATCCAGCTCACGCGCGCGCTTGCCGCCGGCGAGCTGACACCGGAACAGGTGCGTGAGGCGGTCATCCAGCTCGTGCCCTACGTCGGGTACCCGTCGAGCGGCGGGCTCCTCCAGGCATCCGAAGCCGCGATCACCGCGGTCACGAACGAACAGGACCCGCGCGATGGCGAGTGACATCGCAACCAACACTCCGACTGGCCGGCTGTCGGTCGCGATGATCGGGCTCGGGCAGATGGGCGGTCACATGTGCGATCACGTGACCGCGGCCGGTCACGACGTGCGCGCCTTCGACCTGTCGGAAGCCGCGCTCGACGCGCGGGTGGCCGCGGGCGCCCGGCGCGCGACGTCGCCGGCCGACGCCGCCGCTGGTGCCGACATGATCGGGATCGTCGTGTTCGACGACGCACAGGTCCGCGCGGTCCTCGACGGGCCCGACGGCGTGCTCTCCGTGGTGAAGGCCGGCGCGGTCATCGCGGTGCACAGCACCGTGAAGGTCGAATCGATCCATGAATTCGCGGCGATGGCCACGGCCGCCGGCGCCCATCTGATCGACGCCGGGATCAGCGGGGGCGAGGTCGGCTCACAGGCCGGCACCCTCGTCACGATGGTCGGCGGCCCGGATGATGTCGTCGAGCGTGCGCGTCCGGTGCTCGAGACCTTCAGCAAGGACGTCGTCCACGCGGGGCCGCTCGGGAGCGGCATGGCGTTGAAGATCACCCGCAACCTGGTGGGCTACATCATCATGACGGCCGCGCACGAAGGGCTGGTACTGGCGCGTGCCGTCGGCCTCGAAGCCGCGACGCTCGAACACGTGCTGCATGGGACGAGCGCGGCGCTCGACGCGCAGCTCTACGCGCCGTTTGCGTTCGGCGGCCCTGAGCCGTTGTCGGCGGACGCGCCCGCCGAGCAGCGCAGCTTCATGACCCAGATCGCGCTCCTCGGCGAGAAGGACCTCGACGACGCGCTCGAGCTGGCGGCCTCAGTCGGTGTGTCGCTCCCGATCGGCGAAGACGCGCGTCGCCGGTTCGACGCGGTCATGCGGTCCCCCCGGTCCTAGGTTGCGGGGGACACCACCCACGATCGACCAACTGATGGAAAGGGCTTCCGATGGCGGACGGCGACCGTGAGATCATCGAGCACATCGACCAACTCGTCGCGGAGGAGCACGCGCTCGAATCCCGTCATCACGAGGGCAAGGCGCTGAGCGACGACGAGCAGCAGCGCCTGCATGCGTTGGAAGTGCACCTCGATCAGCTCTGGGACCTCCTGCGCCAGCGCCGCGCCCGCCGCGATGCCGGCCTCGACCCCGACGATGCGTCCGAGCGCGGCCCCGACACGGTCGAGGGCTATCGCCAGTGAGTGCGCACGTTCCCGGGCCGTGGCCTGCGCTGCCGTACGCGGCATGGAAGGACACGCTGGCGACGCTGCACATGGAGATGCAGATCCTCGGCAAGGTGCGGGTCGCGCTGTCGGAGCCCGAGCTCGAGTTCGCGCATGTCGCGCTGTACGTCACCGCGCGCGGCATCTCCACCGGCCCGGTGCCGTCGCCCCGCGGGATCTTCGAAGTCGAAGCCGACTTCTTCGACCACCGCGTGTACATCCGCACATCGTGGGGCGAGGTGCACAGCGTGGCGTTGGCCGCGCGTCCGATCGCCGCGTTCTGGGCCGACTTCACCGCCGCGCTCTCGGCCGCCGGCGTCGACGTCGAGCTGCCGACCATGCCGCAGGAAGTACCCGACCCCATCCCGTTCCCGGACGACACCGTGCACACCGAGTACGACCCCGGCCACGCGCGCCGGTTCTGGGAGATCCTCACGCTGGTGCAGCCGGTGTGCGCCGAGTACCGCGCCGCGTATCACGGGCGGACCACGCCGGTGCACTTCTTCTGGGGCAGCATGGACCTCACGGTCACGCGGTTCTCCGGGCGACCGTGTGATCCGCCGGAGCACGCCGGTTTCCTCGATCGCGGCACGTACGACGCCGAGCAGATCAGCATCGGGTGGTGGCCCGGCAGCGAGAACTTCCCGGAGCCGGCGTTCTACGCGTACTCGTACCCGAAGGGCGAGGGGATCGAAGAAGCAGGGCTCGAGCCTCCCACCGCGTTCTGGAGCGACGCACTGGGCGAGCACCTGCTGCGCTACGACGACGTCCGCACCGCCGCCGATCCGGGCGTTCCCGTCCGCGCGTTCTTCGACAGCTTCTTCACCGCGGCGTCGATGCGGTGCGCGTGGGACCCGTCGCTCAGCTCGCGCGCCTCGTAGCCGCAAACCTCTGCCTGCACGATCACCAAGGTCAGGCCCTGCGTGGCGGTCATCGCGGGCACGAGCTCATGATTCGACGGTGACGAAGTCGATCAGCTGCTCGACCGCGTGCACGAGTGGTTGCTCGAGGTCCTTCCAGCTCGACACCGACGCGAGGATGCGCCTCCAGAACGCGCGCGGGTCGTCGACACCCAGTGCCGCGCACACGCCGGTCTTCCAATCGGTGCCCATCGGGATCTCGGGCCAGCCGGTGATGCCGACGGCGGCGGGGCGCACTGCCTGCCACACGTCGACGTACGGCGTGCCGGTGATCAACACGTGCGGCCCGGCGACTTCGCGCGCGAGTCTCGCCTCCTTGCTGCCGCTGACGAGGTGGTCGAGCAGCACACCGACCCGGCGTTGCGGGCCGGGGCGGAGCTGCGCGAGCACCGCGGCGAGGTGATCGGCGCCGTCGAGCCGTTCCACGACGACGCCTTCGATGCGGAGGTCGTCACCCCAGACCCGCTCCACGAGCTCGGCGTCGTGCACGCCCTCGACGAGGATGCGGGCGGCGCGGGCGACCCGTGCCTGGGCCCCCACGACCGCGCGGCTGCCCGACGCGGTGCGCGCCGTCGCGGAGACGCGGGCGCGCGCGAGATGCGCGGGTGGCGCGGCTCCCTCGGGTGTGGCGGGCGCGACGAGCCGCACCGCGGCGCCGTCGACCGCGAAACCGCCGGGCTGGTTCGCGAATCGCCGCTCCAACCCGGTCTGCCCGCGCAGTACGACCTGATCGCCGTCGAGCGCGACGAGCGCGCCCGCGAACCCGGATGCGCGATGCAGCACCCGGAGCCCTGGTGTCGCCTCGACCGGAGGGAACGACGCGGCCAGCCGCTCCTGCGCTTCGAGCGGGCCGGCGAGGATGCCGTTGCGGGGTGGGGGAGCGGAGGGCATGGCGCTCGACGGTACGCGGCCGTGGGCGGTGGCGGCGTCATGGTTACTGTGTGCGCCGATGACCCCCCGGATCAGACCACTCGCCGCCGACGAGCACGACGAGACGACCGCACGCCTCGTCGACGGACTTCCCGGCGCGCACCTGAACATCGTGGCGACGATGCTCCGACACCCCGATCTGTTCGGTCCGTTCGCGTCGTTCGCGGGCACGCTCACGCTGTCGGGACGGCTCGACACGCGCGCGAGAGAGCTGCTCACGCTCCGCACCGCGGTGCACTGCGGGTCCGACTACGAGTGGGGGCAGCACACCGCATCGGCACGCGCCGCGAACATCCTCGACGACGCCGACATCGCGCGTGTGCTCGAAGGCCCGCTTGCAGACGGATGGTCGCCGCGCGACATCGTGCTGCTCGACGCGGCCGACGAGCTGCACGCGCACAACTGCATCAGCGACGGGACCTGGGCCGCGCTCGGCGAACACTTCGACGTGCCGCAGCTCATCGAGATCCCGATGCTCGTCGGGCTGTACCACATGGTCGCGTTCTTCGGCAGCTCGCTCGGCGTCGAGCAGGAGCCCGGCGAGGCCGTGCTGCCGTGACCACGAGCAGCCTGCGCGACGCGTGCGCGATCGTCGGCGTCGCCAACACCGCCTACACGCGCGGCACCGACCAGTCCACGCTGCAGCTGCACCTCGAAGCGTCGCTCGGCGCGCTGGCCGACGCCGGCGTCGAGCCCGGCGAAGTCGACGCGGTGATGCCGCACGACCTCGGCGACCGCTGCGCCGAGGAGTTCATGGTGAACCTCGGCCTCTCCGACCTCACCTTCTCGTCGACCATGCACACCGGTGGCGCGAGCTTCGGCTCCGCGGTGCAGAGCGCGTGCCTCGCGGTCGCCGCCGGGATCGCCAACGTCGTGCTCATCCCCTTCGGGCGCCGCGGGTTCTCCGAGCAGCGCGTGTCGACCAGCACCGCGAAGATGATGCCCGCGCTCTACAGCATCGAAGAGTTCGAGAAGCCGTACGGCAGCCTCGTGGGCGTGCAGTGGTTCGCGCAGGCCGCGCAGCGCCACATGTTCGAGTACGGCACGACGAGCGAGCAGTTCGGTCACGTCGCCGTCGCGTGCCGCAAGCACGCGAACCTCAACCCGCAGGCCGTCATGTACTCGCGTCCGATGACGCTCGAGGATCACCAGGCGTCGAAGATGATCTCGTCGCCGTTGCGGATGTTCGACTGCTCGCTCGAGTCCGACGGCGCGGGTGCGGTCGTGATCACGAGCGCGGCGCGTGCACGCGACTGCGCGAAGCCGCCGGTGCTCATCTCGGGTCTCGGTGAGGGCCACGGGAACCCGCCGACGTCGATCACCCAGAAGCGCGACATGACATTCATCGAAGGGCTGCATTCGGCGGGGCAACGCGCGTACGCGATGGCCGGCATCACGCCGGACGACATCGACTGCGCGCAGCTCTACGACGGCTTCACGTGGTTCGTGCTGGGCGCGCTCGAAGCGCTCGGGTTCTGCGGGAAGGGGGAAAGCGGTCCGTTCGTCGAGGACGGCCGTATCGAGCTCGGCGGCGACCTCCCGGTCAACACCCACGGCGGCCTCCTGTCGGAGGGGCACGTCTCGGGCATCAACCATGCCATCGAAGCGGTGCGGCAGCTGCGCCGGGAAGTCGAGCCGGAACGTCAGGTCGAGCACTGCGAGACGGTGCTCGTGAGCAACGAGGGCGACATGCACGAAGGCTCCGTCCTCATCCTGCACCGATGAACGAGCTCACCGCCGGCTTCTGGGACGCGGCGAGCCGTCACGAGCTCGTGGTGCAACGCTGCGACGCGTGCGGTCTGTGGCGGCACTACCCGCAGTATCTCTGCCCGGAGTGTCGCAGCGACGCCTGGTCGTGGGCACCGATCGAGGGGCGCGGTGTCGTGTACTCGTTCACGGTGACGCACCGCGCGTTCGGCGCGGCCTGGGCCGACCGCGTGCCGTACACGGTCGCGACCATCGAGCTCGACAACGGCATCCGCATGGTGAGTGACCTCCCTGCCGACGACACCGACGAGGTCGCGATCGGCGCGCGGGTCGAGGTGTGGTTCGACGACGCGGGCGAAGTCACGCTCCCACGGTTCCGCCTCGTGCGGTAGATCTCGATCTCAGCCGGAGGACGGGGGCTCCCACGGCTGGAGCCACGGGGTCGACGGCCAGCCCTCGGCGGCGGCCATGATCGGGAACGCGGTCGCGCCGTCGATCGATTCGCGCACGATGTCGGCGTGGCCGGCATGCCGTGCGGTCTCGGCGATGAGGTGCAGCACGACCCACCGCACCGACCACGCGTCGACGTCGGCGGGGAACCACGGCACTCCCTGCGGCACCGGCACCGGGTGGTCGAGGCTCAGTCCCCGCACGACCTCCTCGGTCTCGCGTGCGACCGCGTCGTAGCGCTCGAGCGCGCTCGCGACCGTCTCGTCGGGGAGCAGGCGGAAGTTGTTCTCGTAGTCCTCCTGCGACATACGGTCTTCCTCGAGCACCATGCCGGTCCAATTGCGCTCGACGCTCGCAACGTGCTTGATCAGCCCGCCGACGCTGAGCGGGCTCACCGACGGCGTGGCGCGCGCCTGCTCGTCGGTCAGCCCGTACGCGGTGAGGCGCATCACGTAGCGCTGCTGCGCGAGCGCGGCGAGGAGCTGCTCGCGCTCGTCGGGGATCGGGGGAGCCATTCCCGGCATCGGCGAAACTCCGGTCTACGTGTCGCGGTGCGCGCCGACGATGAACGCGGCGCACAGCGAGAGCTCGGTGCCGTGGTTGAGCCATCGGTGACGGGTGCCGTTCTGCACCAGGACGTCGCCCGGCCCGAGTTTGATCTCGGCGCCTTCGTCGAGCCCCATCCAGATCTCGCCCTGGATGACCAGGATCGCGTCGACGGTGTCGGAGGTGTGGTAGCCGTCGTCCTCGAGCGCCTCGCTCCACTTGCCCTCGGCCGCTCCCGACGGCGGCACCGTGAACAGGATCACGCGTGATCCGCCCGGCGACGGGTTCCATTCCTCCATGTCACCGGGGACCTCGAGCACCGGTACGTGCGGCGGCGACGCGGCCGACCAGATCATGGCGATGGGCGCCGCGGCGTCGAGCGTGATCTGCTCGTCGCTCAGCACGATCCCCCTGCCGTCGGCGTCGTCCCCGGTGACGATCCGGCGCGCCATCACCGCGCCTGCCGGGGCGAGCATCGTGCCGGGCAGGCCGTCGATCGTGTCCCGCACATCGGTGCCGTCGACACGGATCGGTGTGCCGTTCACCATGACGTGCCGGAGGCCGCGCGGCGCGTCGGCGGTGAGGCGGTCGGTGCCCGCGGGGAAGTCGGTGACGCGCCGCAACGGCCCCGGATCGACGTCGTCGAGGTCGAAGACCACGACGTCCGCCGGACAGCCCACCTCGATGGTGCCGCGGTCGCCGAGGCCGAGGAAGTCGGCGAGCTCGCCCGTGACCTTGCGCACGCCCTGCTCGACCGGCATGAGCTCACGGTCGCGCACCCAGTTGGCGAGGAAGTCGAGCGGCAGTGACGCGTCGCACATCTGTGAGTTGTGCGCGCCCGCATCGGACAGTCCGAGCACGCAGCCGTCGGTGCGCAGGATCCGTTCGAGCAGCGGGAGGTCGTCGTTGGCGAAGATCACCCGGAACCGCGTGTCGAGGTTGTCGGCGAGCGCGATGTCGAGCGCGACCGCGGTCGGGTCCTCGCCGCGCTCACGCGCGATCTGCTCGACCGACTTCCCGATGAGCTCGGGCTGGTTGGGCGTCTCCTCGACGCTGAACTTGTCCCAGTTGGGATCGACCCACTGCTTGCTGCCGAGGTCACGTACGGCGCGGGCGCGCCACTCCGGGTCGCGGTAGCGCTCGGCGCGCTCCGACACCTCGAGGGTCGAGAGCTCACCGAACGCGGGCACCGGGTAGAACGGCATCGGCTGCGCGAGCGACACCTGGAAGCTGATGGGCCGCGGCGTGACCTGCGGGTAGACGCGGGCACCGGCGCGGAACGCGGCTTCGTGGATCTCGAGCTGCTCCTCGGGCCACGGCTGGCGCGGGCTGCCGTCCGGGTACGTGATGATCTGGCACCACGTGATCGGCGCGCCCAGCGTCGGCTGCAGCCGGTAGATCCACGTGCAGTCCTCGTCGACGATCGCCGAGCACACGCCGCCCGCGCCGGCGGCGGCGCGCATCAACGCCTCGGTCTCCTCCTGCGAGGCCGTCACCGATGGCACCGGCCGTCCACCGTCGGCGGTGTGGAAGTGCGACCGGTCGGTCGAGAACCCGATCGCGCCCGCGCGGACCGACTCGGCGACGACCGCCTGCATCTGCTCGATCTCGTCGTCGGTGGCCTCGCGCTCGTAGCCCTCCGGGCCCATCGTCCAGAGCCGCACCGCAGTGTGGCCGACGTACGTGCCGAAGTTGATCCCGACGCCGCGCGCCCCGATCCGCTGCCGGTACGACGCGTAGTCCTCCCACGTCCAGTCGACACCGATCGCCAGCGTCTCCGGCGACATGTCCTCGACGAAGTGGAGCGTGCGCATCATCGAGTCGCGTGACGCTTCACGGCACGGCGCGAGCGACAGGCCGCAGTGACCGGCGATCACGCTGGTGACCCCCTGCAAGCTCGACGGCGTGAGCCACGGGTCCCAGAAGATCTGCGCGTCGTAGTGGGTGTGGAGATCGATGAACCCCGGCGTGACCAGTGATCCGTCGGCGTCGAGCACCCGGTCGCCGCTGAGGTTGCGGCCGAGCTCGGCGACCTTGCCGTCGACTACTCGCACGTCGACGGCCTGCGCCGGCCCGCCGGTGCCGTCGATCACTTGCCCACCCTTGATCACGTACTCGCCGATCATGCTTCCCCCTGGTCGTGGCTGCGCGGCGGGCGCAGGAGCTCGATCTTGTCACACGGGCACCCGGCCGATGCCCGGTGCGTCGCTCGCCTTCGTCGTCCCGGCCTCGAGGGCGGCGGGAAACTCGACGGTCACGGTCAGGCCACCGTCGGGCAACGCCTCGGCGCGGACCTGCGCGTGGTGCGCGTCGGCGACCGCGGCGACGATCGAGAGGCCCAAGCCGAAGCCCGGCGCGCCGCGGGAGCGGGTTTCGTCGGTGCGATGGAAACGGTCGAACAGGGCATCGACGTCGGCCGGGTCGAGGGGCGCGCCCGAGTTCGCGACGCGGATCGACGCGACCGCGCCGGAGTGGCCGGTCTCGATCGTGATCCACCCACCGTCGACGTTGTGCCGCGCCGCGTTCTCGACCAGGTTGCCGACGAGGCGGTCGAGGAGCGACCGGTCTCCGATCACGACGGCCGGCTCGAGCGTGACGTCGATGTCGAGTGCCCGCGCGCGGGCGTCGAGCTCGAGGCGCGCGGCCGCGGCACGGGCGAGCGCGGCGAGATCGGTCGGTTCGGCGACCAGGCTGGCCGAGTCGCTGCGCGCGAGCACGAGCAAGCTGTCGATGAGGAGCTCACTGCGTTGCGTGGCCTCCCGGACCGTCTCTGCCATCGCCCGCAACTCGGCGGGTGTGGCATCGGGGTCGGCGAGCGTGACGTCGACCTCGGCGCGGATGATCGCCAGCGGCGTCCGCAGCTCGTGCGAGGCGTCGGCGACGAAGCGCCGCTGGCCGTCGAAGGCCGACTCGAGCCGGGACAGCATCGCGTCGAAGGTGTCGGCGAGCTCCTTGAGCTCGTCGTCGGGGCCGTCGAGCGCGATCCGCTCGTGCAGGTTCGACTCCGACAACCGCTTGGCGGTGGTGGTCATGCGATGCACCGGTCGGAGCACGCGACCGGCGATGAGCCACCCGAGCCCGAGCGACGCGATCGTCATCGCTCCGAGCGCGATGGCCGACTCCGTGAGGAGGTGCTCCAGGTGCTCGTGGGCGATCTGACTCTGCACGTCGCGGAACACCGAGCGGTCGTCGCTGTCGGCGACCTCGCCCTGTTCGCTCGTGTGGACCTGGCTCGGGGAGATGCCGAGCTTGTCGGCCACTGCGATCCTGATCTCGTCGGGATTCTGGGTCAGGCTGTGATCGACGAGGAAGTAGTTCAGCGAGAGCAGCACCGCGCCGGCGACGAAGAAGAGCGCGGTGTACCAGAGGGTGAGCCGCCAGCGGGCGCTGAGGTGCGACCGGCGCACGAGACCGGGGCTCGCGGATCCGGAGCGGCGCGCGTTCACGGGATCTGGTAGCCCGACGCCGGTGACCGTTTCGATCACGGGAGGGTCGCCGAGCTTGCGCCGCAGTGTCATCACCGTGACCCGCACGGTGTTGGTGAAGGGGTCGGTGTACTCGTCCCACGCCCGCTCGAGCAGCTCCTCGGCGCTCACGACGTTGCCGTCGGCGGCCAACAGCTCTTCGAGCACCGCGAGCTCCTTCGGCGTGAGCTTGATCTCGTCCCCGTCGCGTGTGACCTGTCGACGTCCGAGATCGAGCCGCACGCCGGCGCGCTCGAGCACGCGGCTCGTCGCGGGCGCGCGGCGTGCCAGCGCGCGGATGCGGGCGACGAGCTCGTCGAACGCGAACGGCTTCCCGAGGTAGTCGTCGGCGCCCAGCGCGAGGCCGTCGACGAGGTCCTGCGTCGTGCCCGAGGCCGTCAACATGAGGATGCGTGACGGCGTCTCGCGTTCGCGCAGGGTCGCGCACACGATGTCGCCGTGCACGATGGGGAGCGCGCGATCGAGCACCACGACGTCGTAGTCGACGAGCGTCACCTTCTCGAGCGCGGTTGCGCCGTCAGCTGCCGTGTCGACCGCGATCCCCTCGCGTCGCAACCCGCGTTCGAGCGTGGATGCGAGCTGAGGTTCGTCTTCTACGAGCAGCACACGCATGTCCGCACTTCGGTTCGGCGACAGACGGACGATACGCCCGCGACCGTAAAGCGCCGATAAGGGAGCAGATGCGGCGCGTTCCTGAGAGCCCGCTGAACATCGGGCGATCCTTTACCGCGCCGTTATGTCGTCCTCCGTAGCTTCGGTGTTGCTGCCACACCCCGCCCCGAGAGGACCGACGTGGGCCCGTACGAACCCCACCATCGTGACGCCGGGCTGCGCCGCGTCACGCGCACGACGGCGTGGCTCGCGGCCGGCGCGGTGGCGCTGGTCGGGGGGTTCGCGGCGTACGTCGGCAACGCCTTTCCCGGGACCCGCTCCACATCACCCGCGTCAGTGGTCACACCGACCCAGCCCACGCAGGCGCCGGTCGCGACGATCCCACCCTCGCCCGGCGCGGTTCCCGTTCCCACCACACCACCGGTGACGAGCCCGCCGCGCGTCGTCGTGCCCGTCCAGCCCCACACCCGGTCGAGGGGCTCATGACGCCGGGGCCCTCGTGATGCCCGTGCTCGGCGCGAGCGCATCGCTCTGGATGTGGTACGTCGCTCGCGCCGCGGGGATCGTGAGCCTGCTCCTCCTCACGGGGAGTGTGCTGCTCGGGATCCTCACCAGCGTGCGCTGGTTCAGTGACCGCTGGCCGCGGTTCACGACGACGCTCGTGCACCGGAACCTCTCGCTGCTCGCGGTGGTGTTCCTCGCCATTCACGTGGCGACCGTCGTGATCGACGGGTTCGCGCCGATCCGGTGGCTCGACGCGGTCGTGCCGTTCGCGTCGCCGTATCGCCCGTTCTGGCTCGGTCTCGGGACGGTCGCGTTCGATCTGGTGCTCGCGCTGATCGCGACCAGCCTGCTGCGCAACCGCATCGGGCCGCGGCTCTGGCGTGGTACCCACTGGCTGGCGTACGCGTGCTGGCCGGTCGCCGTGGTCCACGGCATGGGAACCGGCACCGACACCGTGTCACGAGTGTTCCTGATCGTGAACGGCGTGTGCATCACTGCCGTGATCGTCGCGATCTGGTGGCGGATCCGCCCGGCGCTCGTGCCGCGTCCCGCAGTGCGCGGCTGGGTGCTCGCGGTGACGATCGTGGCCCCCATCGCCCTGCTCGGGTGGCTGGTCGCCGGACCGCTCGCGTCGGGCTGGGCGAGCCGGTCCGGCACGCCCGCCGCGCTCCTCGGGCAGAGTGCGACCGCGGGGACGCAGAGCGCCGCTCCCGCGGCGCCGGCCGCGAGCGTCGCGGTCCCGTCGTCACTCGGTCCTTCGTTCCAGGCAACCTTCGCGGGCACCGTCGCTCGCTCCGACGGCGCGAACCAGGCCGAGACGCTGCAGTTCGACGCGCCGTTGACCGACGGCTCGGGCTCCAAGCTCGTCGTCGTGCTCCAGGGGACCAACAACGGCGGTGGTCTGATCGTGCGGAGCGGCACCGCGAGCATCGCGTCGGCGGCGAACCAGGTCGAGTTCGCGGGCACCATCACCTCGATCGAGAGCGGGACGCTGTTCGCTTCGGCCTCACCGGGATCACCGACCACGCTGCCGATCGCGATCCAGATGAACCACCTCGACATTCCGGGAGGGACCGTGAACGGCTCGGTGAGCGCGGCGAGGACGTCACCCAGGTCGTCATCGAGAGGTGGCGACGACTGATGGCACGCAC
Organism: uncultured Actinomycetes bacterium; assembly: GCA_963721435.1. GTDB lineage: Bacteria > Actinomycetota > Acidimicrobiia > IMCC26256 > DASPTH01 > CAVRJC01. The sequence continues at coordinate 73,018 of CAVRJC010000003.1, forward strand.
GGCCGAAGCCCTCGTCGCCGCGCCCGTCGGGTTGCCGCGTCTCGTCGCCGACACCGCAGGGAGCGAGTCGTTGGCCGCGCACGTCGCGCAGCTCGGTGCGGTACCCCATTTCGGCTCCGGGCGGCGGCGGACCGTCGACCTGATCGGCGTCGTCGAGCGCAGCGGCCTGCGGGGCCGTGGTGGCAGCGGCTTTCCGACCGCGACCAAGATGCGAGCGGTGGCCAACGGCCGCGGACCACGGGTCGTGATCGCCAACGGCTCGGAAGGGCGAGCCGGCCAGCGCGAAGGACGCGTGGTTGTTGGCCAACCGCCCGCACCTCGTGCTCGACGGTGCCGCGCTCGCGGCTGAGGCAGTGGACGCCTCCGACGTCGTCATCGCGCTCGATCGCCACGACGGTCGTGCCCGGGCCACGGTCGCCCGCGCGCTCGAGGAACGGCGCGCGGCCCGAGTCGACGCGGTCCGAATGCGCGCGGTCGACCTGCCGTCCCGCTACGTCGCGGGGGAGGAGAGCGCGCTCGTCCATTGGGTGAACGGCGGTGACGCCAAGCCGACGTTCGTGCCGCCCCGCCCGTTCGAACGAGGAGTCCGAGGGCGCGCCACGCTGATCCAGAACGTCGAGACGCTCGCGCACCTGGCGCTGATCGCCCGGTTCGGCCCGGACTGGTTCCGCGAAGTGGGAACCCCGACGGAGCCGGGCACCGCGATCGTGACGCTCGGCGGTGCCGTCGCGAGGCCGGGCGTGTGCGAGATCGCGATCGGCACCCCGTTGCGCGACGTCATCGCGGCCGCGGGAGGGCCGACCGAGGAGGTCGCCGCGTTCCTCACCGGTGGGTACTTCGGGACGTGGATCCGTGCCGACGTGGCATGGGATCTCCCGCTGGGTCACCTCGAGCTCGGACGGGCCGGCGCCGCGTTCGGGTGCGGTGTCGTCTACGCGCTGCCTACGGGAGTGTGCGGCCTCGCGGAGACGGCGCGCGTCGCGCGCTATCTCGCCGAAGAGAGCGCGGGGCAGTGCGGGCCGTGCGCCTACGGTCTCCCCGCGATCGCCGATGCGCTCGACGCGATCGTCGCCGGCCGCCAGGTCGAGCACATGACCGGGCTCATCCGGCGCTGGACCGTGCAGATCGCCGGAAGGGGCGCGTGCCATCTCCCCGACGGCGCGATCCGCTTCGTGAGAAGCGCGCTCGACACGTTCGCACCCGAGATCGAGCGTCACCGGGCTCGGGGTGCTTGCTCGTCAGCGCGCCGGCGCGGCGGGTTGCCGCTTCCTGCCGCCGACGGCCGCGAGCAGGGTTGGCGATGAACGAGATCCTCCGGATCAACCCGTTGCGCTGCGATGCCCAGGGTCTGTGCGCGGAGCTGTTCCCCGAGTGGATCTCCTACGACGACTGGGGTTACCCGATCATCAAGCCCGACGCGATCCCGCCGCACCTGCGTGAGCATGCGTGCCGCGCGGTGTCGTCATGCCCACGCGTCGCGCTCGAGCCTGGTCGAGCAGTGACGACGCAGGTCTCGGCCCGTCGTTCGTCGCCCTCACGCGCTTCGTCGTCGAGCGATGGCGTCGAGGGGAACGCGCGCCTCACCGGCGTGACCGGCGCGCTGTTGTTCGTCGCGCTCGCAGTGGAGGGCGTGACCATTCTCGACCTGCACGACTTGCTCTCGGTACATGTCTTCGTCGGGATGCTTGTGGGCACACTCGTGATACTGAAGCTCGCCAGCACCGGATACCGATTCGTGCGCTACTACACCGGCGATCCCGACTATCTCCGCAAGGGCGCGCCGCAGATCGTGCTTCGGGTCATCGGTCCGGTCGTCGTGGTGACGACGATCGCCGTCGTCGCGAGCGGGATCGTGCTCGTGCTCGCGGGGCCGTCAGCACGCGACCCGTTGCTCGGTATCCACAAGGCGTCGTTCATCGTGTGGTTCGTGGCGATGACGGTGCACGTCGTCGGCCACGTGCGCGACACGCTCGAGCTCTCGGTCGCCGAGGTCTCGAGCGACCGAGAGCACCGTGTCGCGGGACGGGCGAGTCGCGTCGCGCTCGTTGCGCTCGCGACCGGCGCCGGGCTCGCGACGGGTCTGATCGCCCTCGACTGGATCGGGGTCTGGCGCCGCTGAGCCTGCTCGTGCACCAGGGCCTCCGCGTGATGGTGATCTTCGAAGGCCGCGACACTGCCGGCAAGGGCGGCACGATCAAGCGGATCATGGAGCGCCTCAACGCGCGCCAGACCTGGGTTCCGACGCGTTACGTCGTCCGCTGACGGAGTTACGTCGGATAGATCGAGATGTCGGTGGCCTTGACCGCGGCGAAGACGTTCACGCCGTCGCGCAGCCCGAGATCGTTGACCGCGGCCACGGTGACCTCGGCGACGAGCGGCACCGGGCCGTCGACGTGGATGCGGACGCGGTCGCCGAGAAGGTCGGTGCCGTTGACCGATCCCGACCACACGTTGCGCGGGCTTCCTTCGGGTGTCGCACGGTGCAGGCTCACCGAATGCGGCTGGATCGCGACGTAGACGTCGCCCTGCACCTCGTCGGCGGTCACGATCGCGCCTCCGGTCGGCAGGATGACCGTGTGGCCCTCGGCATTCCCGCGTAGGAGATTGACGCCCACGAGGTCGGCGACGTAGCGCGACCGCGGTCGCGCCGACACCTCGGCGACCGGTCCGACCTGTGCGACGGTGCCCTTCTCCAGGACGACGAGGCGGTCGGCCAGCGCGACCGCATCGAGGAGCTCGTGGGTGACGAGCACGCGCGCGCCGGGGAAAGAGGAGAGGTGCGTGCGGAGATCGCGTCGCAGCTCGGTGCGGGTCCCGATGTCGAGCGCCGCGAGCGGCTCGTCGAGGAGGAGGAGACGAGGCTCGATCACGAGCGCACGCGCCAGCGCCACGCGTTGCTGCTGCCCGCCCGAGAGCTCGCTCGGCTTGGCGCCGGCGCGGTCGCCGAGCCCGACGCGTTCGAGCCATTCACCAGCGCGGCGACGCGCCTCGCCGCGCGACACGTGCCGGCTCCGGAGGCCGAACGCGACGTTCTCGAGCGCGGTGAGGTGGGGGAACAGCAGATAGTTCTGGAACACGACGCCGACCGAACGGCGCTCGGGAACGATGTAGATGCCGGCCGCCGGGTCGTCGACCGTGTCGTCGCCGATGAGGATGCGGCCCTCGTCGATGGGGGTGAGGCCGGCGAGCGCGCGCAACAGCGTGGACTTGCCCGCGCCGTTCGGCCCGAGGACTGCGACCGTCTCGCCGTCGGCCGCGACGATGCGCGCGTCGAGGTCGAACTCGCCGACGTGCACCGCGACCTGCGCGTCAAGACTCACGAACCGCTCCGAACCACCGGTCGCGGAGCGCGACGAGGACGATGATCGACACCGCGAGCAGCACGAGGCTGAGGACGATCGCGGTGCCCTGCTGGGATTCGAGCAGGAGGTAGACCGCGAGCGGCATCGTCTGCGTGCGGCCCTGGATGTTGCCGGCGAAGGTGATGGTCGCACCGAACTCGCCGAGCGCGCGGGCCCACGCGAGCGCCGCGCCCGCGAACAGCGACGGTGCGATGAGCGGGAGCGTCACTCGGCGGAACACCGTCCAACGGTTCGCGCCGAGGCTCGCGGCGGCGTCCTCGTAGCGCCGGTCCATCAGGCGGAGGCCGGCTTCGACCGTGATGACGAGGAACGGCATCGCGACGAAGGTCTCCGCGAGGACGGCGCCCGAGGTGCTGAACGTGAATTGGATGTCGAAGGTGTCATGCAGCCACCCGCCGACGAGGCCGTTGTTCACGCTGAACGCGTAGAGCAGCGCGACGCCGCCGACGACGGGGGGCAGCACCATCGGGAGCACGACCAGTGCCCGGACGAGTGATCGACCGGGGAACTCGGCGCGCGCGAGGACGTACGCGAGCGGTACGCCGAACACGACGGAGAGCGCGGTCGCCCACAGCGAGCAGACGAGCGAGAGCTTCATCGCATCGCGCGCCGCCGGCGTGCTCAAGTCGTCCCAGACCTCACTCCACGGCGCACGTTGCAGCAACCCGATCAGCGGGAGCACGAAGAACGCGACGGCGACCAGGGCCAGGAGCACCGCGATGAGCGGCACCCCTCGCCCTCGTCGGGTCACGTGGTGGGAACGGGGAGGAAGCCGAACTTCGCGAGCGTCTTCTGGCCCCATGGCGAGGTCACGTACTTGATCCATGCGTTCGCAAGCCTCGAGTTCTGCGACGCCGCGATGGGCGCAATCGGGTAGACCGCCAGCACGTTGAGCGACGCGGAGATCTTGACCTCGGTCACCGCGTTCCCCGCGTCCTTGGCGTCGGTCGCGTAGACGAGCGCGGCGTCGGCGTCACCGGACTGCACTGCCGTGAGCGTCGCCTTGACGTCCTGGCCGAGCGTGATCTTGTCGGTCGGAATCGTCACGCCGTCCTGGCTGAGCATCTGCGTGGCGTACTTGCCGCACGGTACCGCCGCTGCGCACAACGAGATGATCCCGAGCCTCGGGAGGTCGGCGAGCGACTTCACACCCTTCGGGTTGCCCTTCTTCACCACGATCGTCAGCTGGTTCGCGGTGAAGTCGACGGGATCGGCCTTCACCTGACCGCTCGTGACCACCTTCAGCATGTTCGCCCCGTCGGCGGATGCGAACACGTCGGCCGGCGCGCCGCCCTGGATCTGCGTGGCCAACGACGACGACGCCCCGAAGTTGAAAATGATCGTCGTGCGCCGGTGCAACTTCTGGAAGTCGGTACCCATCTTGGTGAAGACCTCGGTCAACGACGCGGCCGCTGACACCGTGATCGAGCCCGCGGGCTTGGGCGTCTTCGACTTTGCGGCCGGCGCGTCGGCGACCGCAGTCGACGCGACGAAGGTGGCCGCCAGCGCGCACGCGACCGGCAATACCGCGAATCGACGCAAGCACTTCTGCACGCACCAGCTCCTCGTGGAGGTTCTCAATCGTGCCGCGGGGCTTCCACGACCACGTTGGTGGACTTCACGACCGCGACCGCGAGATCGCCCGGCTCGAGTGCGAGCTCGTCGGCGGCCTCGGCCGTCATGAGCGATACGACGCGGTGGGGGCCGGCCTGGATGTGCACGACCGCGACGAGGCCTTCCTTCTCGACCTTGGTCACGATCCCGGGGAACCGGTTGCGGGCCGATTCGATCACGACCCGATCCGGCTCCGGGTCCTGCGCGGTCTCGGTGAGGAACCGCGCGAGGTCGGCACCGTCGATGAGTCGCTCGCCGCTCGACCGGCGCTGCATGCGTAGCCGGCCGCCGTCGGCCCACCGGCGGACCGTGTCGGTGCTCACTCCCAACAGGTCGGCGACCTGCCCCACCTTGTACGTCGTCACGAGAGCGAGCCTACCGCGCGGCAACCTCGGAGATACAAGTCCAAAGTGACCAATATCCCTTGGTTTGCCAGGAATTAGCGCCGATTGGATCGCGTGCGCGGATCGCCAGTCTCCCACTGCCCGAGCCATCCTCATCAGCTGACCTCACGGACGCCAGCAGACGACGTCAGACGACCGTGACCGGGCGTATCTCGCCGATCCTCTTCGCGAAGTGCGCCCCCGCCAGGATTCGAACCTGGGCACACGGTTTAGGAAACCGATGCTCTATCCCCTGAGCTACGGGGGCGGGGCCGGCGCGATTGGTGGTCGAAAACCTCGACGCCGGACTGCCCAGGATACGGGGAACGGGGTTGCGGGGTGCTTCTTGGGCCCCTTGCGTGGCCGTGACGGTCGCCGACGGTGCCCAGGCCAGATGTGCCTGCGCGGTACGAAGCGCTGCTCGCGTAGCCGCACGCTCCAACGAGACCCACACGTCGCTACTGCGACCTTCGTCACGAATAGGTAACCCCGCGGCTATGACTTGCCGTCAAACGTTCAGAAGGGGAGCGCGGGCAATGACCCTGAACGAGGGGGACACCGATGACCAAGATCGTGGCAAGCGTGCGGCGCTGGGGGCATTCACTCACCCGTCATCTCCCGGACCGCGCATACCCGAGCGACCATCCCTGGCGCGACAAGCACGATCCGGCACGCCCACGGGGCTGACGGCTGGGAACCGCGGAGGTCCGGCATTTCGGGTTACATGAACGGGCATCCAGTGCGACGCTGAACGCTGTGTTCGGGCCAACTCCGCTCAACCGCGGACGTCGGGTCGCCGATCTCTGCGACATGCTCTCTCTCGCAGTCCTCACCGCGCTTCCTGATCGCCGCGGCATTCATCGTGTGTATCGGTGCGTTCATGGCCATGGTTGCCCTGATGATCCGCACCCAACGGCGCTCCGAGGGCAGAGAATCGCCGCTTGCGACTGAGTTCTGGCGCTACCGAGACAACCTCAGCACCAGCGACGGGCACACGGACTGGCGCAGCCGCAAGACACGCACTCGCTGGACACGGCCAACCATCCATTTCGTGACCTACCGCCGAGGCGACGGCAGCTCGTACGTCCTGCCCAATGAATACGAACCGGTCGGAGCGACCCGGTAGCGCTCACCCTCCGCAAATCGGGTTCCGCTCGGGACCCCCATGTTCGCAGCTCGCTCTGCAACCTGCAGCAGTGGACGCACCAGAAATGATGCTGCCAGCGATGCCCTGATTGTTGGATGACCGTACGATTTGGAGCATGCCGAAGGTATCGGGCGAGCTTGAACTGCGCACACGGACGCTGGTTTTCACGGGGTCACGGTCCCGCGGGCAAGGGCGGCAGTGCTGCTACATCCGTGCTGCGACGCACCCCACACGGCCTGGCGAGTGATGTAGAAGGTGGGCGTCGAACTTCTCGGGCGGCCTCCAGCTCTGCGAGTCCCATGACGGGCACGACTTGCCATCCGTAAGGCGACAGCGAGCCAACGCCAAGAAAAGTCTCGCCGCACGAGCGCTCGACACGCTCGCGGAACTCACGGGTGTGGTGTGCCGCTAGGTTCGGTGCGCGCTGCCTGCTGCAGAAGGTAGAGGAACGATGCTGCGACGACGCTTGGTGGTGGGTATCTCGGCGGTTTCGGTGGCCGGGCTTGGTGTTCTTGGCGTGGCTGCGTCGGGCGGTGGCGCTCAGACAGTCGTGGATGTTCCGGTGCCGTTCGCGTTCACCGGCGCGTCCCAGACATACACCGTGCCGGACGATCCCAATGTGTGCGATCTGACCATCTCGGCAGCAGGCGCGAATGGCGGTACCTCGGGAGTTGTTGGGCACGGGTGGTCAGGTGGTCGTGACGTCGCCCGTCGCGCCCGGTGACGTGATGATGCTCGATGTGGGTGGCGTTGGCGCGGGCGCGTCGAGCGGCGGGTGGGTGGAGCGGCGGGCTCGGTGGAGGCGCGGCCGGTGGTGTCTCCGTTGGCGCTGGTGCGGTCGGTGGTGGTGGCGGTGGGGCCACGACGATCAGCCGGAACGGGAGTGTGATGGTGGTGGTGGGGGCGGCTCGGGCAACGCTGGTGGCAATGGCGGGTGGCGGCAGGAGCGTGAGCGTGGTTTGGACGGCCAGTCGGTGGTGGCTTGTCCGGCGGGTTTGGTCTCGGCGGACCACGTCAGGGGGGGGACGGGCGGCGCCGCGCAGGTGGCGACGCGACCGCGGGCGGCGCCGGCTCGCCGGCGTCGGTGGCGTGGGTGGATACCGCTGCTGACTCCGACGGCGCGGCAACGGTGGTGGTGGTGGCGGCGGGCGGGTCTTCGGTGGTGGTGGCGGCGGCGGTGGTCAGTGACCCCGAGGGCGATAGCGCCAGCGGCGGCGGCGGCGGCGGCGGTGCCGGGTTCGCGGCGGCATCCGCGACGGGTATTGGCGTTGGGTCACTCGGCGAAGACACCTCGGGGAATGGCGAGGCGCAGATCACGCTGGTCGTGGGTGGTGTCAGCTCCTCTTGTTGATCCTGAAGGTCGTGAGGGTCAAGCCCCTGTGGGCACGACCTTTAACGTCCATGTGGTCTGTAGTCACGTCGCGATCACTGGCGTGGATGTGCAAGCCTTGCAGACGACCGTCGACAGAACCTTGGTCTTCGACGCATTGGGTCATCCGTTCAGCGGCGGCAACCCCGACAGTCATTCGGCGTTCACTGGTACCTTCTACGTGACCGAGACGGCGAGCGGAGGTGCGACGACTGTCTCGTCCGTGTGTAGGGACAACGACTCGACCGATCCCCTGTTCTGTCAAGCCTTCGACCAGGACGTCGTGTTCGGCAGGAGCCGTATCGAATCTGCAGGTGTCGATCGTCACCCACGCATCCGACACCGCAGGTGATGATCGAACTGATCTACGCTGGAGAGCAGAAGTAGCCGACGATACGGCGAAATCATCACAAGGTTCGTCAGCCGCGAACCGGAGGATCTGCGCCAGAACTGATGTCGATCTGTACGTGCTGAGGCGGTGAGCGCCGCTTATGAGGGGCGAGCGCAACGGCGAGACGCGAGCGCGGTCGAGAAGCGATGAAGAGACTCCATTGTTGTAGTTATAGAAGTCGGATTGGTCGGATACCTCCCTCTACGACTTCGAGTGTGCCTCTCAACCGGCGAGGAAAGCGGGCACTAAAGGTGATCGCCCGACACGTCGACGGTTGGCGGATCGATCTCATGGTGTGTTCGCCAGCAGTGCGCGCGCGAAGCGACCGCTCGAAACCTCTCATCGCTCGTCGGTCCCGCCCGGTCCGCTACGACGACATGATGTACGCGGCCGATGCCCTGATGGACCTCCTGGCAATCACGCCGGAATTCTGCTCGAGAACACGTCGTCGGTGATGTTCGTCGGGCACAACCCGTCCCTGGAAGAGTTCACTGCGCTGCTCTGCGGAAGATCTCCGCGTATCGCACAGGAGCGCTCGCAACGCTGAACTTGACGTCGAGAGCCTGGAACGACACCACGTCCGGATGCGCAACGCTGACCGCGCTTGTCACGCCTGCCCAACTGACAGAAGAACAGACCGATCCACCCCCGATCCACCGGTCCGCTGCATCTCCGGAACCTGAAGGCGCTTCTGCACCGCAGGTCGTGGGAAGCGGGCGGGGCGTCGGGTGATCGTGCGCGGCGCACCCCAGCACGCCGTCTTCGCGATCGAAAGGGTGTCGACGTCGCCTCTCGGGATCAGGCGAACGACGAGCCGTCGCTGGAAACTTCGGACGCCGACCCTCGACGGGCTGGACTGTCCGAAGTCGCCTGGTCCCCAGAAGATGCCGAAGGGGCCGGTCTACGACGTCTGGCCTGCCTCTCGAACTGGCGGACTTCAACTTGTCGCCCGACGCCCGCGTCGCTGGAGGAGGTGCTGAACGAGCTGTCGCGGCGACGCCATGGCACCAACCTCCACCGAGGGCGTGGCAACTATCGCCCGAATGAACTGGGGTTCGCCTGCGGTGGGGGCTTCGTCCGGTCACCCGTCTCTGTACGAATGCGTGGTACCGGTCGATATGCCAGACGTCTTGGTCTTCGCCCCATCCTTCGCCGTCGGCGAAATCCCAGCGGGTCAGAGGATCAGTCGAACATCCATCTGCGTGTTCGTGAACGAGATGCGGTTCACGCAGTCGCCGACGGCTTCGAGTTTGCGGTCGAGGGCGTCGGAGGCCGCGAACGATGATGGTGCCGCGGCCACGCACCGTCGCCTTCGACGGTCCGGGGTCCCCGTGCGGAACGCGGCGGCCTGGCCGTCGTGCCAGAGATAGCCCAGTCCCGGCGCGACGGGCGCCGGTGCGTGGTCGGGCGCCGAACCGGGTGACGAGAACGCGAGGAACGTGGCGTTGCCGCGTTGGGCGTGGTCGTATCCCATGCGCAGGCGGGGGTATTCGATGCGTGGTCCCCAGGAGCGATCACGGATCGCGCAACAGTCGATGGTGGAGTTTCTCCTCGCCGCGCAGCATGAGTTGTCCCGACACGTGCCCGGGTTGGTCGACGTGCGCGGAGAACAGGCCCGGCGGGTCGCCCCGGCCGACGACGTGGGGTTCCATGAGGGCTGGGAAGGCTACGTCGATCGAGGAGTCCGGATGGTCGTAGGTGATGCGGTGTGGTAGTCGGCGAGTGGCTCGAGGCAGCGCAGCCGGATCCCGAGGGGAACTCGAAGTCCCGTAGGTCGCCGAGTTTCGGTATCGGAAGGTTCCACTGGTAGTTCCAGTGCACACAGTCCCACGGGAGATGACCGTCGGCGTCCCAGGACCATTCACTCCACCTCCGAACATTGCCATGTTCGGTCGCACCCAGGGATAGACGTAGGCGTGCATGCTGCTCGGGAACTGAGCAACCAGAACCATGTCGTCTCGCACGCAGCCCGACGCGAACGAGGAAGTACGACGCGTAGCTGGGATCTGTCGTGTTGCACACGAGGATCTCACCGTGTTGGAGCTCGTCGGAGCCCGGGTCGAGGAGCACGCGCACGGGCCCTTCGACGACGCCTGGGCTGACGCCGGTCCCGACCACTGGGTCGTCGAGCGTGTCGGCGGTGTCGGCCGGGAGTGGCGTGACCATGCCGACCGACGACTGGGGAGCTCGAGGCGCAGGTACTCGTCGCGCTTCGTGCGCGCCCGGAACGCTGACGAGCTCGCGGACGTTCGCCGGCGGGTGTGGGGCCGTCAGCTCGGGCACCGTGAGGTAGAAGACGTCGTCAGGGATCCTGGAGACGTGCCGTGGCCTGGTGAGGTCGGCGCCGATCGACCGCGGGGCGTGCACGGGCGGCGTCGAGCATCTGCATGAGTCCCGCCTTTCCGATCTCGCGAACGGAAAGTATGTACGCGTCGCCGCGAAGACACCGCGTGCCGCCGCCCGGCGGCCTCGCGGTAAGGCTGCTAACACCTCGCGTTCCGGCATCGATGCGGAGCGTGCGCCGGCGCTGCTGGCGTGATGGTTGCTCCTCGTCGCCCATCGCCCGGAACGTCTCGATGAGCAGCCGGATCGGCGATGGATCCTCACGCCAGGACCGGCTCGAGATCTCACCCTGCGCGGGTCCCTGGAAGCCCCGCCGCCGCAAGAACTCGCCGATCGAGAGCCGGTCACGCGACACGTCCCGACAGATCCGCCGTGGTTTCCATCTCGATCGAGTCGTGGCCGCCGAGCAGCGTCATCATGAGCTCGGGACGCCCTGCGGCCGCGGTGAATTCCTGCCAGTTGCCCGAACAGCGGGCCGCAGAGGAGCGTGACGTTTGTGTGCGGCCGCGACATGCGCAGGAAACGCGGACGCGCTTCCACGAAGCGTGCGTGGGCGCCGTTCCCGTCGGCCAGCACTTCTGGTGCCGTGTTCGCGTGCGTCACCAGGCCTCGTTGTCTTCGTAGACGCGCCGCAGCCAACGTGGGGTCACGACGAACAGTCCTGGTGTCTTCGCGAAGATCACTGGGTATCGACGCCGCGAGTTCTTTGAGTGCACACCCGGTCGGACCGCTCCGAAGTAGTGCTCTTCCAATGCGTCGCCCGACGTCCCGGGTTGGAGGTCGGCCCACGCGCGGCGACAGATCAACGTTGAGGGCGATGTGGCCGTAGAAGATCGACGACGTGCGGTGGTCGACGTCGTCGGGTGGGGGAGGATCATTCCTCGCCAGGACACCCATGTCGACGTAGGACTGCCGGATCATGTACTCGTCGGCGTCGTCCCAGTGCGACCAGTTCAATGGCGTGCTCACGCCGGGGATGCCCTCGGCGATGTTCACACGTGTCCAAGCCGTCGCAGGCCCCGACACGCGATGCAGCGGATCGGTGAGCGGCGCGGCCTCCCCCGTCATGGCCGCGGAACATAGAGCGCACCGCCGTTCGATGACCCAGATGCGGGTG
>CAVRJC010000004.1:0-377475 GCA_963721435.1 uncultured Actinomycetes bacterium
CAGGAGAACGTGTCGGGTCACATCACGTGGGCGCAGGCAGAAACCGACAATCTCTGGTGCAACCCGTGGGGGATCTGGTGGGAGGAGACGAAGGCCTCCGACATCGTGCTGGTGAGCCCCGACGGTGAGGTGATCGACGGCAAGTGGGGCGCGACGGGCGCGGTGTTCATCCACACGGAGCTCCATCGCGCCCGTCCCGACGCGACCGTCGTCGTGCACGGTCACCCTTACGCCGTGACGCTGCTGGCCAGCCTCGGCGTGACGCCGCCCTTCATCCACCAGAACTCGCGCACTTCGACGGCGACCTCTGTGTTCGTCGACGAGTACGACGGGTTCGTGAGCAACGCCGACGCGGGCGTCTTCCTCGCCGAGCAGGTGGGGAGCGCGACCTGGTGCTGCTCGCGAACCATGGTGGCCTCGTCACCGGTCGCACCATCGGTGAGGCGTGCTACCACGCGGTGACCTTCGAGCGGATGTGCAAGTTCGCGTACGACGCGATGGTGGTCGGGCAGGTGCCGTGACCGATCGATCCCGCGGTCGCGCGTCCATGAAGCCGCGGGCTGAAGCTGGGGTGCCCGCCCACGTTCTGGGACGGCGCGGTCCGCCAGCTGCTGCGCACCGAGCCCGAGGTATTGGACTGACGCGTCATGGGCATGTCGATCGAAGACCTCATCCGACGCGCAACGACTTCGCCGTGGGCGCCGCGTCGTCGCGGACGGTCACGTTCCTGCCCGAGCCCGAGCCGTGTGAGCCCTGGGCGACGATCCTCTCGGCCGACGACCACGTCGTCGAGCCTCCCGATGTGTTCGACGGCCGGTTCAGTGCGCGGTTCGCCGACGCCGCGCCGTGTGATCGACACCGACGGCGGCGGCCAGGCATGGCTGTGGCTCGACCAAGGCGCTGCCCAACATTGGCTTCAACGCGGTCGCCGGCCGTCCACCGGAAGAGCTGTCGTTCGAGCCGGTCCGCTTCGAGCACATGCGCCGCGTCGTGGGACGTGCAGGCCCGGTTGCACGACATGGACCTCAACGGCGTCTGGGCGTCGGTGTGCTTCCCGTCGTCCTGCCCGGGTTCGTGGGGCAGCGGCTCACGCTCTGGCCCGACGACGACGCGCTCGCGACTGCGGCGATGCGCGTGCCTGTACAACGACTGGCACCTCGAGGCCTGGTGCGGCGCCGACCTCGAGCGCTTCGTGCCGCAGCAGATCGCGTACTTGCGCGAACGCGACCGAGGCCGCCGAGGAGATCCGGCGCAACGTGGCGCGTGGGTTCAAGGCAGTGACGTTCTCCGAGGCGCCGTTCAAGCTCGGCCTGCCGACGATCCACAGCGGCTACTGGGACCCGTTCTTCGCTGCGTGCGCGGAGACCGAGACGGTGATCTGCCTGCACGTCGGGTCCGCGGGCGAGACGCCGACGACCTCTCCCGACGTGCCACCCCTCGTGATCGGCCACCTCTTCGCCGCGTCGGCGTTCACGTACACGGTCGACTGGCTCTACTCCGGTGCGCCCACGCGCTTCCCGACATCAAGATCTGCATGTCGGAAGGGGCATCGGATGGGTGCCGGGCGTCATCGACCGCGTCGAGCACGTGAACGCTGCGAACGTCATCAGCGACGACTCGCCCGACGCCGACCTGCTGCGGCGGAACTTCTGGTTCTGCGCGCTCGACGAGCCGTCGGGATTCCGGGCCGCCGACGTGATCGGCGTGGAGAACATCCTCGTCGAGTCCGACTACCCGCACTCCGACTCCACGTGGCCCGACACGCAGGCCGTCCTCGCGGAGCACCTCGCGACTCGTCGGTCGACGACCAACGCCGGATCTGCTGGCAGAACGCGGTCGAGCTGTTCCGCCACCCGGCGCCGCCGCACCCGTTGCCCTGACGCGAGCGTTAGCTTCTCCTCTCGCTGCACTCATCCGATCGGAGCTCGACTCGTGACCACGGAGTACGAAACCCTGCTGTACGAGGAGTCGGACGGCGTCGCGACGATCACGCTGAACCGGCCCGACAAGCTGAACGCGTTCAGCCCCACCATGAACCGGGAGCTCGTCGCCGCGTGGGAGGCGCTGCGGATGAACGACGACGTGCGCGCCATCATCCTCACCGGTGCCGGCGACCGCGCGTTCACGAGCGGCATCGACCTCACCTTCGACTACCCGCAACCGACGTCGAAGTTGATGATCAACGACGAGCTCCGGTACGTCGGCCCGAAGACCAACGACCTCTGGAAGCCGGTGATCGCGGCCGTGAACGGGCTCGTGTGCGGTGCGGCGTCTTCCTGCTCGGCGAGGTGGAGATGATCATCGCGACCGAGGAGGCGACCTTCTTCGACCCGCACCTCACGCACGGCATGCCCGCGGTGGCGGAGCCGATGTTCATGCTGCAGCGGATGCCGCTCGGCGAGATCATGCGCATCTCGCTGCTCGGTCGCCACGAGCGCATGTCGGCGGCGCGGGCGCGCGAGATCGGGCTCGTGCAGGAGGTGGTCCCCGCCGATCAGCTCATGGACTCGGCGCGTTGGGCCGCGGAGGTGATCGCCGACATGCCCGACCCGACCGCGGTCGAAGCCACGGTGAAGGCGGTCTGGACCGCGCAGTACATGTCGATCCATCAGGCGCTGCAGGCCGCGCCGTTGCTCATCAAGCTCGCGGAGGGTGACCACGTGATGGCGGAGCGCGCCGCGACAAGCTCCGGCAGAAGAAGATCGAGCCCCGCGTCCGCTGAGCGGTCAGGTCCAGCGCACGGGGAGATGTTGCGCACCGTGCAGTCGCATCGAGCGTCGCTGGACGAACGTGTCGCCGTCGGGCGCGATCCCGGGAAGGCGGTCGAGCAGCACGCGCAGACCCGACGTGAGCTCGGGGCGCGCGAGCGCGTTGCCGAGGCAGTAGTACGCGCCGACGCTGAACGCGAGGTGGGTGGGATTGCGCCGGAGATCGAGCCGGTCGGGATCCGCGAACCGAGCCGGGTCGTGGTTGGCGGCGCCGTACACGAGTGCCGCGAGGCTGCCCGCGGGAATCACCGTGCCCTCGACCTCGAGATCGTCGGTGACGAGTCGCATCGACATCTGCACCGAGCAGTCGTACCGGAGGAGCTCCTCGACCGCGGGTCGCGTCGCTGTCGGCGTGATCGTGGAGGAATCGCAGCTCGTCGGGATGGCGGAACAGCGCGACGAGCGCGTTCCCGAGCAGGTCCGCGGTGGTCTCGTGCCCGGCCTGGAGCAGCAGCACACAGGTTGCGATCGCCTCTTCGAGCGACAGCCGCTCGCCGTCGTCGTCGGGTGTCGTCAGCACGCTCATGATGTCGTCGCCGGGATGCGCGCGGCGTTCGGCGAGGAGCCGCGCGAAGAGATCGTGGAAGGCCTCGGCCGCACGGTCGCCCCGCGCGGCGGCTTCGGGGGTCATCGACATCGGGTCACCCGCACGAGCGAAGTCCCACGTCCACTGCTCGATCTCGTGCTGTGCGTCGGCCGGCAGGCCGAGGAGCTGGCAGATCGCGTGGATCGGCAGCGGATAGGAGAAGGCGGTCACGAAGTCCATCTCCTTGCGCGCCTCGACCGCGTCGAGCAGATCATGGGCAACCGACTCGGTGAGTGGGCCGAGCGGTGCGACTGCCCGTGGCGTGAACGCGGGTACACCAACCGGCGGACGCGATCGTGCTCCGGCTTCTCGAGGAAGAGCATCGAGTTGGCGAGCATCCGGGAGAAGGGCCCCGCCGTGCCGTCGTGATCGAAGACCTGCGCGGTGCGCGGGTCGTTCACCGCACTCGCGCTGCGTGCGCGACGTGATCGACCGCGGCGTAGCTGGTGAGGACCCAGCACCCGTCCGGGAGCCCCGGTACCGAGGCGCGAAACACGGGCGCGACTGCGCGGAGCTGGTGGTACAGCGGGTACAGCTCCCCGCGCGTCTCCGGGTCGAGGATCAAGCGGAGCACTGCGTCCGGGTCGTCGGGAAGCGCGACCGGCTCCGGTGCGGGCTCGGGCACGAACCGGAGCTCGATGCCCGACGCGGTACTCATCCTGCGGGCGCTCGGAGCTCGTGCACGGTCGACTCGAGGATCGTCCCGTCGAAGAAGCGCGGGTTGGATTCCAGGTAGAAGCGCGCGGGGTTCACGTACATGAAGTCGCGGAACTGCTCGTCGGTCATCCAACCGTGCTCCACGTTCTCGTACGCCTCGTGCAACACGTCGGGCAGGCTCGGCACGTCGAAGTGCCCGATGTCGGACCCGTACATGGCGTGGAGCGTCGCGCCGAACGGCCACCGGTCGCGCATGAACGCGAGGCCGTTCATCGGGTCGTCGGCTTCGCAGCCGAAGAAGAAGTTGGGCACGAAGAGGTCCCGGATCTCCTCGGCGTGCTCGATGCCGAGCGCGGCGAACTCGTCGAGCTCGGCGTCGGAAGGCCCCTGGGCCTGGTGGCCGGGCGTCGTGAGCACCGCGCCGCCGATCTTGTCCGACGTCGCGATGCCGACCGGGCCGTAGCGCGCCGCGAGCTCGTTGAATGCCGCGACGTCGAGCAGCGCGGGGTCGAGGTTCGAGCGCAACGCTTCGACGTTGCGCTTCTCCCAGTGGCCCACGAGGTCGCTGTAGAGGCTGCACGCCCATCCGACGCCACCCTCGAGCAGGGCGACACGCAGCTCGGGGAACCGGCGGGTCACGCCGCCGAGGAACAGTGACTTGCAGAGCGCCTCGCCGCTCGCGGCGAAGTGGCCGATGTGGTTGTAGACCCAGTTCTCGGTCGAGCGACGGAAGCCGAGGCCGTTGCCCTGGCTGTGGGTGCCCGGCGAGATGCCGAGCTCGATGCACCGGCGCCAGAACGGGTCGTAGTCGTACTCGGAGTCGACGCCGTAGGTGTCGAGCCAGAACGCCCAACGGTCGACGTCGTCACCCATGCCCACGAGGTCGGGGATCGGGCGCGGGATGTAGCTCGGGATGACGACCGCGCGGTAGCCGAGCTCGGTGACCGTGTACTCGAGCTCCTCGATGCCTTCCTGCGGCGTCGTCGCGGGAACCGCGGCCACCGGCACCAGCCGGTCGGTGCAACCTTCGAACGCGTCGCGGTGGTACCGGTTCAACGCCCGGCACGCTGCCGTGTCGCAGCTCCGCCGAGCGGAGTTGGAAGAACGCCAGGCCCGTGCTCGGGTAGACGACCGAGACGTCGCAGCCGAGCTCGTCCATCCGTTCGTAGAGGAAGCGGGGGAACGACGCGGCCGGCGTGATCGTGCGCGTCGCGCATCGGGCGCGTCCACCACGGTGACTTCGTGAGGTGCTTCCTCACGCGTTCCGCCGGTGTGTGGTCGTACCAGTCGCCCGCCGCACCCAACACGCCGCGGAAGAGCTCGTTGAAGTCGGTCGTGATCCCGACCTCGCGGAGGTACTCGCCGAACGCGGGCGGGTACTCGCTCGTGTGGCCGTCGGCGTCGATGACGGGATGGTCGAGACGGCTGCGGATGTCGTACGACGGCGAGATGCTCACGCGATCACTCCTGCTGCCCGGAGCTCGGCGAGCTCGGTGTCGGTTGCGGCCAGTCGCTCGCGGAGGACGCGGTCGGTGTGCTCGCCGAGCAGTGGCCAGAGGTTGGGCGCGCCCGCGCCTGCCAGCGCGCCCTGGAACGGATTGGGGCGGAACGCGATGGGATTGCCGACGACGGCAACGTCGGGCGTACCCGGCCCGAGCGGAGCGAGGTCGTGGACGAAGCCGCGAGACTGCACGTGCGGGTCGGCCCGGATGTCGGTCGCGGTGTTGACGGGCCCGGCGGCGACACCATGACGCGCTGAGCTCGGTTGCCGCCTCGAGCTTGGTACGCGTCGCGGCCCAGGACTCGACGCCCGGACGGATCACGTCGTCCATGTGCGTCGACCACCCGGACCGGCTGTGCAGGCGGGGATCGTCGATCCACTCGGGGTGGCCGACCGCCTCGGCGAACCGGGGGAAGTGCATCTCCCGGACGACTTCCACCGTGAAGAAGCCGTCCTGCGCGGTGGAACGTGTGCAGGATGCCGATGCCGTCGACCGTGTGGCTGGGCTCGACACCCATGCTCGCCGGGTGCACGACGTCGGCGACCGCGATCATCGAGTCGTACATCGAGATGTCGACGTAGCGGCCCCGACCCGTCCGCTCGCGCTCGTGCAGCGCCGCGAGCACACCGATCACCGCGTACAGACCTGGCGCGGTGTCGCCGAGCGCGCCCGCGAGCGCGGGACGCGGCGGCACCGTCGGCTCGCGGCTGTACTCGTAGAGGCCGGCCATTCCTTCGACGATCGGTGCGTAGGCGGCCCACTCGCGGTACGGGCTCGATGGCGACTCGGTGTTGCCGAAGCCCGAGATCGAGACGTACACCGCACGCGGGTTGACGCGTTGCACGTCGTCGTACGCGATGCCGAGCTTGGTCGCGGTGCCGGGCCGGAAGTTCTCCGCGACCACGTCGACGGTTGCCGCGAGCCGGAGGAACAGGTCCGAGCCCCGCTCCGACTTCAGATCGATGACCACACTCGACTTCGACAGGTTGTTGCGGATGAAGGTCGAGCCGACGGGACCGGCGTCGCGGTCGACGAGCGTCGGACGGCCCGACCGCCCGGCGTCGCCCCCGGGCGGCTCGACCTTGATGACCTCTGCGCCCATCAGCGCGAGGAGCTGCGTCGCGTGCGGCAGCGAGTGCATCTGCTCGGCCGCGAGCACGGTGATGCCGTCGAGCGGCCCGCTCACGTGTCACCGCCGAACGCGCCCGCGACGCGGAGAGCCTCGACGCGCGCGTCGTCGTAGCCCAAGACGTCGCGCAGCACCTGATCCTGATCCGCGGCGTGCCGGGGGCGGCGCGCCCGCTGACCGCGATTGCACCGTCGGCGCGCACCGGAGGCGCGAGGAGGCTCACACCGTGTACCTCGGCGTCGAGCCAGAGGCCGCGTGCGGCGAAGTGCGGGTCGAGGTGCGTCTCACCGGGCAGGTACACGGGAGCACCGGCGACATCGGCGTCGATGAACAGCTGCACCCACTCCGCGCGTGTACGTGTCGCGAAGATCCGCGCCAGCTCCTCGCGGAGCGCGTCGTTGCCGTAGTCGTGGTCGACGGGCCGCTTCCCCGGCCACTGCTCGAACATATCCATGCGTCCGACGGCTCGGCAGAAGTTCTCCCAGAACCGCGTCTCCGTCGCCATGAGCAGGACGTAGCCGTCGCTCGTCGCGTAGTACTGGTAGCGGACGTCGGCCCCGGGCGGGTCGTCGGCGCCGGTTCTGCCTGCCCCTTCTGCCGCCGCGTTGAGCGCGGGCACGAGCCCGTCCGGGTCGTCGCCGCCGGACCGCACGTGAGCGTTCGCCGCCTCGTACGCGATCCGCCACATGTTCCACGTCGCGGCCGCGTCGGCCTCGCTGATCTCCAGACGGCACGGCTCTCCGGTGGTGCGGGCGCGGAGCACCGCGGCGACGATCGCGAGCGCGGCGTACAGCGGCGCCGCCTCCAGGCCCTGCCAGACGTGCCCGGCCGGACGAGCTGGTCGTCCGTCGACCTCGCGGGGCGGGGCCAGGCCCGCGAACGTGTCGAACGCGAGACCGTGCGAGCCGAGATCCCGGTAGGGCCCGGCTTCGCCCCATCCGGACACCGCCGCGAAGATGAGGGCCGGGTTCACCGCGAGGAGCTCGTCGTAGCCCAGGCCGCGACGCGCCAGTGCCCCGGGCCGCATGCCCTGGACGACGACCTCCGAGCAGGCGACGAGGTCACGGAAGGCCTCCTTGCCGGCATCGCTGCGCAGGTCGAGTGCGATGCTCCGCTTGCCGCGGTTCCAGCGCCGGGTCGCGGGTGATTCGCCCCGGAACGGCACTCCCAGCTGCCGCGCCGGGTCGCCGAGGCCGGGCTGCTCGACCTTGATCACGTCGGCGCCCAGATCGGCGAGGTGCATACCCGTGGCGTCCGGGGCGAACATCGCCACCTCGACCACTCGAACGCCTTCCAGCAGGGCACCGGTCATGGTGAATATCATTCACCAAACGAAGGGGCGCCGCAAGCGGCCCGAAGCCGGCGAATCGGAAGGAGGAAGCAGCTGTGACGGCGAAGCCTGGCACCGACCCGACCCCGATCGATCGCCTGTCGGCACGGGCGGGCGCGGCGCGGGCGCCGGGCCCGCGAGCGATGCGGACGCGCGTTGCGCTGCTCGACACGACTGCGTCGCTGCTCCGTGAGGTTCCGTTCCACCAACTGACCAGCGCGCACGTGACGCAGCGCGCCGGGCTGTCGCCGGCCGCGTTCTACCGGTACTTCGCCGACCTGGGCGACGCGATCGCGGAGCTCACCGCGCGGATGGGCGACTCGGTGCACGCGATCGCCGAGCTCGTACGCGATGCCGACTGGACCCCGGAGCGCGCGTCCGAGAGTGCGCGTCTCGTGATCGCGGCGATGGAGCAGTTCTGGTCGGAGCACCGCCCGCTGTATCGGGTCACCGATCTCCTCGCTGAGGAAGGCGACCCGCGCTTCACGAGCGTGAAGGCGCGAACGTTCGCCGAGTTGACCGATGCGTTCACGCAGGTCGCGCGCCAGGTCGGCGACGATCGGCGCGCGCGGCTCGAGACCCGCATCACCGCGGGGATCGTCGTCACCACGCTGATCCACACCACTGCACGCGAGGTCGGCTTCGCGGAAGCAGGAGTGCCGCTGGACGCACTGCGCGCGACCCTGGCGCGCGTCGTCGGCGACGTGATCAGCGAGTGACGACGTCGAGCGTCTCGGGCCCGTACTCCATGATGTGGTCGACGCACTTCCAGCTGAAGCCGGGCGCCAGCTCGAGCTCGCCCGGGGCGAACATCGACAGCACCTCTTCCAGCACCACGGTGCCCGCCATCCGTGTGAGGTGGTTCCCGAGACAGAGGTGAGGGCCGGCGCCGAACGCCAGGTGCTCGGGCTCACCGGCACGGTCGAGCCGGAACTCCTCCGCGTCGCGGTATACCGCTTCGTCGCGGTTCGCCGCGCCGATCCCCAGCATGATGTGGTCGCCCGCGTGCACCGGGCAACCGCCGATCGTGGTCTCGACCCGTGAGCTCCGGAAGAGGAACATCACCGGCGCCTCGTACCGGAGCGACTCGTCGACCGCCACCGGGATGAGCGACGGGTTCTCGCGGATGGTCGCGGCGAAATCGGTGCTCGGGTCGAGGTAGCGGTACAACAGGTTGCCGAGCATGAAGCTCGCGGAGAGCGAGCCCGCGAGGATGTTCACGCTGAGCGTGCGCACGTGCTGCTCCGAGAGGTGCCATCCGTCGGGGTCGACGGTCTGCACCATCAGCGCGAGCAGATCCTTCTCCCCGGTCTCCGCCAAATGGTCGACCGAATGGTCGACGGGCGTACGGCGCTGCGCGATCAGCTCGTCGAGCGCCGCCGAAAACTCGGGGAACGCTCCCGCGATGCCCTCGCCGCGGTCGGTGGAGCCGTGCGTCGGCCAGGTGCTGTGCAGCAGCTCGTTGCACCAGTCCATCATCTGATCGTGCTGCTCGTCCGGGATCCCGAGCTCGTGCGCGGCCACGGATCCCGGCAGCGGGATCGCGAGCTCCGCCATCAGATCGCCGCCCTGCGCGACGCGGAGCGCACCGAGCCGGCGACGGACGCTCGCGCGCGTCCAGGCCTCCGACTTCTGGGCCGCCGCGGGCGTGAAGCCCTTCAGCAGCAAGCGGCGGATACGCGGGTGCAGCGGCGCGTCGATCTCGCCGAGGAAGCTCTCGTCCTCGGGCACCGTGATCCCCGGCGCGCGCATGTCACCGACCGACGAGAACGTCTTCGCATCGCGGAAGCCCTTGGCGGTGTCGTCGTACGTCGCGGTGAACACCAGGTCGGCCGACGGACGGCTCACCGGGCACTCGTCGCGTAGTCGCGCCAGGAATGCCCAGTCCTTCGTCTTCGTCTGATCCATCACGTCGAAGGTCAGGTCGTCGTCGGGCATCGCGTCCTCCGTTCTCGTCGTCGGCGTGCTACCGGCGAAGGAGTGAGAGCAGGCGCAGCATCTCGATGTACAGCCACACGAGCGTCACCATGATCCCGAACGCGCCGTACCACTCCATGAACTTCGGGGCGCCCTGCGTCGACGACTGCCGGATGAACTCGTAGTCGAGGAACAGGTTCAGCGACGCGACGCAGCAGATCACCACGCTGATGCCGATGCCGAGCGCGCTCGGCTCGTTCCAGAAGATCACGTCGACGCCGAAGATCGACAGCAGCGCACCGAACAGGTACAGCAGGAAGATCCCGCACGTCGCGCCGATCACGACCATCTGGAACTTGCGGGTGACCTTCACCACGCCGAACACGTAGAGCGCGAGCGTGGCGAAGAACACGCCGACGGTGGCGAGCACCGCCTGGAACACGATGCCGTCCCACTGGAGCTCGAACGCCTTCGAGATCACACCCAGGAACACGCCTTCGAGGACTGCGTAGAGCGGCGAGACGAACGGCGACGCCTTCGGCCTGAACACGCACACCATCGCGAGTGCGAACGCGCCGAAGAGGCAGACCCACGTCCACCAGGGAACCTCGAGCTGGCCCACCGGCGACGTGGTGGCCTGCGACCAACCGATCGCGCCGCCGATGAGCACGAGGATGAACAGCGCGAACGTCTTGGCGAACGTGCCGTTCGCCGTCATCACGCCGGTGCGCGCCGCGGCCGGTGGGAGCCCGCCACTCGCGCGCTGCGCCGCGGTCTCCCCGGCCGCCCACCCGGGCTCCCAGTCCGTGCGGACGTCCTCGAACCGCTTCTCGTTCAACGCCGGGTTTGCCATCGTGTCCCTTCGCGCTCGATGAGCTGGCGGTCAGGCTAGATGCGGCTCCTCGACTGCGCCTCGCTCGGGGCGACTTGGCGCGTGCGGGTCGGGCTCCGGTACGTTCCGCCGACCGGTTCGGCCAACACGTTCGAACCGCCGACTGCGATGGGGGAGAGCAGCAATGGAGAACAGCCTCGGCCAGTACTGCATCTACGTGAGGGACATGGACAAGGCACTCGAGTTCTGGCACGACATCGTCGGCTTGCCGATCTCGAGTCGCACCGACATCCCGAACATCAAGGAGGTCGTGCTCCAGGCGGAGGTCGGCGGCTCGCGCATCCAGCTCGCGGCAGAAGACCGACATCGACGAGCCGATCGAGATGGGGTACTCGATCTGGAAGCTCTACGTCGACACCGACGACTGCCAGGGCCTCTACGACAAGGCGATCGCCGCCGGCTGCAAGTCGCTGGTGGAGCCGCAGCAGCTCGACCGCTGGCCGGTGACGGTCGCGTTCGTCGAGGACTTCGACGGCTACCGCATCGAATTCGTGCAGCACCACGAGGGTGTGCGAGCGTCGTTGCGCAAGTAAGCCGGGAGCAACTGCACCTGCCCAACGGCACGAGACATCCAACGAGGGGGACGGCGATGGCGCCACCGGAGTACCCAGTCAAAGTCGGCAGCATGCTCTACACGCTCGTCGACCCCAACCCGGGCCACGAGGTGGCGTACAACCGCTGGTACGAGCGCGACCACTTCTACGCCGGCTGCATGATCGGGCCGTGGATGTTCGCGGGGAGCCGATGGGTCGCCACGCGCGAGCTCAAGGACCTGCGCATCCCCCAGGACGAGACCAACGAGATCACCATCCCCTGGGACGCCGGCTCGTACGTCGCGATCTACTGGGTGCTGAAGGACCACGAGGACGAGCACTGGAAGTGGGCCGGTGAGCAGGTCCACTGGCTCTACTCCAACGACCGCGGGTTCGCCGAGCGCACCCACCGTCACACCGTGCTCTACACCTACGTCGACACGATCTACCGCGACGACGACCCCGTGCCGATCGAGCTCGCGCTGGACCACCACTACGAGGGCAAGGTGTCCGTTGCGCTCGACCGCGCCGACGGCGTGAGCGAAGCCGACCTCGACACGTGGCTCCGCACCGAGGGCATCCCGCCGTTGCTCGCGGGGAGTGCGATCGCGATGGGCTCGCTGTGGACGCCGGTGCAGCGCGACGAGATCACGTCGAACTCGCCGATGAACCTCGGGAGCGGCACGGGCGGCGAGAACCGCACGCTGCAGATGTTCTTCACCGAGACCGACGTGCGGGAGAGCTGGCCGCGGTTCGTCGACTACGTCGAGCGGGTGAACGCGTCGGGTCTCGCCAAGGTCGTGTTCGCGGCGCCGTTCCACCGCACGATCGTCGGCACCGACACCTACACCGATCAGCTCTGGTAACGAGCCCGGATCACAACGAGGCGGCCGGGCGCCCGCCGAGTTGACGCGCCGTTGATGGACACCCATTCGGGTCTGCGGTTTCAATTCGGTGCATGGATGGAGGTCCTCCATGAGTGCTCCGGCAATCAACAAGCGTGTGTTCACGCGATCTCGGCGCGGCTACGACTCGGGTGAGGTCGACGACTACCTCGAGCGTTTCTCGCAATACGCGGCCAAACTGGAGGACCGAGCCATCGCCGCGGAGTCGGCGCTCGAGGACTGCGGCAACGCGCTCGGCGAACTACGCGAACGACTCATGGCGGCGACTGGTACCCAGCTGTCGGGCCGCCTCGCCGAAATCCTGTCGCTCGCGGAGGAAGAAGCACACGACATACGTCACCGCGCGCGTGTCGAGGCACAGTCGATGGCGGATCACGCCATCCGAGCTGCCGAAGAAGTGCGCCGCGCGGCCGCTGAGCAACGACTCGAAATCGAACACGAGATCCGGGACCTTGTGGCGATCCGTGACGGATTCCTCAGTGATCTCCGCGCCCTCGGCGCTCAGATCGTGCAGGCCACGGACCGTTGCGACCAAGGTTTCGTCAGCCCTGAGACCACCCAAGAACGCCTCCCGGTCTTCGATGCCGTCGAAGCGCTCGAACCGGTCGCAGACCCGACGGAGCCTCCGACGGCCGACGATGACGCGAGCTCCGTGACGCGCCGCTGACACGCAACTATCAGCCGGCGGGCGTTACCGTGCGCAGGAACCGCGCACAGCAAGGAGACCGGTATGGGTTTTGCGCTTTGTGAAATGCAGCTGGCGAGCCCCGCGTTCGAGTCGGGTGCGGCGATCCCGACGAAGCACAGCGCGTACGGCGACAACATCTCCCCGGCGCTCACGTGGAGCGACGCGCCCGAGGGCACGCGGTCGTTCGCGCTGTTCGTCCACGATCCCGATGCGCCACTCGCCGCTCCTGACGGCACGTACGGGTACGTGCACTGGGTGCTCTACAACGTTCCCGCGTCGGTCGCCGGCCTCGACGAAGGGTCGACGGGAATGTTCACGTCGGGGCTCAACCAAGCCGGTGATACCGCGTACTTCGGACCCCAACCGCCGGAAGGCCACGGCGTGCACCACTACTTCTTCTGGTTGCTCGCGCTCGACACCGAACCCGAGCTACGGGCAGGCCTCACGCTCGGGCAGCTGATCGAGCTCGTGGAGCCCGACGTGCTCGGGATGAACCGCCTCGTGGGCACGTACGCCCAACCCCGCCGCTGATCGACGCCACCGTGACCGTGGTTCTCGACGCCGAGATCCTCCTCGACATCCACGCGCATGTGGGTGAATGCCCGGTGTGGTCCGCCGATCGTGCCGCGCTGCTGTGGGTGGATCCACCTCGCCGTGTCGTGCACGTCACCGATCCCGAAACGCGTTCCGACCGTGAGGTCGTGCTCGACCTCGAGGTCTCCGCGATCGCGCCAACGGGCAGCAGTTCGTTCGTGGTCGCGGTGGAGAACGGCATCGGGTTGCTCGACGTCGACACCGGCAGGTTCGAGCGGATCAGCACGGTCACCCCCGATCCGCCTGGCCGGTTCAACGACGGCGCGTGCGACCCGGCAGGGCGGTTCTTCGCCGGGACCTTCGCATGGGACCTCGCACCGCATGCCGGCTCCCTCTATCGCTTCGACACCGACGGTTCCGCGACGCGCGTGCTCGACGGGGTCACGGTGTCGAACGGCATGCGATGGAGCCCTGACGGGCGCCGCTTCTATTACATCGACTCGATGACCGGAGCCGTCGACGTCTTCGCGTTCGACGCGTCCACCGGGAACCTGAGCGACCGGCGCCCCTTCGTCGTGTTGCCCGATGGAGGCGCCGACGGGATGACCGTCGATGCCGAGGGATGCGTGTGGGTTGCGCTCTGGGGTCACAGCGTGATCCATCGCTACACCTCAGACGGGCGTCACGACCGTACCGTGCGCGTGCCGACGCCGTACGTGACGTCATGTGAGTTCGGCGGGGCAGCGCTCGACGTGCTCTACATCACCTCAGCCTCGGTGCCCATGGGCGACGCGAACGACATCGAGCCGCGTCCTGCCGGCGCGCTGTTCGCCTGCACCCCAGGAGCGGTCGGTCTCGCCGCGCGGGCGTTCGGCGCGTGAGTTGACAACCGGGTTCGGCGCGCGCGACGTCCGTGCGCACGGAGCGCGTCAGTCGAGCGCGTCGACCCCGACGCGCTCGAACAGCGCGAGAAGATCGTCGGCCATCGCCACCGTCTCGTCGCGCCGCCGCGAGGTCGAGCGCCAGTGCGTCCTCCCACGCGTGGAGCGCGGAGTTCACGCGCGTCGCGAGCTCGAGACCGGCAGGCGACAAGCCGACGATGACCCGCCGGCGATCTTCGGGGTCGGCCTCACGCGTGAGCCAGCCGAGTGCTTCGAGGCGATCGATGGTGAGGGTCATCCCACCGCTGCTGCGCCCGAGCAGGTCACACAGCCGCGTGGGCGAGCTGCAGTGGCCTGGCGACAGTCGCAACACGCCGAGCACGTAGTAGTCGGCGGTCGCGATGCCCTCGGCGCCGGCGATCTCGTCGACGAGGCGGGTGACCAGCAGGTTCAGGCGCAGCAACCGTGTGATCAGGCCGACATCGGCGAGCTCGAGCTCAGTGGCCCATGACGGCGACTGATCCACGTACTCGCCCTACCGCTCGATGCCGAATCGCTCGAGCCCGTAGCACTCGATCGCGTTGCCGCGCATCAGCTTGGACACCTCGCCGGCGTCCATGCCCGCGGCAGTGCACAGGCGGTGCGCGACGGAGCGAGTGTTGGGCCACGTGCCGTTGGCGTGCGGGTAGTCGGACTCGAACAGGATCTGATCGAGCCCGATCTCGTCGCGGCTCTTCAAGCCGTGGCTGTCGTCGAAGATGCACCCGTAGACGCGGCCGCGCACGTACGTGGACGGCGGCTCCGCGAGGTCGATGCCTCCGACGTTCTCGTGCCACACGCCGTCCATGCGCTCGAGCAAGAACGGCATCCACCCGATCTGGCTCTCCGCGTACGCGAGCTTGATGGTGGGGAAGCGCTCGAGCGTGCGCGAGAACACCCAGTCACACAGCGACCCCTGCGCGTTCTGCGAGTTGAGAGACATCGACACCGCGAGGGGCGCGTCGTCGGACGTGGTCGGCATCGACGACGACGAGCCGATGTGCATGGTCACCACGGTGTCGCTCTCGGTGCACGCTTCCCACAACGGATCCCATTTGCCACTGTGGATCGACGGATGACCGAGCTTCGCCGGGCTCTCGGTGAACGCGATCGCGAAGCTGCCCTTCGCCGCGCAGCGGCGCACCTCGGCGGCCGCGAGCTCGGCGTCCCAGAGCGGCACGAGCGTCAGCGGGATCAGCCGACCGCGCGCGTCACCGCCGCACCACTCGTCGATCATCCAGTCGTTGTAGAGCTCGAGCGACGCGAGCGCGAGCTCCTTGTCGCTGCGCTCGGAGAAGCCCTGACCCGCGAACCGCGGGAACGTGTTCGGGTAGCAGATCGATGCCTCGACGTTGTTGGTGTCCATGTCGAGCAGACGCTCGGACTTGATGTACGTCCCCGGGCGGAAATCCTCGTAGACCGCCGGCGAGATGAGGTCGACGTCGGCCGGCTGGTCGACCGCCCCGTAGACGAGGCCCATCGGGAGCACGAGGTCCTCGAAGAGCCACGTGTCGCACCACGTGCCGTCGGGCGCGTCGTACTCGGTGTGCACCGCGCCGCCACTGAAGCTGATCTTCGCCCGGCGCCGCTCGACCCGTGGGCCGCGCTCGCGCATCGAGGGTGGCAGCTCGCTCGCCCAGAGCTCGCGCGGCTCCATGATGTGGTCGTCGACCGAGATCAACCTGGGGAACTCGGTCTCCGGCGGCGTGATTGCTGCAGTGGTCGCGGTCACGAGGCTGCCTTTCTCTCGCTCCTGGTCTCTGGCTCCCGGCCTCTCGTCGCAGGCGGGTTGCTGCTGGACGAAGCCTTTGTGCAAAGTTACACTGCACAAAGGTTTTCTGCACGCCTGGTCACGACGGGAGCATGGAAATGGAACGAGTCGTCATCTCAGCAGATTCGCACGTCATGGAGCCGGCCGACCTTTGGACGAGTCGTGTCGATGCGGGCCTTCGGGACTCCGCTCCCCGCGTGCTCGCGAACGACGGCCGGCCGGGCTGGTCGTTCCACGCGCCCGGCCTCCCCGCGTCGACGGTCTCCGGGTCGTGGGGTGCGGGGCGGAGTGGTGCGGACCTCAAGGAGCACCTCGAGCACGCGGGGTACGAGTCGGCGCGGCCGTCCGGATGGGACCCGGCCGAACGGCTGCTCGACCAGGACGTCGACGGCGTCTCGGCCGAAGTGCTGTACGGAACGCTCGGCATGCGCCTCTTCCGCATGACCGACGGTGAGCTCCAGCGGGCGTTCTTCCGCGTCTACAACGACTGGCTCGCCGACTTCTGTGCGTACGCGCCGACGCGCCTCCACGGCCTCGGCCTGATCTCGCTGTGGGACGTCGAGGCGGGCGTGCGCGAGTTGGAGCGGTGTGCCGAGCTCGGCCACAAGGGAGCCATGATCTGGGGCTACCCACCCGTCGACGCGCCGTACTACTCGCCGGTCTACGACCGGTTGTGGGCGGCCGCGCAGGACCTCGAGCTCCCGCTGTCGTTGCACATCGTCACCGGCATGGGTGACGAGAGCCGCGTCGACTTCACCGCCGCCGCGGTGCGCTACACGCTGATGATCCACGAGATCCAGCGATCGATCAGCCAGCTCGTACAGGGCGGTGTGCTCGAGCGGTTCCCGCGCTTGCGGGTGGTCGCGGCGGAGAGCGACATCGGGTGGTTGCCGCACTGGATGCAGCGCATGGACCACGGCACCGAGAAGTTCGGCGCGATGATGGACGTGCAGCTTTCGCTGAAGCCGAGCGAGTACGTGAAGCGCCAGGTGTGGCTGACGTTCATGGACGACATGATCGGCGCGTCGTCACTCGAGGAGATCGGGGCCGACACGTTCATGTGGGGCTCCGACTTCCCGCACACCGACTCCACGTGGCCGAACTCGCAGACCGTGATCGACAAGAACCTCAGCGGCGTCGACGATGTCGTCGCGGCGAAGGTGTTGCGAGAGAACGCCTCGGCGCTGTATCGCATCACTCTCTGAGCCACCGCTCACGAGGCGCGCCCCGGCCATGCGGTTCATCGGGCAGCGGGTTCGTCGCGTCGAGGATCCGGGCCTCCTCACGGGTGTCGCCGAGTTCACGGGCGACATCGGTGCCGATGCCCTCGAGATCTGCTTCGTGCGCTCGGTGCACGCGCACGCGCGCATCACCCGGATCGACCTCGAGGGCGCTCGCGATGCCGAGGGCGTGGTCGGCGTCTTCGCCGGCGGCGACTTCGACTCCGTCGCCGGGTACAGCGCGGTGCCCGTGCCGCCGGAGGTGGTGAGGCCGCACCTCGCGATCGATCGCGTGCGGTTCGTGGGCGAGATCGTCGCAGTGGTGGTCGCACGCTCTCTGGCGGAGGCCCAGGACGCGGCCGAGCTCGTGGTCGTCGACTACGAGCTGTTACCGCGCGTGGTCGAAGTCGACGACGCCATGGCCGAGGATGCGCCCCTGCTCTTCGACGTGCTGGGCACGAATCGAGTGATGCAGGTCGAGGGTGCACCGGGTGCCGATTTCGCCGACGGCGCCGACCTGGTCGTCGAGATCCACATGCGCAACCAGCGGGTCGGCGCCGTGCCGCTCGAGACGAACGCGGTCCTCGCGATCCCCGAGGGCGACGGCCTGCTCGTCTACGCGTCGACCCAGGCTCCGCACAACCTGCGCGACGCGCTCGCCTCGTTCTGTGGGCTCGACACTGCCGACGTCCGTGTGATCGCGCCCAGCGTCGGTGGCGCGTTCGGCGCGAAGTCGACTGCGGATCCGGAGCACGCGCTCACGTGCCTGGTCGCGCGGCGACTGGGAGCGCCGGTGCGCTGGCGCCAGACCCGCACCGAGAACCTCACCACGATGCACGGTCGCGCACAGCACCAGCGCGTGTGGGTCGCCGCGGGGGCGGACGGCACGCTGCTCCGCTTGCACGCCGACCTCGTGTCCGACGGCGGCGGCTACCCGGGCATCAACCATTTCCTGAGCACGCTCACGGCCCTGATGCTCGCCGGCACCTACCGGTTCGAATCGGTCACGTCGTCCCTCACCGCGGTCGCGACGAACACCGTCCCGCCGTTCGGCTACCGGGGTGCCGGCCGACCGGAGGCCGCGTCGCTCGTCGAGCGGGTGGTCGACATCGTGGCTGCCGAGCTGGGCATCGATCCGGTCGAGCTGCGGCACCGCAATCTCATCCCGGCATCCGCATTCCCGTACACGTCCCCCACCGGCGCGGTCTACGACTCGGGCGACTACGCAGCCGCGCTCGATCGCGCGTTGGAGCTGGCGCACTACGACGAGCTCCGCGCCGAGCAGTCGGTGCGGCGCGCAGCGGGCTCGCAGCTCCTGCTCGGCATCGGTGTGTGCAGCTACGTCGAGGTCACGGCCGGCGCGAGGCCCGTCGAGTTCGCCGACGTGGAGATGCGGAGCGACGGCACCGCAGTCGTTCGCGTCGGTACGTTCGGCCACGGCCAGGGTCACCGCACGTCCTTCGCCCAGATCGCGGCGGAGACTCTGGGCGTGCCGTTCGAGTGCGTGTCGGTGATCGACGGCGACACCGGGCGTGTGGCGCGCGGTGCCGGCACGTACGGGTCACGGTCGATGCAGGTTGGCGGATCGGCGATCCGGCAGGCGTGCGTCGACCTGGTGCGCCGCGCACGCGAGCTGGCCGCGGACCGCTTCGAGGCCGCGGTGGAGGACATCACGCATGGTGATGACGGTTTTGCCGTGGCGGGGGTACCCGCGAACGCGGTGTCCTGGTCGTCGCTCGCCGACGCGGCGTCGCGGCTCGCGCGCGATGGCGACTCGCGCGTCGGGCTCTACGCGACCGTCGACTGGGAACGGCCCGCGTCGACCTTTCCGTTCGGAACGCACGTGGCGATCGTCGAAGTCGACCGCGAGACCGGAGCAGTCCGACTGGTCGAGCACGTCGCCGTCGACGACTGCGGCACGATCATCAATCCCATGCTGGCCGAGGGCCAGGTGCACGGCGGTGTCGCGCAGGGCGCGGCGCAGGCACTGTTCGAGGAGATCGTGATCGACGACGCCGGCAATGTCCTGACGTCGAATCTCGCTGACTACTGCTGCGTGGGCGCCACCGAGCTCCCGAGCTTCACGCTGGGCCACACGGTCACGCCGACGCCGGTGAACCCGATGGGCGTGAAGGGCATCGGGGAGTCGGGGACCATCGGCGCGACGCCCGCGGTGCAGAACGCGGTCGTCGACGCGCTCGCCCATCTCGGCGTGCGGCACCTCGAGATGCCCTGCACGCCGGAGCGGGTGTGGCGTGCGCTCGAAGGCGAGCGCTACGGCGGTCTGCGCGTCGACCGTCGTACGCTCTCTCCGGCAACCACCGAGGAGGGCACATGAGCGAGATCTCCGAGCGCTACCGGCGGCTGAGCGACGCGTTCGCCGGCAAGGTCGCGGCAGTGGGCGACGATCAGTGGTCGAACCCCACGCCGTGCGCCGACTGGACCGTGCGCGACCTGGTCGCGCACGTCGTCGGCACGCAGGGCCTGTTCCTCGGCTTCGTGGGCCAGGACACCGGCGACATCCCGTCGGTCGACGACGACCCGCTCGGCGCGTGGAACGCGGCACGCGCCGTGGTGCAGGCCAACCTCGACGACCCCGAGCGCGCGACCGCGGAGTTCGACGGCTTCCTCGGACGCACCAACTTCGAGACTGCGGTCGACAAATTCGGGTGCATCGATCTCATCGTGCACGGTTGGGACCTCGCGCGCGCCGCCGGCCTCGACGAGCGCATCGATCCCGACGACGTCGCGCGCGTGCAGCGCGCCGCGGACGGATACGGCGAAGCGATGCGCAGCCCGCAGGTGTTCGGCCCTGCAGTCGAGCCGCCCGAGGGCGCCGACGACCAGGCGCGGATGCTCGCGTTCCTGGGTCGCACGCCCTGATCCGCTCTCACTGCAACGAGACGATGATGTGCGAGGTCCGCGCCACGGCGTCGCGACCGGGACCGCCCTCGCTGGGCGCCTCGGTGTCCGTCGTGCCGCCGGCGAGAGCCGTCGCCGTGACCCGTACGCACTCTCGCAACGCGTCGAGGTCGTAGCCGCCCTCGAGGAACGCGAGCAGCCGACCTCGTTGCGGTGTGAACGCCGACACGCGCGCCGTGAGCGCCGCGTAGTCGCCGGCAGTCCACTCGAGGTCGGCGAGCGGGTCGGCGAAGTGGGCGTCGAATCCGGCCGACACCAGCACCCACGTGGGGGAGAAGCGCGCGACCGCCGGGGCGACGACCGCGTCGATCGCTTCGCGGGCGACGTCGCCGGTCGCGCCCGGCGGGAGCGGGAAGTTGATGGTGAGGCCGCTGGCGTCGGCACCGCCCGTCTCATCGGCCCTGCCGGTTCCCGGGTATGCAGGTGACTGATGGGTCGAGACGTAGAGCACGCGTGGGTCGTTCCAGAAGATGTCCTGGGTCCCGTTGCCGTGGTGCACGTCCCAGTCGACGATCAGGACGCGTTCGCCGTCGGCCGCGAGCGCGGAGGCGGTGACCGCGACGTTGTTGATCAAGCAGAAGCCCTGGCCGCGCGTCCGCGTCGCGTGATGACCCGGTGGGCGCACGAGCACGAGCCCGGCTTCCGCGTCACCGGCGCGCAGCGCGTCGAGCACGGCAAGGCCCGATCCCGCCGCAAGCAGCGCGGTGCTCCACGATCCATGAGACACCACGGTGTCGGGATCGAGGCGGCCGCCTCCTGACGCCGCGAACTCGTCGACCGCGCGGAGGTAGCGAGGATCGTGCGCGCGCTCGAGCTCCGGCGCCGTCGCCGCGCGCGGCGCGACCTCGAGCAGTGCGTCACCGAGCTCGGCATCGTGCAACCCTGCGACCGCGGCGACGAGCCGGTCGGCGCGCTCGGGATGCCCGCGACCGGTGTCGTGGTCGTCGACCGCGATCGTCGACGCGAACGCGAGCGAACGCACGTGCCGCGTCAGGAGTCGAGCGGCCCGGCGAGCATGCCGCCGTCGGCGAGGAACTCCGAGCCCGTGCAGTACGACGACCGATCGGAGGCGAGGAACAGCGCGACGCGCGCCATCTCGATCGGCTGCGCGTTCCGCCGGAGCGGGTACGACGAGAACATCGCCGCCTGCTCCTCGGCCGAGGGCATGCCCTCCATCCCCGCAGGCCGCACCATCTCGGTGTCGACCGGGCCGGGGTGGATCGAGTTCACCCTGATGCCGAGTGGCCCGAGCTCGACCGCGGCGGCCTTCGTCATGCCGCGGATCGCGAACTTGCTCGCGGTGTACCCCATCGTGCCGGGGTAGCCGACGAGCCCGTTGATCGACGAGATGTTGACGATCGAGCCGCCGCCGGCTCGCTGCATCGACGGGGTGACCGCGCGCATGCCGAGGAAGCAACCGACCTGGTTGACGTCGATCACCGCGAGGTAGTCGTCGAGCGACATCTCGGCGAGCGGGGCGAACTTGAGGATGCCCGCGTTGTTGACGAGCACCGTGACCGGGCCGAACGCGCGCTCGGCCTCCGCGACCGCGGCCGACCAGTCGGCCTCGGACGTGACGTCGAGGTGCACGTATCGGGCGGCATCGCCGAGCTCGTCGGCGACCTGCTGGCCCCGGTCGTCGAGCACGTCACCGAGAATGACGCGAGCGCCTTCCTCGGCGAACAGCCGCGCCTCCGCCTCGCCCTGACCGCGCGCGGCGCCGGAGACGATGGCGACCTTCCCGTCGAGTCGCCCCATCACAGGCTCACACCGGCGATCCAGCCGCCGTCGATGACGAACTCCCCACCCGTGCAGTATCCGGAGTCGTCGGACGCGAGGAACACCGCGAGCTCCGCGACCTCTTCGGGCCGGCCGATCCGACTGATCGGAATCGACGCGAACGGGTCGACGTCGAGTGCTTCGAGCCCTTCACGCGCCATCTCGGTGTCGATCGCGCCCGGGTGGATCGAGTTCACGCGGATGCCGAGGGGGCCCAGCTCCATCGCGGCGGTCTTGGTCATCCCCCGGATCGCGAACTTCGACGCGACGTACGACATGCAGTGCGTGCCGCCGACGATGCCGTTGATCGACGAGATGTTGACGATCGAGCCGCCGCCGGTCGCGGTCATGGGCGCGATCGCCGCGCGCATGCCGAGGAAGCACCCGACCTGGTTCACGCGGATGACGCTCCAGTACTCCTCGAGGCTGCAGTCGGTGAGCGACGCGATCTTGATGATGCCGGCGTTGTTGACCAGCGCGTCGAGCCGGTCGTCGACTGCGAGCGTCGCCGCCATCGCGGCCTCCCAGTCGCGCTCGCTCGACACGTCGAGGTGCACGTATGTCGCTGCGTCACCGATGTCGGCGGCGACCGCGTTCCCGAGATCGTCGAGCACGTCACCCAGCACGACGCGCGCGCCTTCGGCGACGAATGCTCTCGCTTCGGCCTCACCCTGGCCGCGCGCGCCGCCCGAGATCAGCGCGACCCGTCCGTCGAGGAGTCCCATGTTCAGCAGCCTGTCACATCGTGCCGTCGCGCGCAGCGTCGCGCGCCGCGTGCTCCTCGAACGCCTGCTGCGCGACGTTGACGGCACTCGCGGCGGCAGGCCATCCTCCGTAGAAGGCGAGGTGGCAGATCAACTCGCCGATCTCGGTTTCGGTCACGCCGTTGTCGAGCGCGCGGTGGATGTGACTGCGGAGCTCGTCGGTGCGGAACTTGGCGATCAGCACCGCGAGGGTGGCGATGCTGCGATCACGCTTCGACAGCTCGGGCCGTTCCCACACGTCGCCGAACAGCACGTCCTGGGTGAGCTCGACGAGGTGGGGTGAGACGCCGGCGGCGGGATGATCGCCCAGTGCCGCCATCAGCGCACCTCGGCGGGTTGGTCGACGCCGTAGAGCTGCAGCGCGTTGTCCCAGAGGATGCGCCGCTTGCTGGCCTCGCTCACGCCGGGAAGGGCGAGGAACGAGTCGACCGCGTGCGGGTACTTGGAGTCGGGATGGGGGTAGTCGGTCGAGAACACGATGCGGTCGTCCCCGAGCACCGCGATGACCTGCTCGAGCATCGCCTCGTCGGCATCGGCGGAGACGTAGCACTGGCGACGGAAGTAGTCGCTCGGGGGCATGGCGAGGACCTTGGCCGCGCCGAAGTCGCGCTCGAGGCCTTTCTCGTAGTGGTCGTCCATGCGCTCGAGCCAGAACGGCAGCCAGCCGCAGCCGGCCTCGAGGAAGGCGACCCGGAGCCCGGGATGGCGCTCCAGCACCCCGCCGTAGATCAGGCTCACCGCGGCCACCATCTGCTCCATGGGGTGCGAGCAGATGTGACGCTGCTCGGCGTTGGTCAGCCGGTCGGCGCCCGCCTGGGGGAGCGGCGGCATCCCACCCTCGTGCAGCCCGACCGCCATCCCCTTGCTGGAGAGGGCTTCCCACACCGGGTCGTACGCCGGGTCGTCGAGGTTACGGCCGAGGATCGGGTTCGGGCGCGCGAACACGCCGAGGAAGCCGTGCTCGTCGTGGACGCGAGCGACTTCGGCCGCCGCTGCGAGCGGATCGTGCAGCGCGATCATGCCGAGGCCGCGCAGCCGAGTCGGGTCGGCCGCGCAGAAGTCGGCCATCCAGTCGTTGTACGCGCGCGCGACCGCGGTCGCGACGTCGGCGTCGATCTCGTTGCTCGCGATCACGAAGAGCCCGAACGACGGGTACAGGAATGCGAGGTCGACACCTTCGATGTCCATGTCGGCGAGTTGCGCGACGCCGTCGAAGCCGCGCGCCGACGCCTCGGGGTAGATCTCGGCGAACGTGGCCTGTATGCGCTCGTCACGACGTGCGAGTTGCTCTGGCGTCGCCGCCGGATCCCAGCGGTCGGGCGTGTTGATGCTCACACCGTCGGTGACCACACTGAACGCGAGATTGAGATGGCGCGGCGCGCGGTTGCGGAACTCGGCAGCGACGTAGCGCTCCCACAAGTCGTTCGGCTCGATGACGTGGGCGTCGGCGTCGACCACGCGGTAGCCGTCCTTCATGAGTCGTCCCCTCTCAATTGGCCCCTCCCGTGCTCAGTGGATCACGCGCTTCCGTCGAGGCGCACGTCGTTCCAGCGCTCCATGACGCCCACGAATTCCATGAGGTCGGCGTCGCCGCCGACGTCGGCGCGCACGGTGCGCATCGCCTGCACCGCGGCGCCCGTCACCGGGACCGGCACGCCCCGCTCGGCCGCGAGCCGCATGGCGACGTCGAAGTCCTTGCCGACGAGCGCGAGCACGAACTGGAACGGGATGCGGCCGTCGGGCCCGAGCAGGAAGTGCTGCCACACGCCGAGCTCGAGGACCTCCGCGACCTGGTGCGCGTCGAGACCCGCCTTCACGCCGAGGGTGAGCGACTCGATCTCGGCCATGAGCTTGGTCTGCGCCGCGAGGTTGAGCACCGTCTTCATCGCGTGCCCGGTGCCCGCCGCACCGCAGTGCCACACCCTGGTGCCGAGGAGATCGAGGACGGGGCGTGCCCGCTCGAACGTGGCCGCGTCGCCGCCGGCCATGATCTTGAGCGTTCCCGCTTCCGCGCCCGCGACACCTCCGCTCACGCCCGCGTCGAGGTACTCGGCGCCGCGCTCGGCGAGCGTCGCCGCGAGACGCGCGCTCACGCTCGGCTCCCCGCTGGTGGTGTCGAGGACGATGGTGCCCTCCCGCACGCCGCCCGCGAGCCCGTTCGGGCCGTGGACCGCGGCCTCGACGTCGGACGAACGCGGGAGCGAGAGGATCACGAGGTCGACGGCCTTGGCGAGGTCGGCGGGGTCGGACGCGACCGGAGCACCGAGCGACGCGAGCGCCGCGGTGGCGGCCGGGATCACGTCGTACACCGTCGCGGTGTGGCCCTGGCCCTGCAGCCGCCGCCACATGCCCGCACCCATCTTCCCGGTGCCGATGATGCCGACCGTCGGGTCCCCCGATACCTGATCCATGCGCGTGACGCTACGACAATCGCCGGTCAGTCGGGAAGCTCGCCCAGCAGCCCTTCGCCCTCCGCCGCAGCCCGGGCGGCGGCGGGGATGATCGTATCGAGCTCCGCGAACGTGAACGGCCCGAGCGCGGGGTCCTTCGTGGTGATGGGGGTCTCCGCGGCGAGCTTGAACGCGCTCACGCCGAACCCGGCGGCGAAGACGAGGCCGGTGATGTCGCGCGGCGTCGCTCGCGAGGTAGTTCACCACGGGCGACGTGAACTCCGGCGCGGGCAGGCTCAGGAAGCGTTGCCAGATGGCGTCGTCGATGATGCCGTCCGCCAGCATCTGCTCGAAGTCGGCGCGGCTCGCCTCACTCATGCGCGTCGACGCGGCGGGCGCGATCGCGTTGCTCGTCACACCGACGGGCGCGAGCTCGGTCGCAATGGCGAAGGTCAATCCCATGATGCCCGCCTTCGCGGCAGCGTACGCGGGGATGCCTTCGAACCCGAACGCACTGTGCGATGTGACGTTGACGATCCGGCCCCATCCGCGCTCGGCCATGATCGGCGCCGCGGCGCGACACGTGTTGAACGTGCCGGTGAGATGCACGCCGGTCACGCTCGCCCAGTCGTCGAAGGGCGTGTCGAGGATCGTCCCTTTGCGCATGATGCCGGCGACGTTCACGAGGATGTCGACACTGCCGAGCTGATCGACCGCGGTCTGCACGATCTCACCGACGGCTGCGGGATCGGTCACCGAACCCACGTCCGCGATCGCAGTCCCGCCCGCCGCGGTGATCTCGGCGACCACCGCCGCCGCGGCCTCGCTGCTCGCACCGTGCCCGTCGAGGCTCGTGCCGACGTCGTTGACGACCACTGCTGCGCCGTCGCGGGCGAGCTCGACCGCGACCGCGCGCCCGATCCCACCACCACCTCCGGTGACGATCGCGACTCTTCCCTTGTGCAGACCTGAGCCGGCCATCGGTGCGCCCCGACGCTCAGAACGTCGCGATCGGGTTCGCGGGACTCCCGGTGCAGCCCACGAGTCGCAACGGCGCGATGGAGAACTGGAACTCGTAGCGGCCGAGCTCTCGGCACGTGTCGACGAGGTCGTCGAGCGCGCAGTTGTCGATCAGCCAGAGCCCCATCGCCACCAACCCGATCACGTGGATCGGCACGCCGAGCTCGACCGCGTCGTGACCCGACGGAATTTGGTCCTGACCGCTGTCGTGCCCGATGGCGGCGACGCGCCGCTCGTGCAACCAGGGAAGGCAGCTCGACGCCCAGCCGGCCTGGGGCCCGCACCAACGGCCCTCCATCAGCGCGGCCTTGCCGTGCACGGCCTCACGCTTGGCGTGGCCTGTGTACAGGAACGGGACGTCGCCTTCTTCGGCGCGAATGCCGAGCGCTTCCTCGGCCGCCTCGAGGTCTTCCGGAGTCACACCGTCGCCGGGCTCGAGCCACTCGACCCCACGCACGCCGGGGATGTCGTAGAGCAACCCACGCGTGAGCATGCCGCCGGGGAGATCGGTGATCGCGCCCACGGTGGCGCCCGTCGTCGCGTTCACCGACTCGGCGGGGATGCCGTTGTACATCTTGCCGTCCCAGAACATGTGCGACAGCGCGTCGATGTGCGTGGTGAGCCCACCGTGGTACACGAGGCCGATGTACTCGATGGCCGGGTTCCAGCGCGGGTGCGAGCCCTCGCCCGGGACGTGCTCCACACGGTGCTCGTCGTGCAGCCCCTCACCGGTCATCACCATGTAGCGGCGCGGCATGCTCACCGCGTCGACCACGCCGGGGTCGATGGGCCGCGCCAGGGAGATCGACCGACCCTCGCGAACGAGTGACGCCGCCCGCACCCGAACTTCGGGGGTGATGAAGTTGGCGGTGCCGATCGTGTCGTCGGCTCCCCAGCGCCCCCAGTTGCTGAGCGAGTCGAACAGTTCCAGCACTTCGTCGTCGTTCATCTCTCCGTGGCTCCGATCAGTTTGCGAATCGCGCGCAGGATGTCGGTCTTGTTGACGTAGCCGAGGAAATGGCCTTCGCCCAGACGCCGCTCGAGCCGGGCGTTCGGGATCCGGCGCGCGAGCTCGTCGCCCCACTTGGGCGGCACCAGCTCGTCGGCGTCTCCCTGCCAGATCGTGACCGGGCCGCGCACGTCTTCCGGCGCGAATCCCCACGGCCGGACCCACGCCCGGTACTCCTCGACCATCCCCTCGCCGTGCTCCATCGCCCGGGCTCCGGCCGCCGCGATCCCCGGGTCGGGGAGTGACTCGACCGCGCTCGCCTCGTCCGGCACCGCGCCGCGTGTCGTGAGGTGGGCCCATGCGTCGGGCGCGTGCCGGGCGATCTCGCCGAGCGCCTTGAACGTCGTGCTCGCGACGTGCGGGTGGTGCTGCGAGAGGCGCGTGAACCGGCGGTCCATCGCGTTGAGCTCGCCGAACGCATCGTCGTCGTCGAGCGGCACCGCGCCGGCGATCACGACGGTGTGGCCCACACGTTCGTCGAGGAGCGCGGCGCACGCGAGCGCGTACTGACCGCCCATCGACCAGCCGAGCACGCCGGTCTGCGTGATGCCGAGGTGGTCGAGCAGTGCCCGCACGTCGTTTGCCCAATCGGCGGTCGTGCGGCCCGGCGCGGGATCCGACGACGCGATCCCCGGCCGGTCGGGCGAGACGATGCGGATGCCGAGGTCGCGTGCCGCGTCGTCGTACGACGCGACGTCGAGGCCGCACACGAGCCCGCCGTGACAGTTGACGACGGGGCGCCCGTCGGGCGCGCCGTACTCGCGGTACCCGAGCCCTCGTCCGTTGCCGACATCGACCGAGCGCTCGTCCACGCGTCCCCCTTCCCCTTCGACGACGCAAAGTCCACGCGCGGCGGCGACGCTAGCGTCCCTGGCGATGCCACCCGCCGCGACTTGGGTTCGTGTTCCCGTTTCCCGGTGTCCCGCTCGCGGCGCAACGCGAGCACGTGGTCGCGCTCGCCGACGCGGGCTACACCGATCTCTGGGTGGGTGAGAGTGACGGCGCCGACGCGGTCACGCCGCTCGCGACCGCGGCGGCCTGGGAGCCACGACTCCGCCTGGGTAGTGCGATCGTCAGCGTCTTCACGCGACCACCCGCACTGCTCGCGATGACCGCCGCAACACTTGCGGAGGCCGCGCCCGGGCGGTTCGTGCTCGGCGTCGGCGCGTCGTCGGCCGTCGTCGTGCAGGAGTGGAACGCGGTCGAGTTCGCCCGTCCGCTCGCCCGGGTGCGCGATGTCGTGCGCTTCCTGCGGCGGGTCCTCGACGGCGAACGCGTCACCGAGTCGTTCGCGACGTTCACCGTCAACGGCTTCCGCCTCGACCGGCCTCCGGCGACACCGCCGCCGATCTTCATCGCGGGACTGCGGTCGCAGATGCTGGAGCTCGCCGGGCGGGAAGGCGACGGCGTCATCCTCACGTGCCTGTCCGCCGACGACGTGCGCGCGGTGCTGCCACGAGTCGTCGACGGCGCCGCGTCCGCCGGCCGCGCCACGCCGGAAGTCGTCGCGTGGATCACAGTGTGCCCGTCGACCGACAGGGAGAAGGTGCGTGAGATCGCGCGGCGCCGGATCGTCGGCTATCTCACGGTGCCGGCGTACGCGGCGTTCCACGCCGAGCTCGGGCGGGCCGGGGCGCTGGCGCCGATGCACGAGGCGTGGGCGCGGGGCGACCGCCGGGCGGCGGCCGCGGCGATCCCCGACGCGGTCATCGACGACCTCTTCGTGCACGGCACGCCGGAGGCGTGTCGCGACCATCTCGATCGGTTCGCCGATGCGGGTGTGACCACGCGGTTGCTGGAAGTCCTGCCGGGGATCGTCGATCCGGTCGTCGCACTGCGTGAACTCGCCCTACGGTGACGCCCCGTGAAGGTCACCTACCCGCCTGACGTCGAAGCCTTCCGAGCCGAAGTGCGCGTCTGGTTGCACGAGCACCTGCCGCCCGGCTGGTTCGAAGCCGGCTTCCAGCTCGACGCCGAGTCCCGCCGGCAGTTCCTCGAGTCGTGGAACCGCTCGCTCTACGAAGACGGCTGGATCTGCGCGCAATGGCCGCGGGAGTACGGCGGGCGCGGCCTCTCCGCGCTCGAATCGGTCGTGCTCGCCGAGGAGCTCGCGCGCGCCAATGCGCCCATGCGGGTGTCGTCGCTCGGCGAGATCCTCGTCGGGCCGACGCTCCTGGCGTGGGGCACCGAGGAGCAGAAGCAGGAGTTCCTGCCCCGGATCCTGCGCGGCGAGATCGTCTGGTGCCAGGGCTTCTCGGAGCCCGAGTCGGGCTCCGACCTCGCGTCGTTGACGTCCACCGCCACGCTCGTGGGCGACGAGTTCGTGGTCGACGGCGAGAAGATCTGGACGAGCGAGGCCGAATCGGCCGACTACATGATCCTGCTCGCGCGCACCGACCCGGAGGCGCGTCGGCACGCGGCGATCTCGTTCCTGCTCCTCCCGATGCGCCAACCCGGCGTCGAGGTGATCCCGATCGCGCAGCCCGACGGCACGGCCGGCTTCAACCGGGTCGTCCTGCGGGGCGCGCGGTGCCCCGCGGCCAACCTCGTCGGCGGGCTGGGCAACGGGTGGAAGGTCGCGATGACCACACTCGGCTTCGAACGCGGGACGTCGACCATCACCGGCTACCACCGCTTCTGCCGCGACCTCGACGAGATCATCGCCACCGCGCGGAGCCGTGGCATCGCCGACGATCCCGTGGTGCGTCAGCGCATCGCCGCCGCGTGGATCGCGGTCGAGATCCTCGGGATCAGCGGCCACCGCACGCTCGCGGGGATCGAATGCGGGCGCACCGATCGCGACCTCGCCGCACTCGAAGCGGTCAACAAGCTGTACTGGACCGAGCACGACAAGCGCGCGATGAACCTCGCGATCGACCTGTTGGGCGCCGACGCGATGTTGCTGCTCGGTACCCCCGACGACGAACGACGCGCCTCGGTCGGTCTCGGGCACCGCGCCGTCGTCCATCCGTATCCGGCGAGCCCGATGCAGATCGGGTTCCTGTTCTCGCTCTCCGGGACGATCTTCGGGGGAACGTCCGAGATCCAGCGCAACGTGATCGCGGAGCGCACGCTCGGGCTCCCGCGCGAGCCGTCGCGCTGATCCGACACGCTGACCCGTCCGGTCAGGGCTTCGCGTCGAGGCCCCCGAACGCGCGACGCAGCTTCACGAGCGCGCGGGTGTCGTGGTACCCGCCGACTGCACGACGGCGCGGTCGCTCCGAACTTCTCCGCGCGCGTTGCCGACGCCCATCGCCGGGTGCACCAGCGACGCTCCGTCCCTGAGCGAACTGGGGTACGGTCGCGCTCGAGCTCCTCTCGGATCGGAGGCCGCCATGGCCGACAAGCCCAGTTACCTCGGACTCCTGAACGCGGTCGCGAACGCCGAATCCCAGGCGCACGCCTATCTCACCGCGTGGGCCGACGTGACACCCGACCCCGACGTGCGCAACGTGCTGCTGACCATTGCAGCGCGCGAAGGCGAGCACGGCATGAGCTTCGCCAAGCGTGTCAACGAGCTCGGCTTCGAGGTCGAACCGCGTGACGATTTCGGCTTCGACGAGAAGATGAAGATCGCGGCATCCGACTGCAGCGACCTCGAGAAGCTCGACGCGCTCGGCGTGCTGCAATTCGCGTCGGGTGACGAGCCCGACGTGTTCGACAACTTCTTCCGCGACCACACGATCGACATTCGCACCGGCGAGCTCCTCGGTCGTTACATCGCCGAGGAACGCGACACGTTGCGACTGCTCCAGGGCTGTTGCGCGGAGCTCACCGCGCGCAACGCGTCCGCGAGCCCTGCCACTGCGTCGGACGACCGTCTCGCGTCGCTCGAGGACAAGATCGACGCGGTGTGCCGTGGCGTCGAGGAGCTGCGTCAGATCGTCTGCGCGCAGACCATGCCAACCGCCCCTGCCTGACCGGCGGAGTCGTGGGGGTCGTGCCGGGAACGGCAGACTCTCCTGATGCGCATCCTCGTCACCGGTGTGGGCCGGTCGGGCACGACATGGGTCGCCACCACGCTCGCGAGCGCGCCGGGCGCCGCAGTGCTCCGGGAGCCCGACACGCTGGAAACACCGGCTTTCGGCGTCGGTGCGGGTACCTCCAGCGGTCCGGAGCGACGCCAAAACGTCTCAGGAAGTGGAAGTGGCGAGGGCGTTGCCGATCTGGGTGGGGCGGGCCTCGGTGGGCTTGCCGTCGAGCACGGTGGGGACACCCGCCACCGTCACCGCGCGGAATCCCGCGCTCGGGCGGCTCAGCCGGTACTTGTCGTTCGGCAGGTCGTAGCGGCGCTCGAAGCCACGCGGTCTCGATCTCGTCGAGCGCGAACACCGTGAGGTCGGCGCGCTTGCCGACTTCGATCACGCCCCGGTCGTGCAGCGAGAAGAACTCCGCGCTCCGTTGCGTCATGCAGTGGATCGCCTGCTCGATGCTCACCGCTTCCTCGTCGCGCGCCCAGTGCGTGAGGAGATAGAGGTTCGAGCCCGCACCGCAGAACATGGTGAGGTGCGCGCCGGCGTCGGTGCCGCCCACGATCGCGAACGGGTCGTGGAGGCTCGCCGTCATCATCTCGCGGCGTTGGTCGTCGGTGAGCGGCACGACCGTGCTGCTCAGCTTCGTGTAGCGGGAGCCGATGCCGTTCGCCAGCACCCAGTCGGCGAGCGCGTCCGACGGGTGCACGCCGCGCTGCTCGGCGAGATCCTTGAGCGAGATGTCGACGGGCCCCGTGCCG
This sequence comes from uncultured Actinomycetes bacterium, assembly GCA_963721435.1. Lineage (GTDB taxonomy): Bacteria > Actinomycetota > Acidimicrobiia > IMCC26256 > DASPTH01 > CAVRJC01. The sequence continues at coordinate 31,969 of CAVRJC010000004.1, forward strand.
TTCTCGGAGTCGCTCAGGATGAAGATGTCGAGTTGCTCGGCGCGGAACGAGTTCTGCTCGGGCAGTGGGTTGTCCCACGCCTCGCGAGCGGCCGCACGCCACTCGGGGTCGGCCAGCTTGCGCAACTTGTCGTCGGCGGGGCCGTTGATCATCTCGTGCCACGGCGGCACCGCGGCAGCCGCGATCGACGCCTCGAAGCCGAGCATGGGCTGGAACGGCTGGTTGCCGCCGCCCAGGTGCCAGATCTCCAGGCCTTCTTCCTTCTTGGCGCCGCCAACCCCGTCGCCCAGCGAGAGGCAGCGGATCCCGCGCGCGCACGCCTTCTCCAGCGCGCGTCGCCGGTCGGTCGCCGCGCGCGCGATCACCTGGAAGGTCGCGTGCGGGTACCGCGCGATCACGTCGAGCAACGCGTCGAGCTCGGCGTCGTTGCACAGGCGGCTGGGCACGAGCTTGCGGTTGCGGTCGGTGTCGAACCAGTTCGTCGACATGCCGAGCGATCCCGCGCGCGAGCGCGTCGTCGAGCAGCGCGACCATCTCCGCGATCTCTTCGGTCGGTCGCCTCGCGCTCCCATGCGTCGTGCCCCATCACCGTGGCGCGGATCGCGTTGTGCGCGACGTACGCGAACGGCTGCACCGTCAACGGCGTCTGGGACGCAACCGCGTGGTACTCGGACCACGTCTTCCAACTCCACGGCACGTACTCACCCGCGAGCGTGGTCGGGCAGCTCTTCGATGAAGCACAGGAGGTCGGCGACGTCGGCCTTGACGTCGTCGCGTACCGGCGCGATCCCGAGCCCGCAGTTGCCCATGATGATCGTGGTCATGCCGTAGCTCGGCAGCGGGTCGAGCGACGGGTCCCAGAACATCTCGAGGTCGTAGTGGGTGTGCGAGTCGATGAGCCCCGGTGTCACGAACGCGCCGGAGGCGTCGATCACCTGCTCGCCCTTCGGCTCGAGGCCCTCGCCGATCTCGACGATCACGCCGTCGCGCACGCGCACGTCGCCGGGTCGTGACGGCCCACCGGTGCCGTCGATGATGGTTCCTCCGCGGACCAGCACGTCTCCCACGTCACCCACGTCAGGCACCTTTCGTTGTGCGAAATCGAGCGCGGGCCAATCAATGCCCAGCTCTTAGATGCCTATTGTGCCACGGATCAGGCCTTGCCGCAGGCGCTCACACCCTTGAAGTAGCCGGTGCGGAAGGCCGACACCCGTGAGAACGCGGAACCCCGCGAGCCGTCGTTGCCGTCGGTCTTGACCAGCATCGCGATCACCTCGTCGAGGTCGCCGGGGGAGAGGGTGATGTCGTTGGCGCTCGCCCGCCGCGTGCTGCCGTCGAGGGTCGCCGTGTAGGAACCGGTGAGGCACGTCGCGGCAACACGCGCGGCCGACGAGCCGACCGGTTGCCCGACGCGTTGCTGCACCGCCGACGACCACTCCGACGCGAGCAGCACGCCGGCGCCGAAGTCGCCGACCGAGTCGTGTGCCTTCTGCAACACAGCCCGGTCGTAGACGATCGTGTCTGTGTCGCGGGCAGTACACGACCGCGGCCGAGAGCACGCCGCCGTCGGTGGTCCCGCCGCACGCGGATGCCTGCGTGCCGTCGGCGGCGACCACCTCGGGCGCGGACTTCGCACCCGACACCGCGCTCGACCAGTACGACTGCAGGCTCTTGGTGAGCGCGGGGAGGAGCTCGTTGAGGCTCATGTCACCGCCCGACGCGTAGTCGGCGTAGCTCGTGAACGCCGACTCCGTGATCGTCGGCGGGTTCTTCGCGTAGTTGGCGCACGCCGACGCGCCGCCCTCGAACCCGTCCTGGAACGCGCGCACCCGGTCGAAGCCGTTGCCGTGGGCGCCGTCCTCCGACCCGTCGATGCCGGACGGATCGCGCAGGCCGAGCAGGCCCGCGAGCGCGCTGTCGAGGTCGGATTCCGCCATGCGGCCGTCCTGCGCGATGTGCGCGGCCCATGCGCCGGCGAAGCAGTCGGCCTGTTGCTCCATGTAGACGGTCTCGGAGGTCTCGAACCCGACGCGGGCCTGGATCGCGTGACCCCACTCGTGAGCGAGCACGAGCGCGGGCGCGAAGTCGCCGTACTCCGAGCGCAGCTTGGCGAACAGCCCCTGCTCGTCCCACGCCACGAAGTCGCCCTGGTCGCAGTAGAACGCGTTCCCGGCAACCTCCGAGTACGGCGTGCGCCCGTACCCTCCGCACGACGGCGGGGGGTTGCTCGCCGAGTACGCGTACAGGCGCTCGGCGGGGATCGCCTGGTAGCCCGCGTGGTACACGCTCGGGAGCGTCTGCGACCAGTACGACTGGATGTCGGCAATCGTCGACTCGACGCTGGCGTCGTAGCGCGACGCGCCGCTCTCGCTGGCGCTGCCGAGCACGCCGCCGACCGCGATGACGCTGGCCAGCGCGAGCGCGAGGACGACGGTGCGCCGCCGTCGCGGTGCCGGAGATTCGGGCGCAGGCTCGACGGACGCGGGGAGCTCAGGGGTGTTGTCAGTCATACGGCGAGAACGCCCGCGCCCGCGCGCCGGTTCCGCCCGCCCTGAGAGAACCTGAGAGCGCTCCGCACTTAGCATCTCGGCGGATGGCCAGGTGGAAGAACCCGCGTTGGCAAGCTGGCATCGTCGTGGCGATCGCGGTCGGGTTCAGCGCAATCGTGCTGTGGCCCGAGACGCGGGGTGCGCATCGCTTCAACGACCTGCCCGCACACGTCGCGTGGGTCCGCTGGGCGGCGGATCGCATCGCGAACGGCCAGTCGCCGCTCGACGGGTGGCTGCCACAACTCGCGCTGGGAGCGCCGCACTTCCACCAGTACCAGGTGCTGCCGCACATCGTCGCCGGCTTCTTCGCGACCTTGAGCGATCCCGAGACGGTCGTCCGCTGGAGCATGTACCTGCTCATCGTGACGTGGCCGATCTCGGTGTACCTCGGCGCTCGCCTGCTCGACCAGCGGCGTCGTGTCGCCGCCATCGCCGCGCTCCTGTCGCCGTTGCTCGCGTCCGCGCCCGGGTTCGGGCTCGAGTGGAGCAGCTACCTCTTCCGGGGCAGTGGGCTCTGGACCCAGGCGTTCGGCATGTGGCTCATCCCGCTCTCGATCGGGTTCACGTGGAGGGCCGTCGACCGCGGCCGCGGGTACGCGCCCGCCGCGCTCCTCCTCGCCGCCACGTTGTGCTGCCACCTGTTCTGGGGGTACGTCGCGGTCCTTGCGCTCGGGATCATCGTGCTCGCGGGCGCGGGCAAGTTCGTGCGTCGTGTCCGTCGCGGCGCGCTCGTCGCCGTCGGCGGCGTCCTCGCGTCGGCGTGGCTCATCGTCCCGCTCGTCACCGATCTTCGCTACGTCGGCCAGTCCCAGTTGAACCCGACGGAGTTCAACTCGTTCGGCGCGCGCCAGGAGCTGGATTGGTTGATCGCCGGAAGGCTCCTCGACAACGGCCGCGAGCATCTGCCGCTTCTGACCCTGCTCGCGTTCATCGGTGCCGCGATCGCGATCGTGCGGTTCCGGCGCGACGCGGTCGCGCGCGTGATCCTCGTGTTCACGGCCCTGAGCTTCGTGCTCTACTTCGGACGCCCGACGCTCGGGCCGGTCGTCGACTGGGTGCCGTGGCTCAGCGAGCTCCCGCTGCATCGCTTCATCGGCCCCTTCCAGCTCGGTGCACTGCTGCTCGCGGGCATCGGTGGCTCGGCCGTGATCGGCTACGTGCTGGATCTCGTACGTCGAGTCGGATCGCTCCGAGTGGCGTACGCAATCACGGCGCTCGCCGTGATCGGCGGTGCCGCGCTGATTCCCGCGGCAGTCGAACGAGTGCGCTTCGCGGATGACGAGCGCGATGCTCATCAACGCGCAGCGCACCAAGCAGCGTGACGACGGTGCCGCGTTCGCGAAGCTCGTCGCACTCGCGACCCGTCGGGGCGGCGGGCGCATCTTCGCCGGTAACGTCACCTCGGGCGGCAACATCGTGGTCGGGCTGATCCCTGCCTACGCGGAGATCCTCAACGACGACGGCATGGGCATCGGCTTCGTGGGCCGTGTCGCGTCCGTCTCCGTCATCACCGAGATGGGATTCAACCCGGATCGCCTCGACCATTACGCGCTCTACGGCGTGCATTACTTGATCCTGCCGTCGGTCGGTGAGCCGCGGGTCCCGGCGCGGTTGGTGCGCACGGTTGGCGTGTACTCGCTCTTCGAGGTCAATGACGGTGGCTATCTCCGCGTGGCGGACTCGATCGGGCCTGCGATCACCGCAGATCGCGCCGATATCGGGAGGCAGACCCTCCCCTACATCTCGTCGAACCTCCCGGTCCAGGGGATCACTCGTCCGATCGCGTTCGAGGGCGAGCCCGGGGCGCGGCCCACGCTCGCGGCCAGGGACATCACGCCGACCGCGTCCGGGTCGGTCGAGCAGGAGACCGACCATCCGAATGCCGGCGAGTTCAGCGGGAGGGTCACGATGGACCGGCGCGCGCTCGTGGTGTTGGCGGAGTCGTACCACGGGCGGTGGACGGCCACGGTCGACGGCAAGCCGGTCAAGACCCAGATGGTGGCGCCGAGCTTCGTCGCCGCCGTCGTCCCGGTTGGCACCCACGAGGTCGCGTTCCGCTACGAGCCGTACCCGGCCACCAACTACGCGCTGCTGTTCAGCGTGGGGATCCTGGCGATCGGGTTGTTGGTCGTCATCGACCGTCGCATGCGTCGGCGCGCCGAACAGACGCCATGACGCTGATGCCCGCGATCGTCGTCGCCGCGCATCCCGACGACGAAGTGCTCGGCGCCAGCGGCATCCTCACCTCGCATCGTTGCACGATCATCGACGCGACCGACGGTGTTCCGCCCGACGCGTCCGACCCCGCGCTGGCTGAGACCCGCATCGCCGAAGCGCGCGTCGCACACGCGTGTCTCGGCGCGCACGTGGAGGCGACGGCACGGCTCGGGTTCGCGGACCAGGGCCTCGCCGCCGTGGTCGTGGATCTCGCCCGTGCGCTCGGTGACGTCGTGCTCGAGCATCCGGGCGATGTCTACGTCCCGGCGTACCAACGCGGGCATCCCGACCACGACGCGGTCTTCGTCGCCGCGCAGCTCGCACGCGCCGCACTCGGCACGCGGGATCACACGCAGGACGGCGGTCCGCGCGCGTGGCATGTGTACACGCTGTACGGCCTCGATCACGCCGGACACGAACGCTTTGACTGGCTCGACCCCGCGGTGTTCGACGAAGTGCGCCCGGCCTTCGAAGCGCCCGCGGAGCTCGCGACCAAGTCCGCCGCACTCCGCGTCTTTGCCTCGCAGCTCCCCGACGAGTCGGTGCTCTCTGGCTGGATCGACCACCCGGTTGCCGAGACGTACGCGCGACTGCCCGTGCTCACCGGCCGCCTCCCGGAGCTCCGTTGCTTCTACGAGGAAGTGTTCGAGTTCAGCCAGTTCGGCATCGACCCCGACCGCGTCACTGCGCGCTTGGAAGCCGCGCTCGCGCAGCATCAGCCCCGCTGACCGGCGCCCGCGGTTCATCCGCGGTGATCACGAGATCACTGCGACGGTGGACCTCGCGGCTCGCAGTAGCGGATTGCGCGCCGGTTGTCATGGATCGCCGCTCGTTGGCGGCAGCGCCGCGCACACGCGTGCTCGTGTGACGGGTTACAGCAGGATCGGGCCCTCACCGGCGATCTGCTCGGCCCAGAACTGCAGCGTGCGACGGTGTTCCGCGTCGACGGCGACGTGCAGCTCGTAGGCGCCGGGCTTGGCGAGGCCCGCGGCACGGAGGTCGACGGCGATCGGCAGTTGCAGGTTCTCGGCCAGGCGCGCTTGTGTGCTGGAGTCGACCTTCAGCTCGGCGTCCATGCGTGCCACCTCTTCACCGTCCTCGCCGAGCACGAGGATCTCGAGCTGATGCACGACGTCGGTCTCGGTGACCTCGAACTCGAGCATGAGCGCGAGGCACGTGCCCATCGCAGCCGGGAACGAGTCGCGCATGATGCGCGTGATGCCGCCGGAGAGGACGAACAGCAACCCGTCGCGCACTTGCGCGTGGTCGCACAGCAACGCGGTCGTGACTTCGATGGTCGTCCCCGTTCGGGTGCGGGCGCGTGGGCGCCGGGTCAGGCGGGAGCGACGACCCGTTCGAGTCATCGTAACGGACTCCGACTCGGCACTGCTTCGGCCGTGACGTCACTGCGACGAGAGCGCCCACCCCCCGTGTCGATCGTCGAAGAACGAAGTCGCCGAGGTTGTGATGTACGCGCCGCGAACGGGTCTCCTCAGCTGTCCCGTTGCAGCTCGAGGTCGACCGCGCGCCGAATCCAACTCGAAACCGATCGATGGTCGTCGGCCGCGCGTGCGCGCACGTCGGCGAGCATCTTTGTGTCGAAGCGCACGGGCACCATCTCGGTCAGTCGCGCGCCGCTCGGTGCCACACGGGTATCCGCGAGGACGCTCGCGGCATCGTCTTCAACAGATGCCCCCTCGACAATGGTGACATGCTGCTCCAGTCCCTTCGCTGGCTCGGCCTTCCGATCCGTGCGAACGGGCGTGTCTGCGTCAGCCTTCTTCTCGCGACTCTTCTTCGGGCGGTCCCGCTTCGACTTCTTCTTTCCAGCAGCCATGCGGCACCTCCGAACACCGACGCCCAACGAGCGTATTACGCGCGACTGTCGGCGTGCCGGCCCCGCACCCGTAGGTTCGGCGCGTACGCGAATCAGCTCGAGATGATAACGGCGGCCGCTGCGAACACGAGGCCGGTGCCGAGCTCGACGAGCGGGTAGCGAATCGAGATCGACGTGTGACACGTGCGGCACCGGCCCCGCAGCGCGACCCACGACACGATCGGGATCAGGTCACGCGGCTGCAGGGGTGTGCCGCAGTCGGGGCAGTGCGACGGCGGTGCAACGATCGATTCGTGGCGCGGCACACGCCAGAGCACGACGTTGAGGAACGAACCGACGACCGTGCCGAACACGAACGCGATGACGGCGACGAGCGCGCTGCTCATGGGCAGCCCAGGGTACGGGGCGCTGCCGTGCGAGACTGCGACACGCACCCGGGGGAGTGATGGACTCAGACACGACCGAGACCGAGAGCGGCGATGGCGCGTCGTCGACGGGCAAGGTGAAGACGGACTGGGGCAAGTACGGCCGCCGTCCGCTCACGATCCTGGCACTCGTCGCGCTGATCGACGCGGTCGACCGCGGCATCCTGCCGGGCGTCCTCGACGACGTGCAGGACGCGCTGCACTTCAGCGACTTCGAGGCGGGATTCCTCGGCACCGCGTTCGTGATCACCGGGTTCCTCGTCGCGATCCCGTCGGGGTACATCGCCGACCGCTACCGGCGCACTCGGATCATCGCGATCGTGCTCGCGTCGTGGGGCGCGATCTCCGCGCTGAACGCCGCGGTCACGAGCTACGCGCAGTTCGCGACCGTGCGAGCGATGCTGGGCGTCGGTGAGACCATCGACAACCCCGCGTCGCAGTCGCTCATCGCCGACTACTACGAGCCGACGCTGCGCGGGCGCGCGTACGCGTTCCAGCGGGTCGCACCGACGGTCGGCACGGCCTTCGGCACCATCCTCGGTGGGGTCGTCGGCGCGCTCGCCGGGTGGCGGTGGGCGTTCCTCCTCGTCGGCGTGCCCGGATCGCTGCTCGCATTCGTCGTCTGGCGTCTGCCCGAGCCGCGCCGGGGCGAGCACGACGTGCTGGTCGAGGGCCCGGGCGAGGTCGCGCTCGGCGCAGCGGAGTCGGCGTTCGCCGGCGGCAACGCGCTGCCTGCCGACGACGGCGAGACGGTGGCCGAGGAGCGCCGGGGGCTGAAGGCGGTGTGGTCGGACTCGCGGCGCGTGCTGTCAGTTCCGACGTTGCGCTACCTCATCGCCGGGACCGCGCTCGCGTCGGGCGCGCTCGCGGGCATCGGGTTCTGGGGGCCGACCTTCTTCTCGCGCCAGACTTCGCTCACGTCGGGGCAGGCCGCGGGAGTCGCGGGCGGGCTGATCCTCGTCGGCGCGCTGGCGGGAACGCTGCTCGGGGGCTATCTGACCGACCGGTTGCGCGGCCGGGTCGAAGGCGCGCCGATGGTGGTGGCGGGCGTCACGCAGGCGCTCGGCGCACTGTTCCTCATGGTCGTGTTCCTGCCGACGCCGCTCGCGGTGAAGCTGCCGATGGCAGTGATCGGCGTGCTCCTGATCGTGGCCGGCTTCCCGGCGCTCACCGCGATGACGGCGGAAGTGGTGCCCGCCCAGATCCGGGGCCTCACCTTTTCCGTCACCGGGTTCCTGGCCGCGCTGGTGTCGGCGGCGTCGCCGCTCGTGATCGGCGCCCTTGCCGACCAGTGGGACTTCGTCACGAAGGACGGGAAGATCAAGGGCAACCTCGGGAACGCGTTCCTGGTGGTCACGCCCCTCGTCATCATCGGCGCGCTCATCGTGCTGCGCGGCCGGAAGCACGTGGCGGAGGACACGCTCCGCGCAGCGGATATGCGGCCCGCGGGTTGAGCACCAGTTCGCGGTTCCTGGCCCGGTCTGGTTCCCAAGCTCACGAGCTGCATCGCCTCCGCGCCCCGTTTTGGCGTCGCACAACCCCGTATAGGGTGGGTGGAGCGACGCCAAAACCGTGAGGTAGGGGGACGATCATGGCCGAGAAGCTGATTTCGTCGGACTCGCACGTGCGCGTGTCGCATGACCAGGTGAAGGCACACCTCGCGTCGAAGTACCACGACGAGTACGACGAGGCGACCGGTCAGTTCGTGCAGAGCATGTCGGCCAACGCGGCCGCGAAGGCCAACCAGGCGGGGATGATCAACTTCAACTACCCCGCGTTCGGGCGCCCGGGTGGCGGCGACCCGCACGAGCGGCTGAAGGACATGGACACCGACCAGGTCGACACCGAGGTCCTCTACTGCGAGGTCAGTGCCTACCGCTTCCTCTACAAGATGCGCGACGGCTGGAAGGAAGCGACGCGCGCGTTCAACGACGCGCTCATCGACTTCGGATCCGTCGACCCCAAGCGCCTTGTCGTCTCGTACCAGATCCCGATCCACGACGTCGCGTTCGCGGCGCGCGAAGTGCTGCGCGTCGCCGACGCCGGCGGCAAGTCGCTGCAGCTGCCCGTCTACCCGACCGAGCTCGACCTGCCTGACTACTTCGACGCGCGCTACGACCCGCTGTGGGACGCGATCCAAGAGACCGACCTCCCGATCTGCCTGCACATCGGGATGAAGCTCGGGCTCGAGGAGCTCGCGCAGCGCGACCCCACACCGCAGAAGGGCGTGACCCACACGCAGGTGGGCCTGGCCACCGGTGAGGCCCTCGGGCTCTGGTTGGTCGGCGGCGCGCTCGAGCGCTTCCCGCGACTGAAGCTCGTGTTCGTCGAGCCGGGGATGGGCTGGATCCCGTGGTACCTGCGTTCGATCGACGACAAGGTCGTGCGGCGCGGCTACGAGTTCCCGGCGATCACCGAGGTGCCGAGCTTCTACTTCCACCGCAACGTGCACGTCACGTTCATCGACGAGCCGATGGCGGTGCAGAACCTGCGCCACGAGCTCGGCGTGCGCAACATGCTGTGGTCCACCGACTACCCGCACCCGGTCACGAGCTGGCCGAACTCGCGCGCGCTCGCAGAAGCGTCGATGGCCGGTGTGCCCGCCGACGAGCGTGAGCTGATGCTGTCGGCGAACTCCGCGCGCGTGTGGAACCTCTGACCCTGCGCGATCGCGCCACGATCGCGGGCATCGGCCAGACCGAATTCTCGAAGGCATCGGGGCGCTCCGAGCTCCAGCTCGCGGCGGAGGCGTCGTGGGCCGCCATCGACGACGCCGGCCTGCAGACGTCCGACATCGACGGCATGGTCACGTTCGGCTCCGACACCAACGACGAGCTCGAGCTCATGACCGCGCTCGGGATCCCCGTGCTGCACTGGACGTCGCGCACGCCCGGAGGCGGCGGTCACTCGGCGGGCAACATCCAGCTCGCGGCGGCAGCAGTGGCGTCGGGCGCGGCGCAGGCCGTCCTCGTGTACCGCGCGTTCAATGAGCGCTCAGGTCGACGGTTCGGGCAGCCGCAAGCCGGCGTGGCTGCGCGCCCGCCCGGGTCGTCGTGGAACATGTACCTGCCCTACGGGCTCGACACGCCGGCGAAGATGTACGCGCTGTGGTTCGACGCGTACATGCAGCGCTACGGCGTGACCAACGAGGACTTCGGTCGCTACACCGTGGTGGCGCGGCAGTACGCGGCGTCCAACCCGAACGCGTGGTTCTACGGGCGCCCGATCACGTTGGAAGATCACCAGGCGTCGCGTTGGATCGTCGAGCCGGTGATCCGTCTCCTCGACTGCTGCCAGGAGAGCGACGGCGGCGTGGCGATGGTCGTCACCACGGCGGAGCGGGCGCGCGATCTCCGGCAGCCGCTCGTGCGGGTCGGCGCGGCCACGCAGTCGCACACCGTCAACGGGAACATGACGTTCAACTACTGGCACGAGGATCTCGCCGTGCACAGCGAGGCGCAGCACGCCGCCGAGGTCGTGTACCGCACCGCGGGCATCGGCCCCGACGACATCGATGTCGCGATCATCTACGAGAACTTCAGCCCGGTCGTCTTCTACCAGCTCGAGGCGTTCGGCTTCTGCGGGCCGGGGGAGGCGAAGGACTTCATCGCCGACGGCAACATCGGGCCCGACGGCAAGCTCCCGGTGAACACCCACGGCGGCCTGCTCGGCGAGGGCTATATCCACGGGATGAACAACGTGATCGAGGGCACGCGTCAGCTGCGGGGTGTCGCCGCCAACCAGGTCGGCGGAGTCGAGCACGTGCTCGTCGCCAGCGGGCGCAGCGCGATCATTCTCAGAGGGGCGTGATGGATCTCCGGCTCGAGGGCAAGGTCGCGATCGTCACCGGCGCGTCGCGCGGCATCGGCCTGGCCGCCGCCGCCGCGTTCGTGCGCGAAGGCGCGCGCGTCGTGATGGTGGCGCGCACGGAAGAAAGATTGCGCGCGGCGGCCGAGGAGCTTGGCCCGAACGCGCTCACGGTGGCCGCCAACGTGGGGAACGAAGGTGCGGCGGAGGAGATCGTGGCGGCCGCGTACGACGCGTTCGGCCGGCTCGACGTGATCGTGAACAACGCCGCGACCAACCCCTACTTCGGCGACCTCGTCGGCATCGACTGGCCGCGCGCGCAGAAGACGGTGATGGTGAACCAGTGGGGACCGCTCGCGCTCGTGCAGGCGGCATGGAACGCGGGATGGTCCGAGGGTGAGGGCGAAGGTGTCGGCAGTGTGATCAACATCGCATCGGTGGGTGCGATGACCACCGACACCGGTGTGGGTTGGTACAACATGACCAAGGCCGCGATGGTGCAGCTCACGCGCTATCTCGCGACCGAGCTCGGGCCGCGTGTGCGCGTGAACACCGTTGCCCCGGGAATGGTGAACACCCATCTCTCCGAGGTGTTCATCACCAACCACGGCGAAGAGTGGGCCGCGCGCCTGCCCATGGCGCGGGTCGCGGAGCCGGAGGACATCGCCCCCGCGATCCTGTTCCTCGCTTCACCGGTGTCGGGGTGGATCACCGGGATCGTCATGCCGGTCGACGGCGGGCACCTTGTGGTGCCGTACTTCTGAGAGTCGGCGACAGGGGTGGGAGGTGCCCCGATCTGGTCGCCGGGCTCAGGACAGGTGGATCATCGCATCCGCCCCGTCGTCGGTTGTGTCGTCGGCACGATCCGCGACGAAGCCGGTTGTCAGGGCGCGGGCGAGCTCTCCTGGGTCCAGACCCAGGAGCGTCGCCAGAATCGCCGAGTCACTCGTGCGTGCGACCAGCACCGACGAAGACGCCTCTTTTCGTAGCGATTTGATCGCGGCGGCGAAGTTCATGATGGCCACGGCGCGCGGGTCCGACGACCTGCGAAAACGCGACAGCACCAGCACGATCCCCGGAAGTTCCTCGCGTTCGAGGCCGACGAGGTCGATGACCTCCGGCTTCGGCAGCTGGAACAGCGCATCGGGACCGACGCCGTAGACCTCGGCGAGCCGCTGTAGCCGCGGCACGGAGATCGCGCGATCTCCGCGCTCGTACGCGCCCAAAGAAGATGCCTTGAACTCGTTTCCGGAACGTTCAGCGACGTCGGCGAGCGACAAACGATGCTTCCGCCGGATCGTGCGCAGCGCCGCGCCGATGTCACGTGTCGTGGAAGTTTCCACCAAGATCGCACACTAACGCTCGTCCCAGTTGGGGCGGAGGATCCCCCGGGCCACGCGGCCAGTAGCTCATGTTGATCGCCGAGAGGTGTGAGGATCGTTTGGTGTTCGATTACGCGATCGTGGGTGGCGGCATCATCGGCTTGGCGAGTGCCCACGCGCTGAGCGCCGCGTATCCCGGAGCGTCGATCGTGGTCTTCGAGAAGGAGTCGCGTTGGGCCGTCCACCAGACGGGGCACAACAGCGGTGTCATCCACTCGGGCCTCTACTACGCGCCGGGTTCGCTGAAGGCCGAGCTGTGCCGGAGAGGCAACCGGTCGATGCTCGCATTCTGCGCCGAGCACGGCGTCGCGCACGCGCTCACGGGCAAGCTCGTCGTGGCCACCTCGGAAGCGCAGCTCGAAGGGCTCGATCGGCTGTACCGACGCGGCATTGAGCACGGCCTCCCAGTGCGCTATCTCACGCCGGCCGAAACCTCCGAGCGCGAGCCGCATGTGTCATGCGTGCGCGCACTCTTGGTCGAGTCGACCGCAACCTGCGATTTCGCTGCGGTCGCCGAGGCATTGGCGGCCTTGCTCCGCGCTTCCGGTGCCGAGCTCGCGCTGAGTACCGCGATCGGAGCGATTCGATTCGAGGGGAACGGCTACGCGCTGGAGTCCGAACACGCGATCGTGCGCACGCGGGTCCTCGTCAATTGTGCGGGCTTGCACAGCGACCGTGTGGCGCTCCTCGCCGGAGCTGACCCGGGGAGCCGCATCGTGCCGTTCCGCGGTGAGTACTACGAGCTGTCGGATGCGGCACGGCCGCTCGTGAACGGCCTCATCTACCCCGTGCCCGACCCGCAGTTCCCGTTCCTCGGTGTGCACTTGACGCGTGGGGTCGACGGGGCGGTGCACGCCGGCCCGAACGCCGTCTTGGCCACGAAGCGGGAGGGCTACCGGTGGCGCGACCTCGACCGACACGACATTTTCGACATCGCGAGCTACCCGGGGTTCTGGCGCCTCGCGCGCCGCAACCTGCGTACCGGTGCCGCCGAAGTGATGCGATCCCTTTCACGACGACAGTTCGCGCGGGCCGTGGCGACACTGGTCCCCGAGATCGAGCCTCGGCACCTCGTCCGGGCGCCGGCCGGTGTCCGCGCCCAGGCGCTCGATCGCTCCGGCTCGCTCGTCGACGACTTCCTGCTCGTCTCGGGTCCTCGAGCGCTGCACGTTGTCAACGCACCGTCGCCGGCGGCCACGTCGTCGCTCGAGATCGCCAGGCTGGTGGCACAGCAGGTGCCCGCCCCGAGCGGCTGATGCGGGCGCGTGACTTGCCTGCCCGGAAATCGCGCTACTCTCCGTGCTCGCTGGGCAGAGAAATTCATCATTTGACCGCGGAACGTAGCAACCTGGAGGGGACTGTGGAGCGGGAAGAGTCGGAAATCGGACGATCGGCCGGGGCAGGGTTGAGCCGTCGGGGGTTCATCGGGTTTGGCGCGGTGGCTGCGGCGGCGTCGGGTACGGCGTTGTTGGCGGGGGGTGGGCTTCCTGCGTTCGGGGTGACGGGTGGTTTTGATCCGAATCAGGGGGGTGTCGGCGCGGCTGCGACTGCGCCGGGCGCGATTCCTGGGACGACGATGCGGGCGGTGGGGTCGGAGCATTTCTTGCCGTACAGCTTGAGTGCGGGGGCGACGGTGGTGTTCACGTCGGGTTCGATGCCGTTTGGGGTGTACGGCTCGAACAGTGACACGATCTCGGCTCCGCTGGATATGCCGGTGGGTGCGACGCTCAAGCGGGTTGATTGCTATGGGTTGCGGGCAACCAATGGTGATCAGAGTTGGTCGGTGTTCAATCTGGATCTTCCGAGTGGGGGCGGTACCGGGGTGTCGCTCAACGGGACCGCGTCGGGGAGCGGGATGGTGCAGACGTCGATTGATGTGGATCTTCCGGTGAATGCGGGGCAGCGGTTCAATGTCGTGTTGTTCGCGACGTCGGCGAACTCGGCCGCGGTGGGCGCGGTGTATCAGTATGTCGAGCCGGCGTTGGGGTTCCATCCGATCACGCCGTTCCGGGCGTATGACTCGCGTCTGTCGGGTGGGCCGATCGGTTCGGGGAGCCGGGTGATCTCGGTGAAGGATGCTCGCGATCCGGGTTCGGGTGTGATCGTGACGCCGGATGCGGTGCCCGCGGGGGCGAGTGCGGTGACGTTCAACCTCACGGTCGTGAACACCGCGGCGACTGGTTTCTTGTCGGTGGTGCCGGGGGACGTGAGCGTGGTGTCGTCGTCGACGATCAACTGGTTCGGTGACGGTGAGATCCTCGCCAATGCGAGCACGGTCAAGCTGGATGGCAGCCGTCAGGTCAACGTGATCAAGGGTGGCCCCGGCAGCACCAACTTCATCATCGACATCACCGGCTGGTTCTAGACGACCCGGCCGACAGAGCCCTTGATCGTGGTACGCCGCCACGCGCGACCGCCCAGAGAATCGTGAGCGTTCTGCGACGACAGCTTTCGAGCGAGTCTTTCTCGGGTACCGGCGCGGCGTGGCGCGTGGCGCGCGTACGATCATCGAGGGTGGACTGGACCGCAGAGTCGGGGTCAAGCACTTGCGCCAACCCGCCGAAACCAGATGGAACAGGCGGTTGCCCGGAGCCGAGCCGGTCATCCGGCGTTGCACGCGGGACGAAACGTCAGAAGGCGAGAAACGCGAAGCGTGACATGGGGGCTCTCGGGAAGGCCGGGTGGACGATGTGAGCAGCGGATGGCGTATCGCTCTCGTCGGCATCATCACGTTCGTGCTCGTCGTGGCACTCGTCCCCGTGTTCAGGCGGTTGGCTGTCCGCCGGGGTATCACGGACAATCCGGCGTCGGGCAAGGTGCACCGCATGCCGACGCCGTATCTCGGAGGTGTGGCGATCGCACTCGGTGCCATCGCCGCGTCCTTCCTGCTCCCCGATTGGCAAGCTGAAGCCGCGCTCGATCTTCGCGGCGGCCACTCTTGTTGCGCTCGTCGGCCTCCTGGACGACATGCGCAAGCTGCGCCCGAGCGTGCGGATCGGTGTCGAGTGCATCGCTGCCACCGCGGCGGTGGTGGCCGGAGCTCGCTTCGATCTGCTCGGTGGGGCGCCCGACTTCGCCCTTTCCGTGATCTGGCTCGTTCTCATCACCAATGCGTTCAACCTGCTGGACAACATGGACGCTGCTGCCGGCACGATCGCGACAACCATCGCGATTGCCCTCACGGTCTGCGCGCTGCTGAACGACCAAGTGCTCGTCGGCGGGTTGGCAGTTGTCGTGGCGTCGGCGTGCCTGGCCTTCTTGATCTACAATTGGCATCCCGCGCGTATCTTCATGGGCGACGCCGGCTCGTTGTTCCTCGGCTTCCTCTTGACCGTGATCGCGCTCGAGCTGCGCCCGGACGTCTCGAAACTTCAAGGCGCCGTGGCGGTGATCCTGATCTTGGGCGCTGCTGTGTTCGACACCTCTCTGGTTGTGATCTCGCGAACCCTGAAGGGGCGCAGCATCTTGATCGGAGGCACGGATCACACCTCCCACCGGCTGACGCTGTTGGGTTTCCGTCCCCAGGCGGTCACGGCCATCATGTTCGTGTCGACCGCGTACTTCTGCGTGATCGGCGTGCTGCTCGCCCAGGGCCTGATCTCGGCGGTCGTGGCGACCCTGTGCTCCGTGCTCCCGGCGGTCGTCGCCCTCGGTGGGCTGCTGTGGATGGGCGTCTACGTCGACGACGGCAACTTGGAACGGACCGAGCTGGTCCGGCGGTCCTCGCCCTCGCGCCCGACGGAAGGCGCCGTTCCCTCGCGCCCTCGGTCGGTGGACGGCGAACCGCCGCGCCTCTCGTGGACGCGCCGGACGCGCGACCGGAGTGCGAGCTAGCAGGGTGCTGAACGTCGGCGGTTGAGGACGAGGTCCTCACGCTCGGCCGACCGGTCGGCGTCGAGATCGTCGTGAGCATCGCCATCTGCTCCGGTGTCCGACGCACCAGGCCACCTCCACGCTCGGTGACCACGGCATGAGACACCCCGACGACAATCGCGAGCACCTACAAGGACGTCTTCAGCACCTTGCTCGGCCAACGCGTGATCGGGGTGGCTACGCCGACCGGGTGGAGATCCGAGCGAGCTGGGCCTCGACCAGCAGATCCCGCGGATCTGCATCGCCGCGTCCGAGTGCAACCCCGATCTCGACCTCGGGAAAGCACCCGCGACCGTCGAGGGAACGCTCCAAGGTCGCGAGCAGGCGCTCGACCAGCGGCGCTGCGTCCTCCTCGTACGGGATGTCCTGGCACACGACGACCAGCTCTGCGTCGCCCAGCCGGCCGACAGTGTCGCCCGGTCGGACGACCGCGGCGAAGCCCCGCGCCACTGAGGTGATCATCGTGTCCATGTCGCTGTCGCTCGTTACCGGCGCGTCCATCCCGACGTGGAACAGGCCCACGAGCTTCCGCGACCGGCGCGCGAGCGCCAGGGCCATCTCGAGGCGATCCCGGACGAGCGCGGCCTTGGGAAGGCCACTCCGGGGATCGAAGAGCGCGTCGTAGTGCTCCTTGTCATCGCTGGCCAAGTCGGTGCCTCTGATCATCGTCACCGGGCACGCCTTCCTGTGAGATCGGTCTCACTGCTCGTCTTCGACCCGCAGCAGGGCGTTCTTGAGACCGGGTCGGCGCGAGACGGGTGCTCGAGAGACCGGTGCTTGAGATCGGTCTGGCGCGCGCCGATACGTCGGATCCGTGCACGTCATTCCGGTAGATTCGTGCCCGGGCTCACGCTCCGGCCGTCTGCGAGCTCTCGGGGACCGATGACCAGCGAAACCCGCCAACCCGTCCGCAAATCCCGATGCCGGTTCTGCGGCGCGCCCCTGGACGCCACGTTCGTGGACCTCGGCCTGTCGCCGCTGTGCGAGAGCTTCGTTCCCGCGAGCGCGCTCAACGACCCCGAGACTTTCTACCCGTTGCACGTCTACGTGTGCGGCGAGTGCTTCCTCGTGCAGCTCGAGGAGTTCGTGCCGCCCGAGGAGATCTTTCGCGAGTACGCGTACTTCTCGTCGTTTTCGGACTCCTGGCTGGCGCACGCGCGCAGCTATGTCGAGTCCATCTCGCAACGGCTGGCCCTCGACCGGGAGTCCCAGGTCGTCGAGCTCGCTTCGAACGACGGGTACCTCCTCCAGTACTTCGTCGAGCGCGACATCCCCGTGCTCGGCATCGAACCGGCCGCGAACGTCGCGACAGTGGCCGAGGAGCGGGGCATCGAGACGCTGGTCGAGTTCTTCGGAGCGGGCCTGGCGGCGAAGCTGGTCGACGGAGGGCTGCGCGCCGATCTCGTGATCGGCAACAACGTGTTGGCGCAGGTACCTGACATCAACGACTTCGTGGCCGGGATCTCCATGATCCTCGGGCCGACCGGCGTCGTGACCATGGAGTTCCCCCACCTCGTGCGCCTGGTGGCGGAGAACCAGTTCGACACCATCTACCACGAGCACTTCTCCTACTTCTCGCTCGGCACCGCACGCCGGATCTTCGCCGCGCACGGGATGACGTTGTTCGATGTCGACCAGATTGCAACGCACGGTGGATCGATCCGCATCTACGCGCGGCACGATGCGGACGAGTCGAAACCGGTCAGCGAGCGGGTCGCGAGCCTGCTCCGGCACGAGCAGGAGCAGGGCCTCGACACCCTGGCCTACTACCGAACCTTCACCGAGAAGGCCCAGAAGGTGCGGTACGACCTGCTGGAATTCCTCATCGACGCGAAGCGTGCGGGGAAGCGTGTCGTGGGATACGGCGCACCGGGGAAGGGCAACACGCTGCTCAACTACTGCGGGATCCGGTCGGATCTCCTCGAGTTCACCGTCGACCGCAGCACCTACAAGCACGGCCGCTACCTGCCCGGCACGAGGATCCCGATCGACGAGCCGTCGAAGATCTTCGAGGCGCGTCCGGACTACGTGCTCATCCTGCCCTGGAACATCAAGGACGAGATCATGGAGCAGATGTCGGGGATCGCCGAGTGGGGTGGCCGCTTCGTCGTGGCGATACCCGAGATGAAGGTCCTCGGGTGAGCTGCCGCCAGTGCTGACACTCTCGCTCGGCGACGAGCACGCTCCGCTCGAGGTGCTCCTCATCGGCGCTCACGCCGACGACATCGAGATCGGATGCGGCGCCACGGTCATGCAACTCGCACGGAGCCACCCGCTCACGTGTCATTGGATCGTGCTCAGCGGTTGTGACGAGAGGGCCGCCGAAGCGGCCGCCTCGGCGCGGGCGTTCGGCGCGGATGCCGTGGAGCTCGACGTTCGCGTCGAGTCGTTTCCCGAGAGCTACCTGCCGTACTGCGGCCGCGAGCTGAAGGACTATGTGCAGTCGCTCGCGGCCGAGATCTCGCCGGACATCGTCTTCACGCACCACGACGGCGACTTCCATCAGGACCATCGGATCGTCGCGGAGCTCTGCTGGAACGCGTTTCGCGACCATCTGATCCTCGAGTACGAGGTGCCCAAGTACGACGGCGACCTCGGTCGACCGAACGTCTTCGTCGGTGTCGAGGCATCCATGAAGGCGCGCAAGATCGAGCTGCTGATGTCGGCGTTCCCGAGCCAGGGGGAGCGCTACTGGTACACCGAGGAGACGTTCGAGGCATTGCTCCGCCTCCGGGGGGTCGAAGCCCGCGCCCCGAGCGGCTACGCCGAGGCGTTCTTCGCCCGCAAGGTCAACGTGTCGCTCGTCTAGCTCGTGACGAGACCCTGAGGACACTCGGACTCCATTGGAGAAGCTGCCGAGGGTGTGTCACACCCGGCTCGTGAACGCGTTCTACGCGACCGGAGCCTTTCCCGAGCCACCAGTGCCAGCGCGCGCTCCCAGGAGGCGCTCGTAGAGCTCGTCCAAGCGACGAACCATTTCCTCCACGGAGAATTCGTGCCGGATACGATCGGCCCCCTGACCGCCGAGCGCCGTGCGGAGTTGCTCATCCGCAGTGAGCACCCCCAGTCGATCCGCCATACGGGCCGTGTCGCGGGGCGGTACGAGAAACCCATTGATGCCGTCATCGACGACCTCACGAGAACCGTCCAGGTCGTAACAGACGACGGGTACACGAGCAAGGACGCCTTGGGGGATCACTCTCGCCAAGCCCTCGCGCAGCGACGCGTGCGCGAGGATGTCGAACGCGGAGAACGCGACCGGCATTGCTTCCGGTGGGAGTCGTCCCACGAAGGCAACGTGATTTTTCAGGCCACGCTCATCGACGATTTTCCGGAGTTGCGGCTCCAGCGGGCCACTGCCGACGAACGCGAACTGAGCATCGGGGTGGTGGCGGACGAGGTCAGGCGCGGCGTCGAGGACCTCTTCGTGGCCCTTCAACGGGAACAGGCGCCCCACGACACCAATGATCACTCGGTCGGGGGAGAGCCCGAGTTGGCTTCGTGCTTCTGCTTTCGGCACGAGTGCGGACTCGAATGCCACTGTGCCGAACCCGCTTCGCACCGTGGAGTGCTGCTCTGGCTTGCCGATTCCGGCTGCGATCGCACGCTCGCGAATGTCGTCCGACACGCTCGCGTAGTGGTCGGTGAAGGGAACCATTGCGCGTTTGACCTGCCGATAGGTCATTCGCACGTAGGCCGGCTGGTAATCGTGAAATACCAAGCTGTGCAATGTGTGAACGATGATGGGGACGTGCGCGGTGCGCGCGGCGACGCGCCCGAGCACGCCGGCTTTCGAGGAGTGCGTGTGCACGATGTCGGGCGCGTTCGTTCTGAAATAGCCATGGAGCCAACGGAACGCTCGCGCGTCGGAGACAGGCCTGATAGAGCGGACCATTCCCGGTATGTACTTCAACTCGAATCGGGGTTGCAGACCAGTGAGGAGATCGCCCTCGCTCCCCGTCTCCGCTCCCGTGAGCAAGCTGACGTCGTACTTGCCCATTGCGGACAGTCCTTGCACGGAGGACAATGTGTTCTCTTGTGCGCCGCCAACGATCATTCGGGTGATTACGTGGGCAACCGACTGTGTCATGTTTCGCCGACGAGGAGATAGTCGCGGTGAAAGGACACGACCTTGGCTGTGAGCCCGGCGTCGGCTGCGAGGGCTTCGACACGGCGCCGCGTATAGAAGTAGACCGGACAGTTCGACGCGCGCAGTCGTACCCATCGCAATGGGACGAGAACGTGCCAGCGCTTCGGGAATGAGGCGACGACCCGACCGCCAGTGACCTTGACCAGCTTGTCGAGCAGAGGCTGGGGATGGGCGACGTAGTCGAAGAGGCCGATTGCAAGCCCGAGATCGAAAGCACCCTCGGCGTCCCAGGCAAGAAAATCAGCCTGCAGGAACGTGCATCGGTCGGCGACGCCTGCGGCAGCGGCGTGCTCGTGGGCAAGGTCGACCATTTCCGCGGCGAAATCGAGCCCCACTGCTTCCCAGCCGTGCTCGGCGAGCCGGACACCGAATCGGCCTGAACCGCAACCGACGTCGAGCACCCGGCCTGGCGTTCTCTCGCGGGCGAGCTCATCGACGAATGTCAATCGCTGCACGACAGTGCCGCGGCTCAGTTGGTCCCGAAGGCCGCGTAGCCACCCCTTCCGCTCTTCGTAGATGGTGTCGAAATCCTCAGCGTGCCGATCGAAGTAGCGTGCGACCGGATCGGTCTCAGGTGAGCTTGAAGACATCGTCGAGCCTCCCGAACTCGTGTTGGTTGAACAATCGACGGAGGCGTCCCTCGGTGACGCGCAGGCGCGCGTAGTGCGTTGCGGCGACGCGGCGGCGAAGGGCGATACGGGGGTGCTCCGGGTCGAGCTCCCACGGATGGATATAGGCAATCACAGGCCTGGTGCCCCGCTCCGCGAGATGCCACGCAGCGAATTGCGCGAACCACGGCAGAATGCGGACGTAGGCCCCGCCGGAGAACGGGAGGCTCATGCCTGCAACGCGAAGTGGCGTGAGCGGAACCTCTCGCAGCGGCCCCGATGACGTTGGAACATCGAAGGGCTCGTGGGGGGCATCGGGCATGCCATACCGGTCGTTGCGGACAGGGAAGATGCTGCTGTCATAGTGAAAGCCCTCTTCGGCAAGAACGTCGAGGGCCCAAAGCGAATCTTGCCGGATCGAGAAGTACGGCGCTCGATATCCGACCGGCGCGAATCCCGCCGCGGCGCCGACCGAGGCTCGCGCTCGTTGGATATCGGTGCGGAACTCGTCGTGTGACTGCCGATAGACGAATTGGTGCATATTGCCGTGGCACGCGATCTCGTGCCCATCTGCCGCGAGGTCGGCAACAAGCTGTGAGAAGCGCTCCGCCACCGCGCCGAGCACGAAGAACGTCGCCTTGATGTCGAACTCGTCCAAGAGCCCGAGGAGGCGATCCATTCCCACGAGGAGTCGGGAGTCGGAGGGCCACTCAGAGGGCTCCAGCTCGATTCCGTGATACCACTCCTCGACATCGACCGTGAACGTGTGGCGTTGCTTCGTTGCCGAGTGCGCCGGTGATCGAGACACAGTGCTTTCCCAACTCCAAACATGAGGCCGAAGAAGAGAACCTGGGTGAGGCGCTTCGTAGTGTGAAGCTACCATCTCACCGGGATGGGTCCGAACACGAAGCGTGATTCGACTCTCCCGGTTTCGCTACCCTCAGTGGTCATCGGGTGACGCGGGCCGGTTGGCGTGCCGAGTGAGCTGCTCAGACGAGTTCCTCGTACACGGCGAGTGTCTGGGTGACCATGGCGTCGAGCGGGAAGACCTCGCGCGCGCGCGCCGATCCGGCGGCTCCCATTCGACTTCTGAGCAGTGCATCCCCGGCGAGCTCAGCGAGCGCGTGCTCGAGCGCGGTCGCGGAATGAGGCTCGATGATCGACCCCGTCACGCCGCCGACCACAACCTCCGGGAGGGAGCCCACGTTGGTTGCCACGACGGGTCGACCCGCCGCCATCCCTTCGAGCGCCGCCAGCCCGAAGCCCTCCCCGAGCTCGGGCTGTGTCGGAAACGCGAGCACGTCACAGGCGGCCATGAAGGCTCCTACTGAGTCGAGGAACCCGAGGAATCGGACACTCCCGGCAGGGCAATGAGCTTCTGTGAGCTGTTCGAGCGTGCCACGTTCGGGCCCGTCGCCCGCCACGATGAGCACGACTGATGGGTCGCGTCGAGCGACGCGACCAAAGGCTTCGATGAGCAGGTCGTGGCCCTTCCCGGGGATGAGGCGCGAGGCAATGCCGAACACCACGCGGTCGTCGTCGAGGCCGAGCCCTTGGCGCGCAGTTCGGCGAGCCTCGCGCGACGGCGGTTCGCCGGCATCGATGCCATAGTGCACCACTCGCAAACGGTCGGGGCGCGGAAGCCGGTTGTCCAGGAGGAACCGGGCGACATGATCGGAGATCGCGATGCGGCGCGTGGCCAGCTGGCCCGAGAGACGGCCGATGCTGCGGTACGGCTCTCTGGTGTAGAAGGTGGGCGTGCCGTGCACCGACGACACTGCGGGCACGCGACGTGCGCGGGCGGCGATGAGCCCGTGGAGGTCGGCATGTACGAGGTGCGTGTGCACGACATCGGGCCGGAAGTGTTCGATCTCGCGAGAGAGCTGGAAGACCATGGTCGGGTTGACGTCACGGCCTGCGGGCTGCACTGTCACGTCGATACCCTCGAGTCGCAGGGCGTCCACGAAACGACGGCCGTCGCCCATCTGCATCACGCACATGCGCACATCGACCCCGCTCGCCGCGAGCGCCGGGAGCAGTGCGAGGAGATGCCGCTCGGAACCGCCGATCCCCTTCACCCTCTGGACGTGGAGCACCCTCATGATCGGGGCCGCGTCATCGCCGGGGAGGTCCTGGACGGGCCCCCGATGCTGGCGCACGGACTGAATCGATCAGGCGTTCCCGCGACCGCGAAGCAAGAGGCCGTCGCGCCGTGTAGGTTCTCGCAGCCAACGAGGAAGTAGAGGTCTCCGGGCTGATTGGACCTCGCGCGACGCGAGCCTTGCTCTCCCCGGATGAAACTCGCAGATCGCTGGCATCAGCCATCGGTCACCATGACTCCCATCGATTGATCGTATGTTCGGAGCATGACGACGATGCCAGCGATGCCCGCGGCAACGGAGTGTGCCCAGCGAGAGACCGCCGCTTTCTGCGACACGAGTCGATAGAGATCGACGACGCCTTACGGAGAACCGCTCCCGATCCAACGACCGATGCCGGGAAGCCCCCGCCGAAATCCCTGACCCGCAAGCGTGGTCACCTCTTGGGCCCAGTGCTCGAGGGAGTGCTCGGCCGTGACACGTGCGCGGAGCCGCGCCCCCAGCTCTTGCAGGGACGCCTCCGTCGAGTGGGCGAGCTCGACGAATCGTCCCGACAGCGTCTCGACGTCACCCGCCGGGAAGACGAGTCGCGTGTCGATCGGGCTCGAGGAGAGCTGCGAAAGCCAGGCTGGATGTCGAGCACCAGGCGGCCGGCGGCCATCGCTTCGAACACGACCTTGTCGGCGCTGCCCGACTCGGTCGCGTTCACGAGCACGTGGGCGTGCGCGATGACCGACGGGATCGCTGATCGCGCGTACTGCGGGCTCGATACGGATGCGGTTCGCGAGATCAGCCGGGTATTCGCTGCTCCAGCTCTTGCCGGTGCGCGCGCTCTTCCGGGGTCGTGGACGGCCCCACGATGAGCACATCGAGGTCAGCGCCGCGCCGGGTCGCGGCGACGACAGCGTCGATGATGTCGCCGTAGTGCTTGATCGGCGATGTGCGACCCGACCGCGAGGAGCTGCAGCGGACTTCCCGCCGGCCGCAGCAACGGTTCGACGTCGAGGGCATCGACGTCGATCGCGTGGCCGATCGGCAGCACCTTTCGCCCGGCGTGCGGGTAGCGAGTCCGGGAATGCCGTGATCACCCGGTCGGCGAGCGCTTCCGCGATCCGGAGCGTCGGCGTGTCGGACGGGTGCAGGAACCAGAGCAGGGAGGTGATCCCGAAGAGGCGGGTCAGCGGCGCCGCGATGGTGAGGTAGATGGGGCACATGTGCGCGACCAGCGCGTCGGTGCGGCGCCTCCTGAAGCATCGCCACAGCACGGCGAGGTAACGGACTCCGCGAGCGAGTGTGCCCCGGCCGACTTCCTTGCCGAGGGAGATCACCTCGAACTCGACGTCGGCGGGCAACGAGCGGACCTCGTTCGCGATCACCACGAGGTCGCAGCGCTCGGCGAGCGCGCCGAGCTGTGGCACGACGAAACCGAGCACGGGGTCGTCGGGATCGACGACCTGGGTCACGAAGACGATGCTGACCAACCGGCGCAGACTAGGCGCGTGGACCGGAAAGTCTTCCCGTGCCGAGTTGGCCCGCCGGTGAGGCGAAGTACACTCGCCGCCGGGCACCTGCTCCGAGGAGCATCAGGGGGACGCGACGAAGCAACGTACTTCAGTGCGGCC
Organism: uncultured Actinomycetes bacterium; assembly: GCA_963721435.1. Taxonomy (GTDB): domain Bacteria; phylum Actinomycetota; class Acidimicrobiia; order IMCC26256; family DASPTH01; genus CAVRJC01. The sequence continues at coordinate 56,538 of CAVRJC010000004.1, forward strand.
GCACCCTGGCCGAGGAGAGCACGGTGAGGATCCTTCTCGTGAGTGGCATCTATCCTCCCGACATCGGAGGCCCGGCGACGCATGCCGCCGACCCTGCGGGCCGAGCTGCTCGAGCGGGGTCACGAGGTCACCGTCCTCACCCTGACCGATAGCGCGCCCTCGTCGGCCGTACGACGATCGGCCGAAACGCGATCGGGTCGACCAGGATCGGACGGCCCTGAGGCCGGCGTCGTGCGATTCGCACGATCTCTGCCCTGGCCCGTCCGCAACGCGCAGGCGCTGGCATGGGTGCTCCGGCACCGAGACCAGTTCGACGTGGTCTACGCGACCGGTCTCGGTCCGCTCGCGGTCTCGGCGGCCCGGCTCTGCTCGACTACCGGTCGTCCTCAAGACCGTCGGAGACCCTGCGTGGGAGCGAGCGGTGCGCCGCGGCCTCACGGACGCCAGCTTCGAGCAGTTCCAGCGCGTCGAAGGCGGCACCGCGGCCGTGCGCGGGATGCGGGTCCTCCGCAACTGGACCGCGCGCCACGCCACGGTGCTGGTGACGCCCAGCGCCCACCTCGCAGCAGGCCGTGTCCGAGTGGACAGGGCGCACCGACGTCGTCGTCGTGCCCAACGGCGCGGTCGCGCCCGATCCCGTCGTGTCGCATGCCCCCGAAGGCGATCGCCCGGTCCGGCTCGTCTTCGTCGGCCGGCTCATCGGGCTCAAGCGCGTCGAGTTGATCATCGAGGCACTGGCCACCACCGATGACACGGAGCTGGATGTGATCGGTGACGGCCCCGAGTCGGACGCGCTGCAGGCACGCGCCCGTGAGCTTGGTGTCGCCGGCCGAGTCCATTTCCTCGGGTCACTGGATCACCCGGACGTCATGCGCCACATCGCATCGGCTGATGCGTTGGTCCTCGCGAGTACCCACGAGGGCCTCCCACACGTTGTGATCGAAGCACTCGTCTCGGGCACGCCCGTCGTCACGACGGCCGTGGGCGGCATTCCCGAACTCGTCGACGACGGTCGCAACGGACTCATCGTCGATGCGTCGGTCACGGCGTTCGCGGGCGCCTTCGAGCGAATGGCCAATGACTCCGAGCTCGCCGCGTCGCTCCGACGTGGTGCTCTCGAATCGGGTGAGGTGTGGCGTTTCGATCGTTGTGTCGATCGGCTCGAGTCCCTGATGCGGCAAATGGTCGTCGAGCGACCGCTCGCGGTCTACGTCGGTAAGTCGAGAGCGGCAATCCCGCCACGTCCCGACGACGTGCGCAAGTACGAGATCAACGAGCGGTACGTGCACACGTACGTGCTGTGCACCGCCGAGCGCTTCGTGCGACAGCGCCCGGGCGGGGCCACGGTCATCGGTTTGCCGTTCGGCAACGTGCCGGCGGTGGGCTCCGCGCTGTTCTACGCACTGGCGCCTGCGCTGGCGGTGGCGGTGGCGGTCGCGGCCGGCAAGCGCGACACCGCAATTGTGTGCCAGAGCCCGTACGAGGGCTTCGGCGTGGTCGTGTTGCGCGGCATCCTCCCGCAGCGGATGCGCCCCAAGGTGCAGATCGAATTGCACGGTGATTGGAGGACGGCGACCCGGCTGTATGGCGGCAATACACGCCGCCTGCTCGCTGGCGCGGCCGACCACGTCGCAGAATGGTCGCTCCGGCGGGCAGACCGCGTTCGCCCCGTCAGTGAGGTGCTCGCCGGGCAGGCGAGGAAGGCGGGTTATCGAGGGCCGATCGACCGTTTCGTGGCCTTCAGCGACTACAGCTCGTTCCTCGACTCGCCCTTGGCGCCCTTGCCCACCCGGCCGCACGCACTGTTCGTCGGCGTGTTCGAGCGCTACAAGGGCATCGACGTGCTCTTCGAGGCGTGGCCGGCGGTGGCCGAAGCCCTTCCGGGGGCGCATCTCACCCTGATCGGCGGCGGGAGCCAGTGGTCCGCGTGGCGGGAGCATGCGCAGGGCGACGCGACGTTCCGCGACGTCGAGATCTTCGCCCCCGTCCCCCGCTCGGAGCTGATCGAGCGCCTCGACGGCGCGACCTGCCTGGTACTGCCGTCACGCTCGGAGGGCCTTGCCCGCATCGTGCTCGAGGCGATGGCACGGGCGCGCCCGATCGTGGCGTCCCGGGTAGGAGGGATCGAGGAGGTCGTGTCGGATCGCTCGAACGGCCGCATCGTGGAGTGCGAGGACGCAGAGGGCCTGGCGAAGGCGCTGATCGACGTCCTGGGTGACCGCGACGAGGCGACCCGCATGGGTGCGGAGTCCCGGCGGCGGGTACAAGCACGAGACCCGCTCCGGGAGTACGAGGCAGGAATGGCCCGGATGGCCACATGGATCACGCAGCGTGGCATTTTCGAGGCCGGGTGATGCGTGTGACCCAAGTCACAATGGTCAGAGCCTCACGAATTGCGGGCCACTACCACGTAGCGTGGCAGACACGACCGCAATGCGTGTATAGTTCTGGTGCGGAGGCACGGGGCCGAGGATGGCCCTCGGCGGAGGTTGAGAGGCGGGCGTGAAGGCTGTAATTGTCGGGCAGGGTTATGTTGGGCTTCCGGTGGCCATGCGGGCCGTCGAAGTCGGTCATTGCGTCGTGGGGTTCGAGAACGACGCCAATCGTGCACAGCGGCTGGCAGCGGGCGATTCCTATGTCGAGGACATCTCCGACGAGACGCTCGTGGCGGCCTTGGCTTCGGAGCGCTATCTCCCGACGAACGACCCCCGGCACTGCGGCGGTTTCGACGTGGCGGTGATCACGGTGCCGACGCCGCTACGCGAAGGCGCGCCCGACCTCTCGTACATCGAGCAGGCTTCGACGACGCTCGCACGCTTCGTGCGCCCGGGTGCCACCGTGATTCTCGAGTCGACGACGTACCCGGGTACCACAGAGGAGCTCGTCGGAACTCTGCTCGAGGAGGGCTCGGGCCTCAAGGCCGGCATCGACTTCAACCTCGGCTACAGCCCGGAGCGCATCGACCCCGGTAACACCACCTGGGGGTTCCGGAACACGCCGAAAGTCGTCTCGGGAGTCAACGAGACCTCGCTTTCCGCCGTCCGTGATTTCTACGAGTCGCTGGTCGACGAAGTGGTGCCGGTCTCGGGCACCCGCGAGGCCGAGCTCGTCAAGCTGCTCGAGAACACCTTCCGGCACGTGAACGTGGCGCTCGTCAACGAGCTCGCGATGTTCGCCGGGGATCTCGGGATCGACATCTGGGAGGCCATCGACGCGGCTTCCACCAAGCCCTTCGGTTTCATGCGGTTCGTGCCGGGCCCGGGCGTGGGCGGGCACTGCCTTCCCATCGACCCGAGCTACCTGTCGTGGCGGGTCAAGAACGCGCTGGGTCAGAGCTTCCGGTTCGTCGAGCTGGCCAACGACGTGAACGAGCACATGCCCGACTACGTCGTCCGTCGTGTCCAGGCGTCGCTGAACGCGGAGCGCAAGGCCATCAACGGCAGCCGCATCCTCCTTCTTGGCCTGGCCTACAAGCGCAACACGAGTGACGCGCGGGAGTCGCCCGCGATTGAGGTGGCGCGACGGCTCGTGGCGATGGGCGCCGAGGTCAGGGCCGCCGATCCCCACGTGCGTGAGCCGATCGACGCGGGGGTCAAGCCGGTGGACCTGACGCCCGAAGAAGTCATCGAGGCTGATGTGGTCGTGTTGCTCAGCGATCACGACGCATTCGATCTCGACATGGTGCAGGAGAATGCGCGGCTGATCTTCGACACCCGGGCGCGCATGAGCGGTGCCCAGGTCGAAAGGCTCTGAACGGTGAGAGTCCCCCACTGACGCAGTCCACACACGAGTGCCTGGTTCTCAGAGGAGACCACCAATGACACAGACCTATCTCATCACCGGGGGCTCCGGATTCATCGGATCACACCTCACGGAGCGTCTCCTCGAGCGCGGTGATCGCGTGATCGTGCTCGACGACCTGTCCACGGGCAGTCTCGAGAACCTCAAGGCCGTTCGCGACAACCCGGGGCTGCGCGTCGAGATCGGTTCCGTGCTCGACGAGCTCAAGGTCGACGAGATGGTGCACGAGTGCGATGTCGTGGTCCACCTCGCGGCTGCGGTTGGTGTGCGACTGATCGTCGACCAGCCGTTGCGGTCGTTCACCACGAACATCCGGGGCTCGGAGATCGTGATCGGCTCCGCGCACCGTTACCGCAGGAAGATCCTCGTCGCCAGCACTTCGGAGGTCTACGGCAAGAACGGCTCGTCGAAGCTGTCCGAGACCTCCGACCGGATCCTGGGGCCGACTGCAGTCACGCGCTGGTCGTACAGCACGGCGAAGGCAGTCGACGAGATCCTCGCACTCGCGTATCACCGGGAGCGTGGTCTCGACGCCGTCATCGTTCGCTTGTTCAACACCGTCGGCCCGCGCCAGAGCCCCGCGTACGGCATGGTGATCCCGAGCCTTGCTCGTCAAGCCGTTCGCGACGAGCCGCTGTCGGTCCACGGCGACGGTGGTCAGAGCCGCTGCTTCTGCCATGTCAAGGACGTTGTCGAAGCTTTGGTCGGGCTGCTCGACGAGCCGCGCGCCATCGGTGAGGTGTTCAACGTGGGCGCCTCCCGGGAGATCACCATCCTCGACCTCGCGCACAAGATCGTCGAGCAGTCGGGATCGAGCTCGCCGATCGAGCTCATCCCGTACGAGCAGGCCTACGCGAGCGGCTTCGAAGACATGCGCCGGCGCGTCCCGGACACCGCGAAGATCAACGACCTGATCGGCTGGGAGTCGAAGCGCTCGCTCGACGACATCCTCGCGGCCGCGATCGACGACGCGCGACGCGAGAACGGCAGCAGCGAGCAGGCGTTGGTCATCGACATCGTGCGCGAAGAGTACGCGGGTACCGCCTGATCCCCCGGGCCGGGTCGAAGCGGGAGATGCGAGCGGTGCAGTGGGGAGCAGGGTGGCCTGAGCGAGAGCGTCACCCTTCGAGAAGCTGGGACGTAGCGCTGTGACAACCGCCATCCTCGGGATCTCCGCCTTCTACCACGACGCCGCAGCTGCGCTGCTCGTCGACGGTGAGATCATCGCCGCGGCCCAGGAGGAGCGCTTCAGTCGCAAGAAGGGCGACGCGAGCTATCCCCGCCGCTCGATCCAGTCGTGCCTGCGGATCGCGGGGCTCGAAGTGGCCGACCTCGACTACGTCGCGTTCTACGAGAAGCCGATGGTGAAGTTCGAGCGCATCCTCGAGAACGCAGCGACGTTCGCACCGTCGGGCTTCGCGTCGTTCGGCCGCGCGATGTCACGCTGGTCGTCGCTGCGGCTCGACATCGCGGACGAGATCACCCAGAACCTCGGCGCCGGGTTCCGCGGTGAGATCACGTTCGCGGACCACCACGAATCGCACGCCGCGAGCGCGTTCTTCCCCTCGCCGTTCGAGGACGCCGCGATCGTGACGCTCGACGGTACGGGCGAGTGGTCGACGAGCTCGATCGGTGTCGGTCGCGGGAACCGGGTGGAGCTGATGCAGGAGATGAGGTTCCCGCACTCGCTCGGGATGCTCTACTCCGCGTTCACGTACTACGCGGGGTTCAAGGTCGACTCGGGCGAGTACAAGCTCATGGGCCTCGCGCCCTACGGTGTGCCGCGCTTCCAGGACCTGATCCTCGAGCATGTCGTCCACCTGAACGACGACGGCTCGCTGTTCCTCGACCTGAGCTACTTCGACTACTGCACGGGCGACACCATGACGTCGTCGCGGTTCCACGACTTGTTCGGCGGCCCACCGCGGAAGCCCGACGAGCTCATCACCCAGAAGGAGATGGACATCGCGGCTTCGGTGCAAGCCGTGTGCGAGACCGCGGTCCTCCAATGCGCGCGCCACGCGCACGAAGTCACGGGTTCGAAGAACCTCGTGACCGCGGGTGGTGTGGCCCTGAACTGCGTGGCGAACGGGCGGATCGTGCGGGAGGGCCCGTTCGAGCGGCTGTGGGTGCAGCCCGCGGCCGGCGACTCCGGCGGCGCGCTGGGCGCTGCCTACCTCACGTGGCACCACGCGCGCGGCGAGGCGCGATCGACGCGGTGGCCGGACGCGCAGAAGGGCTCACTGCTCGGTCCCGAGTTCGACGACGACGACATCGGCGCGTTCTTGGACTTCGTCGGCGCGGCGTCGACCCGCTTCGACGACGAAGACAAGCTGCTCGACGTCGTGGCCGAGCTCATCGAGCGCGGGCTCGTCGTCGGGTGGTTCCAGGGACGCATGGAGTTCGGCCCGCGGGCGCTCGGTTCCCGCAGCATCATCGGCGATCCGCGGGTGCCGAGAATGCAGCAGACGCTCAACCTGAAGGTCAAGTTCCGCGAGTCGTTCCGGCCGTTCGCGCCCTCGGTGCTCCGTGAGCACGCACACCGGATTTTCCAGATGGAGCCGGACGAAGAGGGCGCGTACATGCTCACGGTGGCGCCGCTCCGGGAGGAGTGGCGGCTCCCACTCGGGGAAGAGGAGCAACGCCAACTCGCCGATCCCGACCTCAGGGTGCGGTTGGCGGTGCCGCGTTCGGTGTTCCCCGCGATCACGCACGTCGATTACTCCGCGCGGGTGCAGACCGTCGACGAGCGCCACGGCCGCTACTACAAGCTGATCAACCGGTTCTACGAGCGCAGCGGGTGCCCGCTGGTGGTGAACACGAGCTTCAACGTGCGGGGTGAGCCCATCGTGTGCACGCCGGAAGAGGGTTACAACTGCTTCGCGGCAACGGACATCGACTGCCTCGTGATGGGCAGTCACGTGCTGCTGAAGGACGAGCAAGACCTCGGCGTGCTGCAGGATTCCGAGCGCTACCGTGCCCGCTTCTCCCTCGACTGACTGGCCCCGACGATGTTGCTACCCGAAGAACCGACGTCTGACTGGCTGCGCGCCACATCCATCGCGCTGGCACTCGCGGCGCTCGTCGTCGCCGGGCTGCTCGCGCTGCTCGGCGTCGGTGTCGGGGCGTTGGTCCTCGTCGCGCTCGCAGTCTGGTTTGCCCTCGGGATGGTCATTCCGCGCGCCGCGTTGCCCACGTATCACGCGTACGCCAAGGTGCTGCGCGTCGTCGCCCGGGTCGTGCGTGCAGTGGCACAGCTCTCGTGTTTCAGCGTGGTCGCCGCCGCCGGCCTCACGACGACGTCGATGGTGAAGGATCGAGGCGCACGCGAGTCCGGATGGACGGGCAAGGCGTCGATTGCCCCCGACAGCTACGCCAACCCCTTCCCGATGCCCGGTCCGCCCGGCGCCGGTGGGTGGGCACGGGGCTACGCGCGTTGGGCGCGTGCCACCGACAGCGACTGGGCGCTGGGTCTGGTGCCCTTCCTCGCGCTGATGCGAAGCGCGCAGGAGACGCAGGACCACGGTCTACGGGGCGAGATCTATGCGCTCTACTGAGACCTTCGCCATCCGCAAGCACGTGGCGCCGCACGCGCTCGCACGCGCGTTCGTCGCGCTGCCCGTTGCCGCCGTCGTGCTGATCGTCACACTCCCGCTTTGGATCCTGTGGCTCGCGCTCGGCGGTGTCGCCACGGTTGCTCGCGCGCTGCAACGACGGCTCGAGCCACGGCCGGTCCCGTGGGACCAGGTGATCGAATTCACGCCGGAGCTCGGCTGGCAGGCACGTCCCAACCTCGACACCGCGGCGCGCGCGGATCGCGTGTTCCGCTTCACGACCGACGAGCACGGGTGGCGCCGCACCCGCGACTTCGACGAGTCCGACGTCGTCGTGTTCGGCGACTCGTTCGCGTTCGGCTGGGGCATCGAAGATCGGGACCACTTCGCCAACGTGGAGGTTCGTACCACCTCACCGGGACATCCCGTGCGCATCAAGGCCGTCGGGATGGTCGGCTACAGCTTGGTGCACGAGCTCATCGTCATGAGGCGGGTCCGCGAGCGGCTTGCCGGGAAGACCGTGGTCTGGCTGGTCTACGTCGGCAACGACATCCTTGCCAACCTCAATCCCCACGTGGGTCCCTACCGGGCTCCCTACGTGCGTCGTCGCGGCGACGGCGCGTGGGAGATCATGTCGGATGGCGTCACGCCGGACCCGTGGCCGTGGCCGAACTGGCCTTCGGACGAGCAGGACTACGCGGAGCTCTGCTGCGAGGGCGCGCGGAGCCGCCGCGCCTACGACGCATGTGGGTATCTCCTCGGCGAGGCGAAGGAGATCTGCGACAGCGTCGGAGCTCGCCTCGTGGTCGCACTGGTTCCGAACCTGTCGGACTTCGACCGTGACCAGCTCGCGCTCGTCGCGCCCGACCCCGAGTCGTTCGACGCGGAGCGCGCCAGGCGTGAGATCTCCGCGATCTGTAGCCGGCTCGACGTCGGGTTCGTGTCGTTCCGGGACTCGCTCGACCGTCGCCACTACAAGATCAGTGACTTCCACTGGAACGAAGCGGGGAACCGGCGGGTGGCCGAGGTGCTCACCGGCGTCGCCCAGGACCTCCAGCCGACGCACAGCCCCTGACCGCACAGCATCGTTCGATGGCTGACCCGGTGGCCCCGGCCTTCCGCGGGTCGTCGGTTCCCGACCGACTTCGCGATCGCTTCGCGCTCCTGTCGTTGGCCACTTCGGTCGGGCGAGCCCCGTTCGCAGGGATCGCCGCGTTGTGGGTGACCGCCGCGCTGCTGGTGCCTGCCTCGGCGATCGCGCTCGGAGTGCTCGTCGGTCGGGTCGTCGAGCTCGGTGACGACGCCGGACAGGTGTCGGCGAGCGCGCTGACCGGACCCGTCGTCGCGGTGTCCGGGTTGTTCCTCGCGGTGCTCGTGGTCGAGCGTCTTCTCGTGCCGGTGCGCGCGTGGCTGGTGAAGCGGGTCGCGGCCGATGTTGATGCCATCGCACGCGAAGCGAGCCCCGCCGCGACACCGCGCCGCAACGCGCCGGGTGGCTCGCAGCTCGCGGCGAACGCCGACGCTCGCGACGTCGGGCGGTCGGGTCTTCGGGTTGCCGAGCGCGACCGACGCCGAGCTGTGGCTGGTTGCCCACTACGCGGGCGGGCTCGCCTGCACCGTGCTCCTCGCCCGTTTCTCGGTGCTCGCCGCGGCCTGCGCGCTCTTCGCGTCACTCGGCCAGCGGGAGCTGCTGCGCCGCAGCTTCGCGGTGCCGTACGCCGCCGAGGCCCCGGTGGTGATCGCGGCCGACCGTGCCGCGGAGTATTGGCGTGAGGTCGCCGCGGGGCCCGGCGCGGCACGGGAACTGCGCGTGTTCGGCCTCGGCTCGTGGGCGGTCGGGGCGTACGCCGCACAGGAGGCCGCCAGCGCGCGGAGCATGACCGGCATGCTGGCGCGCGCCGTCCCTCGTCTCTGGCTGACCTTCGTGCTCATGGGTGTCGGAGCCGCGGTGTCGTTCGTGGTGCTCGGCCACTCGGCGGCGGACGGGAGCCTGCCGCTCGGGGACCTCGTGGTCGCGGTGGGCGCCACGCTCGGCGTGCTGCGACTCGGACTGCTCGGTGAAGAAGCGTTCGCGCTCGAGGCCGCGCCACCCCGCCTGGCCGCACTCAGGGCTCTCGAACGCGAGATCCCGTCGTGAGCACGACGACACCGCGCGCCGAGCCCGGGGCGGAGACGCCTGCTTCGGAGCTCCTGCACGACGCCGGCTCCCTCCGATCGGTCGCTCGGCGCGCGAAGCGCACGTGGCTCGGCGCGGTGCTGGTGTTCGTGGTCCTCGACGCAGCGGCGACACCTGCGCTCACGGTCGCGCTGGCGGCGGTGGTCGAACGCGCGCGAGACCACCGGACCGCCGGGACGGTGGTCGCCGCGCTGGTCGCGGCGGCGGCCGCCGCGGTCGCGCTCTCTGCCGAGCGGGTCCACACCAATCAGCAGAATCGCATCAACCGGGTCGTCGGCACCGAGCTCAACCGCGGCCTGCTCACGCGGGCGGCGGGTTGCCCCACGATCGAGCACCTCGACCGCGCCGCCGACGCCGACCGCGTGCAGATCTCGGTCGCCACCGGCAGGCACGTCGTCGACGGGGCCTTCGCGCCGATGCACCTCTTCGCCGCGGTGTTGCGGGTCGTCCTGTTCGTGGGCCTGCTCGCGTGCGTGCGGCTCCTCTTGTTGGTCGTGCCGGTCGTGATGGTGGTCTCGATGGCATTGGCGCACCGTGCCGATCGGTCGCCGGTGACGACGGTGCGGGCCGCGCTCACCGGCGTGCTCGCGCAGGTCCCCGTCGCCCTTGCGTACATGGGCGCGGTCTGGTTCGTCGCGCTCGAGGCCGCCCGGGGCGCGCTGTCCCCGGGAGACGTCGTCCTGGTCGCGTTCGCCGCCGTCGGGCTGGCGCGCGCGCTTCCGCCGGGTGCGGTTGCAGTGAGAGACATGGTCGCCCGGCGACGCGCGGTCGATCGGCTGCGCTGGTTCGCGGCCACGGTGCCCGCGCCCGCCCCGGCACCGGACGAGCGCCCCGCCGCCCGTGCGATCGTGGGCGGCATCGACCTCGTCGACGTCTCGTTCGTGTCGCCCGGTTCGGAGGTGGCCGCGCTCCGGCACGTCAGTTGCCACCTGCCCGCCGGCGCGACCGTCGCCCTGGTCGGCGGTCCCGGCTCCGGGCGGTCGACCCTTGTCGAGATCCTGCTCGGCCTGCGGTCGCCCACCGGCGGCTCGGTCCGCATCGACGCCATGGACCTGAACGAGCTGCACGCGTCCGACTGGCGTTCGCGAACCAGCTGGTGTGGGTCTCACCCGTTCCCCCTCGAGTCGAGCGCGCGGCTCGTGGTGGCGGCCGGTTCCGCCGTCATCGACGACGAGACGGTGGTCGATGCGCTCGCGCGTGTCGGCGTCCAGACCGGGTCGTGGCCCGATGGGCTCGACACCTCGCTCGGCACGAGATCCACCGACGGCGTCGAGCTGGGCGAAACCGACTGGCAACGTGTCGCGCTCGCTCGAGCGCTGGCGCGGCCGGATCCACTGCTCCTGGCGCTCGACGAGGCGGTCGCAACGAGCGACCCGGCCGCCGAGCGCGCGGTCTACCGGCGGGTGTGCGCCGGCGCGCGGCCGTCGGGAGGAGTCGTGATCTTCGTGCCCCGCGCCGCCGGCGCGGCGCGTGACGCCGACGTCGTCGTGGTGCTCGAAAACGGCAACCTCGTCGAGTGCGGCGCGCCCGACGCACTGCTTGCAGCTTCTGGCCCCTACGCCCGCATGGTCCGCGCGCAGGGCGCGTCGCTCCCCGACTGACGACGACTCGCGCGTCGCGAGGTCAGGCGCGTCGCTGGAGCACGAGCGCGGTCTGGAACAGGTACGCGTCCTGCTCGACGACGCGCACGTCGAAGAGCGAGCTCCACCGCTCACGGATGAACTCGACGTCGTGGAAGACCTGCGTGCTGAAGGCCGTCCCTCGCAGGGTCAGCACGCCCCACGGTTGGTCGAGGATGTGCTCCCGTCGATCGAGGTCCTCCAATTGGAGAGTCAGGAAGTGGAGCGTGTGATCGGGCGGGAATGACCGGATCACCTCGATCGAGTGACGGTCGTGGACGGTGAGGTACAGGAACCCGCCGGGTGCGAGCACACGATGGAGCTCGAGCAGCCAGGAGTCGGCCAGCTCGGCCATGTTGGTGAAGACGCTTCCGGCGAAGACCATCCGGAACGCGCCGTCGGTCATCGGGAGGTGCGGGAAGGTCGTCGTGGTGAAGAAACGGAACGGCGGTGTCAGATGCTGGTGGCACCAGTTCACGTGCGCTTCCTGGATGTCGGTGCCCCAGATGCCACATCGGTCGGCGACGTCGGCCAACCAACGCGTCATACGGCCGGCCGCACAGCCGAAGTCGAGGATGTCGTCGCCGTCGGCAGGCTCGTACCCGGCCCGCGCCAGGAGCGAGCGCATCGTCTCGACGTCTCGTCGCCCGAGGTCGCGGTACTCCTGCTCGTTGCCTTCGAAGCACATCCACAGCTTCGGGGGAGCGGACGGGGAGATCCGATTCGACGAACGGTCCCGACGCCCGGCCGGGCGCCCACAGCACCGAGAAGTCGCCGGAGCGGTCCGGGAAGTACTTCGCCACACCCTCGGTGGACCGGACGACGCGTCGGGATCGTGCGCTCGATCTGGCCGGGGATCCCGAGCGCGCTCGACACCCCTCGCCCGGTGCGCCGGGCCAGGCCCTTGATCCGCCCGCGTGCTGTCGTCATTGGTGTGCTCCCGTCTCACGGTGCGGACCCATCGGCCGGGTGGGCTGCGACGCGGTCAGGATGCAGTTGCCGGCCGGTAGTCGATCTGATCGGCGATCGATTCCTCGGGATCCGACGACGGCGCCCGGCGCTCCCAGTCGAAGTGGACGAACGCGACGCCTTCCCACCGGGAATGACCGCTTCCGTGGACGTCGGTGCCGATCACCGAGAAGCTCGCGACCCGGTGGCCGAGCTGGATGCTCTCGCGGCGGTCGTGGTCCCAGACGCCGACGTCGAGCCAGTACGAGCCCGGCACCAACGGCAGCCCCCGTAGGTCGAACACGATCTCCTCGACGCCGGCGCGGTCCGTGCGCCCGCCGAGCCGGCTTCATGTCGGTGTGCAGCACCACGAGCCGGTCGTCGAGCTCGCTGCGGATCGTCATGCCCACGATCGCGTGGGGGAGCTCGTCGAGGCCCTCGGCCAGCACCGCGATCGTCATGTCACCACCGAGGCGGAACGTCTCGGTCTGGCCGTCCGACGGACGACAGCCGCACCCGGCGGAGGATCGCCGGAGCACCCTCCTTGTCGGGTGGGATCTCGAACTCTCCCGGCAAGCGTCGACACCGGCCCGGCGTTGCTCGCCAGGTAGTGGGAGATGGCGTCTGGGGTGGCGCCGTCGAACGCGACCTTGCCGTGCTCGAGGTGGATGCAGCGTCGTGCACAAGGTCTCGACCGCGGCCATGTTGTGACTCACGAACAGCACCGTGCGCTGGTCCATGCGGGCGACGTCGCCCATCTTGCCGAGGCACCGGCTCTGGAACTCGGCGTCACCGACCGCGAGCACTTCGTCGACCACGAGGACCTCGGGCTCGAGGTGCGCCGCGACCGCGAACGCGAGCCGCACCGTCATCCCGCTGCTGTAGCGCTTCACCGGGACCTCGAGGAAGCGCTCGACGCCGGAGAAGTCGACGATCGCGTCGAACTGCCGGGTGATCTCGCGGCGCTTCATGCCCAGGATGGCGCCGTTCAGGTAGATGTTCTCGCGTCCGGTGAGCTCGGGGTGGAATCCGGTTCCGACCTCGAGCAGGCTCCCGACGCGACCTCTGATCCGCACCTTGCCCGCGCTGGGCTCGGTGATCCGGCTCAGGATCTTGAGCAGGGTGCTCTTGCCCGCCCCGTTGCGCCCGATGACGCCGACCGCCTCGCCCGCCTGGATGTCGAAGTCGACGTCTTCCAGCGCCCAGAATCGCTCGCGGGCGCGCGGCGGACCGGGTGGCGCAGTCGGCCGATCAGCGCCTCTGCTGCAGTGGTCGGGCGGTCCTCGCCGGTGACGATCCGGTAGCTCTTGCCGAGCCCCCGGGCCGAGATTGCGGGCTCAGACGACATCGGCGAACTTCCGTTCCATGCGGGTGAAGAGCAGGGCCCCGAAGAGGAACGACACGATGGCGAAGACGGTCGAGTAGATCGCGGCGCCCACTGACAGGTCGCTTCCCGAGATGAGGGACCAGCGGAAACCCTCGAGCATTCCGACCAGCGGGTTGAGCGAGTACACGAACTTGAGGTCTGCCGGGATGGCCTGTACCGAGTATGCGACGGGGCTGATGTAGAGGATCATCTGCATGGCGACGGGCAGGATCTGTCCGACGTCCCGGTAGCTGACCATGAGGGCAGCGGCAGAAAGCCCGAGACCGAGCGCGAGCAGCACTGAGAGCGCCAGCCAGAACGGGAGTGTCAGCACCGGGAGCCCCGAGAACGTGCCGTTGCTCACCGTGAGCACCGCCATCAGGCTGAGCGCCACGGTGAAGTCGATCACGGTCCCGGGTACGGCCGACAACGGGAGGGCCATGCGCGGGAAGTACACCTTCTGCACCATCGAGGCGTGCGCGACGAGCGAGGTGCTCGACTTGGTCACGGTCGAGTTGAAGGCGTTCCATCCGAGCAGTCCGGCGTACGCGAACACCACGTAGGGCACACCGCCGGTCGGCAGGTTCGCGACGGTTCCGAAGACGAAGGAGAAGATTCCGGCCGCGAGCAGCGGCTGGATGACGACCCAGATGGCACCGAGCGCGGTCTGGCGGTATCGCAGCTTCACGTCGCGGATCGCCAGCGACCACAGCAGGTCCCGGAACCGCCAGAGCTCGCGGAGGTCGACGGCCTTCCAGCCCTTGCTCGGGACGATGTCGAGCACGAGGACGTCGTCGCTGCCGAGCGTCTCGGTCGCCACGTGTCCGGTCCTCCACCTTCTCCCGAGGGAACTGAGAATTCCCGATCTTACCGGCCGCGCGGGAGGCTCCTGACAAGCGGTAGCTTGGCGCGGGATGCTCATGGTGGAGAGTCGGCGGGGCCCGGTGAGGGACCATCTGGTGCTCTTCCCCGGCCGTGAGGACGTCGCCCGGCTGGCCTCCGAGTGTCGTCCCCACGAGCTCTACCGGGTCCGGCATGCGCTCACCGCGACACCGCCACCCGGAGCGTCGCTGGTCGGGCCGTCGAACACCTCCTGCGTGGATCTCACCCGCCCGACCGAGGAGGTCCACCAGGCGATGGACGCCAAGTCGTGCCGGTACGAGATCCGCCGCGCGGACAAGCTCGGGGACCGGCTGCGCACGGACCGGGGCGGGTCGCGGGCTCGCGACGACTTCTTCCGCCTCTACAACGACTTCGTGGCGTGGAAGGGGTACGCGAAGCCGATGACACCGCGGCGTCTCGGTGAGTATCTCGCGGTGAGCGAGGCGTTCGTCGCCTACGTCGACGACGTGCCGCTCGCCGCCCACCTGGTCGGGGTCGACCGCAGCGGCGCCGGCCGGGTTCGCCTGATCTTCTCGGCGTCGGCGAGGTTCATCGACGGCGAGCTGGGGAAGCTCGCGAGCCCCGTCAACCGATGGCTGCACTGGCAGGAGCTGCAGCGCTACCAGTCGGAGGGCATCGCCACCTACGACTTCGGGGGTGGGACGAACAGCAGCTCGATCGGCCGGTTCAAGCTGAGCTTCGGGGGATCGCCCGAGATCGGGTACGACATGCTGATCGTCGGCGCGCTCGTCCGCCTGCCGCTGCGAGTCCGAGAGCTCGCTTCGCGCCGGCGTGGCGCCCGGCCGGCGCTCGTCGAGGCTCCTCCCGCCGCCAACTGACGCCCGATCCCCGGGGCACCGGGCGTCGGGGGGTTCCGATCGCCAGGAGTCAGGCGTCAGGCGCCGGCGGAGGGCGCCGCCGGAGCAGTCCCGAACCAGGCTTCGAGGTGGGGCCGGACCTCGGCCAGACGGGGCGCGGCCGCATCCCGGTCGGACACGATGGGGTCCGGGAGTGGCCACGCGATCGCGAGCTCGGGATCGTCGAAGGCGACGGTGACGTCGAGGCCCGGCTCGTGCACCGCGTCCATGCGGTAGCAGATGTCTGCGACCTCCGAGAGCACCTGGAAGCCGTGGACGAGCCCAGGTGGGACCCACACCTGGCGGTGCGCGGCGTCGTCGAGGATCAGCGAGTCGTGCTGGAGGAACGTCGACGACCACGGTCGCAGGTCGAGGATCACCTCGAAGACCTGGCCGTACGAGCAGCGCACGAGCTTGCCCTCGCTGAGCGCCCGACGACCGTGCAGGCCTCTGAGCACACCGTGGCGCGACCGAGACTGGCTCTCCTCCACGAAGCTGCCGGGGTCGATGCCCGCTGCGGCAAGCGTCGCGGTCGACAGGGTCCGGACGAAGAACCCTCGATGATCGCGGAACGGCTCCGGCGTCAGGATGCGCACGTCCTGGATCGACCACGGCTCCACGCGGAACGACGTGGTCATGCAGGGTCCTCGATGAGCGCGAGGAGGTCGTGGGCCACGAGCGCGTCGGCGGCCTGCCGGACCGACGCGAAGGGGAGACCGGCCCGGTCGGCGATCTCGAGGAGGTCGTGGGCGCCGTCCGAGAGGTTGAGCACCCACAGCATGGCCATCTCGACCGAGCGGCTGTCGACCGCGCCGCCGACCGCGCGGTACAACCCGCGCCGCCCGAGCTGCGGCTCGCAGTCGGGTTGCAGGTTGCGAAAGCGCCCGTTGCCCTCGAGCACGTCCAGCGTGGACGCGATCGTCTCGAGCGACTGCTCGAGCTGCGCCGCGCTGACGAAGTCGAGATCGTCGGCCGAGGTGTGGTACTCGGGGTGCTCGCCGTGCACCGACCGGCTCAACCGCCCGAACGGCAGGTTGAACCCCGGAGAGCAGAACTGCCTCTCGTCGTAGCCGTAGGGGGTGAAGTCGACGATGCGATGTTCGGGATCCGTGCGCAGCACGTGCGCCATCGCGCGATCGATGTCGGCGCCGCCGCGTCGGCTCCGCTTGTACGTGAACGGAGCGCGGTCACCGACCCCGGCGACGACCAGGCCGTGCCGGATGTGGCGAACCGTCTCCTCGTGCTGCGACAGCCACACGATCGACCCGATGGTCCCGGGTATGAACAGCATCCGGTACGAGAAGCGCAGGTCGCGGCCCGCGAGCGCCCGCGCGAGATGGGTCACCACCGCGATCCCCGACAGGTTGTCGTTGGCGAGCGAGGGATGGCACACGTGACATGTGATGACGACTTCGTCGGAGCTCGATCCCGGGATGACGCACTCCGCGTAGGTGAGCGCGCCCGGCTGGAGCGTCGAGTCGATCACCGCCCGGTAGGTGCCGTCGGACAGCGCGTTGCGCTCGTCGTCCGACATGCAGAAGCCCCAGCCTTCGTCGTAGTAGGAGGTGCGGTAGGGGACCAGCGCGGGCCGATCGGGCATCGTGAACAGGTGGTCGCCGAGCTCGTCGAGCGTGAGCACCTCGTCGACGGGGACGCTGTAGCTCATCACGTGCAGGTTCGATCGATTGAAGTCGACGACCCGGCGGCCCGCCGCGTCGAGGACGTACGCATCACGAATGTTCCACTCGAGGGGCACGATCCAGTCGAAGGCCTGGGTACCCGACGGCACCTCGGTCCGGGTCAGGGGGATCTCCTTCCCGATCACGTCCAGGGTGGCGCGGACGCCGTCGCCCGTGATGCTGCGACAGATCGGGTAGAGCTCCCGGCAGAGGTCGTACATGCCGGGCCCGAGGCCCGCTACCGAGTCGCGCAGTGTCACCCAGGTATTATGACCGTCCGGATTCGGGGCCTCGCGAACAGCTCCAGGCAGCCTTCGAGTCGTCCGATGCAGAAGGCATGCCCATGCGATTCGTCTGTCCGACCATGCATGCCGAGCATCTGCACCTGGAGCCCGTGTGGGCGGCGACGCGCGCCACGCTCGAGAAGTCGCGCCTCCGCTGGACGATGTTCGTCGATCCGTTGCTGCCCCGCATCGAGGGCTTCGACCTCGCGCCCGTCCTCACCTGGATCGCCGACCACGGGCACGAGGTCGCGATGCACACGCACCACCACAAGCTCGTGGGGGACCC
Source organism: uncultured Actinomycetes bacterium (assembly GCA_963721435.1). Taxonomy (GTDB): domain Bacteria; phylum Actinomycetota; class Acidimicrobiia; order IMCC26256; family DASPTH01; genus CAVRJC01. The sequence goes on from CAVRJC010000004.1 coordinate 73,990, forward strand.
GGGAAGCACGACGGGATTCGTCCTGGGCGAACAGCTCTCCGAGGCCGACATCCACCGATGCCTCCAGGAGAACTTCGACTACTTCGTCGAGCGTGGCCACGAGCCCAAGGGCTTCGTCTCCGGGAGCTGGCTCGTGCTCGACGAGATCTACGAGTGGTTGGCTGCACACGGATTCGACTACGACAGCACGCTGCGCACTTACGCCGCGGCGGGCCCGTGGTCGCAATTCGTCGACGACGTCCCGTGCCCAACCGCGCGCCGGGTCAACGGTCTCTTGGAGCTCCCGACGACGGCACCGATCACCGCGCAACTCAAGGCGACGATCCTCCGATCCCAGCGGTCGCTCGCCCTCGGAGACATCGTGTACGACCTCTACTACCTGCACGACTACGACCTCGTGAAGGCGCACAAGCGAATGGCCGTTCGTCTCCTCGATCGGCTGGTGCCCGACAGCACGGCGGCCACGGTGTCGGAGCTCGCGCAGGGGGTGGCGGCGCTTGTCCCACGCTGACCCGCTCGTGCCGAGCACGAGCCGACTGCCGCTTGCGGGTGTCACCGTCACCCAGGTCGGTCACTTCGACCCCGAGTACTCGCGGAATCGGATCATGCGCAAGGCGCTCGAGCGCGCCGGCGCGAGCGTGAGGGTGCTCAGCGACCAGCGGTCGTTCGCCGGCCGCACGCCCCCTCTGTTGCGAGCGTCGCTCGGTGAGCCGACCGACGCGTTCCTGGTCGGGTTCCCCGGGCACGCCGACGTCGGATTGGCGCGTCTTGCCGGCACCGCGCGGAGGGCACCGATCGTGTTCGACGCATTCGTCTCGTTGTACGAGTCGGCGGTCGAGGATCGCCAAAACGTCGCGCCGGGCTCGCTGGCGGCGATTCCGCTATGCCCTCGAAGACCGGCTGGCGTCGGCGCTGGCCACGCGGGTCGTGCTCGACACCGACACCCACGCCCGCTACTTCGCCGAGACGGTTCGGCGTGTCGGCCGCGAAAGCTCCGCCGCGTCTGGGTCGGAGCCGACGACGACGTGATGCGCCCGGGAGGCCGTCCCGACGACTCGCAGGTTCCGGGTGTTCGTCTACGCGAGCTTCATCCCGCTGCACGGGCTCGAGCACGTCGTCGGCGCGGCGCATCTGCTCGAGCAGCGCGGCGAAGACGTGTTGTTCACGGTGGTCGGCGCCGGCGACGACGCGCCGCGTGTCCACCGGCTCGCCGCGCGAGCTCGGGCGTCGGCAACGTCGACTTCGTGGGTTGGCAGCCCTACGAGACGCTGCCGGCGCTCATGAGCGCGCACCATGTGTGCCTCGGCATCTTCGGCACCTCGCCCAAGGTGGGTCGGGTGATCCCGAACAAGCTGTTCGACGCGTTGGCCGTGGCACGCGCGGTGATCACCGCCGACACGCCAGCCGTACGGGAGGTCCTCACGCACGGACGCGATGTCTGGCTCTGCGCCGCGGGTTCGTCCGAAGCACTCGCCGAATCCATCGTCGCGCTGCGCGACGATCGCGCGCGACGCGCGATGCGATCGCCGGCACCGGGCACGAGCTCTTCCACGAGAAGTTCTCGATCGACGCGCTCTCGCACGATGTCGCCGCGCTGATGCTCGACGCAGTCGGCGCCGACCCGACGACGGGGAGCTCGTGATGGCTGCGGGTGACCAGCTGCGATACGTGGCCTTCTACCTGCCGCAGTTCCATCCCATTCGCGAGAACGACGAGTGGTGGGGTCCCGGGTTCACCGAGTGGCGGAACGTGGCCCGCGCCGACCCGCTGTTCCGAGGTCACGAGCAGCCGCACATCCCCGGTGACCTCGGCTTCTACGACCTGCGTCTCGCGGAGACGCGTGTCGCGCAGGCAGCCCTCGCCGCTCGCTACGGGATCGACGCGTTCTGCTACTTCCACTACTGGTTCGACGGCCGCCGGCTGCTCGAGCGGCCGTTCGACGAGGTGCTGCGGTCGGGCGAGCCTCCGCACCCGTTCCTGCTCTGCTGGGCGAACGAGAACTGGACCCGGGTGTGGGACGGGAAGTCGGCCGAGATGCTGATGCAGCAGTCGTACTCGCACGAGGACGACCTCCGTCACGTGCGCGCGCTGGCGGAGACGTTCGCCGATCCGCGCTATGTCCGCATCGACGGGCGACCGGTGTTCCTCGTGTACCGGCCTCTCGCACCTGCCGGAGCCGGCTCGCTTCGCCGACACGTGGCGAACGGAAGCGGCGCGACTGGGCGTGGGCGACCTCTATCTCTGTGGCGTCAACGGCGGGCGCGATCAGGTCATCGACCCCGAGGCGCTCGGCCTCGACGCGGTCGTCGCGTTCGCCCCCTTCTACGGCCTCGCGACGCGCAAGCCGTGGCAGTCGGCCCTGGCGGGTCGCGCGCCGCGTCGTGCGTCCGAACGGCCTGTACCGACAGAACCGGATCTACGACTACGCGACCGTCGTCGCCGACAATCTCGCCGTGCCCGCGCCGGATCACAAGCTCTTCCCGTGCGTTTCGCCCGGGCTTCGACAACTCTCCGCGCCGTGCGAACGGTGGGGCCACCATCATCACGGGGTCGTCGCCGGAGGTCTACGAGCACTGGTTGCGGGAGGTCACGCGCCGGTTCGAGCCGTACTCGCCGGAGGAGAACCTCGTGTTCGTCAACGCCTGGAACGAATGGGCGGAAGGCAACCACCTGGAACCGTCACGAGCGTTCGGTCACGGCTATCTCGAAGCGCACCAGCGAGCGCGCACGTGAGCGACGAACGCGCTCCTGCCGCCGACGGCCCGCCTGCTGCGACGAAGGCCGCGCGCGCGATCGCCCTGTACCTGCCGCAGTTCCATCCGGTGCCGGAGAACGACGAGTGGTGGGGGCCCGGCTTCAGCGAATGGACGAACGTTGCTCGCGCACGGCCGCTCTACCCGGGCCATCACCAGCCTCGCATCCCTGCCGACCTTGGCTTCTACGACCTTCGGGTCCCGGAGGTGCGGGCGGCCCAGGCGGCGCTCGCGGCGCGTCACGGCATCGAGGGGTTCTGCTACTGGCACTACTGGTTCGCGGGGCGGCGGATGCTCGACCGACCCTTCCGGGAGGTCCTCGAGAGCGGCGAGCCGCAGTTCGGCTTCTGCCTGGCCTGGGCGAACCAGTCGTGGACCACGATCTGGACCGGCGACAAGCGCACGGTGCTCATCCCGCAGACGTACCCGGGTCCGGAGGACAACGAGCAGCACTTCTACGCCGTCCTCGCCGCGCTGCGCGACCCTCGCTACCTTCGCGTCGACGGCCGCCCGGTGTTCGTCGTCTACCGGCCGAACGAGCTCCCCGACGCTTCGGCGTTCGCCGACCAGTGGCGGCGGCTCGCCGAGAAGGAAGGCCTCCCGGGCCTGTACCTGATCGGCGAGCAGAAGTCGGGCTGGCGGGCCGCGTCGAGTGGGTTCGACGCCGACACGTTGCCCGGGATCTACGACGTCGCGCCCCGGCCCCGGCTTCCGGGCCGGCTGGGTGCGCTCGTCGATCGGCTGCCACGCCGGCGACCGAACATCGCCCGCTACGAGGATCTCGCGCGACGCCCGCGTCCTCCCAGCCGGCTCCCGTACCCGGAGCTCCCGGTCGTGGTGTCGAACTGGGACAACACCCCACGCTCGGGCCGGCGGGGTCTCGTGCTCGAGGGATCCACGCCCGAGCGGTTCGGGGAATCCGTGCGCGACGCGGTGCGTGCCGTCCAAGACCTGCCCGCGGAGCAACGCATCGTCGTCGTGAAGTCGTGGAACGAGTGGGCCGAGGGCAACTACATCGAGCCCGATCTCGAGCACGGGCACGGATACCTCGAAGCGCTCGCAGACGCGCTGGCATCGGAGATTCCCGCGAGCTCGCCGGAGCCCGCGTACGAGCGATGACGATCTACTACGTGGCGCCCGACCTCGCACGCCCCAGTGGTGGGGTGCGTACGATCTATCGCCACGTCGACGCGCTCAACCGCCTCGGCCTCGACGCCGCGGTGGTGCACGTGACACGCGATTTCCGCTGCGCGTGGTTCGAGAACCGGACCACAGTGGTCCATCCGCCGCTGTCCCTGTCGTTCTCCGACACGCTGGTCGTGCCCGAGGACTACGCACCCGGGCTCGACCAGCTCGTGCCGGGTGTGCCCAAGGTCGTGTTCAACCAGAACGCCTACCGGACCTTCAACGGGTTCCGTGACCCGCGCCACACGAGTTACACCGACTGCCCCGACCTCCTCGGCGTCATGGTGGTGTCGCAGGACAGCCGGCGGTACCTGGAGCACTGTTTCCCCGAGCTGCGCGTGGCGCAGGTGCGGCACACGATCGACCCTGCCGTGTTCCATCTCGACCCGCGCGGGCCCGCGCGCGCAGGTGGCGGTGGTACCCACGAAGCGCCCGCACGACGTGACACAGCTGCTGGCGGTGTTGGAGGCACGAGACGCGCTCCGCGGTTGGGACGTGGTCCGGATCGAGCGCATGAGCGAGGCGGAGGTCGCCGCGGCGTTGCGCACGTCGTACCTGTTCCTGAGCATGAACCGGGCCGACGGGTTCGGGCTCCCACCGGCGGAGGCGATCGCTTCCGGATGCCGGGTGATCGGGTTCCACGGCATGGGCGGGCGCGAGTTCTTTCGTGCGCCCTACGCCACGGCCATCGACGACGGCGACGTGATCGGGTTCGCGACCGCCGTCGAGCGTGCGCTCGCGTCGGCGGATCTCGCCGACGCAACGATCGCGACCGAGGGCTCGGCTTGGATCACCGACCGGTACTCGGCCGCCGCCCAGGCCTCCGACCTCGCCACCGCCTTTGCCGCGCTGCAACCGGCCGCAGGGCGAGTGGGCAGCGCGACGCTCACGGCCGGCGCGTTGCCCCGTAGGCGGTTCCCCGTCTTCACCCGCTGGGAGGACCGCGTTCGACGCTGGCTCGGCGCGCGGCGCTAGCCGCCCGCCGACCCGCCCGGCCGGGTTGCGCTCCGCCTCACTCCCAGATGCACCACGGTCGGTCGCCGTTCTGGTACATCTCCTCGAGGACCTGCTTGTCCTTGATGGTGTCCATGGTCGTCCAGAAGCCGTCGTGCCGGTGCGCCGCGAGCTTGCGCTTCGCCGTCAGGCGCTCGAAGGGCTCGAGCACCAGCTCCTCACCTTCGCCGATGTAGTCGAAGATCTCCCGGCCGAGCACGAAGTACCCGCCGTTGATGTACATGTCGGAGTTGTGGACGTCGCGCATGCCGACGACCATGCCGGCGTCGTCGGCTTCGATGAGATGAAACGTGTAGTGGGGCTGGACCGCCAGCATCTGCGCGATCACGTCACGCTCGTAGAACTCGTCGATCAGGGTCGGGAGGTGGACGTCGCTCAACACGTCTGCATAGTTCGCGAGGAAGACGTCGTCGTCGATGTAGTTCTCGACGGCCTTGAGCCGCTGCCCGACGTTCGCCTTCAGGCCCGTGTCGACGAAGGAGATCCGCCAGTCGCCCATGTCGGAGCCGAGGAGCGTGACTTCCTTCCCGCCCTTCTCGAGGACGAAATCGTTGCTCAACGCCTCGTTGTACGAAAGGAAGTACTCCTTGATGGCCTGCGCCCTGTACCCGAGGCACAGGATGAAGTCGTTGTGGCCGAAATGCGCGTAGTAGCGCATCACGTGCCAGAGGAGGGGTCGATTGCCGAGCGGCATCATCGGTTTGGGGATCTGCTCTTCGTGCTCACGGAGCCGCAGTCCCATGCCACCGCAGAAGATCACGACCTTCATCGGGCCCCCTCGAGCATCGCCGTCTGCCACGTCGCGCTCATGTTCGCGTCGGCGCTCACTTTGCCGATGAGCTCGTCCGGCACGTCGTCGGGGTTGATCGCGACGCCTTCCCAGTCGGTGTCGTCCTCCTGGGCACGAAGGAGACGCGCGGCCCGCCGGCCGCCGAGGACGCACGAGTCGCTCATGAGGTACTTCCACTCCGAGTACCGGCCGACCCGGTGCACGCCCTGCTCGTTCAGGAAGCCGTTGACGACCCGGAGCGCGTCGCGGCGGTTGAGGTCGTAGATGATCTGACCGGTGGGCACGAGCGTGATCTCCGACGACTCGATGGCGTCCGGCGTCTCGATCAGGCCCATCTCCAACAGCTCCTCGATGACGGTGGCCTTCACCTTCTGGCGGTCCTCCGGCATCGGACGCCACGCGGAGCCGTACACCTCGACCTGGATCGCGGTCTTGCCGGGCGGGGCGTTGTGGGGCGAGAAGCGCTCCATGAGGCTGATACGGACGCTGAGCTTGTCCTCGTCGTACACGTAGTACCAGATCTCGTCGCGCGGACGCGGATGGTTCACCGCGACGTCGACCCGGTAGAACTGCGACGATCGCAGTAATGCCGCTGCCTCTCGCACGTCGTCGGGAGCGTCCGTCGAGCACTTGATCAGGTACGGGACGGGGATCGTCGACACGAGCCGTCCGTAGCTCATCTCCGTACCGTCGGTGAAGCGCAACCGCTGCTTGCCGAAATCGATCTGCTCCATCTTCATGCCGTAGCGGATGTCGGCTTCCGCCGCCATCTTGTGGCAGTACGACAGGAAACCGCCCTTCGACGGATAGCGCGGGGAGCGGTCGCTCACGTAGTACATGCCCTTCGGCAACGGGCCCTTCGCGCCGTTCACGACGTCGTCGACCTCGGGGCGCAGGATTCGCTGCCCGATCCAGTCGACGTCGAGGTTCCGGGGCTCGCAGGTCCAGTACTTCCTCGTGTAGGAGGCGGGGAAGTTGTCGGCGAAGACCTTGCCCATCGCCTGGTACAACCATTCCTCGTAGTTCTTCGGCGGCGCGTGGTCGCCCCGGGCCCATTCCAGGAAGCTCTCGAGGCACTGGGTGCGCAATGGCTCGGGCACCTGGTGCAGGCTCGTGAGCGCCGGGTAGTCGAGCCAGTGGCCCTGGTAGTAGTTGACCGCCTTGACGTCGACGTCCTCGTACTCGCCGTCGACGAACTCGGCGAACAGGGTCTTGATGTACTCGTTCATCGTGATCGAGCAGTGCGGGCCGTCGTCCCATGTGATGCCGTCGCGTTCCCACGAGTGCACGTGGCCGCCGTAGTGGTCCTTTGCCTCGAGGATCGCCGTGTTCGCGGGGTGGCCCAGGTGATAGCTCGTGCTGAGCCCGGCCAACCCGGCCCCCAGGATCGCAATTTCGAGGTCGCGGTCCGCCATGATCGGTAGTCCTCCCGTGTTCTGCTCTGCGTTGCCCAAGGGCTCCGAGGAGACGCCGCGCCGGGATCGAGCCCTCCGACCCCGGGCCCCACGTCGGTGCACCTCAACCGGGCAGCATACCAGCCGAACATCACCGGAAGTCACTCTGCGTGAAGGAGGTCGTCCGGGGCCTTGCATTGATCGGCGTCGTTACGGGAGCGGGAGAGCCAGGATGACCACTCCCTGTGGTCAAGGGCGCCGGAGTCATGTATCATCTCGCCGGGGCGGGTTACCGCGCAGCAGCGGTCGAACGATGCCGCGCGGGCTCGCACGCCGACACTTCTCGGATTCTTTTCGTTCGCAGACCACCGACGGAGGAGCGTTCCAGTTGCGAGTGCTCGTGAGCGGCCACAACGGCTACATCGGAAGCGTGATGGTGCCGATCCTGGAGGGCGCCGGCCACGACGTCACCGGGCTCGACACCTTCTTCTACGAAGAGTGCACCTACGGGCCCGAGGTCGCCGGGCCGCCGGCGATCCGCCGCGACATCCGCGACGTCGAGGCACACGAGCTGGAAGGGTTCGACGCGGTCGTGCACCTCGCCGCGCTGTCGAACGATCCGCTCGGCGACATCCGATCCGAGCTGACGTACGACATCAACCACAGGGGAAGCGTGCGCTTGGCGCAGCTCGCGAAACAGGTCGGCGTCACCCGCTACCTCTTCGCCTCGTCGTGCAGCCTCTACGGCGCCGCCGACGGTGACGAGATGATCACCGAGACCGCGGCCTTCAACCCGGTCACTCCCGTACGGGGAATCGAAGGTGTGGGCCGAGCGCGACATCGTGGCGCTGGCCGACGACGACTTCTCGCCGACGTTCTTGCGGAACGCGACCGCCTACGGCTTCTCGCCGCGGCTGCGCTCCGACGTGGTCGTGAACAACCTCGTCGGGTACGCCGTCGCCACGCACGACGTGCTGCTCCAGACCGACGGCAGCCAGTGGCGCCCGCTCGTGCACGTGCAGGACATCTGCCGTGCCTTCCTCGCGGTGCTGGGGTCACCGCGAGAGCTCGTGCACGCGGAGGCCTTCAACGTCGGGAGCACGGCCGAGAACTACCGCATCCGCGACGTCGCACGCATCGTGCAGGAGACCGTTCCCGGGAGCAAGGTCGCGCTCTCCGGCAAGGTCGGCCCCGACCTCCGGAACTACCGGGTGAACTGCGACAAGTTCGCGGAGCGCGTGGGCTTCGAGACCCAGTGGACGGTGGCACAGGGCGCGCTCGAGATGTTCGAGGCCTTCGAACGCAACGGCCTGACGCTCGACGAGCTGACGGGCCCGGGGATGCAGCGGCTCCCGCGCATCCAGCAGCTGCTCGGCGACGCTCGCGTCGACGATGAGCTGCGCTGGCTGGCGGCCGTCTCATGAGCCCGGTGTTCAGCGTCGTCATCCCCACCTACAACCGATCGGATCTCCTCCGCCAGGCGGTCGAGTCGGTGCTCGCGCAGACGCTCGACGATCTCGAGGTGGTGGTCTCCGACAACCACTCCACCGACGACACGCGTGACGTGATCGCCGAGTTCGACGACCCCCGCGTGCGCTACGTGGTGCCGCCCGAGCACCTCGTGCTCCCCGACAGCTGGGAGTTCGCGCGCAAGCAGGCGACCGGCGACCTGATCATGGAGCTGTCCGACGACGACGCGCTGGTGACCACCGCGCTCCAGCACTTCGTCGACGCGAACCGACGGTTCGACGCCGACTTCATGCTGTGCCAGATGGCCGAGTACCGCGACGTGAATTTCCCGCCCGAGAAGGCGAACACGCTCGAGATCCCTTCGTACACCGGCATCACGCGGGCGACGGATCGGGGGGATTTCATTCGCGGCCTCATGACGTTCCGGCCCCGATTCAACACACACCCCAGCGGCTACGTGTTCGAGCGCAAGCTCGCCGACACGATCGCGGCGCGCAACGACGGGCGGTTCTTCCAGACCCTCGGCGTCGAGTACTTCGCGTGGCCGGTCGCGGCCGGGCTGTCGCGGGGGATGGCGCACATCGACCTGCCGCTCGTGGTGATCGGCCGCACGGCGAAGTCGTGGGGCACGAACATGGTGCTCACGAACCCGGGCCCCCAGAAGATCGACCAGTTCCTCTCCGATGCGGTGACGACTCGCAAGTACACCCCGCTCACCAACTTCACGTTCAACAACCTCGCGATCGAGGGGCTGCTCACCGCCAAGGCCGCGTTCCCCGACGAGCTCGAGCCGTACCCCCTCGACTACCGCGCCTACGTTCGCGTCACTCGGGAGGAGTTCGACCGGCGCGCGGCGCTCGGTGTCGACGTCTCGGTCGAGCGCGCTCGAGCTCGACGACTACGTCGCCCAGAACCCCGAGCTCGCGGAGCCCCCGCCGCCGGAGTGGCGGGCTTCCCGCTTGCGGGTCCTCGCGAGTCGCGTGAAGCGCTTCCCGTCGCGCTTCACGGGCCACCAGGAACGTCCGAGGTATCTCGGCAAAGGTGACGTCGACGGCTTCCACGACGCCGCGGGTGCCGCGAAGGTGCTCGAGCAGCGCATCGCCTGATCGCGCGTCCCGGGTCGCCGTTGGACCTGAGCCCCGACTCAGCTCGCCCGCGTCGGCGCTCCGGCATCCGTGAGACGGATCTGGTGAGCCATGCGGCGCACCGCGCGTGGTGAGCGGAGACGGACGACACGCGCCGACCACCGGGGATCGGCGACGAAACGAGCGTAGGCCTCGCGCAGCCGCGGCTGCTCGCTCCACGTCCACGCGAGCACCGATCGATTGGCGTCGAGGACGAAGAGGTCACGCCAGTGTTGCTGCGTATCCTTGCTCATCTCGCTGTGATGGAGCGCGCGCACCGCGGTACGTACCACGAGGCGCCGCATCAGGACGTGGCGCGGGAGATCGAGCCAGATCACGAGGTCGGCGCGTGACCACGTCTCGTCGACCGCCTGGTAGACCCCGCTGATGTCGACGTTGCCGTCGAGGATCCACGAATCCCGGCTGGCCGCTTCCGCCATGCGACGACCGAACTCCACCGGGGTCGCACGGCCGCCGGTCTCGGCGGCCTGGAGCGCGTCGACCTTGACGTAGGGCAGCCCGTGGAAGTCCTGCCATGCCTCGGCCAAGGTCGTCTTGCCCGATCCGGCCGCCCCGACGATCGAGACCCGTCGAATGTGCGCGAGCGCGATCGGGCCGGGAGCGGCCGAGATGGTGGTGTCATTGTGCCCGCGCGGCATTCGGCGCCGGTCGAGTCCCCCTTCGGCGAGGGCGACGCCGACGACGAACATGATCAGGGCGAAAGCTCCGAACACGATGTGCAAGATCCTTGGGACATGACGTCCACGATCTCGCCGCCTCGCCTTGCCCGCGCGGAACACCACTCGGGTAGTGTACGAGACCCCTCAGGGCGCGCGTTCCGGGCGGGTGACAGGCCGCGGATCCGAGGGCAGCGGCGTGAGTCCGCGCGGTCCCGTCGTGTCAGTGAGGCCTCCTGACGGGGGTAGCCTTACACCATGCTCGAGACGACGACCGGTGTCCGGCCCACACTCGGCCTACGCGGATACCTCTCGATCTTCCGTCGCCGGCGGTGGGTGATCATCGTGGTCACGCTGATCGTGTTCGCCGCCGGCACGTACTGGTCGGTCAATCAGACCAAGGAGTACGAGGCGTCGGGCCAGATCGTCATCCAGTCCGACACCGCGCAGCCCACCGCGATCTCGACCGAGGCCAAGATCGTCGAGAGCCCCGCGGTGCACGCGCTCGCGCTGAAGGCGAACCCAAAGGTCGGGACGGTGTCGACGGTCACCGACGTGAACAACAACGTGATCACCGTGGTCGCTGACGATCCCGATCCGAAGCTCGCGGCCGACACCGTGAACGCGCACATGCAGGCCTACATCGACTACACGCACGTCACGCAGGCCGCAGCGGTACACCGCCGCGGTCACGCGCTGCAACCGAAGATCAACGAGCTGCAGCAGCAGATCGACACTCTCACGCCTGCCGCGCTCAACAACCCGACAATCGCCGCACAGGTGGCGAACCTCAACAGCCAGAAGCAGATCCTCCAGGATCGCCTCCTGACACTGAGCGTCGATACCACGATCGCCGGCGGCAACGTGACGGTCGTGGCGCAGGCGACACCGCCCTCCTCGGCGATCCGACCGCAGCCGAAGCAGGATGCGCTCCTCGCCCTCGGCGCCGGGCTCCTGCTCGGGATCGCGCTCGCGTTCCTGCTCGAGTTCCTCGACGACTCGATCAAGAACCGCGAGGACCTCCAGCTCGCGACCGGCCCCGAGGTTCCCCTGCTCGGGCTCATCCCGGGTATGCGACCCGCAAGGGGCGCCGAGGTCATCTCGATCGTCGCGCCCAACTCGGTGGCGGCCGAGGCATACCGGTCGTTGCGCACCGCCGTCTACTTCGTGGGGCTCGAACGCGGGAGCTGCTTCGAGGTCACGAGCCCCCGCTCGGAGGAGGGCAAGACCACGACGAGCGCGAACCTCGCGGTGGCCGCGGCTCGTGCGGGCAAGACCGTCATCCTCGTCGACTGCGACCTGCGCCGCCCCTCGCTCCACTCGATCTTCGGGCTTCCGAACGATGCCGGGTTCACGTCGGTGCTGCTCGGAGAGCCGCTCTCGAACGTGCTCCAGAAGGTCCCCGAGGTCGACAACCTGTTCGTCCTGACGTCGGGGCCGCTCCCGCCCAATCCGTCGGAGCTGCTCACCTCGACCCGGGGCCGCGAGGTGCTCGAGATGTTGCACGATCAGGATGCGTTGGTGCTCATCGACACGCCACCGTTGCTCGGCCTCACCGATGCGGCAGCGCTCGCGGCGAGCGTCGACGCGGTCGTGCTGGTCACGCGCGCGGGCTACAGCACCCGCCGGTCGTGCCGCAACGCGCTCGACCTGCTCGCCCAGGTCGGCGCACCGGTGCTCGGTACGGTCCTCACTCGCAGCAAGGACGACGAGAGCATCGGCTCGTACACCGAGCGGGTCCCGCGCCGACGCCGCCCGGGGCGGGCCGTCGTCTCCGGAGCAATCGGCGGGCTCGGGTTACTGACCGATAGGTGGACCGTCTCCGCGTCGCCGTGGCGGTCGACGCGCGGCGAGTGTGCGTGTGGCACGCCGAGGTCCTTGCCGCACTGGCGGGCGTGCCCGAGCTCGAGCTCGTCGCGATCGTGCTCACGACCGGCGGCGCCCGAGATCGACATTCCTGGGGTGATCGGATCCGAGATCGTGCCGGCACGCTCGACGGAGACGTTCGCGTGCGTTCCGAGCGGTCGATCCGCTCGCGATCGTTTGACGGGTTGCCGGTGGTCGACGCCGCAGCGCCCGGGGGCTCGACGCTCTGACTCGTCGATCAGGTGGACCTGTCGTCGTCACTCGACGAGTCGGCGTCGCCGGATCGCGGTGCGCCACTCGGCGACGCGTGGCGCCTGGGTCCCGCTGGTCGCAGGTCATCGCGACCCCCGGCGAGCGCTGCACCGGCCGGTTGCCCGCCTGGTCGGCGACCGACGCTTGATCGTCGGCGTGCACCGAGTCGACGATCACGGTCGGCCCGCGAGCCCGGTCGCCGAGATGTGCCTGCGCTCGACCGGTTCGGCGCGCGTCGAGAGCGTCGACCAGGCGCTCCTCGAGGTGTTGCCCGTGCTGTTGACGCGAGCGTGTGCCGCAGAGGCGGCCGGGAACTCGACGACGCCTCGGCGTCCGGCACCCGACGGGTTGCAGCACCGGGCCCGGCGTGCGCTCGGGCTCGTGACGTCGCGCGTCGGCGGCCTGATCGCGTCCCCGCAGTGGAACGTCGGCTTGGTCGACGCGCCGATCGAGCGCTTCCTCGACGCCGGCTTCGCACCGAGCGTGCGCTGGCTCCCGCGGCCCGCCCGCGGGGAATTCGTCGCCGACCCGTTCGGGCTCCCTGACCGCGAGCGAGGCTGGCTCGTCGAGTCGTACAGCTATGCGAGTCGTCGTGGCATCATCGCCGCGGTCGACGGCAGCGGCGCGCAACGCCCGGGCCCGTCGGTGCTCGACGTCGACACGCACGCCTCGTACCCGTATCTGCTGACGCACGGGCCCGACGTCTATTGCGTGCCGCAGCTCGACGGCGTGATCGGGATCCGTATCTTCCGCGCCGTGGACTACCCGACGGAGTGGGAGGATGCGGGCGTCCTCGTGCCCGGCGTGAGCGCGCGTGACTCCACCGTGTTCCAACACGAAGATCGGTGGTGGGTCGCGTTCACGGACGGCGAGCAGGGCCCCTTCACGCACCTGCACCTCTGGTGGTCGGACACGCTGTTCGGCGAATGGCGTCCACACGCGCTGAACCCGGTGAAGATCGATCTGCGCTCCGCGCGCCCGGCGGGTACGCCGTTTCGCCACGAGGGGTCGCTCTACCGCCCCGCGCAGGACTGCTCGACCGGGTACGGAGCCGCGGTCGCGATCTGCAAGGTCCGTTCGCTCACTCCCACTTCGTTCGAGGAGGAGGTGGCTCGTGTCGTGTCACCGACGCAGGGCCGGTATCGGTACGGGATCCACACGCTCGCCGCGGTCGGCGATCGGGTGCTCGTCGACGGGAAGGGCTACACGTTCACGATGACGGGTGCGGCGACTGCGTTCCGGGCACGGCTCCCACGTCGATCGAGCACGAGTAGATCGTGACGCGAACCGACCAAGCGCGGGTTCGCTCGAATCCTTGGTCCCGTGCGCTGAACTGCGCATTCCCGATACACTCATCGGCTTCACGCCAGACTCTCAGCGGCATGGACCGCGCAATTGCGCTTGGGCTGGTTGCTGTCTCCACGGCCGTTCTCACGTTTCGTGCTCCAGTCGCATTCTCCAAGATCTGGGCTGATGATGGTCAGTTCATCGAGAGTGGCGTGCGGGAACTCTCGGTTGGATCGCTCTTCACCACGTATCGTGGCTACCTCAATGTCATCCCTCGCATCGTCGCGGGAGCCATCGTCCAGACTCCGGCTGGATGGTGGGCGGTGGCGTTGGCCACCGCTGCGATCGCGGCCACTGCGGGGACCGCGTGTCTCACGTTCTTGGTAGCCAGGTGGTACATACCGCAGCGCACGCTTTGTGGTCTGCTCGGCATCAGTGTCCCGCTCCTTCCCGCCCTGCGCACGGAGTCCATCAACAGCGCCGCGAATCAGCACTTCCTGCTGGTCTACGCAGCGTTTTGGTTGTACTTGGCTCCTCCCCGGAGGACAGTACGGACGATCTTGCGTTCTGGCGCGGTGCTCCTTATCGGGCTGTCATCACCGCTCATGTTCGTGCTCATCCCGCTCCCGATCGCACGCGTCATCCGATACGGAAGGAAGGAGCTTCCGCTCCTGATTGCCACTGCGTGTGCAGTGTTCGCGCAAGGAAGCGCTCATCTCTTCTGGAGTTCAAGTTCGCGCAGCGGAGGTGGGTTGTTCGCGGCCGCAGATGCAGCCGCGGACTACGGCCTGCATGTCTTCCAGCCAACGTTCGGCGGATTTCACCTCGTGGGAGCGCGCTCGTATGCCGCGACCTTCGGTGTCGTCGTCGCAATCGCAGCTGCCTGGCTCGGACTCTGGTGGCTAAGGAGATTCCTAACCGCGCGAGGTGATCAACCGGAGAACCTTGTCTTGGCTCGAAGCGAATTCCTGATGTCGCTGAGCTTGCTTCTCAGCGGACTCTTCATGATCGTCGAGGTTCAGCTCGGCGGATCGTCGTACCGCTACGCGATAGCTCCGAGCCTCTTTCTCTGCACGTTCCTGGCGGCATCAGCGTCACGACTCTGTGCCGCGACTTTCCATCCCGCCGTCGTGCACCGCCAATCCCGAGCGAGGCGCCTCTTCACCGGCTTGACGATTCTGGGAGTATCGATTCTCGTCATCCTCGGGTGGGCGCGTGGCTTTTCCGCGTCTGAGTACCGCCGTTCAGGACCGACCTGGTCCACTTCTTTGGCGTCTGCCCGCTCGACTTGCCGAGCAACCCGGCACCCAACCAGACTGTCTTGGTGCCCATTGCACCGCTCGTCGAAGGAAGCCCGTGGCACATCAGACTCGGGTGCGGGGCGCTATGACGTTGTCCCCGTAGTCGAGCGCTCATTGTCTTGCTGCAGAATTTTGCGAGTCTCGACGCGCAGCCGTTGCTAAGTACTCACCGCGGCTTTGATGGCGGCAAGCCATTGCGGCCATGTCCCCGACAGCCCGGCGAGGGTGTGCTGGTAGAGGAACACAGGACCAGTCGACGCCTTCGTGCTGACGTCCACGGCGTGCTGGATCTCGGCGGGCGAGAACGTCGCCGTGCCCTTCGTCGTTGTCGGGCCAGAACATGATCGACGCCGCGAAGTTCGCCGACGGGAAACGCTGCTTGGCGAGCGCGACCGACTTCGGCACGCCGGTACCCCAGGGGTCCGGACCGTTACGGTCCGCGCTTGCCTGCGCTCCCCAGTGGAACGACGCGTCCGTCACATTTACGCTGGCGCCCCCGGCGAGGAGACCGTCGATGAAGGACCCGAATCCGTTTGTCGCGTAGCACGAGGTCTGCCCCGGGCAGTTGTTGTTCTCCAGCTGGATCACGTCGTTGTAGCTGCCCGGCCACGATGCGTTCGAAGACGGGTAGATCTGAATCTGCCCGAACCCGATGATCGGGGCGAGTGTCTGCGCGTACGACTTCAGGGACGGGATGCCGTTCCATGCGTCCTCGCTGCCCGACCCGTACGGCTCCGCGTCCAGCGCGAAGCCCTTCGCATTCGCACTCTTGGCTGCGGCCGCGACGACCGCGAACGCGGCCTTCTGATCGGACTGCTGTGCCGACGTCGTCGGAGGTGCCGGTGCCGCCATGTAGCACCCGACATACAGGTCGCCCTGCGACGACACCCACTTCCACTCCGCGATCTGCCATGCCGGAATCGCGTTCGTCGTGCACGTACCGAGCATGACGACCGCGCCGCCAACGCCGTTCTGAACGAGAGACGCGATGCCTTCCTGGCCCAGTGTGTCCAGATCGACGGTACCGAGCCACGCGAGCACCGCTTGACGCGAACTGCTACCCGCCGCTGTCGCCGGCACCGGGGCTGTGGTTGTCGTGGTGGTGGGTGCCTTGGTGGTGGTGGTCGGTGCCTTGGTGGTGGTGGTAGTGGGTGCCTTGGTGGTGGTGGTGGTGGGTGCCTTGGTCGTGGTGGTGGGTGCGTTGGTCGTGGTGGTTGGCCGTCCCTGTGTGTCGACGGTGTTGCGTAATACAAAGTATCCGTACACGTCGGCGAGCACGGACGCGGCGCCCGCAGAGAGACGAATTGCGGCGCGCCCGGATTGATCCACGCCCGATGCGATCAGGTTGGGGATGGTGTCGCCCGCGTTGAAGTTCACGTTCGAGTTGCCCGGCCATGTCGCGCCGGCGGGAAACACGGAGACATAGCCCGCGCTCGTGGGCTCGGTGACGGTAATACCTGCGATGACGGCCGCCACGCTGTCGGGGGTGACGTCGGGTGAAACCACGAGTTGTCGCAGGATCGGAGCCACGACGGACGCGGCGACGAACTCACTCCGGGTGTCGAACGCGCGCTGCGGCACGATCGGCGAGAATCCACTGGCGGTGGCCGAGTCGGCGGTGTCGAAGTAGCCGACGACGTCGACCACGAGGTTTGTCGGAGCGCCGAATGCGAAGACCGAGATCGTTCCATCGTCCGCGACGTGGACGAGTGCGAGGTTGGACACGTCGCGGCCGGGGTCGGGATTGAGGGTCGAGGCTCCCGGCAGGTTCCCGGACCCGAACATCGTGATGTAGCCGGGAGCGGTCGGAGCCGGCGCAGTCACGTTGACGAGGACGTCGGTGACGCCGGTTGCCGGGACACCGCCGACGCCGGTGACGTCCACATGGACGACCTGACCGCCGGCGATCGGACCGGAATGGCCGTCACCGGATCTCGTGTCGACGATGCGCGCCGCGGGGACCGAGTGGAAGACGCTACCCGGGTTGACGTCCGTGCTCGAGAACCAACCCGCGAGGTCGACGATCACGTCCACGGTGCCGAAACGGTTGTAGAAGGACACGGTGCCGCTCGGCCCCACTCCGATCATGATCAGATTGGCTCGGGTCTGTCCGGCGACGAAGTTGGAGACCGACGACGTGGGGCGCGCGGATCCCGTGGGCCACGCCGTGAGGAAGCTGGCGTCCGACGGGTTCGTCACCGTCACGTTGAGCGTGACCGCGCTGACGCCCGCCGCGGGAACACCGGCCTTCCCCAGCACGCCGAGGACGAGGGTCTGGCCGCCCCCGAGCGGCGCGACGACGCCGCCACGGCCGGTGCCGTCCCGAGTGTCGAGCAGTCGCGTCGGCGCGGCCACGGCGGTGTACTCGCCGGACACGTCGGGGGTCGTGGTGGCCTGCGTGCCGGTCGCGGCGGGCGCCGGCGAGATCGCGATCGAGCCCACGGTGGCGGCGACCAGCGCGCTCAGGACCAGGGCGGCAACCGAACGCCTGATCCGATGCTGCGGCGAGGACGGAGAGTGGCGGGGGGCATGCGCGAGAGCCATGCGACGTGCATCGACGTCGCTCCGTGGCGCTCTTGAGCGCTTTCCGTGACTCCGGAGTGACCAATGTCACGCGAACTGGTGCACAACTCCTTGTACAAGTACTGTACAAGGTTCGTAATACGTGCTAGAGACGCGCGATGCAACAAGAGGGCACGACACCCCCTTCACGATGCCAACTCCACTGCTATCTGTCGGACGAGGCACACGCCGGCTGGTACCGCTTCGCGGAGCGCCACGGCACCAATGTCAGCGCCCTGCTGGAGGCCATGGGGCTCACCCTCGACGCGAATCGCGCCGGGAAGAAGAAGGCACTTCCGCCTCTCCTGAGAGAAGTGGTCGGCGAGGCTCGAGCGATCGCCAGTGCGCGCAGCAGTCGCGGGCGCGGCGCCGGTTCGGGGAACGGCGTCAGCTCCCGCCGACCCTGAGCTTGTCCCACAGGCTGAGTGAGGACCGCACCGGCACGATCCGCACCCGAAGCGTGGTCGTTCTCGTGAGTCGCAGCTTCGCCGAGGCCTGCCGGTCGGAGCTGTATGACATCCGCTCGACCTTGTCGATGCGCCACCCCTCGGGAGCGCTGACGGTGACGTTCACCTTGTCAGCGACGAGCGTCGGCTGATGGCGGATCTGGAGCTCGTACCAGTGGCCGCGGAGTTGGAGCACCCCGTCGAGCCGGGTGACGATCCTGGTGGTCGTGGCACTCGGCACGACCGCGAAGATCGATCCGACGTTGCGGCCGACCTCCCTCCCGACGTCGAGGGCTGCCGGCTTGTCGTCGACCGTCGTGGCGCCGAGCGTCAGCGGCGAGTACAGGGACACGTACGGCCGGCTCTCACCAGCGAAGAACTGCACATCCGATGGGCCGATCACGATCGGTGGGAGGCCGTGGTCGGGAGCGTTGTTCGTGAGCTCGGTCGTCAACACGGCCGAGGCGAGGGCAACGGGACGATCGAGCGCCGGATGCAGCACGACGCGGTAGTCGATCCTGCGATCGAGGTAGTAGTCGATCTTGTTCGCGGCCGCGTTCGATGTCGTCACCGCGATCGCGTCGGAGCGTACGGGGTCCATCTGCATCCCGACCCCCAGCTGCTCGGCCAGCTGCTGTTCCGCGGGGCGCTCGAACGCGAGGATCAGATGCCCCTCGTGCGCGGCGGCCCCGAGCACCTTGGCGAGCTCGGCAGGTGTCCCCAGGTTCTGCGTGCTCGCGCGGTCGACGGCGGCGCGCGCGACCTCGCCGAGGAAGTCGGCACGATCGGGCGTGTCCGCGAACGCGGCGTAGGCATCCCGGAGCGTGACCTGCACGACGTTGTCGGCGTCGATCGCCTCGGGCCAACCGTCGATGGTCACCGGCCCGGTGAGCCGGAGCAGTGCGGCCAGCCCAACCGGGTCCACCGAGAACACGCCGTCGACGTGGCCGACACCGGCCTGCGGCGCGAGCGACATCACGACGCCGCCGACAGTCGGGAAGTCGGGTGAGAGGTTGACGTTCTGGAGGTTGGTCGCGGGCTGGAACTGCGCGTATCGCAGCAGATAGTCGATCGGCGCGGTCAAGGTCGGATCCGGGACGGCGCGCATCGCGTTGTTCCAGGTCGAGGTACGGAGCACCGGGCCGACGCTGAGCTTCCCGTCGTGCGCGGTCAGCAGCGCGTAGCTGCCGATGAATCCACCCGTGGCGCGCGCCTCGGCGTTGTTCTGCATGACCAATAAGTAGGTGCGATCACCGTCGCCCCCGAACAGGGAAGGAGCGAGCGTTGCCGCGGCGGCCGCGTTGTTCGCCTCCTTCCGCGCACGCGTGAGCTCCACGTTCACCTTGTCGACTGCGTCGCGCACCGGTGGCGCGAGGTACGTGTCGTTGCGCACGGCCGCCAGTCGTTCGAGCGCGCGGTCGAGCGCATCAGATCCGCGTTGGAGCTCCGGGGCGAGGGCCCGCACCGCATCGAGCGGGAGACGGCCGTCGACGACGGAGAGCTTCTCGGGGTCGGCGGCCGCGGCGACGGAGGTGCCTGCGTCCGCGAGATCGACGCCGATGTCGGACAGGGCGCGTGCCGCGCGCACGTTGGAGGCGACGTAGGGGACGGCGAGCGTGGCCGCCATCACCGGGGACTCGAGCTTCGAGCGCGCCGCCGAGAACTCCCGTCCCGCGGCCCGGAACTGGGCCTTGGCCGCGTTCGCCTTGCCGTCGCGGGCGAGCGCGAGCCCCTTGGTGGCGTGCTCACGGCCACGCTGCATCTCGTGATAGGCGTCGAGGCCGTACAGGGCACCCGGAACGGCCGCGGCGGCGAGCGCGACCGCGATCACGACGAGGCCCACGACGGCGAGCTTCCGCAGCGTGCGGGTGGGCCGCGGATCGAGCCCCGCCCGGCGCGCGACGACAGCGAGCACAGCGACGATGGCGGCAGTGCCGACGACGGACGCCCAGTTCGGCCAGACTGCCCGGCCACAGAACAGCGCGAGGACCGCGAGGAGGAGCTGGGCGGCGACGAGGAGGACGGCGGCCGTGCCGGACCGGCCTCCGAGCGCGGCCGACAACCGGTCGGGGAGGTGGTCACTCCGGTGGCGGCTGACCGGTATCCGGCGCACGTAGCGTCCGCCGACGACGACGGCGGCATCGAGGAGGAAGATGGCGAGGAGCGCCACCGGCGTGGTGAGCCCGCGCCCGCCGCCGGGTACCGGCGTCTGCGCGAGCGCCAGCGCCGCGAGCGCGAACGCCATGCTGCACCGCATCGGGCTGACCGATGCCGTGCCCGTGGCCGCGGTGCCCGGGAGCAGCGCCTCGCCGAATCCCAGCCCGACGACCGCGATCGCGACCGTGGCCAAGCCGTCCTGACCGCCGAACCCGGCGAGCGCGAACAGCCCGAATGCCGCGATCGCGACGAGTCCCGGATGGAGTCGTGCGCCGGAGCACGTCACCGCGACCACAAATCCGATCGCGCCGACCACTCCGAGCGCGAAGACGCCGGTGCCGCCCAACGGAGCGCCGAGCGCGACAGCCGAGACGGCGGCGACGAGGGCCGCGGTCACCGCGAGCAGCCAGGGACAGCGGTTCAGGACCCCGAGCAGACCTGCCAGGCCGACGACGGATGCGCCGATCGCCGCGACGACGACCGTCGGCCGGACCGGGCCCGCGACGAGCAAGGCCAACGAGGGGGTGAGCACGAGCACGCACTCCGCCCAACGCGACCGGCGACTCACCACGAACCGGGCAAGCAGGACGATGACGACAGCCCCCGAGAACGCCAGCAGCCAACGGTTGGTGGCCACGAGCGAGGCGGAGATGAACATCGCAGCGATGGTACGTGCGCCGACGATGTGAAGGCTGCCGCTCCGACTGCGAAACCTTCACTCTCAGTGGTCGAGTTGTGGTAGCGTTTCCAGTATCCCGCGACGAGTCTTGGGCGTTGCGAAGTGTGGGGCAAAGCGGGCTCGCGGGTCCGCAACGGGAGGTTGGGGCCAGTGCGCAAGTTGACCAGCGTGATCGTGGGTGCTGCGATTGTCGTCGCGGCACTCGTGGGCATGGGCTCCGCGGCCGGCGCGGCCGACGCGGCCTCGTGCTCCTTCTCGGTGGCCGCCAGTTCTGCCGGGCACGTCGACATCACGGGCACGGCTCCGGCCGGGTCCTATGTGAAGGCGTTCGTCGGCGGGAACGTGAACCCCGCGGGGACCGGCACCGCCGACGGCGCCGGCGCCTTCGCGATCCTGGGCGTCGCGGGCTCCGCCAGCGATACGATCACGGTGAGCTACTCGGCGAATCCCAACACCGCCTATCCGGCCACGTCCTGCACGCGAGTTGGGAGTGAGGTCGTGGTGCGCGTCGGAGGCGCCACCGGCGCCACCGGCGCCACCGGCGCCACCGACGCGAGCGCCGCCGCGGCGCTCGCGTTCACGGGATCGTCGGGCACGTCGTCGCTCCTGCTCGTGGGCCTGGCCGCAGTCGTCGCCGGGCTCGCGCTCGTCCTCGGTCTCCGCAGACGCGGCGCGCGCGCCGAATAGTGCAGCGGGCGTTCGGAGCCGTGACGCTCCGGCGCTTGTAGCCTTTGACCCATGAACGTGCTGGTGACGGGAGGCGCGGGCTTCATCGGCGGCAACCTGTGCCGACGCCTCGCGGCCGCAGGCCATGTCGTCACCGCGTTCGACGACCTGTCCACCGGAACGGCCGACAACCTCGCCGGTGCCGACGTGAAGCTCGTGGAAGGGTCGATTCTCGATGCTTCCACGCTCGATGGCGCGATGAGCGGGGCCGCAGCCGTCGTCCACCTCGCGGCGCGGCCGTCGGTGCCACGCTCGATCAGTGACCCGGTCGCCTCGCACGTCGTCAACGCGACGGGCTCCGTGGAGGTGCTCGAGGCGGCGCGCAGGGCGGGGAACGTCCACGTCGTCGTCGCGTCGTCTTCTTCGGTGTACGGCGCCAATCCGACATTGCCCAAGCGCGAGGACCTCGCGACTCGGCCGGTGAGCCCGTACGCGGCCAGCAAGCTCGCGAGCGAGGCCTACGCACTCGCCTACCAGTCGTCGTTCGGGCTTCCGGTGCTGGTGTTCCGCTTCTTCAACGTGTTCGGGCCGCTCCAGCCAGCCGGTCATGCGTACGCGGCGGTCGTGCCCGCGTTCCTCGACGCCGCGCTCGACGGCGTGCCGCTCGTGGTGCACGGCGACGGGCGACAGACCCGGGATTTCACCAGCGTCGATTCGGTTGTCGACGTGATCGCGCAGGCGCTGCAACGACGGGTGACGTCTCCCGAGCCGGTGAACCTCGCCTTCGGCACGCGCACCGACCTGTTGACCCTCGTCGGGCTGATCGAGGAAGTCGTCGGCGAGCCCGTCACTGTCCGGCACGAGGATCTCCGGCCCGGTGACGTCCGGGACTCACAGGCCGACTCGACGCGTCTGCACGAGCTGTTCCCCGAAGTGGTGCCGGTCCCGTTGCCGGACGCATTGCGCGGCGACAGTCGACTGGTTCCGTTCTCAGCGGGCGGACGCGCCCACGTGACGCGAAAGAGCGCGTCGTGTCATCCCGGTAAGCTCGCGAATCGGCCGGCTCTTTCCATCGCACGGCGTCCGTTTCGCTGTTCACGCAGCGGCGAGATTTTCCAAAATTCCAGGAGAGGCGTAACGATGACGCCTTGTCACCGTGAGGGAGAGTCGCGGCATTTGGTGAGACGTCACCGCGTGTGTCCGCCACGGGCGCGTTCCGAATGCAGTGGACGGGCTGCCGATCGACACTTTCCGTGGCATGGGCGCACGGGCTGGGGGCATCGAACAATGGAGAGGGCGAGAGCGACGCGCGTGCGCGTGGTGGAGCGATGAAGCTTCGCCCCACGCGGAAGGGCGCCGAGGTCACCGACACCGCCGAGGTCGAAGTCGCGCCCGAGCCTCCGCGCCACAAGGGCCCTCAGCTCGGTGAGCTCCTGCTTTCCAGCGGCTCGCTCACGAACGATGCCCTGCAGCAAGGCCTGCTCCAGCAGGCGGACTCCGGCCGGCGGCTGGGTGAGATCCTCGTCGAACAGGGATTCATCTCGGAGAGCGCGCTCGCCACGGCGCTCTCAGTGCAGCTCGGCCTCGAGCTCGTCGACTTGCGGAGGCTCGTGCCCGATCCCGATGCCCTGACGCTGGTACCGGAGTCGATGGTCCGTAGCCATCGAGCGCTGCCGATACGGATCGAAGACGACGGGCTCGTCGTGGCCGTGGCGGGCCCGTTGTCGCCGGCTGCCGAAGGTGACATCCGCACCGCGACGGGCCGTCACCTCAAGCTCGTGCTGGCATCGCCCAGCGACATCGATCGTGCGATCGATCGTTCCTTCGACGCGCTGAAGGGGCTCGACCGTGTCGTCGCCACGTTCACGCCCGAGGTTGCGCGCGTGGGTGATGTCGGGGTCGGGACCGTGCTCGTCGACGAGCAGGCGCCCGTCGTGCAGACGTTCCAACGCCTTCTCACCCAAGCCGTGCGCGAGCACGCGTCCGACATCCACATCGAGCCTCAGGACGCGCAGCTTCGCATTCGCTTCCGTGTCGACGGCGCGTTGCACGACGTCGTGAACCTTCCGGCATCGATGGCGCAGTCGATGGTGAGCCGCATCAAGATCCTCGCCGACATGAACATCGTCGAGCGCCGCCGTTCCCAGGACGGCCAGTTCGAGGCGACGGTCGACGACCGCTCCCTCGACGTCCGCGTCGCCACCACCGCCACCATCTGGGGGGAGAAAGCAGTACTCCGGCTCCTCGACAAGAGCCGCTCGCTGCTCCAGCTCCCCCGGCTCGGCATGCCGGCGGAGACCCGGGCGCGGTTCTCGCAGCTGATCCGCTCACCCTTCGGCATGGTCATCTGCGCCGGCCCGACCGGGGGCGGCAAGACCACGACGCTGTACGCGGCGCTGAGCGAGATCAACAGCTCCGAGCGCAACATCATGACCATCGAAGACCCCGTGGAGTACGTGTTCCCGTCGATCAACCAGATCCAGATCAACGAGCAGGCCGACATCACGTTCTCGGGCGGGCTCAAGGCGATCCTGCGCCAGGACCCCGACATCATCCTCGTCGGCGAGATCCGCGACGTCGAGACCGCCCGGATCGCAGTGCAGTCCGCGCTCACCGGTCACCTCGTGCTCTCGTCGCTGCACGCGACGGACGCCACTGCTGCGCTGCACCGGCTCCTCGACATGGGCATCGAGTCGTTCCTCGTCGCTTCCTCCGTGATCGGGATCGTGGCGCAGCGTCTCGTGCGTCGCATCTGTGAAGCCTGCATCGAGCCGTACACGCCCTCGCCGGACGAGTTGGGCCTTTACGAGCAGTGGGGCGGGAAGCCCAAGGAGCAGTTCTTCCACGGCGAGGGCTGCAACTTCTGCGCGCACACGGGGTACTCGGAGCGAATCGGCGTCTTCGAGTTGCTGGTGGCCACCGACGAGATCAAGCAGCTCATCGTCAGGAACGCCCCCCTCGAGGACCTTCGCGCCACTGCGATCCAGCAAGGAATGCGCACGTTGCGCGACGAGGCCCTCAGGGTCATCGAAGAGGACGTCACGACGGTCTCCGAGGTGCTGAGAAGCATCTACATCGTCTGACGTCTGGCTGGAGGAAGCGTGCCGAAGTTCAAGTACGTCGCGATCGACCCGAGCGGAGCGAAGGTCAGGGGCGTCATCGATGCCGCCAGCGCCGTCCGTGTGCGCAACGAGCTGGCCGGCCGTGAGCTGAGAACTGTCGAGGTCAAGGAGCGCAAGAGCCTCGCGCGCGTCGAGATCACCACGAAGAAGCTCAAGCCCGTCGATCTCATGAACTTCTCGCGGCAGTTCGCGGCGTTCCTGCGTGCCGGGATCCCGATCCTCGACGCGCTGCAGGCGCTCGTCGACGAGACCTCGAATTCGCAACTGAAAGCCGTGTTGATCGACATCTCCGACGCACTCCGCAGCGGCTCGACACTGTCGGACGCGATGGCCAGCCACGAGAGCGTCTTCCCCAGCTACTACATCGGCATCCTCCGGTCCGCCGAGCTCACCGGGAACCTCGACGTCGTGCTCGACCAGCTCTCGGGCTACATCGAGCGCGATCTCACCGCGAAGCGTGCCGTGAAGTCCGCCCTCACCTATCCCATCGTCATCATGTGCATGGCCCTGTTCACGGTCGTGGTGCTCGTCGCCTACGTACTCCCGAAGTTCGAGGACTTCTTCAAGAGCTTCGACGCCAAGCTCCCGCTCCCCACCCGGATGCTCCTCAGCTTCTCCCGCTTCATGAGCAGTTGGTGGTTCGTCTTCGTGCTGATCTTCGTCGCCGTGGCGCTCTTCCTGCTGTTCTACCTGCGCACCGAGGGCGGCAAGCTCCGCCGCGATCGCATCTTGTTGAAGATTCCCGTGGTCTCCGACGTCGTGCGGCACGCGGTGATGGAACGCTTCTTCAGGATCCTCGGGTCGATGCTGCGCGCGGGTGTGCCGATCCCCGACGCGCTCACCTCGGCGACCGAGGCCACCAACAACCTCGTGTACGAGAAGGCACTCGACGGGTCCCGCGCCGAGGTGCTGCGCGGCGACGGGCTCGCGCGGCCGCTCTCGCGCACCGGCCTGTTCCCGGGGGTCGCAGGCCAGATGCTCAGGGTGGGCGAGGAGTCGGGCACGCTCGACCAGCAGCTCGAGCTCGCCGCCGACTACTTCTCGGCGGAGCTCGACTACAAGCTCAAGCGGCTCACGACGCTGTTCGAGCCGGCCGTGATCGTGATCATGGGCCTCATCGTGGGATTCGTCGCGATCGCGCTGGTGTCCGCGATGTACGGGATCTTCAACCAGGTGCAGATCCAGTGACCCGCCGACCGGATGCGGGGGCCGAGCGCGGCGAGACGCTGATCGAGCTCCTGGTGACCGTCGTCATCATGGGCCTCGCGTTCGGCGCCATCCTCGCCGGCGTCGGCATCGCGATCGCGTCCTCCGACAGCCATCGACAGGAGGCGACCGCCGAGGGCGTGCTGCGGAGCTACGCCGAGCGACTCACCGATTCGAAGGACGTGCCGTACGTCCCGTGTGCATCACCGGGCGACTACGCGAACGTGCCGGGGTTCGACGTGCCCAGCGGATGGACGGTCTCGATCACGAACATCGCGTATCTGCAGGCAAACCCGGCCAACCCCTACGGCGGTGGCTGCTCCTCGGACCTCGGCGCCCAGCAGCTCACGCTCGAGGCGGAATCGCCGCACACCAAGAATGCCGCGGTCGAGCGGGTCGTGATCGTCAAGCGAGAGCGATGAAGCGGGCGCGTCGGGACGACGGCTTCACGCTGGTCGAGCTCCTGGTAGCAGTCACCATCCTCGGCATCATCGCGGCACCCCTCGCGCTCGCGGTCATCACCGGCCTGCGGGTCGTCGGCCGATCCGAGCAGAAGTTCACCGACTCGCGCAGCGGACTCATCTCGGCTGCAGACTTTGCGAGCGACGTCGCGAGCTCCAACAGCGTTTCCACCGGGGGCGCGGCGTGCGGGACCGGAGGTACGCTGCTGGTGACCTTCTCGTGGAACGACCCGGCCGTGTTCCCGGTGGCGACCGGCTCCGCCTACCCGAACAAGGTTTCGTACTTCTACGACAACAACAGCCTGCTCCGCCGCACCTGTAAGAACGGCGCCGGAGAGAGCACCTCCACCGCCGCGGTCTCATTGGGCTCCGAGCCGACCGTCGAATGCTTCAAGTCCGGCGCGCCGGACACGCCCGTGCCGTGCAACGGTGATCCCGACGTCCGGTGGGTGAAGTTGCAGGTGACCTCTGCCGCGAACTCACCGACCCCTGACAATCCGGCGCCCGACCCGTACTCATTCACGCTCCTCGGCACGCGGAGAACGACGTTGACTCGCGGCGTCACACCTTTCCGGCGCAGCGATTCCGAAGCCGGCGCGTCACTTGTGCTGGCGCTGGTCATGATCGTGGTCATCGCCGTCGCGATCGTGGCCACGCTCGCGTATGCGTCCACCAGCCTCCACACGGTGTCGGTGATCAAGACCCAGCGCCAGACTCTCTACGCCGCCGACGGCGCGGTGCAGACCGCGATCCAGGTTGCGCGCAGGGATGGAGACGCGGGCGCGGCGGAGGGGAACTGTGGCAGCCTCCAGAGCGGGCTGCAATATCCGTCCGTCGGTGACCAGCCGCCGGTGTCGGTCTCGTGCGAGGTGGTCGCGGCCCGCGGCATCGGTGTCCCCGGTGTCGACTTCCCGCCGTACACGATCCTGCACGACGGGCGGCGGGATCGACGTCGGGCGCGAGCAGCGGGCTCGTCGTCGGTGGCTCGATCGCTCGGGCACGGCGGATCGCCGGCAGCGGTCTCGACCTCACCGGCTACTCCGCGGTGGCGAGCGGCAGCTGCTCGGGCATCATCGTCTCCGATCCCGCCGACCTGATGTGCCCCGGCTCGAGCGCACCCGATGACCCGACCTACCCGCACGAGGCGCTGCCGGAGCCTGTCCGATCCCAACCCGGACCCGTCGTGCACGACCAGCAGCGGCGTGCTCCAGTTCGAGCCCGGTTACTACACGCACGTCGAGATGTTCGAGAACCCTGACTGGTCGGGCTGCCGACCCGGGTTCATCTACCTCAAGCCGGGCGTCTACTACTTCGACTTCGGCTTCGACTGGCCGGAGCTCGCCGGGCACGACGTGGCACGTCACCTCCACCGTGATCGGCGGCACCGCGAAGGGCTGGAATCCCGACTCGTCGACGCCCCAGTCGCTCGCGAGCGGCACCGGAGGCACAGCCGAAGAACTGCGACGACAAGAGCGCAGGCGTGCAGCTCGTGTTCGGCGGTGAGTCGCAGATGGTGCTGGCCTCGTCCGCTGCGCAGGTGGAGCTCTGCGCCGACGCCACGCCGTCGAACACCACGCAGCATCTCGCGCTCTACGGCCTCGAGCCCGAACCGGGCACGGGAGTCCCGGCGCAGCAGACCGCGACCCGCAGGCCCACGTCGACATCGCACCTGACGCCGGCCTTGGGCTGGGCCGGTCTCTCGCCGCAGAACAACCTGCTGCCGATCCCCCCGAACCCGTCAGCCCTCGACGATCAAGTCGCCGCCGTGACGCTTCCCGCCGTCCCGGCGGGCTCCAAGGCGTCAATCGATCTGGATGGGTATCAGGCGGGGGCACCCGGTGGATCGGTCCGGAAGAGCTTCACGCTCAAAGTTGCGCACCGAGAGATCGCCGCCAATGACAGTGATGTCGCGAACCTGCAGGTGCAGGTCGGCCCCGGGTCGGGGTGCGACATCTCGGTGCCGTTGCGGCGCAGCGCGATTCCAGCACCCGTCGTGGTCGATACCTTCACGTCTGCGAGCTTCCCGTGCCTCGTCGACGCAGTCCGCGACAACTTCAGCGTCACATTCAGCGCGGAAGCGGGCGCGAACAGGGCGTTCACCGAGAACCTCGATGGGATCGAGCTCGACGCGGTCTTCACGCCACCAGTCCTCGAGGCACAGAAAGGCTGTGTCCTCGGCGGCTGCCCGATGCTCGACGTCGGCGGGAGTGGTTCCGGGTTCGCGCTGTGGGGCACCGTCTATGCTCCGCTCGCCTCGGTGTCAGCCAGATTCGGGAGCGGGCACCCCTTCGAGTTCCGACGCGGAGTGGTCGCGCGTGCGGTGGGCACGAGCGGGACACCTCCGGCCGACTCATCGCCGAGCTTCTGCCTCGGGTACGGCACTCCATGTGTCGGGCCGTCCCGGGTGCTGAGGCTCACCGCGACGGTTGATGGCGCCGTCCGGCTGGTGGCGTTGGTGCAGGTCTTCGACTCGCCTACAGTCGGCCGGGCGGTGAGCGTGCTCTCGTGGAACCTCGTGCGATCATGAGCACGATCCACGCGCGCTTCGCACCGGGCAGGTGGTGAGGGGAGGGTCGGCTACGGACGAGTATCTGAAGACGCTCCGCACTGCGCCGGCGATTCGCGGGCGCGATCAGGAGAACTCGACACAAGACGCACGAGAACACGAACAAGGAGAAGCATCACGTGTTGCAGGAATCCATGCGCAAGAAGCGAGCTGGTGAAGGGGGCTTCACCCTCATCGAGCTCCTCATCGTCATCGTGATCCTCGGGATCCTCGCCGCGGTCGTCGTGTTCGCGGTGGGCGGGATCACCGACAAGGGCAAGGCGTCAGCCTGCAAGTCCGACCTCAAGACGGTCGAGGTCGCGCAAGAGGCGTACTACGCCGCATCCAACCTCGGCAACGGAAGCTACGCCGCGAGTGTCGCGGCGTTGGTGACCGCCAAGCTGCTCCGAGAGCCTCCCAACGGCTCCGGCTACACGATCAGCACCAACAGCTCGGGTGCGGTCACGGCGAGCCCGGCCAACTGCGCGGGTCTCTAGGAGAGCATCATCAACGGGTACCATGGTGACGGCCCCGGCGCGGATCGGGGCCGTCACCGCAGCCCGCTCGACACGAGGGCAGGTGGAAATGAAGACTTGGTTCCGTCACGGTGAGTCCGGCTTCACGCTGGTCGAGCTCCTCGTGACCATCACGGTCTTGGGAGTGCTCGCGGCGGTCGTCGTGTTCGCGGTGGGCGGGATCACCGACAAGGGCAAGACCTCGACCTGCAAGACCGACCGCCAGAGCGTCGAGGCGGCCGAAGAGGCCTACTTCTCGCAGTACGGCATCTACGCCGACCTGCCGCACCCTCGTGACCGAGAAGCTGCTCCGCGAGGTGCCGGCCAGCCCTGCCTACGCGGTATCGGTGGACGTGGGGACCGGACTCGTCACCACGAACCCCGACTGCTCGGCGTTCTGACGCACGGTGTTCGGTACGCCGGGACCCGAAAGCTGCGCGAGCCGCTCGAATCGCTCGTCGATGGTCTTCCCGCGGATCTCGTTCGGGTACATGGTGTGCGCGACCGCCTCCTCATAGCTGATCACGTCGGTCTTGACCAGCGCCGACAGCGACGACTCGAGCGTCTGCATCCCATCCGCCGAACCCGTCGCGATCAGGTTGCGCAGTTGCGTCGTGCGGCCATCGCGGATGATGTTCTTGGCCGCGTACGTTGCCGTGAGGACTTCGAACGCGGCGACTCGACCGGTGCCGATTCGCGGGACCAGTCGTTGCGAGATGATGGCCTGCAACGAAGAGGCAAGCTGCACCCTGATCTGTGCCTGTTGCTCGGCGGGGAACACGTCGACGATCCGATCCAGGGTCTGCGCCGCATCGTTGGTGTGCAACGTCGCGAACACGAGGTGACCGGTTTCCGCCATCGTGAGCGTGGACGCGATCGTCTCCGGGTCGCGCATCTCGCCGACGAGGAGGACGTCGGGGTCCTCGCGCAGCACCGACCGCAACGCGCGGGCGAAAGAGTTCGTGTCGGTTCCCAACTCGCGCTGGTTCACCGCCGACCGCTTGTGCTGGTGCACGTACTCGATGGGGTCCTCGATCGTGAGGATGTGGCACGCGCGCTCGCTGTTGATGGCGTCGATCATCGAGGCGAGCGTGGTCGACTTCCCGGAGCCGGTGGGCCCGGTGATCAAGACCAGCCCGTGCGGGAGCCGCACGAGGTGCTCGGCGATCTGGGGGAGGCCCAGCTCGTCGAATGTCGGGATGTGATAGGGGATGAGGCGGAGCGCCAAGGTCGCGACGCCGCGCTGGTGAAACGCGTTGCCGCGGAACCGAGCAAGGTCATGCCAACCGAACGAGAAGTCGACTTCCTTCGCGATTCGGAACTCCTGGGTGAGATCCCCGCCCAGGACCGCCAGCACGATCCTCTCAGTGGCGTCGACGTCGAGGGCCGGCTGGTCCATGGGCACGAGCGCCCCGTCGATGCGGAGGAGGGGCGGGCTGCCGACGGTGATCAGGAGGTCCGTCGCCTGGCGCTTCCACAGCTCTCGGAGAAGGTGCTCAACGGGCTCGAAGTCAGGTTCAGTCATGCCGTGATTGTCGATCGTCTTCCTCCTCACCTTGATCCCGTGTCGGGCTCATCGTAGGAGCCGGTCCCGCGTTCCCGACGGCGCGGTCCGCAGAACGGGCCGGGAGGCAACGAAGCAGAAGGCGGTCCTGCTGCTGTCCGCGGTGCAACGTGGCAGTTCGCACTTCGACAATCTCGCTGTGGCTAGCGGCAGCCTTCGTCTGGGGGGCAGAGTAACGCCCGATGCCGTGGCCGACCAGCGTGAGTGAGTACCGGGGGAGCGCGCCGTTACGCGCGGTCGTGAGCGGCCTGGGCGCAGTGCGCGAGCGGCTCGCGGCGCACCTCGTC
The DNA here is from genome assembly GCA_963721435.1 of uncultured Actinomycetes bacterium. Lineage (GTDB taxonomy): Bacteria > Actinomycetota > Acidimicrobiia > IMCC26256 > DASPTH01 > CAVRJC01. The sequence continues at coordinate 105,313 of CAVRJC010000004.1, forward strand.
GACCAGAACGTGACGCCGGCCGATGATCGTGTGCGGCGAGAGCGTGTCGCGCTCGCCGGTGCTCGACCTCGTGCGGGAGGCGCTGGGCGACGTGTGGTCGCCGTTCGTGTTCGACGGCTCGCGTCCGCACACTCCGGTGGAGACCGTCGCCGCCGGCGCGGCGGCCGCGCGCGCCGCGGACGCGGATGCGCTGATCGCGGTCGGCGGGGGCAGCACGATGGACTGCGCGCGCGGCATCGCGGTGCTGCTCGCAACCGATCTCGACGACGTCACGCAGCTGACGCCTGCGGAGTACGGGAAGCTCGGGCAGCGCGGCCCGGAGCGGCCGGACGCGAGCGGTCCACCGATACCCGTCGCGTGTGTGAGCACCACGTTGTCGTTCGCCGAGTTCCTCCCGTTCTGGGGATCCCGTCACGCCGATGTCGCGCGCAAGCGGCCGTACATGGAGGGCGGCCACGTCACTCGGACGGTGTTCCTCGACGGCGAGGTCGCGTCGTACACGCCGGCCTCGGTGTGGTGCGAGACCGGAGTGAAGGCGCTCGACGACGCGTTGATGGCGTTCTGCCGCGCGCCCGACTCCGAGCCGTTCATGGATCCGGTGCTCACGTCCGCGATCGGCGCGCTCGGCACGTTGCTGCCTCGCTCGCGTACCGAAGGTGCGCTGGTCGAGCGCCAGCACGTGCTCACCGCGGTCTGGATGACGAAGTTCCCGTTGCCGCGACTCGCGGGCGGGCCCGGTGGCGGATGGTTCTCGACCACCGCGCGTCACTCGCTCGGCGCGGTGCTCGAGGTGCCGCACGGCATTGGGTCGTGCGTCGCGCTGCTCCCGGGGATCCGGTATCACCAGGCGGACACAGGGGCGCGCCAGGTCGCGCTGAAGCGCGCGGTGAGCTGGGGCGACAACGTGACGTATGCGTCGCTCGCCGAAGCCGTCGGCGCGCTGCTCACGCGACTGCACGTGCCGACGCGCTTGTCCGAGATCGGCGTGGACGGCTCCCGTCTCGACGACGTCGTTGCCGCCATGGTCGACGAAGCCCCCTGGCTCGGCACCCCGGAGCAACTCCGCGCCGCCTGCAACGAGATGCTGTGACGTTTTGGCGTCGGTCAGGGCACCTCTGGTGGTCCGGACCGACGCCAAACTCCGGGAACGGACCGCTCGTCAGCCGGGTGCGGTCGTGCGCTCGATCAGGCGGCGGACGTGGTGCGACGGGCACGCAGCCCGAGCGCGACGACGGGCACCAGCGCGACTGCAGTCGCGACGAGCGCGGCGACCACGCCGAACGCGGCACCGATGGCGACGATCGCGACCGCGAGCTGCACGACGATCACGGCGCGCCGGACCGGTTCGCCGAGCGCGTCGAACCGGCGGTGGAATTCGAAGAGCTCGCGGTGGTGCGGAGCCGCGAGGTGAGCAGGACCGCGAGCCCACGCACGAGCCCGAACAGGATCCCGAGCGAGAGGGCGGCGATCGGGCCGGCGGTGAGCGCGCCCATCGCGATCGTGAGGAACACCGCGGCCGTCATGATGTAGGTGGTGACGCCGGCACCGACCTGCCAGCCGAACCCGCTGCCGTAGACCCACGCGCGGTAGCGGCCGAGCCAGTCTTCGTTGACCTGCCGCAGGAAGAACGGCGGCGCGACGCCCAGCACGCCGGAGTCGACGGCCGCGCTCAGGATCGCCAGCCCCGCGACGAGGCCGAGGGCGGTGGCCGCGGTGACGTCGAACGCGGCCACACCGGCGGCGAGCAGCGCCATCACACCGCCGAGCATCGCTCCACCCACCACGGCGCCGGCGACGAACCACGCCGCGGTGGTGCCGTAGCGAGAGCCGCGAGACGCCTCACCGACCGGCGTGAGCTGCGACAGCATCGACTGCCCGCACGGGGACCACGTGGAGCGGACCGCGGCGGCGATCGCAATGACCGCTCCGAGCACCAGGACAGTGGTGTGCACGCCCGGCATCGTACCGGGCACCACGGAACCTCCGGCTGGTTCCGGTCGTTGACATTTCCGTAGCCCATCGACTTCGGAGAACGAAAATGCTGCGAGTGGCGGAACACCTCGACACCGACCGGGACGGTGCTGACGACACCCCACATGAGGAGCCCGGGGCCCTCGAGATCGAGGTCGAGCGGCTCGACGCGGTGTTGCACGCCTGGCTCGTACGGGGGACCGCCTCTGCCCGATAGCGCGAAGCCCGCACCGACCCCGTTGTGAAAGGGGCCGGGGGATTGTTACTATGGCGGTAGTGGAAATCCCCCAATCCCCCTGGCGGGAGTGCTGATGGCAGTTTCCGGTATCGATCTCGGCAAGTACAAGCTCGGCTGGTCCGACAGCACCGAGGATTACGTCTACACGCCCACCAAGGGCATCAACGAGGACATCGTCAAGGAGATCTCGCACCGAAAGAGCGAGCCCGAGTGGATGACGAAGTTCCGGCTCAACGCGCTGAAGCGGTTCGAGCGCAAGCCGATGCTCGAGTGGTTCGCGAAGAACATGCCCGACATCGACTTCGACGACATCTACTACTACCTCAAGCCCACCGACGGGCAGGTCTCCGACTGGGACATGCTGCCCGAGGGCATGAAGGAGACCTACGAGAAGCTCGGCATCCCCGAGGCCGAGCGCAAGTTCCTCGCGGGCGTCACCGCACAATACGATTCTGAGATCGTCTACCACCGCAACCGCGACGAGCTCGCCAAGACCGGCGTGCTGTTCACCGACATGGACACCGCGGTGCGCGAGTACCCGGAGATCGTGCAGCAGTACTTCGGCACGGTGATCCCGCCCGGAGACAACAAGTTCGCCGCACTCAACTCGAGTGTGTGGTCGGGCGGATCGTTCATCTACGTGCCGCCCGGCGTGCATGTCGAGATGCCGCTGCAGGCGTACTTCCGCATCAACGCGGAGAACGCGGGGCAGTTCGAGCGCACGCTGATCATCGCCGACGAAGGCTCGTCGGTGCACTACGTCGAGGGCTGCTCGGCGCCGGTGTACTCCACCGACTCGCTGCACAGCGCGGTCGTCGAGCTGATCGCCAAGCCCGGCTCGCGCATCCGGTACACGACCATCCAGAACTGGTCGCCCAACGTCTACAACCTCGTCACCAAGCGCGCGCGTGCGGAGACCGAGGCGACCGTCGAGTGGATCGACGGCAACCTCGGGTCGAAGCTCACGATGAAGTACCCGGCCGTCGTGATGGTCGGGCCGAAGGCGCACGGCGAGGTGCTCAGCGTCGCGTACGCAGGCGCGGGCCAGCACCAGGATGCCGGCGCCAAGATGACGCACGTCGCGCCGGAGACCACGTCGATCATCGACTCGAAGTCGATCTCCAAGGACGGCGGGTACACCACGTACCGCGGCCTGGTGAAGGTCGAGGAAGGCGCGCACCACGTCAAGGCGCACGTGCGCTGCGACGCGCTCATCCTCGACGACCACAGCCGCTCCGACACGCTGCCCTACATGGAGATCGACGAGAAGGACGCCCGGATCGGCCACGAGGCCACCGTCTCGAAGGTCGGCGACGACCAGCTCTTCTACCTGATGAGCCGCGGGCTCTCGGAGCAGCAGGCCACCGCGATGATCGTGAACGGCTTCATCGAGCCGATCACCAAGACACTCCCGATGGAGTACGCGGTGGAGCTGTCGCGGCTGATCGAGCTCAACATGGAGGGCGCGGTCGGCTAGTGGCGTTCACCGTCGACGCAGCACGCGCACTCCCCGGCCCCGATTGGCTCGTCCGTCGACGGCTCGCGGCCGCGGAGCGGCTCGACGGCCTTGCCTGGCCGTCCACCGACGAGGAGATCTGGCGCTACTCGCGCGTCAACGAATTCGATCCCGACCGGTACCGCCCGGTACCGGTGGAGAAGCTCGGCGAGCCCGGCGACGAGGGCGCGCCGGGTGGAGGCCCGATCGCGGCGGAAGCGGGCGACCGCGCCGGCCTGGTCGTGGTGCGGAACGGGCGGGTCGTCCACCACTCGCTCGACGACGACCTCGCCGCCAAAGGGGTGCAGGTGTGTGGCCTCGCCACGTGCGACCTCGACGACGTGCAAGGCCTGCTGGGCGCCTGCTCGGACGCATCGCCGGATGCGTTCACCGTGCTGCACGACGCGTTCCTCGCGGGTGGCGCCGTCGTGAAGGTTCCCGCCGGCGTCGTCGTCGACAAGCCGATCGTCGTGCTCCACTGGTCGGAGGGCGACGGCCTGGCCAGTTTCCCGCACACCCTCGTCGTCGCGGGCGAGAATTCCCAGGTCACGGTGTTCGACCGGTTCGGATCGCCCGACCCCGGCCCCGGCAGCACCGGGATGCTGGTCGATGCCGTCGTCGAGCTGATCCTCGCCGACAACGCGCACGTGCGGTACGTCTCGGTGCAGGAGCACGGCCCGCGCACGTGGCAGGTCGCGCTGCAACGCGCGCACGTCGGGCGTGACGCGACCCTCCGCTCTGCGGCAGTCGCGCTGGGCGGCGACTACGCACGCCTGCGCAGCGAGTCGCGGCTCATGGGCGAGGGTGCGGAGAGCGACCTCATGGCCGTCTATTTCGGCGACGGCACGCAGATGCTCGACTTCCGCACACTGCAGGATCACGCGGCACCTCGCACTCGCAGCGATCTCTTGTTCAAGGGCGCGGTCGAAGACGAAGCGCAGTCGGTGTACTCGGGCCTGATCCACATCCGCAAGGACGCGCAGAAGTCGAACGCGAACCAGTCGAACCGCAACCTCGTGCTCACCGAAGGCGCCGAAGCGAAGTCGGTCCCCAACCTCGAGATCGAAGCCGACGATGTCAAGTGCTCGCATGCGAGCACCGTCGGCCCGATCGACGACGAGCAGCTCTACTACCTCGCGAGCCGAGGTGTGCCGCCCGAGGAAGCTGAGCGGCTGATCGTGCTCGGCTTCTTCGACGACGTGTTCGAGCAGCTGCCGTTGCCGTCGCTGGTGACTCCGCTCCGGCGGAGCGTGATCGAGAAGATCGAGCACCGAGACCCCGTGGCGCGCGCCCGTGCCTGACGTCCGGGACGTGCGCGTGTGCTCAGTGAGCGACGTGAAGCCGGGCACTGCCGCGCGCTTCGACGTCGACGGTCATCAGCTGTGTGTGGTGAACATCGGCGGCCAGTTCTACGTCATCGGCGACACGTGCTCGCACGCCGACTACTCCCTGTCGGAGGGCGACGTGTGGGAAGACGAGCGCGAGATCGAGTGCCCGAAGCACGGATCCACGTTCTCGCTGGAGACCGGTGAGCCGCAGTCGTTGCCCGCGACCCGGCCGGTGCCCGTGTTCGCGGTCCGCGCCGACGGTGACGACGTGATCGTGAGCGTCCCGTGAGCGTGCTGCGCATCACCGACCTGCACGCGTCCGTTGCCGGACGCGAGATCCTGCGCGGGGTGAACCTCGAAGTGCAGTCGGGCGAGGTACACGCGGTGATGGGGCCCAACGGCTCCGGCAAGTCGACGCTGTCGCACGTGCTGATGGGGCGCGACGATTACGAGGTCACCGCCGGCTCGGTCACGATCGACGGCGACGAGCTGCTCGGCCTCCCGACGCACGAGCGCGCCGCGCGCGGCCTGTTCCTCGCGCTGCAGTACCCCGTGCAGGTTCCCGGCGTGCGGCTCGGCGACTTCCTCGAGGCCGCGATCCGCGGCCAGCAGCGCGAGCCCGGCGATCTCGACGCGCGCATCAGCGCCGAAGCCGAGCGGCTCGGCGTCGCGCAGCAGTTCCTCGACCGTGGCGTGAACGTGGAGTTCTCGGGCGGCGAGCAGAAGCGCGCCGAGACGCTGCAGCTCGCGGTGCTCAAGCCGAAGTTTGCGGTGCTCGACGAGATCGACAGCGGGCTCGACGTCGACGCCCTACGCGACGTCGCCCGTCGCGTCGAGGCGATGACCACCGAGGACGATCTCGGCGTGCTCGCCATCACCCACTACGCGCGCCTGCTCGAGGAGCTTCGCCCCGACCGCGTGCACGTGCTCATGGCCGGGCTCGTGGTGGCGAGCGGCGGCCCCGAGCTCGCGGCGAAGCTCGAGGAGACCGGCTACGAGGGGCTCGCGGCCGAGCTCGGGATCGAGGAGCTCTCGCTCGAGCCCGACGCCGCCGACGACCCGTTCGCCAACCCCGCCGGATTCTGAACGGCTGCAATTCGTCGGACACGTGGCACCACGCGCGCATGATGCACCGACTGCAGGTCTGGGTGTCGTCACCGTCGGTGTCGCGATCGTGGCCGTCGTCGGGTGGTGGCGTTGCGCGCGGGCGACTCGTCAGGTGATGTAGACGGGAGTGCCGAGCGGGAGCTTGGACACCTGCTCGATCACCTCGTTGAGCACGCGCACGCACCCGTGCGACACGTCGTGACCGATGCCCGACGGATCGTTGGTGCCGTGGATCGCGATTTGGCCGTCGCCGCCACCGAACTCGGTGAGCACATCGGAGTGGCCCGAGAGGCCGTACGCGAACACTCCGTACGCGCTGTTCGGTTGCGAGTGCAGATCGACCGGGTCGGTGAAGTAGAAGGTGCCCGTCGGTGTGGGGTACTCCGGCATGCCGATCGCGACGTCGGCGGTGAGCTCGACGACGCCGTTGTGCAACACCCACAGCTTGTGGTCGGCGAGGCTGACCCGCACTGCGTACTCGAGCGGCTTCGACACGTTGACGTCGCTCGCCTTCACCCACGCGGTCGCGTTGTTCGGGCGCGTCGGCAGATAGACGTGCAGCCAGTCCTGGTACTGGTCGAACGCGAGGAGCGTGCGCGGCGCGAGGTACGACGTCTTCATGCTCAGCGTGGTGCTCGGCGCACTCGCCGCGTTTGGAGCGTCGTAGAGCGGGATGTCGCCGCCCTTGGTCGCGGCCGCACGCAGCGGCGCGACACCGAGGGCGGCCTGGACGTTGGGCCCACTCGCGAGGGTGGTGTCGGTGCTCCTGGGTGCGGCCGCCTTCTCGGAGCTGCCGCCGCTGCCCGAGAACGCGACGACGCCACCGATCGCGGCGACGATGACCAACGCGATGGCGGCGACCGCCGCCCAGACTCGGGTGTGACGCGGCTGACGGCGCGCGTCTGCACGCGAACCAACCCCTGACTCTGCCATTCGAGCGCTGAGCTTACCGACCCGAGTGGGGACCCTGAACTACGCGACGCCACCCGTGGGGGTCGGCTCCACGAGGAGGTCTTCGAGCGATTCGACCTCGAGCAGCAGCAGACGCAGGTCGAGCAGCACGTCGGTCACTTCGGCACTGGACACGAGATCGCGGCCGCGAAAGCGGGCGATGGCCTCGTCGACAACCTTGGTGAGCTCATGCTGCTGGGTCACGGCTTCTCCTTTGGGTGATTCACCGTAGGCCATGGTTGCAACGTACCGGTGGCAGGTTTCGTTCCGGTGTCGGCGCCGTTACGCGTCGGATCCCGCGTTTTCGGCTTCGTCGAGACCCTGCTGGAGCGTGTTCCAGGCCAAGGTGGCGCATTTGATCCGAACCGGGAACTTCACGACGCCCTGGAGCGCCTCGAGATCGCCGAGCCGGACGCCTTCGAGATCGGCTCGCAGGTCTTCGCCGTCGGCTTCGCCCTCGAGCTTCGATTCGTGGATCGACATCAGCGCCTTGAACGCGCGGATCAACCGGCGCGCCTCGGCAACCGACTGGCCCTTCACCGCGGCCGACATCATCGAGGTGGACGCCTGGCTGATGGAACAACCCTGGCCGGCGATCTTCAGGTCGCGCACGGTGTCGCCATCGACGTCGAGGTAGAGGACGACTTCGTCACCGCAGAGCGGGTTGAACCCCTCGGCCTTGAGCGCGGGCGGGACGGGGAGCTCGCCGCGGTTGCGCGGCGCGCGGTAGTGGTCGAGGATGATCTCGCGGTAGAGGTCTTCGAGTCCGGGCATCGATTCTCCTTCAGGGGCCCTCGACGGCGAAGAACTTCTCGGCTCGGGCCAACGACTCGATCAAGGCGTCGGCGTCCGCGGTGTCGTTGTAAAGGTAGAACGACGCGCGGGTGGTGGCGGGGACACCGAGCACACGCATGAGAGGCTTCGCGCAGTGATGACTCGCGCGCACGCAGACGGCGTCGCCGTCGAGCACCTGAGCGATGTCGTGAGCGTGGATGCCGTCGAACGTGAACGAGATGATCCCGCCGCGACGGTCGAGGTCGGCGGGGCCCTGCACGGTGATGCGGTCCCCGAAGCGATCGGCCAGCGCGCCGAGTGTGTACGCGGTGAGCTGCTGCTCGTGCTCGTGGATCGCGTCGACACCGACGGCCTCGAGGTAGTCGACGGCCGCGCCGAGGCCGGTGGCTTCGACGATGGGCATGGTGCCCGCCTCGAACTTCCACGGGACCTCGTTGGGAACGTAGCCGTCCTTGCGGACGTCGAGGATCATCTCCCCGCCCCCGAGGAACGGCGGCATGGATTCGAGCAGCTCCGGCCGGGCCCAGAAGCCCCCGATTCCGCTGGGGCCGAGCATCTTGTGGCCGGTGAAGCCTACGAAGTCGGCGTCCCACGCGACGACGTCGACTGCGCCGTGGGGCACGGCCTGGGCGGCGTCGACGAGCGCCAGCGCGCCCGCGGCATGGGCGGCGTCCGTGAGCGCGCGCACGTCGTTGCGGGTGCCCAGAACGTTGGACACCGCGGTGAACGCGAAGAGCTTGACGCCGTCGAGCAGGCGGTCGAGATCGGTGAGATCGAGCTGGTAGTCGCCGGTGAGCGGCACCCAGCGCACTTCGATGCCCCGCTCGGCCGCGAGGATGTGCCACGGGACCACGTTGGCGTGGTGTTCCATCTCCGTGATGAGGATGGCGTCGCCCTCGCGCAGCGTGGTGCGTGCCCACGAGTACGCGAAGAGGTTGATCGCCTCGGTGATGTTCTTGGTGAAGACGACCTGGTTCGCACTCGGCGCACCGATGAATCGCGCGATCTTGGCGCGAGCCAACTCGTACGCGGCGGTGGACTCTTCCGCGATCGTGTAGACGCCGCGGTGGATGTTGGCGTAGTAGGTGCGGTAGTGCTCGTCCATCGCGTCGATGACTGCGGCGGGCTTCTGGGACGACGCCGCGGAGTCGAGGTACACGAGCCGCTTGCCGTTGACCTGGCGCTCGAGGATCGGGAAGTCGGCCTTGATGCGCGCGATGTCGAGGTGCGTACCCATCAGGCTGCGACCTCCCGACGGAACGCGTCGAAGCCCTCGGCCTCGATGCGGCGCGCGAGCTCGGCGTCGCCCATGGCGACGATCTTGCCGTCCAGCAGGACCGACACCACGTCGGGGGTGAGGTGGTCGAGGATGCGCTGGTAGTGCGTGATCAGCAGGATTCCGAGATTGGGCCGCGCCGCGCGCACTTCGTTGATGCCGTGCGCGACCGTGCGCAGCGCGTCGATGTCGAGGCCGCTGTCGGTCTCGTCGAGGACCGCGAGGTCGGGATCCATGAGCGCCATCTGGAGGATCTCGTTGCGCTTGCGCTCTCCTCCGGAGAAGCCCTCGTTGAGGTAGCGCTCCTGGAAGCGCTCGTCCATTCCGAGGCGCTTGGTCCACTCCATGAGCCACAGGCGCACTTCGAGCACCGAGAGATCGGGGATCCCCTTGCGGACGGCGAGGGCCTGCCGCAGGAAGTTGAGCACGCTCACCCCGGGGATCTCCTCGGGGTGCTGGAAGCCGAGGAAGATGCCCCGGGCGGCCCGCTCGTCGGTGGGGAGCTTGGTGATGTCCTCGCCCTTGAAGCGGATGGTGCCGCCCGTGACCTTGTAGGCGGGGTTGGCGAGCAGGGCGTTGGCGAGGGTGGACTTCCCCGAGCCGTTGGGCCCCATGAGCACGTGGACCTGGGATTCGGGGACCGTCAGGCTGATCCCGCGCAGGATCTCGTGGTCGTCGACGGCGACGTGGAGCTCGTCGAGCTCGAGCAGCGGTGCGGTTGGCATGGATTCCTTCGTCATTTCGGGCCATCCTATTACCACTACCGCCGTAGTGGAAATCCTGCCGTGGTACCAGTTTTGGCGTCGCTCCGGCCACCTCTGGCGTACCGCACCGACGCCAAAACCTCGGGCGCGGAAGGGTCAGAGGCGGTGGGTGTCGCGGAGCCAGGAGTAGACGTCGGCGACGGTGTCCTGGGTGGGGCGGGGGAAGTGGCCGAGCTCGCGGGCGGCCTTCTGGCCGCTCACCGTCGGGTCGGTCGCCAGCGCGTGCAGCGACTCCGGCGTGAACATCGGCTCGGCGCCGGTGCGCTCGGCCCACCAGAGCCCCGCGGGAGCGGCGAGCCTGGCGACGCTCATCGGAATCGTGAACCGGGGCGCGGCCAGCCCGGTGGCGTTCGCGGCCAGCCTCGCCAGCGTCGTGAACGACGCCCGGTGGCCGGCCAGCAGGTAGTTCTCGCCCGTGCGCCCCTTCACCTCGAGGGTGAGGATGCTGCTCGCGACGTCGCGTACGTCGACCCAGTCGAACCCGCCGCCGATCATCGCGGGGAACTTGCCCCGGCCGAGTGCCACGAACACCGCACCCATGCGCGACGGCGTGAAGTCGTAGGGGCCGATCACTCCGGTGAGGTTGGCGATGACGGCATCGAGGCCACGGTCGATCACGGCCTGGAGCGCGACCTCACCCGCGGCCTTCGACCGGTCGTACGCGGGGAGCGACGGGCGCACGGCGCGTGCGCTCGTCTCGTCGATCACACCTGGTTGCTCGCAGTCGAACGCGTGGATGGAGCTGACGTGCACGAACCGTCGCACGCCGGTGTCGAGCGCGGCGGTGGCGGAGTTGCGTACGCCGTCGACGTTGATCGCGCGCACCGAGCCATCCGGATCACCCGCGATCGAGATCTTCGCGGCGAGGTGGAACACCACCTCGATGCCGTCGAACGCGCGTCGCAGCGCCTCGGGGTCGAGCACGTCGGCGCGCACGGAGGTGATGTCGAGCCCCTCGAGTGCGGGACCCTCGCGCACGTCGACCGCGCGCACGGTGTGGCCGGCGTCGAGGAGCGCGCGCACGAGGTTGGCGCCCACGTGCCCGTAGGCGCCGGTGACCGCGACGATCATGCCTCGACGAGGCCTTCGTAGATGCGCTCGTAGCCGCTGAGCATCGATTCGGCCGAGAACTTCGTCGGCCACCCGCTCGCGGCACGCCGCGGGGGAGCAGTTGCCGATGCTGGCCACCGCGTCGACCAGGTCGTCGATCGAGTCGCGCAGGTAGCCGGTGACGCCGTTCTCGACCAGCTCGACGGCCGCGCCCGCAGGGCACGCGACGACGGGAGTGCCGCACGCCATCGCTTCGGCCATGACGAGGCCGAAGGGCTCGGGCCACTGGATCGGGAAGATCATCGCCCGCGCGCGGCCGAGGAGATCGGCCTTCTGCTCGTGCGGGATCGCCTCGAAGACCTCGACTTCGTCGTTGAGGAGCGGCGCGACGATCTCGTCCCAGTACGCGCGCTCGAACGGCTCGTTCTTCTTGATCACCATGGCGAGCGGCAAGCCCGCGCGCCGCGCGACCTCGATCGCGAGGGTCGGCCCCTTGTCGGGGTTGGCGCGCCCGATGTAGACGAGGAAGTCGTCCTTGTCTTCGCGGTACGGGTAGCCGTCGAGGTCGATGCCGTTGTGCACGACACCGGCGTACGGGATGTCGGGGTTGTCGGCGCGCTGCGCCTCGCTGATGGCGACGATGTGCAGGTGCTCGGCGAGCAACGCGTAGAAGCGGCGTGACGGCTCGGTCCACGGCCCGTGCAACGTGTGCACCACGGGCGGGTGGCCGTCGCGCAGCGCGCCCATGCCTGGCCCGATGATCCCGCTGTGGTCGTGGACGACGTCGAACTCGTCGGTGATCTGGAGGTACGACGCGGTCGCGTGATAGGCGTCGAACCACACGTTCCCGAGCAGCGCCGGATCCGGCGGGTCGACGAGCGGTGACACGAGCTTCGCCTTGGTGCGAGAGCCGCCGCTCGCGAACAGGGTGACGTCGTGGCCCCGCTCGGCGAGGCCGTCGGCGAGGATCGCGACGACGAGCTCGATCCCGCCGTATCCCGTCGGCGGGACCGCGAACCACGGCGGCGCGATCTGGGCGATCTTCATCGCCGCGGAGTGTACGAGTCGGAGCGCGGCGCGCGGGGTACGGAGGCGTTGGCAGAGCGATCGGTGGAGACCACTACCGTGGCGCGCTATGTCGCAGCCGTGGACGATGTCGGCGAGCGCGTCCATCGGCGGTGAGGGTGGCGCGATCACGCTGGTCGAGGGACCCGCGTTCTCGATCTCCGCGACGTCGGGCGACATGCTCGGAGGCTTCCCCCACGGCGTCTTCTTCCGTGACACGCGCTTCCTCTCCGAGCTCTGCCTCCGGGTGAACGGCGAGTGGCCCGAGCCGCTGGCGGCGACCACCACCGACCCGTTCAGCGCCGCGTTCGTGCTGCGCGCGCAGCCGCGTATCGGTGAAGCCGACTCCGGGCTCATGATCTTCCGTCACCGCTACGTGGGCCGGGGCATGCGGGAAGACATCACCGTCCGCAATTACGGCCTCGAGCCTGCGTTCTGCGCGCTCGAGCTCACCGTCGGCGCCGACTTCGCCGACCTGTTCGAGGTGAAGGAAGGCCGCGTCGAGAAGGTCGGCCACCTGAGCACCGACGTCGACGGCAACCGCCTCTCCTGGTCGTACCGGCGTGGCAACTTCAGCCGGGGCGCGCACCTCGACTTCTCGCAGACCCCGTCGCTGTCGACGAGTCACGCGAGCTTCGAGTTCCTCGTGCCGCCCGCGTCCGACTGGTCGGTGTGCCTGCAGCTCACGCCGGTCGTCGACGGGCAGGAGGTGACGCCGCGTTACCTGTGCGGCCGTCCGGTCGAGCGGTCGACGCCCGTCGCGCGCCTCGAGTCGTGGTTGCGGAGCCTGCCCACGATCACCTCCGAGCACGAAGGGTTCAGCGCCCTCCTCGACCGTTCGAACAAGGACCTCGCCGCGCTCCGGCTCTTCGATCCCGAGCATCCCGATCGCACGGTCGTGGCCGCGGGCGCGCCGTGGTTCATGACCCTCTTCGGCCGCGACAGCCTGCTCACGTCGTGGATGGCGATGATGGTCGACTCCGATCTCGCGCTCGGCACGCTCCAGACCCTGGCGCGTTACCAGGGCGTCGACGTGAACCCGATCACCGAGGAGGAGCCCGGGCGGATCCTCCACGAGATGCGCTTCGGCGAGTCCGCCGAGCTGTCGCTCGGCGGCGGGCGCATCTACTACGGGAGCGTCGATGCGACGCCGCTGTTCGTCATGCTGCTCGGTGAGCTCCAGCGCTGGGGCAATCGACGCGAGGAGGTCGACGCGCTGTTGCCGGCCGCCGACCGCGCGTTGCAGTGGATCGACGAGTTCGGTGATCGTGACGGTGATGGCTACGTCGAGTATCTCCGGACGAGCGACCGTGGCCTGCAGAACCAGGGGTGGAAGGACTCGCACGACTCCACGCGCTTCGCCGACGGCCATCTCGCCGAGCCACCGATCGCGCTGTGCGAGGTGCAGGCGTACGTGTACGGCGCGCTGATCGCGCGTTCGCGGTTCGCGCACGAGCGCGGTGACGACGACTACGCCGACGAGCTCAGCGCACGTGCTGCGGATCTCAAGGTCCGCTTCAACCGCGACTTCTGGCTCGAGGAGCACGGCTGGCTGGCCATGGGCCTCGACCGCGACAAGAAGCCGCTCGACGCGCTCGACGTCGAACATGGGCCACTGCCTCTGGACCGCGATCCTCGACGAGGACAAGGCCGCGCTCGTCGCGCAGCGGCTGTTGTCGAAGGAGATGTTCTCCGGCTGGGGCCTGCGCACGCTGGCGTCGTCGATGACGGGCTACAACCCCATCAGCTACCACAACGGCAGCGTGTGGCCGCACGACAACGCGATCTGCGTCGCGGGCCTGATGCGGTACGGCTTCAACGAGGAAGCGCACCGTGTGATGGAGGGCATCGTCGATGCGGCCGCGTCGTTCGGGAACCGGCTCCCCGAGCTGTTCGCCGGCCTCGCCCGCGACGAGTTCTCGTTCCCGGTGAGCTACCCGACGTCGTGCTCACCGCAGGCGTGGGCCGCCGCGTCGCCGCTGCTGTTCCTCCGCTCGATGCTGCACTTCGATCCCGACATCCGCCATGGCAGGCTGCACCTCGTGCCGTCGGTACCGGAGTGGATCGGCAAGCTCACGTTGCGGGGCGTGCCGATCATGGGCGGGCGCCTGTCGATCGAGGTCGAAGGCGACACCTACACCGAGCTCGAGGTGCCCGACGGTCTCACGGTGGTCGGACAGCCCCGAAGGCCCGGCCCCTGACGAACGCGACCTGGGGAGAACGCGAAGCCGTTCACAGTTCGCTCACAGCGCACATTCGCATACTGCTTCCCGATGAGTGTCATGAACCGTGGAATCAGGAATGCCTTCCGCAACACGATCCGCACCGGTTCGATCATCGCGATCCTCGCGCTGGTGATCGCCCTTGCCGTGGTGATGCTGCTGTCGGTGAAGGCCGTCGACGCCAAGATCAAGGACGTCAAGGGCTCGGTGGGGAACACCATCACGGTGACCCCGGCCGGGTCACGTGGCTTCCAGGGCGGTGGGGACCCGCTCACGAGCGACGACGTCGCCAAGATCGAGTCGACGCCGCACGTCGTCTCGGCCGTCGGCTCGGTGCAGGACCGGCTGCGCACCGAGGGCTCGACGAGCGGTGGCGGGTTCGGGGGGAACTCGAACGCGAACGCCACGACGAGTCTCGTGTCGGCGATCGAGCCGGGCACACTCGGCCAGCAGAACAACGGCTCGACCACGGCGAATGGCGCTGCGCCGCAGCTGCCGGCCGGCTTCTCGCTTCCCATCACGGTGACGGGGACGACCGATCCCACGAGCACCCAGGTGAGCGACGTCAGCACGTTCAAGATCACCGCGGGCTCGACGATCGACGGCACCAGCTCCGAGAACGTCGCGTTGGTCGGCAAGGACCTCGCGACCAAGAACAACTTGACCGTGGGCTCGACCTTCACCGCATACGGCCAGCCCGTCACGGTGAAGGGCATCTACGACACCGGGAACACCTTCACGAATTCGGGCGTGATCATGCCGCTCGCCGCACTCGAGACCCTGTCCGGCCAAACCGGCGTGACGAGCGTGAACGTGACGGTCGACTCGGTCGAGAACGTCGACCAAACGGTGTCCGCGCTCGAGAGCCGGCTCGGTACGTCGGTTGCCGATGTGGTGTCCGACACGACGACCACCTCCGACACGGTGTCGTCACTGGACAACATCCGCACGATCGCGCTCTACAGCCTGATCGGTGCGCTGGTCGCCGGCTCGGTCATCATCCTGCTGAGCATGGTGATGATCGTGCGGGAGCGCCGCCGGGAGATCGGTGTGCTCAAGGCGATCGGATCCTCGAACGCCAAGATCTCGTTCCAGTTCGTCACCGAAGCCCTGACGCTCACGTTGGCCGCGGCCGCGGTGGGGATCCTGCTCGGCATCGTGCTCGCGAATCCCGTCCTCGACGTACTCGTGACGAGTGAGTCGTCGTCGAGCACCGCCGCGACCGCCGGCTTCACCCCAGGAAACTTCGGCGGCGGTGGAGGCGGCGGAGCTGGTGGTGCCGCGCCGGCACAGCGTGGGAACACCAACATCCAGCCGCCCCGGAACATCAACTTCGGCAACGTCGGCCGGGGGTTCACGAACTTCGGGAACACCCTGTCGAACCTGTCGACCACGGTCGGCTTCAGCGTCCTCCTCTACGGACTGCTGGCAGCGATCCTCATCGCGGTCCTCGGGAGCGCGGTGCCGTCGTATCTCATAGCCAAGGTGCGTCCAGCGGAAGTCATGAGGGCTGAGTAGTGCTCGAGGTCAGGCAACTCTCGAAGACGTTCGGATCCGGTGACACGGAGGTCAAGGCGGTCGACGACGTCACCTTCTCGGTGCCGGACGGTCAGTTCGCGGCAGTGATCGGCCGCAGCGGCAGTGGCAAGAGCACGCTGCTCTCGCTCGTCGGTGCGCTCGACAAGCCCACGGGTGGAACCATCTCCGTCAACGGCGAGGAGATCTCCAACGAGTCCGATCGCAAGCTGATCGGGTATCGCCGCAACAACATCGGGTTCGTGTTCCAGAGCTACAACCTGATCCCGAACCTCGACGCGATCCAGAACGTCATGCTCCCGATGGAGTTCGCCGGCGTCGGTAAGAGCGAGCGCA
Source organism: uncultured Actinomycetes bacterium (assembly GCA_963721435.1). Taxonomy (GTDB): domain Bacteria; phylum Actinomycetota; class Acidimicrobiia; order IMCC26256; family DASPTH01; genus CAVRJC01. The sequence continues at coordinate 121,447 of CAVRJC010000004.1, forward strand.
AGGAGCGCGCGATTTCGCTGCTCGATCAGGTCGGCCTTTCGGGCAACAAGCAGACGCGCCGGCCCGGGAAGCTCTCCGGCGGGGAGCAGCAGCGGGTCGCGATCGCGCGTGCGCTCGCGAACCGGCCGGGTCTGATCCTCGCCGACGAGCCCACCGGCAACCTCGACTCGAAGACCGGCAAGGTGATCATCTCGCTGCTGCACAAGCTGGCGCGATCGGAGAACACGACGATCCTCGCCGTCACGCACGACCTCGGGATCTCGCGCAGCACCGACATGACCTTCGAGCTCGAGGACGGCCACCTCGTCAGCGCCACCGTCGAGGCGCCCTCCGGCCCCTGACGAGTTTTGGCGTCGGAAACCCCACCTCTGGCGACGTTTACCGACGCCAAAACCGTGGGGTGGGGGTGGGGTCGGGTGGCTCAGTCGCGGTGGGCGAGGACGATCGCGTTGCGGCCGAGCAGGTGGCCTGCGAGCGGGTCGAACGTCGTGCTCACGGGGAACACGTAGCGGTCGTACGTGCCGACCATCCACTCGCTGATCTTGCCCTCGCGGCTGAAGAGCCACTTGTAGACGAGTGACCCGAAGAAGCCCAGGCTGTCGACGTAGCTCGCACGGTCGATGACGAGGCCGGCGCGCTCGGTCACCGACTCCAGCGCCTCGAGCCGGTAGCGGCGGAAGTGCCCGATGCGGCGATCCATCTCCGAGTAGAGCATCGGGAACGCGGGGACGAAGATCACCAGCGTGCCGCCCGGTCGTAGGAGCCCGCGCAGGCGGGTGAGCGCGGCGACGTCGTCGTCGATGTGCTCGATGACGTTGATCGCGTAGATCACGTCGAACGGCGCGAGTGCCGCGGCGGCGTCGGGGTCGGCCACCGTCGGGAGTTGCAGCTCACCGAGGAGGGCGCGCAGCGACTCGTCGGGCTCCAGGCACGTGACGTCGTAACCGAGCTCGGTGACCAGCTCGGCGATGGTGCCGGTGCCGGCTCCGAAGTCGAGCACGCGCGGCTTGGCGGCGACGGGACCGGCGGCGGCGGCGATGATGTCGCGCATGTAGCGGGCGAACTTCACCGCACTCGACATGACCTCGAGGTTGTCGACTCCGGCGTACGCAGCCCCGTCTTCCATCGGACGGCGACTGTAGTGGCGCGCCTTGCTGCGATCGTGCGCCCGCGCACGCAGCATCGCGGGGGCGAGTCGGAGAAAGCTACCGAACGCGCGTGCCCGTGTGGGGACGTCGTGAGGATGCCGGACCGCCGCGTACGGAATCGCCGCGAGCGAGCGGCCGGTGGCCGCGAGCGCAGTGGTGAGTCGGGCGTGCCGTAGCGCGACGAGGAGCGCGTTGCGCAGGTTGTAGAAGCGCTGGAGCGGCGAGTCGGCGACCGACGTGGCACCATGCACGTGGCGCACGACCGACTCGGGGACGGTGCGGTAGCGCCAGCCGAACGCCCGGCCCCGCCACGACAGCTCGAGGTCCTCGCAGTAGAGGAAGAGGCGCTCGTCGAGCTCGCCCACGGCGTCGAGGTAGGACGTGCGCAGCAGGACCGCCGCGCCGCACCAACCGAAGACGTCGGCGGGCGTGTCGTACTGACCGCGATCGGGCTCGAGGTGGCCACGGTCGGCGCCGCGACCCCACTTGCCCTGCACGACGCCGACGTTGTCGATGATGTCGCTGCCGGCGTAGAGCACCTTCGGGCATGCCGCCCCGAGAGAGCGATCCTGTTCCATTGCCTCGACCAGTGGCGCGAGCCACTCGGGCTCCACCGTCGCGTCGTTGTTCACGAGCGCGATGTAGTCGACGCCGACGCGGTCTTGCATGCCGAGGTTGCAGCCGCCCGCGAAGCCGAGGTTGCGGCCGCTCTCGATGACGGTGACGACGGGAAGCTCGGCGCGCACACGGGCGACGACATCGTCGCCCGACGCGTTGTCGACGAGCACGACCTCCAGCCGATCGGCGCGCCAGCGCGTCGAGACCACGCTCCGCAGGCAGTCGACGGTGAGGTCGCCGCCGTTGTAGTTGACAACCACCACACGGACGCGCGCGACGTCGCGTGTCACGAAGCCGTCAACTTGCGGACGAGCCGAGCGAGTGGCTCGTGATAGTCGGGGAGCAAGGGGATACCCGCCGCACGCAACGCCGCGTTGTCGAGCACCGAGTTCGCGGGGCGAGGTGCGGGGCGCGCGGGCACGAGGTCCGCGGTCGCGATGGGCGAGACGCGCGCGGGATCGAGATCGGCCGCCGCCAAGACGCTCTGCGCGAACTCGAACCAGCTGACCGCGCCCTGGTTGGTGACATGGAAGGTGCCGGCTCGGCCCTCGTCGACCAGGCGGCTGACCATTCCGGCCGCGTCGTCGGCGAAGGTGGGGTGGCCGCGCTGGTCGTCGACGAACTGCAGCGTGTCGTGCTCGGCGGCGAGGCGCAGGATCGTCTTCACCATGTTGTTGCCGTGCCGACCGCACACCCACGAGATGCGCACGATGGTGTCGACGGGGCCGAGCGCGAGCTCGCCGCCGAGCTTCGAGCTCCCGTACTCCGACTTCGGGTTCGGGGCGTCGGTCTCGAGGTAGGGATCGGGCTTCTCGCCGTCGAACACGTAGTCGGTCGAGAAGTACACGACGCGCGCATCGAGAGCGCGGGCGGCGTCGACGATGTTGCGGGTGCCGCCGGTGTTGACGCGGTGCGCGCGTTCGGGATCACCCTCGCACGCATCGACCGCCGTCCACGCGGCCGCATGCACGATCACTTCGGGTCGAGCGGAGATGATCGCGGCGCGCACGGCATCTCGATCGGCGACGTCGAGCGCGGCGTGATCGACCGCGGTGAGCTCGTGATCGCGCGAGCGCGGCCACCAACTCGTGACCGACCTGCCCACCCGCCCCGGTGATGAAGACGCGCACCGTGGAGGGCCTTAGGTGTTCGACTGCTTGAGCGGTTCCCACCACCACGCGTTGGCGCGGTACCACGACACGGTCTGCTCGAGCGCTTCGTCGAGCGTGCGCTGCTTCTGCCAACCGAGCTCGGAGATCTTGGTGATGTCGACGGAGTAGCGGCGGTCGTGACCGGCGCGGTCCTCGACGTACTCGACCATCTCCTCGCCGACGCCGAACAGCCCGAGCAGCGTGTCGACGATGACGCGGTTCGGCGTCTCGTTGCCCGCGCCGATGTTGTAGATCTCCCCGGGCGCGCCCGTCGGTGAGCACGAGGTGCACACCGGCACAGTGGTCGTCGACGTAGAGCCAGTCACGCTCGTTGAGGCCGTCGCCGTAGAGCGGCATTCGCTTGCCTTCGAGCAGGTTCGTGGTGAAGAGGGGGATCACCTTCTCGGGGAACTGGAACGGCCCGAAGTTGTTGGTGCAGCGCGTCACCGTGACCGGGAGCCCGTACGTGGTGTGGTATGAGAGCGCGATCAGGTCGGAGCCCGCCTTCGAGGCCGAGTACGGGGAGCTCGGCTCGAGCAGGTCGCTCTCCTTCGACGAGCCTTCGAGGACCGATCCGTACACCTCGTCGGTGCCGATGTGGATGACGCGCTCGATGTCGAGGCGGCGCGCGGTGTCCATGACGATGTTGGTGCCGAAGCAGTTGGTGTTGATGAAGTCGTCGGGACCGGCGATGGAGCGGTCGACGTGGGTCTCCGCCGCGAAGTGCACGACCGCGTCATGACCCGCCATCGCTTCCTCGAGCGTGCCCGGGTCGCAGATGTTCCCCTTGACGAACCGGTAGCGCGGGTCGTCGTCGACGTCACGCATGGTCGAGAGGTTGCCCGCGTACGTGAGCGCGTCGTAAACGGTGACCTCGTCGTCCGTGTTCGCGAGGACGTACCGGATGTAGTTGGATCCGATGAAGCCGGCACCGCCGGTGACCAGGATGCGCACGGCTACGGCCGCAGCCCGAAGTGCGGCTGCCACTGCGGCGCGATGTCGGCGCGCCGCGGGTTCTTCTGGTCACGACCCGAGAGCGTCGGCTCCGCGACGCCCCAGTCGGCGGCGATCTCCGGGTCGTCCCACGCGACGCCGAGCTCGTCGTCGGGGTTGTAGTAGCCGTCGACGAGGTACGTGATCGTCATGTCGGACAGCGCCGCGAAGCCGTGCGCGACTCCGGGCGGGATGAACACGCCGCGGTGGTCGTGGGTGCCGTCGGCGCGCGCGCCGAGATCGAGCGTGAGCGTGGCGCCGTCGGTGGGGGAGCCGTTGCGGAGGTCGTGCAGCACGACGCGTGCGGTGCCCATCGGCACGTACCAGTAGTCGGCCTGGTGCAGGTGGTAGTGGAGCCCGACGACCGCGCCCTGCTGGCGGTCGCCGCGGTTGCCCTGGATCATCTCGCGGCCCTGCGGGAACCACTCGCGCCGGTAGGTCTCGATGAAGATGCCACGCTCGTCGCCGTGCACCGAGGGCTCGACGACGTAGACGCCCTTGACGACGTCGGACTCGCGAACCGTCGCCATCAGCCGAGCTCCAGGTGCGAGTGGTCGCCGAGCATCAGGCGGGTCGCCTGGGGCGTGCTCTCCGAGCGTACGACCTCGACGTGCTTGCCGATCAGCGAGTCGACGACACGGGGCACCGAGACGAGCCGGCAGTGCTCGAAGACGACCGAGTTGGCGAGCTCGGAATCGACGATCTCGCAGTCGGCCGCGATCGAGGTCCACGGGCCGATGCTGCTGTTCACGATGCGCGTGCGCTCACCGATGATCGCGGGGCCGGTGATGGTGGAGTTCACGACTTCGGCACCCGGCTCGAGCACGACCCGACCATTGATGGTCGAGGTGTCGTCGACGGTGCCGTCGATGCGCGTGTCGAGGGCTTCGAGAATGAGGCGGTTGCTCTCGAGGAGCGGGTCCTTCTTGCCGGTGTCGAGCCACCAGCCGGTGAGCACCTCGTGGCGCACGCGGTGGCCCTGATCGACGAGCCACTGGATGGCGTCGGTGATCTCGAGCTCGCCGCGCGCCGACGGCGCGATCGTGGCGACCGCTTCGTGCACGTGCGGATCGAAGAGGTAGACGCCGACGAGCGCGAGGTCGGACGGCGGGTCAGCGGGCTTCTCGACGAGCTGCACGACTTCGCCGTCGGGCCCGATGGCCGCGACACCGAACTGGCGCGGGTCTTCGACGTGCGCGAGCAGGATCTGCGCGGTCAGCCCCTGCCCCGGCCGGTCGGCGCCGAGGGCACGCGCGATCTCGAACGCCTCGACGAACTCCTTGAGGCCCTGCTCGAGCATGTTGTCGCCGAGGTAGCATGACGAAGTCGTCGTCGCCGAGGAAGTCACGGGCGATGAGCACGCAGTGCGCGAGCCCGAGGGGCTCGTCCTGGGGGATGTAGGTGACCTCGGCGCCCCAGCGCGAGCCGTCGCCGACCGCGGCTTCGATGTCGTCGCGGGTGTCGCCGACGATGATCCCGATCTGCTTGATCCCGGCAGCGACCATGTCCTCGATGCCGTAGAAGAGGATCGGCTTGTTGGCGATCGGCACCAGCGACTTGGCGCTGGTGTGCGTGATCGGCCGGAGCCGGGTACCGGCGCCGCCGGCCAGGATGAGACCTTTCATGAAGGAACCACGGTACCAGCGACGCCCGTTTCCGGCGGAGGCGTGGATTCACTCGGCGATCGGGGACGCTCTGTGACCTCTGAGGGCGAACGAATCTCAAATGGCGGGCACCGAGAGGGAGAGCGCGAAGTGGCCGGCGGGGTCGGTCCACCAGTCGGTGAGCTCGAGGCCCGCGGCCGCCAGCTCCGCTTCCACGCCGCCGCGACGGAACTTGGCGCTGATCTCGGTGCGCATCTCCTCGCCGGCGGCGTACGTGACGTCGAGATCGAGGCGCGCGATGCGGACGGACTGCGCCTGCTCGGTGCGCAGCCGCATCTCGATCCACTCGTTGGCCGGATCCCAGACGGCGACGTGCGCGAAGGCGTCGGGATCGAACGTGGCATCGAGCTCACGGTTCACGACGCGCAGGACGTTGCGGTTGAAGTCGGCGGTCACCCCCGCGGCGTCGTCGTAGGCGGCAACGAGGCGCGTCGTGTCCTTGACCAGATCCGTGCCGAGCAGGAAGGTGTCGCCGGGATCGAGCCCGCGCGCGATGTCGGCGAGGAACGTCGCCCGCGGCTCGGGCGCGAGGTTGCCGATCGTGCTCCCGAGGAACGCGACGACGCGCGTGCCGTCGCGCGGGATCAGGTCGAGGTGCCGCTCGAAGTCGCCGACGACCGCGTGCACCTCGACGCCGTCGTACTCGGCGGAGATCGATGCCGCCGCGGCGCGCAGCGTCGCTTCGCTCACGTCGAAGGGCACGAAGCGCGCGAGCAGGTCGGCGTTGGCGAACGCATCGAGCAGCAGCCGCGTCTTCTCCGACGTTCCCGATCCGAGCTCGACGAGGGTGTCGGCCTTGGTACGAGCCACGATGTCGGCCGCGTGCTCGACGAGGATGCCGCGCTCCGTTCGGGTCGGGTAGTACTCGGGGAGGCGAGTGATCTCGTCGAACAGCTCGCTGCCGCGGTCGTCGTAGAAGTACTTCGGCGGCAGCGTCTTCGGTGACGCGGTGAGCCCGGCCCGCACGTCGGCTTCGAGCGCGCGCGCGAGGTCGTCGGGGCCGAGGTGGACGTCGATCTTCACAACGACGTGCACCGCACGACATCCGGGGCGGACGCGGTCATGAGCACGAGTGAGTCTTCCGGGATCTCCCGCCACTCGTCGGGCTGGTCGAGCGGCTCGGACGCGACCGTCGACTCGCGCGCGAACAACGAGTTGCCGAAGCGGGTGCCGTGGACGGCGCGCCCGTTGGTGAGCAGCAGGTTCAGCTTGGCTTCGGTGAGCGCGGCGACCTGTCGCACCACGGACGCGAGGGCCGCGGCCGGTGCGCTTCCTCGTTCGAGGCGATCGAGCACGAGCGCGAAGAGCACTTCGGTGTCGGCGTCGCCGACGAGTGCGTCCCGTCGCCGCGCGCTCAGCACCGCGCGCAGCTCGTCGCCGGTGCCGTCGGGAAATCCCTTGACGTACCCGTTGAGCGAGAACATCCAACCCTCGGCGCGGAAGGGTGCATTGCCACTCGGGTGGAGCGTCGCGCCCGGGGAGGCCAGGCGCGCGGCCGCGACGAACGCGCCGCTCTCGACGTCGCGGTACGGGAACTCGCGGTCGTCCCACATCGAGGTCGTGGTGCGGTAGTAGCGGTCGTCGACGACGCCGTCGGCGTCGAACCAGCCGACGCCCCATCCGTCCTTGTTCACGCGGCCGGGCGCCTGGTGCCACGGCCGCTCGCCCTGCTCGCACAGCGAGTGCGGCGCGTCGAACAGGAGTGACCCGAGCGCGATCGGCGGTCCGAGGTAGGCGAGATGGCGGCACATGGGTCGTCAGTCTGGTCAGGCGTCGCGCGCGCAGCGGAACCCGGAGAAGATCTGCCGGCGGATCGGGTAGTCCCAGTTGCGGAACGTGGTGCGCATCGCGCTGGAGTGCGTTGCCCACGACCCCCCGCGCAGCACCTTGTACTCGGGACCGAAGAACACCTCCGAGTACTCGCGGTAGGGGAACGAGCGGAATCCGCGGTAGCCGGCGAAGTCGGACGCGGTCCACTCCCAGACGTCGCCGAAGAGCTGGTGCGCGCCCCATCGGCTCGCGCCGTCGGGCCGGGCGCCGATCTCGTCGGGCGCAAACCGGTGCGCGCCGTCATCGGGCCAGAGGTTCGCGTGCGCCGGGCTCGCGCCCTCGGCGGCGCGCTCCCATTCGCTCTCGGTGGGAAGGCGCGCACCCGACCAGCGCGCGAACGCATCCGCCTCGTACCAGCACACGTGCTGCACGGCCTCGTCGAGGGGGAGATCCTCCCGGCCACCGAAACGGCGGCGCGACCACGCACCCTCGCCTTCGCGCTGCCAGAACTGCGGCGCGAGCAGCGCGCCTTCCTGTCGCCACGCCCAACCTTCGGCGGTCCAGTGACGAGCGTCGTCGTAGCCGCCGTCATCGACGAACTCGAGATACGCGCGGTTGCTCACCGGCGTCGTGTCGATGCGGAACGGTTCGATCGTCGCGGTGTGGGCAGGCCGTTCGTTGTCGTAGGCCCACGGCTCCGTGCTGGTGCCCATGGTGAACGTGCCGCCGTCGACGAGCACGTCGTGCGGCAGCGGGGCGGCATTCACCGGGCCTCGCGTGGCGGCGCGGCCATCGGCGTCGGGATGCGCGAAGGCGACCATGAGCTGGAGGGTCGCGAGCAAGGTCTCGTCGTGCTGGTGCTCGTGCTGCACGACCATGCCGTACACGAAGCCGTCGGCGAGCAAGGGCACGTCGGGATCGAGATCGATGCCGTCGAGCACGTCGAGCGCTCGCTTGCGCACATCGGCATCGAACGTGCGCGCGCCGGCCGGGTCGAGGATCGGCAGTGCGTCGCGCTCCCGCCGCGGGTGCTTGAACGCGTCGTAGACGTCGTCGTAGAGCGCGTCGGTCGGGTCGGCACCGATGAGCTCGCGGATCAGCCACAGCTCTTCGTAGTGCCCGATGTGCGCGAGGTCCCAGGCGAGTGGCGACATCAGCGGTGACACCTGCCGCGCCTGGTCGGCCGCCGGGACCGGATCGAGGATCCCGAGCGTGCGGCGCCGCGCGGCCCCGAGCGCGTCCGTGATCTCCGGCTTGGTGACCACGATCAGGCGACGGTGGAGGCGTGCGCCGCCTGGTTGTCGAGGCGATCGTCGGCCGGGCACCGCCCTCGGGCGACGTAACGGTCGTGGAACGCGACGGTGGCGCGCGCGGTCTCGGCGTCGACATCGAGCCGGTCGAATGCAGCCAACGCGGCCTCGAAGCACCGCTCGGCGGCGACGTGCAACGCCGGCACCGCGAGCGAGTCGCGCGCGGCGGCGGTCCAGCTGTCACGCACGGGGGCCACGGCCTCGGCCGCGGCGTCGGATGCTGCGGGGTCGTCGAGCAGCGCGGCGGTGACCGCGACTGCGACCGGCCACCACTCCTCCTGCAGCGCGTCGATCATGCGGAGCTCCAACCAGCCGCGGGGTCGCACGGGCGGGAAGAGCGTGGTGAGGTGGTACGCGAAGTCGTCGATCGTCGGCCACCCCAGATCGTGGCCGTCGGCGAGCCACGTCGAGAACGCGACGGTGTCGCGCATCGCGACGCTGTGGCTGGCGCTCGCGTTGATCATCATGAGGGGCGCGTCGAGCGCGTATGCGGCGTACGACGTGGCGGCGGTGGTGCCGTGCCGGTTCGCGGCGGCAGTGCGAGAAGGATCGATCGCGGCCCAGACCGCGAGACGCGCCGAGCGCCAACCGGTCGCGCGACCCAACGCGTCGAACGGGGAGTTGGCGAACACGGCCGCGAGCGTGGGGCCGAGATCGTGCGCGCGCCTCCAGCGCGCGTTCACGGCGTCGGCGGTGGTGCCCATGTCGATGTTCACCTGCACTGATGCCGTATTGCGCATCATCGTGCGCCCAAGCGGCCAGCGGGTGTCGAAGTACGTCTCCATCGCGCGGTACCGCGGGGCGTCGACGACCCGCGGGCGCGCGCCGCGCGGATCGAGCCCGATGCCCTCCAGCTCGATGCCGTACGCGAGCAGTGCGGCGCGCGCGGCGGCGGTGTCGGCGCGCATGCGGGTGCACGCGTCGGCGATGCCGAGCCCGGGCGGGCCGCTCAGCTCGAGCTGGCCACCGGGCTCGAAGGTGACTGCGCTCGCGCCGGGAAGGGGATCGGGGAGGAGCTCTTGCAGCCGGGAGGGCGGAGTACGCGGGGGAGGAAACCACTCGAGCTCGATCCCCACGTTGCCGGCGCCGCCGGGAGTGAAGATCCGCTCATGGACGAATTCGTGCACCGCGTCGAGGGTGAGGGAGCGCGTGGGTGCAGGCATGGTCAGGCCTTCGTCCTCGTGCTCATGGTGGACCCCCTGCGACCCAGCGGTCGGGCGTTCTGCCGATGTACGGAATTCCGTCGCCGTTGGCTTGCATTCGTTTCACCGGCAGAGTCATTCGCATCTTCGCCGCCCAAGTGGTGCCCGGATGAGGCCGTCCGGAAACGTCAAGGTTGCAAGGTCGGTGCTGAAAGATCAGAGCCGCAAGATCAGATCCGATCAGAGCGAGATCAGAGCCCGAAGAATCAGAGCCCAAGGAATCAGAGTAGGTCGCATCGGGCGTCTTGTAACTTTCTTCGGATGCGGGTCCTGCTCGACGTGTCGGCAGTCCCTCCGGATCCTCGGGGCACCGGCGTCTACGTCGTGGAGCTGGCCCGGGGCCTGACCCGGCATGCGGCCGTCGACCTGCTGCTGCTCGCCCGCCGGGGCGACGAATCCCGGTGGCGGACGATCGCGCCGGAAGGGGAGATCCACGCGGTCGTGCCCGGACCGCGGCCCGTGCGGTTGGCATGGGAGCAAGTCGTTGGGCCACGAGTGGCCGGGAAGCTCGGGGTCGACGTGTGGCACGGGCCGCACTACACCCTCCCGCTGCGCGCGCACGTCCCGATGGTCGTGACCGTGCACGACCTCACCTTCCTCGAGCATCCCGAGTGGCACGAGCGGGCGAAGGTGCTCTTCTTCCGTCAGATGATCCCGGCTGCGGTCGCGCGCGCGTCGGTCTGCGTGTGCGTCAGCAACCACACCGCGGGCCGGCTTGCGGCGTGGACACCCGGCGCGGATCGCTCGACCGAGGTGATGGTGATCCACCACGGCGTCGACCACGAGCGATTCGCGCCCGACGGCGACGCCGCCGCCGATCTCGACGCGCTCGCAGGGGTTGGTGTCGCTCCGCCCTATGTGGCGTTTGCAGGAACCATCGAGCCACGCAAGAACATCCCGGGGCTCATCGACGCGTTCGCGCGCGTCGCGCCGCGCCATGCCGCGTTGCGGCTCGTGCTCGCCGGCGGTGGTGGTTGGGGTGACGACGCGGTCACGCACGCGATCGCGCGGAGCGGGGTACAGGACCGCATCGTGCGGACGGGCTATCTACCCCATGCCCTCGTGCCCGCGCTGTTCCGTCGTGCCGAAGTGGTCGCCTACCCGTCGTTCGAAGAGGGATTCGGCCTGCCCGCGCTCGAAGCGCTCGCATGCGGTGCGCCGCTCGTGACGACCCGCGGGAGCTCGATCGAGGAGTTCGTCGACGGCGCCGCGGTGCTCGCGGCATCGCCGGAGCCGGGCGCGTTGGCCGACGCACTCGAGCGCGCGCTCGATCCTTCCACGGCTGACGGCTTGCGTGCGCGCGGGCCCGCGCAGGCTGCGTCATTCACCTGGCAGGCGTCGATCGACTCGCACGTCGATGCCTATCACCGCGCGCTCGCGCTCCGGTCGTGACTCTGCGCGTCGCACTCGGTGTGGAACAGCTCCTCGACGACGCGCCCGGCGGGATCGGTCGCTACGTCTCGGAGCTCGCGACGCGGCTACCGGACCACGACGTCGAGGTTGCCGGCTTCACTGCACGGCACCCGCGTCGACGGGTCGACCGGGCCATGCGGGTCAACGGCCTCGCTGCGACCGAGCCCGTGATCCTGAGCTTGCCGCGCCCACTGCTGTACGACGCCTGGCACCTTCTGCACGCCTTCGGGCCGGTGCCGCGGGTCGGGCCCGTGGATCTCGTGCACGCGCCCTCGCTGGCGGTCCCGCCGAGCAACGGCGTGCCCCTCGTCGTCACCGCGCACGACGCCGCGCCACTGACCATGCCCGAGACGTTCACTCGACGCGGGCGGCAGTTCCACCGTCAGGGATTTGCGGCCGCCGCCCGCCGGGCCGATGTCGTGATCACTGTCTCCGAGTTCAGCGCCGAGGAGATCGCGACGCACAGCGCGATCCCGCGCGACCGCATCCGGGTCGTGCCCAACGGCGTCGACCTCGAGCCCGCGACCCCGAAGGAGGTCACGCGCACACTCCACACGTTCGGGCTCGACGACCAGCCGTACGTCTTCTGGCTCGGCACGTCACAGCCGCGCAAGAACGTGCGCACGTTGATCGATGCGTTCACGCAGGTCGTGCACGCGGGCGCAGTGCCGCACCAGCTCGTCCTCGCGGGCGCGTCAGGCTGGCTGGTCGACGACGAGGCCGCGGTGCGTGCGTTGGGTCATCGGGCGCGGGTGCTCGGCCCCGTCCCCGAGATGCACCTCTCATCACTGTTCGCGGGCGCCGACCTGTTTGCGTTCCCGAGCCGGCACGAGGGATTCGGCATCCCGGTGCTCGAGGCGATGGCGCAACGCACCGCCGTCGTGTGCGGCGACATTCCGGCTTTGCGCGAGGTCGCGGGGGATGCGGCGCGTTTCGTCGGGCCGGACGATGTCGACGGATGGGCCCAGGTGCTGACCGAGCTGCTCACTGACGAGCGTCAGCGTGAAGAGCTCGTCACGCGCGGATGCGCGCACGCGCCGCGGTACTCGTGGGATCGCTGCGCGGCCGAGACCGCGGCCGTCTATCGCGAGGTCGTCGAGTAATCGGGCGACGTGCCGTTGACGTCGTGGATCTCCGGACGCGGTGATGGCGGCTCGATCATGACGCCGAGCTTCGCCAGGTCGGATTCGATGGCGGCGCGAACCCGGTCGCGGTAGTCGTTGGCGTAGGTCTCGAGCGCGTTCGCGTCGGCTTGCAGCCGGTCGCGTCGTGCCAGGAGCGCGGCGATCTCCGCCTCGTGCTGGCGCGTCTCCTCGTCGTGGATCCGTCGCGCGTTCGCCTCGGCGTCGCTCACGAGCGTCTGCGCCTTCGACTCGGACGCCTCGACGAGCTCGCGCGCTTTCGCTTCTGCCTCCGCCATCGCGTTGTCGGCGCGCGCGCTGGGCGAGGATCAGGGTGCGCTGGATGGTCTCCGCATCGTTGCGGCTCACCGGCGAGACCGCGACGGCGCGCGGTCGCTGCAGCTGCTCCGTGAGCTGCTCGATCGTGGCCGCCGCCCGTTCGAGGAGCACGTCGACCTCTTCGCGGTGATAGCCACGAAAGGCCTCCTTGACCTCGCTCCCACGGAGCTCTTGCGGTGTGATTTCCATGGAGCTACCCGCTTTCGATCGCGACCGCCCGCTCTCGATTGCTCGGCTCGTGTGCGAAAGTCAACCACCGGCGCTCGCCGTTGTCGATCAACGCACTTTCAATTCTGGCGCCACCGAGCGGCATCTTGTCCACGAGGACGAGCGGCTATCGCGTCAGGACGTCGACGGCGGTCTCGGTGACGAGCACGGTGTGCTCGAACTGCGCGGTGCGCGAGCCGTCGGACGTGACGGCGGTCCAGCCGTCGGGCCAGATCACCGGGTCGATCGCGCCCATCGTGATCATCGGCTCGATCGTGAACGTCATCCCCGGTTCCATGACCGTGTTCGCACCGCGCTCGTAGTAGTGCGGTACCTGCGGCGGCCCGTGGAACACCTCGCCGATCCCGTGCCCGACGAAGGCCTTGACGACGAACAGGCCGTTGGCGTGCGCGTGCTTCTCGATCGCGCGCCCGATGTCGGAGATCGGCGCGCCGGGCCGCACCGCGTCGATCGCGTGGTCCAGGCATTCCTCGGTGACGCGCACGAGCTTCGCCGACTGCGGATCGAGGCGACCGACGCCGAACGTGGCGTTGGTGTCGCCGTGCACACCACCGATGTAGACGGTGATGTCGAGGTTCACGATGTCGCCCTCGAGGAGTGCGCGGTCGTCGGGGATGCCGTGGCAGATCACCTCGTTCACCGACGTGCACAGCGACTTCGGGAAGTGGTTGTAACGGAGCGGGCTCGGGTAGACGCCGCGTGACACGTGCGCCTCGTGCGAGATGCGGTCGATCTCGTCGGTGGTCACGCCGGGTGCGACCGCTTCGCCGACCTCCTCGAGGATGTCGTGCGCGATGCGACAGGCCTTGCGCATGCGCTCGATGACGTCGGGGTCCTTGACCATCGACTCACGCGTGCGGACCGGCCGGTACGTCTCGAAGTAGTCGGGTCGCTCGATCTCGGGCGGCACCGGGAGCTCGGGTGCGACGACACCCGGACGCACGAGCTGAAGCTTGTGGCAGCGCTTGTACTTCTTACCGCTGCCGCACCAGCAGTCGTCGTTCGCCCGCAACATCACGGCAAGTGTACGGACGCGACCTTCACCAGCCGCGGTCGATCCACTCCTGGAGGTGGGGGCGCTCCGTGCCGATCGTCGTGTCGAGGCCGTGGCCGGGGAGCACGAGCAGGTCGGGCGGCAGCGTGAACAACCGCCGATCGATCGACTCGATGATCTGGGAGAAGTTGCCCTCTGCGTTGGCGGTGGTGCCCGGGCCGCCGGGGAACAGCGTGTCCCCGCTGAACACGATCGGGTGGCCCTCGAGCAGGAACGACATCGAACCCGGAGTGTGACCGGGGTTGTGGATCGTGCGGAGCCGAACGTCGCCGACCGAGATGACTTCGTCGTCGGGGATCACGAAGTCGTAGGCGGGCAGCATCTTGGCGTCGGCGTCGGCGATCCCGATGTCGATCCCGGCGTCGCGCAGCGCGGTGACGGCTTGGATGTGGTCCCAGTGGCCATGCGTGGTGAGCACGCGCCGCACCCCGGTTGCCCGGCTCACTTCCAGCAGGAGCTCGTGCTCGTTGGCGGCGTCGATGATGACGGCCTCGCCGGTTCCCTTGCAGCGCACTACGAACACGTTGTTCTCGAACGGGCCGACATTGATCTTGTCGATCCGCACGGTAGGAGTCTCGTAGTGGGCGGGGCGCGGCATCATTCCCGCTCTCGGCCTGCGGCCGGGCCGCTCGGGCCACGGCTCGCGACGGCGCAGGGCACGTGCGCCGCGAACGTTCGCCTCATGCTTCGAGGTTACTGCTCGCCTGGATGGGCACCCCCCGACAGGGATAGCGTGCGGCGCGTGGGCCCGTCAGGCGGGCCCGTCAGGCATCCGACTGATTGGGAGCGCACGCACGATGGTGGATTTCGCCTTCTCCGAGGAGCAGGACCAGCTCCGCGACGCAGTCCGGCGGTTCCTCGAGGCGAAGTCGCCTTCGACGGAGGTGCGGCGCCTGATGGAGACCGACGAGGGCTACGACCCCGCGGTGTGGAGCCAGATGGCGAACGAGCTCGGGCTCCAGAGCCTCCACATCCCCGAGGAGTACGGCGGCCAGGGGTTCACGTGGGTCGAGCTCGGCATCGTGCTCGAGGAGATGGGCGCGGCGCTGTTGTGCGCGCCGTACTACTCGACGGTGGTGCTGGCGGCGAACGCGATCATGAACGGCGCGACGCCCGAGCAGCAGGCGGAGCTGCTCCCGGGGATCGCGTCGGGTGAGACCATCGGGGCGCTCGCGATCACCGAGCCCAACGGCAAGTGGGACGCGTCCGGTATCGAGATGGTCGCGTCGGGCTCGGGTGATGCCGTCACGCTCGACGGCACGAAGAGCTACGTGATCGACGGTCACCTCGCGAACCTGATCATCGTGGCCGCGCGCAGCGCGGGATCGACCGGCACCGACGGCGTCGGGCTCTACGCGGTCGACGGCGATGCCGCGGGCCTGAACCGCACGCAGCTCGCGACCCTCGACCAGACCCGCAAGCAGGCCAGGCTCGACTTCGCCGGCGTGCCCGCACGCGCGCTCGGCGACGCCGGGAACGCGTGGGGAGCAGTCGAGAAGACGCTGCAGCACGCGAGCGTCGGCCTCTGCAACGAGATGGTCGGTGGCGCCCAGAAGGTCCTCGACATGTCGGTCGAGTACGCGAAGGTCCGGGTGCAGTTCGGGCGTCCGATCGGGTCGTTCCAGGCGATCAAGCACAAATGCGCCGACATGCTCCTCGAAGTCGAGTCGGCGAAATCGGCCGCCTACTACGCCGCCGGCACCGCGGCCGAGGACACCGACGAGCTCCCCGTGATCGCGAGTCTCGCCAAGGCGTACTGCTCCGACGCGTACTTCCACGCCGCGGCCGAGAACATCCAGATCCACGGCGGGATCGGCTTCACGTGGGAGCACGACGCGCACCTCTACTTCAAGCGTGCGAAGAGCTCCGAAGTGCTGCTCGGTGACGCCACCTACCACCGCGAGCGCCTCGCCACGCTCATCGGTATCTGACGCCCGCGCCGAGCCGGGAGAATCCCCGGCGGTAGTCTCGGTCGATGCCCGTGTTGGTCGCGTTGCTCGGGGTTGTCATCGCGCTCCTGGCACTGCTGGTCGCCGGGCTGCTCCGGAGCCACGCCGAGATCCTGCGGGCGCTGCACGACCTCGGCGTCGATCTCGACCCGAGTCACGCCGCCGGCGCCACGACGCGTGTCGGCTCGCCGACGGTGCGGTCGCGCTCGGTGCCGTCACGGCCGGAGCGTCAGGGCGTCGACATCGCGGGCGAGACTCCTGATCACGACGCGGTCAGCATCGCGATCGTCGGTGCCAGGCACCTCACCCTGCTCGCGTTCCTCACGAGCAGCTGCAGCACCTGCCTCGACTTCTGGGACGCGTTCGCCTCCGGTGAGCCCGATGTCCCCGGCGACGCCCGGCTCGTGCTCGTCACGAAGGGCTCCGACGCCGAGAGCCCTGGGAGCGTGCGCAAGTTGGCGCCGGGCATCACCGTCCCGTTGGTCATGTCGTCGGATGCGTGGGACGCGTACGACGTGCCGGTCGCGCCGTTCTTCGTGCTCGTCGACGGTGTCTCCGGCAACGTGCTCGGCGAAGGTGCCGCCGGCAACTGGGCCCAGGTCACGTCGATGCTGCAGCAAGCGCTCGAAGACGCCGGGCTCGTCGACGGCAAGGGGCGGCGGAAGGCAGGGTCGAGCGTCAAGTTCCGCAGTGACGCGCTCCGTGAGGAACGCGCCGACCGCGACCTGATGGCTGCAGGCATCCGTCCCGGTGACCCGAGCCTCTACCCGGAGACGGTCGAGGACGTCGACCCGTACGGCCCGCCGTCGTGAGCCCCACGCTCAACGCGCACGGCGTGTCGGTCACGCCGCCCGCGGGCTTCGAGGGCCGCGTGTTCCGCCGTCCCGCCTTCGGTGAGGTCGCCGCGTCCGCGGCCGACGGGCCACCGGCGCCGCCCGCCGAGGTCCCCGGCGTCGTCGTGCACGTCGCGACGATCGCGCTCCCGCCGGGCATCGGCGACTTCGCGAGTGGGGCGGTCGACCAGCTCCAGTCCGACGACGTGTTGGTCGTGCTGTTCGAGTACGAAGCGGCGAGCGTGACGGACGGCTTGTTCGCGCGGAAGGGCATGCCGCGCACGCTCACCGTCGACGACTTCAGCCCGACGGTCATGCAGCGCGCGATCGCCGGTCAAGCCGGTTGCCAGTACTTCTTCAACGAGGGCGGACGCGCGTTCTGCCTGTACGCGGTGATCGGTTCGTACGCGCAGCGGGCCGCGCTCGTCCCGAAGGTCAATGCAGTGCTCGCGACCGTGCAGATCGCCCCGAAAGCTGCGAACGCCCCCACGGGGAGCAGCCCGACGACGAAGACGACCGCGCCCGCACCCACTTCCACCACCACGCCGCCGACGACGACTGGTCCGCCTACGTCGAGCGGACCATCTCCGACGACCACGACGACACCATGAGCGTGCTCGCGGGACCGTTCGTGATCGCCAGTGCGCTGCTCGCGCTCGGCGGTGCCTTCAAAGCCGTCGATCCGGCCGACACCGCGTACGCGTTACGCACGCTGGGCCTCCCCCACGCGGCGCTGCTGGTGCGCGCGGGAGGCGCGGTGGAAGTGGTGATCGGGGTCGGCGCGCTCGCGGTCGGCGGTCCCGTGTTCGCGACACTCGTCGCGCTCTCCTACCTTGCGTTCGCGGGATTCGTCGTCGTGGCGCTGCGCTCGGGCTCACCGATCAGCTCCTGCGGGTGCTTCGGGAAGGTCGACACGCCTCCGAGCTCGGTGCACGTCGTGATCGATCTCCTGGCCGCGGCCGTCGCCGCGACGGTTGCGTTCGCGGGTGACCCGGTCGCGTTGCCGGACGTGCTCGCCGACCAGCCGATGCTCGGCATCCCGTTCGTCATCCTCGCCGTCACCGGCATCTATCTTGTGTTCCTGTCGTTCACCGCGCTGCCGAAGACGCTCGCGGCGGCACGCGTGGTCCGGGAGGCACGAGGGTGAGCTTGGCGGGGCAGGAGCCGCAGCGTCCGAGTCGCGGCGTCGCGTTCACGAACTGGCTGGTCAGTCGCACCACGCGCGCGCTCGAGCGCGGCACGAGCCGGCGTGGGTTCATCATCGGCTCTGCGATGGTCGGTTCCGCGGTCGCGGTCGCGGGCGTCGACTACGCGCTCCGTCCCGGCAGCGCGTACGCCATCGTCGTTCCCGGCGAATGCCCGGGCGGATTCTGCAACGACGGGTACACCGAGTTCTGCTGCGCGATCAACAACGGCATCAACGCTTGCCCGGTGAACACGTTCGCCGGGGGCTGGTGGCGCGCCGACAGCTCGAGCTTCTGCGGTGGAGGCACCCGCTACTACATCGACTGCATGCAGACGTGCTGCGGCTCGCCGAAGAACTACTGCCAGGATGGCTACTGCTTCTGCGAGAGCTGCGTCCCGTGCAACTGCCCGGGTGGCTGCAACACGCGACGCGTGTTCTGCAACTACTTCCGGTACGGGCAGTGCCACACCGAGATCACGATCTCGGGCCCGATCGCCTGCAGGGTCGTGTCGTGCACGCCGCCCTACGCGGTCGCGGGCAATGCTTGCCTCACCGCTCCGGCAGTCGACAACTCCACCGCGGAGCACGCGGCGAACTGCGCAACGAACGTCGAACCGACGGTCGCCACTCCAGCAACGGTCAGTCCTCGGCGAAAGGGCCGAACAGTGATCCAGGTCATGCTCTTTGGAACCCTCAACTGCTTCTTCGTCGACGGGGGAGGGACGCTGCTGCAGAAGGTCTATGCGCCGGGCGCGGCCGGCGCCGATGTGAACGGGTGGGTGACGTATCCGCTGACTCCGTCGGGGGAGTGCCAAGCGGGAACCGACGTGGAGGCCCAGGACGGCTTCATGAACAACTTCCACCTCTTCGCCAAAGCGGCGGACGGCCAGCACATGATTCACCTCACGTACGTGCGGGGGCAGAGTCGCTGGGTCGAGCAGACGCATTGACACGGCACGGCGTACGGATCCTGGTCGTCGCGATCGCGGCGGTCGTCACCATCGGTGTGATCCCGGGTGATGCCGTCGCGGTCACGCCCGCGCTCCTCGGCAACGTCGATCCCGCGCTCCCCACCACACTGCCCACCACCGTCGCCGTTGTCGCGAACAGCGCGCCGGTCGGTGCCGACGTCGGCATCGTCGTGCGCAACGGCACCGCAAAGGCCGTCGACCACGTGAAGGTGCAAGGGACGGCGAAGGCCCCGGGAGGCGGCACGATCATCCGTGCGACCACGGTCAGGCTCGTGCCCGGCACCCTGGCGTCCGGTGGCCTCGCGATCGGCAATCTCACGTTCGGCAAGGGCGACCTCGCGGCGGGCACGACGTTCACGTTCAAGGTCAAGAGCAAGCCGGCGAAGGTGAACGTCAACGAGACCGCGCTCGAAGCGCGCGAAGCACTGCTGTCGCGCGCGATGGAGGGCCCGGTCGCGCAGCAGATGGCGGTCACCGTGGCCAACCTCGGCGCGAAGACCTACGCGGGCCCGGTCACCGTGACCGTCATGTGCTTCGGTGAGGCGCGCAACCCCGCGTTCGTGCAGGCCGCGACGGTCAAGAAGGCGAAGGTCGCGCCCGGCGCGACGACACCGGTCACGGTCGATCTGAGCTTGCTGTGCCCCAAGTACATGGTAGGAGCCTCGGCCGGCTGACTGCATCGGCGCGGGTCGACCGTGGCCGCTTAGCCTCTCGGCTCGTGGAGATCATCGCCGGGTTCCTCGCGTTCGGCATCGTGATCGCGATCGCGGCGTTCTTCGTCGCACGGGAAGCCGGCCGAATTGCGCGCGATCCTCCGCCGGCGCTGTTCGACGTGGACGACGCGTTCGCGTGGGTCGTCGACCACCTCCCCGATGACGTGGCCGCGACGCTGACTCCCGGCGACGTGCGCCGCATCCTCGACTTCCAGGTCGAGTTCTTCAAGCGCAAGGGCGTGTCGTCGAACGGCTCGACGGCGTACCCGCCGGGCAACGTGGTCATCGGCGGGAGCGAGACCGTCGAGTTCATCCTCGAGCGGTGCGCCGCGACCGGCGAGGCCTACCTCCCCGAGCAGGTGTTCGGCGTGATCGACACGCAGCTGAGCTATCTCCGTGCCATCGGCGCGGTCGGCCCTCCCGCGAAAGCCGATCCCGATGACCCGAAAACCGCCACGGACTGATCCCGCGTGTGCTTGACTTTTCGTTACCAGGGAAAGGAGGTGGTCCATACATGCATGATCAACATGGGACCCTGGAGGTGCGCAGCCGCTAGTGGGCTGAGCTGGACCCGTGTTGCGGAGTTCAACCTGCCGCACCACCATCGGGAATGAGGAGGAGTTGGTCCCCCCTCCGGCACGTCGTCCGATGGGTCTTTCCAGCAATGGGTTTCGAGAGGGCGCCCTTCGGGGCGCTCTCTCGCGTTCGCCCGAGTTAGCGTTCCCCGTATGAGCAGACCCGCGCGGTTCGAGGACTTCCGGTTTCTGGGCGACAAGCGCAAGCAGGTCGTCTACGACCTCGACCGCGACGACGCCGAGACACAGTCACGCGTCGCCGAGCTCATCGCGTCGGAGCGGTTCGCGGCGTTCGGGCCCGACACGCTCGCCGAGGCGCGCAACCGCGGCTATCGGCCGTTCCGATCCGCCCACGACGAGGGCTGAGGCGCTTCAGGCGACAGGGGCGAGCGCAGGCAGGGCAACGAGTGCGCCCTTGAGGCGGCCCTCGAACGCGACGTCGGACAGTGCCGGCTCGCTCGGCACCGACGCCGGGTCGTCGGGGAGCCCCTCGAGCTCGACCCAGCTGGTGCAGCCACCGTACGCATCGTTCCACGGCACCGTGATCGGCTCGAGGAGCCGGTGCACCCGGAGGACGAGCACCCACAGCGGATCGCGGCGCTTCCAGCCCAACCGCGACTGCGCGTATTCGGGCGTCCAGATCAACTTCGACGCGAGGGCGTCGAGCTGCTCGGGCTCCGTGATCTCGGCTGCGTGATCGACGTCGGCCCATCCGTCGATACGGATCGGCTGGCCGATTGGAGCCGCCGACGCGAGGTCGATCCAGTGCCGGTACGGTTCCTTCAAGAGCTCCGGCTTCTGGTGCTCGGCGGTCGGGTACAGCCAGAACCGGGTGGACTGCAGGTCGAAGTGCCGACCGCCCTCGTGCAAGCCGCCCTTGCGCACATCGATGATCTGCTCACCCTCGAGCAGCGCGTGGACGATGACCGCCCATTCCTTGCACGCAGTAGCCACGCATCCACAATAGGCGGCTCATGGACGACACGATCCTCTCACTCGGCGGACTGCGGCTCTCCGCGCACCTCGCGACACCTCCGCCGCCCGGGCGCGCGCAGGGGCTCGTGGTGTGCCACGGCTTCCCGAACGGCCCGCGCGGCGCGGCGACGGTGGGCACGACGTACGCGGACCTCGCCGACCGCCTCGCGCGCGACTCGGGGTACGTCGTGCTCACGTTCAACTTCCGTGGCACGGGCACGTCGGAGGGCGACTTCTCGGTGCGCGGCTGGCTGCACGACCTGCGCGCCGCGGTGCGCACGCTGGCCGAGCGTCCCGATGTGCGCGGCGTCTGGACGGTCGGGTTCGGTCACGGCGCGACGTTCGCGTTGTGTGAAGCGATGAACGACGACCTCGTCCGCGGCGTCGGCGCCGATCGCGGCCCGTACCAGCCTCGGTGACTGGGTCCGAGATCCCGGTGGTCTCGTGACCGAGGCGCGCGAGATGGGCATGATCCGCACCGATGGCTATCCGCCCGACACGAGCGCGTGGGGTCGTGAGCTCCAACTGCTCGACGCCGAGCATGCGGTGCGCCGTCTCGGCGACCGGCCGTTGCTCATCCTGCACGGTGTCGACGACATCGACGTTCCGGTCGAGGAGGCGCGGGCACTCGCCGCGGCCGCGGGGCCCAACACCGAAATGCGGCTCGTGTCCGGCGCGGGCCATCACCTGCGTCACGACCCCCGAGCGCTCGCCACGCTCCTCGGCTGGCTCGACCGCCAGGCCTGATTTCGGTTCGCACAAGGCACAGGGGGGGCGCAAGCGGGATTTGACCACCGGCGGGGTAATGACGGGCGCTATGCCGGTGTGGTGGCGGCCCGCTCCCGAGCGCCGTGCAGCACCTCCCACAGGGTGCGGGTGAGGTCGACCTCGGGGGCCCAGCCGGTCGCGTACCGGATCTTCGCTGCGTTGCCGATCAGCACCGGGACGTCGACCGGGCGCACGAGTGACGGGTCGACGGCGAGACGGAGCTCGCGCCGCGCCATCGACAGCAACCCGAACGCGATCGCCCGCACCGAGACGCCGCGGCCGGAGCACACGTTGTAGGCGTCGCCGGGGCTTCCGTGGAGCGCGAGGAGCCGGTACGCGCGCACGACGTCGCGCACGTCGCTCAGGTCGCGCACCGGATCGAGGTTCCCGACGGCGAGCTCGTCGGTGCCACCCGTCTCGGCACCGACGATGCGCGCCGCGAGCGCGGGCACGAGGAATCGTGCCGACTGACCCGGGCCGGTGTGGTTGAACGCGCGCACGAGCAGCACCGGCACCCGCTGGTCCTCCCACGCGCGCAGGGCCACTTCCTCGGCCGCGACCTTGCTCTCCGCGTACGGCGAGAGCGGGTGTTGCGCGGTCGTCTCACGGATGGGGAGGTCGTCGGCGGCGACCGCGCCGTACTGCTCGGCGCTCCCGACGATGACGACCGCGCGCACGTTCGTTCCCGCGCACGCGTCGACGACGTGGCGTGTGCCGTCGACGTTCACCCCCGCGACGGCATCGCGTTGGTTCCAAGACTCACCGACATGGGTGAGCGCGGCGAGGTGATAGACCGCGTCGGGGTGCGCGTCGACGACGCGCTCGCGTACGGCGTCCGCATCGGTGATGTCAGTGGGCTCGGGCCCGTTGCGGTCGAGCCCGATGACGGTGTCGCCCTCGGCTTCGAGGTGCGCGACGAGGTGGCGGCCGACGAACCCGCTCGCGCCGGTGACGAGCGCGCGCACCGCGCTAGATCTCGAGCGGTTCGGTTTCGATCTGCTCGACGAGCAGTTCGAGGCTCTCGGGCGTTGCCGTGCTCATGCGGCTCGCGAGCAGCGCTCCCATCATCAGCGCGGCGATCCCGCAGCCGGCGAGGAACCCGTATTCGATGCGGCGGAACAGCTCGTGGGTGCTGAACGCAGTCACGAGGATGGCGACGACGAGCCCGGAAAGCCACGCGACGAACGCGCGGGCGTGACCGTGGAGCGCGATCAACGCTTGCGCGAGCGTGAGGGCGAGGATGAAGAACGCACTGCCCGCGCACAACAGCCCGAGATCCACCCACTCGAGGTTGAACTGGTTGCCGAACAGGATCTTGCCGACGGTCGGCCCGACGGTGACACCACCGACGATCCCGAGGACGCCCACGCCGATCACGATGAGCACCAGCTTGCGCAGGCCACTGCGGAAGTCGTCGATGCGACCGGCGCCGGCGAGCCCCGCCAGCTTCGGTAACAGCGCGGCCTGCACCGCCTGGAACAGGAGGATCGGGATCCGCGCGATGAAGAAGCCCACGATGAAGTCGGCGACCATCTTCCGCTCGGCGGGGCCCTGGGCGAGCACGATCCCGCCGAGGGCGGCCGAGTAGCTCAGGGCCTGGGCGGTGAGGGACCCGAGCAGCAGGTAGGTGAGGTTGGTGGACAGCTCGGACCACTGGGCCTCGGGCCCGGGCGGCATGAGCCCGTGCTGGCCGCGCAGGGAGACCAGCACCGCCAGGATGGGTGGGACCGCGAGCGCGAGGCCGTACCAGAGCAGGTTGTCGACACCGAGCGCGACGAGCGCGATCAGCGGGATCATGCGGATGATGCCCTCGCTCCCGAGGATCATCCCGTAGGGCCCGAAGCGCCCGTTGCCCGAGAAGGCGCCCTTCACCAGGAACTGCACCGCGTACGTCGCGAGCCCGATCAGGAAGCACGCGAGCAGCACTGTCTGGCCGTGGAACATGCGCTCGACGAGCGGGAAGACGAACGCCCACACGAGCGTGAAGACGATCAGCCCTCCGGTGAGCGCGGCGCTGGCCCACGCGGCCTTGCGGATGACGGGACCGCCGCCCTCGCCGTTCGCGCGGCGGTGCGCGACCGCGCGCCCGACCTCTTGCTCCAGCGGGAGGAAGAACCCGGGCGCGACGATGAACAACAGGATCCAGAGGCCGTTCAGCGCGGCGTAGTCGGTCTTGGAGAGACCGCGGAACGCGAGGATCTGGAATCCGTACGCGGTGATCCCGGAGATGATGAGACCCAGGCCGACCGCGTAGGTTCCCTCGGGCACCGGGAGCTTGCGAGCCGCCTCGATCATGCGTTGTGCGCGCTGGGACATGCTCGTGGGTTCTCTTCCGGGGTCTCTGGCCCCTGCTCGTTGTCGAGCGTCGAAGAGCATACCGGGGCTATCGGCACAGACCGGGTACGGAGTGAGTGCAGGTCGCGTGCGAGGATTGGGGCATCAGTACCCGGATGTTGCTCATCCTCGCGGCCATCACCGGAGTGGCCATCCTCGCTGCTGGCGCGATCCAGATCCTGCTGGCGCGATGATCTGTCGAGCGGATTGAGGCAGGAGGCGATTGCTCTGGGTGAGAATTTCGACATCGTGGTCCTCGGTGGGGGGCCGGCTGGGTACGCGACCGCGCTGTACGGAGCTGCGGCGGGCCTGAACATCGCGATGGTGGAAGATCGCCGCGTGGGTGGCACGTGCCTGCACCGGGGCTGCATCCCGGCCAAGGAGCTCCTGCAGACCGCGGAGGTCCTGCGTACGGTGCAGCGGGCGTCCGAGTACGGGATCGAGGTGGGTGCGCCGTCGCTGGACCTGGAGCAGGCGCAGGTGCGCAAGCGCATGGTCGTCGACCGGGTCACGAAGGGTCTCGAGGGGCTGCTGTCGGGCCGCAAGGTGACGGTCGTCATCGGGCGCGGCGAGCTCGTCGACGCGCACACGGTGCGGGTCACGCCAAGTGGAGGCGAGGCGGGCACCGAGGTCACGACGCTGACCGGCGCCAACGTCGTGATCGCGACGGGTTCGGAAGCGCGGTCGTTGCCGGGTCTCGATTTCGACGGCACGCGCATCCTGTCGTCGGATCACGTGCTCGAGCTCGCGGCGCTGCCGGCGCGGGTCGCGATCATCGGCGGTGGTGTCGTGGGGTGTGAGTTCGCGTCGATGCTCGTCGACATGGGGAGCGCGGTCACGATCATCGAGGCGTTGCCGCGCATCCTCGCCGGCACGGATGTCGATGCGGGGAAGGTGGTGGCGCGGTCGTTCCGCAAGCGCGGGGTGAACGTGCACACCGACGCGCGCGTCACGGGGATCGAAGGCGTGAGCGAGCTGGTGATCTCGTGGGAGGCGGGTGGGCGCTCGCACTCGGAGAGCGTCGACGTCGTGATCGTGAGCGTCGGGCGGGCGCCGAGCACTGCGGGGATCGGGCTCGACGCGGCCGGCGTGGAGGTGGACGCGCGCGGGTTCGTCGTGGTCGACGGCAACATGCGCACGAACGTCGAGGGCGTGTACGCGGCCGGTGACGTCGTCGACACGCCGGCGCTCGCGCACGTGGGGTTCTCGGAGGCGATCGTGCTGGTGAAGACGATCCTCGGCGAGGCGGCGGTGCCCGTCGACTACGAGAAGGTCCCGTGGCTGATCTACACGCACCCCGAGGTGGCGTTCTGCGGGCTCACCGAGGAGCAGGCACGCGAGCGCTTCGGTGAGGTCGAGGTGTCGACGCAGCACTTCGGTGGTGACGCGCGTGCGGTGATCATCGGCGAGACCGACGGGCTCGTGAAGCTCGTGTCGACGCCGGACGGCACGCTCGTCGGCGCGCACGTGGCCGGCCCGTGGGCGACGGAGCTCCTCGGGGAGGGGTACTTGTCGGTGAACTGGGAGGCCAACGCCGCGGATCTCGCGGCGTTGGTGCACCCGCACCCGACCCTGGGCGAGATGATCGGCGAGGCCGCGATGGCGCTGACCGGCCGGAGGCTGCACTGATGACTGCCCGAACCGCGCGGGGGACCTGACATGGAGGAAATCGCTTGGACGTGACGATGCCCCAACTGGGGGAGACGGTCACGGAGGGCACGATCACCCGATGGCTCAAGCAGGTCGGTGATCGAGTCGAGGCCGACGAGCCGCTGTTCGAGGTGTCGACCGACAAGGTCGACTCCGAGGTGCCCGCGCCCGTCGGCGGGGTGATCACCGAGATCCTGGTGCCCGAAGGCGAGACCGTCGAAGTCGGCACCCGTTTGGCGGTGTTGGGCGACGAGCTTTCGGCTCCGCCCGAGGTCGCGCCGGACGTGCCTCACGCCCTTCCGGAGACGCCTGTTCCGGCTCCGCCCGAGGTCGCGCCGGACGTGCCGCACGCGGCCGGCACGGAGACAACCGCGGCGCCTGTGGTTCCGGCACCCGAGCCCGAGCCGGTTTCGGCTCCGCCCGAGGTCGCGCCCGAGGTGTCAGACGCGGCCGGCACGGCGACGGCCGCAGCGCCCGCTGCTCCTCCTTCTGATCTGGATCGGTTGAATCCGCCGTTGACGTCACCGATCGTGCGGCGGCTGGTCGCGGAGCGCGGCCTCGACGCCCGTTCGATCCAGGGCAGCGGCCCCGGGGGTCGCCTCACCCGGAAGGACGTGCTCGACGCGGCACCTGTCTCCGCTCCGCCCGCGGCTGCGCCGGACGTGTCAGACGCGACCGGCACGGTGACGGCCGCAGCGCCTGTGCCAGAAAGAACCGTGACGCCGGAAAGGCCGGCGCCGTTGCCGGCGGGGGTGCCGGGGGTCAGGGATGAGGTGATCCCGTTCGACAACATCCGGCGGCGCACGGCCGAGCACATGGTGCGGTCGAAGGCGACGAGCGCGCACGTGTACACGTCGGTCGAAGTCGACTTCGAGCGCATCGAACGCGTCCGGCGCGCGCACCAGGCCGAGTGGAAGGCGCAGGAGGGCTTCTCGCTCACCTACCTGCCGTTCGTCGCGCGCGCGTTCTGTGACGCGGTGCGCGACTTCCCGAAGGTCAACGCGAGTGTCGGTGACAACGCGCTGATCGTGCACCGCGACGTGAACCTGTGTGTCGCGGTCGACCTCGACTTCGAAGGCCTCGTCGCACCGGTGATCCGCGGCGTCGACGGCAAGCGCCTGCGGCTCATCTCGCGTGAGGTGCACGACCTCGCCGCGCGGGCGCGCACGCGTCAGCTCATGCCCGACGACGTGGTCGGTGGCACGTTCACCGTGACCAATCCCGGTCCGTTCGGCACGTTCATGACGTTGGCGATCATCAACCAGCCCCAGGTCGCGATCCTCTCGACCGACGGCATCAAGAAGCGGCCGGTCGTGATCACCACAGCCGACGGCGACGACACGATCGCGATCCGCCACACCGGCATGCTCGTGCTCACGTGGGATCACCGGGCGTTCGACGGTGGCTACGCAGCCGCGTTCCTCGGCGCGATGAAAGAAGTGCTCGAG
Organism: uncultured Actinomycetes bacterium; assembly: GCA_963721435.1. Lineage (GTDB taxonomy): Bacteria > Actinomycetota > Acidimicrobiia > IMCC26256 > DASPTH01 > CAVRJC01. The sequence continues at coordinate 148,860 of CAVRJC010000004.1, forward strand.
CAACGCGACTGGGAGGCCGAGCTCGATTGATGCTGCGGGCCCGTTGGCTGGGTCGGGTGCCCTATTCGGAGGGCGACCAGCTGCAGCGCGCGTTGCACGAGCGCGCGGCTGACGACTACTTGTTGTTGCTCGAGCATCCGCACGTCTACACGTTGGGCTCGAGCGCCGGCCTCGAGCACGTGTTGGTGCCGCCCGCGAGTGTGGGGGCGGAGCTGGTGCGTGCGGATCGCGGTGGTGACGTCACCTATCACGGGCCGGGGCAGTTGGTCGGGTATCCGGTCATCACGCTCACGGAGTGGCGCAACGGCCAACGCGACGTGGTGGCGTACGTGCGCACGCTCGAAGCGGCGCTGATCGACGCGCTTGCCGGGTTCGGCATCGAAGCGCGACGTGAGCCTCGGCTCACGGGCGTGTGGGTGGGGAACGAGAAGATCGCGGCGATCGGTGTGCGGATCGCGCGGGGTCGCACTCGTCACGGGTTCGCGTTGAACGTGAGCCCGGATCTGGCGATGTTCGGCCATATCGTGCCGTGTGGGATCCGTGACCGTGGGGTCACGTCGATGACGGCACTGCTCGCCGACGCGCCCGACATGCGCGTGGTCGTCGACGCGGTGACCGCGGTGTTCGCCCGTCACTTCGAGTACGACGAGGTCGACTTCCAGGCGACGTCGCCCGCCCGCTTCAGCGTCTCGCAAGCCCAGCCCCCGGTTTTGGCGTCGGTACACCCACCTCTGGTGGCCTTTACCGACGCCAAAACGCAGATGCGAGTGGAGCGGCCGGGGTGGATGCGGGTGAAGGCGGATCTGGGGGTGGGGTTCCGGGAGACGCAGCGGCTGATGCGGGGGCTCGAGCTGCACACGGTGTGTGAAGAGGCCGGGTGCCCGAACATCTACGAGTGCTGGGCCGACCGCACCGCGACGTTCATGATCCTCGGTGATCGGTGCACCCGCGCGTGCGGGTTCTGTCTCGTCGACACCCGCAAGCCGTTGGCGCTCGATCCCGACGAGCCGGCGCGGGTCGCGGAAGCGGTGGCGACGCTCGGGTTGGAGCACGCGGTGATCACGAGCGTCGCGCGCGACGACGTCGCGGATGGCGGCGCGGCAGGGTTCGCGGCAACGATCGCGGCGGTCCGGGCGCGGATGCCCGCGACCACGATCGAGGTGCTCATCCCGGATTGCAAGGGCGACGCCGACGCGCTCGACGTGATCTTCGCGGCGCGCCCCGACGTGTTGAACCACAACCTCGAGACCGTCGCGCGCCTGCAACGCACCGCGCGGCCCTCGGCGCACTACTTCCGGTCGCTGGCGCTGCTCGCGCGGGCGAAGGACGCGGGGCTGGTCACGAAGTCGGGGATCATCCTCGGGCTCGGCGAGACCGCCGATGAGCTGCGCGCCGCGATCGCGGACCTCCGCAACGTGGGCGTCGACATCCTCACCCTCGGCCAGTACCTGCAACCGTCGGCCGACCACCTTCCTGTCGCCCGCTGGTGGACCCCGGACGAGTTCGCCGACCTCGGCGCCTACGCCGAGGGCCTCGGCTTCGCCCACGTGGAGTCCGGGCCGCTCGTCCGCTCCAGCTACCACGCCAAGCAGGGCTCCGCGATGGCTCGCTCGCTGCGAGCCGGGACACCCCGCTCGCAGGCGCTCGCTCGCTGATGTATTCGGCGAGGCTCCGGCGCGCGCGCGAGCGCATGGGTGCGCTCGGGGTCGACGTGCTCCTGCTGTCGACGGGTGCCGACCTGCCCTACCTCACCGGCTACGAGGCGATGCCGCTCGAGCGGCTCACCATGCTGGTCGTGCGGAGCGATCTCGACACCCAACCCGTGCTCGTCGTGCCGCGCCTCGAAGCCCCGCGTGTCGTCGAGCACCCCGACGCGTTCGCGATCCGGCCGTGGGACGAGACTGACGACCCCGATCGAGGTCGTCGCCGAGCTCGCACGCGGTGCTCGCAGCCGCGGCGATCGGCGACCAGACGTGGGCGCGCTTCGTGCTCGCCCTCCAAGCTGCGCTCCCCGAAGTTGCCTTCCGCCGCGCCGTCGACGTCACCGGGCCTCTCCGCGTCGTGAAGGACGCGGCGGAGATCGACGCGTTGCGTGCCGCGGCCACGGCCGTCGACGACATCGCGGTCGTGATGCGCGACCGGGGCTTTGCCGGTCGCAAGGAGATCGACGTGCACCGCGAGTTGGTCGAGCGCATGCTCGATGCCGGGCACCAGCGCGCCAACTTCGCGATCGTCGCTGCGGGATCGAACGCGGCCAGCCCGCACCACGACCCGTCGACACGTGTGATCGAGCCGGGTGAGCTCGTGCTGTGCGACTTCGGCGGCACGATGGACGGCTACTGCTCCGACATCACGCGCATGTACGCGGTCGGCGAGCAGCCATCCGAGGTGCGGGACGCGTACGACGTGCTGGTCGCCGCGCAGGAGGCGGGCGTGCGCGCCGGCGACCGTCGGTGCGACGTGCGCAGCCGTCGACGCGGCAGCGCGCCGGGTCATCTCGGACGGTGGATACGGCGACACGTTCATCCACCGAACTGGTCACGGCATCGGCGCGGAGGCACACGAAGACCCGTACCTGGTCGCGGGCAACGACACGCGTCTCGTTGCCGGGCAGACGTTCAGCGTGGAGCCCGGAATCTACCTTCCCGGGCGCTTCGGCATGCGGCTCGAAGACATCGTGGTCGCGGCCGACGCGGGCCCCGAGCGGCTGAACCGCGCACCCCGCGATCTCGCCGTCGTCGACTGAGGACCGGGACCACGGTGAAGTTCGACGTCGCGACGCTGCTCGTCCAGTTGGCCGCGGGCGGGCTCTTCTTCTGCTGGATCACCACGCGGCGCCGCGAGGTCGGCCTCGGCTACGGCTGGCTGTTGCGGATCGTCTTCGGCGTGCTCGCGGCGCTCGGCGTGGTCGCGGGCCTCGGGCAGTCGGGGACCGGCGCGGCCATCCGCAACATCGGCGCGGCGCTGATGGCGCTCGCCGCCGCCGCCGCGCTCGCGCAGTCGGGGTACCGCCGGTCGGCGGGCGTGCGCGGCCACCGTGAGGTCGCGGCCCGGCGCGCGGCTCGCGTCGCGGCGATGACCAAGGCCGACGAGACCGCCGGGTCCGACGGTGCCGACCAGGGGACTGCGGCCGCCGGCCCGGAGTTCGACCCCCGCCTCGATCTCCTCGCTCCGATCGCCGGCGCGGTCGCGCTGTTCGGTGCGGCGGCCTACGTGGGCGGCCCCTACGAGCTGTCGCTGTTCCGCCTGTTCGTCGGCGCACTGTTCCTCGGGGCGGTCACCGACGCCATGCTCCTCGGGCACTGGTACCTCGTGCAGCCGGGCCTCGCGCGTGACCCGATCAAGGAGCTGGTGAAGTGGGTCGGGGCGCTCTGGTGCTTCGAGCTGGTTGCATACCTGATCCCGGTCGGCATGGTGTCGGTGCTCAACGGCACCATCGACGACGGCTACAACGGGATCGTCGGCTGGATGTGGATCGTGGCGTCGATCACCACGATCGGGCTCGTGGTCGCCACGTGGTTCGCGCTGAAGGAACGCTCGTACTCGGCGGTGATGGCCGCCACCGGCCTGCTCTACCTCGCCATCCTCACCGGCTTCGGCATGGACCTGCTGCCGCGCGCCTTGCTTTCATAGTTGGGGCTTTCCAGAATTGGGCCGGTCGTGAATGCGTTGTGTGGCTTCACCCAGCACCGGCCCGCATCCGGCCACGCGCTAGCTTGAGGCCGGGATGTCCGCGCTGAGCGAGTACGCCGGAACCCGCGAGCTGGTCGTCAACCTGACCCTCCGGGAGCTGCGCAGCAAGTACAAGAAGTCGGTTCTCGGCTGGACGTGGTCGCTGCTGAACCCGGTGGCGTCGGTCGTGATCTACACGATCGTGTTCTCGGTGTTCCTCCAGGTGAAGCCGCCGCGGGGCGATCCGAGCGGGCTCAAGAGCTTCGTGGTGTTCCTGCTGTGCGCGCTGGTGCCGTGGAACTTCATGTCGAGCGCACTCACGCTGTCACTCGACTCACTCGTGATGAACGCGAACTTGATCAAGAAGGTCTACTTCCCGCGCGAGCTGCTCGTCGCGTCGAGCATCGCGTCGCTCGACGTCACGTTCCTGATCGAGCTCGGCGTGCTCGGCGCGATCCTGCTGCTCGTCGGCAACATGATCATCCCGTGGATCCCGCTGGCGTTGCTCCTCGTGGCCATGCTCACGGGGATGATGCTGGGCTGGGGCATGGTCCTCGCGGTGTGCAACGTCTACTTCCGCGACGTGAAGCACTTCATGAACATCATCATCATGGCGCTCTTCTACTCGGCGCCGATCGTGTACCCGGTCACGCTCGTGCCCGAGAGCCGCGAGGTGGCGGGCGTCGACGTGCCGGTGCGCGCCATCTACGAGCTCAATCCGATCGCGCGCTTCATCGAGGCGTTCCGGGCCGTGCTCTACGACCTCCGCTTCCCGAGCTGGGCCACGATGCTCTACCTCATGGGGTGGACGATCGGCTCGCTCCTCATCGGGTGGTGGGTGTTCGGCAAGCTCGAGCCGCGCCTCGCGGAGGAAGTGTGAGCGGGAAGGCCGCGATCACCGTCGACGGCGTGTCGAAGCGCTTCCGCCTCTACCACGAGCGGAACCAGTCGCTGAAGATCGCCGTGCTGCGCGGCGGGCGCGCCCGCTTCGAGGAGTTCTGGGCGTTGCAGGACGTGTCGTTCGACGTGCCGGAGGGCACGACGTTCGGCCTCATCGGCGAGAACGGCTCGGGCAAGAGCACGCATGCTCAAGTGCATGGCGAAGATCCTGCGGCCCGACAAGGGATCGATCGCCGCCGTCGGCAAGATCTCGGCGCTGCTCGAGCTCGGCGCCGGGTTCCATCCCGAGCTCTCGGGGCGGGAGAACGTCTACCTGAACGGCGCAATCCTCGGCCTCTCCAAGAAGCAGCTCGACGCGCGCTTCGACGGCATCGTCGACTTCGCCGGCATCGAGCAGTTCATCGACACGCCGGTGAAGAACTACTCGTCGGGTATGTACGTCCGTCTCGGGTTCTCGGTCGCGATCAACGTCGATCCCGACATCCTGCTCATCGACGAGGTGCTCGCGGTCGGTGACGCCGAGTTCCAGCGCAAGTGCTCGGAGAAGATCGCCGACTTCCGCCAGCAGGGCAAGACGATCGTCATCGTGTCGCACTCGCTCCCCTCCGTGCGCGCGCTGTGCGACGAGGTGGCGTTGCTCGAGCACGGGCAGCTGCGTGACCTCGGCCCCGCCGGGCCGATCATCGACCACTACCTCGCCGACGCGTTCGCCGACCAGGACGACGCCAGCGGCTTCGTGCGTTGGGGCTCCGGCGAGGTGAAGATCGAGCGGGTCGAGATGCTCGACGCGAACGGGGCGCTCGTCACCAAGGCGCACACCGGCGACTCGGTCACGTTGCGCATTCACTACCACGCGACCCGAGCCGGTGCGCGACGTGCAGTTCGGGAGCGCGCTGAACAACATCGAAGGCGTCGCGATCACCGGGCCCAACACCCGTCACGCGGGCCTGCTCTGCCGGTGCCTCGATGGTCGCGGGTTCGTCGACTACCGGATCCCCCGGCTCCTGCTGCTCCCCGGGGGGTACCACTTCACCGTCGCCATCTACGACCTCGCCGCGCTGCACGCGTACGACCACGTCGAGCGGGCGTTCCGGTTCGACATCGAGGCGGGCGAGCCCTACGAAGAGGTCGGCGTGGTGTCGCTGGGCGGTATGTGGGAGGGCGAAGCGCTCGAGCCCTCCTGATGCGCACAAGCGCGCCGGCTGACCACGCGGATGAGCCGCCATCGCGTCGCCGTGGTGACCGCCGACGTGCTTGCGCCGCGCATGGCGGGCCCGGCGATCCGCGCGTGGCACATGGCCCGCGGGCTCGCCCGCGACCACGACGTCGAACTGCTCAGCACGCGGCAGTGCGACCTGCACCACGCCGACTTCCGGTGCGCGTTCGTGTCGCGGGCCGACGCTGACAGACGCTCGGGGAACGCGTCGACGTCGTCGTGCTCCAGGGCGACGTCCTGCGGTACGCGCCCGCGCTGGGCCGATCGAACGCGTCGCTCGTCGTCGACCTGTACGACCCGTTCCACCTGGAGGTGCTGGAGCAGACCCGAGGGCTCGACCCCCTCGCACGGCGTGCGTCGATCGGCACCGCGGTCGACGTCGTCAACGAGCAGCTGCGGCGCGGCGACTTCTTCCTGTGCGCGAGCCCCCGGCAGCGCGACTTCTGGCTCGGCCAGCTCGCGGGCGTCGGGCGCCTGAACGAGCACACCTACGACCGCAGCCCCGATCTCCGCGCGCTGCTCGACGTCGTCCCGTTCGGCATCGAGGACCAGCCACCGGAGCACGTCGCGCCCGCGCTGCGCGGCGTCGTCCCGGGCATCAGCGACGGCGACGACGTGATCCTGTGGGGCGGGGGCGTGTACAACTGGTTCGACCCGTTGTCGCTGCTGCACGCAGTCGACCGCCTGCGGCACCGGCGACCGCACGTGCGGCTGTTCTTCGCGGGCGTGAGCCATCCGAACCCCGGCGTGCCCGACATGGAGATGAACGCGCGCGCCCGCGCCCTGGCCGACGAGCTCGGCCTCACCGGCACGCACGTGTTCTTCCACGAGTGGATCGACTACGACGCGCGTCAGAACTTCCTGCTCGAGTCCGACATCGGGGTCAGCACGCACTTCGACCACGTCGAGACCGCGTTCTCGTTCCGCACCCGCGTGCTCGACTACCTCTGGGCAGGGCTGCCCACGGTCGTGACCGAAGGTGACGTGCTCGCCGATCTCATCACCGAGCACGATGCCGGCGCCGCGGTGCCCGCAGAAGACGTCGACGCGCTCGAAGCCGCGCTCGATGCCTTGCTCGGCGATCCCGACCGGCGCGCGGCCATGGGCACCGCGGCGCGCGCACTGGGGCAGACGTTCCGCTGGTCGACGGTGCTGGAGCCGCTCGCCGGCTTCTGCGCCGCGCCCCGGCGCAGCCCCGACCTCCTCGACCCCGTCACTGCGAAGGCGATCGCTCGGGGCGGCAACCTGATGCCCCACGAGCTGGTCGCGGCGGCGCAGCGCGCCGTCGACCTCGCGCGCCGCGGGGAGTGGCAGGCCCTCGGCACGAAGGCCGTCGGCAAGATCCGCCGGCAGCACTGAGCCAGGACCCGGATCCGAAACCCGCTCCCAGTAGATTGACGTGCCTTATGCGCGTCAATCTCGGCTCCGGCCACGGCTACATGCAGGGTTGGGTCAACGTCGACGGCAACCCCGACGTCAACCCCGACGTGTGCATGGATTCATTCGACTTCGTGCGGGAGCACGGCCACGAGGTCACCGAGCTCTACATGGGCCACTTCCTCGAGCACCTGTTGCCTGCGAGCGCCACCGCGTTGCTCGCGATGATTGCCGACAAGCTGCCCGCGGGTGCCGAGGTGTCGGCGGTGGTGCCCGACATGCGCGCCGTCTTCGCGGCGTACGACCGCGGTGAGCTCACCAACGAGTTCCTGAACGAGCGATTCATCTACTCGTACGAGCAGCCGTCGCATCACGTGTGGTGTTACGACATCGGATCGTTGCGCCGCGTGTTCGAAGCCGCGGGCTACGACGACATCGAAGAGATCGACCCCACCACGTGGGACCCCGTGTTCTGGAAGGAAGGCCCGGAGTCGCGGTGGCAGTGTGGCCTGCGGGCGACGGTGCCGGCCGACGGGACGGCGCCGAAGATCCCCATGCCGCCGCGCGACGACGAATCGAGCGCGTCACGTGAGCACCACCCGGTGCTGGCCGACGAGCTGCTGCTCCAACGCATCCAGCAGCTGCGCGCCCGCGTCGACGAGCTCGAGGCGAGCCGCAGCGGGCCGGCGATCCCGCCACCGTCGCTCTTCGACCGTCTTCCCGGCCCGATCGCGCCGGCGGCGAAGCGATTCATGCCCGAAGGCAGCAGCCAGCGCAGGGCGGCCCGTTTCAGTATCGAGGCCGCACGCGCGACGCGCGAGCACGTCGGCCTCCTGCGCGAGCATCTCGGACGCTCGGCCATCCGCGAACCGCGGCCGCCGTCGTACGCCAACTGGCACCGCAGCCACGACGCCGACCGCAAGACCCTTGCCAAGCAGCGCGCGGTGTCGGCCAACGTGGTCGGGCCGGTCGGGATCGAGTGCGTCGTCGTGCAGCGGGGCCGGATCCAGGGCCTGAAGCGCACCGTGCAGTCGATCCAGGACCAGACGTGGGGGCACTGGCAGGTCACGCTGATCGGGCCCGACGCGCCCGCCGCGGCGGCGAACGCACACGACGACCGCGTGGTCGCGCATCACGTCGCCGCGCGCGGCGCCCTCGCCGAGGTGAACCCCGTGCTCGCACACGAGCCGCGCCGCGACTTCGTGATGGTGGTCGAGGCCGGCGACATGCTCGCGCCCGACTGCTTCTTCGAGATCGCACATCTCGCGCGCCAGGACCCCCTGGTCGACCTCGTCTACTGGGACGACGATCGTCTCGACGTGCAGGGACGCCGCACCGATCCGCAGTTCCGGCCGTCATGGTCGCCCGATCTGTTGCTCGGGGCGAACTACATCGGCCGTTCGTTCGCGATGCGCCACCGCCGCTTCGCCGCGGTCGGCGGCCTGCGCACCGAGTTCGGTGACGGCGCGTGGTGGGACCTTCTCCTGCGCGCGGGGCTCGACGAGACGCGGGTCGGCCGGGTGCCCCGCGTGCTCACCCATCTCAACCGACGGCCGAACCCGAACGTCGTGCAGTGCGTCAACGTGGTCGAGGATCACGTGGCGCGCCTCGAATTGCCGGCGACGGTCACGTTCGAGCGCGGCACCGTGCGGCTCGCGTGGGAGCCCGCCGAGTGGCCGCACGTGACGGTCGTCATCCCGACCCGGCACAACCGCCCCTTGGTCTCCCGCGTGCTCGAAGGTCTCGCGTCCACCGACTACCCGGCCCTCGACGTCGTCGTCGTCGACAACGGCGAGCGGAGCGACGACAACGAGCGGTGGTATGCCGAGACGTTCCCCGCGCTCCCCCTCACGGTCGAGTGGTGGACGCGGCCGTTCAACTACTCCGCCGCGAACAACGCGGGCGCGGCGGGAGCGCGCGGCGAGGTCCTCGTGTTCCTCAACGACGACACCGAGCTTCCCGAGCCGGGGTGGCTGCGCGAGATGGTCGGCTGGGTCGTGCAGCCCGGCGTCGGGGTCGTCGGCGCACAGATGGTCGACGGCGACGGCACGATCCAGCACGCCGGAGTGATCCTCGGGCTCTCGGGCTTCGCCGACCACGTCTTCCAGGGGATGCGCCCCGATTCTCCTTCGCTGTTCGGGTCCACGTCGTGGTACCGCAACGTGCTCGCCGTCACCGGCGCGTGCCTCGCGGTGCGGCGGACGGTGTTCGAGGACCTCGGCGGACTCGACGAGCGGTTCGAGCTGATGGGGAGCGACGTCGTGCTCGGGCTCGACGCAGTGAACGTGGGTATGCGCAACGTGTGCACACCGTTCACCGGCGTGCGGCACCTCGAAGCATCGACGCGCGGCACCAACATCCCCCGTGCCGACTTCTTCGCCAGCTACTGGCGCTATCAGCACTGGGTGATCGGTGGCGACCCCTACTTCTCGCCCAACCTGTCACTCGCGAGCCTCACGCCCGCGCTGCGCTCCCGCTTCGAGCCCACGCCGGCCGTGCGGATGTCGGGACCGCTCGGCCGCGAGCTGCGCGTGTTCCGTCAGTCGAGCGACGGCGAGGAGTCGATCACGCTCGCCAACATGTACCGCGTCACCGACGCCGACGCGCGTGCCGTCGAGGGTGTGCACACCGCGAACCGCGCGGCGTTCGACGTGAAGTCGATCAACTGGTTCCTCCCCGACATCGACAGCCCCTTCTACGGCGGCATCAACACTGCGCTGCGCCTCGCCAACCATCTGGCGCGCACGCACGGGGTGGAGAACCGGTTCGTGTTCTGGGCCGAGGAGAACGACGAGTTCTTCCGGTCCGCGATCACCGCCGCGTTTCCTGCACTCGCGGGCTCGCCCTTCTCGTTCCACGACGCCTCGCGCGCGGCCATCGACCGCGTCCCGCCGGCCGACGTCGCGATCGCAACCTTGTGGGCAACGGCGTACTCCGTCGCGCAGCACGCGGGCGAGCGTCGGAAGTTCTACATGATCCAGGACTTCGAGCCGATGTTCTATCCCGCGGGAACGCTCTACGCGCTCGCGGAGGAGAGCTACCGCCTCGGGCTCTACGGCATCTGCAACACCGAGCACATGCGTGGTCTCTACGAGCAGCGGTACGGCGGCAAGGGAATGTCGTTCCAACCCGCGATCGATCCCGCGGTCTTCCACGCGGAAGGGCGTGTGTTCGAGCGCACCCTCGACCAGGTCGCGACCGTCTTCGTGTACGCAAGGCCGGGCCACTGGCGCAACTGCTGGGAGCTGGCGTCGCTCGCGCTGGAAGAGCTCAAGGATCGGCTCGGCGACCGGGTGCGCATCGTCACCGCGGGCTCATGGGCCCGTCCCGACGACCTCGGCACGGGCATCGAGCACCTCGGCCTGCTCGACTACCGCGCGACCGGCGACCTGTACCGCACGTGCGACGTCGGTGTCGCGCTCACCGTCTCCGAGCACCCGTCGTACCTGCCGCTGGAGCTCATGGCGTGCGGCGTGCCGATCGTCGCGTTCGACAATCCCGCCGGGCACTGGCTGTTGCGTGATCACGGCAACTCGTTGCTCGTGCGCCGCACCGTCGACAGCCTCAGCGCCGGGATCGAGCGCATCGTGCTCGATCCCGAGCTCGGGCGGGCGCTGATGCGGGAGGGGGTGCGTGACATCGCGGAGCGCTTCTCGAGTTGGGAGAAGTCGTTTTCCGGGATCTACGAGTACCTCTGTGACCCCGAAGGCCAGGAAGCGAAAGGCAAGCGAGGAGGGTGACCCGACGAGCCTCGAGCGATCCCAAGGCTGGGAAGCGCTCGCCTCGCACTCACCCGTTCGGGATTTCGCTCACGCCCAGTTCGTGGCCGTGATCGGCACGCCGATGGCCGTTTCGGCCTCCGCCTTCGTGACGTCGCGCACGTGCATCGAGAACGTCCACACGTGCCCCTCGAGGTCGGCGGCCCGGTAGGTGCGGTCGCCGTAGAACTGGTCTTCCGGCTCCATCACGATCACCGCGCCGGCGCTGCGTGCGTGCTCGCAGTGACCGTCTACGTCGGTGCCGACGTCGACGTGGACACCTTGGGTGTTGACCCCACCGACCGACGCGGGGCTGCGCACGGCGTCGTTCCACTCGCCCCCGACCATCACCCGTCCGCGGCCCCGGTAGCACGCTGGGTGACGACGCAGTACGGTCGCCGCGGTGGAGGGCGAGCAACCGTCGGGCGGTCGGTCGCGCCGGCGGCGCGGCATCTACTGCGCAGCGTTCGTCGTGGGCGCCCTGGCGCTCGCGCTCCAGGGATCCCCCACGCTCGCCTGGGCCACGCGTGCGGCGCGCACCCCCGCGGCACGACCCAACATCCTGTACGTGCTCACCGACGACCTGGACCGGGCCGAGCTCTCCGCGGTCCCGAACGTTGCCGAGCTGATCGGAGCCGAAGGCGTCACCTTCGAAGACGCGTTCGTCAATGTCTCGTGGTGCTGCCCGTCACGCGTGACGATGTTGACCGGGCAGTACGCGCACAACACGGGAGTGCTCACGAATGGGCCCGTGAACGGCGGATTCGAGGTCGCGCGCGCCCGTGGGGTCGAGCAGCGAACGATCGCCGTCAGCTTGCAGGCCGCGGGCTACCGCACCGGACTCTTCGGGAAATACCTGAACGGGTATCCCGGCAGCGCCGGCGACACATACGTACCGCCGGGATGGTCGTCCTGGGCGAGCCCGGTCGCGGGAGACCCGTACACGCAGTACGACTATGTGCTCAACGAAGACGGCGTGCTCCGTCGATACGGTCACTCGCCGTCCGACTACCTCGACGGTGTCTCGGTGGGCCACGCCCGTCAGTTCATCGTGGATGCAGCTCAGGCGGGAGTGCCGTTCTTCGCGTACGTGTCGCTGTTCGCGCCCCATGATCCCGCACCACCCGCGCCTGGCGACGAGGGACGCTTCACGGGCACGCTCGCACCGAGATCCGCCGCGTTCGACCAGGCCGACGTGAGCGGTATGCCGCGCCACATCCGCTCGCTGCCGCGCCTGCGACCGGGTGATGTCGCCGACATCGACTCGCTGTACCAGCGACGGCTCGCGTCGTTGGCGGGTGTCGGCCGCGAGGTCGCGTCGCTGCTCGAGACCCTGCGTTCGAGCGGCCAGCTCGACAACACCTATGTGGTGTTCACCTCCGACAACGGCTACCACCTCGGTCAGCACCGACTGCCTGCAGGGAAGCAGACGCCGTACGACACCGACACCCGCGTGCCGCTCCTCGTGCGGGGTCCCGGTATCCGGGCGGGCTCACACGTGACCGGCCTGATCGGCAATGTCGATTTCGCACCCACGTTCGCGTCGATGGCCGGACTGCGGCCGGCGGCATTCGCGGACGGCCGGTCCTGGCTCGACGTCGTGCGAGGGCGACGCGCGACCCTGCGGAGCCCGCGTCGCCGCGTTCCTGCTCCAGCACTGGAGGGAGTCGGATGCTCCCGCACTGACGTCGGCAGCGGCGCGCCGCGGGACGCTCGAGCCACCCGACCTCGACCAGCAGCCGAGATCCGCAGCGGTCGCAGATCCACCCCGCGCCAACTCCGTGGTCTTCGACAACGTGGAGCAGGTGCCGCAGTTCGCGGCGGTCCGGACGCTCGCGTACCTCTACGTGGAGTACGTGACCGGCGAGCGGGAGCTCTACGACGTGCAGTCCGATCCGGAGCAGCTCACGAATCTTGCGGGCTCGGGGCCCGCGGTTGTGGCCGTCGAGCAACGCTTGTCGGGTGTGCTTGCCGCGCTCCGATCGTGCCGCCGTGCCGGCTGCCGCGTCGCTGACCGCGGGGAATGAGGCTCAGCCCGCCGGCACCTCGCGGCCGTCGTCGGACTCGATCGCAAAGCGCAGCAGCGCGACCTCCTCCGCCAGCTCGCGCAGGCGGTTCTCGACCCGTGACAGCTCCCACGAGTAGTGCACGACGACCGCGAACAGGAACCCGAGCCCGATGAGGAGGAACGTGGTGGGGGGGTACGCGATCCCGATCGCGTGCGACAGCTCGGTGAGCAACGACGGGAAGATCGCGAACGGCAGCAGCAGCGCGGCGATGCCGAGCCACAGCAGCCCGTACTTGCTGCGGAGCTCACGCTTGTTCACCAGGTAGAAGATCACGGCCACGATCACGATCGTCATCGCGATCACCACGACGTGTGCTCTCGTGCTCATGTGGGCTCCATTCCGGTGGTGCGCGGCCGGCGGTACCCGCCGCACGCGATCTCGACCAGCAACCGCAGATAGTTCACCGCGAGCCGGACGTTGCGACTCGACGGCACGCCGCCGGTGCGAACGCGCATCGCCACCGGCACCTCGTCGAGCGTGAGTCCGGCGCGGTGCGCGATGAGCAGCACCTCCACCGTGTCGGCGAGATACTCCGACGGGTACTCGCGCGCGAGGAGGCGGATGGCCGGTCGGCTGAACGCGCGGTAGCCCGACGTGACGTCGGTGAACCGGCGGCCGGTGATGCGGTGGACGACGGCACCGAGCAGACGCATCGCCTCACGGCGCCCGCGCCCGACGTGGTACGTGCTCGCGGGATCGGCGAACCGGCTGCCGATGACGAGGTCGGCGCCGGCGTCGAGCCGGGTGAGCAACGTGGCGATGCCCCGCGGATCGTGCTGGCCGTCGGCGTCGACGACGACGGCGCGCTCGTAGTGCTGCTGTTCGGCGAACCGCAGCCCGGTGCGGACCGCGCCACCCACTCCGGTGTTGAAGGGGAGCTGCAAAGTGAACACCCCGCTCTGGCGGGCGACGTGGCTCGTGGAGTCACGCGATCCGTCGTCGACGACGACGACATCGACCCCGGGGACCGTCGCACGGAGCTCGGCCAGCGTGCCCGGCACCGACTCTTCCTCGTTGTAGGCCGGCACGATGATGAGCGTGCGCATCAAGGCTCCGAGGATACCGGGGTTGTCAGTACAGGCCGGCGAGGGCGATCACGGTGATGACGGCCACCCAGGCGGCCCACGCGGCCGCGCCGTAGCGCAGCCAGCGCGAGCGGGCGAGCACCAGTGACGACACCAGCGCGGCCGCGGGCACGATCGACAAGCCGTACCGCGGCGCGATGCCGCCGGGGTAGTACACGCCGAAGAACTTGTAGTCGGTGAGCATGAACACCGGCCCGACGATCAACATCGCGAACAGCGCGGCGCCGCCGAGCGCGCGCAACCGCGATCCGCGACCGGCCCAGACCGCGCCGATGATCGTGCCTCCGATCAGCATGGCGTTGACGATGGGCCACGCGCGCACCACGCTGAGGGTGGTCGTGAGCGCGGGGAGGTAGGGATGCTGCAACGGCGAGAAGCCCGCGCCGAGAGAATCGAAGAACGCGTGGTAGGGGAACGAGGAGACCTCGTAGATCTTGTTGGTGGGGAGGTCGGTACCCGGGAACTTCTGGATCACGCGCTGCAACACCGACCACGCGAGCGCCGCGACCACGACCGCGCCCACGATGAACGCGACGTTGACCACGCGCGTCCGCACGGCGATGGCGCTCGGCTCGGCGTCGGGTGACGGCTCGGGTGCCGCATCCCCGTCGGTGCCGTCGGCGCCGGTCTCCCGTCGCTCCCCGAGCCGGTCCTCGACGTACCGCAGGATCAGGTAGAGCACACAGAGCCCGACGACGAGCCCGTTGGTGACCTTCAGCGACACCGCGACCGCACCGACGAGCGCGGGGACGATCCAGTGCCATCGGCCCTTCTCCCACCGCAACGTCGCGAGCACCATCGCGGCTCCGGCCGCGAGCGCAGTGCCGTCCGGCTGGATGGTGCTCGACGCGTGCAGGACCGTCGGCGCAGTGAGCACGAGGACGATCACAGTCGCGCGCGCGAGCAGCGGGATCTCGAAATCGCCCATCAGGAACCACATGCAAATCGTGAAGATCGCGAGCCAGAGCGCACCGACGAGCCGCGCAGTGGTGACGAGGCTGTCGACGCCCGTGACCTTCTGCAGCACCCACCCGATCGTCCCCTCGATCGCGTAGTACGTGGGCGGGTGGATGTACGCAGTGTTGTAGCCCGCCTCCTGGAAGTCGGACGGGTGGAACCGCTTCGAGTTGCACGCGGGCAGCTCGTCGTTGAGCGGCGCATCGATCCCGCGACACGCTTCCTCGCGCATCGCGTCCTGGCCGAACTTGTCGCCCGCCCGCACGAGGTGCCCGTTGTGGACCTTGTACATGTAGTCGATGTGCTGGAGCTCGTCGATCGGCGAGATCTGCGTGTAGCGGTGCACGTGGAGCCCGACGAGCAGGCACCCGAAGAGCAGGAGCGCGAGGAGGATCCAGGTGCCGGGCTGCCGGACGACGGTCCGCACCGACGTTGCCCGCACGGTCGACGAGTCGCTCGCGCTCGGCGAGGGAGGGGGCGTGCCCATGAAGGCGACATCTTGGCACGGGGCAGGCGCGAGACTGGACCCGTGACCGATCCGCACGCAGCGCCGCAGAGCACCGAGGGGGCCGAGTACGCCGATCGTCTCGCCCGCCTCGAGACCGTCTGGTGGAAGAGAGTGCTCGACGTCCAACGGCCCTACCGCTGGAACCTGCGGCGCCTCGATCCCGGGTTCACGCTCGACGTCGGGTGTGGGCTCGGCCGGAACCTGAGCCATCTCGACGGCTTCGGGGTCGGCGTCGACCACAACCCCGACTCGGTTGCGATCGCGCGGGCCCGGGGCCTCACCGCGTTCACACCCGTCGAATTCGCGGCGTCGGAGTACGCGACGCCGGGTCGCTTCGATGCACTGCTCTGTGCGCACGTCGTCGAGCACATGCCCCGCGATGCGGCGGTCGAACTGCTGCGTCCCTATCTCGCTTCGGTACGCGGCGGCGGCAAGGTGATCATCATCACGCCGCAGGAGCGCGGGTTCCACAGCGACCCCACCCATGTGGAGTTCG
The DNA here is from genome assembly GCA_963721435.1 of uncultured Actinomycetes bacterium. GTDB lineage: Bacteria > Actinomycetota > Acidimicrobiia > IMCC26256 > DASPTH01 > CAVRJC01. The sequence continues at coordinate 164,898 of CAVRJC010000004.1, forward strand.
TCGACTTCGAGGCGCTGCACGACCTCGCCGCGCGGCTCGGCCTGGCGCCGGAGTCGCAGCGCTCGTTCCCGCTCCCGCGTTCCGCGGGCCGCGTGTTCACCTACAACGAGTTCGTGGTGGTCGCCCGCACTCAGTGACCCGCGGTGGCCCGCATGGTCGCGAGGTCGAGCGCACCGACCGGCGCCTTGACCGTGCGGTAGTTCATCGAGATCTGGTTGTCGGTTGCCGGGCTCTGGGAGACCTCGAGCGTGACGTCGCCAGAGGGGCCGAGATCGGTGACGAGGGGCTGGAGCGGTCCCCACCCGATCACCGTCGAGCCGTCGGCCTGCCGGCGCACGCTCCCGAGCCCGAAGGCGGTCACCTGGCGGGAGAGCGGGTACTGCCACACGAGCGTTGCGGTGCCCGCGTCGGTGTCGAGTGCGTACTCGACCGCGCGCGAGGTCGCGCCGGCAACGGCCGACTCGTTGTCGAACGCGGTGAGGTGGCCGTTGGGCAGGAGACGGGCGTCGTGCTGGAACGCGGTGCCGTCGTGCGGGTCGTTCAGCACCTGGAGGTGCGGCACGGCAGGGTTCGCCGGTGCGCTCCCGCTGAGCTTCCAGAGGATCGCGCCATCTGTCTTCCGGATGCGCATGACCGCACTCAGGTTCCTGAACGAGACGATGACATCACCGGTCGTGGGATCGACGTCGAGCGAGTTGGCGTGCTGGATGTCGAGCGCAGTGACCGACGGGGTCCCCCATGTGGACATGACGTTGAGCCCGCAGCTCGTGCTGGGGGTCTCGGCGATCCCGATGTGGCCGGGGTCCTCGCTGTGCCACTCCCACGCGACCGTACCGTCGGGCGTGATCTCCTGGATCCACGTGTCGAGCACGTTGGCCGTCGCTCCTGGGCTGCATCCGCCGAGCACGCTCACGTCCGCGTCGGAGCGCAAGTGGTACGAGAGCATCATCGTGTCCCCGTTGGCGAGCGCCACCATGTCGTGGTGGTCGGTCGGAGATCCCGACGTCTTCCACGTGTGCACCAGCGTGCCGTCGAGCGACCGCTCCTCGAAGCCGTTGTTCGCGTCGACACCGAACGGGACGCCGCCGAAGTTCATCCATGCGAGGTTGCCGTCAGGGAGGAGCTCGACGTTGAGCGGTGGCGTGGTGGTCCGGCGGTACCAGACCACTGCTCCGTGACTGTCGAGGATCACGGCGTAGGGGCCGGAGAACGCATTCAGGCCGAGGCCCATGAGGTAGTAGCCGGGCGCGGGGTCGTCGGGACGGGACGCGCTCAGGACAGGGAAGTCGGGGGGGAGGCACCGCACCCAGTACTGCTGCGTCTGGCTGTTGGCCAACGTGACCGTCACGACGACCGCGTCGTTCTCGTTCAGGGTCACGTCGCCCTCCCCGTTGGCGCCTGCGATCGCGACCGTCGCGCCCGGAACTGCTGCCGCAGTCACGTTCCAGTTGTTCGCGCCGGCGCCGCAGATCACGCCGTAGTCATGACCGTCGGGGGTGAAGTCGGGGGTCAACGGGCCGGGGCTCACCGTGAGGTTCCGCAGCGCGCCCGACGGCCCGAACGAGCCGAGCACGTCGACGACGACGTGCGTCGTTCGGTGCGCGTAGACGCAGATCTTGCCGTTCGCACCGACCGCGACCGTCGCCGCGTTGGTGGCCACTGCGCCCGGCACGTAGTTCACCGTCGACGTGTCCGGGAACGCTCCGCCGCACGGGTAGAGCGTCAAGAAGCCGCTCTCGGTCGCGCCGACGGCGACGATGTCGAGCACGGCGTTCGCACCGACCGCGACCGTGCCGCCGAGCGTGGGGTCGAACTGTAGGGTCTGGCCTTCGGCCACGGGTGCGGTGCCGGTGGTGCCGGTGCCGTCGCGAGTGTCGAGCACGCGGGTGCCCACGATCGGGGCGAGCCGCGTACCGTCGGTGCCGCCGAACCAGCCGGTGACGTCGACGACGAGGTTCAGGTCGCTCGAGACGAACACACAGACCGCGCCCGACCCGTCGAGGCCGACGACCGCGGCCGTGGCCCGCGTCTCCTGCGCCAAGTAGTTCCCGTTCGACGACAGCGGGAGTTGTGCATCACACGGGAATGCGGTGATGAACCCGGCCGCGGTCGGATCGGTGACCGTGAGGTTCGCCGACACCGCCGAGGCCCCGCCGGGCACGGGAGTCAGGCCAGCGACCGGGATGCGCACGACGCTGCCGCCAGGAATCGGGCCCGATCCGCCATCGGGGCGCAGCGACGTCCGTGTATCGAGGATGCGGGTCGGGTTCACGCCGTGGTACGAAGCACCCGACGGCCCGAACCAGCCCATGACGTCGACCACGAGGTCTGTCTCAGAGAGCGTGAAGAGGCATATCCGGCGGCTGGACTGCAACGGCACGAGCACGAGATTCGGGGTGGGATCGCCGACGCGTGGGTTGAGGTTCGACGCGAGCGGGCGATCGCTCTCGCACGGATAGACGGTGACGTAGCCCTCGGCCACGGCTCCGACCGCGATCACGTCCAGTGCGACGCCGGTGGCCTGAGCCGGCACGAGCGAGACGAGGTCGACGACCGCGGTGCAACCGGCCCCGATGGGTCCGAGGGTGAAACGGGTGTCGAGCACACGGGCGGGGGTGATCGCGTGGAACCCGCCGCTGACCTGGGGGACGGCACCGCCGGTCGGGGGAGGGCTCGAGCACGTGGCCGAGACCTGCACGTCCGCGGCAGCATTGGCAGGGGGCACCGCAGCGGTCGCCAAGAGCATGGCAACGCCGAGTACCGCGAGGGGGAGTCGCCGCACCGGCAGATCGTACTGGTGCGAATGCACGTCGGACGGTCAAGCGAAGGTTATGAGACTGTGAATTGCGCCCGATCACGAATTGCGCCCGATCACAAGGCACGGCGCACGAGCTTCCAGTACTGGGCCAGGGCCGCGTCGAGCGGCCGCAGGAAACCGGGCAGCTCCATGCTTCCCTGGGTGAGTCGCGTCGCGAGCAATGGCGCGAACCCTGCGTCGCGCACGACGCGCTCGTCGGCCAGAGTGGCGCGCCGTGCGCGCACCCAGCCGCGATGGCGGAGGAGCCACCACCACCCCCGTACCTTCGCGCCGCCCCAGCCCTGCCGCGCGGCCAGCGCGAGCATCGCGAGCTCGACGCCGACCATCACGGGGAGCAGGAGCGCCAGCGTGCGGCCCTCGAGCAGCGTGAACATCGCGACCAGCCGGTTGCGCTCGACGAGGTACATCTTCTCCGGGTTGCGGCCGAACTCGTACCGGTGCACGACGACCGCGTCGGGTACGAAGACGACGCGGAGCCCGGCGCGCCAGCACCGCAGGCTCAGCTCGGAGTCTTCGTAGTACATGAAGTACTCGGGTGCGAAGCCGCCGAGCTGCTCCCACACGATGCGGCGCATGACCATTGCGGCACCCGACGCGCTCGCGACGTCTCGCGGCACCGCGTGCTGCGACGCGGGCTCGTTGAGCCCTCCGCACCACGAATAGCCGAGGAAGTGCACCTCGTTGCCCGCGGAGTTCATGAGCTCGGGGTGGTCGTCGAGGCGCAGGCTCGCGGTGGCGATGCCGACGTCCGGGTCACCCGCGACGGCGGCCAGGCGCGCCAGCGCGTCAGGGCTCACGACCGCGTCGAAGTTCACCAGCGCGATGAAGTCGCCGGTGCCGGCGGCCAGGCCGACGTTGCAGGCTTCGTCGAATCCGAGGTTGCGACCGGAAGTGATGACGTGCACACCGTCGAGGGCGCGCACCGCGTCGACACCGCCGTCGGTGCACCCGTTGTCGACGAGCACCACCTCGACGTCGATGCCCTCTGACGCGAGGATCGACCGCACGCAGTTCGGGAGCAGGGCTTCGGCGCCGAACGCGACGACAACAGCGGTGACGCGGCTCATCAGGACGGCGAACGTTACCATCGCGCCACTTCTCCACGATCAAGCTGAGAACGCGAGCTCGAGTCTCGTCACCCGCTCCGCCTGCAATGCTTGCGATGGGCGTCAACCCCATCTTCGGGAACGAGACGTGACGGCAGTCGACACGGAAGTGGAGGACTGAAGGAATGGCGACGGTCGAGCATCGGCTCGCGGAGATGGAGGCGGTGGAGGCCATCCGCCGCCTGAAGATCCGCTACGCGGAGTTGAACGACGATGGGTTCGACCCCGACGCGCTGGTCGCGCTGTTCACGCCGGACGGTGTATGGGACGCCGGCGAGTTCGGCCGCCTCGTCGGTCGCGACGCGATGCGTGACTACTGGGTGGAGACGAGGAGGGTCACGTCGTTCGCGCATCACTACATCACCAACCACGTCGTCGACGTGGAGCCGTCGCTCACGACCGCGACCGGGCGCTGTTACCTGCTCGGGATGTCGACGCGTGAAGGTCAGGCGTACTGGATGGCGGTCCGCTACGCCGAGCGCTACCGCAAGATCGACGGCGAGTGGCTCTTCGAAGCGATGAAGCTCCTCCCCTCCTTCATGACCCCCTACGAGACGAGCTGGGCCACAGACACCTGAGTCGTTCTCTCTGCAGCCGCGGGACCAATTCCTCTAGGTCGTGAGATTGGTGATTCGACACACTCACTGACGTGAGGACTCGAGGAGTGCGGCGCCGAGAGTTCCGTGGACGACGCCCTTGGATCGTTGCACTCGTGGGGGTTGTTGCAGTGGCGTTCGCCGGGGTGCCGACGACCGCGGTCGCGGCGACGAGCTCGTCGAGTGGTATCGAGTCGGCAATCGATGATGTCCAAGCGTTCTGGGCGGTCCAGCTCCCGAACGTGTACGGCATCCACTACACCCCCATCCCGCAGGACCGGCTGCATCCGTACGGCGAGTCGAACCCGCCGCCGGCGTGTGGTGGCAGCGGCACCACCCCGTACAAGGACGTCGCCAACAACGCGTTCTACTGCCCATCGGGTGACTTCTTGGCCTGGGACGCGCAGGCACTCATCCCGACGGTCCAGCAGCAGTTCGGCGACTTCGCGGTCGCGCTCGTCGCGGCACATGAGCTCGGCCACGCGATCCAGGAACGCACCGGTACTTCGGCGGGGTCCACGATCCCCCTCGAGCTCCAGGCCGACTGCTTCGCGGGCGCGTGGGCACAGCACGCGACGACGACGACGAACGACACGTTCAACGTCAAGAAGGGAGACCTCGACGAGGCCCTGAGTGGCTACTTGTACTTCCGTGACCCCACGGGTACCGACCCCACGACGGAAGGCGCGCACGGGTCGGCGTTCGACCGGATCTCGGCCTTCGACGACGGCCTCTCCGGCGGCGTACAACGGTGCAAGGACTATGACACCCAACCACCGACCGTCACGGAAATCCCGTACACGAGCAGGAATGACCTCGCCGGCGAAGGGAACCTGCCGTTCCGTGATCTCGTGAAGCTCGCGCAGCGGGATCTCAACGCGTACTGGAAAGCAGCGCTGGGTTCGACACCCGTCACCTCGTTCGTGGCCGATGCCGCGACGACGAAGCGATGCGCCAAGGGCGACAGCAGGCCCGTCGCCGCGTGTTCCGACGGCACCGTCGCCTACAACCCCGCAAAGCTGCGCGCGGCCTACGACAAGTACGGCGACAACGCAGCCGCCACCCTCATGGCCGAAGCCTGGGCTGACGCGGCGACCCTGAAGGGAAAGCTCCCCATCGCTGCGGCTCCCAAACAACGCGCCGCGGAGTGCATGGCCGGTGCTTGGGCCGGTGATCTCGTGAACGGGGCACGCACCACCGACGCCACGCTCTCTCCCGGCGACCTTGATGAAGCCGTCTCGACGCTCATCGCCTACCCGGGGCGCTCGACGGCTTCGAACGACAGCTTCGTGCGCTTCCGCGCGTTCCAAACCGGCTTTGCCGACGGGGCCACCGCATGCGGCCTCGAGACGAAGCGCTAATGCGTCTTGGTGACACCCTCAACCGGTAGAGGCTGATTCCACGCGCAGGAGGCGGCGTTCGAGCAGGGCGTCGATGCTGAATCGGCCGGCACCGAAGATGGCGACGACGAGCGCGAGGACACCGAGCGCCAGGTTCAACTCGTAACCGGATTTCGTCCCCGTCGCATTGATCCCGTTCGACCACGTGACCGTGATGATCGCCATCATCATGTCCACGAAGATCGCAGCTCCCGCGAGCCGCGAGAAGAGGCCGAGGGCGAGTGCGATACCCCCGCCGAACTCGATCAGGCCGCCGACGACTGCAAACAACATCCCCGGATGGAGGTGAGCGGTGTCCGCGAAGTACTGCGCGGACTGGTGAAGCCCCGGTCCGTCGAACCACCCGAAGAGTCTCCTCGCCCCGTGGTAGATGAAGATCCACGCCAGTGCGATGCGCGCGGCGATGAGCGCGCAGTCGGCAGGGAGCGGCGCGGTGCGCGTGCTGAACAGAGCCACCAGCAGTGCACGACTGCGAGACAGATGTGCGGGGACCGTAGCCGTCACCGTCAGGACACCTCACTCTGGTCGGCATCGGCCCGCGACCGTACCGGCGGACGGTCCGTGAGGTCCTGCATGGGACGGAACGGGGCGACGAGCTGCGCGGCGAACACGGAGAGATGACGCGCTCTCGGTGTGCCGTGCTCGACGATGAGCGGCCTTCCCGGAAGCCCGGTGTCGGTCCTGATCGTCGCTTCGGTCGGAAACACCGCGCGGCGGAAGATCTGATCCCAGATCGTCAGCGAGAAGCCGAGGTTGACGTCTTGTGGCCCGTCGAGCTTGTGGTGGATCCGGTGATAGTTCGGGCTGACGAAGATCCGCTCGAGGGGCCCGAACCCCAACCGTGTGTTCGAGTGCGCGAAGGCGACCATTGCTGCGTAGACGACGAGGACCGTCGTCGACATGGCGCCGTTGGCAAGGAGGACCACCCCGGGGATCAGCGCGACGAGGTACGACACGTGGATCAGCGGGTGGGTACGGAAGACCGTCAGCACGCTCATGTCTTCTTGCGAGTGGTGGAGCTCGTGGAAGCGCCAGAGCATCCGGACATGGTGATTCGCGAGATGCACGAACCAGTTGCACGCGTCCATCGCCACGACGATCAGGACGATCGCGCCCCAGCGCGGCACCATGCCGATCCGGGGCAAGACGATCCACGGGAGCGACGTGCGCACCACGTGCACGAACGAGAGGGTGAGCGCAGTCACGAGCGGCACGAGGATGGTCGCGTTCAACAGTGTGTAGAGGAGATCCTGGCGGTACCCGCGAGCAAAGAGCGGTCGCTGCTGTGCCGGCCAGAGTCGCTCGACGACGAGGAAGACGCCGATGATCGCCAGGGTCAAGGGACCGACCACGACGCCACGGAGGCTTGTCACCGAGCCCGCGAAGTCTGCACCCCCCCAACCGGTCGCCCAGCCGACCCCGATCAGGATCAGTGCTGCAGCTGCGATCGAGCAGGCGGGAAGGTACACGCGCGTCGAGACCGCGGACCACAGCCGACTCGATTCCCGGCCTCCACGCTCGACGACCCCAGGAGCACGAGCGCGGGAGGGCGCAACTACGACGGATGACATGACGGTGTCTCGGCCGGGGATTTCCGCACTAGAACGCGGTCCCTCCGGTGCCGGCGTTCGAGCCGCCCGAGCTGGAGCTCGACTTCTTCGTGACGACCGTGGACCACTTGCCCCACTTGTCGGTCACGTTTCCGTGCACCTGACCAGCCGCCTTGTCCTTGAAGAACCAGTAGAGCGCCTTGCCGTCGTAGGTCACCTGGAGGGCGCCACTGTCGGTTGTGACCGTGCCGAGCTTCGAGTCGTCCACACCGGTCCCTGCCGTCGCCGTCGTGACGCCGTCGGGCAACAGCACCGGCGGCCAGGCCTTCAAACACTTGGCGTCGCAGGCCGTCTTGCCCGGCTTCAGGGTGTAGACGGTGTTGCCGGCCACCAGGATGGTGCCCAGCTTGGCGCTCTTGGCGGTCGAGACGTCGGTCGCAGTGGTGGGGCTGGTCGCAGCGCCTGCGGCGCTCGGGGCGAACGCGAGTGCGGACAGCCCCCCAACGGCCAGGGCAACGGCCGCGATGCGCCCAAATGAAGTGCGCCACGTCGACGCTCGCTGCCGGTCGGTGTGCTTCATGTCCGCGTCTCCTCGTCAGTGCAGGCGTCGGAAGGTACGGGAAATGTCGCCGAATGGATTGCCCGTCGACCGTCGGCGAGGCGCCTTCAGGATCGAGTCGACGCCCCGAAGAAGACGGCGGCGATCACGCACGGCTCGTCGGTCCGGTTCCGGCACGCATGCCGGGTTCCGTTCTGGACTTCCCGGTCGCCGGGCCGCAGCGTCACGGTTGCGGTCGTCCAGTCGGAGGTCGACCTCTCCCGAGATCACGAGCTCGTCGTCGTGCGCAACGAACGAGGTCCCGTCGGGCCTCGATCCGGTGACCACTCGCCGCATTCCGAAAGCGTGAACGGTCGTCGGGCACGGCCTGCCGGCGCGTGACGGAGGTTCTCGTCAGAGGCTGTAGCCGGAGAGCTCGGCGTCGCGGTGAAACATCCGCACGGTGTCGAGCGACACGTCACCGAGATCGCGACCGAGCCAGTCGAGCTTCTTCAGGAGATCGCGCGTGAGCGTGATCACGTGACACCCGATCTCCGCAGCTTGCACGACATTGAGGATCTCGCGCGGGCTCGCCCACAGCAGCTCGAGGTTTGGGTGCGGCGCGAGGATCTCGAGCGCGCGCGCCATGATCGGTACCGGGTCGCGGCCGGTGTCGGCGATGCGCCCGGCGAACACGGAGATGAACGCGTGCCCGCCGCCACCGAGCGTCTCCGCAGCCTGCTCCACCTGCTCGAGCGTGAGCATGGCGGTGACGTTCAATTGAATGCCGTCGCTCGCGAGCGCGTGCTGGACGTCGCGCGTGCTTGCACCGTCGGTGTCGGTGATGGGGATCTTCACGTGCACGTGCTCGCCCCATGTCGCGATCTTCTGCGCCTGGCTGATCATGCCGTCGACGTCGTCGGAGAAGACCTCGAAGGAGATGGGACGATCGGGGATGAGGCCGACGAGGTCGATCGCGAACGACTCGTAGTCGTCGACCCCCGCCGCGCGGATCAGCGTGGGATTGGTGGTGAAGCCCTCGATGAGCGGGTGGGACCGGAGCTCGAGGATTCCGTCGCGGTCGGCACTGTCGGCAAAGAGCCTTGTGTCCCCCAGCTCGATTCCCACGTGGTGTCCTGCTGCCGCCGAAAAGATCGCCGTCACTATAGTGACGCGCTGCCCGCCACCAGGAGCACCGCAAACGTGTCCAGCCCTCTGGATGGGAAGACCTGTGTCGTCACCGGCGCCGGTCGAGGCATCGGGAAGTCGGTCGCCAACGACCTCGCGGCACAGGGTGCCGATCTCGTCGTGTGCAGCCGCACCCAGTCGGAGCTCGACACAACTGCGCGCGAGATCCGCGACACGCACGATGTCTCCGTGCGCGGCGTGGCGCTCGACGTTCGTGACATCGACGCGGTGGCGGAGCTCGCGCGCGCGTGCGAGGAGAGTGGCCCGGTGCTCGGTCTCGTGAACTGCGCGGGCGTGCTCGGGCCGGTCGGTCGCATCGACACCGTCGACGTCGGCGCGTGGATGGACGCGCTCGCGATCAACGTGGGCGGCACCGCCACGGTGTGTGCGGCGTTCGCACGCGGCATGATCGCAGCCGGCGCCGGCTCGATCGTCAACTTCTCGGGCGCCGGTGTCGGTGGCCCCAACCCGCCGGGGAGCATGAGCAGCTACACCGCGTCGAAGGCTGCGATCGTCGCGCTCACCGAGGTGCTCGGCGTCGAGCTCGCGCCACACGGGGTGCGGATCAACGCGATCGCGCCCGGCGCGATCGCCACGTCGTTCATGCGCCCGGTGCTCGACGGCGGTCCCGAGATCGCCGGCAACGCGTTGTACGAGCAGATCGCAGAGGGGCAGGGGAATCCCGCGTCGATCGACCCGACGCTCAGACTGATCCGATTCCTGCTGTCCCCTGCGTCGGTGCACGTGTCGGGCCGGTTCCTCAGCGCGCGCTGGGACGATCCCGACGGGCTTGACGCCGCGGCGGTGTCCGGTTCCCGGCTCACCCTCCGCCGGATCGACGGCGATCTGTTCGGCGAGCTCGATCGGACGTCAGCGTGACCATCGGTGTCGCGATCGTCGGGTGCGGTCTCGTCGGGGCCAAGCGCGTGGCCGCGCTTCCCGCCGGTGCCGAGCTCGTCGCGGTGTTCGATCCCGACGTCGCCCGCGCGACCGCGGTCGCGGGCTCGGCGCCGTCGATGCAAGAAGGTGCAGTGGTGGTCTCGTCGAGCGCGCGCGCGGCGATCGAACACCCCGCTGCCAGCCTCGTCATCGTCGCAACGCCCCATCGCGAGCTCCCCGACCTCGCCTGCCTCGCGCTGCGTGCCGGCCGTGACGTGCTGGTGGAGAAGCCTGGTGCCGCCGATCTCGCCGGCGCGCTCGCGATCGCCGATGCCGCGACCACGAGCGGGCGTCGCGCGCGCGTGGGCTTCAACCACCGCTTCCACCCGTCGTTGCTGGAAGCGCGCCGCCTGGTCGGTGCCGAGTTCGGTGCGCAGGGTGCGTACGGCGCGCCGATGTTCATCCGCGCTCGTTACGGCCACGGCGGCCGACTGGGCTACGAGCGCGAGTGGCGTGCCGACGCGGCCATCTCGGGCGGCGGTGAGCTCATCGACCAGGGCATCCACCTCGTCGACCTCACGCGCTTCCTCGCGGGTGACGTCACGCTCGCGTGCAGCGACCTCCGCACGACGTTCTGGCCGATGGATGTGGAAGACAACGCCTTCCTCGCGTTGGACTGCGCGTCCGGAGCGTTCGCGTGGCTCCACGCGTCGTGGACCGAGTGGAAGAACCTGTTCTCGCTCGAGATCATGCTCGAACGGGCCAAGATCGAGATCTCAGGGCTCGGCGGAAGCTACGGCGTCGAGACGCTCACCCTGTTCGAGATGCTGCCGGAGATGGGCCCGCCGATCGAGTCGCGTCAGTGGTGGGACGGCACGGACGACTCGTGGGCCCGCGAGCTTGCCGACGTCACCGCGGTGATCGCGGGCGACGACGCGCATGACGCGTGCGGCGCTTCGATCGACGATGCCGTCGCCGCGTTGCGAGTCGTCGATGCCGCCTACACCGCACAGCGCAAGGCGTCATGATGGATGCAACCTGCCCGGCGTGCGGAAGCACCTCGACGCGCGTCGTGCAGCCGCACCTCTACGGCGACTGCGCGCTGTTGCGCTGCGAGGCGTGCGGCTCCGAGCTCTTGTCGCCCCAACCGAGCGACGAGCGACTGACCGAGATCTACGGTCCCGACTACTACGAGCCGTGGGCCGCGGAGGAAGCACACGTCGTCGATTCGATCAAGCGGCAGACGTTCGCGCCGCTCATCGACGCATGCCGGCTCCGACCCGGCGCCACCGTGCTCGATCTCGGGTGCGCGACCGGATCGTTCCTCGCCGAGGTCACCGGCCGGGGCGCGCGTGGCTACGGCATCGACCTCAACGGGGACGCGATCGCAACCGCACAGGCGCGTCTCCCCGACGTGGATTTCCACGCCGGGGTGGCGGGGGATCAGCCGTTTCCCGGCGTGCAGTTCGACGCGATCGTGATGGTCGACTTCATCGAGCACGTGCGCGACCCCGCCGCCGAGCTCCGCATCGTTCGCGAGTGGATGCACGACGAGTCGCGCCTCGTGGTCTCGACACCGCGCGCCGACTCGCCCCTGCGCCGGATGATGGGCATGCGCTGGCCGCAGTACCGCGAAGAGCACCTCGCTTACCTCAGCCGTGCCGGCGTCGTCGCGTTGATGAGCCGGGCGGGGCTGCGCGTCGAGTCGATCCGACCGACGCGCAAGACGCTCACGCTGGCCTACGCCTACGGGCAGATGGCGACGTACCCGGTGCCGGGGCTCAGCGGGGTCACGAACGCGGCGTACCGGTCACTTTCGGGTCTGCGTCACCGCCCGATTCGCGTGGGGCTGGGGGAGATGACAGTGGTGGCGCGGCGCGGTGGAGCGGACTGAACCGGAACCGGATGCACGCCCACACCCACGTCGGGGGATCCCGGAAGAACCGCACCTTCTTGCCCTCTTCGAACGCTCGCGCGTTGTACGTGATCGGCACTTCGAGCGGGCGGTACCCGAGGCGCACGAGCTTCGCGACCAATTCCCAGTCGAAGTCGAACCGGTCCGACACGAACTCGACGCCCTCGATGCACTCCGAGCGGAACACCTTGTACATCGTGAACGGGTCGCGGAGCTTGGTGCCGTAGGTGACGTCGAACATGCCGGTGAACACCCAGTGAGCCGCGTTCACGATCGAGGCGCGGATCCGCGTGTCGGCCATGATGCGCATCGGCCGGCCGCGCACATGCCGGCAGCCGAGCGTGAAGTCGGCACGACCGTCGATGATCGGCGCGAGCAACGCCGGGTAGTCGTCGACGGTGTACTCGAGGTCGGCGTCCTGGATCAGGATGATCGAGCCGGTCGCGCGCGTGAACCCCTCGCGCACCGCGTTGCCCTTCCCGCGTGCGTCGCGCTGCAACACGACCTGCACGCCGGGCCGGTTCTCGTACGACTTCACGATCTCACGGCTGCCGTCGGTGGAGTTGCTCTCGACGACGACGAGCTCGATCGCGACATCGGGGATCTGCAGTGCGAGCACCCGCTCGATCGCAAGGGTGACGGTCGCGGACTCGTTGTAGACCGGCATGATGACGCTCAACGTCAGAGGGAGCGGGGGGCGATCCGCGAAGCGCGAATCGGAGTGAGCGTGCGGTGCGGAGGTCATCGGTACCGAGCGGGCAGTTGCGGCAGGGACGACGGCGGACAGTAGCAGTTTGGCCGTCACATCCACTCCGTCGGAAGTGCCGCCGCGCCCTGCGAAGCGCCGGTTGCGGTCGCGCCCGTGGGTCCCCGATTGCATCGGGATCGCGGTCGTCGTCCTCGTCGTGCTCATCGGGTACTTCGAGATCCCGTTCGAAGGGAAGACGTTCAGCGCGGCGGATCAGGTCGTCGGCGTGCAGGGGTGCGGAACGCCGACCGGCGCGTGCACGCGGCATGCCCCCGGCGACCCCCGCGTCGACCCGTACGCGGGATCGTGGGCGCTCGACCCGTGGGGTCAGGTGGTTCATCGGGAGCTGAGCAACGGCGAGGTCCCGTTGTGGAACCCGTATCAGGGGATCGGGATGCCCTTGGCCGGGAACATGCAGAGCTCGGTGTTCGACCCGTTGCTCGCGGTGTTCCACATCCACCCCACGCTGCTGGTGCAGGACCTCTCGTTCCTCGTCGCGTTGCTCCTCGTGGGCCTCGGTGGGTACGCGGCCGCGCGCTCGATGCGCCTCTCCCCGCTCGCGGCGACCGTTGCCGGGAGCGTCTACGGCCTGTCGGGATGGTTCTTCGACTACAGCAACAACCACTGGTTCAGCATCTACGTGTACCTCCCGTTCGCGATCGCCTGCATCGAGTGGATCCTGCGCTCGCAACGGCGCTCGCCGGTGGTGCTGCTCGCAGTGACGATGACGGCAACGGTGTTCGCCGGGATGCCGGAGCCCATGTTCATGAGCTTCGCGGCGATCGGGATCTACGCGCTCGCCCGGCTGTTCATCGGGCCGCGCGTCGAGCCGCGGCCTCAGAGCGCACTGCGCCTCGCCACGGGTGCGGCGATCGGGCTCGCGCTGGCCGCTCCGTTGCTGTTGCTGTTCGGGCAGTATCTCCCCCTGTCGGTCAACTCGCACAAGGGACTGGCCGATCACCCACCGCTCACCGACTCGCCCGGTTACTTCCTCAACTGGCTGATGCCCAAGATCACTCCGGTGTCGACGAACTTGCACGGCTACTCGCGCAACTGGGTCGGGCTCGGCGCGGTACTCCTCGCCACCGTCGGCGTCACCAGCTCACGGGCGCGGCGGCGGTTCCCGGTGTGGCCGTTGCTGATCGTGTTCGCGGTGCTCGCGCTGCAGATCTACGGCGGTCGCCTCGTCGCGTGGACGCGCTTCATCCCCGTCTGGTCGCAGGCACTCTGGCCGAACTTCGGCACGCCCATCATCGCGTGCGTCGTGGCGCTGCTCGCGGCAGTCGGCGTGGAGACGCTACGTGACGGCATCGTCAGCAAGCGCGGCTTCCTCGTCGGCATCGGGGTGCTCGGTGTGATCGGCCTCGCGCTCGTCGCGATCGACGAGCGTCTGTTCGCGGTCCGACACGACGTGAGCTTCGCGGGAGGATGGCCGCTCGCGCTGCTCGTCGGCATCGCGCTCCTCGCGCTCGTGCTCGTCGCGCGCGTGCCGCACCGCGCGCTCATCGCAGTCGCGATCGTCGTGGTCGAGATCGTGCTGCTCGCGCCGCGCGGCTTCTACGGGCCGCGGGAGAGCCCCTACCCGAGCCGCAGCTGGCTCGACTACGTGACCACGCACACGGAATCGGCGAACGGACGCGTCTTCAGCAGCGACGGCACGCTGTTCCCCGACACCGCGGGCGTCTACGGCCTGTCGGACCTTCGGACGATCGACGCGCTGTACGTCGATCGCTACTGGGTGTACCTCGAGAACTTCATCTCCGGCGGGATTCTCGACCGCTTCATCGCCACGGGAGTGACCGAGACCGCCCCCAACATGGCTGCCAACCCGATGTTCGACATCCTGAACGTCCGCTACGTGCTCTACGACCGGAGGTCCGGCGCCGACCTGCCCGACAACGCGAAGAGTCAGTACCGCCTCGTGTTCCAGGGTGACGGCGTGAAGGTCTACGAGAACCAGGACGTCGCGCCGCGCGCGTTCGTCGCTACCGACATCCACGCGGCGCCGGACGAAGCCGCCGCGCTGCGCTTCCTGCGGCGCGGCGAGACCGTGCGCACCGACGGCTCCGTGCAGCTGGTGGTGAAGGACCCGCGCACGACTGCGGTGATCGAGGCCGACCCGGCAGACGTGCCGCAGCAGAAGACGTGCAACCAGCCGGTGACGAGCAGCACGAAGGTGTTGTCGTACTCCGCGTCGACGGTGAAGCTCGCGGTTGACTCGAGCTGCAACGGCCTGCTGGTGCTCGGTGACGAGTACTACCCGGGATGGTCGGCCACGGTGAACGGGAGCGATGCGCGCATCTTCGCGACCGACGTCGCGCTACGCGGCGTGTTCGTACGCGCCGGCCATTCGATCGTCGAGTTTCGGTACCGCCCGTCGGCATTCAAGATCGGGATCGTGCTGGCGTCGCTCGGTGTGCTCGCGGCGGCGCTGTTCCTCGTCGTGCCGGTCGTGGTCGCGCGCCGGCGCCGGGTACGTGCAACCGAGGCGGTGCAGTGACGCAGGCCTCCGAGCTCGAAGTGATCACGCCGTCGGTCCGGGTGGGCGCCGCGATCTGGGTGATCGCCGTGCTCGCGCTGCTCGGGCTACTCCTCTCGATGCCGCTCGCTCGACTCGATGATCGCCGAAAACAACGACGACGGGCCGGCAAGCTCGGAGAGCACGCGGGTGTCACGGCCGAGGGTGCCGCCGCTGTAGGTGGGCCCGGGCCGTAGTGGCGCCGTCGGGCTCACGCGCGGCTCGGTGCGCAGCCCCTGGGTCACGTCGTCGACATCGGCGCCGACCTGCTTGCACACCGCGGCAATCTCGTTGATGTACACGATGCACAACGCGAGGTAGCCGTTGAGCGTGTGCTTCGTCATCTCCGCCGACTCGGGCGACATGAACAGCACGGTGTCGGTGAACGGCGCGAACAGCTCCTCGAACTGCGGGCGCAATTCGTCATGCCGGGTACCGACGATCACGCGTGCCTGGTTGCGGAAGTCCTCGGCGCCGGTCTTGACGCGGATGTTCTCGGGCGACACCGCGAACCGCAACGCCGGGAACTCCGCTTCGAGGCGCGCGCACGTGCCGACCGGCACTTGCGACGAGATCAACACGACGGCGCCCGGCTCGAGCCGCGCGAGCTCGGGGCGGATCGCGTCGAGGACCCACTCGGTGTCGGGGTGGTCGTGCTCGTCGACGGGGGTGTCGTGACACACCCAGCAGATGTCGATGTCACCGACGTTCTCGCGGGTTGCGCGTGCGAGCTGGCCGTCGCCGAGGATCATCCGCGCATCCTATTTCTGTGCTCTCGTTCGCCGTTGCAGCTCGACTTCGGTCTCGCGCAACGCGGCAGGGTCACCGATCTCGTAGAAGCGTTCGCGCACGACGAACGCCGCGAGCCGCCCGTCGGCGGCGAGCGGCGCGAGGACCTCCCCGAGGTCGAAGGGCTCATTGGCACGCGAGCTCGCGAACGTGTCACGCGTCACGATCAGCATCCCGTAGTCGATGTGCTCGGCGCCCACCGGCAGTGGCTGCTTCGAGTACGCGGCGACGAGGTCGTCCCGCACGAGGGCGTTGCTCGGGCCGAGCGCGCCCCGGTTGTGCCACACCGTCATCAGCGCCGCACACCCCGAGCGTGCGAACGCCCGTTCTGCGGCAGCGACGTCGACGCTGAGCAGGCTGTCGCCGTACGTGACCCAGAAGGCGGCCGGCAGGTCCGGCAGCGCCCGGCGGATCGAGCCGCCGGTGCCGAGCAGCGTCGGACCGTCGGCCAGGAAGCGGGCCCGCACGCCGAACGCGGCGCCGTCGCCCACGTGATCGACGATCGCATCGCTGTGGTGCCCGACGAGGAGGAGCACGTCGGTGATCCCCTGCGCCGCGAGCTCGTCGAGCTTCCAGTCGATGAAGGGCCGCCCCGCGACCTCGACCAGTGCCTTGGGTTGCGCGTCGCCGGTGACGTCGGCGAGCCGAGTGCCGAGACCGCCCGCGAGGATGACCGCCGGGAGCACGGCTACTGGGCGACGATCGTCGTCGTGCCCTCGTAGTCGATCCGAAAGCGCACTTCCTCGAGCCCGTGCGCGGCCATCGTGGCGCGCAGCCCGGCCTTGTCGTCGGCGTAGAAGAGCAGGAACCCGCCGCCGCCGGCGCCGACGAGCTTGCCGCCCAGCGCGCCCGCGGCGACGCCGTCGCGGATCCAGCCGTCGACCTGGTCGTGCACCGCGGTGGGGGAGCGCTCGTACTTCAGCTGCCACTGCTTCGTGAGCAGCGACGCGAACGCCGAGAGGTCACCCGCTTCGAGCGCCGCGAACGACTCGAGTCCGAGGGCCTTCACCGCGTCGAGGTTCTCGTCGAGCGTGGGTGAAGCTCGAAAACGCATCGCGCTCGACCGCGAGGATGTCGGACGCGGAGCGGCGCACGCCGGTGAAGAACAGCAGCAGGTTGTCCTCGAGCTGGTGCCGGGCCTCGGTGGGGATGCGCACCGACACGGCGTCGACGGTGCCGTCCTTGTGGAACTCGAGCGCGGTGATGCCGCCGAGCGCGGCGATGTACTGGTCCTGCTTGCCGATGGGCTCGTGCAGGCGGTCGATCTCGATCGTGCACGCCTCTTCCGCGAGCACGCGGTTCGAGACGATCTCGTGCTTGTGCGCGTGCAACGCGCGCAGCACGCCCACCGCGAAGCTGCCCGACGAGCCGAGCCCGGTGCCCGCGGGGATGTCGGCCATCGACGAGATCTCCACCCCGTGGTCGATCCCGAGGTGCACGAGGCACTCGCGCAGCAGCGGGTGCTTGATGTCGAGGGGGTCGGTGACCGACTCGACGCTGCGGTACTTCAGCAGGATCTCGTCGTCGAACGTCGGGTTCACCGCGATGAACACGTACTTGGAGATCGCCGCGGCGACGAGGAAGCCGCCCGACTGGTCGGAGTAGTGCGGGAGGTCGGTCCCGCCCCCGCCGAGTGAGATGCGCAACGGCGTGCGGGTGATGATCACTCTGTGACCGACTCCCACTTCGCGGTGGCGGCGGCCAGGCGTGGGTGCGACACCATGAGGTGCCACACGAGCGCCTGCATGCCTTCGGTCTGGGGCGTGACGTTGGCCGCGTCGATGGTGGGGATCAGGACACTCGCAGTGGCGGTCGCGCGCAGCGTGCCGCCGTCGCGACCCGCGACGCCCACGACGCTCGCGCCGACTTCTCGGGCGAGCCGCATGGCCTGCACGAGGTTCGGGCTGATGTTGCGTTCCTCGTCGCCGCCGCCGACGGAGAACACGAACAGGCAGTCACGCGCGCCGAGGCGCGATGCCTGCAGCCAGTCGGCGTAGGCGCGGTCCCAGCCGTCGTCGTTGATGCGTGCAGTGAGCTCGGACGTGTTGTCGTTGACGCAGTAGCACTCGATGTGTGCGAGCTTGCGGAAGTCGCACGCCGCGTGCGAGGCGTGACCGGCACCGCCGCCCGAACCGCAGAAGAACACGCGGCCGTCGCGGTCGCGCGTGGCGCGGAGCTCCTCGACGACTGCGTCGATGTCGGCGGCATCGAGACGGGCGAGGATCTCGCGGCTCTCGTCGAGAAACGTGCGGGAGAAGGGGCTCAACTCGGTCACGGTATCGGATCGCCCAGGATCCAGCGGTTCGCGAGGAGGTAGTCGACGGTGCTCTCGACCGCATCGCGGATCGCGTGCGCAGGCTCCCAGCCGGTGGCGCGGATGCGGGCCGTGTCGAGGTAGATGAACGGGTTGTCGCCGATCCAGCCGCGGTCGCCGCCGGTGTACGCGAGCTCGGGTGTGACGCCGAGACGCTCGCAGATCCAGGTAGCCGACTCGGTGACCGTGCAGTAGCCGTCGACGCCGAGGTTGAACACCTCGAACTTCGGCTCGTGCGCGAGGCGTGACGTGACCCCGGCCACGCAGTCGTGCGCGTGCATGTAGCTCTTGCGCTGCATGCCGTTGCCGAGGATGCGCAGGGTCGACGGATCGGCGAGCAGCTGCCGCACGAAGTCGATCACGTGGCCGTGCGAGTAGCGCGGGCCGAGCACCGAGACGAACCGGAACACGCTCGCGGAGACGTGCCCCGCTTCGGCGTACGCGGCGATGCAGCCTTCGGCCGCGGCCTTCGACGCGCCGTACAACGACGTCTGCACGGGGAACGGCGCGTTCTCGGGGGTCGGCACGACGTCGGCCTCGCCGTAGACCGATCCCGTCGAGGAGAACAGCACGCGCCGCACCCCGCCGGCGCGCATCGCCTCGAGCACGTTCTGGGTGGCGACGACGTTCTGCTCGAGGTCGCGGCGCGGGGCGTCCCAGCCGAAACGCACGTCGGCGTTGGCGGCGAGGTGGATCACCGCGTCGAACCCGGAGACCAGATCGGGAAGCTGCGCGGCGTCGGCCAGGAGGTCGCACTCCACGAGGTCGAAGCTGTCGTGGGCTGCTGCACCGTCGAGATGGGCGGCGTAGCCGGTCGCGAGGTTGTCGAGCACGCGCACGCCGTGGCCCTCCGCGAGGAGTGCGTCGACGAGGTTCGCCCCGATGAATCCGGCCCCGCCGGTGACAACGATCTTCATGGTTCCATTTCGGTCAAGCTTCGCGAGCAGCACGTTTCCGCACGAGAGAACGAGGACGACGGAGACGCCTGACGGTACCTCCGGGCGCGGCTCGATCATGGAACGTCTGCACTAGAGTCTCTGTTTGGTCCCGGGGGCAGGCGTCGAAGAAGGAACGCAGCGCGTGGGTTTCTTGCGCCGCGTGACTGCGTTGCTGGCAGTCGCGACGATCGGTGCGCTCGGTGTGATCACGCCGGCGCACGCAGCCGACGATCCGGGGGCAGCCAATTCGTCCGATGCCGGCGTCAGCGCGCAGGCGATCGGGTCGTCGGGTGAGTACATCGCGATCACCCCGTCGCGCATCCTCGACACGCGCGACGGCACCGGCGGGATCATCGGCCCCCGAGGCACGGGACAGGTCGACGACGTGCTCGCGACCGGTGTGGGCTCGGTCCCGAGCGCCGCGAGCGTGTCGGCGGTCGTCATCAACGTCACCGTCACCGACACGACGGGTCCCAGCTACCTCACGGTCTGGCCCTCCGGTGAGAGCAGACCGGTCGCGTCGAACCTGAACTTCATCGGCGGCCAGACCCTCGCCAACCTCGTCACGGTGAAGACCGGCGCGAACGGCAAGGTCAGCGTCTACAACCATGACGCGCCGACCGACGTGGTGTTCGACATCGTCGGCTACTACTCGAGCCCCACCGGCAACTCCGGTGCGCGATTCCACGGCACCGCCTCGCCGACGCGCATCCTCGACACGCGCTCGGGTGCCGCGCTGAACCCGGGGCAGACGCTCTCGTTCGGTGTCACGGGCGTCGCCGGCGTGCCCGCCGGCGCGAGCGGGATCGCGATGAACGTCACCGTCACGCAGTCGTGGACCAGCGGGTTCTTGACCATGTACCCCGGCGACGTCGGCCTGCCGCTCGCGTCGAACGTGAACTTCGACCCCGGCGCGACGGTGCCCAACCTCGTGATCGTCGGCGTTCCGGCGAGCGGCATCGTCAAGCTGTTCACGTCGGGTGGCCCGGTGCACGTGATCGCCGACGTCGTCGGCTGGTACGACGCCGACCGCTCCACGGAGTCCGGGCGCTTCGTCCCCGTGAGCCCGCAGCGGGTGCTCGACACCCGCACCGCGAGCCAACCGCTCGGGCCGACGGAGGTGCGCAACCTGAAAGTGATGGGCGCGGCGGCCGTGCCGGCGATCGGCGCGGGCTCGATCGTGATGAACACGACGGTCACGGAACCGACGGCACCGAGCTATCTCACGGTCTACCCGCAAGGCATCCCGACGCCGATCGCCTCGAACCTCAACTTCGTGCCCGCGCAGACCGTCGCCAATCTCGTGATCACGCACATGAGCCAATCGGGGTTCGTGAGCCTGTTCAACCGTGAGGGCACCACCCAGGTGGTCGGTGACATCGCGGGCTACTTCTCCGAGGTCACGTTCGGATTCGATGCGTGTGACGCGCCGTCGCTCTCCACGATGGCGACGTGGAAAGCATCGTCGCCCTACACCGCGGCGGGCGTCTACATCGGTGGTGGCCTCCGCGCGTGCGCGCAGACGCTCCTGAACGCCAACTGGGTCAGCACCGTGTACGCGCAGGGGTGGA
The DNA here is from genome assembly GCA_963721435.1 of uncultured Actinomycetes bacterium. Taxonomy (GTDB): domain Bacteria; phylum Actinomycetota; class Acidimicrobiia; order IMCC26256; family DASPTH01; genus CAVRJC01. Next base: position 185,766 of record CAVRJC010000004.1, read on the forward strand.
AGCTCATCCCGATCTACGTCGGGCTCCAGGCGCCGTGCACGACGTTCCGCGCCCTGATCAACCCGGGTATCGCCCAGGCCCAGGGTGTGGTGGCCGCCGACGACGCCGCCGACAAGGCCGTCGCGCTCGGGATCAACGGGCCCGCGCCGATCTACTTCGACATGGAGTTCTACGACCGCTCGGTGCCCGGTTGCTCGCTCGCGGTGCAGCAGTTCATCGCCGGCTGGGTCACTCGGCTCCACCAGCGGGGGTACACCGCGGGCCTCTACAGCAGCCTGTCGGCGGGGATCGTCGACCAGGTCGGCGCGCTGCAGCAGGGCCTCGCCGTCGTCGACGCGGTGTGGATCGCGGCCTGGGCCAATCCACCGAACGCCAACATCTACGGTTTTCCCCAGCTCGGTGACCAGTACTGGGCGCTGCACCAACGCATCCACCAGTACATCGGTGGACACGACGAGACATGGGGAGGGATCACGTTGAACATCGACACCAACGTGATCGACGGTCCCCTCGCGCCATGACCGGGCGCGTCGCGATCGTCGTCGTCGGGTTGTGCGCGGTGTTGACGACGACGTTCTCGAGCACCGTCGGCACCGCGCACGCGCAGACCACCGCGAACGGCCAGATCGAACGTGCCGACGAGCCGATCCCGGACCAGTACATCGTGCGGCTGCGCGACACCGCCGCGTCTCCGTCGGTTGCGTCGCGGACCGACATGCTCGCCGGCCAGTACTCGGGTCGAGTGCTCGAGACGTTCGACTCGGTGCACGGTTTCGTCGCACACATGACCGAGGCCGAGGCGCTCGCGCTGAGCAACGATCCGGCCGTCGAAGCGGTCGAGGAAGACGGCATCGTCCATGCCACGACCACGCAGGCGCCCACGCCGAGCTGGGGCCTCGACCGTGTCGATCAGGCGCGCCTGCCGCTCGACAGCTCGTACACCTACGACGGTGACGGCACGGGGGTGACCGCGTTCGTCATCGACAGCGGCGTCCTCCCGACGCACACCGACTTCGGTGGGCGGGCGACGATCGGCGCCGACTTCGTGAACGACGCGCAGAACGGCGTCGACTGCTCCGGTCACGGCACGCACGTCTCGGGCACGATCGGCGGCACCACGTACGGCATCGCCAAGGCGGTCCAGATCGTGGCGGTGCGCGTCCTGAACTGCAACGGCACCGGATCGATCTCGCAGGTGCTCTCGGGCGTCAACTGGGTCACGACGCATCACACGCCCGGCACGCCCGCGGTCGCGAACATGAGCCTGGGCTCGGGCTTCTCCAACTCGATCAACGCAGCGGTCGAGTCGTCGATCTCGTCGGGCGTCACCTACGTGCTCGCGGCGGGCAACGGCAACCAGAACTCGTGCGACACGTCGCCTGCGAGCGCGCCGCACGCGATCACCGTGGGCGCGACGAGCCAGAACGACGCGCGCGCGTCGTTCTCGGACTTCGGCCCGTGCGTCGATCTGTTCGCGCCCGGCGTCGGGATCACCTCCGACTGGTATGCCAACGACACCGCGACCAACACGATTTCGGGCACGTCGATGGCATCGCCCCACGTCGCGGGCGTCGTCGCGCGGTATCTGAGCGCGCACCCCACCGCGACGCCCGACACGGTCGCAGCCGCGGTCACCGCAGCAGCGTGCCATGCAGTCACGAACCCGGGCACCGGGTCCAACGACCTCTTGCTGTTTGCGGGCCTCGGCGTCGGCCAGCCCACTTCGCTGCCGTCGTCGTGTGGTGGGGAGTACACGCCGGTCACGCCCCGCCGCATCCTCGACACCCGGGGGATCGACTCCTCGTTGCCGTGCAACCAGTCGATCGGCGTGCTCGGCAATGACTCCTCCGTCGACGTGCAGGTCGCCGGCTGCGGGCCGATCCCGTCGACCGGCGTGGCGGCGGTCGTGATGAACGTCACCGTCGACGCGCCGACCGCGTCGAGCTACCTCACCGTGTGGCCGTCGGGCGGCACCAAGCCCGAAGTTTCGAACCTCAACTTCGCGGCCGGTCAGACCGTGCCCAACCTGGTGACGGTGAAGGTCGGCGGGAACGGCAAGGTGAGCGCTTACAACCTGACCGGGTCGACGCAGGTGATCTTCGACGTGGTCGGTTGGTACGGCGCGCCGGGTGGGACGGCCGGAAGCCGGTTCCATCCGGAGACCCCCGATCGCGTCCTCGACACGCGCGGTGATCCGTCGATCACCTGCAACCCGGGCGCGGGCGCGCTCGGGCCGGTCGCGACGCGCACGGTGCAGGTCGGGGGGTGCGGCCAGGTTCCGGGTGACGGCAGCGCAACCGCGGTCGCGGTGAACGTCACCGTGACCCAACCCACCGCGCCCGGCTTCCTGAACGTGTTCCCCGGGCAACTGGCCTCCGCGTCGACGTCGAGCCTCAACTTCGTGCCGGCGTTGACCGTCCCCAACCTCGTGATCGTGCAGCTGTCGCCGACCGGCACGATCAAGCTGTTCAACTCCGCGGGCTTCACGCACGTGATCGTCGACGTCGTCGGCTGGTACGACAACAACCGCACGACTGAAGCGGGCCTCTTCACCGCGCTGGTCCCCGCGCGCGTCCTCGACACCCGCGCGACCGCGCCGGTGGGGCCCGACGCGACCTACGTGTTCACGATCGCGGGCAACGGAGGCGTGCCGCTCGCGGGCGCGAGCGCGGTGGTCATGAACGTCACCGTCACCGACCCCACGACCGATGGCTTCCTCACGGTGTTCCCGAGCGGCGGGCCCACGCCACCGAGCTCGAACCTCAACTTCGTCGGCGGTCAGACCGTGCCCAACCTCGTCATGGTGGGCCTCGGCGGCACCAACGTCAGCGCATACAACAAGCGCGGGTTCACGCAGGTGATCTACGACGTCGGCGGCTGGTTCACGAGCTCATGATCGCGCTTCGGCGGCTCGCCGTCGCCGTCGTCGCACTGGTGATCGGCGCGAGTGGCGCGTCCGCCGTCGCGGCGCCCGCGGGCGCGAGCGCTGCCCGAGCGAACAGCTCGGGGGGCTGGGACTCCCGCATCAAGCCCATCGCCGACGAGGTCGCGAAGCTGCGCGGGCTCGACTTCAAGCACCCGGTGCCGGTCACCTTCTTGTCGGACGCCGCGTTCGACAAGAAGGTGTCGGTCGACGACAAGCTCTCCAAGCAGGACAAGGCCGACCTCGAGCACAGCGCAGGTGAGTTCCGCGCCATCGGCCTCATGGCGGCGGGCGTCGACCTGCTGGATGCCGTGAACTCGTTCCAGACCTCGGGCGTGCTGGCCTTCTACAGCCCGAAGACGAAGCGGGTCACGGTGAAGGGCGAAGACATCGACGTCTCCACGCGCGTCACGCTCGCGCACGAGCTCACCCACGCGTTGCAGGATCAGTACTTCGACCTCACGAAGCTCGACAAGGAAGCTGCGAAGACGCACTCGGACAGCGCGCTCAAAGCGGTGGTGGAAGGCGACGCGGTGCGGGTGCAGCGGCTGTACGAGAAGCAGCTGAGCGCGGACGACGAGGCCGCGTACGAGGCCGCGCGAGTCGGCGGATTCGGCCGCGGCCGCCGACGAGATCCACGACAAGGGCGTCCCCGACTCGATCTCGACGTTGTTCCAGGCCCCGTACGTGCTCGGACCGATCATGCTGGCGATGGTCGAGTCGGAGAAGAAGGGCGGCATCGACGACCTGTTCACGAGACCGCCGACCACCGATGCGTCGTACCTCACTCCCGGCACCCTGCTCGCCGGCGCCAAGACGGTGAAGGTCGCGACGCCGAAGCTGGCCGAGGGCGAGAAGGTCGTCGGCAAGCCCGACGTCTTCGGCTCGTTCGCGCTCTACCTCATGCTCGCCGGCCGCGGTGACGCCGGCGAGGCACTGTCGGTCGCCGATTCCTGGGGTGGCGATTCGATGATCACGTTCACGCGCGGCGGCACCACGTGCGTGCGCGCCGCGTTCGCGGCGCGTACGGGCAACGACACCGCAGCCCTCGCCGATGCGATCGCGTCGTGGGCGGCGAAGATGCCGGGCGGTACCGCGTCGTCGGCGCGTGACCGCAGGGTCGTGACCGTCACCGCGTGCGATCCGGGTGCGAGCGCCACCGACCCACCGAACTCGTCGAGCACCGCGCTGATCGTGGCCGACCTGCGCAACGAGGTGCTGAGCGAGATCGTGCGAGCCGGGGCCCCCGTGGCGACCGGCGAGTGTGTCGCGACCGGCCTCGTCCGTGATCCGGCGATGCAACCGATCATCGCCGAGGCGGCTGCCGATCCGAGCGCAACGCTCAGCGACTCCGACACGAAGCTGCTGCAGAACAAGATCGCGTCGCTGGCCGGCACCTGCGCCAAGAGGTAACCACGCCGACTCCCGAGATCAGGCGATGAAGTACTTGGCCTCGGGGTGGGGGACGATGATCGCCGAGGTGCTCTGCTCGGGCTCGAGCTGGAACTCCTCGGTGAGCTTCACGCCGATGCGGTGGAGCTCGAGCAGGTCGTCGAGCTTCGCCTGGTCCTCGAGGTCGGGGCACGCGGGGTAGCCCCACGAGTAGCGCGAGCCGCGGTACTGCTGGCGGAACAGGCCTGCGAGCGTCGGGCCGTCTTCGTCGGCGTAGCCCCACTCCTCGCGGATGCGCCGGTGCCAGAGCTCGGCGAGCGCTTCGGTCATCTCGACCGACAGGCCGTGGGTGAGGAGGTACTCCTGGTAGCGGTCGGCGGCGAACAGCTCGCGCTCGCGGGCGCTCGCCGCATCGCCCACGGTCACGACGTGGAACGCGGCGTAGTCGGCGTCGCCGCTGTCGACGGAGCGGAAGAAGTCGGCGATGCAGAGGTGGCGTTCGCCGCGCTGGCGCGGGAACGTGAAGCGCAGGCGCTCGGTGCGGCGGTCGTCGTCGGTCCAGACCACGAGGTCGTTGCCGTCGCGGTTCGACGGGGAAGTAGCCCCACGCGACCGCGGGCACCAACCAGCCTTCGGCCTTGGCCGAGTCGAGCTCGGCGCGCAGCGTGGCGCGGATGCGCTCCTTGAAGTCGGTGTCGGTCTCGTTGCGCGTCTTGTCGGGACGGAACTGCCACTGGTTGCGGAACAACGCGGTCTCGTTGATGTATCCCGCGATGTCGTCGAGCGAGATGCCCTTGGCCACGCGTGAGCCGAGGAACGGTGGCGTGAAGACCGGTACGTCGGTGGCGACGTCGGAGTCGGCGGCGACGGGCTCGTCGTCGACGGCCGCGTCCTTGGGCTGAGCGGCGCGGGATGTCGCGGCCGCCGAGCGCGCGGCCGAAGTCGGGGTCGACGATCCCGGTGCGCTTGCTCTCCATGAGCGTGTCCATGGTGTGCAGGCCCTCGAAGGCGTCCTTGCCGTAGAAGAGGCGACCGTCGTAGACCTCGCGCAGGTCGCGCTCGACGTAGGTGCGCGTCAGGGCGGCGCCACCGAGGATGACGGGCGTGTCGGACAAGCCCTGCACGTTCAGCTCTTCGAGGTTCTCGCGCATGATCAGCGTGCTCTTCACGAGCAGGCCGCTCATGCCGATGGCGTCGGCGCCGACTTCGCGCGCCTTGTCGACGAACGCCGACAGCGGCGCCTTGATCCCGATGTTGTGCACCTCGTAGCCGTTGTTGGTGAGGATGATGTCGACGAGGTTCTTGCCGATGTCGTGGACGTCGCCCTTCACCGTGCCGATGACCAGGCGACCCTTGCCGCCGGCATCGGCCTTCTCCATGTGCGGCTCGAGGTAGGCCACCGCCGTCTTCATCGTCTCCGCGCTCTGCAGCACGAACGGCAGCTGCATCTCACCGGAGCCGAAGAGGTCGCCGACCACCTTCATGCCGTCGAGCAGCACCTCGTTGACGATCGCCAGCGCGGGCTTGGAGGTGAGCTGCTCCTCGAGGTCGGCTTCGAGGCCGTCGCGGTCGCCGTCGATGATGCGGTGCTTGAGCCGCTCCTCGATCGGCCAGCCCGAGCGGTCTTCGCGTTCGATCGCCGACGCGTCGACGCCCTCGAAGAGCGCCATGAGCTCGGTGAGCGGGTCGTAGTCGTCGCGGCGACGGTCGTAGATCAGGTCGAGGGTCACCTCGCGCACGTGATCGTCGATCTTGTGCATCGGCATGATGCGGGCCGCATGCACGATGGCGGCGTCGAGGCCGGCCTCGCGGCACTCGTGGAGGAACACGCTGTTGAGCACGTGGCGGATCGCGGGCTTCAGACCGAAGCTCACGTTGGACACGCCGAGGATGGTGCTGGCGCCGGGCAGCTCGGCTTTGATGCGACGGATCGCCTCGATGGTCTCGATGCCGTCGCGCCGGAGGTCTTCCTGGCCGGAGCCGAGCGGGAAGGTGAGGCAGTCGAAGATGAGATCGGTGGGATCGACGCCGTAGCGCTCGGTGGCGAGGTCGTAGATCCGCTTGCACACCGCGACCTTCCAGTCGGCGGTGCGGGACTGGCCCTCTTCGTCGATGGCGAGGCAGATGACCGCGGCGCCGTACTCGCGCGCGAGCGACATCACGCGGTCGAAGCGCTTGCCCTCCGCTTCGCCCTCTTCGAGGTTGGCGGAGTTGAGGATCGCCTTCCCGCCCGAGTGGCGCAGCCCGGCCTCCATCACCGGCGGCTCGGTGGAGTCGAACACAAGGGGGAGCGCGGCCTGCGTCGCGAAGCGACTGGCGATCTCCTCCATGTCGGCGACGCCGTCGCGGCCGACGTAGTCGACGCAGACGTCCAGCACGTGCGCGCCGTCCTTCACCTGCTCGCGCGCCATCTGCACGCACGTGTCCCAGTCGGCGTCGAGCATCGCGTCACGGAACTTGCGCGAGCCGTTCGCGTTCGTGCGCTCACCGACCGCGAGGTACGCAAGCTCCTGGTGGAACGTGACCGGGCTGAAGATCGACGAGCAGCCGGGCTCGAAGTCGATGGTGCGCGCGACCGGTGCGCGAGTGCCGATGCGCTCGACGACCGCGCGCAGGTGCTCCGGAGTGGTGCCGCAGCACCCGCCGACGATGTTGAGGCCGAACTCGGGGATGAAGCGCTCGTGCGCGTCGGCGAGCGCTTCCGGTGTGAGGTCGTAGTGCATGTGGCCGTCGACGATCGACGGCAGCCCGGCGTTGGGCAGGCACGACAGGAACGTGCGCGCGTGTTGCGCGAGGTACCGCAGGTGCTCGATCATCTCGCCCGGGCCGGTGGCGCAGTTCATGCCGATGACGTCGGGCTGCAGCGCCTCGAGCGCGGTCAGGGCCGCGCCGATCTCCGAGCCGACGAGCAGGCGCCCCGTGGTCTCGACGGTGACCTGCACCATGACCGGGATGTCGCGCCCGGCGCGGGCCATCGACCGGCGCGCGGCCACGATCGCGGCCTTGCCCTGGAGGAGGTCCTGCACCGTCTCGATCAGCAGGACGTCGACGCCGCCTTCCAGCAGGCCGTCGATCATGACCTCGTAGGAGTCCCGGAGGTCGACGAAGCCGATCTGGCCGAGGGACGGGAGCTTGGTGCCCGGACCGATGGACGCGATCACGAACCGCGGGCGCTCAGGGGTCGAGAACTCGGCCGCGACCTCCTTGGCGATGCGGGCGGCCTGCTCGTTGATGGTGAAGGTCTTGTCGCCGAGCCCGTACTCGGCCAGCACGGTGCCGAACGCGCCGAACGTGGCGGTCTCGACCGCGTCGACGCCGACCTCGAAGTACTCGCGGTGCATCTGCCGGATGAGGTCGGGCCGCGTGAGCACGAGGTTCTCGTTGCAGCCTTCGAGCGCGGCGCCGCCGAAGTCGTCGGGCCCGAGGTCCTGGGCCTGCACCCACGTGCCGAACGCACCGTCGAAGATGAGGACGCGGTCACGCAGGGCGGCGAGGAAGTCGGACATTCGCCCCAGGGTACCGGAGGGGTTCCCGTGCTCTCTTGCTCTCTCCGAGGTGCGCTCGTGCTGTCCCGCCGACGCGCGCGTCAGGCGCGCGCGTCGAGTTGCGCGCGCCGACCGACGCGCACGGCCTTGTCGGCGCGGGCCCAGAGCATGCGGTCACCGGAGCTGTCCCCATAGGCCCACACGTACGCAGGCCGTTCGCCGATCCAGTCGTCGAGGCGGCGCGCCTTCTCGGTGCCGCGAACGTTGGCGCCCGCGAGCCGGCCGGTGAGCAGCCCGTCGGGACCGACCTCGAGCTCGGTGCTCAACACCGCGTCGAACCGCAGTCGTTCCGCGATGGGCCGGAGGTACATCCCGAGCGACGCCGAGACGATCACGAGCTCATGGCCCTGCGTGCGGTGCCAATCGGCCTGTTCGACGGTCTCGGCGCGGAGGTAGCTGCGCACGACGTCGTCGGCGAAGCCGCGCGCGAGCACGTCCATCGCGACGGCGTTGCGGCCGGTGAACAGGTGACGGACGACCTCAGCCTTGATCTCGTCGCGCTTCCAGGCCTTCGTCCCGCGCGCACCGCAGCTGACGGTGCCCGCGATGAGCGCGCTGCTGATCGCGCGCGTGCCCGCGACCAGCTTCAGAAACGGCATGAAGTTGTCGCGTGTCGACAAGGTGCCGTCGAAGTCGAACGCGGCGACGACACGCTCGGGCGGCTTCTGGGGCATCGAGCTCACGTCCGCGCGAGGGTAGCGGCGCCGGTGCGTCCAGCCGGCCACATCCCCACGTCCGATGGTGCAGAACGGACTACTCGGCGATGAGCTCGATCCGGTTGCCAAACGGGTCGTCGACGTAGCAGTGGCGCATTCCCGGCTGGTCGTCCTCCCAGCGGGGCGTGACGCCGGCGGCGTCGAGGCGCTCGGCCAGCTCGTCGATGCCGTCGACGACGAGCGCAGGATGGGCCTTCTTCGCCGGCGTGAAGTCGGCCTCGACCCCGAGGTGCACCTGTATCTCACCGCTCGCGTACCAACGGCCGCCGCGTGACGCGAGCGGTTCGGGCTTCGGGAGCACGTCGAAGCCGAGCAGGTCGCGGTAGAACGCGTCAGCCTCCGCTTCACGTCCCGCGGGCATCGCCAGCTGCACATGGTCCAGTCGTGTGATGCGCGCGCTCATCGTGGTCACGCGCCGGGTGACTCGACGGGCAGTCCCGCATCACGTGCCGCCTGGAGCGCTCTGAGGTCGTAGGAGTAGAACGTCACGTCTTCGACTCGCCAGGCCGATCGCGGTCGCGACATGGATCGCGTCGAGTGACCGCAACGATGGTGGCGCGAGTCGGCTGGCAGCATCGACGATCTGACGGTCGATAGGAACGGAGTCGAACTGCAGCAACGCCGCGCGGGCACGGGCCAGACCCTGTTCGCCGTCGAGTCGCCAGGCGACGCGAGTGACTTCGATGCTCGACAGGTCGCTGGACACCAGGTGGTCGTGCTGTGCGAGCGAGCCGCGGAGCGTGCGGATTCCAGTTCACGGACGGCGAGCTTGACGATTGCAGATGCTTCGACGTACGCGACCGTCATTCCTTTCCTTCGCGGTCTTCAGCCAGTGCGTCGGTGCCGCGAGTGCTCACAGGACCGGGCGGAAGGGGAAGATCCATGATCGACCCGATCCCGGGCGGATCCGGCCCTCCGCCACCATCCGGTCGTACGCGCTCATCGACTCCCGCAGGGGCGAGAGCACTGCTACCGGATGCCCGTGCTCCGTGACCTCGAGCGACTCGCCGGCCTGCACCCGACGGAGATACACACTCAGGTTCTGGCGCAGCTCACGGACACCGACACGGTCCATGACGCACATGGTAGCACAATTGGGCGCTCGGTCAGATCGGGAGCTTGCGGAACACGGGGCGTGGGACGTGGCGGAGTGCGGACATCAGGTAGCGGAGCTGCCCGGGCACCCACACGCTCTCACGCCCGTGTTCGAGGCCGTGGACGATCGCCTGCGCGACCGCCTCGGGAGTCGTCGACAGCGGCGCGGCGTCCATGCCCGTGGTCATCTTGGTGTGCACGAATCCGGGGCGCACGATCATCACGTGCACGCCGGTGCCCACGAGGCTGTCGCCGAGGCCCTGGAAGAAGGCGTCCATGCCTGCCTTCGACGAGCCGTAGATGAAGTTCGACTTCCGCGCCCGCTCACCGGCCACCGACGACAACGCGACGATCGTGCCGTGGCCCTGCTCGCGCATCCGTTGCGCGAGCGGCACCGTGGTGGAGACCATGCCGACGTAGTTGGTCATCGCGATGTCGACGGCCGCGGCCGCGTCACGCTCCGCTTCTTCCTGGACGCCGAGAACGCCGAACGTGAGCAGGGCGAGATCGATGTCACCGAAGCGCTCGAACACGCCGTCGATGAACGCGGCATGCTGCACGGTGTCGCGCGCGTCGAACGCGATGATTTCGACGGTCGTCGCGCCGAGCGCGCGCAGCTCGCGAACCGTGGGTGCGAGCGCGTCAGGATCGCGCACCGCGAGCACGACCGTGCGCGCGCGACGCGTGACGAGCTTGCGCAACGTGGCGCGCGCGATGTCGGAGCCACCGCCGAGCACCAGCACCGACTGCACCGCACCGAGGGCGTCTTGCATCAGGGGAGCCCCAGCCGGCGTTGGAGGTCGGACTGGAGCACCCGCATCGGATCGACCCGCGCGCGCAGCTCGGCGAAGCGGTCGATCTCGGGGTACATCGCGGCGAGGAGCTCGGGGCGCAGGCGGGAGTCCTTGGCGAGGTAGACGCGGCCACCCGCGTCGACCACCAGCTCGTCGAGGTCGTCGAGGAGCTGCGCCAGGCCGGGCACCGCGGCGGGGATGTCGAGGGCGAGGGTCCAGCCCGGCTGGGGGAACGACAATGGCCCCGGATTGCCCGGGCCGAAGCGCTTGAGCACCGCGAGGAACGATGCCGCGCGCGCGTCGCTCAGCATCTCCAGCGTGCGGCGGACGATGTCGCCGGCCGCGTCGGGCACGACGTACTGGTACTGGAGGAACCCGCGGCTGCCGTACATGCGGTTCCAGCCGCGGACACCGTCGAGCGGGTGGAAGTAGGCGCCGATGGTCTCGAGCGTGCCGTGCAACGCGGGCGTCACGCGGTACCAGAACTCGTTGAACGCGGCGATGCTGAGCCGGTTGAGCAGGCCGTTCGGCGCCCACGGGGGCGCCGACACGATCTCGCGGGCGTCGAAGGCCAGGGGCTGTGCGCGCTTGCGCGGCGGGAGGTCGTCCAGGCGCGCGTGGTCACCGAGCGAGAGCACGGAGCGACCGAGCGATGCGCCGCGCGCGAGGCAGTCGATCCACGCGACCGAATACCGATGGCTGGCGTCTTCCTCGAGCATGCGCGCCATCACGGTGTCGAGGTCGCGGCAGCGTTCGGTGTGCGAGCGGAGGAGCGAGGTCTCGACGGGCAGGAGCCGCAGCGTGACCTCGGTGACGACGCCGGTGAGCCCGAGCGCACCGGCGGTGCCCCAGAACAGCTCGGGGTCGGACGCGGTCGTGACGTCGACGACCTGCTTCGGCGTGTGCAGCGTGAACGAGTCGACGTGGTTGGCGATGCTGCCGTCGACGTGGTGGTTCTTCCCGTGCACGTCGGCGGCGAGCGCGCCCCCGATGGTGACGGACCGCGTGCCGGGCGTCACGGGGACGAAGTAGCCGAGCGGCAACGCGGTGCGAATCAGCGCGTCGATGCTCACGCCGGCCGCGATGCGCGCGACGCCGGTGTCGGCATCGATGCGGATGCCGCCGGTGCTCCCTCTGCCGTCGAGCGCGGTTGCGTCGAGGACGGTGCCGCCGGCGTTCTGGGCCGCGTCGCCGTAGCTCCGGCCGAGGCCGCGGGCGATGAGGCCCCTCCGCCCGCTCCGCGCGAGCAGCGCGTCGACGTCGGCGTCGTCACCGGGCGCGACGACCAGCGCGGCGGTGGGCGCGGTGCGCCCCCAACCGGTGAGGAGCTCGAGGTGCCCGGGGTCAGCCATGGACGCCGAGCGTGAAGGTGACGATCCAGAGCACGCCGAGGATCTGGATCACCCGGTCGCTCAGCACGACCTCCTCGGGCGCACCGCCGCCACCCTGTTCGATCACGAGCGCGTAGCGGAGCACCGCGAGCACGAATGGGACGATCGACAGCCGGAACCACGTGGTCTCGCCGGTCGCCGACGCGTTCTCGAACGCCCAGAGGCAGTACGCGGTGAGCATGACGCCCGACGCGACCGCGCGCACGTAGCGGAGGTAGGCGTCGGAGTAGTCGGCCAGCGTGCTGCGGTGACTGTGCGACGCGTCGCCCAGCTCGAGCTGCTCGGCGTGCCGCTTGCCGGTGACCATGAACAGCGATCCGGCCCCGGCGACGATGAGGAACCAGTCGGAGAGCGTGACACCGGTCGCGACACCGCCCGCGATGGCACGGAACACGAACCCCGCGGCGACCGCGGCGAGGTCGATGACCGGCTCGTGCTTGAGCCACAGCGAGTACGCGATGGTGACCGTGAGATACGCCGCGATGACACCGGTGAGCTTGCCGTCGTTGACGGGTGCGGCGATGAGCAGCGCGGCGGCGATGAGCCCGATGGCGATGCCGCGCGCCATGTTCACGGTGAGCTCACCGGCCGCGACCGGGCGGAGCCGCTTGGTCGGGTGAAGCCGGTCGGCCGCGGCGTCGGAGGCGTCGTTCAGGAAGTACGCCCCGCTCGCGGCGAGGCAGAACGCCACGAACGCGACGAGGGTCTTGAGCAGCGCGTCGCCTTCGTCGAGCACACCCGCGGCGAGCGGCGCCGCGAACACCAGCACGTTCTTGGTCCACTGCTTGGGCCGGGCGGTCTTGACGATGGCGCGAGCCAACGATCGCGGCGGGCGTGCGGCTTCCGGGACGACGGGCTCGACGGGCCGCGCCGCGTCGGAGGGATCGGGAACCGCAGCCATCGCCCGAAAGGGTACCGGCGCACCGCATGGCCGATGACGCTCGCCGTACCGGGGTCCGTGACCGGCCCCGTCGTTAGACTTCGCCCTCCATGACATCGCGACGCGTGTACACGCGCACGGGTGACGACGGCTCGACCGGTCTGTTGTACGGAGGACGGGTCGGCAAGGACACCTACGGGCCCGACGCCTACGGCGCGGTCGACGAAGCCGTTTCTGCAGTCGGGCTGGCGCGTGCCGAGGCCGATCGCGCGTCCGAGCTCGACGAGCTCCTGATCCGGCTCCAGCGCGAGCTGTTCGTCGTGGGTGCCGAGCTCGCGACCGCGCCGGAGAACCGCGAAAAGCTCACGCCGGGCGTCTCACTCGTCACGCTGGAGATGGTCGAGGCCCTCGAGCCGATCATCGACGCCATCACCGAGCGCTACGACCCGCCGACCGAGTTCGTGCTGCCCGGTGAGAACCGCATCGCGGCGGCGCTCGACCTCGCGCGGACCGTCGTACGGCGTGCGGAGCGGCAAGCGGTCGCGGCGGCGCACGGTGGGTGGCTCGGCGAGAGCCAGGTCGTGCCGTACCTGAACCGGCTCGCCGATCTCGTCTACACACTCGCCCGGTGGCAGGAGGGGCAGTTCCGCCCCGTCCGCACCCGACCCTGATCACGTTCAAATCCCGGAGGCCCTGTGTCACTCACGTTCACGACCACCAGCACCGCTGCCGACCGCGTCGCCGCCGACCTCCTCGCGGTGGGCGTCGCGAAGGGTGGGGAACTGGGCTCCGACGCGGCGGTCGTCGATACCGCGCTCGCGGGGGGCCTGGCCGAGTTCCTCACCGAGGCCGGATTCGAGGGCACGTTGGGCGAGACCCTGGCGGTGCCGACCGCGGGCAAGTTGCGGGCCAAGGCCGCGGTGCTCGTGGGGATCGGCGATCCCGAGGAGCTCACGCTCGACGGCCTGCGCCGTATCGGCGCGGCGATCGCCAAGCGCGCGAACAAGGTGACGTCGGTCGCGACCACCGTGCTCGACGCCGCGCCCGCGCTCGACCCGGCCGACGCCGCGCAGGCGCTCGCCGAGGGCATGGTGCTCGGCGCGTACCAGTTCCTCGAGTACCAGCCGAAGGCGACACCCACGAAGCTCGCAAAGGTCGTCGTCGTCGGTCAGGGTGGCGCGCGCGTCAAGGCTGCGCTCGCGCGCGGTGCGGTGATCGCGGGTGCCGTCTCGTGGGCGCGCGACATGATCAACCTCCCGTCGAAGGAGAAGCCCCCCGCCGAGTTCGCGGCCGAGGCGCGCAAGCTGCTGCGCGGCACCGGCGTCACCGTCACCGTGATGGACGTGCCGCAGCTGAAGGCGTTGAAGCTCGGCGGTGTGCTCGGTGTCGGTCAGGGCTCCGACCAGGGCCCGCGCTTCCTCAAGCTCACCTACACGCCGGCGGGCACGCGCGGGAAGCCGCTCGCGTTCGTGGGCAAGGGTGTGGTGTTCGACTCCGGCGGCCTGTCGTTGAAGACCGGCACGGGCATGGAGACGATGAAGTGCGACATGTCGGGTGGCGCGGCTGTTGTCGCGGCGATGTCGGCGCTGAAGGCCCTGGGCGTCAAGCAGCGCGTGTACGGCTACGTGCCGCTGGTCGAGAACATGCCGAGCGGCCACGCGATCCGCCCCGGCGACGTGCTGCGCATCCGCAACGGCAAGACCGTCGAAGTGCTGAACACCGACGCCGAAGGCCGCCTGATCCTGGCCGACGCGCTCTCGCTCGCGTCGGAGGACAAGCCCGCAGCGGTGATCGACCTCGCCACGCTCACCGGTGCATGCGTCGTCGCGCTGGGCGAGAAGATCGCCGGCGTCATGGGGAACGACGATGCGTGGATCGAGCAGGTGCGCGGCGCGGCCGACCGCGTCGGCGAGCGCGTGTGGCCGCTCCCACTCCCGTCCGACTACCGCAAGGGCATCGAATCACCGATCGCCGACATGAAGAACGTCGGCCCACGCGAGGGCGGCGCGATCACCGCCGGCCTGTTCCTGCAGGAGTTCGTCGACAACGTGCCGTGGGTCCATCTCGACATCGCGGGCCCCGCGTTCCTCTCCGGTGAGGACGGCTACCTCCCGAAGGGCGGCACCGGCTTCGGCGTGCGCACGCTGCTCGAGCTGGCGTCGACGTTCGAGGCTCCGGCGGCGCTCGCGAAGAAATGATGCGATGGCGGCGTGTGCTCGGGCACGTTGCCGTGGTGCTCGCGCTCGCGTGCGTGTACCTGTCGACGGCTCCGCCGCCCGCGAATGCGGGAGACGCAGTCGTCACCGTTCACATTCGTGACAACGTCTTCGAGCCCGCGTCGCTCCGCATCACGCCGGGCACGACCGTGCGCTGGGTCAACGAGGGCCGGAACCGCCACGACGTGACGCCCAATCGTGGGTCAAATTCGAAGGGAGATGCCTTCGGCTCCGCGACGCTGCGCCCCGGCCAGTCGTACGCGCACACGTTCGAGGACGCGGGCGCGTTCGCGTACTACTGCACGATCCACGGCGCGCCCGGCGAGGGGCAGCACGCCGACCTGTCCGTGGGCAAGGACGCCGCGGCGGCGCCGACGGAGCCCGTCGGTGGTGGGAACGCCCCCGTGCCGGCGTTCACCGCGTCCGGTCGCACCATCCGGGTGCCGGCTGACGCGCGCACGATCCAGCAGGCCGTCGACCGCACGCGTCCCGGCGACCTCGTGCTCGTCGCACCGGGCGTCTACCGCGAGAGCGTGACCGTCGCGACCGACGGGATCGTGCTGCGCGGTGTCGATCGGAACCGCACGATCCTCGACGGCGAGTTCACGCGCAAGAACGGTGTGAAGGTCGTCGGTGCCGACGGCGTCGCCGTCGAGAACCTCACCGCGCGCAACTTCACCGAGAACGGGTTCTTCTGGACCGGCGTGCTCGGCTACCGCGGGTCCTACCTCACCGCGTACCGCAACGGTGACTACGGCATGTACGCGTTCGACTCGCAGTGGGGTCAGCTCGACCATTCGTACGCGTCGGGGAGCCCCGACGCGGGCTTCTACATCGGGCAGTGCGATCCGTGTCACACGCTGATCACCGATGTTGTCGCCGAGCACAACCAGCTCGGGTACTCGGGCACGAACTCGAGCGGCGATCTCTTCATCGTGCGGTCCTCGTGGAGCAACAACCGCGCGGGCATCGTGCCGAACAGCCTCGACGGCGAGCTCCTGCCACCCCAGGGGGACGCGGTCATCGCCGGCAACTCGGTGACCGACAACGGCAGCGCCGACGCCGCGACCGGCACCGAAGGCTTCGACGTGCTCTACGGGGTCGGGATCGCGATCATCGGGGCCGAGGGCGACGTCGTCACGCAGAACCGGGTCGAGCGGAACGCGGTCATCGGCATCGGGATCGCGCCGACGCCCGGCATCGGGGGCAGCTTCTACGTGTCGTCGGGCAACCAGGTGCGCGACAACACGGTGTCGGGCTCCGGGCTCGCGGATCTCGGCATCATCCCGGGCGACGCCGACGATCAGAACTGCTTCGCGGGCAACACGTTCACGACCTCGGCGCCGTCGGACATCGAACGCCTGAAGCCCTGCGTCGGCGTGGGGAGTGGTGATCCGGCCGCGGGCGCCGTCGACCTCAGCCGATTCCTCGACACGTCCAAGAACCCGAAGGGCCTCGGTTACCGGAAGACCCCGGTGCCGCCGAAGCAGCCCAACTCGGCGAACGCGAGGTCGGCGAGGGCCGTCCCCGCCGGCGCGCCCGTGATGCCCGACCTCGCGAGCATCGTGCTCCCGGCGGCGACGTCGCGCTGACGGCTCAGTAGGCCTCGTGGCCGTCGAACATGCGGGCGGGAAGCGCGATGCCGAGGTCGTTGAGCCTCTCCTCGAACTTCGGGCGGATGCCGGTCGACTTCAGCTCGCCGGTCGATCGCCCCTGCTCTTCCGCGCCGCCCTTGTAGTCGAACTGGAAGATGTCGCTGAGGGTGACGACGTCGCCCTCCATCCCGTCGACGCCGCAGATCCGCGTGACGCGACGGGTCCCGTCGCGCAGCCGGCTGATGTGCACGAGCAGTTCGATGGTCGATGCAAGCTGTTCGCGGATGGCGCGCGTCGGCAAGTCGATTCCCGACATCAGCACCATCGTCTCGACCCGCGAGATCGCGTCGCGCGGTGAGTTCGCGTGCAGTGTCGAGAGTGAGCCGTCGTGGCCGGTGTTCATGGCCTGCATCATGTCGAGCACTTCCGGTCCGCGCACCTCACCCACGATGATGCGGTCGGGTCGCATCCGCAGCGCGTTGCGAACCAGGTCGCGAGTCTTGACCTCGCCCTTTCCTTCGATGTTGACCGGTCGGCTCTCGAGGCGCACCACATGACGCTGGTTGAGACGCAGCTCCGCGGCGTCCTCGATCGTGACGATCCGCTCCTCGTCGGGGATCATCGACGAGAGCACGTTGAGCAACGTGGTCTTGCCGCTGCCGGTTCCTCCGCTGACCAGGATGTTGGCCCGGCCATTCACGCAGGCGCTGAGGAACTCGCCCGCTTCGCTCGTGAGCGTCTCCATGGCCACGAGGTCCGACAGTTCGAACGCGTGCGGTGAGAACTTGCGAATCGTGAGCGCCGGACCATCGATCGCGAGCGGCGGGATGATGGCGTTCACGCGCGAGCCGTCGGCGAGGCGCGCGTCCACCATCGGCGACAGCTCGTCGATCCGACGGCCGATCGGCGCGACGATGCGGTCGATCACGCGCATGAGGTGCTCGTCGGACAGGAACCGCGCGTCCGTGGCGTAGAGCTTCCCGTCGCGCTCGACGTAGACGCCCTCGAGCGCGTTCACCATGATCTCCGACACTTCCGGGTCGGTCAGGTACTTCTCGATCGGACCGTAGCCGAGCACCTCGTTGGTGATGTCGGTCACCACGCGATCGCGCTCGTCGTCGGTGAGTGGGATGTCTTCGCTCTTGATCAGCGCGTTGAGCTCGCGGACCACGTCGGCCTGCAACTTGCCGGCAGTCAAAGACGAGTCGAAGAGCGACGGTCCCAAGCGATTGAGGAGGGCCTGCTCGGCGCGGCGCTTGAGCCGCGAGAGGGGATCCTGCTGTTGCTTGCGGCCGCCGGGGTCGCGCGCTTCGGTTTGCGCTCGGCCCGCGAGCGCAACGGTGGCGGCCTCGGTGCCGCTGCCGGTGGACTGCTTGACTCGCTCGCCGAGCTTCATCGCGCACCCACCCGCTTCCGGCGCTTCACCGGTTCCGGCGTGTCGTGAGGTGCAAGGCGGTGGACCAGCTGCGAGATCGCGAGCGACACCGGCGATCGGGGGTCCGCCTCCAAGAGCGGCACTCCGTTGTTGAGGGACACGGGAACCGAACGCGAGCTCGGGATCGCGACGTCGACGCTCACGCCGACTGCGGTCTCGATCGCGCCGATCGTCAGGCCGGTCGCGCGCGTCGGCGCGGTTCAGGACGAAGTGCCACTGTTGATCCGGCTTGCCGATGATCCTGAGTGCGTCGACCTCCTTCCGCGTACTGCGGACGCTCGGCACATCGGTGGCCGACAGCAGCACGAGGTCGGTGGCGTACTCGAGCGCGGTGAGCGTTGCCTCGTCGAGTCCCGACGGCGTGTCGATGAGCACGTATCGGAACGAGCCGATGAGCAGTTCCAGGACCCGCTCGACGTGCTTGCTTTCGAGCTCGTCCGCTTCGATCGGGGTCTTCGGCGCGCACAGCACGTAGAAGTCCTTCGGGTGGCGCGTGAGGTAGGTCTTGAGTGACGTCGAGTCGAGCGTGTCGAGTGTGCGCGTCGCGTCGAAGAAGCTTTGCTCGGGCGTCAACGAGAGTGCGCTTGCGATGTCCCCGAACTGGAGATCGAGGTCGACGACGACGACTTCGCCGGGGGCGGCCTGGGCGAGGCCGATCGCGAGGTTCGACGAGATCGTCGTCTTCCCGGCGCCGCCTTTCGGACACACCACCGCGATGACCCGGGCCTGATCGGGCGCGGCGACCTCCTCGTGGTCCATGGCCGACCGGCGGTTCATTGCGGTCTCCATCGCGCGTTCGATCGCGGCACGCAGCGCGCTCATGGGGGCATCGGGCGCGATCACGTCCCTCGCGCCGCGCGCGCAGTGCGGACTGGAGCAGCTTCGCCGACGGCCGGGCGACGATCACGACGCTGATCTCGGGCCGGTCGGTGTCGAGGGCCCGCGTCAGCTCCAACGCCGATTCGGGCGAGAAGTCCGGGCCGATGGCGACGACGGTCGTGGCCATGCCGGTGAGGTCGGTGACCATCCGAGACGGGTCCTCGGCGAGACCGTCACGCCAGTAGCGGAGCTGGCCTTCGAGCTCGCCGTCGAACGCGTCCCTGACCTTCTCCTCGAAGGCGAGGTCAGCCGTCGCGAGCACCAGTTCGGTCATTGCATTGCCCCTTTTCGGAGTCCTCGGCCCCCGTTCCATCGAGCGTCCGGGGTACTTGACGATCGTCGGCACTCCCCGAAGCAGCCTTGAGGGCGAGATGCGTCGACCCGATCCTTGTCGGGACCGGGTTCCCCGCTCGTGTGGAGCGGAACACGGGGCTCGTCGCGCCGCTTGCGGTGCCCTCGCCACAGGCGCCGGGAGCGAGGAGCTAGTGCGAGAGCTGGGTGCCGTCGGCGAGGACGGCGTGGGGCAGGCAGTGCTCGTCGTACTCGGCGATGACGATCGGTGCCGCGTTCGGGCCACACGCCGGGCACTCGGGATCGCGCCGCACCTTGAATGTGCGGAACGTCTCGTCGAGCGCGTCGTATGCGAGCAGTCGCCCGATCAGCGGGTCGCCGAGGTCGAGGAGCAGCTTGATTGCCTCCACCGCCTGGATCGAGCCGACGATGCCGGGGAGCACGCCGAGAACGCCCGCCTCCGAGCAGCTCGGTGCGAGCTCCGCGGGCGGCGGCTCGGGGAGCAGGCAGCGGTAGCACGGCCCCTCGTAGGGCTTGAACACCGACACCTGGCCCTCGAAGCGGAAGATCGACCCGTGCACGACCGGGATGCGTTTCAGCAGTGACGCGTCGTTGAGGAGGTAACGGGTCGGGAAGTTGTCGGTGCCGTCGACGATCACGTCGTAGCCGTCGATGATGTCGAGCACGTTGTCGGCGCCGAGGCGGACGTCGTAGGTGACGACGTCGACGTCGGGGTTGAGCTGCGTGAGCGTCTTCTTCGCGGAGTCGACCTTGCGCTCACCGATCCGGTCCATGTTGTGCAGGATCTGCCGCTGGAGGTTCGACGCGTCGACGACGTCCATGTCGACGATGCCGAGCGTGCCCACGCCCGCAGCTGCGAGATAGAGGGCGGCGGGTGAGCCGAGGCCACCGGCGCCGAGTAGCAGCACCTTGCTCTCGAGCAGGTGTTGCTGGCCGGACTCACCGACCTCGGGGAGCAGGATGTGACGGCCGTAACGGTTGCGCTGCTCGGCATCGAGCGCGGCGGGTGTGATCCACGGCCGGTCTTCGTTCTTCCAGCGGCTGAACCCGCCGATCATCGACACGACGTCGGTGTACCCGAGCTGCTCCAGCGTCTCGGCGCCGAACGCCGACCGGGCGCCTGCGGCGCAGTAGACGACGATCGGCGTGTCCTTCGGGCCGAGCTTGCTCTCGGCCTGGCTCTCGAGGTGCCCGCGGGGGATGAACACGGAGCCGGGGATGGTGCCCTGGTCGTGCTCGTCCTGCTCGCGCACGTCGAGGAAGGTCGCCTGGCCCAGACGGGCCTCGGCGTCGGCGGGCTGGATCTCGTGGATCCGCTGCTTCACCTGGGTGAGCAGCTCGCGGTAACTGGCCATGGTGCTTCCCTGTTTGCGTGGTCCTGGGTGCCGGGACCCGCTCGGGTGAGCGGGCCGATTCGCGACTGGTAAATGCTACTTCAGAGGTCGGGTATTCCCAAGCGAGGTCACCGCACCACCGCCGCGGCGACCCGTGCGAGCACGTCGGGCGCCGACGCCGCGATCTGGGGCTGCACGGCCGCGAGGAGAGCCCCGATGGCGGCGATCTGGTCGGGCTCGAACACGAGGCGCGGGCGCGACGAGGTGATGCGGTGGAGGCGCTGGGCGACGGAGCCGGGGTCGCCGTAGAGGAACGGGTCGAGCCGCGCGGCGATGCCGCCGAGGTGCTCGGCCCACCGGTCGCGGTGCGCGTCGTCGACGACATCGAGCGCGGAATCCGGGGGTGACGCCATCGACCCGTAGACGTCGACGACCGCGGCGGCGGTGTCTTCGGCGCGCAGCAGCTCGCCGTCGAGCAGGAGCTCGACGCCGACGTGCACGCACGCGAGCGCGCCGCCACGCGGTACCCCGGCCGCGGTGAGGTCGTCGAGCAGGTCGTGCTCGAGATCGAGGAACCAACCCTGGCGGTGGAAGATCGCGTCGGTGTCGTGGTGGAGTTGGATGCCCGCACCGAGCGAGCCATTCGTCCGATCGAGCTTGAACCGTGCCATCGCCGCGAAGTCGGGGAGCGCGGTGCCGAGCAGGAACTCGGTGTCGGCGCGCGAACCGTCGACGGTGACGCCGATCGCGATGTGCCCGACGAAGTTCACGACGTGGCTCGGGTCGGCACGGCCGCGACGATGGCGGGGAGCGCGCGGCCGAGCTGCTCGCGCACGATTGCGTCGGCCACGCCGTCGAACGGCGTCGGCTCCACGTTGAGGATTGCGAACCGGGCGCCGTTCTGGATCGCGATCTCGGGGAGCGCCGCCGCGGGATACACGCCGAGCGAAGTGCCGACTGCGAGGAACACGTCGGCGTCCGCCGCGGCCTGCTGCGCGCGCACGAGGTCGGCTGCGACCAGGCTCTCGCCGAACGAGATCGTGCCCGACTTCAGCATGCCGCCGCAGATGAGGCACGGCGGGTCGTCCTCACCGGCGCGCACGCGGTCGAGGGTCTCCTGCATCGGGCCGCGCCACCCGCAGTCGAGGCACTTCGCCTCGTGTGCGGTGCCGTGGATCTCGATGACGATCTCGCAGGACGAGCCCGCGCGCTGGTGCAGCCCGTCGATGTTCTGGGTGACGAGGGTGTGCAGCGCGACGCGGGTCTCCAGCTCGGCGAGCGCGCGGTGACCGGCGTTGGGCTCGGCGTCCCACATGGGGCGCTCGACGCGGTCGCGCCAGGCCTTCTTCCTCAGCTCCGGTTCGGCGACGTAGTAACGGATGTCGGCGCGGCGCTCGGCGGCGGGGTCCTTCGTCCACGTTCCCTTTGGACCGCGGAAGTCGGGGATGCCCGACTCGGTCGAGATGCCGGCGCCGGTCAGCACCACGACCTGGCGGGCGTCCCACAGCCACTCCGCGATCCGCTCGACGTCCGACACCTCCCCAACGCTACGCGAGTGACACGGACAGACGAGCGGCGCGTCCTGGGGGAGAGACGCGCCGCTCGTCGACGGCCGGTCCGGGGGTCGAGCCGGCCGCGGATCGCCCCGCGGTCAGCTCGCGAGCGGTGCCGCGTTCACGAGCGCCAGCGCCTCGCAGTGGCGGTCGTAGGCCCACCGGGCGCTCTCGTGGCACAGCGCGGGATGGAAGCCCATCGCGTGCAGCACCCGCTCGACGTGGTCGGGGTCGTCGCCCTGCTCGAGCAGCGTGAACGCGACGCGCCGAGCACGACGGCGCGCCGCTGCGATCGGCGCCTCCGCGAGTTGCGCCTCGGCCCACTCCGCGTGCGCGAGCTGCACGTCGTGGGGGAGGCGGCGCAGGTGTCGTGGGTTGATCGGCGGCACGTTGCGCCGCACCGCGACCATGTCGGAGTGCGGGTCTTCGCACGCGAGGTCGAACTGCTCCAGCCGGCGCAACGTGCGCACGATCGGCGAGTTCGTGCCCTCGCGTTGGCCGAGGCCGAGGGCCGACGACGTGTCGGCCAGCGGGAGCTCGACGCCGTCGGGGTTGCGGTCGAAGCGGTCGGCAAGGTGGCGGAGCAGGAGGAGCGCAGTGGGCCCCAGGGTCGGGAGCCAGAACGTCTCCGCGTAGCGGGAACGGGGGTCGTGACCCAGCGTGTCGATGACCGGGTCGGCCCAGGGCTTGATGGTGAGCGTGGCAGGCATCTCTTCTCCCCGTCGTGGGCGCCGCGGCAGGGTCTCGCAGCCGCGGGCACTGATCTGGGGGAAGTCGCTTGCTTCCGGCTCCGGCTCCGTCGAGCCGTCACTGAATGTGAAGAAATGTACCGGAACTTCGGAAATCGGTCAAGCAGTGCGAAGCTGGCGGTGGCGAGGGGTGCCGAGCAGGCCCCACGCCGGCACCGTGCTCGTCGGGTCGGCGCCGTACGCGTCGGCGGGCTGGGCGGCACCGAACAGGTAGCCCTGGCCCATCTCGCACCCGACCGCGCGGAGCTCGTCGAGCTGCAGGGTGGTCTCGATCCCCTCGGCGACGCTGCGCAACCCAAGCGCGCGCGACAGGCTCACGATCGCGGTCGCGATCGCGGTGCTGTCGGCGCGTTGGCCGACGCCCTGCACGAACGAGCGGTCGACCTTCAGCACTTCGACGGGCAGTCGTTCGAGGTAGGCGAGCGACGAGTAGCCGGAGCCGAAGTCGTCGACCGCGAGGTGCAGCCCGAGCGCGCGGAGCGCACCGAGCGCGCTCATCGCCGACTCGGCGTCGCGCATCAGCGTCGTCTCCGTGATCTCGAGCCAGATGCACTCCGGCGGCACTTCGGAGTCGTGCAGGATGCGCGCGACCTCGTTCGGGAGCGAGGGCTCCGCGAGCTGCCGTGGTGAGAGGTTCACGCTCATCGTCAGGCGCTGGCCGTCGGCGTTCGCGGCGTGCCACGCCTTGAGCTGGCGACACGCCTCGGTGAGCGCCCACGATCCGAGCGGCACGATGAGGCCCGTCTCCTCGGCCAGCGGGATGAATTCCATCGGCGACACCAGCCCACGTTCGGGGTGTTCCCAACGGATGAGCGCCTCGAAACCGCTCAGCGCGCCTGCGTCGAGGTTGATGACGGGCTGGTAGTGCAACCGCAGCTCACCGCGTTCGATGGCTCGGTGCAGTGCGTTGCCGGTGCGCAGACTGTCGACCGCGTGATGGTGCGCGCGCGCGTCGAACACCTCGGATCGGTCGCGTCCCTGCTCCTTCGCGCGGTACATCGCGGCGTCGGCGTTGCGCAGGAGCGTCTCCGGTGTGTCGCTGTCGCTGCCGGACAGCGTGATCCCGATGCTCGTGGTCACGAACACCTCGCCCTCCACGAGCGCGACCGGGCGCGACGTGGCCTGGATCAGCCGTTCCGCGATCAGCTCTGCGGTCTCCTCGGTCGGGACGTTCGGGCACAGCACGGTGAACTCGTCGCCACCGAAGCGGGCGACGATGTCGGACGGCCGCATCGCGCCGCTGAGGCGGTCGGCGACCGCGACGAGGAGCCGGTCGCCCGCCGAGTGACCGAGGCTGTCGTTCACGACCTTGAAGCGGTCGAGATCGAGGAAGAGCACCGCGACCCGCTCGTGGTTGACGGCCGCGCGCGCCAGCTCACGCTCGAGCCGCTCGACGAACAGCGTGCGGTTGGGCAAGCCGGTGAGCGGGTCGTGGATCGCCTGGTGCGCGAGCGCGGCGCCACTCGCCCGGCGCTCGGTGATGTCTTCCATCTGGCACACGAAGTACAGCGGCGTGCCCTGCAGGTCGCGCACGAGCGACACGCTCACCGCGATCCACACCGGGTGGCCGTCGTGATGCAGGTAGCGCTGCTCGAGCTGCGTGCTCGGCGCCTCGCCCGACAGGAGGCAGCGCATCGACGCGCGCAGGTCGGGAAGGTCGTCGGGGTGGGTGAGCTCGACGACGCTGGCGCCGAGGAGGTCGCGGCCCGGACCGCCCGAGGATCTGCGCGAGCGCGCGGTTCACACGGAACAGCCGTCCGTCGAGCGCCATCAGCGCCATGCCGATCGGCGCGTTCTCGAACGCACTGCGGAACCGCTCCTGGGCTTCCCGCAGCTCGCCCTCGGCGCGTCGTCGGTCGGTGAGGTCGCGCGCGCTGATGACGATGCCCTGCACCGACGGGTCCTCGAGCAGGTTGGTGGCGACCGCTTCGACCACGCGCCAGCTGCCGTCGGCGTGGCGCAGCCGGAACTCGGTGCGGTCGGTGCCCTTCCCGGCGCGCGTCAGGTCGAAGCTGCTCGCGGCCTGGTCCCGGTCGTCGGGGTGGATCAGCTCGGACACCGGCGAGCCGATCAGGGGCGCGGTGTCGATCCCGAGGATCTGCTCGGTCGCCGGGCTCGCGTACACGAGCAGGCCGTCGTTGTCGACGATCGCCATGATGTCGCTCGAGTCGCGGACCATGGCCTGGAAGCGCGCCTCGTTGTGCTCGAGGAGCTGGGTCACCCGGTCGACGGTGTCGGCGGCGCGCCGGCCCACGACGCGCATCGACACGAGCGCGAGGGCGATCACGGCCCCGAGGACCGTCACCAAGAGGAGCGTCTCCCACTGGGTCACGGGATGGTTGTCGG
The DNA here is from genome assembly GCA_963721435.1 of uncultured Actinomycetes bacterium. Classification (GTDB taxonomy): domain Bacteria; phylum Actinomycetota; class Acidimicrobiia; order IMCC26256; family DASPTH01; genus CAVRJC01. The sequence continues at coordinate 210,921 of CAVRJC010000004.1, forward strand.
AATCCGGTGCCCAGATCCTGAGCCGTCGTTTCGCGGCTTATTTCCCGGCGGGGTCCCGCCCTCCACCGAGGAACGCGTCGAGGATGGTGCGCGCGGCCGCGGTGGGCGTCGTCGTGCCCGCGGCGACGGCCGACTCGAGCTGCCGCGCGAGGTCGGCGACCGCGGGATCGGCGCGCAGGGCGTCGGTCAGTGACTCGGTGATCTCGGACCACAGCCACTCACGTGCCTGCTCCGCTCGCCGCTGCGGGAGCGCGCCCGCGCTCGCGGTGCGGAACTCCTCGACGGCGGCCCACACCTCGGGCACGCCGGTGCCCTCGAGCGCCGAGCACGTGACGACGCGCGCGAACCATTCGGCTGAGCGGGGCCGGAGGAGATGCAACGCGCTCGCGTAGTCGGAGGCGGTGGCCGCGGCCGCCGCGGCGAGATCGCCGTCGGCCTTGTTGACGACGACGAGGTCGGCGAGCTCCATGATCCCGCGCTTGAGGCCCTGCAACTCGTCGCCACCGGCGGGCGCGACGAGCACCAGGAACATGTCGACCATGGCCGCGACCGCGACCTCGGACTGCCCGACGCCGACCGTCTCGACCAGCACGGTGTCGAACCCCGCGGCTTCGCAGAGGAGGAGCGCCTCGCGCGTGCGGCGAGCCACGCCGCCCAACGTGCCGCGAGTGGGTGACGGCCGCACGAACGCGTCGGGCGAACGGGTCAGCTGCTCCATGCGCGTCTTGTCGCCGAGGATCGAGCCGCCGCTGCGCGTGCTCGACGGGTCGACCGCGAGCACGGCCACGCGGTGGCCCTCGGCGACCACGTGCAAACCAAGTGCTTCGATGAACGTGGACTTGCCCGCGCCCGGCGCGCCCGAGATTCCGATGCGGATTGCGTTGCCGGTGTGGGGAAGCACCTCCGCGAGCAGCGCCTCGGCTTCGTCGCGATGGTCGGCGCGTGTCGACTCCGCCAGCGTGATCGCGCGCGCCAGCGCGCGGCGATCGCCGTCGATGAGCTGACGCGCGAACTCGCTCATGCGGTGGGCTCGCTCCAGGTGAGCACGCGTCCCCGACCGGCGAGCATCGCGGTGCCTTGCATGACGCGCAGCCGCCACGGCGGGAGCCACAGGGCGCGTTCGCCGGGATCGATCCACTCGGCGCGGCACGCGGCGCTGCAGGTGTCGTGCGAGGGCTCGCAGTACTCCCGGAGCGGATGGAGGACGCGGGTCCACGGGCGCGCGTCGGCATCTACGGTCGCGACGAGGCAGCACACGATCCGCTGGGCCATCTCCACGAATGCCGGGGCAACCGCGTCGAGGTCATCCACTGCAGCACCCCTCCTGTCCCATGGACGCGAGCCGGGCTCGGCGGCTACCGGCTCTCGAGCAGGTCGAGGATCTCGGCGGCGGCGCTCGGGATGTTCGTGCCGGGCCCGAAGATGGCGGCAACGCCGGCGTCGCGCAGCTCGTTGTAGTCCTGCGCGGGGATCACGCCGCCCACGACGACGAGGATGTCGTCGGCGCCCTGCTTGCGGAGCTGCGCGATGAGCTCGGGCACGAGGGTCTTGTGCCCGGCTGCCTGGCTCGACACCCCGACGACGTGCACGTCGTTCTCGATCGCATCCCGCGCCGCTTCCTCGGGAGTCTGGAACAGCGGGCCGACGTCGACGTCGAAGCCGAGGTCGGCGAACGCGGTGGCGATCACCTTGGCGCCGCGGTCGTGGCCGTCCTGGCCGAGCTTGACCACGAGCAGCCGGGGCCGCCGGCCCTCACGCTCGGCAAGCGCGTCGACCGCGTGGCGGACGCGCTGGAACGCTTCGTCGTCTTCGTACGCGGCGCCGTACACGCCGGCGATGCTCCGGATCGTCGCCCGGTGGCGTGAGAACACGCTCTCGAGCGCGTCGGATATCTCGCCGACCGTCGCGCGCGCCCGGGTCGCCTCGATCGAGAGCTCGAGCAGGTTGGCGTTGCCGGCCGCGCCCACGCGCAGCTGCTCGAGCGCGGCCTGCGTCCGCGCTTCGTCGCGCGTGGCGCGCACCGCGGCAAGGCGCGCGATCTGCTGCTCGCGGACACTCGCGTCGTCGACCTGGCGCACGTCGATGTCGGTTCCCTCATCGGTGCGGTACTTGTTGACGCCGACGATGACCTCTTCGCCGCGGTCGATACGTGCCTGGCGCCGCGCGGCAGCCTCCTCGATACGCAGCTTCGGCATCCCCGACTCGACCGCCTTCGTCATGCCGCCGAGCGCCTCGACCTCCTCGATCAGCTTCCACGCTTCGTCGCCGAGGCTCGCGGTGAGCGCTTCGACGTAATAGCTCCCGCCGAGCGGGTCGACGACATGCGTGATGCCGGTCTCCTCGGCGAGGATCAGCTGGGTGTTGCGCGCGACTCGTGCCGCGGCCTCGCTCGGCAGCGCGATCGCCTCGTCGAACGAATTGGTGTGCAAGCTCTGCGTGCCGCCGAGCACCGCCGCGAGCGCTTCGACCGTGGTGCGCACGATGTTGTTGTAGGGGTCCTGCTCCGTGAGCGAGACACCCGACGTCTGGCAGTGCGTGCGCAACATGAGCGATGACGCGTTCTCGGGCTCGAACTGCCGGATCACGCGCGACCACAGCACGCGCGCGGCCCGCAGCTTGGCAACTTCCATGAAGAAGTTCATGCCGATGGCGAAGAAGAAAGAGAGCCGTCCCGCGAACGCGTCGATGCTGAGCCCGCGCGTGGTCGCGGCGCGGACGTACTCGAGGCCGTCGGCGATCGTGAACGCGAGCTCCTGCACCGCGGTCGCACCCGCCTCCTGCATGTGGTAGCCGGAGATCGAGATCGAGTTGAACTTCGGCATGTGCTCCGCGGTGTACTGGATGATGTCGGCCACGATGCGCATGCTCGGCTCGGGCGGGTAGATGTAGGTGTTGCGGACCATGAACTCCTTGAGGATGTCGTTCTGGATGGTCCCGGCGAGCTGGTCCTGCGTGACGCCCTGCTCCTCGGCGGCCACGACGTAGCCCGCGAGTACGGGGAGCACCGCGCCGTTCATCGTCATCGACACCGTCATGCGGTCGAGCGGGATCGAGTCGAACAGCACCTTCATGTCTTCGACGGAGTCGATGGCCACGCCCGCCTTGCCGACGTCGCCGACGACCCGCGGGTGGTCGCTGTCGTAGCCCCGGTGCGTGGCGAGGTCGAACGCGACCGAGAGACCCATCTGGCCGGCCGCCAGGTTGGCGCGGTAGAACGCGTTCGACTCCTCCGCGGTGGAGAACCCTGCGTACTGCCGGATCGTCCACGGGCGATTGGCGTACATGGTGCCCCGGACCCCACGGAGGAAGGGCGCGAACCCGGGGAGCGAATCGACGGCTTCCAGGTCTTCGAGGTCGGCCGCGGTGTACAGCGGCTTCACGGGGATGCCCTCGGGCGTCGCCCATGTGAGGGACGCCGGGTCTCCCTTCAGCTCCTTCGCCGCGAGCGCTTCCCAGCGTGAGATGGACGGACGGTCATCAGGCACAGGGAAAAGCGTAGAAGGTCGCTCCTCCCGGGCATGAACTCGTGCCGGGCGCGGGTGACGCGGCAGGCCCGAGCTCCTAGCTGGCCTGCCGCTGGCTCTCGACGACGTGCGCGCGCGCCGCGGCCTGCTCGAGGGCCTGGCGGGCGGCCGCCACACCGGCCTTGCCGACGAGCCGGGTGCGGGAGTCGAGGGCCCAGTCGCCCCAGGAAATTGCGCGTCGTGCGCGCGGTGCGGTCGAGCGAGTGGCCCGTACGGGGCGTCGCTTCGTGGTGGTCGTGGCGCGAGCACGCGTGCTGCGCGGGCGCGGCGCGGGCTCGGGAGGCTGGACGAGGCGGAGTTGCTGTGTCACATGGTGAGTATCCCCCGGGGGTATGACAGTTATTCCCCGAGGCTTCAGCTGAACGGGCAACGGGCCGATTGGAGGGTCCGGCAGCGGTTGGGGCGCCTGGGTCGCGCGGTGCGGGCGCAAGCCAAAGGGAGGCACGAAGGTGCGGGGCGCGTGGGGACGGTGGTGAGCGCGGCGGCCCGCGTGCCCGCGCGCGCCCGGCGCTCGATCCCGCGGCTCGTCGTCGCGGCGCTGTGCGTCTACGTGGCGATCTACGTCGCGTGGACGGTGGTGCACTGGTGGGGCGACCGGACCGTGGTGAGTGACCTCGCGCCCATTCCCGTGGCGCTCGCGGCGACGTGCTTCGCGTGGCACGCCGGCCACGACCGTCGTGGTGCCGCCCGGCGTCAGGCCGCGTGGCGGTGGATCGCGTTCGGCTGCGCGAGCTGGACGATCGCCGAGTGCCTGTGGTTCTACTACGAGGTGGTGCGCCACCGGTCGCCCTTCCCGTCACCGGCGGACTGGTTCTACCTGGCGTTCTACGTCTTCGTGTTTGCCGGCCTGGTGAAGCTCCCGGTGTGCCAGCTCGCCACCAAGGAACGCGTCGCGTTCGCGCTCGACCTGGCGACCGTGATGTTCGTGACGCTCATGGTCGTGTGGTACCTCGTGGTCGACCCGACCGTCCACCGCGGCGACAGCGTGTTGAACGAAGTGCTGGCGCTCGCCTATCCGGTGGGAGACCTGATCCTCGTCCTCGGTGTCGCGCGTGTGCTCATGCGCCGTCGCTCGGGAGGGGAGGGGCACGCCGCGCTCTGGTTCCTCGCGGGTGGGGCGATGCTGCTCGCGCTCGCCGACGTCGTCTACGCGCGGCTCGAGCTGTCGGGGAGCTATGCCTCGGGAACGCTGCCCGATGCTCTCTGGGTGCTCGCGCTGCTCGCGATCGCGATCGCCGCGTTCACCGAGCGCAGCCCGACGCGTGTCGCGAGCTACTCCGACGAGCTCGGTGAGGGTGTGCAACCGGTGAGCAAGCTCCCGTACCTGGCGGTGCTCGTGGGCCTCACGCTCGTGCTGAACGAGACGTCGCGCGATGTGCGCGGCCCGCTCGTGGTGCTCGTGCTCGGCGCGCTGGGCCTCACGGTCATCGTGGTCGCGCGGCAGGTGATGGTGCTCCGCGACAACGAGCGCCTCGTGCACGAGCTGCGGCGGCTCGCGCACACTGACTCACTGACCGGTTTGGCGAACCGCCGTCAACTCTTCGAGATGGGCCCGCGCATCCTGAGCGCCGCGTACCGTGCTCATGAGTCGGTGACCGCAGTGATGGTCGACATCGACAATCTCAAGGACATCAACGACCGGTACGGCCACTCGGTCGGCGACGAGGTGATCCGCACGGTCGCCGGCCGGTGCGCGGCGGCGCTGCGCACCACCGACCTGCTCGCGCGCTACGGCGGCGACGAGTTCGTGGTCGTGGTCACCGGCGAGGCCGGGAACTACCACCGGGAGATCGCGACGCGCCTCCGCCAGACCGTGGCGTCCGAGTGCATCGAGACCGCGGCCGGCCCCATCGCGACGACGCTCAGCATCGGCGTCGCGTCATCCGGCGTCGCGGGGCTCGAGCGCTTGTTGCACGAAGCTGACGCGGCGTTGCTGCGCGCCAAGCGCTCCGGCCGGAACGCGGTGTTCCGCGCGCCGGCACTCGACCGAACTGCTGAGTCGCTTCCCGGAGGCCGAACGTAGACTTCCGCCATGTCCGGAGCCTCCGTGTACCTCGACTACGCGGCCACCACGCCGATGCGCCCTGCCGCGATCGCGGCCATGGAGCCGTTCCTCGCGGGCGCGTTCGGCAATCCGTCCGGCTCCCACGGGTCCGCGCGCGCGGCGAAGACCGCGCTCGAAGAGGCGAGGGAACGCGTCGCGCTCGCGCTCGGCGCGCAGCCGTCGGAGATCGTGCTGACCGCCGGGGGCACCGAGGCCGACAACCTCGCGGTGAAGGGAGCGGCCCGTGCCGTGCGCGACATGGGTGGTGGCGACGGCGTGGTGACCACCGCGTTCGAGCACAAGGGTGTACTCGCCGCGTGCGATCGCCTCGAGCGTGACGGCTTCCGGGTCGCACGTGTGCGCGTCGACACGGCAGGAGTCGTCGACCTCGACGCGCTCGCCGCCGCGCTCGACGAGCGCACCACCGTGGTGTCGGTGATGCTCGTGAACAACGAGGTCGGGACGATCCAGCCGTTCGACGAGATCGTCGATGTCGTGCGGGCGCGTGCGCCGCGCGCGCTGCTGCACACCGACGCCGTGCAAGCCGTCTCGTGGGTCGACGTCGTGTCACTGACCGCGCGCGCGGATCTCGTCGCGATCTCCGCGCACAAATTCGGCGGCCCGAAGGGCACGGGCGTGCTCGTCGTCCGCGACGGCGCGACGATCGAGCCGCTCGTCGAGGGTGGTGGCCAGGAGCGCGGGCTGCGCTCGGGCACCGTGAACGTCGCCGGTGCCGTCGCGATGGCGACCGCGCTCGACGAAACGGTCGCGGGCCGCGCTCGCGAGGTACCGCGCGTCGCCGCGCTGCGCGACCGCCTGGTCGACGGCCTCCTCGCCGCGATCCCCGGGAGCTTCGAGAACGGCGTCCGCGCGCGGAAGGTCGCGGGCAACGCGCACGTGGGCTTCCCCGGCGTCGAGGCCGAGGCGTTGCTCGTCTTGCTCGATCAGGCCGGCGTGTACGCGGCCGCGGGGTCGTCGTGCTCGTCGGGCGCGACCGAGCCGTCGCACGTGCTCGCGGCGATGGGCGTCGACCGCGCCGACGCGCTCGCGTCGATCCGCCTGAGCCTCGGGTTCCCGTCCACTGACGCCGACGTCGACGCCGCGCTCGCGGCGATCCCGGCCGCGGTCGAGCGCCTACGCAGTCGGGGGGTTGCCGCGTGAGCACGCCGCGTGTGCTCGTCGCCATGAGCGGCGGCGTCGACTCGTCGGTCGCGGCCGCGCTGCTGGTCGAGCGCGGCTACGACGTCACCGGGGTCACGCTCAAGCTGTGGGGCGGCGAGTCCGACTCGGGGTGTTGCAGCGTCGCCGACGTCGAGGACGCTCGCCGCGTCGCTGCGCAGCTCGGCATCCCGCACTACGTGTTCAACTTCACCGAGGAGTTCGACGCCGCGGTCGTCGATCCCTACGTCGCGGCGTATGCCGGCGGCACCACGCCGAACCCCTGCGTCGAGTGCAACCGGGCGATCAAGTTCGGCCGCCTCCTCGATCGCGCCGATGCGCTGGGGTTCGATCTCGTGGCCACCGGGCATCACGCGCAGGTGGAGACCGCGGCCGACGGCACGCGACGGCTCCGGCGCGGCGCCGATCCGGCGAAAGACCAGTCGTACGTCCTCTACATGCTCGGGCAGCGTGAGTTGGCGCGCACGATGCTGCCGGTCGGCACGGTCACGAAGGCCGACGTGCGTGAGCACGCTGTCCGGCTCGGGCTGCGCACCGCGGCCAAGCCCGAGAGCATGGACGTCTGCTTCATCACGCGCGGTGGTCGTGAGCGGTTCCTCGAGTCGCGGCTCGGCGCGCACCCCGGGGATGTCGTCGACGGCTCCGGTGAAGTGGTCGGCAGTCATCGTGGGGTGGCGGCGTTCACCGTCGGGCAGCGCCGCGGCGTGGGTGTGGCCGTGGGTGAGCGGCGTTACGTCGTCGACGTCGATGCCGCGACCGCGACCGTCACCATCGGCACGCGTCGCGAGCTGGAGCGCGACGCCGTGCGGGTGCGCGACGTGACGCTCGTCGAACGCGGCCCGGTGCCCACGCGGATCCAGGCCCAGGTGCGCGCGCACGGCGAGCCGATCGACGCGACCTTCGACGGCGGCGTCGTGCGGTTCACGTCGCCCCAGGCGCGGGTCGCGCCGGGCCAGGTGGTCGCGTTCTACGACGGTGAGCTCTGCCTCGGCGGAGGCATCGCGCAGTAACGAGCGCGATCAGCGAACGGGGAGCCGACGCGCGCCCGCGAGCGTGAGCAGCTCGTCGCGGCGGATGGCCGCGATCCGCAGGTCGTCGGTCTGCACCGTCTGCGCCGGTCGCCGACCTCGCGCCGCGAGCGTGATGTCGACCACGCCGTCGAGCTGGAGGCGGACGGACCCACGCGACGCGCCGAGGCGGAGGTCCGTGGTGTCGCCACCCGTGGGCGCGGCCGTCGGTGCCGGGCCGAGGGCGGTGATGTGCTCGCGCAGGAAGAGCACGGGATCGGCGAGGGTCATCGGATCGACGATGACGAAACCGGCCGGCACGAGCACTGCCCATCGCCGCGAGAGCCGGAACAGCGCGTTCGGCAAGACCGCGAGCAGCGCGATGCCCACGACGAGCGCCAGCGCGCCCCATACCCACTCTTCGTCGGCGAGGAGCAGGACGGGAGCGGCGACCGCGCCGACGACCAGTAGCCGCGCGAGCGGAATCAGCCCGAGGAAGAGCGCGGGCGGCGTGCGCAGCGGGACGCGGAGCTCGTCGCCGTACGACGCGCTGTTCGCGGACGCCACCGCGATGTCGTGGCCCGCGGCGAGCACGGCCGTGATCGCCGTCGCGACGACCGCGCCGACGATCGCGAGGGTCGACGGCGATCCGTCGACCGCGACGACGATCGCGAGCACGAGGTAGGCCGGCGCGATCGTGCGTAGGGCCGCGAGGCCGAGTGGCCGGGGCGCGACCGTGGCAAGGAGCCCGATTCCCCACGAGATCCACAACAGCGCTTCGGCTGCGATCCTCGGAGCGTCGGACCAGTCGCGCAGCGCCGCCCCGGCGGCGGCCCCGGCCGTCAGCGGAAGGGTCACCCACGCGATCCGCAGCACCCAGATCGGGACGGGCCTGATGATCGATGGGCTGCTCGACTCGGTGTTCGAACGACTGGTGGACGGGCTGTTCATGTTCCTGGTGGTCCGCTGAGAGGTGAGTGCTCCGGGCGTTGGTCCGCTTCGGGGCCGCGCGGCGCGCGTGCGTAGAGTACGGCGATGCCGTCGAGCCTCCGGGCGCCGGTGCTGGTGCCCGGAGTGGCAACGGGTATCGGCAGCCTTCCGCACACCGATCCCCGCGCCGCGGCCGAGCTCGTCATTCGTTGCCTGCCGGGGTTTCCCGCCGCGCCCCAGCTCCCGAACCGGGATCCTCGAGAGGGCTTGCTCGCACAGTGGCTCGGTGCGTTGCCGGAGGTGCAGATCGCTCCCGACGGGTCGCTCGCGGTGGCCGGCAGCTCGAATGCGGTCCCGGAGTGCGTCTGGGACACCGGTGCGCACGCCGGGCTCCTGACCTTCCTCGACGTCGCCGCCGCGCTCGACGTACCGCCCGTCCGGGTCAAGGCGCAGCTCACCGGTCCCTTGACCCTCGGCGTCGCCCTGGTCGAAGCCGGTGTGGAGCCGGGGCGCGCGTTCCGTCGCGCCGCCGAGACCGCGCGCGCGTGGGCCGTCGCACTGGAAGAGCTCGTGCGCACGCGTCTGCCCGGTGCGGGGCTCGTGCTGTTCTTCGACGAGCCCGCACTCGTGCAGTGGCGGGGAGGCCGCGGCCTGCTCGAGCGCGAAGCCGCGATCGACGTGCTGTCGGGCGCGCTCGCGGCGGCGGAGTGCACCACTGGTGTGCACGTGTGCGGCGACGGCGATCTCGGGCTCGCGCTCGAAGCCGGACCGCAGGTGGTCGGCATCGAAGTGCGCGCGGAGCTCGTACGCGACGCGGTGCCGATCGCGCGCTTCCTGGATGGCGACGGCTGGATTGCGTGGGGCGCGGTGCCGACCGATCGACCGGTCGGTGAATCGGCCGACCCGCACTGGCGTCACCTGGCGGAAGTGTGGTGCGAGCTCACCCGTCGCGGTGTCGATCCGGTGCCGTTGCGCACGCGCGGGATGATCACTCCCGCGTGTGGGCTTGCGGGCTACGGTGCCTCGCAGGCCGAGCGGGTGCTCGGGATCACACGGGAGCTGGCGGCTCGGGTCCACGATCAGGCCGTCGCCGCCCGACTCATGCTGGGAGCCTGAGCGACGTGACCTCCACGCAAGATTTTCGGTACTGCGGCGTGTGCGGCGCACCGCTCGATGCGGGCGCGACGGCCTGCGGGAACTGCGGTGCGGCGGTCGAGCCCACCGGGGCAACCGGGGCCGTTGCCGCGACGCCGGTCGACGAGCCCACCGGGGCGGAAGAGCCCACGGGCGAGCCCACGATCGCGATGCCCGCGGCCGCGGCCGCGGGAGGCGTGGGCGGCGCGACGGCCGCGGCAGCCGGAGGCGCGGGCGCGGGGGGCACCGGGCCGCCGCCCGGAGTGCCGCCGGACGACGACGGCGGGATGTCGTCGGGGATGCGCTGGCTGATCGCGGCGCTCGTCGTGCTCGCGATCGTCCTGATCGGTGTGATCGCAGTCCTCGCGCTCGGCGGTGACGACGGCGACAACAAGCCGGCGGCCACCACCACGACCGCGTCGTCGAGCACGACGAGCACGTCGAGCACGACGACCTCGAGCACGACGACGACGAAGCCGCCCGTCACCACGGTGCCGCCGACGACCGTCGCGCCGACCACGTCGATCGCGCCGACGACCACGAGCACGACGACGACCACCAAGCCTCCGACCACCACGACGTAGCCGTCACACCACGTCGGTAGATTGCGGGGATGGCCGGCACGCGCGGCACCCCGTCGGACGTCCCCCCTGACGTCGCCGCGCGCGCGGCCGAGCTCGGCGCACTGATCCGATACCACCGCGAGCGCTACTACAACGAGGACGATCCCGAGATCTCCGACGGTGAGTTCGACGAGCTCGTGCGCGAGCTCGAGGCGCTGGTCGACGCGTACCCGGCGCTCGACGCGGGCGACACGCCCTTGGTCGAGGTCGGTGCGCCGGTGTCGGCGACGTTCGCGCCCGTGCGGCACGTCGTGCGCATGTTGTCGCTCGACAACGTGTTCGATCGCGACGAGCTGCTCGCGTGGTACGCCCGGATCGAGAAGGTCATCACCGACCCGGTGCGGTTCGTGGGCGAGCCGAAGCTCGACGGCCTCGCGATCTCGCTGCTCTTCGACCACGGCGTGCTCGTGCGGGCTGCGACCCGCGGCGACGGCGAGGTCGGCGAGGACGTCACCGCCAACGTGCAGACCATCACCGTGATCCCGCACGCGCTCGCCACCGACGACCCACCGGCCCGGCTCGAGGTGCGGGGTGAGGTGTTCATGCCGTTCGCGTCCTTCGAGGAGCTCAACCGGCGGCAGGGTGACGCCGAGGAGCGGTTGTTCGCGAACCCGCGGAACGCCGCGGCCGGGAGCCTCCGCCAGAAAGACCCGCGCGTCACCGCGTCGCGCGACCTCGCGTTCTACGCGTACCAGCTCGGCGTGCTCGACGGCGCGCCGATGCTCCCGTCGCACCACGACACGCTCACCTGGCTCGGCGCGCTCGGGTTGCCGGTGAACGACCACATCGAGCTGCTCGACACCATCGACGACGTCGCCGCGTTCTGCGAGCGCATGGCCGCGAGCCGCCACTCGTTCGGCTACGACATCGACGGCGCGGTGATCAAGGTCGACGATCTCGCGCAGCGTGAGGAGCTCGGCTTCACCAGCAAGGCCCCGCGCTGGGCGACCGCGTACAAGTTCCCGCCCGAGGAGAAGACCACCCTGCTCCGTCACATCATGGTGAGCATCGGGCGCACCGGGCGTGCGACGCCGTTCGCGCAGCTCGAGCCGGTGTTCGTGGGTGGTTCCACCGTCGGGCTCGCGACCCTGCACAACCAGGACGAAGTCGCGCGCAAAGACGTGCGCGAGGGCGACACCGTCATCGTGCGCAAGGCCGGTGACGTGATCCCCGAGGTCGTGGGCCCGGTGCTCGCCAAGCGTCCGAAGCGGGCGCGGAAGTGGAAGTTCCCCACGGTGTGCCCGGTGTGCGCCCAGCCCCTCGTGCGGCTGGAGGGCGAGGCCAACCACCGCTGCGTGAACTTCGAGTGCGGTGCGCAGCGCGTGCAACGCATCGTGTTCTTCGCCGGCCGCTCGGCGATGGACATCGAGGGCCTCGGCGAGGAGCGCGTGCACCAATTCGTGCAGGCCGGGCTGCTCACCGACGCCGCCGACATCTACTCCCTCACCGTCGAGCAGCTCGTGCCGCTCGAGCGCATCGGCGAGCGCTCTGCTGAGCTTCTTGTCGCGGCCATCGACGCGTCGCGCGCCCGGCCGCTCGCGAAGCTTCTCGTCGGCCTGGGCATCTTCCACGTGGGCCCGCCCACTGCCGTCGCGCTCGCCCGCGAGCTGGGCAGCCTCGACGCCATCGCCGACGCCACCGACGAGCAGCTCGTCGCGGTCGACGGCATCGGGCCCATCATCGCCGCGAGCATCCGTGCGTTCTTCGCGGTCGAGCGCAATCGCGAGCTGATCGAGAAGCTGCGCGCACAGGGCGTCAATTTCCAGGGCCCCGAGCCGGCCGAGATGCCGGAGGGGAGCGCGACGCTCGCCGGGCTCACGTTCGTGCTCACCGGCACGCTCGAGCGCTTCACGCGCGAGGCGGCCGAAGCCGCGATCGTGTCGCGCGGTGGCAAGGTCACCAGCAGCGTCTCGAAGAAGACGAGCTACGTGGTCGCGGGCGCGAGCCCCGGGTCGAAGCTGGCCAAGGCCGACCAGCTCGGCGTGCGGGTGATCGGTGATGCGGAGTTCGGCGAGCTGCTGGAGCGAGGGGATATCACATGACCGGCGTTGCCGCCAGGAGCGATTCGGCGAGCCACGACTCCGAGGTCTTCGAGATCGACGTCGAGCGCGGCAAGATCCGCGAGTTCGCGCGCGCGACCCTGTCGCGCAATCCCGCGTACTTCGAGGGCCGCACGCCGGTCTCGCCCGCGACGTTCCTGATGACCACCGCGTTCTGGGGCGGCGGGATCACCAAGATCATGGACGACCTCGGCCTCGACCTCAGCCGGTTGCTGCACGGCGGCCAGGAGTTCACGTTCCACGGGCCGCCGCCGCGGGCCGGCACGCGGCTCATCGGTGAGATGCGCGTCGACGCCGACTACACGAAGGAGGGCCGGCGTGGCGGCACGATGCGCTTCGTCGAAGTCGTCACCGAGTATCGCGACGAGCGCGACGCCGTCGTCGCCGAGGCGCGCAACACGCTGATCGAGACCGCCCGGCCGCCGTCGGCGAGCGGCGAGAGCGCCAGGAGCGCGTCGTGAGCGCGCCCGACGCGACAGCGCTCGTCGAAGGCTTCCGCGCCGAGCCCCGGGAGTACGGCCCGCTCGCGCAACCCGACTTCGTGCGCTACGCAGGCGCGTCGGGTGACTTCAACCCGATCCACTTCAACGACGAGTTCGCGCGCGCTTCCGGCTTCCCGTCGGTGTTCTCGCAGGGAATGCTCCAGGGCGGGATCCTCGCGTCGTATGTCACCGACTGGCTCGGTGCGGAGAACGTGCGCCGGTTCCGGGTGCAGTTCCGCGAGCAGGTGTGGCCCGGCGACGTGCTCGAGTGCTCCGCGACCGTCATCCGTCGCTACGAAGAGGGCAGCGAGACGCGCGTCGACCTCGAGGTGCAGTGCACCCGCGCGCGGACTGCCGACGGAACGGCCGCGGGCGCCGCCATCATCGGCGAGGCGACCTTCGTCGTCTGAGACGCGCGCGCCTGGCGCCGGCTACTCCGCGCGCAGTGCCGCGGCGGGACGGATGCGGCCCGCGAGCCACGCCGGGATCGCGGCGACGAGGCCGATGACGGCCCCGGCGCTGATTCCCGCGACGACCGCGAGGGCGAGCCACGCAACCCCAACGTTGCCGGTACTCGGCGCGCAGGCGCGCGAGCACGGCGTGCATCGTGACTAAGCGGCGGCCCGGAAGCGCCACCCATAGCTCGCCGGGGTCGCCGGGCGGGCCTTCGTGCGCGGCCAGTACTTGACGACGACGGTGTTCTCGCCGGCGATGTAACGGGGGAATTCCTTGTCGGGGCCCGGCCGGAACGTGATCACGCCGAGCTCCGGGATCCGGTCCAGCTGATCCTCCGGGATCTCGTGGCCGTCGATCACGAGCACGCCGGTGAGGTTGTCGGCGAGGTCGACGGTGACGTCGTCGACGAGGCTCGCCAGCGCGCCGTTGGCCGGGCTGATCGATTCGATGTCGCTCGGCAGTTCGATCGTGCCGCCCGGCGTGGTGTCGGTGTTGGCGACGAGGATCGCGCCGAGGTTGAGCACGGCGATCGCGGCGACGGCCACGATCGCGACCCGCCACGGATGACGGAACAATGGGCGCTTCGTCCGCGTCGCGCCGATGTCGGTGGGCTCCGTCATGCTGCGAGGCTATGCCCCACGCCGTTCGGGGCGGCACCGCGCGTGCCACAGTTTCGGCGGTGGCGGCCGGTACCGTGGCACGCCATGGCGATCTCCGGCGTCGCCGACCTCACCGGCCGTGTTCTCGCCGGCCGATACCGCTTGCTCGCACCGATCGGCGCGGGCGCGAGCGGTCGCGTCTACGTCGCCGACGACGTCCGGCTCCGGCGACGGGTCGCGATCAAGGTGCTGCACGCCGCCCTCGCCGAAGACTCGGGGTTCCTCCGGCGGTTCCGCGCCGAGGCCCAGGTGGCGGCGTCGCTCAATCACCCGAACGTCATGGCGGTCTACGACTGGGGTGACGACGACGTGCCGTTCATGGTGCTCGAGCTGCTCACGGGCGGCAGCCTGCGCAGCCTGCTCGACTCCGGCGCGCGGCTCAGCCCGTCGCAGGCGGTCCACGTCGGGCGTCAGGTCACGAGCGCGCTGGAGTACGCGCACGCGCGCGGAGTCGTGCACCGCGACATCAAGCCTGCGAACCTGCTCTTCGACGAGCACGGGATCGTGCGGGTCGCCGACTTCGGCCTCGCGCGTGCGCTCGCGGAAGCCAGCTGGACCGAGCCGGCGGGCACGGTGGTCGGCACCGCGCGTTACGCCGCGCCCGAGCAGGCCACCGGCGCGCCGCTCGACGGCCGCGCCGACCTCTATTCGCTCGCGATCGTGCTCACGGAGTCGGTCACCGGGAGCGTGCCGAACCTCGCGGAGACCGCGATCGGCACCCTGGCCGCGCGCGCGACGAACCCCCTCGTCGCGCCGTTGGAGCTGGGCCGTCTCGGCCCGGTGGTCGAGCGCGCGGGCCGTCCCGATCCGTCCGATCGGTATCCGGACGCGGCAACGATGCGCGAGGCGCTCACTGACGCCGCGCGCGCGCTCCCGCCGCCCCAACCGCTCGCGCTCTCCGGGTTGTTCGGCGACTTCGACACCGGCGAGCCCACCCAACTCGGCCGTGCGCTGCAGACGCTCCAGGTGTTCGATCAGGACGCGCCCGACCCGGTGCCCACATCGGCATCCGCGCCGAGGGAGTTGGTGGTGCGGGAACGGCCCCGTCGGGCTCCGGGCGCGCAGCCGATGGTGTCGGTCGTCGTCACGCTCGTCGTGGTCCTCGCGATCGCGTTCGCCGGTTATGCGCTGGCGACGAGCACTGCCAGCACCGTGCCGGCGCCCTCGGTCGTCGGGCTCGATGCCGAGACTGCGAGCGCGCGCGTGGCCCGCGCCGGGTTGAGCGTCACGGTCGAGGAACGGCAGGCCGACGACCCGAAGGGCACCGTCATCTCACAGCGGCCCGACCCAGGACGCTTCGTGCGTGAGCACGGCGACATCGCATTGATCGTGTCGCGCGGGCCGCCGGCGGTCGCCGTGCCCGACATCTCGACCGCGGGGTCGGTCGACGATGTCGTCGCGCTGCTGAAGAAGCAGGGCTTCGGCGCGCAGATCGACCACGCGTACAACGACACGGTGCCGGCGGGTGTGGTCGTGCAGACGGTGCCGTCGTTCCCGGCGAGGGCCGCGCGTGACTCCATCGTCAAGGTGGTGGTGAGCGACGGGCCCGAGCCGGTGCAGGTGCAGGACGTCAGCGGCAAGTCGTACGACGACGCGTCGCAGATCCTCACCAGTCAGAAGTTCACGGTGACACGGCGCGACGACTTCAGCTCCACCGTCGACAAGGACAAGGTGATCGGCACGGAGCCGGCCGCGGGGACGTCGGCGGCGAAGGGGTCGTCGGTGACGATCGTGGTGAGCAAGGGCCCCGAGCTGGTGGCGGTCCCCAACCTCGTCGGCAAGGCCCTCGATGCCGCGGTGGCGCAGCTCCAAGCCCTCGGGCTCACTCCCGACACGACCGGCTACCTGCCGGGGCGCACGGTGCGGCTCCAGGACCCGGCGGCGGGCTCGATGATCGCGAAGGGCTCCAAGGTCACGCTCGCGTTCTGAGCGCGCGCGTGACACCGGCGGCTCACGAACGTCTACTCCCGGGACACAGGTGTCCAGGCCACATTGTCTGCGGTCCACATCGTCTCGGGGAGGGCTCGTATGCGGAGACCGGCGCACGGTGCGACGACGAAGCCGGGGCCCTGCCGTCCGGCGAGCGGGTACGGGCAACCCCTCGGGCGTCCCGAGCCGCGTCTGCCGATCGTCGTCCGTCGCCCGATGGAGCTCGAGGCGATGACCGAATCGCTCTCTGACTCACCGGCGGGTCCCCGAACCGCTCCCGCCCCTACCGCTCGATCCCGCGGTGAGCTGAGCTACTCGGTCATCTCCGAGAGCGCAGCTGCGAGGTCGGGAGCGCCGGGGCCGGTCCCCACCGCCTGTGCGGCCATGAGCCGGGTGAGGTCGCCCTGGAGCTTGACCTTGCCCTCCATGAACGCCTGCATCGCAGTCTGCGGATTGCCCGACATGAAGATGTCGCGCGCGGTGTCGTAGTCGGTCGTGAGTGTGAGGTCGGCGTCGTCGATGTGGCCGGGGCCCCAGTCGGCGTGGCCCTCGAACGTCGCGATGTGCAGGAGCTGATCGCCGCCGCCGGGTGAGCCGATGGGCGAGCTCGTGACGACGAGGTTCATCGCCAGCCGGGCCTCGCTCGGGATCTCCACGTTGCGCTCGTCGATCACCTGTCGCGCCGCGGCGAACCACTCGTCGGACAGGAAGGGGTACTTCGGCACCGGCGCATCGTAGCGAAGTCGGTTCTTGGATCTTTCGACGCGCCTTTAGACTCGACTGCATGTCCGGGCTCACGCGCGCCGATGTCGAGCATGTCGCGCAACTTGCCCGGCTCGCACTCACCGACGACGAGCTCGAGCGCTTCACCGAGCAGCTCGGGGTGATCCTCGAGCATGCGGCGCAGGTTGCCGCGCTCGACACCGAAGGCGTCGAGCCCACCGCGCACCCGCTGCCGCTCGTCAACGTGCTGCGGGCCGACGCCGTCCGGCCGAGCCTCGAGCCCGCCGAAGTGCTGGCGATGGCGCCGGCGGCGGAAGACGGCCGCTTCCGCGTCCCGCGCATCCTCGAGGAACCATGACCGCGCTCGGGATCGCGGCATCGGTCCGCGCCGGCGACCGGCGCGCGCGCGACGTCGTCGAGGAGCACCTCGCAGTCATCGCCGCGCGCGAGCCGGAGCTGCACGCGTGCAACCTCGTGCTCGACGCCGATGCGCTCGAGCGCGCCGACGTGGTCGACGCGGCCGTCGCCGCGGGCGAGGACCCCGGCTCGCTCGCGGGCGTGCCCGTCGTCCTGAAGGACAACCTCTGCACGCGCGGCGTGCCCACCACGTGCTCGTCGCGCATCCTCGAGGGCTGGTGCCCGCCCTACACCGCGACCGTGGTCGAGCGCCTGATCGCGGCCGGTGCGGTCGCGGTGGCCAAGACGAACCTCGACGAGTTCGCGATGGGCTCGTCCACCGAGAACTCGGCCTTCGGGCCCACCCGCAACCCGCGCGACGTCACCCGCGTGCCGGGTGGGTCGAGTGGTGGCTCGGCGGCGGCGGTCGCGGCCGGGTACGCGCCGCTCGGCCTCGGCTCCGACACCGGCGGCTCGATCCGTCAGCCCGCGGCGCTGTGCGGAGTGGTCGGCGTCAAGCCCACCTACGGGTTGGTGTCGCGCTACGGCCTCATCGCGTTCGCGAGCTCACTCGACCAGATCGGGCCCTTCGCCACGACCGTGCACGACGCCGCACTGCTCCTCGACGTGATCGCCGGTCACGATCCCGCCGACTCCACGTCGATCGACGCGGCCGCAGCACCCGTGCTGCCGGTCGTCGACCGGGGCGTCGACGGCATGCGCATCGGCATCGTCGAAGAGCTCACCGACGCCGATGGCATCCAGCCCGAGGTGCGTACGGCGGTGGAGCAGGCTGCGCTCGAACTCGAGAAGGCGGGCGCGACCGTCGACCGCGTGAAGGTGCCGAGCGTGGTCTACGGCCTGTCGGCGTACTACCTGATCGCCCCCGCGGAGGCGTCGTCGAACCTCGCGCGCTACGACGGTGTCCGGTACGGCCTGCGCGTCGACGGCGACGACGTCGCCACCATGAACGCGCGCGACGCGCGCCGCTGGCTTCGGCCCGGAGGTGAAGCGGCGCATCATGCTCGGCACGTACGCGTTGTCCGCCGGGTACTACGACGCGTACTACGGGCAGGCGCAGCGCGTGCGCACGCTGATCATCCGTGACTTCGCGCGCGTCTATGAGCAGTACGACGCGTTGCTGTCGCCCACGTCGCCCACGGTGGCGTTCGAGCTCGGCGCGAAGACCGCCGACCCGCTCGCGATGTACCTGTCCGACATCTGCACCATTCCCACCAACCTCGCAGGACACGCCGCCATCAGCGTCCCGTACGGCAGCGGCGAGGCCGGCCTCCCCGTCGGCGTCCAGGTGCTCGCGCCCGCGTTCGGTGAGGGTGTCATGTTCCGCGTCGCCCGGGTGCTCGAGGAGGCGTCGTCGTGACCAGCGTCGACGCGAGAACCGAGTACGAGCCGGTGATCGGCCTCGAGGTGCACACCGAGCTCGCCACCGCGACCAAGTTGTTCTGCGGGTGCGCGAACGAGTTCGGCGCCGAGCCCAACACCCACGTGTGCCCCGTGTGCCTCGGGCTTCCCGGCTCGCTCCCGGTCCTCAACGAGCGCGCGGTCGAGTTCGCGCTGCGATTCGCGGAGGCGGTGCACCTGCGGGTGCCCGAGGCGTCGACGTTCGCGCGCAAGAACTACTTCTATCCCGACATGCCGAAGGACTACCAGGTCTCCCAGTACGACGAGCCGATCACCATCGACGGCTGGCTCGAGATCGACGGCGTGCGCATCGGCCTCGAGCGCGCGCACCTCGAGGAAGACACCGGGAAGACCGTCCACGTCGGTGGCGGCGGTCGCATCCACGACGCCGCGTACTCGCTCGTCGACTACAACCGGGCCGGCGTGCCGCTCATGGAGATCGTGAGCCGTCCCGACATCCGCAGTGCCGAGCAGGCGCGTGGGTACGTGTCGGAGCTGCGCGCGGTGCTCCAGGCGATCGGCGTGTCCGACGTCAAGATGGAAGAGGGCTCGATGCGCGTCGACGCCAACGTGTCGGTGCGCCCGGTCGGCACCACCGAGTTCGGCACGCGGGCCGAGATCAAGAACATGAACTCGCTGCGCTCGCTCGGACGCGCGATCGACTACGAGATCGCCCGCCAGATCGAAGCGCTGGAAGCGGGCGAGCGGATCGTGCAGGAGACCCGACACTGGAACGAGGAAGACGGCCGCACGCACTCCATGCGCACGAAGGAGGGGTCGTCCGACTACCGGTACTTCCCGGAGCCCGACCTCGTGCCGATCGTCCCCACCGACGAGATGCGCGCCCATGTGCGCGCGGCGATGCCCGAGCTCCCGGCGGCACGCCGCGACCGGCTCGTGGCCGACTGGGGGATCGCCGAGAGCGACGCCCGGGTGCTCGTGGCGGTGCCCGCGCTGGCCGACTACGCGGAAGCTGCGGCGGCCGCGCTCGAGACCGGCACCCCGAAGGACGTCGCGAACTGGAGCGTCGGTGGCGTGCTCGCGTACCTGAACGAGAGCGGCCTGTCACCGGAGGTGCTCCCGCTCGCGCCCGACGGCCTCGCGGAGCTCGTCGACCTCGTCGCCCACGGTGCGCTCTCCCGCAACCAGGCGAAAGACGTCCTCGACGAGTGCCTGCGCGAGCCAAGGCGCCCGAAGCAGGTCGTCGCGGAACGCGGCCTCGCGCAGGTGAGCGACGAAGGCGAGCTCGCAGCCGTCGTCGACGCCGTTCTCGCCGAGAATTCCAACATCGTCGACGAATTCCGCGCCGCCGACGGCGATGTGCGCGACAAGAAGCTGAACGCCCTCATGGGCCTCGCCATGCGCGCGACCAAGGGCCAGGGCAACCCGCCCGTCCTCAAGCGCCTCATCGAGGAGCGCCTGACCACGTAACCGACACACCCCCGCGATTTCATTGGTCCATGCAGGCTGATATTTGCCCCCAAAGCTCCAATGAATCTCTCGACGCGGCGATTGCCGACCTCGCACGAGCCCAGCACTCGGCCTTCGCGCGACAGCAGGCCATCGGACTCGGGTTCAGCGAAAGCCAGATCAAACGACGCGTGGCGATCGGTCGTTGGTCGATCGTGCTCCCGAGCGTCATGGAGATCGCCGGCTCGCGACGGACAGGCCTCCAAGCGGCGATGGCGGCAACGCTCTGGGCAGGTGAGGGATCGCTCCTGTCACACTCGGCGGCTGCGCTGCTCTGGGAGTTCGAGGGCATTCGAGCGCGCAAGCCCGAGGTATGGACGAAACGGCACCTGAAATCTGAGTTGGTCGTCGTACATCAAGGGACACGGTTGGATCGGGCCGACCGCACGATGCTCGGCCCGATCCCGATCACCACTCCGGTCCGCACACTCATCGACATGGCCGGCCGGCTCGAGGATCTGCGCCTCTCGGCTGTGATGGAGGACCTGATCAAGCGTGACCTCGTCGATCCCGAGCGGCTCCGGGCTCGGCTCGACGCACTCCGGGGCTCAGGACGCCCCGGCGCCGCGCGGCTCCAGGCCCTGGTCGACGTCCGCAGCGAAGGCCCGGCGATGGAGTCCACCCTCGAGACGCTCGTGTGGTCACTGATCCTCGAGTCGGGCGTTCGCCTGCCCGAGCGTCAGTACTGGGTCGATGTCTCGAGCGGTCGCTACCGGCTCGACTTCTTCTGGCCCGAACTGCGCTTCGGGCTCGAGTGTGACGGCTACGAGCGTCACGGCGAGCGCAAGTCCGACTGGGGCAAGGACCGCGCTCGGTACGCGGAGCTCGCAGTCGTGGGGTTGCGCGTGATGCCGGTCACGTGGGACGTCGCCCGTCACGACCGGAAGCGTCTGCTGCGCTGGCTGCGCGACGGCGTGCGCGAGGCCGCCTGAGATTCATTGCGTGATTCGGGACGAATATGAGTCCGAAAAGGGGAGTGAATCGTGGGGTCGTTGGAGCAGGCGTCAGTCCATGGGGACTTTGCGGACGATCTTGCCGTCGACCCGGGCGAAGATCTCGTCGAGGCTCGGGCCCGTGATGGTGAGGCCGTGGTTCTTCTGGCCGACGATGGCACGCGCGGGATCGGGCGCGGCGCGCACGAGGTCGGCGACGGCCTCGGCGAGCTCGTGAGTGCCACACGGATAGTTGATCTCGGTTGCCGCGGTGCCCTCGATCCACGCGTGCACGTGCAGGATCGCGCCCACATCGGGGTGCTCCCGGTAGATCATCCAGTGCTCGATCGCATCGACGGACACGCGCCGTGGCTCGATCCCCGCGGGCACGCTCAGGCGCATGACGCCGCGGTCGGCGTCGTAGCCGTTGACGAGCAGGATGTCTCGGCCGATCTCGCGCAACGCGGACTTGTCGACGCCGCTCGCGCTCATCCAGTACTGCGGCTCCGACTCGCCGGGGCCGACGGGCCTCCGCGCGCTCACGTTGCCGTAGCTCAGGCCACCGATTCCGTAGAGCAGCTTCACGTGCCGGAGGTCGCGCGCCGACAGGATCTCCTCGATCGGGAAGGCGGCGGGCAGCAGGTCGAGCGCGTCGAGCCGTTCGCCGGCACGCGTGATCTGGCGGGTGATGTCGTCGCCGTCCCACAGCTCGCGGGGGAGATCGGGAACGAAGTCGTTGCCGATGACGAGCCGCGACGTCGCGAGCGGCTCGACGCGCGAGAACACCGTCTTGAAGAAGTCGGCGTCGTCGCCCAACGACGTGTCGAGCGCGTATGTGCCCTGCTCGAGCGTGACGAAGTCGGCGATCGATCCGGCCGGTGCCGGGCTCACCATGATGCAGAGGTTGGCGAGGCCGCGCACGAGCAGCGGGTAGCCGGTGCGGAGGATGTCGACGGGCGCCTCGGGCAACTCGGCGAGCGCCACCACGAACGTGGGCGCCGCCTTGCGCCGGTACGGCCGCGCGGCCGCCGGGTCGAGGAAGTGCAGCACCACCGCGACCTCGGGGCCGGGGGCGGCCATCTCGGTGTAGCCCTGGTCGAGCATGGCGGCGCGGAGCCCGGCGGCGAACCAGCGCATCCGGTCACCCTGCGCCTCGCCGCTCCACGCGAACGTGCGCGGCAGCACCCCGGAGCCCATCGCCCCGATGCCCAAGCCGGCACCCGGGTCCGCGCCCACATCGGCATCCTCGGTGTTGCTGACCTCACTCGCCGTCGAAGTCATGGGCCGGAAGCGTAGCGGGATCGCCGAAACCGCCCAGGTACGCTGACCTGCATGTCTCAACCCATGAAGCCGCACAGCTACGAGGTCACCGACGGCATGGAGCGTGCGCCCGCACGCGCGATGCTGCGAGCGGTCGGCATGACCGACGCCGACTGGGGCAAGGCCCAGGTCGGCGTGGCCTCGAGCTGGAACGAGGTCACGCCCTGCAACATGCCGCTCGATCGCCTCGCCAAGCGGGCGAAGGACGGCGTGCGCGCCGCCGGCGGCTTCCCCATGGAGTTCGTCACCATCGCGGTCAGCGACGGCATCTCGATGGGCCACGAGGGCATGCGCGGCTCGCTCGTCAGCCGCGAGATCATCACCGATTCGGTCGAGTGCATGGTGCACTCCGAGCGCCTCGACGCGCTGGTCACGTTGGCGGGATGTGACAAGAGCCTGCCCGGCATGCTCATGGCCGCGGCGCGCACCAACGTGCCGTCGGTGTTCCTCTACGGCGGCAGCATCCTGCCCGGCCACTACAAGGACCAGGCGCTCGACGTCGTCAGCGTGTTCGAGGCCGTGGGTGCGTGCGCCGCGGGAACCCTCACCGAGAACGAGCTGGGTGAGATCGAGAAGCGCGCGTGCCCGACGGAGGGCTCGTGCGCGGGCATGTTCACCGCGAACACGATGGCGTCGATCGCCGAGGCCATCGGCATGTCGCTGCCCGGAAGCTCCACCGCACCGGCCGTCGACCGCCGCCGCGACGACGCGGCGTACCAGTCGGGGGAAGCGGTCATCGCGCTCATCGCCGCCGGCATCCGCCCCCGCCAGATCATGACGAAGGAGGCGTTCGAGAACGCGATCGCAGTCACGATGGCGATCGGGGGCTCGACGAACGCGGTGTTGCACCTGCTCGCGATCGCGCACGAGGCCGGCGTCGAGCTCGAGCTCGACGACTTCAACCGCGTCGGCGCGCGCGTCCCGCACATCGCCGACATGAAGCCGCACGGCAAGTACCACATGACCGACCTCGACCGCGTCGGCGGCGTGCAGGTCGTCATGCAGGAGCTGCTCGACGCGGGCCTGCTCCACGGCGACTGCATGACCGTCACGGGTAAGACCGTCGCCGAGAACCTCGCCGTGTTGGATGCGCCGAAGCCCGACGGCGAAGTCGTGCACCCGCTCACCGCGCCGATCCACACCCAGGGCGGCATCGCGGTGCTGCGCGGCTCGCTCGCGCCGAACGGCGGTGTGGTGAAGGTCGCGGGAATCGACGATCTGCGCTTCGACGGCACCGCGCGCGTCTTCGACGGCGAGGAGTTCGCGATGGAGGCGATCCTCGCGGGCCGGATCAACCCCGGCGACGTCGTCGTCATCCGCTACGAGGGCCCGAAGGGTGGCCCCGGGATGCGGGAGATGCTCGCGGTCACCGGCGCGATGAAGGGCGCGGGGCGCGGTGGCGACGCCGCGCTGATCACCGACGGCCGCTTCTCCGGTGGCACCCACGGCTTCTGCGTGGGTCACATCGCACCCGAAGCGGTCGACGGCGGGCCGATCGCGTTCGTGCAGGAAGGCGACCGCATCGTGATCGACGCCGACGCGCAGACCATCGACCTCATGGTCGACGACGCCGAGCTGGAGAAGCGCCGCGCCGACTGGAAGCCGATGGCGCCGCGCTACACGAGCGGGTTCCTCGCGAAGTACGCGAAGCTCGCCCAGGGCGCCGAACGCGGAGCGGTCACGAACTTCTGAGTCGGCGGCCCTCCGCTCGTGCCTGAGATCCTCGAAGTCGAAGCCGCTCGCGCGCTCATCGACGCGCGCGCGCTCAACCGTCGGATCACGACGGTCCACGCCCCCGACGCGTGGTTCCTCAAGCGCGGGCTCACGCCCCGCGGTGCGCGCCGCGCTCAGGGACGCCGCGCTCGTCTCGGCACGACGACGCGGCAAGCTCATCCTCCTCGACGTCGATTCGGCCGGCTCCGTGCCCGAACGGGAAGCCGGCTCCGTGCCCGAACGGGAAGCGGGCTCCGTGCCCGAACGGGAAGCGGGCTCCGTGCCCGAACGGAGGGGAACCGCGATGGTGCTCGCGTTGCATCTCGGGATGAGCGGCCGGGTGATCATCGACGGGGAAGCCGCGGGTGACCCGCTCATCTACGCGAGCAATCGCGACGTCGCTGCGTGGCACCGGTTCGGCGTGGGCTTCGCCGACGGCGGCAGCATGTTCCTGCGCGACCCGCGCCGGCTCGGTGCGGTGGAGCTCGACCCCGACGAGGACCGCCTCGGCCCCGACGCGTTCGCGCTCACGCTCGCGCAGCTCCGCGCGGTGGTCGCGCGCAGCCGCGCGCCGGTCAAGGCCGTCATCATGGATCAGTCGCGCATCGCCGGTCTCGGCAACCTCCTGTGCGACGAGGCGCTGTGGCGCGCGGGCATCGACCCCGCCCGCAGTGCCGATTCCCTCACCGACGACGAGACGCGGCGCCTGCACCGCGCGATCCGTGACACCCTGCGCGTGCTCGGCAAGCGCGGCGGCTCACACACCGGCGATCTCACGGCGCAGCGCGAGCCGGGCGCGCACTGCCCGCGCGACGGCGCACCGTTGCTGCGCCGAACCGTCGGTGGCCGTACGACTTACTCGTGCCCGCTGCACCAGGTCTGACGCGCGCTGCTACTTCACCTTCGGCGCGCTGACCTCGAGCGTCTTGTCGTTGGGGCGCGACAGGTCGTAGCTCACGTTGACGGCACACGGTGCCTGCAGTGGCACCGGCGACGCCTTGGTCAACGACGCGCACGACGCGGCCAACGCGCTGCTCAACTGGAGTTGCGCCGACACGAGATACCCGCCCCGCACCGCGAACCAGAGCTGGAACCCGGAGAGCGTGACGTCCGACGGGAGGTCACCCAACGCATTGAACCCCGACAACGCCGCCTTTTCGCTGCCGGCGTCGTAGTGCAGGGTGGCAATGCCGTTCTTGACCTCCTTGGTGGGCGTGATGCCCTTTGGCGGCTTCACCGCGAAGCCCACCCAGAACTGCTTGCTCGACGGGCAGAATTCGGCGAAATCGAAGTCGCGTGCCTTGCCCGGTGCGAGCCCACTACCGGTGTCGACCCACGTCTTCTTGCCGATCACCACCAGTTGCTGGTCCAACGAGATCTTCCCCAGGGCAGCGGTGACGGCGCAGCCCTGGTTGGCGGGCGCGACGAACACGCCCGTGCTCGCGAGCGTCAGCGAGGAGCCGAGTGTGCTGGGGGCGCCCGTCGCTGCGACCTTCACCGAGAAGGAGAACGCCTTCAGCGAGGTGATCGGCGTCGACGCCTTCGCCGCCGCGCCGGCGGCCGGTGCGGTCGCCAGCAGCAGGAGGAGCGCCGCGACCGAGGCGACCAGGCACTGACGTCTCCGCATGCTCCACCCCTCCTGGCTTGCAATCAGCCGTCTGATCAGGCAAAATAGCTGCTTCATGCGTTACTCGATCATCACCCTCGTAGTTACCTAGCGCCCGGCGCCTCGTCGCGCCGTGCGCTCTCCGACCCCTCGCCCAGGCGGGGGGTTTTTTCTGCCCGCAATCAGGTCAACCGTCAGATCCCACGAAGTTCCGCAGGAAGTTGGAGCCCACGATGCAGCTCACCGGAGCCCAGGCCCTCATCAAGAGCCTCGAGATGGAAGGCACCGAGGTCATGTTCGGCCTTCCGGGCGGGGCCATCCTCCCGGTCTACGACCCGCTGATCGACTCGTCGATCCGCCACATCCTCGTGCGCCACGAGCAGGGCGCGGGTCACATGGCCGAGGGCTACGCCCACGCCACCGGCCGCCCCGGGGTGGCCATGGTCACGAGCGGCCCGGCGGCGACCAACATCGTCACGCCGCTGTGCGACGCGTACATGGACAGCATCCCGATCGTCGTGATCACCGGCCAGGTCCCGTACTCGGTGATCGGCACCGACGCGTTCCAGGAGTGCGACACGGTCGGGCATCACGATGCCGGTCACCAAGCACAACTGGCTCATCACCGACGCCAACGACGTGCCGCGCGTCATCCGGGAGGCGTTCCACGTCGCGACCACGGGCCGCCCCGGCCCGGTGCTCGTCGACATGCCGAAGGACGTGTCGAACCAGATGATGAACTGGCACTGGCCCGAGGCCGTCGACCTCCCGGGGTACAAGCCCAACACCAAGGGCCACCCGAAGCAGATCAAGGATGCCGCGCGCCTCATGGGCGATGCGAAGCGGCCCGTGATCTACGCGGGCGGCGGCATCCTCAAGGCGCGCGCCGCGGAGGCGCTGAAGGAGCTCGTCGACCTCACCGGCTTCCCGGTGGTCACCACGCTCATGGCACGCGGCGCGTTCCCCGACGACCACGAGCTGTGCCTCGGCATGCCGGGCATGCACGGCAACTACACCGCGGTCACCGCGATGCAGAAGGCCGACCTCCTGATCGCCCTCGGCTCGCGCTTCGACGACCGCGTCACCGGCAAGGTCGACGCGTTCGCGCCCGGACGCGAAGATCATCCACGTCGACGTCGACCCCGCGGAGCTCGGCAAGGTGCGCCGTCCCGACGTGCCGATCGTCGGTGACTGCCGGCTCGTGATCGAGGAGATGGTGAAGGCGGTGCGTGCCGAGCAGAGCAAGCGCACGTTCCCGGCGCTCGACGACTGGCACCGTCAGCTGCGCGAGTGGCAGGAGCGCTACCCGCTCCGGTACGAGCAGCTGGAGGACGGCCCGCTGAAGCCGCAGTACTGCATCGACTCGCTCCGCGACAACACGCCCGACGACACCATCGTCGCCTCCGGTGTGGGGCAGCACCAGATGTGGACGAGCCAGCGCTGGACGTTCAACCACCCGTACACGTTCGTGAACTCCGGTGGCCTCGGCACGATGGGCTTCGCGGTGCCCGCGGCCATCGGCGCCAAGGTCGGGAAGCCCGAGCGCATGGTGTGGGCGATCGACGGCGACGGCTGCTTCCAGATGACCGCGCAGGAGCTCGTGACCGCGAGCGCGGAGCGGATCCCGGTGAAGATCGCGATCCTCAACAACGCGTACCTCGGCATGGTGCGTCAGTGGCAGGAGCTCTTCTACGAGGAGCGCTACAGCGAGGTCTACCTCTCGCCCGACCTGCCCGACTACGTGAAGTGGGCCGAGGCGATGGGGTGCGTGGCGTTCCGCGTCGACACTCCCGAAGACGTCGTGCCCACGATCGAGAAGGCCAACGAGGTCGACGACCGACCCGTCGTGATCGACTTCCGCACCGACTACCGGGAGAAGGTGTACCCGATGGTCGCGGCGGGCAGCTCGAACGACGACATCATCCTCGACCCCGCGCACGACACGTACGGAGCACGCTGATGAGCAAGCCCCAACACCACATCCTCAGCGTGCTGGTCGAGAACAAGTTCGGTGTTCTCAGCCGCGTCGCCGGCCTGTTCGCGCGGCGCGGGTTCAACATCGTGTCGCTCGCGGTCAGCCCGACCGAAGACGAGCGCTTCAGCCGGATGACGATCGTCGTCGACGCCGAGTCGGCGCCGCTCGAGCAGATCACCAAGCAGCTCAACAAGCTGATCCCGGTGATCAAGATCGCCGAGCTCGCGCCCGACGAAGCGGTCGAGCGGGAGCTCATGCTCGTCACGGTGAAGGCCACGCCCGAGGCGCGGTCGCAGATCACCGAGCTGGCGTCGATCTTCGAGGCCAAGATCGACGACGTGGGTCACGACGCCATCACCATCCAGGTGGCGGGCACCCCCGAGAAGCTCGACGCCATGACCGACCTGTTGCAGCCGTTCGGCATCGCCGAGCAGCAGCGCACCGGTCGGATCGCCCTGCCCAAGCTGTCCCGCCGCCCAGCCAGGCTTCGTGCGGTCCGGACCCGAACCGTCTGACAAACTGGCGCGCCCGACGCGAGCGAATCACTGGAGCTCTTTCATGCCTGCAACGATCTACTACGACGACGACACCGATCCCGCGCTGCTCGAGGGCCGCACGGTCGCGGTGCTCGGCTACGGCTCGCAGGGCCACGCCCACGCGCTGAACCTGAAGGACTCCGGCATCGACGTGCGCGTCGGCCTCCGGGAGGGCTCGTCGTCGTGGGCCAAGGCGGAAGAGGCCGGCCTGCGGGTGGTGACCACCGCGGAGGCGTGCAAGGAAGCCGACGTGATCATGGTGCTGCTCCCCGACACCGAGCAGGCACGCGTCTACCGCGAGGACATCGAGCCGAACCTCTCCGAGCGCGACTCGCTCGCGTTCGCGCACGGGTTCAACATCCACTTCGGCCAGATCCGCCCGCCGAAGGGCGTCGACGTGTGGATGATCGCGCCCAAGGGCCCCGGTCACCTCGTGCGCCGCACGTTCGAAGAGGGCGGCGGTGTCCC
This sequence comes from uncultured Actinomycetes bacterium, assembly GCA_963721435.1. Lineage (GTDB taxonomy): Bacteria > Actinomycetota > Acidimicrobiia > IMCC26256 > DASPTH01 > CAVRJC01. Next base: position 239,509 of record CAVRJC010000004.1, read on the forward strand.
GGCGCTCGTCGCCGTCCACGCCGACGAGACCGGCAAGGCGCAGCAGACGGCGCTCGCATACGCGCGCTCGATCGGCGCCACGCGCGCCGGTGTGCTCGACACCACGTTCGAAGAGGAGACCGAGACCGACCTCTTCGGTGAGCAGGTCGTCCTCTGCGGCGGCCTCGTCGAGCTCATCAAGGGCAGCTTCGACACCCTCGTCGAAGCCGGGTACCAGCCCGAGTCCGCGTACTTCGAGACGCTGCACGAGGTGAAGCTCATCGTCGACCTCATCTACGAGGGCGGCATCACCAATATGCGCTACTCGATCTCCGACACCGCGGAGTACGGCGACATGACGCGCGGGCCGCGCATCATCACCGACGACACGCGTGCCGAGATGCGCAAGATCCTGAGCGAGATCCAGGGCGGCCAGTTCGCGAAGGAGTGGATCCTCGAGAACCAGGTCGGCCGCCCGGTGTTCAACGCGTTGCGCAAGCAGTCGGCCGAGCACCCCATCGAAGAGGTGGGGGAGCGACTCCGCTCGATGATGCCGTGGATCGGTGCAGGCAAGGCCCGCCCGCGCGACGTCTCCGGCGGGTAGCGGGTGGCGAAACCCGTCACGCTGAACCAGATCCGCGCGGTTCTCCCCGATCGACTCTTCTACCGACTGAACTCGTACCGGTATCGGTATGGGCTCGAGCCCGAGGTCCAGTTCCTGCCGCAGATGGTGCCCGCGGGCGCGCTCGCTCTCGACATTGGCGCGGCCTGGGGTTCGTTCAGCTTCTGGCTCGGAAAGTCGACGCGCCGGATCATCGCGTTCGAGCCCAACCCCGACCTCGTGACCTACTTGCGCCACGTGTTGCCCGCCAACGTCGAGGTGCGCGGCGAGGCGATCTCCGACCGCACCGGCACCGCGCAGCTGCTGATCCCGCGTCACGGCTCGAATCCCTTCGAGCTCGCGTCGCTCGAGCCCGACAACCCGGCGACCGAAGATGCCGAGCCGGTCACCGTCACCACGGTGAAGCTCGACGACCTCGACGTCGGTGCGATCGCGTTCGTCAAAGTCGACGTCGAAGGGCACGAGGAGCGCGCGCTCGACGGCGGTGCGGGCCTGCTCGAGGAGCAGGCCCCGAACCTCCTCATCGAGCTCGAGGAGCGCCACAACCCCGGTTCGGTGCACCGCGTCGCCGACCGGCTCCGCGCGAGCGGCTACGCCGGCTGGTTCTGGTACGAGCGCGAATGGCGACCGGTCGAGCGCTTCGACGCGACGCTGCACCAGAACGCCGACACGACGTCGGTCAAGAGTCGTCGCTACTGCAACAACTTCTACTTCTCGCGCGCGGTTCCGAGCTTCGTCTCAGGCGGGTAGCGCCTCGGCGCCGGGCTCCGTCTGATCGGAGCGTTGCGTCGCCGGCTCGGGGAGCCGCAGTCGCTTGACCTCGCGCGACGTGCGAATCAGGTCGCGCGTCATCTTCACCGCGTCGACGAGCGGGCGCACCCGCGTGCCTTCGATCGCGGTCCAGTCGACGGGCACCTCGACGATGCGCAGCCGGAACCGGGACGCGAGCGCGAGCACTTCGACGTCGAACCCGAAGCCGTCGACGGTCGAGAGCTGGTAGAGCTGCCGGGCGGCCTCGGCGCGGTACCCCTTGAAGCCGCACTGCGTGTCGCGCAGGCGGATGTCGGTGAGCACGCGCACGAGCCGGTTGTAGCAACGTCCCATCACGATGCGCTTGAACGACGCGTTGCGCACCACCGCGCCCGGCGCGGCACGCGATCCGACCGCAACGTCGGCGGTGTCGAGCGCGGTGAGCATGGCGGGGAGCGAATCGAGCGCGGTCGCGAGGTCGGCATCCATGTAGACGATCTTCTGGCCCGAGGCTGCGAGGACCCCGGCGCGCACCGCCGCGCCCTTCCCGGAGTTCCGGCGGAGGCGGATCACGCGTCCGTGGGGCATGGCGACGAGTGCGGCCTCGGCGAGCTGCGCGGTGTCGTCGCTGCTGCCGTCGTCGACGAACACCAGCTCGAGCTCGAGCGCGCGCGCGGCGTCGACGAGCTTCGGGAGCGCGTCGGGGAGCCGATGCCCTTCGTTGTACGCAGGGACGACGATGCTGGCCGCGGGTCCCGGTCCACGCGGCCCGGTGTCGGTCATCGGCGACCGCGCTGTAGCATCGCGGCGTCGACGAGCTCCGCGACTGCGTCGACGGCCTGGTCCCAGTTGTGCTTCGCCGCCCACTCGCGCGCGGCCCGCGAGTAGCGCTCCCGCCGAGGGATGTCGAGCGCGAGGTCGATCCAACTGCGCGCGAACTCGTCGGTCGACTTCACGAGCACGCCGGTCTGGTCGTCGAGGATCGAGTCGCGCAGGCCGACGACGTCGAGCGCGATCGACGGGGCGCCGCGCACTGCGCCTTCCATCACGGTCATGCCCCAACCTTCGTGCATCGTCGTGTGCACGAGGAACCACGCCTTGTCGAGCCAGGCCTGGCGCTCTTCCTCGCTGACGAACCCGGTGAACTCGACATCGGGGCCCGCGAGCTGCTCGAGCCGGGCTCGCTCCGGCCCTTCGCCGACGATGACGAGCTTGCCGCCGGTCTCGGGCCGCACCTTCTCCCACATGTCGAGCACGAGCTCCACCCGCTTGTGCGGGACGAGCCGGCCGAGGGAGAGGAACAGCGGCTCCTCCGAGCGGGGTGCCTGCGTGCTCTCGTCGACCGGGTCGATGCCGAGCGCGATGGTGCGGACGCGCGCCGGGTCGATGCCGAGGGCGACGAGCGACTGCTTGGTGGACTCGGAGTCGGCGGTGAACTGGCACCGGCGGTACACGAGCGGCATGCACACCGACTCCAGGCACCGGCCGAACCACGCCACGGGCTTCGGGAAGTAGAGCTGCCACTGATCGGTGTGGACGTGGTGCACGAGGCAGATCACGGGGCCCCGCCGCCACAGCGGCGAGAAGAACGGGATGCCGGTCTCGACGTCGACGACGACGTCCCACCCGCGGAAACGACGCCAGTACACGAGCGGCGCGAGCACGTATTGCGAGTAGGTCCCGCCGCTCGCGACCGCGGTGTAGTCGTGCTGCGCGAGCGGCTTGCCGCTCAGGAGCGCGACCTCGTAGCCCCGATCCTGGAGCCCGGTGAGCAGCTTGTCGGCCACGAGCTCCGCGCCGCCAGCCTGGTGATGCACGAGGTCGCGCCACGTGACGAAGAGGACTCGTGCAGGTCGGCGGGTCACTGCGGCGCAGATTACCTGGGAGGCCCCTCTCAGGCTGGTCTGGCGTAGTGTCCGGTCGATGTCGGACGTCCTCGAGGTCGTCGCCGCGGGCGTGGTCGGCTATGTCGTGGGCACGTTCCCCTCGGCCGACGTGGTGACGCACGCAGTCACCCGGGGTCAGGTCGACATCCGGAGCGCAGGAAGTGGCAACCCCGGTGGCTTCAACGCGATCAGGGTCGTCGGCCGCACGTGGGGCGTGGTGGTGATCGTGCTCGACACCGCCAAGGGCGCACTCGCCGGGCTCCTGGGCATGCTCATCGCCGGCGACGCCGGCGCGTACGTGGGCGCGACCGCCGCGATCGTCGGGCACTGCTTCCCCGTGTGGACCCGGTTCCGCGGTGGCAAGGGTGTCGCCACCGCCGGGGGCTCGATGGGGACGGTGTTCCCGCCGATGATGGTGATCGCAGGCCTGACCGCGATCGCGGGGTCGGTGCTCACCAAGAGCTCCGAGCGCGCGATGTGGGTCACCTGCTCGGTCTGGGTCGCGGGCGCCGTGGCCTGGGCCGTCGCCGACCTCCCGAACGCATGGGGCCCGGAGCCCGACGCCGGCCTCGTGATCTACGCGGTGCTCGGCGCCGCGCTCATCCTGGGCAAATTCCGGGCCGCGGCGCGAGCGGGGGTTCGGGCCCAGTGATGATCCAACGCGCCGTCCGGCGGCGAATCGGCGTCCGATGGGACTCACGGTGAAGTCGCAGAGCTCCTCGGCGCGTACGAACTCGACGCGTGCACGCCCGAGGAGACCGCGGCGATCGAAGCGGTGCTCGCCGATCATCCCGATCTCGCCGACGAGGCGATGCGCCTCAGCCGCGCCACGTCGTGGATCGGAGCCACCGAGACCCTTGTGTCACCGCCGTCGCTCCGCGAGCGCGTGTACGCGTTCGCGCAGACCCCGCACGTGTCGCGTGCGGTCGACGGTCCGCTCGCCACCTACCTCTCGCGGTCGGAAACGATGGCGAACGTGATCGAGGAGCTGGGCGACCGCGTGGCACCCGACGAGCTGCGCTACGAGTTCGACGGCGACGCGGCGCCGGCGCGCGACCTGGTGGCCGCAGCGCCCTCGCTCGCGACGCTCTGAATCGGGCCCGCTGACCTACCCGGCCGCGGCGGCCTCCGGTGCCGCGTCGCCGTCGGCATCGTCGTTCTCCGCGAGCGCGGCCTCGGCCGCGCTGATCTCGCCGACCACGCGGTCGATCTCGGCGTCGACGTTCTCCGCGGGGGTCCCGGTCTTCTGCCCGTACACCAGCCCGCCGAGCTCTTCCTTGAGGTCGTTGATCTTGCGCTTGGTCTTCTCGGCCTCGAGCTTGTCCTGGCCGGCCTGGCCGACCTCCTTGGCCTTGTCGACACCCTTCTTGGCCGTCTCCTTGGCCTTGTCGAGCAGTGACACGGCGGCTCCCTTCGCTGCGCTTTGGTCGCTGGGCGTTCGGTTGCTGGGCATTCGGTGCGATGCAGGGTACCGCGAGTCAGGCGCTCTGTTCCTTGACGATCGTGAGATGCGGGCGACCCTCGACCTCCGGCGCGGGCAGCTCGGGCGCGCCGACCTCGCGCTCCGGCGCCGCGAGCAGGTAGCCCTGCGCGCGGTCACACCCGAGCTCGACGAGGCGCGCGCGCTGCAGCTCGGTCTCGACGCCCTCCGCGGCGACGATCATGCCGAGCGCGTGCGCCATGTCGATGGTGGCCGCGACGATGGCGTCGTCGGCCGCGCTCCGGCCGACGCCGGCGATGAAGCTCGAGTCGATCTTGAGCTCGTCGAACGGGAACTGGCGGAGATAGGTGAGCGACGATCCTCCCGTCCCGAAGTCGTCGATGGCGAGGCGCACGCCGAGGTCCTTCAGCGCGCGCAGCGCCTCGCCGGTGACCTCGAGGTCGTCGAGCAGCGCGATCTCGGAGATCTCCAGGCACAGACGGGCCGGATCCAGCGCGTGCTCCCCGACGCACTGCCCGACGAACTTGGGGTAGTCGGCGCGCAGCAGGTTGCGACCCGAGATGTTGATGGACACGCCGGAGGGCGCCCCCGGCCCGGTCTCGGTGCGGCGAGCGTGCGCGCACGCCTGCTCGAGCACCCAGCGGCCGATGGGCACGATCATGCCCGTCTCCTCCGCGACCGCGATGAAGTCGGCGGGCATCACGAGCCCCCGCGTGGGATGGGCCCAGCGCAGCAGCGCTTCGTCGCTCACCGGGGTGCCGTTCGTGAGCTCGAACTGCCGCTGGAACACGACGTGCAGCTCGTTCTGGCTCAGCGCCTGCCGCAGTGCGCGCTCGGTGAGGAGACGCGTGACGGCCTGCGTGTGCATCGCCTCGTCGAACAACTCCCACCGCGCGCCACCGCGGCCCTTGGCGCGGTACATCGCCGCGTCGGCGTCTCGCAGCAGCCGTGACGGTGCGTCGGCGGCCCGGCGCGTCACCGCGATGCCGACGCTGGCGGTCACCGAGACCTCGGCCCGGCTGAGCGCGAACGGCTCGGAGAGTGCTTCGGCCGCGCGCGACGCGAGCTCTTCGGCGAGGCGCTCGTCGGTGAGGTCCTCGCAGATGACGACAAACTCGTCGCCGCCCATGCGCGCGACGGTGTCCTGGCGGCGGACGGTGGCGGTGAGCCGCTTCCCCACCTCGACGAGCAACTCGTCGCCGGTGTCGTGCCCGAGGCCGTCGTTCACGATCTTGAACCGGTCGAGGTCGATGAACAGCACCGCGAGCATCGTGTGACGGTCGCCCAGACGGGCGAGCGCGTGGTGCAGGCGATCGATCACCAGGGCGCGGTTGGGGAGGCCGGTGAGGCTGTCGTGCAGCGCCATGTAGCCGAGCCGATAGGTCTGCGCGGCGCGGTCGACGGTGAGGGCCACGAGGTCACGCGTGCGCTCGATGATGGCGCGCTGCGCCGCGGTCGGGCTGCGGTCGTCGGGGAGGTAGATGTCGAGCAGCGCGACGAGGCGCTCGTCGTCGGGGCTCACCGCCCGCACCGACCAGATTGTGAGGAACCCCTGCTTGCGGGCCAGCTCGCGCACCGGTGGGGGTGCGGCCGTCGCGATGTCGTTGATCACGATGGGCCCGACGCGCCGTGACGATTCGGAAGGCGTGCCCGCGGTCGGGAGGTGCCGGTCGATGGCGCGCGTGAACTCGTCGGGCACGGTCGGCGCCGCCATCGTGCGGAAGTTGGCGGTGTCGTCTTCGACCAACCGGATCGTCGCGTGCGCGTGCCCGATGTAGTCCTCGAGGCCTTGCAGCAGCACCCTGAAGGTGTGCGGGAGCGGCCGTCCGGCGAGCAGCATCTCGAGCGCGAGGGTCTCACTGGTGCTGAAGGCAGCGGCGCGCTTGCGCTCGTCGATGTCGCGGAAGTTGCCGACGAGGCCGCCGACCGACGGCTCGTCGATCTGGTTCGTGCACGTGGCTTGGATCCACCGGTAGCTGCCGTCGACGTTGCGCACGCGCATCTCGAACGTCACCGGTTGGGTCGGGTTCATCAGGAGCACGTCGAGGGCCTTGTCGACGGTGATCATGTCGTCGGGGTGCACGAGGTCGTACGCGTTCGTGCCGACGACGGCTTCGGGCGGGCACCCGAGGACGTCGACGATCGCCGGGCTGGCGTACCTGATCTCCCCGCCGTACGCGATCACGGACACGATGTCGGTGGCGTACTGCACGAGCGCGCGGAAGCGCGCCTCGCTCTCGCTGATGACGTCGCTCGAGCGGTTGGCGTCGGCGACGAGACGGGCGATGCGCCACGCGACGAGGATGGCGCCGGCACCGGTGAGCGCGGCGAGCGCGACCGCCGGTGAGCTGTCGCCGTTGTCGATGATCACGACCGCGGGCGCCGCGAACAGCGCCGCGCCGAGCATGGCCATGCGCGCGCGCGAATACTGCGCGGGCCCGACGTCGGCGCCCTGCCACAGGTCGCGCATCGACGGGTGCAACGCCGCGCACGCGAGGAGGACGTACGCAATCGGCCACAGTGCGTCGATGCCGGCGACGCGGTTCGGCGTGCCTTCCGCCACCAGCTGCACGTATACGGTGTCGCCGACGAGCATGACGGCGAGCCCGCACAGCAACAGCCAGACCGACGGGCGCCACCGCGTGAGCGTGAAGATCGCGTGCACGATCGCGATCATCAGCACGATGTCCATCACGGGGTAGAGGACGGTGACGGCCCGCTCGATCGGCGCGCCGCTCGAGGAGTCGATGACCGGTGTGATGACCCAGTGCCAGATGATCGCCGACACCGACGCCGCGACGATCGCACCGTCGATCGCCGCGTCGCGACGGAATTGCGCGAACGACACGCCGTACAGGCCCGCGGCGAAGCACGGGTACGCGATCAGGTAGAGGACGTCGGCATAGGGGTAGCCCGTGTCGTGGCCGAGTGTGATCACCAGCGTGTCGAACAGGATGTCGCCCAGCACGAAGAGGCCGAGGCTCCCGACGATGAGGCACCAGGCGGTGCGCTTCACCGGACGATTGCGGCGCACCCCGAGCACCGCCACGCCGAACGCGAGGAGGCCGAGCGTGTCGAACACGACCGCCTGCCCGACGTCGCTCGGGTTGGCGAGGTTCACGAGCGCGATGAGCACACCGCCACACAGGAGCGCCGGCATCACCCACCCCGGAAGGGCGGCGCGCGGCGCGTCGGAGTGCCCAGCCCCGCCCGACGCCGGCGCGAGATCACTCGCGACCGTGCTCGTCATGCGAGGGAGACGATACGCGAGAACGCTCCGTGAGTCCATAGCCACGGAGAGTGATATCAGCGATAGTGCAGAAGGATCAGAAGCGCTCCAGCACGGACCGCCGAGTCGCGGGCGGAGCGACCGGCGCGTCGGTAGAGTCCCGCGGATGGCGCCCACGTCACTCAGCGGGCCGATCACGGGAGGATCCGCCGGCCGACCGTTCGGGCAGGCGGTGGTGGACCTCGCCGCCCACGGGTACCTGGAGGAGGAGTTCTTCCTCGACGGCGAGGCGACGGCGTACGACCTGGCGCCCGGTGCGGCGCGGCGCGAGGACGGCCGCTGGGACATCGTCGAGGGCGCCCGCGCCGAGTACGCCACCCGGATGTTGGTGCGCCGCCCCGTCGACCCGGAACGCTGCAACGGCACCGTGTACGTCGAATGGCTGAACGTCAGCGGTGGCGTCGACATCGACGCCGCGTGGATGCACAACTCCGAGGAGCTGCTGCGCTCGGGATACGTGTGGGTCGGCGTGTCGGCGCAGCGCGCGGGCGTGCTCGGCCCGCCGGTGATCCCGGGGCTCTCGCGTCCGCTCACCGAGTGGGACGCCGAGCGCTACGGGACGCGCTCGATCCCCGACGACGCGTTCTCGTACGACATCTTCACGCAGGCCGCGCGCGCGGTCGGACCCGGTCGTCACTCCACTGCGGTCGATCCGCTGGGCGGGCTCTCGGTGGAGAGGTTGCTCGCCGCGGGGCAGTCCCAGTCGGCGGGGCGGCTCGCGACCTACGTCAACGCAGTGCACCCGTCGGTTGGGGTCTTCGACGGCTTCTTCATCGCCGCGCGCGGCGCGTGGGTCGCGCCGCTCGGCGCCGGGATGATCACGCGCGAGCCGTCTCGCATCCGCGACGACGTCGACACCATCGTGTTCCGCGTCAACACCGAAGGCGAGGCGTTCAGCACGTACCCGGTGCGCCAGGCCGACACCGACACTCACCGGTACTGGGAGATCGCGGGCAGCGCGCACCAGGGCGCATACGTGACCGTCGGCGTCGACGGCCTGTTCGCGCGGGATCTCGGCCTTCCCGGCCGGCCGGGTGCCCTCCCCGACAACGATCTCCCGTCGCATCGCGTGATGAATGCGGCCGTGTGGCACCTCGATCGCTGGGTGCGCGGTGAGGCAACACCGCCGGAGCAGCCGTTGATCGAGATGTCGGGCTCGCCGGTCGACATCGTGCGTGACGCGTTCGGCAACGCGGCGGGCGGCGTACGCCTGCCCGAGCTCGGAGTCCCGACCAAGCAGTACGGGCCCTTCGGCCTGCCGACGATCAGCCATCGCCTGCGCGGCTTCGCGCTCCCGTTCGACGATGCCACCCTGCGGGCGGTGTACCCCACCCACGACGACTATCTGGCGAAGTTCGGGGCGGCGACCGACGCGGCCGTCGACGCCGGCGTGCTCCTCGACCACGACGCCGAAGCCGGCCTGCGGGCCGCGCGGGCCGCGGAGGTCCCACCCGGGGTCTGATCGTACGTTTGATGCATCTGATCTCTCTATGTGTCCGATCAGATTTACGTCTTGGACTTATCAGTCCTCCGGTGGTTCCATCGATGGATGAGCTGGGAGACCCTGCTGGCCGTCGTTGCGATCGGCGCCGTCGTCGGGTTCACCGGCGGGCTGTTCGGGAAGGGCGGCTCGGCGATCGCCACCCCGCTCCTCGTGCTGGCGGGCATCCCGCCGATCATCGCGCTGGCGTCGCCCCTTCCCGCGACCGTGCCGTCGACTGCGGTGGCGTCGTACGCCTACTGGCAGCAGCGCCTCCTCGACTGGAAGGTCGTGCTCTGGTCGGTCGCGTTCGGCGTGCCCGCGGTCGCCCTCGGCGCGTACGCGACCCGGTGGATCGGTGGTGAGGATCTCGTCACCCTGACCGAGTTGCTGATCGCCGGGCTCGGCGTGCGGTTCGTGCTGCGGCCCGGGAGCCCTCATGAGCGGGCGGTCGACGTGCGGGCGCCCCGCGCCCGCATGGTGCTGATCGCAGTCGGCGCCGGGCTCGCGTCCGGGCTTCTCGCCAACGCCGGCGGCTTCCTGCTCGCGCCGCTCTACCTGTTGATCCTGCGCCTGCCGATCAAGCAGGCGTTCGCGTCGTCGCTCGCAGTGGCGTGTGTGCTCGCGGTGCCCGGCACGATCGTGCACGCCGCGCTCGGGCACATCGACTGGGCCATCGTCGTCGCGTTCGGCCTCGCGTCGATCCCGCTCTCGTGGGTGGGCGCGCGCTGCGCGATGCGCACGCATCCCGCGAAGCTGGAGCGCGTGTACGGCGCCGCGTTGATCGTCCTCGGCGTCGGCATGCTCGCGACGTCGCTGTAGCCGCTACCTCTCGGAGATGTAGAGGGCCGTCGCCTCGGCCGTGACCACTCCGCCCGCGAGCATCTCGCCGGTGGCCCACGCCTTGCGGCCCTCGCGGTGCGTGAACCGCGCCCGGAGGTCGACGGGCACGCCGACGGGCGTTCCGGCGCGGAACCGGATCGTGATCTCCGCGGTCATCCCGCTCGCGCCGGCGACGGTGACGGCCATCCCGAGCGCTTCGTCGAGGACGCTCATGACCGGGCCTCCGTGCACGCGCGCCGGCGAGCCCGCGTGCGAGTCGGTGAACGTGCAACGCGCGTGGACTTCCACCGTGAACGGCTCGGTGCCCGGCGGTGGCGCAGCCGGGAGGCCGATGAACTCGACGAGCGGCGCGTGCGGGTTGAGGCGGCCCGATCCCGCGTTCGTGAGGTGTTGCAGCATGCCGTCGTCCCGCCGGGTGAGCAGCGGCCCATCGGGCCGGGTCGTCGTACGCAGGCGTGCCGAGAGCGCGGCGATCTCGGCCGCGAGCAGTGCCCGTTCGTCGGCGGGCACGTCGGTGACGACCGCGGCGTCCATGAGCGCGCGGATCTCCGCGACGAGCGCGAGCGCGGCGGGGTTGGCGACGTCGTCGGTGCGCGGCAGCGCGTCGCCCAGCTCCTGGGCCAACCGCCACGACGACGCGGGCCGTCCGGTGTCGGCGTCGGTGTCGTGCTCGTCGGGCACGGCTCAGCCCTCCGACGGCACCGCGAACCGCTCCTGGTACCGCGCGAACTTCGCGCGCTCCTCGGCGGCGTCGAGGTCGAGATCGGCGAACGAGTACGAGTGCGCGCCGTGCTCACCCTGCGGGTGTGCCGCCAGGTGATCGCGCATCGCGCGCTCGGCCTCCGGCGTGAGCGTCATGCCGAGGTGGTCGTAGAGCGCGCGCACCGCGCCGACCGGCTCGACGAGGAAGTCGGCGTACTGGCCGTGGTACACGCGCTGGGGATCGAGCGTGCCGTCGTCGGTGAGGGTGACCAGCTGCTCGAGGTTCCCGTGCCAGAGCTCCGACTGGAAGCGGCCGATCTCCGCGAAGTCGACCGCGTCACTGTGCGCGTACCGCAGCGCGGCGACCAAGCTCGTGAGTGACGGGAGGATGCGCAGGGGATCGCGGTGGGTGACCGCGATGCGCGCGTCGGGATAGACCGCGAGCAGCGTCGGGAGCGATCGCATGTGCACCGGCGATTTCAGCACCCACTGCACGCCGGCGAATCGTCGTTGCAGGATCTGGAGGATGAGCCTGTGCGTGTCGTATGCGGGGCGCATGTCGCAGCGCGCCAGCCAGTCGATGTAGGTCGGCACGTTGTAGCGGGTCGTGAATTCCTCCGACCGGAACTCGAACGACATCGACGAGAGGTCTTCCTTGGGCTGGCGCCCGCCGTACACGTGGATGGCGTCGAGGCCGTCGACCACGATCGCGGGCAGCCGGAGCTCGCGGTCCGCCAGGGGGATGCGCGCGTCGGCCGCGAACGCATCGGGATCCGGATCGGGCGGGGGCACCGGGCGCAGCAGCTCCCAGCCGCGCGGAGCCCGGTGCGCGCGGTCTTCCACGAGCAGCGCGTAGAGGATGGTGGTACCGGTGCGCGGTGCCCCCGCGACGAACAGCGGCTCCCGGATCTCCTCGTCGAGCACGCCCGGGTCGGCGCGCACGTAGGCCGTCATCTGGAGGCGCCCCTCGAGGATGCGCAGCAGGAATCGGCGCGTGATCCAGCGTCCGAGCAGGGTGAGCTGCGCTTCCGCTTCGAGCGCCGCGACGAGCACGTCGAGTGGCTCGAGGAAGGCTTCGTCGCCGAAGTCGGCGACCGCGCTCCGGTCGGTGTCACCGGGCGCGGCCAGGCCGAGCCGGGCGCGCGCCTCGCCGAGCAGGCCCTCACGCGTGAAGGCAGGCGTCGCCTCCTCGGCGATGGGGAGCACGTCGCCCCGGTTCACGGCGGTGACCCACTCGGGACGGGGATCCGGTCGGCGGGCCACGGCGAGAATGTACGCCAGCCCGCGGATGGCAATAGCGTCGACGCCCATGACCGAGAACCCAATCGTGGACGCCCCACTGGTAGCAGCGTGGAGTGACTGGTGCCGGCGGCTCGAAGCACTCGGGCCGCAGATCCTCGGCTCGGGATACCCCGAGGCGCCGGAAGACCAGGCCGAGGGCATGAAGCACCTGGTCGAGCAGGCGGTGTGCTGGCTCACGTGGTCGGTCGGGCACGGCGACCCGCGCGCGCCGTTCTTCCAGCGCCAGAACGACTTCTTCACGCAGTGGGGCGGCCCGAACGCGGAGAACACGTACCGGCACGCGCGCGTCGACCCGCGGCTGCGCTACCGCATCCGTGGTCGCATGAACTCGTGCCAGGACTTCATCCTCGCGATCCGCGCCGGCTTCCGCCACCAGCCGAATCCCGCGACGGTCGTGGAGGTCACCGCGTCGAACGTCGGCATCAACGAAGGCGACGACTTCGAGCTGCTGCTCGGCGGGCCGCCGTCCGACGACCCCCACCACATCCACCTGCCCGACGAGGCGATCATGTGCTCGATCCGCGAGTACTACTTCGACTGGCGCCCGCTCGAGCCCGCGACGATGACCATCGAGTGCCTCGATGCCGACGGCCCTCCCGCGCGCGTGACCGGCGACGACCTGATCCGGCAGCTCGAGGAGGCCGCGCACGCGGTCGAGGATTCGATGCCGTTCTGGAACAAGTACATGATCGACTTCCGCGCCGCGGGCACCGACAACACGTTCGCGCCGGTGCAGGTGCCGCGCGGCCTCGACGCCGCGCGCTACGTGTTCTGCTTCTACGACCTCGCGCCCGACGAGGCGCTGATCATCGAGACCGGAGTTCCCGACGCGCGGTATTGGAGCCTGCAGCTCTACACGATGGGGTGGTTCGAGGGGCCCGGCATCGGCTTCCGCACCACGAGCATCAACCACAAGCAGGCGGTGCCGTCGTCGGACGGCCGCGTGCGCGCGGTGCTCGCGCACCGTGACCCGGGTGTGCCGAACTGGATCGACACGCAGGAACGGCTGCAGGCCCTGGTGACCTTACGCAGCTTCTGGGTGAGCTCCGAGCCCGAGATGCCGTCGACGCGAGTCGTGAAGTTCGACGACGTGCGTGACGCGTTACCGCCCGACATCGGCGTGGTGACCGCGGACGCGCGCGCCGCGGAGCTCGCCGCGCGCCAAGCCCACATCGCAACCCGGTTCCGGGTGTAGGTGGCCCGTGCGTCACCGTCGACTGCTCACGGATCGGGCAGAGGCCGCGGGCGGAGGGCGACGTCGACCTGTGGCCGTTCACGCTCTTGTCGTGTGAGCCCCGCGTCCGGGCCGGTTGAGAAGTGTCTGTTTCCACCCTGAACCCGTGGATACCGAAGAAATCGGTGAAAAGGGTTGCAGAGGACGAGACTGGCCGGTAGCATCGAACGTATGTTCGGTGCTGGTGATCCGGTGATCCAGATCAGCGAGGGCCTGGATCGGCTCGCTTCCGAAGCGCGCGCGGGCTGGCCGGGTGCGGCGTTGTCGGAGCGGTTGGTCGAGTTGAGCGCCCTCCAGGAGCGGCTCGACGCGGAGTGGTTGCGGTGCGCGGGCCAGTGGGACGCGGCGAAGGCGTGGTCCGAGGACGGCGCGGTCAGCGCGTCGTCGTGGCTGGCTTCGCACACCGATGTGACGCGGCCGAACGCGGTGCGCAAGGTCCGCACGGCCCGGTTCGCGTTCCGGCACGCTGCGACCGGTGACGCACTCGCGGACGGCCGGCTCAGTTCCGCGAACGCGGAGACCCTCGCGGTGTTGGCGACGCGACGGCGCAAGACGTTCGAGCACGACGAGGAGATCATCCTCGAACACGCACCGAAGCTCTCGCCCGACGCGTTCGCGTTCATGATGCGCAAGTGGCGCGAGTACGCGGACGATCTCGAAGCAAAGGATGAGACGTCGAAGGCGTTCGAGGAACGCTTCTTCCGGCTCACCGACACGTTGGATGGCGCGAAAGTCGACGGGTTCCTCGACCCCGAAGCCGCCGCGCTCGTCCGTTCCGCGTTGGATGCGATCGACCGGCCCGATCCCACCAATGGTCTCGTGAAGCCGCGGTCGCTCGGGCAGCGCTACGCCGACGCGCTCGTCGATCTCGCCCGAGAATCCTTGGCCCGCACGAAGCGGGGAGGGCGGTTCGTCCCGAACGTCGACGGCGTCCTCGACGTCAACCGGGTCGCCGGCCACGAACCCGTCGACATCTTCGGAGACCCTGGGCGTCCAGCCTACGCGGCGACGCGATCGGACGCCGTCCCGTCTCACCCGAGATGATCGAACGGTTGCTGTGTGACTGCAACATCGGACGGGTGCTCATGCGCGGCGAGTCCGAAGTCCTCGACGTCGGCCGCCGCTCACGTACGCGTCACCCGGGCCCAGTGGCGCGCGCTGCGCCGCCGCGACAAGACACTGCCGGTTCCCGGGCTGTGACCGGCCCGCCGAATGGACCGACGTCCACCACCTCACGCGCTGGATCGACGGCGGACGCACCGACCTCGACAACCTCGTACTCCTCTGCCGCTACCACCACGTCCTCTCCCACGAAGGCCACTGGACCCTCACCCGCAAACCCGACGGTTCGGTCACTGCCACGAAGCCCGAGCCGCACCCCCACCACACACCAGACCCCGACCCGACACCCACACGCGGACCACCCGACTACACGCTGGCTGCGTGAGTGGGGAGCAGTCGCTCTCCGCTGCTGCTGTCGTCTCCGCCGCGGGGTCAGGCGCGGAGGATGCCGCCGCCGTCGACCATGATCGACTGGCCGTTCACGTAGCGCGCGCCGTCGGAGAGCAGGAACGCGACGGGGGGCGCGATGTCGTCTTCGGCGTCGCCGTCGCGGCCCATGGGGTGGTCCTTGTACATCGCGTCGTAGGTGGCGCGGCGTACGACGTCGTCTTCGGGAGGCGCGCGGTGCGCGGCGGAGGCGGGGAGCACGCAGTTCACGACGATGCCGTGACGCGCCCATTCCCTGGCCGCGGTGCGGGTGAGTGAGCGGATCGCCTCGTTGGACGCAGAGTAGGGGCCGTAGCCCGCGGCGCCGGTGAGGCCGACCGCGGTGCCCATGGTGACGATGCGGCCCCACTGCTGTGCCTGCATGTGCGGGAACACGGCTTGCATGCACCAGAGCGTGCCCTTGGGCCCGGTGTCGAAGAGGAGGTCCATGTCACTCGCGGTGACGTCTTCGAGAGGGGTGACGGGGCGGAAGCTCTGCGCGTTGGCGACGAGGCCGTCGATGCGACCGAAGCGCTCGACGGTGCGGGCCGCGAGCTCGAGGCACGCGTCGCGGTCGGCCACGTTGCCCGCGATCGCGAGCGGCTCGGCGCCCAGCTCGCGGAGCTCGTCGGCGATTGCCTCGAGACGTTCGACCTTGCGGCCGGTGACCACGACGCTGGCGCCTGCCATCGCGAGATACCGTGCGATCCCACGTCCGATCCCGCGCGACGCGCCGGTGACGATGACCACCCTTCCGCGCACGTCGTTCTCGACCACGCGGCGGAGGATAACGCGGAGGTGCTGATGCCGGGCTCGGGGGAACAGGTTTCGGGGGGGCGATTGGACGGGAAGGTCGCGCTGATCGGGGGCGCGGCGCGGGGGATCGGCGCCGCGGTGACGCGCCGCTTTGCCGAAGAGGGGGCCACCATGTGGCTCGGAGACGTGTTGGGTGACGAGCTCGACGCGTTGGTCGAGGAGCTGCGCGCCGATGGGGTGACCGTGGACGGCTTCACCGGCGATGCGTCCGACCGGGTGTTCGTCGACGGATGGGTCGCGGGCGCGATCGAACGGTACGGGCGCATCGACGTGCTCTACAACAACGTCGGGATCTCGCGCTCGGGCCTCGTCGCCGACATCACCGACGAGGACTGGCGCTTCGTGCAGACCATGACCCTCGACACCGCGTTCTACGCGACGCGCGCGGTGCTGCCGCACATGGTGGCGCAGGGGAAGGGCTCGATCATCAGCATGTCGTCGGGCGCGGCGATCGGCGGCGAGTACAACCTCGGCGGGTACGCGGCCGCGAAGGCGGGTGTCATCTGCCTCATGGAGACCGTCGCGCTGGAGTACGGCCCGCACGGTGTGCGGGCGAATGCGGTCACGCCGGGGCCGACGGCGACGAAGCCGTTGCTCGAGTACTTGGAGGCGCAGCCCGGTGGGGTTTCGAAGCACGTGCAAGGCCTCGACCTCCAGCGGCTGAGCCTCCCCGACGAGGTCGCCAACACCGTGCTGTGGCTGGCGTCCGACGAGTCGTCGAACATCACCGGCATCTGCGTGCGCAGCAACATCCGCGCCGAGAGTGCGCGACCCGTCTGACCGGAGATCTGACGCTCAGGCTGCGTGCACCGGCGGGCGGCGGTCGGCCCAGGGGCGCGCCTGCTCGAGTTGCGCGGCGACGCGGAGCAGCAGGTCCTCTCGTGCCGTCGCGGCGACGAGCTGCGCGCCGACTGGGAGCCCGCTCGCCGACCACGTCGCCGGGACCGACATCGCAGGTTGACCGGTCATGTTGAACGGCGCGGTGAACAGCGCGAAGGGCAACGCGGCGATGAGCGCGCCGTCGGCGTCTTCGCCCTGCACCGTTCCGATCGCGGGTGAGAGCGCGGCCGTCGTCGGAGTGAGGAGCAGGTCGAAGCCGTCGTCCGTCCACCACGTCGCGACGCGACGGCTCCACGCGCGGATGGCCTCGAGCGCGTCGACGTAGTCCGTGGTCGTGAGGGTGCGGTTCCGCTCGGCGTACGACCAGGTGAGGGCTTCGAAGTCGGCCGCGGTCACGTCGCGCCCGGCGGACCGTGCGACGAGCGCGACGTCGTGGCCGACGGCGACGTCGACGATCGTGAGGAACGGCCCGATCACGGAGTCGTCGGTGAGCGCGGGAGGGTACGCGGGCTCGACCGAGTGACCGAGCGACTGGAGCAGCGCTCCCGTGGCGTCGGCCGCGGCCGCGCACTCGGCATCGACTGTCGCCATGCCGTTGGGCACCGTCGTCACGATGCCGATGCGGAGCGCGCCGGGATCGGCGCCGGCTTCGTCGGCGAACGGACGCGCCGGTGGAGGCGCGGAGTACGGGTCGCCGGGCATCGGGCCGGCGATGACGTCGAGCACCGCCGCGCTGTCGCGCACGCTTCGCGTCAGCACGTGCCGCACGACGAGCCCCGACCACGACTCGCCCTCGTCGGGACCGAGCGACACGCGCCCGCGGGTGGGCTTGAGCCCGAACAATCCGCACATGCTCGCGGGGATGCGGATCGAGCCGCCGCCGTCGCCCGCGTGCCCGAGCGCCACCATGCCCGATGCGACCGCGGCGCCGGTGCCGCCGCTGGAACCGCCGGGGCTGTGGTCGGGGTCCCACGGGTTGCGCGTCGCGCCGTACACGGTGGGCTCGGACGTCGGGAGCAGCCCGAACTCCGGGCAGTTCGTCTTGCCGATGATCACGAAGCCCGCGGCCTTCAGCCTCGCGAACAGGTACGAGTCACGCGCCGCGGTGTGCCCGATCGCGGCAAGGAGCCGGTTACCCCAGTGGAACGGCTCGCCGGCGAGGCCACCGTCGAGGTCCTTCACGACGATGGGCACGCCGCGGAACGGGCCGCCAAACCGTTCGGCGCCCGCGTCGGCGGCCTCGTCGTGCGCGCGCGAGAACCGCTCGTGGATGACTGCGTTCAGCGCGGGGTTGACGGCCTCGACCCGCGCGATCGCGGCATCGACGAGCTCGACCGGTGTCGCGTCGCCGTTGCGCACGAGGGCGGCCTGATCGTGCGCGTCCATGAACGCGAGTTCGGTCATGGGTCGGCACCGTATCGTGCGCTAGCCGATCTCGCGCACGACCTCCGACGCCGACTTGTCGTCGCGCAGCCCCTTGTAGCGCGGCGCCCGCAACACGCCGCCCCTCGTCCATTCGTGGAAGGCGACCTCGACCACGACCTCGGGCACGACCCAGGTCGGTGCCTTCAGCCGCGGCGTGTGCGCGAACGGGCTGGTGTCGCGCGTGAGCGGCGCGAGGAGTTGCTCGAGCCGGGCGCGCTCCGACTCGTCGAGCCCGGACCCGACGCGCCCCGCGTACTGCAGCGCGCCGTCGGCGTCGTGGTACCCGACCAGAAGCGAGCCGAGGCGGCTCTCGAGCCGTCCTGCACCGGGAAGCCACCCGCCGACGACGAGCTCCTGGCCGAGCGTGGGCTTCACCTTGCGCCAGGCATCAGACCGTCGCCCGGGGAGGTAGGTGCTGTCGAGGCGCTTGGCGACCACCCCTTCGAGGCCCAACTCGGTCGCCGCCTGCAGCACCGCCTCGCCACCCCCGAACGTGGTGGGCGGGGTCTGCCACGTCGGGCCCGCGAGCGCGAGCCGGTCGAGCAGCGTGCGGCGGTCGGTGTACGACAGCTCCATGGTCGAGTGGCCGTCGAGCCACAGCACGTCGAAGATCATGACCACGACCGGGTGCTCGCCCGCGAGGCGACGCGCGACCGATGCCGAGCTGACGTGCATGCGGGGCTGCAGGAGCTCGAAGCTCGGTCGCCCGTGCTCGTCGAGCAGCACGATCTCGCCATCGAGGATCGCGTCGATGCTGCCGAGGGCCTCCGCGAGTGGGTGCAGCTCCGGGAAGCGCGCGGTCGCGTCGTTGCCCTGCCGCGTGGTGATCGACATGCTGCCGCCGTCGATCGCGAGCAGCGCCCGCATGCCGTCCCACTTCATCTCGAACCCGTAGTGCTCGTCGTCGTGCGGGACGTGGTCGGCGGCGACCGCGAACATCGGGCGGAGATCGCGCGGCATCGCGGCGCGGGTCGGGTCGGCCGGCGGGCTCATGCGGTGGATCATCCACTGGTTGCCCTTGGTGCGGAACAGCGCGTACTTGCCGTCGACCTTCTTGCCGTGCAACGTCACGATCACTTCGTCGTCGCGCAGCTTCTCCGCCTCGTAGGTGCCGGAGTCCCAGATGCTCATCGTGCCCGCGCCGTACTGGCCCTTCGGGATGTCCCCGCGAAACGTGAGGTACTCCATCGGGTGGTCTTCGGTGCGCACCGCGAGGTGGTTCGGCCGGTTCAGCATCGGGATGCCCTTGGGGACGGCCCACGACCAGAGCACGCCGTCGTGCTCGAGGCGCAGGTCCCAGTGCAGACGGCGAGCGTGATGCTCCTGCACGACGAAGCGCGGCTGCTTCGTGCGTCGGCCGGCTGGCTTCTTTGGCGTCGGTGGCTTGGGCGCGGGCTCCGGCGTCGCGGCGAAGTTGCGCTTCTTCTCGTACTCGCGCAGCGGGTCGACGGGCGGCCGCGGCATGACGACTACGACGCGGCGGCTTCGAGCACGAGCGCGGCGGCGAGCAGACGGTCCTCCGCGTCCCACGGCGCGACGAGCTGCACGCTTGCCGGGATGGGATCGCCAATGCCGACGGGCAAGGCGACCACGGGCACGCCCACGCTGTTGGCCTGCACGGTGCACGCGGTGAGGCGCGCGTTGCGGAAGTCTTCGACGCGCGGGACGGGCTCGATCATCGTCGGCAGCGCGAGGAGATCGAACTCGGTGAACAGCGCGGCGAGCTCGGTGCGCCACTCGTCGACGCGCGCGAGCGCGGCGGTGTAGTCGTCGCGCGTGGTGGCGGTGCACCGCGAGATCCGGTCCACGATCACCGGATCGAGCTGGTCGAGATGCGGCAGCAGGTACGTGAACGACTGCACTGCCTCCCAGTCGAGCACCGTCATCGCGGGACGCCACGCCGCGAGCCACCCCGACGGATCGATGTCGACGACGTCCCAACCGGTGCCCGCGAGCGCTTCGTCGATCGCGTCGTCCGTCGCAGTGCCGTCGTCGGCGCTGACCGGGATGCGGATGCGCGCGACGCGATCCGGGCTCCACCGCGCGAGCGCGAACCCGGGTTCGAGCAGTTGCATGCCGAGCACCAGGCCGTCGACGGTGCGCGCCATCGGGCCGATCGTGTCGAGCGTCGGCGACAACGGTGCCACGCCCTCGAGCGACACGCGCCCGTTCGTGGTCTTCAGGCCGGTCACGCCGCAGCACGCGGCCGGGATGCGGACCGACCCGCCGCTGTCGGAGCCGAACGCGACGTCGGCATCGTCGTCGGCGACGGCGACCGCGGAGCCGCTCGACGACCCGCCCGGGATCCGCTCCGGGTCGAGGGGATTGACCGGAGTGCCGAACCACGGGTTCACGCCGTCGGCGCCGAACGCCAGCTCCACCAGGTTCGCCTTGCCCACGATGCGGGCGTCGGCGGCGCGGGCGCCGGCCAGGCAGGCTGCGTCGGCGACCGCGGGCTCGGCGGTCGCGGCGAGGAACTTGCTGCCCGACGTCGTGGGCACGCCGGCGACGTCGATGAGGTCCTTCACCGCCAGCCGGGGCCCACGAGCGGAGCCGGGATCGATGGGCGTGATGAAGGTTGCGATGGGCGCACGCTAGGCGGGCAGGGGTAGCGTTTTCCCGTTTGTAGGAGTAATCACTCCCAGAGTGGAGAGGCCCATGACCGCAACCGACGTGACGATCCGGCCCGGAGCCGACTGGCAGGCCGTCGAGGCCGGCTACACCGACGTGCGTTACGAGACCGCCGAGGGGATCGCCAAGATCACCATCTGCCGTCCCGAGGTGCGCAACGCCTTCCGGCCCAAGACCCTCTTCGAGCTCATGGACGCCTTCGAGCGGGCCCGCAACGACCGTGAGGTCGGCGTGATCGTGTTCACCGGTGAGGGGTCGCAGGCGTTCTGCTCGGGTGGCGACCAGCGGGTGCGTGGTGACGACGGGTACGTCGGCGACGACGGCATCGGCCGTCTGAACGTGCTCGACCTCCAGATCCAGATCCGGCGGCTCCCCAAGCCCGTGATCGCGATGGTTGCGGGGTACGCGATCGGCGGTGGCCACGTGCTGCACGTCGTGTGCGACCTCACCATCGCAGCCGACAACGCCCGCTTCGGCCAGACGGGGCCGCGCGTCGGCTCGTTCGACGGCGGCTTCGGCTCGGGGCTCCTCGCGCGATCGGTGGGGCAGAAGAAGACGCGCGAGATCTGGTTCCTGTGCCGGCAGTACGACGCGCAGCAGGCGCTCGACATGGGGCTCGTGAACACGGTGGTGCCACTCGCCGACCTCGAGGTCGAAACCGTGCAGTGGTGCCGCGAGATGCTCGGCCACAGCCCGCTCGCGCTGCGCATGATCAAGGCGTCGTGCAACGCGGCCGACGACGGCATCGCCGGCATCCAGCAGCTCGCGGGTGACGCCACGCTGCTCTACTACATGACCGAAGAGGCACAAGAGGGCAAGAACGCGTACGTGCAGAAGCGGAAGCCCGACTTCGACCAGTTCCCGAAGCGGCCCTGATGTTTGCCTCGCTCGCTGCGGCGCAGGGTACCTGCGCCGCGGGCGCTCGCTCGGCGTGCTCGCTCCGCTTCGCTCGCTCGCGGCGTCGAGTCGGTGGTGATCGATCGCGCATCCCATGACGACCGCGGCGCAGTGGGTCGAGGGGGCGCGGCCGCGCACGCTGGGCGCGGCGGTGTCGCCCGTGCTCGTCGGGACCGCGGCGGCGGTCGCCGATGCCGACGGTGTGATCTGGTGGCGGTTCGCGCTGGCAATGGTCGTCGCGCTCGCGCTGCAGGTCGGCGTCAACTACGCCAACGACTACTCCGACGGTGTGCGCGGCACCGACAAGGAGCGCAAGGGGCCGTTGCGCCTGACCGCGACCGGCACTGCGACGCCGCAGGCGGTGAAGCGCGCCGCCGCGCTGTCGTTCCTCGTCGCGGCGGTCGCCGGCCTGGTGCTGTCGCTGGTCGTGAACCCGTGGCTGTTGCTCGTCGGCGTCGCGGCGATCGCGGCGGCGGTGCTGTACACCGGCGGGCCGAAGCCGTACGGCTACATCGGGCTCGGCGAGGTGATGGTGCTCGTGTTCTTCGGCTTCGTCGCCACCGTCGGGTCCGCATACGTGCAGGTGAAGTACGTGCCGGGCGCGGCGTGGTGGGGCGCGCTGGTGGTCGGGCTCCTCGCGTGCGCGATCCTGCTCGCCAACAACGTGCGCGACGTCCCGACCGACACGGTCAGCGGCAAGCGCACGCTCGCGGTGCGCATGGGTGATCGCACGGCGCGGCGGTTGTTCGTCGCGTGCTACGTGGGCTCGTTCCTGTCGGTGGTCGCGATCGGCATCACGCAGCCGTGGGCGCTGTTGGGCCTGCTCGCGTTGCCACTCGCGGTGCAACCGGTGCGGCTGGTGCTGACCGCGAGTGACCCACCGTCGCTGGTCGCGGCGCTGATCGGCACGTCGCGTCTCGAACTGGTGGTGGCCGTCCTCGTGAGCGTGGGGCTGTGCCTGTCGTGACCGCGCCCGACCTCGTCGAGTACCCGCTGCGCATCGGTGACCGCGCGGTGACGTTGCTCGGCGGCCCGGGAGGATGGGGCGAGTGCTCGCCGCTCACGGGGTACCCGTCGGATCCGGCGGTGTGCCGGCGCGCCGCGGAGGACGCCGCGCGGCTCGGTTTCCCGCCCGCGGTGCGCGCGTCGATCCCCGTCAACGTCTTGGTCGACGGCTTCTTCACGGTCGAGGAGATTCGGGCGTACCCCGCGGTCAAGGTCAAGGTTCGAAATGCGGCGGGTGTGGCACTGGTTGCCGCGGTGCGGGACGCGGTGGAGGCGTCGACCGCGGTGCGGGTCGATGCCAACGGCGCGTGGGACGTCGACACCGCGGTGCACGTGATCGGGATGTTGGCGCGCTACGACCTCGAGTACGTCGAGCAGCCGGTGGCGTCACTCGACGATCTCGCGCGTGTGCGGCGTCGGGTCGCGGTGCCGATCGCGGCCGACGAGTGCATCCGCTCGATCGACGACGCGCGCCGCTTGCGCGCGCTCGACGCCGCCGACGTGATCGTGCTCAAGCAGCAACCGCTCGGTGGTGTGCGCGCCGCGCTCGAGGTCGCGGCGGTGGCGGGCGTCCCCCCTGTGGTGAGCTCGATGATGGAGACGTCGGTGGGAATCGCCGCAGGAGTCGCGCTGGCCGCCGCGCTGCCTGAGCTGCCCTACGCGTGCGGCCTCGCGACCGCGTCGATGCTCGCGGGTGACGTGACGTTCGACCCGATGGTTCCCGTCGACGGCATGCTCGCCGTGCGCGCGGTCGAGCCCGATCCGGAGCTGCTCGCGCGTTACGCCGACCGGGGCCAGGAGGCGAGCAGGTGAGCCACGACGTCCGGTTGCTCGAGATGGCACGCGTGCCCGGCGCCGGTGACGATCTCCACGCGCGCGCCCGGGATCGCCGCGGCCATCTCGTGCGCGATGCCGACGTACTTCGTGTCGAGCTCGCCGACGATCAGCAACACGGGCATCGTGAGCTCGCCGAGTCGGTCCCAGTTCGACGGCTGCACGCCCTGCCCGAGGACGCGCAGCTGGTACGTGAGCCAGTCGACGGTGTTCGCCTTGCGGCGCTCCTCGATGCCGCTGCGCTCGCGCGGCAGAGTCGCGAACAGCGGTTGCGCGAGCCAGCGTTCGAGGAACGCGTCGATCCCGTCGCGTTCGATCTCCTGTGCGAGCAGCTCGTCGGCGTCGACCCGTGCCGCGCGCGCGTCGGCGTCGGCGATGCCAGGCGACGCGCTCACGAGCGCGAGCCGCTGCACCGCCTCGGGTCGGTCGAGTGCGAGCTGCAGGCAGAGCCGTCCTCCCTGCGAGTACCCGACGTACGTCGTGGGCTCGGCCGGCTGCGTGCCCGAACGCACATCGGCTTTGGGCGCTTCGATCGCGTGCGCGGCCTCGACGAAGCTCGTTGCCCGCGGCGCGCCGCGCAGCAGGCGTTCGCCCTCGACTCGAACGGGTCGCCACGCGGTGTGGGTCTGGGTGAAACCACTGACCATCACCCACCGATCGGGCACCCACCGATCGGGCACCCACCGCTCGGAGTCCACGGGAGCATCCTCGCATGAGCCGTGACGCGACCACCGCCTTCGCCCGCACGCTGGTCGACGAATGGGTGCGCCAGGGCATCACCGACGCGTGCTTGGCGCCAGGATCCCGATCGGCGCCGCTCGCCCTCGCGCTCGCCGGCGACGACCGCATCCGGCTCCACGTGCACCTCGACGAGCGCTCGGCGTCGTTCTTCGCAGTCGGCCTCGCGCGCGCGTCGGGCCGGCCGGCGATCCTCCTCTGCACCTCCGGGACTGCGGCGGCGAACTTCCATCCCGCAGTGCTCGAGGCGCATCACGGTCGGGTGCCGATGATCGTGGCCACGGCCGATCGCCCGCCCGAGCTGCGCGACACCGGAGCCGGGCAGACCCTCGACCAGGCCAAGCTCTACGGCGACGCGGTGCGCTGGTACTGCGACCCGGGTCCGCCCGACGATCGGCCCGGCGTCGGTGCCGCGTGGCGGGCGCTGGCGTCGCGTGCCGTGCACGCCGCGCTCGGCGCGCCGGCGGGGCCGGTGCACCTGAACCTGCCGTTCCGCGAGCCGCTCACCCCCACCGGGGAGCCGTTGGTGGACGCGCCGGGTCGGTCGGACGGGCGCCCCTGGACGGCGCGGGCGCCGGGGGAGCGGGCGCCGTCGGCGCCGGTGATCGAGGCGTTCGCGGATCTCGTCGCGCGCACGGCGCGGGGCGTCGTGGTCGCGGGCTGGGGGGCGGGCGTCCTGCCGTCGACCGTGCTCGCGTTCGCGGAGGCCGCGGGCTGGCCGGTGCTCGCCGACCCGATCTCGAATCTGCGGGTGCCCGGCACCATCAGCACGTACGACCCACTGCTCCGCGCGCCCGTGTTCGCCGACGACCGCCGTCCCGACCTCGTGTTCCGGCTCGGTGCCACTCCCACCAACAAGCCGGCGATGCAGTGGCTCGACCCCGACATGCCGCAGGTGCTCGTGGATCCCGACGACACCTGGCTCGATCCGCAGCACGCGGTGAGCGGCCGTCTGCTCGCCGATCCCGAACTGCTGCTGGCCGCGCTCACGACTGAACTGACCGCGCCGGCCGACACCGCGTGGCTCGACCGGTGGCATGCGGTCGACGACACGACACGCGTCGTGATCGACGGGCTGCTCGACTC
This sequence comes from uncultured Actinomycetes bacterium, assembly GCA_963721435.1. GTDB lineage: Bacteria > Actinomycetota > Acidimicrobiia > IMCC26256 > DASPTH01 > CAVRJC01. The sequence continues at coordinate 264,797 of CAVRJC010000004.1, forward strand.
CTGGGACGAGCCGTTCGAGGGCCGTGTCGCGCGCGACGCGGTCGCCGCGCTTCCTGATGGCGCGTCGTTCGTCGTCGCGTCGAGCATGCCGATCCGCGACGTCGAGAGCTTCGCCGCCGCGCGCGAGGGGGTGGGCTGGTTCGCCAACCGCGGCGTGAACGGCATCGACGGGTTCGTGTCGACCGCGCTCGGCATCGCGTCGGCATCGGCTCATGAGAGTGCCCACGAACATGAGGGTCCGACTGTCGCGCTGCTCGGCGATCTCTGCTTCCTGCACGACAGCACCGGGCTGCTCGGCGCGCACGACCGCGGCGTCGATGCGACGTTCGTCGTGATCGACAACGGCGGCGGTGGCATCTTCTCGTTCCTCCCGCAGGCCGACCTTCCCGAGCACTTCGAAGCGCTCTTCGGTACGCCCCAGGCTGTCGACCTCGCCGCGCTCGCCCGGGTGCACGGCATCGACACCGTCGACGTCGACACCGCGTCCGCGCTCGTTCCCGCCATTCACGACTCGATCGCCGCGGGTGGTGTGCGTGTCGTACGGGTCCGCACCGACCGCGCCACGAACGTCATCCGCCACCGCGAAGCCTGGGCCGCGGTCAGCGATTCACTGCGCGATTCAGGCCGATAATCGTCCCAAAACGCGCAATGAATCGCGCGTCGGGCTACGGGCGCACGAGCGCGCGGAGCATGGGCTCGAGCTTCACCTGGGTCTCGGCCCACTCCGCGGCGGGATCCGAGCCCTCGACGATGCCGGCGCCGGCGACGAGCCGCGCGCGGGTGCCGTCGAGCTCGGCACAGCGCAGCGCGATCGCCCATTCGCCGTTGCCGCGGGCGTCGACCCAGCCGACCGGGCCGGCGTAACGCCCGCGGTCGAAGCCTTCGAGCGCGGGGATCGCGGCGAGAGCAGCGGCCCGCGGGGTGCCGCCCACGGCGGGAGTGGGATGCAGGAGGCGGGCGAGCTCCAGCGCACTCGGCGCGGGTTCGGTGAGCTCGCCGCGGATCGGCGTGGCGAGGTGCGCGACCGGACCGAAGGTCGCGACGTCGGGCACCATGCCGACGGCGAGATCGCGACAGACCCGACCGAGCGAGTCGGCGATCGCTTCGACCACGAAGTTGTGCTCGCGATTGTCCTTGGCCGAGTGCGCGAGCGCGCGCAGCGCTTCTTCGTTGTCGGCGACAGTGGTGCCGGCGACGGGCCGTGACTCGACCGTGAGCCCGGTGCGCCGCACGAGCAGCTCGGGGCTCGCGCCGACCAGGCCTTCGGACGCGTAGACGAAGCACCCGAGCTGTTGCGCGCGAAGCCGTCGGAGCACGTCGACGAGGTCGAACGGCGCGTCGGCCTCGATGAGCACTTCACGCGCGAGCACGACCTTGGCGAAATCGCCGCGCGCGATCGCGGCCAGCGCAGTCTCGACCGCGGTGTCCCATTCCGCGCGCGAGCGCGAGGCGACGACCGAAAAGCGGCTCGGCGGCGCGACGGCCGGACGCGCGTCGACGGCAGTCGCGCCGATCTCGGTGACCCACGCGCGGCCGTCGACCCAACCGAACACCCGCGCCGGGATCACCAAGTCGCCGGGGACGGCGGGATCGAAGGAGAGCGCGCCCACGGCGAGCGCGCCGGTGCCCGGCAACGCGAGCGGGTCGTCGGTGTCGACCGCCGCCAGCGCGGCGTCGACGTCGTCGGGCGCGACCCGTGCTGCGACGCCGGTTGCGACGAGCCGGGTCTCGTGGTGCAACCAAGCGAAGTCTGACGGCTCGATCGCGGCCAGCCGGTCGCGACCCGATTCGTCCTCGCGCGCAACCTCGCGCGTGACCGCGCGCAGGCGTGCCCGTGCCGGCGTGGTGGTCACGCGCGCGTTCCCGTCAGGAGGAGCACCGAGCCACCCGTGAAGGTGTCGACCCGCGTGTCGTAGAAGTCGGCGCGCGCGAGCGCCATCGCGAGGTTGTCGTGCGACGGGAGGTAGGCCGTCGACTTCGGCAGGTACCGGTAGGCGTCTTCGTCGTGGGCGAGGATGCGACCGAGCAGGGGGACGGCACCGCGGAACCACACCGCGTTCCCGGCTCGCATGATCGGGTTCTCGGGCACGGTGGCGTCGACGGCGGCGAAGCGCCCGCCCTCACGGAGCACACGCGCGCACTCGGTGAACACCACGCTCAGCGCCACGAAGTTGCGCAGTGCGAACCCGCACACCACGCCGTCGAACGCGCCATCGGGGAACGGGAGCACGGCGCCGTCGGCGCGCGCCAGGGGCGCGGTCGTGTGCGCGGCCGCGAGCATGCCCGCGGAGAAGTCGACTCCGATTGCCTCCACGTCGACGCTCGCCAGGTCGTTGCACAGATCACCGGTGCCGCACGCGAGGTCGAGCACGCGTGATCCGGCCGGCAGCGCGAGCGCGGCAACCGTGCGGCGACGCCAGCCACGGTCGAGGCCGAGTGAGATCACGCGGTTCATGCGGTCGTAGCGCGGCGCGAGGCGGTCGAACATCCCCTCCACCTCGACCCGCTTGCGGTCACCCTGAGGCAGCGCGTTGTCAGGTGTCATCGTGGTCACGCGTGGTCCCAGCCGGGCTCGCGGCTGGCGGCGGCGAGCTCCGTGGGATCGCCGACCGCCTCGAGGTGCTCCTGCGCGATCTCGAGCAGCACGCTGCGGAAGTGGTGCGCCACCAATGTGGTGACGGTGGGGAGCAACGTGCGGAACGCGGCGACCAGCCGCGCAGCCTTCTCGTCGTCGGAGAGGTCCGCGTGCTGGAGCGGACGGCGAACGTGCGCGTCGAACATCTCGACTGCATCACTCGCGATGGCGCGTGTCGCGTCGTGGTGCCGTCGCGCGAGCGCGAGCAGGTCGGGAAGCGGGAAGCCGGCTTCGAGGAGCCGGAGCCCCGCGCGCAGCACGTCGGCGTCGGCTTCGGTGTAGCCGACGCGCCCGTCGCGCAGTTGCGGGACGATCAGGCCTTCGCGCACGACCGCGTCGAGCAACGCGCCCGGTACTCCGACGCGCGCGCCGAGCTCGTCGAGGCTGAGGAGCTGGGCGTCACCGGCCTGCGCGCCCGCGACCGCGGCGGCGAGCGGCACGTCGGTCGGATCGAGCTCGCCCGCGAGCAGGCGGCGGATCACCGCGAGCGAGAAGCCCTCCCGCTGGAGCTCCTTGATGCGGGCGAGGCGGTCGAGGTGCTGGGGCCCGTACCACGCGATGCGGCCAACCCGGCGGGGCGCCGGGAGCAGCTGGCGCTTCTGGTAGAAGCGGATCGTGTCGACCGACACGTCGGCGCGCCGCGCGACCTCTTCGACGCGGATCTCCGGTTCGACGCGAATTCCCGGCGTCATTCCCATGAGCGCTGATTCTAGGAGCAGTTGCTCCCGCGGTTCAGGCTCGGGGCCCGGACGTGTGCATCCGACCGTTGCACCGGCCCGTGGCGTCGGGGGATCAGGCCCCTGGCATCGGGTCGTCGGGGAGGGTGTCGCGCAGCCGGCGCTGGGCGCTGCTCGCCTTCTCGGCGTGGTAGCAGACCAGCACCACGAACAACGCCGCCACCGCCAGCGCGAGGTCGGTGCTCGCCTTGGTCGAGATGTGGTTCTGCGACCACGACCCGAACGCGTAGAAGAGCAGCGCGATCAGGATGTTGTGGAAGAACTTGCCGAGGAACAACGGCATCGAGATCCGGCGGCCGCCGTACTTCACGATCGCCATGGGCAGCACGATGGTCCCGTCCGGCAGCGGTGACAGCGCGAGGCCGAAGATCATCCACTTCGTCGCCCGGGGACGGTTGTCGACGTTGCGGGAGATCCACCGGAACATCCGGCTGTCGGGCAGCGCGGGGTCCTTGCCCGTGATGCGGGTGGCGACGTGGTATCCCATGATCGCCCCGATGCCCGCGCCCAGCCCGGACGCGAATCCGAGCAGCAGCATGTGCTGGAGGTCGGCGCCGCCCAAGGCGGCTGACAGCAGCGGCAACGTGTACGGGATCTGGATGATGACGGTCGCGTTCGCCACGAGCGCGATCACGAACAGGCCGATGGCGCCGAAGCTCGCGGCGGCGTTCACGCTCGAGCTGAGCGTGTTGTTGACGCCGGAGAGCGCGTCGACCCAGTGGACGATCACGAGCAGGCCGAGCACGCCGACGGCGATCGCCGCGTACTTCAGCTCGAGGGAGATCCGTCGCTCACGCGAGATCGGGTCGTGCTGCTCGTCGGGTGGGCTCGACATCGGGACTGTTGCCTACTCGACGAGCGCGGCCAGACGGGGAGTGAAGGGCGCGACCACGAGCAGGTCGGGCCGCGCCAGGCCCGCTCGCTCATTGGCCCACTCGTAGGCCGCGACCTGGTCCGGCGAGCGTCGGCCGGTTGCTGCCCGTGTGGACTCGAAGCGGGTGACCCGCACCACGGCCGCGGTCGGGCCGTCACCACACAGGGTGGTGCCGGCTTCGCGCTCGACCGCGAGCTCGCCGATGCCCGCTGCCCCGGCAGTGTGCTCGACGACCAGCGCGCGCACGCGGACGCCGCGGGAGGCGGTGGCCAGATCAGTCACGCTCCGAGGCTACGCCTCCCACGGGGGCGGTAGCGTGGCCGTCGCATCGACGACGAGGTGGACACATGGCACAGACCCGCATGATCGGATCACTCGAGGTCTCGCTTGCCGGACTCGGCTGCAACAACTTCGGCATGCGGATCGACGCCGATCGCACGCAGGCCGTCATCGACGCCGCCATCGACGCCGGCGTGACGCACTTCGACACCGCGGAGAGCTACGGCGGCGGGAAGTCGGAGGAGTTCATCGGCGCCGCGCTGGGCAACCGGCGCGACCAGGTCGTCATCACGACCAAGGTCGCGTCCGGCGACCCCGCCCGCGTGGCCCAGGCGATCGACGCCAGCCTCGAGCGGCTGCGCACCGACCACGTCGACCTCTATCTCCTGCACCGCCCCGATCCCGAGTGGCCGATCGCGGAGACCGTCGCCGCGTACGCGAAGTTGGTCGAAGCAGGGAAGACGCGCGAGGTCGGGTGCTCGAACTTCTCCGCCGACCAGCTGGGCGTCGCGGCGGCCGCGGCGCGCGAGCTCGGGGTCACCGGCTTCGTCAACGTGCAAAACCACTACAGCCTCCTCGAGCGCACGCCCGAGGCCGAGGTGATCCCCGAGATCGAACGCCTCGGTATGAGCCTCGTCCCGTACTTCCCGTTGGCGAGTGGCATGCTCACCGGGAAGTACAAGCGCGGTGAGGACGCACCCGAGGGCACGCGCCTGGCCGCGTGGGGTGATCGCGCCGGCGCGTTCCTGTCCGACGACCGCTTCGACGTGGTCGAGCGCCTCGACGCGTACGCGCGCGACCACGGGCACACGTTGCCGGAGCTCGCGCTGTCGTGGGTCGCCGGCGCGCCGACGGTCGCGAGCGTGATCGCGGGAGCCACGTCGCCCGAGCAGGTGCGGGCCAACGCCGCCGCGACGGTGGCGTGGGAGCTCACGGCCGGGGAGCGCGCCGAGATCGACGCGATCACCTCCGGTCAGTCGATGTCCTGGGGCTGATGCGTGTGACCGGCGACGGCGTCGCGGTCATCGAGCTCACGCCGGGCCCGCTGGCCGATCTCGCCAGTGAGCGCGCGGCGAAGCTCGTGAGCGCGCTCGCTGCTGGCAGCACCCGGGCCGGCCCGTGCGCTGCTCGTCCTCGCGCCCGATGGCCTGGGCGCCGACGAGCCGCGCGTGCCCACGCCGCGCGGGCTCCGCGACCCCGCCGCGGTGCTCGCCACCTTCCCCGCGCCGACGGTCGCGGTGTGGAACGGCCCTGCGGTCGGCGCCGGCGCGGAGCTGGTGCTTGCAGCCGATGTCCGTGTCATCGGGCCCGACGCGACAATGGAGTTCCCCGAAGTCGGCTCGGGCGCGCTGCCCTGCTGGGGTGGGACGCAACGGCTGCCGCGCGCAGGTGGTGCTGCGCTCGCGTTGCGCATGCTGGTGATCGGTGACACGGCCGACGCGACCACGCTCGCGGCGAGCGGCCTCGCCGTGTGTGTCGCGGATCCCGTGCGCGAGGGCACCGATCTCGCGGCGCGGCTGGCGCGGGGCGCGCCGCGTGCGCAGGAGGCGGCACGCGACGCGGTGCACCGCGGGCTCGACGTCACGCTCGCCGACGGGCTGCGGCTGGAGTCCGATCTGAACCTGTTGCTCTCGACCACCTCTGACCGCGCCGAGGGGATCGCCGCCTTTTTCGCCAAGCGCGCGCCGCGCTTCAACGGCGAATGAGCACCGCGGTGCTCCGCGCGCCGGGCGTCGCCGTCGCCCGAGACGTCACGCGCGACCTCTGCGCCGCGCTCGACCTGCCGATCCTCACCGAGGCACGCCCGGGCGCCGATCTTCACGTGCGCGCCAGTGCCGGCCTGCCGTTCCCGGCACCGGGCCGCCTGCTTCGCGCCGCCGACGGGTGGGTGCACCCGGGGCCGCCCACCGCGTGGGAGACCTTCACCGCGATGGCGATCTCCCTCGGCGCGGCGCCGCCGACCACGCCGGGCGACCTGCCCGACCTGCGGGCCCTGTCCGCCGAGGTGGTGGACGCCGAAGCGGGCGACTGGCGGCTGCCGGCGGTCGCGGTCCGGCCCGTCGCCGCCGCGCCCGCGCCAGTGCCGCAACCCGCCGATCCGCGCGGCACGCGGCGCATCGGTCGTCGCGCTCGGGACCGCATGGGCGGTCCCGCTCGCGGGCCTCGCGCTCGCGCGACTGGGTGCGCGCGGTCGTGCGGGTCGAGAACCCACACCGCGACGATCCCTTCCCGTTACGCGACGCGCTCGCGCGTGATCAGACGCGCGTTGCACTCGACCTCGACGACACGGCCGATCGAGACGCGTTCGTCGCGCTCCTCGAGTCGGCCCAGGTGATCGTCGACGGCAACACGCCGCGCGTCCTCGCCAACGTGGGCCTCGATGACAACGCCCTCCGACGTATCAACCCGCGCGTCTCGGTCGTGCGGCTTGCGGCGTTCGCGCACGAAGACCGACCGGGCTACGGGCTGGCGGCCGAGTGCCGCGGCGGTTGGGCCGCGCGCGCCAACCCACCGCGTCTGGCACGCACATCAGTGGCGGATCCGGTCGGCGGCCTGCTCGTTGCGCTCGCGGCGGTCGACGCGCTCGCGCAACCGGGGGTGTGTGCACGGGTCTCGCTCGAGGGCGCAGTGGGGCTTCTCCTCGCGGCGGCGTCGACCAGGTGAACGGGCGCGATGACTGACGAGCCCGACGACCGGCTCGTCGTCTCGGCGCGCGGTGCGGTCACCGAGATCGCGTTCGATCATCCGCCGATCAACGTCTACGACGTCGCCACGCGCGACGAGCTGTGCGACACCCTCACCGCGGCGATCGCCGACCCCGACGTGCGCGTCGTCGTTTTCCGGGCCATCGGCGACCACTTCTCGGCGGGTGCCGACCTCACCGAGTTCGGCACCGCGCCGTCGCTGTGGGCGATGCGCGACGCCGCGCTGGGGGCGCGACGTGTGGGGGCTGCTGCGCGCGGTCGAAGTGCCGATGATCGCGTCGATGCACGGCTACGCCGTCGGGTTCGGCTTCGAGCTCGCGCTCCACTGCGACGTGCGGATCGCGTCCGACGACTGCGTGCTCGCCCTGCCGGAAGCGGGCATCGGGATGATCCCGGCGGGCGGTGCGAGCCAGACGCTGCCCCGCCTGGTCGGCTCGAGCGCGGCGTTGCACATGATCCTCACCGCCGAGCGCATCCCCGCGGGTCGCGCGCTCGCGCAGGGCTTCGTCGACCACGTGGTGCCACGCGACGAGCTCCGCGCCTTCACCGCCGCGCTCGCCGATCGTGTCGCCGCGAGGCCGACGGCCGCGGTGCGCGCCGCCAAGGCCGCGGTGTGGGCAGCCCTCGACCTCCCGCTCGCCGTGGGGTTGCAGCGCGAGCAGGACCTCGCGCGCACGCTCACCGCCTGAGCCACCCCGGTACGCTCTCGTGACCCGTCCGCCGGGGATGGAGTTGGGCGGCCCGAGCGGAAGTCGAGACCGGAAACATGGCGCAACCCGGTGGCACCGGCCCGGTGGGGCCCTTCCCTCCCGGCGTCGACGACGACGACGCACGGGACGTCTACGACAAGCGCCGCCGGCGCGTCCTCTGGAAGATGCCGAGCGGCCTCTACGTGCTCGGGTCCACCGACGGCGCCGATCGGCGCAACGGGATGACCATCAACTGGGTCACGCAGGTCACGTTCGAGCCCAAGCTCGTGGCCGTGAGCGTCGAGCAGACCGCGTTCACGCACGAGTTGGTCGCGGCGAGTGGCGTCTTCTCTCTCAACGTCGTCGCCCAGGACGACCGCGCGATCGTGCGCAAGTTCACCAAGCCCGTCGACGTCGACCTCACCGCCCGCACGCTGAACGGGTTCCCCTTCCACGAGGGCGTCACCGGCGCGCCGATCCTCGACCAGGCCGTGGCGTACGTCGACTGCGAGGTCCGGCACTCGGTCGACCTCGGCGATCACACCCTGTTCGTCGGCGAGATCGTCGACGCCGCGTTCCAGGCCGACGAGGAGACCCCCGTGCTCGCGATGTCCGACACGCGCATGAACTACGGCGGCTAATTGCCATGAGCACCCGCCGGGCGCCCACTCGCGCGGTGGAGTGGGCGATCGGTATCGTGCTGGCGGCGGCGTTCGCGGGGTATCGCCTGTGGCAGGCCCTCAGCGGCGTGCCGCTCGTCTGGCAGGACTCCGCCGGGTACCAGCAGTCGTCGCTGTGGTCCGGTGTCCGACCACCGATCGCGCCACTGCTCTGGAAGGTGACCGGCACGCCCACGAGCTACATCGTCGTGCAGACGCTGGTCGCGATCGTGGCGTGGTGCTTCCTCGCGTGGACGGCCGCGATGCTCACGCGCGGTGTGGCGGCGCCTGGCGACGAGCGCGGTCGTGCTGGCATTCGCGTCGATCCTGCCCGTCGTCATCTGGGACCGCTCCGTGTTGTCGGAGAGCCTCTCGTTCAGCGCACTGGCGTTCGTGTTCGCCACCGCGATCCGAGTGACCGAACGCGTCACCTGGCCGCGCGTCGCGTCACTCGTCATCGCGTCGGCCGCGCTCGCGCTCGTGCGCGACTCGCTGCTGTGGATCGTCGTCGGGCTGGCGCTCGCGATCTTGGCGTACGCCGTCGTGCACAACGCCGGTACCAAGGTGCTCGTCCTCGGTGTCTCGCTCCTCGTGGTCAGCGGGTACGCGATCATCGGGCAGGCGGCTGCGCATCGCAACATCGACAACGTCGAGCACGCGCTCTTCGTCCGCATCTTCCCGTATCCCGACCGGGTGCAGTGGTTCGCCGACCACGGCATGCCCAACAAGCGCGAGGTGCTGGCGTACGCGGCCCAGGCGAAGTCCGAGGACGGGCAGGCGAAGGTCGTCGGCATCGCACCGAACGACCCGACCGTGCAGCCGCTCGTGCACTGGCTCCGTACCGATGCGACCGCGGTCTACCTCGAATGGCTCGCGCTCCATCCGGGCTACGTGCTCACGGAGCCGCTGCGCGAGCCGAGCGCGCGTTCAACAACGCGCTCGGGCACCTTTCGTTCTACGCGGCGCCCGACCGCGACGACCTCCCGGTCGTGAACACGGTGTTCGACCCGGGGCCGTGGTGGGTGGCGGCGGCCGCCGCGGCCGCGATCGCGCTCGGGATCGCGCGTGGGGTGTGGCGCCGGCGGTGGTGGCGCATGGTGGCGCTGCTCGGAGGGCTCGGCGTGCTGGAGATGCTCGTCGCATGGCACGGCGACGGCACGGAGACCGCGCGCCACGGCATCGTGGGCAGCGTCTCGGTGCGCTTGGCCGTCGTCATCCTCGTCGTGGTGGGTGTGCTCGCGCCCAGGGATCAGAACGTCGCGGTCGCGCGGACTGTTGGTGACCGGAGGCAGAGGTCGGCGGCACCCGGGTACGCTCCCGCGGTCATCTCCGAGCCAGGGAGGATCTGATGCTGTCGACGATGCAGGACTTCCCGCTCGACATCGGGATGATCTATCGGCACGGGCGCACGGTCCACCGGAACAGCCAGATCGTCACCTTCCACCCCGATGGCTCACGGCGGGCGTCCTTCGCCGAGGTGGCCGACCGGGCGGAGCTGCTCGCCGCCGCGCTGCACCGGCTCGGCATCGCACCTGGCGATCGCGTCGGCACGTTCATCTGGAACGTCCAGGAGCACATCGAGGCGTACTTCGCGATCCCGTGCATGGGCGCGGTGTGCCACACGCTGAACCTGCGCCTCTTCCCGGAGCAGCTCACGTACATCGTCAACCACGCGGCTGATCGGGCGATCATCGTCGGCGCCGACCTCATCCCGCTCCTCGCCGCCGTCGCGGGCGACCTCAAGACCGTCGAGTACTACATCGTCGTGGGCGAGGGCGACGTGTCCCCGCTCGTCGACGCCGCGCCCGCGGCGCAGGTGCTCGACTACGACGACCTCCTCGCGGCCGAGACGCTGGGCTTCGAGTGGCCGGTCGTCGACGAACGCGCCGCCGCCGCGATGTGTTACACGAGCGGAACCACCGGGCACCCGAAGGGCGTCTCGTACTCGCACCGGTCGACGTTCCTGCACTCGATGGCCGCGCACGGGCCGTCCGGCCTGTTGCTCACCGCCGCCGACCGCGTGCTCCCGATCGTGCCGATGTTCCACGCCAACGCGTGGGGGATCCCGTACGCGATCTGGATGGTGGGCGCCGACCTCATCCTGCCGGGGAAGTACCTCCAGGGCGAGTTCGTCGTGCGCATGGTGGAAGACGAGCGGGCGACCTGGGGCGGCGGCGTCCCCACGATCTGGACCGACGTCCTCAACTACGCGGACCACCACGAGGTCGACTTCTCGTCGCTCAAGGGAGTGATGAGCGGCGGCTCCGCCGTCCCGCGCGCGCTCATCCAGCGGATGTGGGACCGGTTCCAGGTGCCGATGCTCCAGGGCTGGGGCATGACCGAGACCAGCCCGCTCGCCGCGGTCGGCTGGCCACCGGGCGGCGTGGTCGCCGGCTCGGAGGAGGACGCCGACTGGCGTTCGCTGTCGGGGCGCGTCGTGCCGGGCGTCGAGCTGCGGATCGTGTCGGAGTCCGGCGAGATCATGCCGTGGGACGGCGAGTCGGTCGGCGAGATCGAGGTGCGCGGCCCCTGGATCACCGGCTCGTACTACGAGGACCCGGCGCCCGATCGCTTCCACGACGGCTGGCTCCGCACCGGCGACATCGCCGCGGTCAGCGCCGACGGCTACATCAAGATCAGTGACCGGTCGAAGGACGTCATCAAGTCGGGAGGTGAGTGGATCTCGTCGGTCGAGCTCGAAGGCCTCCTCATGGCGCACCCGGAGGTGCTCGAGGCGGCCGTGATCGCGGTCCCGGACCCGAAGTGGCAGGAACGACCGCTCGCGTGTGTCGTGCGCGCGCCCGAGTCGGAGGTGTCGGCGGGCGAGCTCTGCGGATTCCTCGCGCAGCACGTCGCGCACTGGCAGCTCCCGGAGCGGTGGACGTTCATCGAGGTCGTCCCGAAGACCAGCGTCGGCAAGTTCGACAAGAAGGTCCTCCGCGCGCAACACGCCGACGGCGATCTCGTCGTCGAGGAACTGCGCTAGCCCGCGGCGGCGTCCACGAACTTCATGCTTGTCCTCGGGGCTCACGCCGTCGCCGCCACCACCGTCTTCGACCGTCTCGGCGGCGACCTCTGGCTGCTGATTCCCGCGTTCCTGTTCTCCATGCTCGGCAGCGCGTTGATCGGGCGCGTCCTCGGTGTTCGCCGCTCGTTCTCCGCCAACGTGCTGTCCGGGCTGTTCGGGTTCGCACTCGGCGTCACGGTGTCGTTGCTCATCGCCAACGAGCGCCCGAACGCGTCGGAAGGATTCGGCCGCAACCTGTTCCTCTTCACGCTGTTCGGCGCGATGGCCGCGGGCGTGTGGATCGAGTTCCTCGCGCGACCCGGCGCGCTCGCGCGCGCGCAGTCAGGGCTGCAGGCGGTGCCGCATCCGATCCGGTCGCTGCAGCGCCGCAGCCGGCGCGTGCGCCGGTACGCCGAGATCACCCGTATCGCGGCGCGCAACGGGCTCGGGCCGTCGCTCGGCCTCGGTCCGAAGGACGACCTCGACGGCAAGCGGCCGCCGCCGGTGCGCCGCCTGCGCCTCGCACTCGAGGAGTGCGGCGGGATGTTCGTCAAGCTCGGCCAGATCCTGTCGACCCGCACCGACCTCCTCCCGGCCGACGCCATCCGCGAGCTGTCGCGCCTCCAGGACAACGTGCGGCCGGCGCCCGGCGACGCGATCGCGGCCCTGCTGGAGGACGAGCTCGATCGCCCGGTGGACGAGACGTTCCTCGCGTTCGACTGGCAGCCGATCGCGGCGGCGTCGATCGGCCAGGTCTACCGCGCGCAGCTGCCCGACGGCTCGCCGGTGATCGTGAAGGTGAAGCGCCCGGGCCTCGACGAGCAGGTCGAGGTCGATCTCTCCGTGCTCGAGGAGCTGGGGAAGGTCATCGAATCCCGCACGTCGTGGGGCGCCGAGTACCACGTGCGCGACCTGGTCGGGGAGTTCAGCGGACGGCTGCGCGAGGAGCTCGACTTCCGGATCGAGGCCCGCAACGCGCACACCATCGCCGCCGGCTTGCCCGCCAACTCGCGCATCTACGTGCCGGAGGTGCACGACTCGCTCACCACGTCACGCGTGCTGGTGATGGAGTGGCTCGACGGCACGAGCGTGCGCGACGTCGTCTGGGCCGACGGCCAGGCGCCCGCGCGCAAGAAGCTCGCCGACTACCTCCTGCGCACGTTCCTCGAGCAGATGCTGCAGGAAGGTGTGTTCCACGCCGATCCCCACCCGGGGAACGTCATGTTGCTGACCGACGGCCGCCTCGCGCTGATCGACTTCGGCGCCGCGGGCCGGCTGGACCCCGGCGAGCAGGCCGCGATCCGCGACCTGATGGCGGGGGTGAGCCGCAAGGACGCCGACATGGTGGCGAACGCGGTGCTCCAGGTGGGGCACCTGCGCCGAGGCGTCGACGTCAACGACTTCGAACGCGCGCTCGCGCGCTTCATGACCCAGCACCTCGCACCCGGATCGAAGCCGGACGCGGCAATGTTCACCGCCATGCTGCAGCTGCTTTTCGACTACGGCGTCACACTTCCCGTCGAGCTGAGCACGTTCTTCCGCGCGCTCATCGTGCTCGAAGGCACGCTCGTCGCGATCGCGCCCGGCTATTCCGTGATCGACGGCGCGGAGGCGTTCGCGTCGCAGTGGGTACGCGCGCAGATCTCACCCGGCGCGATGCAGCAGGCCGTGCGCGACGAGATCATGCGCACGGTACCGATGCTGCGCCGGCTGCCGCGGCACATCGATCGCGCGTTCACGACGCTCGAGCGCGAAGGGCTGCGCGTGCGCGTGAGCCACTTCAACGACGACCAGGACACGCGCTTCGTCACGCGGCTCGTGAACCGGGTCGTGCTCGCGTTCCTCGCGGGCGCGATCGGACTGCTCTCGGTCGGCCTCATCGCGATCGAAGGCGGCCCGCCGTTCTCCGGCGACACGTCTCTCCTGCGCGTCCTCGGCTACTTCGGCCTCTTCTGCGCGACGGTCCTCGCCATGCGCGTCATCGTCGCGGTGTTGCGCGACGGCCTCAACTGACGCGCGCTGCCCTCCATCATTCGAGCAAGTGTCAGTTGAGGTGGCTATTTCCCACTCAACTGTCACTTGCTAGGGAGGCGAAGGCTCACCACTGCCGGTCAGTAGCCGGAGTTGTCGGGATGGTCGAGGGGGAGGTTCAGCCAGCGGACCATGTCGCGCAATTGCGCGTACGCGGCGAGGCGCGCGTCGTCGGTTGCGGCCGCCTCCGCCGTCTCGCACACCGCCCAGAGTCGACGGGCCATGTGGGGTCCGAGCTCGAGCAGGCCCCCGCTGCCCTCGGTGGCCCAGCGGGCGAGCACGTAGCGGGCGATCGCGCCGACGGGCACGTCGATCGCCTCGGAGAGGTTGCGGATGGTGGCGAGCGGGTCGACGTGCGAGTAGGTCGCGATGTCGGCCTTGAAGTTGGCGTCGGGGTCGTCATCGGCCCACGGCCCGGTCCACGCCTCGAGCCGAACTGAGAGCGCGTCGTCGCTCACGGCTGGCGACGCGCCCTCAGGCTCACGCACGTTCAGTCGAGCGTCGCCCGGGCATATGGGTTCACGGTGCCCGCGAGCTGGCCGCCGTCGGCGGTGAACTCCGAGCCGGTGCAGTAGCTCGACTCGTCGCTCGCGAGGAACAGCGCCAGGTTGGCGATCTCCTCGGGCTTGCCGACGCGGCCCATGGCCATGACCTCGTAGAGGTCGTCGCCGGCCCCTGTGTCGGGGCTCAGCTCCCGCGTCATCGGCGTGTCGATGCCACCGGGGTGGATCGAGTTCACGCGGATGTTGGCCTTGCCGTACTCGAGCGCCGCGGTCTTGGTCATGCCCCGCACCGCGAACTTGGCCGCGGTGTACGCGATGGTGCCGCCGTAGCCGACGAACCCGTTGGTCGACGAGATGTTCACGATCGAACCGCCGCGGTTGCGCAACATCGCCGGGATCACGGTGCGCATCCCGAGGAACACGCCGACCTGGTTGATCGCGATCAACGCCATGTAGTCGTCGAGCGACACGTCGTGGGTCATCGGCCCGAACTGCAGGATGCCCGCGTTGTTCACCAGGATGTCGATCTTGCCGAAGCGCTGCTCGGCTTCCTTCACGACCTGCTGCCAGTCGTCCTCCGACCGCACGTCGAGGTGCAGGTAGAGCGCCTGGTCGCCGATGTCCTTGGCCACCGCCTCACCGAGCTCGTCGCGTATGTCGCCGAACACGACCCGCGCGCCCTCTTCCACGAACCGGCGCACTTCGGCCTCGCCCTGACCCCGTGCGGCGCCGCTGATGATCGCGACCTTCCCGTCGAGCCGTCCCATGGTGCGCTTCCCCCTGTTGTCGTTTCGCTGTCGTCCCACAACCTAACGGGACCGTGCGAGCTGATAGCTAGAGTCCCCGGCGTGCTGCATGTCGAGGTCGTCGGCCGGACGCTGGTGCTCACGCTCGACCGTCCGGAAGCCAGGAACGCCATCAACGCCGCCACCGCGGCCGAGCTCGAGGCCGGGATCGCCCGCCTCGAGCAGGACGACGACCTCTGGGTCGGCATCCTCCACCACGAGGGGCCGGTGTTCTCGGCGGGTGCCGACCTCAAGGAGATCTCCGCCAACGCGGGCACCGGGCTCTACCGGTCGGGGGGCGGGTTTGCGGGCATGGTCAACTACCCGCGCGCCAAGCCGCTCATCGCGGCGGTCGACGGCCCCGCGGTCGCGGGCGGCTTCGAGGTCGTGCTCTCGTGCGATTGCGTGGTCGCGTCGACGAACGCGCGGTTCGGCCTCCCGGAGGTGAAGCGCGGCCTTGCCGCTGCCGCGGGCGGACCGTTCCGGCTGGCGCGTGTCGTCGGCCCGAACATCGCGGCCGAGATGGTGATGACGGGCGAGACGATCGACGTCGAGCGCGCGTACCAGCTCGGGCTCGTGAGCCGCGTGGTCGAGCCCGGCACCGTGCGCGCCGCCGCGCTCGAGCTCGCGGAGGAGATCTGCGCCAACGCGCCGATCGCGGTCCGCGAGTCGCGCACGCTGGTGGCGGCGTCGTTCGACCACGACGAAGCCGAGCTCTGGGAGATGAGCCGGGAGATGGGCCGCCGCGTCTTCGCCACCGAAGACGTGAAGGAAGGCCCGCGCGCGTTCATCGAGAAGCGCCCGCCGCAGTGGACGGGTCGCTGAGCGCTCGCAACACGCGCACGCCTCTCCGCTACGGGTATGACCCGACCGAGGCTGCCGGCTCCGCGTACGACGCGCGGCGTCAGGCCGGAGTATCGAGCTCCGCGGCGCCGGCGGTCGCGGTCCACCCCATGCGGCCGCGGAAGTCACGCAGGCCGAGGCCGGTGAGCACCGCGGGCTGCGCCCCGGCGCGCGCACTGGCCGAGCGCCGGAGCCCGAACATCGGCGCCAGCTCGCCGAAGTAGCCGCCGGGCTCGATGTCGGTGAGGCGCTCCTCGGACTGGTCGTCGCGGATGCGGTAGAGCTCGATCACACCCGATTCGACGATGTAGACGATTTCGCCGCGGTCGCCCTGGTTGAAGAGCACCTCTCCCGGTGCGAGCTGCACGGTCTGCGGCTCGACCGCGTCGCCCGCGGCGCGCGGCGTGAGCTCGACCACGTGATCGGCGAGTGGCAGCAGCCGTTCGTCGTGGGTCGCGACGATCACGACGCGCCCCGGTGCCGCGAGCTCGCGCAACAGGCGCAGCACGCCGTCGACCTGGATGTAGTCGAGGTGCGCGGTGGGCTCGTCGGCCAGCACGAGCGGAGGATCGTGCGCGAGGGCACGGGCGATGGCCACGCGCTGCTGCTGCCCGCCCGACATGTCGGCGGGGCGGTGCGACGCGCGCTGCGTCAGCTCCACCCGCTCGAGCAGGGCATTGGCCCGCTCCTTGGCCGCCTTGCGGGGCACCTTCCCGGACTGCAGCGCCACCTGCACGTTCTCGCGCGCGGTGAGGCTCGGGATGAGGTTGAACGCCTGGAACACGATGCCGACGGTGTTGCGGCGGTAGCTCGCAAGCTCGTGCCCGGAGAGGCCGGTGATGTCGATGTCGCCGAACTGGATGGTCCCGCTCGTCGGCGTGAGGAGGCGCGCGAGCATCGAGAGCAGCGTGGTCTTGCCGCAGCCGCTGGCGCCGAGCAGCAGCACCAGCTCGCCGGACTTCACGTCGAGGTCGAGCGCGTCGATCGGGCGAACCGCGTAGCCCCCGCTCGAGAACTCCATCGTGAGGTCGCGGACCGTGAGGTCGGGCATCACGCCGCCTCCGAACGCGATCGCCGGGTCGACGCCAACTGCGCGCCGCAGGCCGGCGAGGCTCGCGATCGCGCCGAGCACGATCGCGACGACGGCGAGGATCAGGTACGTGGTCGTGCTGATGACGACCGCGAACGGCACCATGGGCGCGAGCAGGATCGTCAACACTGCGGCAACCAGTGCCGCGCCGAGGGACAACACGACCGCCTGCAACAGCAGCGCGCCGAACAACGTCCCATTTGACGCGCCGGTGGCCTTCAGGACCGCGAAGTCGCGCACGCGCTCGAGCGCAGTGAGGTACACCATCAACGCGATGATCCCCGCGGCGACGAACCACAGCAGCACCTGGATCAGGTCGATGGTCGACTTGCCGCTGCTCAACGTCCGCGCCTGATCGGCCTTCACGTCGTCGTTGGTGAGGATCGCCACGCCGGGGATCGGGTCGGACGGCCGACCGCGCATGATGACCGCGCTCGCGAGGTCTGCGCCCGCGAAGGTGAGTGCGCGCGCGTCGTCGGGCGTGAGGTACACGGTGTTGACGCCGAAGTTGTAGCGACTGTCGCCGCTCTTGCCGACGACGCGCGCGTCGAGCCCGCTCACGTCGAGGCGGTCGCCGACGTCGACGTCGAGATGGTCGTCGACGACGACCTCACCGTCACGGCGCGCGGCGCGCCCTTCCGTGATCTCGGGCGCGCCGAAGCCCGTGCTCGGCGTGCCGAGCAGGTTCACGTTGGTCAGGTCCTTGGTGCCGATGGTCCCGCGTCCGACGATCACCGGCGCCGCGGCCCGCACCCCGTCGGCGTCCGACACGCGCTGCCGGTCGTCGGCGCTCAGGAACTTGGTGGTCGTGAACGGGCCCGAAGCCCCACGCGCCACGGCCCAGGTCTCCGCCTTGAACGACCCGACCAGGCGGTCGATCTCGTCGTCGAGGCCCTTGCTCATGCCCGCCATCAACAGGGTCATCGCGAAGACGACCGAGGTGGCGAGCACGGCGATCAGCACGCGGCGGCGACGAAACTGCAGGTCCCGAGCCCCGATCAGCCACACGGGGCGAGTGTCTAGCCCAGGCCCGCCCGCTTCCTCAATCCGGTCAAGGGTCGCGGGCGGGGGATCACGCCTGCATCTCCCGACCCCGACCGGCCGGACCCGGTAGAGTCGTGCTCCGTGCGTCGGAGCATCTTGATCGTCTCTGCGTCCATGGGCGCAGGTCATGACGGCGCGGCTGCAGAGCTCCGCCGGCGCCTCGACGCGCACGGTCACCGGGTGGAGGTCGTCGACTTCCTCGATGCGGTCGCGTTCCACATCGGGCCGTTCCTCCGCTGGTACTACGAGGTGCAGCTGAAGCTGTTCCCGTGGAGCTACGAGCTGAGCTACAAGCTGTCCCCGTTGCTCCGGGGGCCGGCCGTGATGGTCGACACCTGGCTCACGCGCCGGAAGTTGCGCCGCGTCATCAAGGAGTTCCGCCCCGACGCGATCGTGTCCGTGTACCCGCTCGCGTCGCTCGTGCTCGGGCGGATGCGGCGCAAGAAGCTGCTCCGGGTTCCCGTCCTCACGTACCTCACCGACTTTGCGGTGCACTCGTTGTGGGTGCACCGCGGCATCGACCGCCATCTCGCGGTCAGCGAGATCTCGGCCGCAGGCGCGCAGTCGCGCGGCGGCAAAGACGCCTACGCGCGCGGCCCGCTCGTCGGTGACCGGTTCCGGGTCGCCGAGTACGACCGCGACGCGATGCGCAGCAGCCTCGGCCTCGACCCCGACGACCGCGCGGTGCTCGTGGTCGCGGGCTCGTGGGGCATCGGCGACGTCGTCGCGACCGTCGAGGCGATCGGGAAGACAGGGGAGTTCCACCCCATCACCGTGTGTGGACGCGACGAGAAGCTCCGCGCCGAGCTCGACGAGCGTGGCTTCGGCACCGTCATCGGCTGGACCGACCAGATGCCCGCGCTCATGACCGCGGCCGACGCGCTCGTCGAGAACGCGGGTGGCCTCACCTGCATGGAGGCGTTCGCCGCCGGCCTCCCCGTCATCACCTACCTGCCGATCGCGGGGCACGGCAAGGAGAACGCCGAGCTCATGGCGCGCGCGGGGGTCAACCGCTACGCGCGCAGCGAGCCGGCGCTGCACGACATCCTGCGTTCGGTCACCCACGACAGCCCCGAGCGCCGGCAGATGATCGACGCCGGCCGTGCGCTCTTCGTGGCCGATCCCGCCGACGACGTCGAGGAGCTGGCCGCGTCCACGCACCCCGTCGACCGCAAGGGACGCACGGTTCCCTACCGGCGCCCGGCAGGCAAGCGAGTCGCGACGCTCGCCGCCGCCATCATCGTGGTGCTCTACGCCGGGCTCACCGTGGGCGTCGAAGCGGCATCGGCCATCGGCGTCGGCGTGGCGAAGCCGCCGAAGGGTGTGTCGGGCACCGTCTACGTCGGTGTGCGCCTCGACCACGCGCAGCTCGGTGATCGCTCGCTCGTCGGTCTGGTCTCCAAGCTCGACTCGTCGCTCGTCGTCGACGCGCAGGCACTGAAGGGCCACGGGCACCGTCTGTCGGTGCTGGCCAAGCAGGGTCTCGACGTCGCGAACGGCGGCTGGGGTCAGCACCAGGCTGCGCTGCTGCGCTGGAACCGGGCCCAGAAGGATGTCAACAAGACCGGTGAGCTGATCGCGCGCCAGGTCGGTGAGCCCGCGCACGAGTTCGTCCCGGGCCGGCGCCTCGACGGCTTCGACGCGTTCTACTCGAGCCGAGCGAAGCAGAAGCTCGTCCTCCCCGACCGCACGTTCAAGTCGGGGGACAAGATCGTGTTGCCGGTGTCCGGGAAGGTGTACGTGATCGACGGCCGCGGGCGCGGGCCGGCGGCGATGGAGCGCGTGGTGTCGCGGTTCCAGCGGGAGGTCGAGCAGGCGGGACTCGCGGTCGCGCCGCTCGAGGATCTGCGCTGAAGCTGACCCCCTCGAAGGTCGTCGGCGCTGCGGGGATCGCCGGCGTCGCGGTCGCCGTCGTGCACGCAGCACCCGCGCTCGCGGGGGTGTCGCCGGTCGCGGTGCGGCTCACGCCGACGTTGGTCGGGCTCGGTCGCCGCGGTCACGTCGCGCTCACCTTCGACGACGGCCCCGACCCGGCCTCCACACCCGAGTTCCTCCGTGTCCTCGACGAGCTCGAGTGGCACGCCACGTTCTTCATGCTCGGCGACATGGTCCGCAAGGCGCCGACGCTCGCGGCCGAGGTCGCCGCGGCCGGCCACGAGGTCGCGGTGCACGGCGACACCCACGGCAACATGCTGCGGCGCACACCGCGTGTCGCCGCCGACGACATCGCGCGCGCCCGCGACACCATTGCCGACGCCACCGGGCAGGTGCCGACGTGGTTCCGACCGCCGTTCGGCATCCTCTCGTTCGGCGCGGTGCGGGCGGCGAAGCGGCTGGGGCTCAGCACCGTGCTGTGGACGACCTGGGGCCGCGACTGGCGCCGTGAGGCCACGCCGGAGAGCGTCGAAGCCGACGTCGTGCGCCGGTACCTCGACGGCGGCACGGTCCTGCTCCACGACTCCGACTGCACGTCGTATCCCGGCTCGTGGCGGTCGGCACTCGGCGCGTTGCCCCGACTGGCCGATGACTTCGCGGCACGCGGTCTCGCCGTCGGCCCGGTCGGCGATCACGGCCTGAGGCCGGCGCGCGCCGCCGGCTGACCGGTCTCCGTGGCGGTCGTCCTCGCGCTCCTTGCGGGGCTCAGCTACGCGGCCGCTGCCGTGCTCCAACAGCGCGTCGCCGCCGCGCAACCGCCCGAGCTCTCGCTCAGCCCCCGCCTCCTGCTCGCGGTCGCGCGCAAGCCCGTGTGGCTCCTCGGGATCGCCTTCGACATCAGCGCGTACCTGCTCGAAGCAGCCGCTCTTCACGAGGGCTCGGTGGTCACGGTGGCGCCCTTGCTCGTGAGCGGTCTCCTGTTCGCGCTCCCGTTCTCGACCATCGGCACGGGGCAACACGTGACCCGACGCGAGCTCGTGCCCGCGTTCGCCGTGGTCGCGGGACTCGCGCTCTTCGTGCAGGTCGGATCGCCCACGGGTGATCGCTCGAGCGCGTCGGCGGCTGCGTGGATCAGCGTCGGGACGTTCGTCGCGGTGGTCGCGGGCACGCTCGTCGCGCTGGGTCGTGTCCGGCCCGGGTCACGGCGTGCGCTGCTGTTCGGCGTCGCGACCGGCGTCGTGTACTCGTTCACCGCGGTGCTCACGAAGTCGACCGTCGACCTCCTCGACCACGGTGTCGGCGCGCTGTTCTCGCACTGGCAGCTCTACGTGCTGCTCGCGGCCTCGGCCGTCGGGTTGCTGGTGAACCAGAGCGCGTTCCAGGCGGGCCACGTCGCCGCGTCGCTCCCTGCGATCTCGGTGACCAACCCGGTGCTGGCGAGCATCTTCGGCATCCTCATGTTCGGCGAGACCCTCGATGCGCACGGGCCGCTCGCGGTGTCCGTGACCGCGGTGTCGATCCTGGCGATGGTGATCGGCACCGTCACGCTGGCGCGATCCCCTCTGGTCGCTCACGACGACGACGAGTGATGTCGTCGGCGAGGAGGTCCATGAGCAGGCCGTCGTGCCAGGTGCCGTCAGCGCCGCGTTCGTACTGCCGCATCACCCCGACGGCCTGGAACACTGCTCTTACAGGTACGCCCGCACGTGGAACGCCCACTCGGCGGTGGCGGCATGGAGGGCGCGGCCCGTGATCGCGAACGGGACGATGGCGAGCCAGGCGTCACGCTCGGCGAGAATCCAGGGCTCGGGGTCGAACCGGTCCCGGAAGTCCGCGGCCTCGGCGTCGACTCGGTGCAGCGTGCCGCGCACGAGCACCGACCATCCCTGCTTGCGCCCCGCGTCGATCTGGTCGATCTCGAACGCCACCTGCACCGGCGCGCGATCGATGACACCACCCGGTCGCGTGCGGATCGCCAGCCACTGCACACCGGACGCCTCGACCAGCCGGTAGTTCACCGGGAACACGAGCGGCCCGTCGCTGACCCCGAACGCGATCCTCCCGACCGAGCCCTCGCGCAGGTGCTGGAGGCAGGTCTCGACCGCAAGTTCTTCGAGCCATTCGTTCGCCATCACTGGTGACGGTACGGGCGTGCGCGTGCGCGCGGTAGAGCCGAAGGTCACACCCGCTGGAGCTCGAGCAGCGAGTCGGCGAGCTCGTCGAGTTCCTGTGACCACGACGTGACCGGCTCGACCGGCACCACGACCAGCTTCGAGAACCCGACCGCGATGAACTCGTCGAGCCGGGTGCGCAGCGCGTCGAGGCCGATGGGGACGACCGCGGCAGCGTCGATCCCGTTG
Source organism: uncultured Actinomycetes bacterium (assembly GCA_963721435.1). GTDB lineage: Bacteria > Actinomycetota > Acidimicrobiia > IMCC26256 > DASPTH01 > CAVRJC01. Next base: position 286,913 of record CAVRJC010000004.1, read on the forward strand.
CGTTGCGCGCGGGCACGCGCGTACCCCTCGGGGATCTCGGTGCGCGCGTAGGCCACGAGCGTGCCGAAATGCTCGGGGTCGATGGCCCGCCCCGCGTCGCGCGCGGCCTGCTCGACGACCACTCGACCCTCGACGACCTGCGCGGGAGTGCAGAAGCTCGGGAGCCAGCCGTCGCTCACGCGTCCGACGCGTCGCAGCTCGCCCGGTGCGCGCCCGCCGAGCCACACGTCGATCGCGGACTGCGGGGGCCGGAGGCCGATCGAGACGCCCTCGTAGTGGAAGTGCTCACCGTGGTGGTCGACGGTGTCTTCGGCCCACAGCCGCCGCATCAGGGCGAGGGCTTCGTCGAAGCGCGCGGCGCGCTCCTCGCGCGCGACGCCAAACGCCTGCTGCTCGAGCGGATCGACCACGCCGAGCCCGAAGGCGGGGAGGGCGCGCCCGTTCGAGAGACGGTCGAGGCTGGCCCAGGCCTTGGCGAGCAGCACCGGATTGCGCCCGGGCAGCACCTGCACCGACGTGCCCAGCTTCAACTTCTCGGTACGGCCCGCCGCGAACGACAGCGCCACCATCGGCTCGAGCATCGGCGCAGTGGCGCGCTCCGACACCCACAGCGAGTCGAACCCGCGCTGCTCGAGCCCGTCGACGAGCTCGGCGAATCGAGCGCCGCCGTCGGCCGCGGTCGCGGCTCCGGCGCCGAACCCGACTCGGACCTTCAGGTTCTGGCCATTCACGCGCGGAACGCTTCGTAGAGGCGCAGCTCCCGGCGGGCGATCTGCTGCAGGTGCACCTCGTCGGGGCCGTCGGCGAAGCGCAGCATCCGCGCCTGGGGGTACATGTCGGCGAGCGGCCAGTCGTCGGAGAGGCCTGCGGCGCCGAACACCTGGATCGCGCGGTCGATCACCGTGCCCGCGAGGCGCGCCGCGATGACCTTGATCGCGCTGATCTCGAAGCGCGCGCCCTTCACGCCGACGGTGTCCATGAGCCACGCGGCCTTCATGGTGAGCAGGCGCGCCTGCTCGATCTCGATGCGTGACTCCGCGACCCAGGTCTGGATCACTCCCTGATCGGCCAGGTGCACGCCGAACGCGACGCGCTGTTGCGCGCGCATGCACAGGAGCGCGAGCGCGTGCTCGGCCATGCCGATCGCGCGCATGCAGTGGTGGATGCGGCCCGGCCCGAGCCGCGCCTGCGCGAGCGCGAAGCCTTCGCCCTCGCGACCGAGCAGGTTCTCCTTGGGGACGCGCACCTGCTCGAAGAGCAGCTCGCAGTGCCCCGGGCCGGCGTCGTGCCCGAGCACGGGCAGGGTGCGCACGTTCGTGACGCCCGGCGTGTCGAGCGGCACGATGACCATGCTGTGACGCCGGTGCGGGTCGGCGTCGGGGTCGGAGACGCCCATCAGGATCACGAAGGTGCAGCGGTCCGATGCCGCGCCGGTGGTCCACCACTTGTGCGCGTCGATGACGTAGCTGTCGCCGTCGGCGGTGATCCGGCTCTCGATGTTGGTGGCGTCGGAGCTCGCCACCCACGGCTCGGTCATCGCGAAGCCGGAGCGGATCTCGCCGTCGAGCAACGGTCGGAGGTACTGCTCGCGCTGCAGCGGTGACGCGAACTGTGCCAGCAGCTCCATGTTGCCGGTGTCGGGCGCGGAGCAGTTGGTCGCTTCGGGCGCGAGCGGCGAGCGGCCGGTGAGCTCGCACAACGGCGCGTACTCGACGTTGCCGAGGCCGGCACCCAGGTCGGGATCGGGGAGGAACAGGTTCCACAAGCCGCGTGCGCGCGCCTCGGCCTTGAGCTCTTCCATCACCGGAGGATGGAAGTGGGGGTTGCCGGAAGCCGCGACCTGCGCGCGGTACACCGGGTAGGCGGGATCGACGCTGTCGGTGATGAACTCCGTGAGCGCGCGCTGGAGCTCCTGCGTGCGGGTGCTCGGCGTGAGGTCCATCAGCCGGTCTTCTCGGCTTCGGCGTGGTGGGACGGCATTGCGGCATCGTAGGTCGCGGCCGGTTTCGACCCCTACGCTCGACGCTCATGGTTGCCGACGAACGCGCGCTGCACGAAGACGACATCGACGCCGACCCGTTCGTCACGTTCCGACACTGGTTCGACGACGCGGTCGCGCACGGCGCTCTCCAGCCCGACGCGATGATCGTGGCCACCGCGACCACGGACGCGCGACCGTCGGCGCGCGCGGTGCTCCTCCGCGGCATCGACGAGCGCGGCTTCTGTTTCTTCACCAACTTCGAGAGCCGGAAGGGACGCGAGCTCGGCGAGAACCCGCGCGCCGCGGTCGTGTTCCACTGGCCCGAGGTCCTGCGGCAGGTGCGCGCGACGGGTCGCGTGGAACGGGTGAGTGATGTCGAGGCGGAGACGTACTGGCACAACCGGCCGCGCCCGAGCCGGGTCAGCGCGTGGGCGTCCGAACAGAGCGCTCCCATCGCATCGCGCGCCACGCTCGAGGCGCGGGTCGACGCGATGGCCGCGCGGTTCGGTGACGGTGACGTGCCGCTCCCCGAGTTCTGGGGTGGGTTCCGGGTGATCCCCGACGACATCGAGTTCTGGCAGCACCGCGACGACCGGCTGCACGACCGGCTGGTCTACGTGCGCTCCGGCGACGGCTCCTGGTCGGTGGAGCGCCTCCAGCCCTGAATCGTCTCCAGGATCGTCACGAACACCACGAGGCGCCCGAAGAGCCACAGCCACGTGATCAGCGCGAAGACCACGCCGATGGTTCCGTAGAGCGCCGACGACTTCGACACGAAGCGGGGCACAACGTACGCGCCGGCGATCTTCAGCGCCTCGAGCCCCACCGCGCCGAAGATCGCGGCCGGGATCAGCGGCCGGAGCGAGACCTTCCGGTTCGGGAGCACCCACGACGTCCAGAGCCACAAGAAGGTGTTCACCGCGATCGAGGCCGCCAGCACGAGCGGCACGAGCCACCAGCGGAGCCCGGAAGCACGGCGGTCACGAAGGCGCCTGCGGTGATCAGCACGCCGGCACCGAGCAGCCACGCGAGCCCGACGAGCCGGCTGCGCGCGAAGCGCTGCTCGACACCCCAGGCGTGGTCGTAGGCGGACGCGACCGTCACCGCGAAGCTGCTCCCCACCCAGATGAGGCCGACGATGCCGACGACGGTCGCGGTGGCGCGGCTCTTCTGCGCGGTCTCGACCGCGTCGATGACGATCTTCGCCGCCGAGCCGTGCGAGCCCGAGGCCTTCGACGATGCGCTGCGCGACGTCGTAGTCGTCGGTGGCGATGAAGCCGACCACCGCGATGGCGAGCACCGTGAGCGCGAAGAGGGCGAAGAGCCCGTACAGCGTGATGGCCGCCGCCTCTTCGCGGCCGCGCAGCACGCGGTACCGATCGAGCACCGCGTGTACGAAGAGCTTGAGCTGCAAGCCGCATGTATACCGTGCGGGTCCATCCCCGGAGAGACGACAGGAGCCCGGCATGCGCCGATCCATCGACGACGCGCTCGACGACCATCCCGCCGACGACGACGAGCGCCCACCGGTGTCGTGGGCGGTGGCAGTCAGCGACGACTGCGACGCGTGCGGGATGGGTGAGTTGCGGGTGGTGCTGACCGTCGAAGAGGCGGGCCGGGCCGGTCTCGGCCTGGTGGCGCACCTCGCACCCGACACCGCCCGGCGCCTGCGCGCCGCCCTCGCCGCCGCTCTCCGCGAGATCGGCGAATCACCAGAGTGAGCGAACCGAAATCAGGGGATTCGGCTGGTCCAGAGCAGCGACGCTGCGGCGGCGAGGAACGCGAGCGCGAGGGCGATGCCGACGAACCACTCGGTCACCTCGCGTTGCACGTCGCGGAAGCCGATCGAGCTGTTGAGGCCCTGGTAGGCGTCCTGGAGCTCCTGGCCCGTGGTCGCCTCGGAGAAATGGCCGCCGGTCGCGTCGGCGATTGCCCTGAGGGCGTCGGGTGACGCGGGCACGCCGACCTCACGACCCTGCACGACCACGGTGCCGTCCTGGGTGCCGAACGAGATCGTCGACACCGGGACCTTGGCCTTCACCGCGGCCCCGGCAGCTTGCGCGTTGGGCCGGCCCGTGTTGGTGAACCCGTCCGACATCACCACGATCGTGGCCGGCACCTTGCGTTCCTTGCCGTTCACGCGAATCGTCTCGATGGCACCGAGCGAGCTGTAGATCGCCTCGCCGATCGCGGTGCGCTCCTGCAGGTCGACGTTGCGCACCGCGGCCTGCACCTGGGCCCGATTCGTGGTCGGCGGCACGACGACGCTCGCGTTCCCCGCGAACGTCACGAGGCCGAGCTTGAACTTCGGCGGGAGGATGTCGGCGAAACGCACCGCGGCCTCCTGTGCGGCCCGGAGGCGCGTCGGCTTCACGTCGTCGGCGGCCATCGACTTCGACACGTCGAAGGCGAGCATCACCGTCGCGCGCTCACGCGGGACCTTCGTCGGCCAGGTCGGACGCGCGAACGCGACGACCGACAACGCCAGCGCGAGCAGGAGGAAGGCGGCGGCGAGGTGGCGTCGCCATCCCGGCCGCTTCGGCGCGACCGATGCCAGGAGATCGACGTTGGTGAAGCGCACGACGTACTTGCGCCGCTGCCGCTGCACGATCACGTACGCGACGAGGAGCGCGGCGACGAGCAGGAGCAGGACGAGCCGCCAGCCCGCGAGGAAGCTCACGGTGTGACTGCCCGCCCGGCGCGCCGGCGTCGACGGTTCCCGACGTACTGGACGATGTCGACGATCCAGTCGCGGTCGGTGCGCAGCACCATGTGCTCGGCCCCGGCCGCGCGCAACGCGCGCGCGATCTCCTGCCGTTGCGCGGCCGCAGCTTCGGCGTAGCGCTCCCGGAGCTTGACGCTCGCGGTCTGCACCTCGACACGACGGCCGGTCTCGGTGTCGATGAGCTCGAGCACGCCCACATCCGGGAGCTCGAGCTCGCGAGGATCGACGACTTCGATCGCGAGCACGTCGTGGCGGGCCGCGAGCGCGCGTACGGGACGCACCCACTCTGTCGACGCGAGGAAGTCCGACACGATCACGACGAGCCCGCGCTTGCGGGCAATGGTCGCGACGCGGGCCAGCGCCGCGTCGAGGCGCTCGGTGTTCGTCTCGCCGGGCTCGGCACGCGGCAGCCTGTCGATCCGGTGGAGCAGCGCGAGCAGGGCGTTACGGCCGGAGCGCGCCGGCTGGTGGAAGCTGTGCTCACCGGCGAGCACGACTCCGCCGATGCGATTGGCCGAGCGCAGGGTGAGAAAGCCGACTGCGCCCACCGCGACGAGGGCGAGGTCGCGCTTCTCGCACTGCGCGGTCCCGAAGTCGAGGCTCGCGGAGCGGTCGACGACGATCCAGGTCTCGAGCTCCCGGTCGGCGATGGTGTCGCGGACGTGGGTGACGTTGGTGCGGGCGGTGAGGTTCCAGTCGATCCGCCGCACGTCGTCGCCGATGACGTACTCGCGGCCTTCGCCCGGCTCGGTGCCGGTCGCGGGCACGAGGCCCAGGTGATCGCCCTGGAGCAGCCCGTCGAGGCGCCGGTTCACATGGAGCTCGAGGAGCCGGAGCGTGGATTCCGTCCGGCCGAGCTCGGACGTCGCCACGAAGGTCACGCCGAACGTTCCTCGTCGCGCTCGTCCGGCTCCTCGACGGTGAGGGGGACCCTGGCGTCGGCGGTGTCTTCGATCGCAGGCGCGGTGACTGCGGATGCGCGTGCGGTGTCGAACTGGCGCGGCGCCACTCTCGGCATCACGACGGTGGCGAGGACGCGTCGCACGATCGCGTCGGCGTCGACACCATCGGCCAGTGCCTCGTACGAGAGCACGAGGCGGTGGCGCAGCACTTCGGGCGCGACGTCGAAGATGTCGTTCGGCAACACGTAGTCGCGGCCGCGGATCAGGGCGAGCGCACGACCGGCAGCAACCAGACCGAGGCTCGCGCGCGGGCTCGCGCCGTACGCGATGTACGGGCCGAGGTCTTCGAGCCCGTGCTGGCTCGGCGCCCGGGTCGCGAGCACGAGTCGCACCGCGTAGTCGACGATCGCGTGATCGACGAACGCCTGGTCGGCGACGTGCTGGAGGTCGACGAGCGCCTGCTGCGTGAGCACCTGCTGCGCGGCCGGAGGGTCGACGCCCATGCGGCGCACGATCTCGATCTCCTCGCCTCCGGTGGGGTACCCCACGACGATCTTCATGAGGAACCGGTCGCGTTGTGCCTCGGGGAGCGGGTAGACGCCTTCCGACTCGATCGGGTTCTGGGTCGCGAGCACGAGGAACGGCTCGGGCACACGCTGGGTGGTGCCGGCGATCGAGACGTGACCCTCGGCCATCACCTCGAGCAGCGCCGACTGCACCTTCGCGGCGGCGCGGTTGATCTCGTCGGCGAGCACGAAGTTCGCGAACACCGGGCCCCACTCCACGTCGAACGACTCCGTCGACGGGCGGTAGATGCGCGTGCCGACGAGGTCGGACGGCACGAGGTCGGGAGTGAACTGGATGCGAGTGAAGGTGCCGCCGAAGGTGGCGGCGAGGGTCTCGATGGCGAGGGTCTTCGCGAGGCCGGGGACGCCTTCGACGAGGCAGTGCCCGCGCGCGATCAGGCACACCATGAGCCGCTCGATCATGCGGTCCTGCCCGACGATCACGCGTTTGACCTCGAACAACGCCTGCTCGAGGCGGGCCGCCGGCGTGTCAGCCGCGGTGTCCATCGAGTCCTCCTCGCGTCGGATCCTGGACGGTCCGGCGAGTGTATGGCGATTCCTCGAACCGCCGACCGCGGCGCTCGACTCGCCCTGAGCGCTACTCGAACGCGCCCAGGTCCGGGCGGTTGACGACTTCCATCGCCATGTAGATGAGGCTCTCGGGATGGCTTTTCAACGTGCCGTTCAGGAAGTCGATCGTCGTCGCCGACACGAGCTCGAAGCGCGGATCGTCCGGGTTGACGTACGGCCCGCTGTGATCCGAGTTCCACAGCGTGATCGACCAGTGCGGATCCTGCAGGTACGCACGGTCATAGTCGATCGCCGCGGGGTAGGGGTTGTACTCGTCGAACTCGCTGAAGAAGTGGAGGAACGGCCGACCGCTGGCCTGGTAGAGACCGTCACCGGCCGCGAGGTCGGCGGCGTACGAGATCACCGAGCGCACACGAGGGTCGGTGCGGTAGGCCTGCTCACCGGCTCCGTACGCGATGAGCGCGCCGTCCGAGTGCCCGACAGTCCCGATCCGCGCCGGGTCGATCATCCCGCTGAGCAACGGGTCGGTCGCGTTGAGATCGAGCATGGCGGAGATCACGAACGACGTGTCGGTGAAGTGCTCGTCCCACTCGAGCGTGTCGGTCGGGCCGGCCGGCCATCCGGAGAGCAGCGGGTACGTGGGTGCGACGACCACGTAGCCCGCGGTCGCGATGCGACCGAGCAGCCCCTTGTAGAACTGCCAGTCGACACCGAAACCGTGCACGAACACGACCATCGGGTAGGGCCCGTGCGACTTGAGCGGCGCGTGATCCGATGTACAGGTTGGAAAACGGTGGTTCCGCGACCGGATAGAAGACGGTGGTCGGAATCGTCCGCACGTCGGCGCCGGGGAAATCGCCGTAGGGCGCGATGCCGCGCGTCCAGTCGTGGAGGTCGATCTGGTGGACCCCGACTCCGTACTGCGTGGAGGCGTCGATCGCGCCGACGGGCTCGGGCGGCGGCGCCGGGGGTGGGAGGCACGCGGTGAGACCGACGCCCAGCATCGCGAAGAGCGCGACGGCGAGCACGGTCTTCTTCACCTGCCCAGTCTGCACGCTCACGGCTTGGTCTGACACCCAACTGCCGCGGTGCCTTCAAGACCGCCGTTCGCTCGCCCCTTCCCCAAGACCGACGTTCGCTCGCGGCTACAGGAGCAAGGGCGCGGGGATGCCGTGCGACTCGGTGTCGTCGAGGGCGAGGCGGTACTCGACGATCTGGTCGACCGCCACCATGGCGATCCGGTGGTCGGCGGCGAAGCGCTCGAGGTACCCGAAGCGGGCGGGTGAGCCATCGTCGCAGAGCACCTCGCAGATCACCGCGATCGGGGGGAGGCCCGCGAGCCGGGCGAGGTCGACCGACGCCTCGGTGTGCCCGCGGCGCTGGAGCACGCCGCCCGGGCGCGCCCGCAGCGGGAACACGTGACCCGGACGGGAGAAGTCGGCGGGCCGGCTGTCGGCGTCGAGAACCCGGCGGATGGTGAGCGCGCGGTCGGCGGCACCGATGCCGCTGCCCGCGTTCACGTGGTCGATGGAGACGGTGAACGCGGTGTCGTTGCCGGCGACGTCGGGCGCGACCATCGGGCCGATGTCGAGCGCTTCGAGCCGTCGCGTGTCGCACGGCATGCACACGAGCCCTCGGGCCCACCGCAACATGAAATTGACCGACTCCGCCGTGACCCAGCTCGCCGCCATCGTGAGGTCGCCCTCGTTCTCGCGGTCTTCGTCGTCGACGACGAGCACCATCTCACCTCGCCGGATGCGCTTCAGTGCTTCGTCGACGGGCGCGAGCGTGGGGTTCATGAGTCTCCTCCGGGAAGGGTGACAACCATGCGGCAGCCGTGAGGCTCCCGCCGTTCGGGGTGGATCTCGCCGCCGTGCAGGTCGACGATCCATTGCGCGATGGCGAGGCCGAGACCGGCACCGCCGTCGCGGGACGCGCGCGCCGAGTCGGCGCGGTAGAAGCGTTCGAACACTCGATCCTGCTCGGCTTCGGAGATGCCGGGGCCCTCGTCGACGACCTCGATGGTGACGCCGTCGCGTGAACGATGGGCGCGTACCTCGACCGTCCCGCCCCGCGGGCTGTGCCGCACCGCGTTCTCGAGCAGGTTCGCGACCACCTGGTGCACGCGCTCGGGATCGCCGTCGGCGACGAGGTCGGGGGAGTCGACCGACACCGACACCTCGATCTCTGGAGCGTGCATGCGTTGCTCGCGCACCGCGTGATCGAGGAGCGGTTCGACCCGGAACGCGGTGCGCTCCAACGGCACCGATCCCGATTCGAGTCGCGACAGGTCGAGGAGCTGCGTGACCAGCCGCCCGAGGCGCTCGACCTGCGACAGCATGGTGCGGAACGTTTCGGGGTCGGGGGCGCTCACGCCGTCGACCAGGTTCTCGAGGTTGGCCTGCAGCGCGGTGATCGGTGTGCGCAGCTCGTGCGAGACGTTGGCGACGAGGTCACGGCGCACGCGGTCGGTCTCCGCGAGCTCGGCCGCCATTTGGTTGAACGCGCGTGCAAGCTCACCGACTTCGTCGCGCGACGTCGAGCGCACGCGCCGCTCGTAGTTGCCCTTCGCCATCTCCGACGTCGCTTCGGCCATCTCGCGCAGCGGCGAGGTCATGCCGCGCGCGAGGAAGCGCACGATCAGCATCGCGACGACGGCCGCGAGCACGCCGCTCACCGAGGGCCAGAGCCCGATCTTGAGCCCGACCCAGAACACGAACACGGTCACCGCGACCGCCACCGCGATCACGAAGCCGAGCTTGAGCTTGATCGACGGGACGTCGTCGAGCGGGTGCGCGAGCCGTTCGCGTCCGGTCATGCCGGGCTCTCCGCCGCTGCGTACCCGACGCCGTGCACCGTGCGCACGACGTCGTTGCCCAGCTTGCGCCGCAGCGCGCGCACGTGGGAGTCGACCGTACGCGCGCCGGCGCCGTCGGCGTAGCCCCACACCTGCATCAACAGTTGCTCACGCGTGAAGACCTGCGTGGGCCGCTCCGCGAGGTACTCGAGCAGATCGAACTCGGTGGGTGTGAGATGCACCAGCTCGTCGCCGTTGTGCACGCGTCGCGACGCGGGATCGATGGTGATCGCCCCGAGTCGCCATGCACCGCTCGGCGCCGTGGGACGGCGCTCGACTCGGCGCAGCAGCGCGTGCACACGCGCCACCAGCTCGCGCGCGCTGAAGGGCTTGGTCAGGTAGTCGTCGGCTCCCACGCCGAGCCCCACGACGAGGTCGGTCTCGGAGTCGCGGGCGGTGAGCATCAGCACGGGGACGGGGCGATGGCGCTGGATCTCGCGGCACACGTCGAGCCCGTCGAGGCCGGGCAGCATCAGGTCGAGCACCACGAGATCGGGGTGCAGCTCGTCGGATCGGGTGACGCCCGACGGCCCGTCGAAGGCGAGCTCGACGGTGAACCCCTCACTCCGCAGACGGGTGGCAACGGCCTGCGCGATCGACATCTCGTCCTCGACGACGAGGATCGTGCGCGGGAGGACGGACGCGGGAGCGGACATTGCCTCAAGGTTAAGGAACCGGTATGGCGGAGTCTCGCCCGAACTGTGGAGATTCCGTGCAGATTCACCGCGAGCGAAAGCTTCGCTGCCGAACTTGTCGAACCAAGTCGGGTCACTCCGCGACGCTTGAGCGAGCAAATCAGAGGGGGATCACGTCGTCGGCGGTGACGCCCACGATCGCGCCGACGTCCGGGAGGGTGGTGTCGACACCCACCGCTACCTGCAGGGTCGAGCCGTCGGAGAGGTCGACCTGCACGAGGAAGTGGTCACGCCGGAACGTGCGGGCCGAGACGGTGCCCCGCACGGAGCCGTCGGGTCCCAGTCGCAGGGCCTCGGGGCGCACCGCCACCCGCCCCGTGCCGAGCGCCTCGGTGACGTTCCACCCGAGGAATTCGGCGACGAACGCGTTCGCGGGGCGGCGCCAGACCTCGCCCGGTGGTCCCACCTGCTCGACCCGCCCCTCGTGCATGACGACCACACGGTCGGCGAGCGAGAAGGCCTCGTCGTGATCGTGGGTGACGAACAGGATCGCGAGCCCGAGGTGCACGAACAGCTCGCGCAGCTCGACGACGAGTCGATCCCGCAGCGCGCGGTCGAGCGCGCCGAGCGGCTCGTCGAGCATCAGCAGCTTGGGTGCAGGCGCGAGGGCGCGCGCGAGCGCCACGCGTTGCTGCTCACCACCGGAGAGGTCGCCCACGCGTCGGTGCTCGAATCCCTGCAACCCGACGAGCGCGAGCGTCGCGCGCGCTCGCGCGTCGGCTTCCGCGCGCGGGACGCGTTGCATGCGCAGTCCGAACGCCACGTTGCCGAGCACGTCGCGGTGCTGGAAGAGGGCATGGTCCTGGAACATGAGGCCGAAGCCGCGGCGGTGGGGCGGCGTCGCGGTGACGTCGACGCCGTCGAACGTCACGCGCCCGTGCGCCTCGGGGATCAGGCCGGCGACGGTACGGAGCAGCGTGCTCTTCCCGCTGCCGCTGGGCCCGAGCACGCACACGATCTCGCGGTCGCCGATCTCCAGGTCGACGGCGTCGAGCGCGAGGAAGTCGCCGTAGCGCACCGTCATGCGTTCGAGGGCGAGCATCAGGCGATCCTCATCAGCCGATCCTCATCAGAACGTCCCGACCGATCCCACGCGGAACCGCTCGATCGCGAGGATCGCAACGGCGGTCAACGCCATGAGGATGACGCTCGCCGCCATCGCCGCGCCGAAGTTCAGCGGGCCGGGACGACCGAGCAGCCGGAAGATCTCGACCGGCAGGGTCGGCTTCGTGGGGCGCACGATGAACACCGTGGCGCCGAACTCGCCGAGCGAGATCGCGAACGCGAATCCGGCCGCGACCAGGCCGGCGCGCGCCGCGATCGGCAGGTCGACCTCGCGCCACACCCGCGCCGGCGACGCGCCGAGCGTCGACGCGGCCTCGCGCAGGCGGGGGTCGATGCTCCGCAGCACCGGGGTCATGGTGCGGACGACGAAGGGGATCGCGACGAGCGCCTGCGCGATGGGCACGAGCCACAGCGATGTGCGCAGGTCGAGCGGCGGCTCGTCGAGCGCGATGAGGAAGCCGAAGCCGACGGTCACGGCGGAGACGCCGAGCGGCAACGACAGCGCGCTGTCGAGGGCGCGTCCCTTCCGGTTGGCGAGTGCGAAGGCCGCGCACCCGCCGACGATCACCGCGAGCAGCGTCGCGATCACCGCGAACTGCAGCGAGTTCACGATCGCGTCGACGGGCGGGACGAACAGCGTGCTGCCCTGGCCGATGTCGTCGAGCGCGCGGTAGAAGTCGAGGCCGTAACCGCCGGGCGGGTGCAGCGACCGCTCGACGAGGACGAGGATCGGGCCACCGAGCAGGATCGCCATCACCGCGAGGTTGCCCGCGAGCAACGCACGCTCCGGTGCCGTCCGCGGGTGGCGCACGGTCTCCGTCGACGCCCGCAGGCCGACGGCGTGGGCGGTGCGGCCCTGGAGCCGGGCGTCGACGATCAGCAGCGCGATCACCGCGACGAGCTGCACGATGGTGAGCGCGGCCGCCACGGGGAGATCGAGCAGTTCCACCGTCTGGCGGTAGATCTCGGTCTCGAGCGTGGAGACGCGCGGGCCGCCGAGGATGAGGATCACGCCGAACGACGTGAACGTGAACAGGAACACGATGCCGCTCGCCGCCGCGATCGCCGGTCGCAGCGCGGGAAGGGTCACCGCGCGGAAGGCGCGCCACCGGCTCGCCCCCAGCATCCGCGCCGCTTCTTCCTGACGCGGGTCGAGATGCGCCCAGAGGCCGCCGACGGTGCGGACGACGACCGCGTAGTTGAAGAAGACGTGCGCGATCAGGATCGCGGCGAGGGTCTGGTCGAGACCGAGGAACGCGAGCGGCCCGCCCGCGCCGAGCACGCTGGCGAACGCGGAGCCGACCACGACGGTCGGGAGCACGAACGGCACCGTCACCAGGGCGCGTACGAGCCGACGGCCGCGGAACTCGAAGCGCGACAGCACGAACGCGCCCGGCAGCGCGACCAGCACCGTGAGGACCGTCGACAGCGTCGCCTGCCACACCGTGAACCACGCGATGTGCCGCATCGCGGGGTCGGAGACGACCTCGCGCAGCGGCGAGAGGTCGAGCTCGCCGCCGGGTGTGAGCCCGCGCCCGACGATCGTGGCCACGGGGTACACGAAGAACACCGCCAGGAACGCCAGCGGCACGAACGCGAGCGCCAACCTGGTCACGCCCGCAGTCGCGCGCGCGGCGACGCGTCCGGTGGTCACCCCAGCACGGTCGCGCGCCACTGTTGGATCCACTCGTCACGGTGACGGCTGATCTGGTCGGGTGGCAGCGTCAAGGGGTTGGGCGCGACTTCGGCGAACTGCTCGAAGACCTTGGGGAGCGCGACTCCATCACGCGCCGGGAAGACGAACATCTGCAGCGGCACGTCGGCCTGGAACGTCGGCGACAGCATGAAGTCGACGAGCTGGCGCGCCGCGGCCTCGTGGGTGGTTCCCTGGAGGACCCCGACGAACTCCACTTGTCGGAAGCAGGAGTCGAGCATCGTTCCCACGGGCGATGTCTTCAACTTCGGCTTCGAGTAGTAGACCGCGGCCGGAGGACTCGACGCGTACGACACCACGAGCGGACGCGTCCCCTTGCTGCCACCCTGGGTGAAGTCACCGTCGTATGCGCTGTCCCAACCGTCGTCGATCTTCACGTCGTTGCTGCGTAGCTTCGCCCAGTAGTCGCGCCAGCCGTTGTCTCCGTAGCGCGCGATCGTGGCGAGGGTGAACGCGAGACCCGGAGAAGATGTCGCGGGGTCTTCGACCACGAGCAGTCCTTTGTACGCGGGCTTCGTCAGGTCGTCGAGAGTGGCCGGGACCGCGAGCCCCTTCTTCGCGAACCACGTCTTGTCGTAGTTGATGCACACGTCGCCGTGATCGATGGGGGTCAGTTGATGTGTCGGGTCGAGCTGGTACTCGGAGGGCACGGTCGACAAGTCTTTCGCCGTGTACGCCGCGAAGATCCCGGCGTCGAGCGCGCGGCCGAGGAACGTGTTGTCGACGCCGAAGAAGACGTCGCCGAGCGGATGTGACTTGGTCAGGATCACCTGGTTCAGCGCCGCGCCCGCGTCGCCCTGCTGCAAGATCTTGACCTTGACACCGGTCTGCTTGGTGAACGCGGCGAGGACCGGCTTCGAGACCGCGAACGAGTCGTGGGTCACGAGCGTGATGGTGACCGATCGCTTCGCCGCCACCGCGGTGTCGGCAGATGCGCCCACCAACGCGGTGAGTGAGAGCGCGACGGCGAGGAGTGTGACGACGTACCGCTTCATGATGCGGCCTTTCCGGGGAGAGGGAGGATGGCGAGGAGCACGCCGCTGGTCAGTGACACGTGCGCGCGGGTCGTGAGGAACTCGTTGCTGACGCCACGCGTCGAGCCGGGCTCGAGGTCTTCCGCGCGTAGCGGGAATCGCAGCCCTTCCGTGGTGACGCCACGGGCGACGCCGCCGATCGGGAGCAGTGAGCAGAGCTCTCCGACGGCACCGACGAGCTCGACGCGCTCGCGCACGACGACCAGGCTGGCGTCGCTGATCCGCGCTTCGACCCGTACGTGCTCGAACGTCGGCGCGGTGAGCACGAGCGCGTTGGCGAGGAAGTGATCGAGTCGTCCACCGTGACCGCCGATCACCACGATGCGGTCGACGTCACGCGCGCGCGCGGCATCGAGCGCGAGCTCGAGATCGGTCGCGTCCTTGGCGACCGGGTGGCGCTCGATCACGCTGCCCGCGGCGGCCGCGCGTTCGAGATCGGCGGGCTCCGCGGAGTCGAGATCTCCGACCACGAGATCGACGCGGCAGCCCAGCGCGAGCGCGTGGCCGAGGCCCGAGTCGGCGGCAATGACCACCTCCGCCGGCAACAGGCCGTCGAGCGAGGATGGCGGTGGGCGCTCGCCCCCCGCGAACACGAGTGCAGTGCGCATCTCTGACGCTTCCCTCCGCCGGCATTACCCGGATCAGGTTCGAGGGGTCGGCGACGCGTCACGGTCGCCCTCTCAGCCCGGCTGTCCCGAGCTCCCCGGATTCACTTGTGATCAGCACTCTACGCGCGGTCAAGATGAGGCTCATGACGGGAAACGGGACCGTGCCGAATGAGATCGCCCCCGATGAGATCGTTCTGGTGCGTCATGGCGAGACGGAGTGGAGCAGCTCGGGGCAGCACACGTCGTTCAGTGACCTCCCGCTCACGGCAAGGGGCAAGGAGCAGGCACGCACCCTCGCGACGCGACTGGCGCACTATCAGTTCGCGCTCGTCCTGATGAGCCCCCGCATCCGTGCCATCCAGACCTGCGAGCTCGCGAGCTTGCGTGACGCCGCGGAGGTCACCGACGATCTCGCCGAATGGAACTACGGCGAGTACGAGGGTCGCACGACCGCGTCGATCCGTGCGGAGCGGCCCGGATGGACGATCTTCACGGGCGGCGTGCCGGGAGGCGAGACCGCCGACGATGTGGGCGCGCGCGCCGACCGCGTCATCGCACGCGTCGCCGCGGTCGACGGCACGGTCGCGCTGTTCTCGCACGCGCACTTCCTCCGCGTGCTCGCGGTCCGGTGGGTCGGGCTCCCGGTCGTCGACGGCGCGCGGTTCGCGCTCGACACCGCGACCCTCAGCGTCCTGTCGTACGAGCGCGAGCAACGCGTCGTGCGGGTGTGGAACTCGTGAGCGCCGGGCCCGGCGCGTCGTCGGTGCGTGGGCGGGCCGTCAGCGACCTGATGGCGTCGATGGGCCACGAGCAGATCGTGTACCTGAACGATCACGCGGCCGGGTTGCACGCGGTGATCGCGATCCACTCGACCGCGTTGGGGCCCGCTCTCGGTGGCGTCCGGTTCTGGCACTACCGGCAACCGGCCGACGCGGTCGTCGACGCTCTGCGCCTGTCGGCGGCGATGACCTCCAAGGCGGCGGTCGCCGGGCTGCATCAGGGAGGCGGCAAGGCCGTCGTGCACTGGGCCGAGCCCGACCGGCCGCGCCCGCCCGAGCTCCTGCGTGCGCTCGGGCGTGCCATCGACGAGCTCGGTGGCCGATATCTCGCGGCCGAAGACGTCGGCGCGACGACGGACGACATGAACGCGCTCGCACGCGAGACGCCGTGGGTCACCGGCGTCTCGGAGTCACTGGGCGGATCGGGTGATCCGTCGCCGGTCACCGCGGTCGGCGTGCGTCACGGGATGCGGGCGACGTGCGCGGAGCTCGACGGTGAGCCGTCGCTGCGCGGACGACGCGTGGTGGTGCAGGGTGCCGGTCACGTGGGATCACATCTCGTGCGGCTCCTCGTGGCCGACGGCGCCGAGGTCGTCGTGTCCGACATCGACCCGCGACGTGCCGACGCGCTGGCGCAGGAGCTCGGCATCGAGACCGCCGCGGTCGATGTCGTGCTCGAGCAGGAATGCGACGTGCTCGCGCCCGTGTGCGCTCGGAGGTGTGCTCGACGACGTGACGATCCCGCGGCTGCACTGCCGTGCGATCGTCGGCGCGGCGAACAACCAGCTCGAGGGGAGGCGCTCGGATCGCACGATCGCGGAGCGCGGCATTCTCTTCGCGCCCGACTTCGTGGTGAATGCCGGTGGGATCATCAACATCGCCGAGGAGTTCACCGGGTACGACCGCGCACGCGCGCTCACGAGCGTGGCGCGCATCGAGGCCACGACAGCACGGGTGTTCGCGCTCGCGAAGGAGCAGGGGATCACGCCACTGCGCGCCGCCGAACGACTCGCGCGTCAGCGCATCGAACAGGTCGGCTCACGGCGTCGCTGGGAGCCCGGCGACCCAGCAGCCTGGACCGCGGGCGAGCCCCTCCGCACGCTCCGGCCTACTTGATGGGTCGCTCAAGGTTCGCCGAGTCACTCCAAGCGTGATCACCCACTCCGGCAGCGAACCTTTCGCTCCCTATCGCATGTTGCCGGTGTGGCCGAGCGAGTAGCGACCGGGTTGCGGCCACACCGCGAGACCGTGGGGCTCCTTGCCAACGGCAATCTTCTGCACCTCACCGGTGGTCGTGTTGATCGCGTACACGACGTTGTCGTAGCGGCCGCTGAGCCAGAGCGTCTTGCCGTCGACGCTCACGTTCCCCATGTCGGGGCTCCCGCCACCGGGGATCTGCCACGTCGTCACGACCTTCTTGGTCGCGAAGTCGATCACGGAGACGCTGCCCGGGCCGCCGGCGGTGTTGCCTCCCACGTGGTCCTGGCCGCGGTTGGCGACGTAGAGCTTGGTGCCGTCGCGGCTCGGGTAGAGCCCGTGCGCTCCTATGCCGGTTGGGATCGTGCCGGTCTCCACGAACGCGTACGGGTCGATCGTGTAGACGAGGCCCTTCATCATCTCGGCGACGTAGAAGGTCTTGCCGTCGGGCGACACGCGGATGTCCTGCGGCATGCTGCCCACGCCACCGCTGAGCGTGAGGTAGCCGAGCACGGCCTTGTTGGCGATGTCGATCTTCACGAGGCCGCCCTGGAACTCGCAGGTGAAGATCGCGAACTTGCCGTCGATCGAGAAGTCGGCGTGGTTCACGCCCGCGCAGTTGGGCACGTTGAGCGAGCTCTGCAGCTGCATCGTGTGCGGGTCGCGGAAGTCGAGTCGCTTGTAGGCCTCGGCGACGACGATCGCGGACTTGCCGTCCGGCGTGAAGTACATGTTGTACGGGTCGTCGACGGGGATCGATGCTCCGGTCTTGCCGGTGTTGGGGTCGATCGGCGTGAGGCTGCCGTCGGTGCGGCCCTCGGCATTGTTGGCGACCCATAGCGTCTTCAGGTCCCACGAGGGCACGACGTGTTGCGGGTTGATCCCCACGTTCAGCGTGTCGACCACCTGCATGGTGGCGGGGTCGATCACCGACACCGTGTTGGCGGCGCGGTTCGGCACGTAGACGCGGTTCAGCGCGGTCTTCGCGTCGGGGCTGATCTTGTCGGGTGCGTCGTCGCTGTAGAGGTTGTCGGGATCGCTGACGGGAGGCATGCCCGGCAGCACGTCGATCTTGGTCTTGGCGCCGGTGGTCGACGGCGGTGTCGTCGCGCCGGTGGACGCGGATGCCGCGGTGCTGGTCGTGCTCGCGCTGTTGGAGTCTTCGCCGCTACTGCACGCGACGGCCGTGAGACCGAGCAACGTGACGACGACGACGAGGCGACGGGCCCATGAGAGATCGGGCCGATCGAGCAAGCGGATGGGGGTTCTTCGGCGCGCAGGGTGCACGAGTACCTCGGAGCAGGCGGCGGCGAAGCCCGCAGAGTAATGGCCTCGGTCGCGGAATCACGAACACCCCAGGGCAGCGCGCACCTTGCGCAGATTGGTGTCCATCACCGTGAAGTAGTCGTCGCCCGCAGCCTGCTTCTTCCCCGACAGCCCTTCCAGGGGGTCGAGCGTGTCGGTCTTCACCCCGGCTTCGCGGGCGAGTGTGTCGGCGACGCGCGAGGAGACCAACGACTCGGTGAACACGACGGTGACGCCGTTCTTCTTCACCAGGTCGGTGAGCTCCGCGATGCGCTTGGCGTCGGGCTCCGCGGCGGGGTCGATCCCTGCCGCACCCTCCTGGCGGAGCCCGTAGCGCTCCGCGAGATACCCGAATGCCTCGTGCGACGTGACGATGAGGTCCCGCGTGCAGTGCGCGAGCCCGGCGCGGAACTTCGCGTCCAACGCCTCGAGCTCGGCGACGAGCGAGTCGGCGTTCTTGGCGTAGACGGCCGCGCCCTTCGGATCGGCCTTGGTGAGCCCACGTTGCACCTGGCGGACGATGCCCTGCATGAGCACGGGGTCGAGCCACACGTGCGGATCGAGCCCGGACGAGCTCCCTTCCGCCTTGACCTGCTTGCTTCCCGCGCCGATCGGCAACTTGTCGAGGACGTCGACGGTCACGCCGTCGCGCTGCTGCGCTGCCTTCTCGACCGCGGGTTGGAAGCCGCGACCCATCACGAACACGGCGTCGGCGTCGAGCAGGCGGTCCATCTGCGCGGGGGACAGCTCGAGGTCGTGCGGCTCGGCGCCCGCCGGCGTGAGGTTGGTCACCGACACGCGCGTGCCGCCGACCTGCTGCGCGGCGTAGGCGATCGGGTAGAACGCGGCGACGACGGAGCGCTTCGACGCCGCGCCCGCGGCGGGCGGTGCGACGACGCCGGCGACCACCGCGAGCGCACACGCTGCACCAAGAACCGCGCGACGCACGGGCCGCCACCTCCGAACCATATTGAGAACGAGTCTCAGTATACTCGGATGGCGCTACGACTCCCGTTCGAGCTGCCAGGCGCCGTCGCGGTGCATGAGGAGACGGTTCCGCGGGCCGGGCCGGCTCAGGTCGCCGTCGTGGTAGGCGGCGTCACCGGCCCAGATCGCGGCGCGCCCGCCTTCGAAACGACCGACGCGAGTCACGAAGATCTCGGGCTCCGTCGCATGGGCCAGGGCGAGGGCGTCGTCGACCGTGCCGACCTCGGCGAGCCAGCGCAGCGTGACCCAGGTCGGAGGGATCAGCTCGATCTCACCCGCGTCGCGACGGTCGAGCGCGTCGGCAGGGCGCATCCACTCGTGGTCGCGGATCTCGCCGTCGTCGACCACGACGGTGCCCTCCGGCGCACCCCCGAGGAAGAACCACGTCGCGAAGCGCCGGACCTCGCCGGCCGGCGGGGTCCAGTGCGCGAACCACACCAGCCCGTCGGCATCGACGTCGAGGTCGGCTTCCTCCTTGGCCTCCCGGACCGCGGCCGTGCGCGCCGCGGCGAAGAGCGCGTCGGGGTCGTCGGGAGCCGCGTCGGCCGGGAAGTCCTCGGGATCGACGCGCCCTCCGGGGAACACCCACATGCCGCCCGCGAACGCCAGCTTCGAGTCGCGCCGGAGCATCAGCGCCTCGACGCCGTCAGCCGTGTTGCGCAGCAGCACGACGGTGGCCGCGGGGATCGCAGGCGGGATCGAGCCGTCCTCGCTCGCCGGGTCACGGAACGAGGGACGGCCCGACGGAGGGTGGGCTTCGGTCACGGTGACCGACGATACCGGGGCAGCTAGCCTCCCGGCGCCGGACCAGCGACAACGGAGGAGTTGCCATGACCACTGCCACGATCGAGCTCTCGACCGCTGACGGTCCGATGGATCTCTACGAAGCCACTCCCGACGGCGACGCGCGGGGTGCGGTGATCGTGATCCAGGAAGCGTTCGGCGTGAACGACCACATCAAGGATGTCGCGGGTCGCTTGGCCGCCGAGGGTTACCACGCGGTCGCGCCCGCGCTCTTCCACCGCGCCGGCGGGGGAGAGGCGCCGTACGACGACTTCAGCAAGGTGATGCCGCTCTTCGAGGGTGTCAACGACGACGGCGTGCTCATGGACGTCGACGCGGCCATCGAGCACCTGCATGGCGCGGGATTCGCCGACTCGCAGATCGGCATCGTCGGGTTCTGCTTCGGCGGACGCGTGACGTTCCTCACCGCGTCGCGGTCGCG
This sequence comes from uncultured Actinomycetes bacterium, assembly GCA_963721435.1. Taxonomy (GTDB): domain Bacteria; phylum Actinomycetota; class Acidimicrobiia; order IMCC26256; family DASPTH01; genus CAVRJC01. Next base: position 307,084 of record CAVRJC010000004.1, read on the forward strand.
CGCTCGGCGCGGGCGTCGGCTTCTACGGCGGCGGGATCACCGAGGCCAACGTGCTGTCGTCCAGCGCGTTGATGGACCAGGCGGGCACGCTCGAGACCCCGTGGCTGGGATTGTTCGGCGACCTCGACCCGATGATCCCGAGCGAGGGCGTCGAGCAACTGCGCACGGAGTTGCAGGCCGCACCCGTCGCCACTGAGGTGGTCCGGTACCCCGACGCCGACCACGGCTTCCACTGCGACGCGCGCGGCAGCTACCACGAGGCGTCGGCGAAGGACGCCTGGTCGCGCACCCTCGCCTGGTTCGACACGCACCTGGCGTAACGCGCGCGAGGGCGCGTCGGCGCGGGTGGCGCGCGTCAGTGCTGCGGGATCACGTCGGCGGAACGATCACCACGGGTCGTCCGCACGCGTGGGACAAGTGGTTGGGCACGCTGCCCAGCAGCTTCTCCTTGATGCCGCCGTGCTTCTGGCGACCAACCACGATCATGTCGGCGTCGACCTCGTCGGCGACGCTCAGCAGCGCGTCGATCACGCTGCCGTCGACGACGTGCGAGCGGTACGACACCCCCGCGTCGCGGAGCGGCGCGCACCAGGTCTCGAGCTCCGACTCGAGCTCGTGGTGCACGCTCTCCTCGATCGCGGTGTCGTCGATCATCGGTGGGATGTCGGCCGGCGACGCCGACGGAACGAGATAGCTGACCGGCGACATCGCGTTCACGACCAGCACTTCGGCGTCGAGCAGGGGTGCCATGGTCGCGCACCACGACGTGGCGGCGGCCGAACCGGGAGTTCCGTCGAGACCGAGCACGATGCGGCGAGTAGGCACACCGCAGCGTAGCGACCCCTGGTCGCGAAGGGCTACGGGGTGTGCTCCTGCGCCGTGATCCACTCGACGAACTCGTCGGCGTCTCCCGAGCTCTTCTCGGTGATGAACGTCTCGGCCCACTTGAGGATCTGCGCGTTCGTGAAGCCGTCGGCGCTGAGGCGCTCGCGGGCGTCGTTTGCCAGCAGGTTGACAGCCTCTTGTTGACCGAGCTCCGCCGGTTCCTCTTCGGGAACACCCGCGTCGGACGGCGATTCAGGAATTGGCTCCGGCATCAGTGCCCTCCAGGTCGAGTTCTTCGGGCTCGCGGTGGTCGTCGAGACGGTCGGCGGGCCACTTGTCCGAGTCGGTGGCGCCGAAGGTCCAGTCGGGCTGCTTCGCGGCCTGGTGCGGGTCGAGGACTGCGAGGCCGTCGTCGAGGTCGGCAATGGCTGCGATCGCCTCGGGTTCCACGGGCGGCGCCTCGTGGTGCGCGTGGGCGGCGACGGTCTCGGCGAACAGCTCGAGCACGCTCCCCACCACGACCTGTTGCTGGGTCGCGAGATTGCAGCGGGCGCCGTCGGCGACAGTCGTGAGCCGGGTCTGCAGGACGTCGAGGTCGTCGGGATGAACCGCGGACCGCGCGAGGCGGTCGAGCACGGCGGAGATCGCGAGGCCGTCGCCCTTGCAGGCCGCGCACTGACCGCACGATTCGACGGCCAGGAAGTGTGACATCCCGGCCGCGACCCCGACGAAGTCGGTGCTGTCGTCGAAGACGATGAACCCACCGGTGCCGAGCCCGCGGCCGATGGCCCGCATCGCTTCATGACTCATTGGTGTGTCGAACATCTCCGCGGGCACGAACGGATTCGACACCCCTGAGATCGCCGCGACCCATGAGCGTCCGTCGCGCGGTCCTCCACCCAGTGTCTCGAGCACTTCGCGCAGCGGTGTTCCCATCGCAAACTCGCCGACACCCGATCGTCGGGTGTCACCACTCACCGTGCACACGATCGTGCCCGGGGAGTCCGGAGTTCCGACACTGCGCCACCAGTCGACACCCCGAGCGATGATCAACGCCGCGTTCACGAAGGTCTCTGCGTTGCTCGCGAGTGCAGGCGGAGCCACGGCTTCATCGCCGGGGCCCGCGAGCTCGACGTGGGCCGCCGAGCTGCTGTGCGATGTCACGTCGCCGGGCCGATCGACGACCTCGTCGATGCCTCGCCGGTAGGGCGGCGCGATGCGGGGGAACGGGTAACGGCCGTCGATCACCTCGAGCAGTGCCGTCTCCTCGCCGTAGAGGTACTCGCTCGGGCCCTCGAAGACACTCAGGTCGATGCCGTCGGCCCAGCCGGCGCGCTGGATCTCGGCGATCACAGCCTGGAGCCCGTTGATCTCGCGGGTGAACGTGCGCTTGGTGCCGATGATGACCTGGTCGGCGCCGACCGCTCGTGCGGCGACGAGCGCGCCCTCGATGATCGCGAACGGGTTGGCGCGCATGATGGCGCGGTCCTTGAACGAGCCCGGCTCTCCCTCGGCGGCGTTGACGACCACCGCTGACGGCTCCAGCTCGGAGCAGTTGGCCCTGACCGCGGCCCACTTGCGCCCGGCCGGGAAGCCCGCCCCGCCGCGGCCTCCGAGACCGGACCGTGTGATCTCGTCGATCACGCCGTCGGCGCCGAGCTCGCCGGCCCGCTCGATCGCGGCCCCGCCACCGGCCGCCCGGTACTCGGCGAGGGTCGTGACAGGTGTCGTGGGCAGGACGCGTGGTTCGATCATCAGTGCCTCTCGTACAACCCTCCACGCCACCCGGCCGGGCCGCGCCGCGACTCTATCGGCCCTCTCGGACGACCGGTCGCGGCGCGGCGGGCGTCACGACTTGTGCTTGACCTTGTCGCTCACCGTGTCGATGCCGCGCTCGACGGCATCCTTCGCGCCTTCGACCTTCTGCTTGACCTTGCCCGAGGTCTGATCGGTCTTGCCGTCGCGCTTCATCTCGTCGTTGTCGGTGAGATCACCAACGGCCTCCTTGGCGCGGCCCTTCAGCTCTTCGTACTTGCCCGTCACGTCACCCATTGCGGAACCTCCGGTCTCGTCAGCCCGACCTGGGCTGCCCGTCTTCGGTGTGCCCAGCCCACCGGACGCACAAACGCGCGTGAGCGTCGCTCAGCGCGGGGCGAGGCCGAACATCGGGCCGAGGCCTGTGATCTCGAACACCTTGCGCACGCCGTCCTGAACGTTCTCGACGCGGAGGCGGCCGCCGTTCGTGTCCTCGAGCTTGCGCAGCGTGCCGACGAGCACTCCCAAGCCGGAAGAGTCGACGAAGCGCACCGCCGCGAGGTCGAGGTTGATGCGGCGGGCGCCTCCATCGACGAGCGCGGTGAGCGCTGTCCGCAGTTGCGGCGCGGTGGCCACGTCAATCTCGCCTTCGATCCGCAGCGTCGGCTCGGAGGCCGGCCCGCTGGCTTCCACCGCGAGAAGCGGGGCGTCGCCGGTGAACGGGGCGCTGCTCATTGCCCGCCTGCGAGCGCGCGTTGCTCACCGAGGGTCTCGAGACTCTTGCTGAGGAGGCGCGAGACGTGCATCTGACTGATGCCGACGTCAGTGGCGATCTCCGACTGGGTACGGCCTTCGAAGAACCGCAGATAGATGATCCGCCGCTCGCGTGCCGGGAGCACCGAGAGAAGCTCGCGCACCGCGACACGGTCGTCGACGGCGTCGAACTCCTCGTCTTCGACGCCGAAGCGCTCGTCGGTCGCGGCGCGTCTCGCCGTCGTTGCGCGCGGCGTCGATCGACGGAAGCCGGTAGAGGCTGTTGGCCTCCATCGCCTCGAGCACGTCTTCCTCCCACGCGCCGGCGCGTTCGGCGATCTCCGCGGTCGACGGCGGTCGACGCAGTTCCTGGGTGAGCGTCGCCACGGTCTGTTCGAGCTCGAGGTGGAGCTCCTGGATCCGACGCGGCACGCGTACCGCCCATCCCTTGTCGCGGAAGTGGCGCTTCAACTCTCCGACGATGGTCGGCGTCGCGAACGACGAGAACTGCAAGCCGCGTTCGGGCTCGAAGCGTTCGACGGCCTTCAGGAGCCCGACGAGCGCGACCTGGCGGAGATCGTCGAGCGGCTCTCCACGATGCTGGAACCGTCGTGCGAGGAACTCCGCGAGCCGCGCGTGGGCCTCGACGAGCTCGTTGCGCAGCTCGCGATCGTGCGTGCGGCGGTACTCCGCGAACCGCGCGTCGAGCTCGCGGGCGCTCGTCTCCGAGCCCACGGTCGATTCGTCCGTGTCGGTCATGCCCGTCCCACCGCGTAGCGGTTGGCGTGTTTCACCACGACGAACGCGATTTCGCCCTTGTCCTGCCCGAACTCGAAGGAGTCGGCGACACCGGTGACGATCGCGCGCGACAGCTCACTCATCGAGGGCTCGACCGCGCCGCCCCGGCTCCGCGCGGTCCCGCGGGCGACGACGGTGTCGCCGTTGGTGCGAAACGTCACATGGAGGTGGTGGTCGGTCGCCGCCATCACAGCGTGGCTCAGCTCGTCGACGGCGATGCGAAAGTCCTCGACCTCTTCACAGTCGAGCCCGGCGCGGTTCGCGGCATCGGCGGCCACGAGCCGGAGTGCGCGAAGGAACTCAGAGCACGCCGGAATCACGAGATGCACGTCGTCCATGGTGGTCCGAATCTCGTCGGTGACACTCCGATCCATCTTCGTATCCCCCCTCGGCAGCGTTGTCGTTCCTCACAATCCCTCTCCGGATTGCCCGTTCCCGCAGGCTGCAGGGCTGGGGAAACGCAGCCTGCGGGGACGGACGTTGCTGCCGGGAGGGGCCGGCATCGTCGGAGTACCCCCGTCTCCCAGCTCGCAAACCTGACACGCACGGGCTTTTCGTCGTGGCGGAGCTCAACCGCGGTGGCATTTGACCATGCGGAATCGGGTACTGCCCGTACCGTCCGTGATCTCGTAGTTGTCGACCACGGCGACGATGAGCGCCCGGGCGAGCTCGTCGTCCCGCGGCGGCGCATCGGCGGAGCCCTCGATCGTCACACAGCCGTCGTCGAGGGTGAAGACGAGGGTAAGTGGGTCGAGGGACTCGAGCACGAGGCTGCAGGCCTCGCTGGCCGCGATCTTGAGGTCGTCGATCTCCTCGTAGTCGAGGCCCGCCCGGCTGCCGGCGTCCGCCGACGTGAGTCGAACCAGCCGGAGGAACTCCGGTCGCGCCGGGAAGGTCAGCGTGATCTGGGGCCCGGCCATCGTGCCAGCCTACGCACGCCATCGAACGCTCGTCGCGCCCGAGAGGTCGCGAAGTGCCTCTCACTAGATTTGACCGATGCTCCTGAGGCGCCGATTGGTGCTCCTCTTCGCGGGGATCCTCGCGGGGGTGCTCATCATCAGTGTCGCGGCGGGCGCCGTGATTGCACGGCGCGACGACACCCGCACCGCTGAACGCCGTCTCGCGATCGCGCAGGAGCAGGCCGCGCAACTCGCCGCCGCGTACTCCGATCAGGAGACGGGCGCGCGCGGGTTCGTGCTCTCCGGCGACGAGAGGTTCCTCGAGCCGTTCAATTCCGGTACCGACCGCGTCGTACGCCTCACGCGTTCACTCCGCGCCATCGCGGCGGACGAGCACTCGCTCCGGCAGCCGCTCGACCGGGCGGTGTCGGCGGGCGAGACATGGCGCACGACGGCGGCGTTGCGGGCCATTGCCGAACAGCGATCGGGTGACTCGGCGAGCGCCGCGCTGGTCGTCACCGGTCAGGGGAAGGTTCTCTTCGACGAACTGCGCGGGCGACTCGCTGCGCTCACGCGCCGGGTCGACGATCTGTCCGGGCAGGCCCACGCCGATGCCTCGGACTCGCGATCGCGTCTCACGCTGCTCATCGTCCTCGTGGTCGGGTTCGCCGTGGCGGGGACGTTGCTCGCGTCGTGGCTCATCCGCTGCTGGGTCACCCGTCCGCTCGACGATCTCGGTGAACAGGTTCGGCGGACGCGCGCGGGAGAATCGCAACAGCCGATTCGAACCGTCGGGCCGCCGGAGATCGCCCAGCTCGCGGTTGACGTCGACGCCATGCGATCGCGGATCGAAGATCAGCGCGCCGACGCCGAACGTTCTCGCACCGCGGTCGAGCAGAGCGCGGCGGTGCTGCTCACGCTGCGCGCGCACCTCGAGCCACAGGTCGGTCCGTTGCCGCGCGGTTGGACGCTCGCCGCGCAGCTCCGGGCTGCCGTCGGGGTCGTCGCGGGCGACTGCTACGACATCGTCTTCCTCGAGCGCGATCGGATCGGTCTGGTGGTCGTCGACATCGCGGGTCACGGAGCGGTCGAGGGAATCCTCGCACTGCGCTGCAAGGAGCTCCTGCGCGCGCGGCGCTGGCGGCCGATCTCGACCCTGGCGATGCGATCGCGACGGCGGCCGAGCAGCTCGGAGAGCTCGGTGAAGAGGTGTTTCTCACTGCGTTCGCCGGTGTGATCGACACTCGGACCGGTCTGATCCAGTACGCGAACGCCGGACATCCGCCGGCCTTCATCGCCGCGAGCGAGGAGGTCATCGAGCTGGGCCCGACCGGGCCGCTCGTCGGCTTGCTCCGCCGCGAATGGCGGACCGCGGAGGCGACGATCGGCCCGGCGGACACGTTGTGCGTGTACACCGACGGCCTGATCGAGGTGCGAAACGAGGCGCGCGAGTTCTTCGGTCCCGAGCGCCTCGTCGAGCTGGTGCAGGGCGCGCGCTGCGACGAGGCGCCGGCGGTCGTGAAGCGCTGCCTCGACGAGGTGCAGATCTTCGCCCCCGCCGGCCTGCACGACGATGCGACGATCGTCGTAGTGTGTCGGCCGGACATCGACTAGTCGGGGAGACGACGACAGTGGCAGAGCTCGATCTCGAGTCCCTGGTCAACGGGGATGTCGCGACCGTTGTGGTGCGCGGTGAGATCGACGTCGCGACCGCCCCACAGCTCCGCGAGACCTTGCACGAACTCGTGCAGGGAGGAGCCAAGCAGATCGTGCTCGACTGCTCGGCGCTCTCGTTCCTCGACTCCTCCGGGATCGGCTTGCTCGTCGCGACCCGCAAGCGTCTCGGCGACGACGGCCAGCTCGTGATCGACTCGCCGCCGAGCCACGTCCGCAAGGTGCTCGAGCTCACCGGCGTCACCGAGGAGCTCTCACTCCGTCCCTGACGGGGCCAACCCCTCTTCCCAGGGCCCGTCCCACGCGGTCGGTGCCGACCCGGCGATCTGTCTCACGAACTCACCCAGGAACCACTCGCGGAACGCGCGGCAGTCGGGCGGCATCGCCACGGTGATGAGATCGCCTTCTCGGCAGAAGTCGTCGGCCTCGACCAACAGCTCCGACAGCGCGGCCATCGACTCGCCCGTCGAGCGTGGCATCCGCAGACTGATGGTGAGGCGCTCCACGCCGCTCTCGATCGCGCTCGTGACCTGCTCGCGCTCGATGATCTCTCCGCTCGCCAGTTCGTTGCGTGTGCGCTCGGCGAGCTCGAGGAGCCGTGAGGGCAATGACGCTCGCGTCGCCTCGTCGGAGAAGTGGATCAACGCGAACTCGCGTTGGATGGCCTCATAGTGACGGCCGGCGCGATTGGCGAGTGCAATGGGGAAGTCGACCAGGGTGATCGAGACCATGTCGTCGGTCATGGCTTCGTCCGATTCGGCCGACGGGGGAAACGTGATCTCGCACCACACGGACTTCCCATCGGGTCGCGGGTCGACGCCCCACCGCGTGGCGAGCATCTCGACCAGCGCGAGCCCCCTCCCGGTGACGTCGTCGGTGTCGTAGTGCCGCAGCACCGGCGTTCCGGGCGAGCGATCCTCGACTCGAAGCCTCACGATGCCGGGCTCGGTCTCGATGATCAGGTGGAGCTCGGTACGCGCGTGCAGCACCGCGTTCGTGACGAGCTCGGTCACGAGCAGACGCGATCGTGTCGACGACATCCTCGGGACACTCGGCGACGTGCTCGCGTGCGAGCTGGCGGGCACGTGTCGCGCTCGCAGGCTCGGGCGGAAGCTCGACGGAGACCACTTCGCGTCGATGCTACTGCCGTCTCGGTTCCCCCCTGATCCGCGCGGTGACGCGCAGGAGATTCTCGAAACGACCGCGTTCGCAGGGTTTGCCGACCTTCGCAGCGTGGGTAGGAGCGGGTTCGGCCCACCTTCTGTCGACTGCGCGTGCCCGATGAACCAGACAATCGACAAGGACCACGCAGGTGGCCACTATCGGCACGAGGCGTTCTTCTACACGGGCGACGACGACTTCATGATGGGCGCCCTCGGGTTCATCCGTGATGCGGTCGCGGCAGAGGAGCCGATCCTGCTCGTGCTCGACACGCGCAAAATCGAGGCGCTCCGAACCGACCTGGGGAGTGCACGTGATCGGGTCCTGTTCGCGGACATGGCCGCAGTCGGGGCGAACCCGGCGCGCATCATTCCCGCGTGGCAGGACTTCGTCGCGCAGTACGCGGGTTCCGGCGTTCGCGTGCGGGGGATTGGTGAGCCGATCTGGGCAGCGTGTGGCGCGGCCGAGCTTGCCGAGTGCGAGCGTCACGAAGCGCTGCTCAACGTCGCGTTCGACGATCCCGACTTCTGGCTCCTGTGCCCGTACGACACGAACACACTGCCGACCACAGTCCTCGACGAAGCCATGCGGAATCACCCGTTCGTCAGGACCGGAGATGTCACGTCGTCGAGCACGGGCTTCGCAGGTGTCGACGCGCGCGTTGTGCCGTTCGACGGGCCCGCTGAGTGCGGCGCCCGCCGACGCTCCACTCCTCGGGTTCACGGAGGAGAGCATCCGCGAGGTGCGCGCGTTCGTCGCCGGCTTCGCCGAGCTCATCGACATGGACGGCGATCGTGCAGCTGATCTCGCGCTCGCGGCCCACGAAGTCGCCGTCAACGCCGTCGTCCACGGAGCCGGACCGGCGACGTTCGTGCCTGGCGCCATGGCGACGTCGTGGTGTGCGAGGTGCGCAGCGCCGGCGCGATGCACCGTGATCCGTTCGTCGATCGCCGTCATCCGAGTCCCGATGCGCACCGCGGCCGTGGCCTCTGGATCGCGAACCAGCTGTGCGACCTCGTGCAGGTCCGTTCCGGCTTGCAGGAGACGTCGTCGTCCGGTTGCACGTGCGCCTGAGGTGAGCGGCGCCCGTGGGACCGAGCGCGGACTCGACGACTGGTTCCTGTCGCACGCCGAGCGTGGCAACCCGGCGACGGGGATCGATCGCGGGCGCGGTGATTACGAGGCATGGACGGAGGGCAACGACGTCACCGTGCTGGTCGACGGCGCCAGGTACTTCCCTGCGTTGTTCGAGGAGCTGTGCACCGCGGACGCCGGCGACTGGATCTACCTGACGGATCTGCAGAGCGACGGCAACGAGCTGCTCGCCGGGCCCGGGACGGAGATCGGAACGGTGCTCGCCGATGCGGCGAAGCGCGGTGTCGCGGTACGCGGGTTGCTGTGGAGATCGCACCCGGCCGGGCACGGCGCGGCGGAAGTCACCAACCTCCTGATGTCGCGCACGGTCAACGACGCCGGTGGTGAGATCGTGCTCGACCATCGAGTCCGGCGCGGTGGGAGCCATCACCAGAAGATCGTCGTCGTGCACCGCGCCTCGAGGGCGACCGCTGATCACGATGTCGCGTTCGTCGGTGGCATCGACCTCGCGCACGGTCGATCGGACGGGCCACCCCATCACGGGGACGAGCAGCCGCTCAGCCTCAGCGATCCTCGCTACGGAGACCGACCGCCCTGGCACGACGTCCACCTGCGGCTCCGGGGCCCGGTGGTCGCCGACGTGTCCTGGACGTTCCGCGAACGCTGGGAGGACCCGAATCCGCTCGACGTGCCGACGCCGTGGCGGAGATTGCGCCATTTCCTCGGGCGCAAGCCCGCGGAGCGCGGCGATCTCGCACCTCCCGACCGGATGCCGGCAGCCTGTGGTCGGCATGCCGTGCAGGTGCTGCGCACGTATCCCGCGCGGCGCCGTCCGTATCCGTTCGCGCTGAAAGGCGAGCGCAGCATCGCCCGCGCCTACATGAAAGCGTTCGGGCGTCGCGCGCTCGTTGGTCTACATCGAAGATCAGTACTTGTGGTCGATCGACGCGACGCGTGCGTTGTGCGCTGCGCTCCGCGAGAACCCCGAGTTGCACTGTGTCCTCGTGATCCCTCGCTACCCGGACCCTGCCGGGATGCTCGGTACCGCGAGTCGCTTCGGGCGGTGGAGGGTCGAGCGTGCACTCGCGCGTGCCGGTGGCGATCGAGTCGCGGTGTACGACCTCGAGAACGACGAGGGCACGCCCATTTACGTCCACGCGAAGGTGTGCATCGTCGACGACCATTGGATGACCGTCGGCTCCGACAACCTCAACCGTCGCTCGTGGACGCACGACTCCGAGATCTGCTGCGCGATCATCGACACCGACGGCGCGTTGCCCCGTGAGACGCGGGTTCGACTTGCACGCGAGCACCTCGGCCTGCAGCACGCGGACGATGGCCCGCTCTCGGAGCGGGCGGAGTGGTTCACGATGCTGCGCAACGCGGCAACCAAGCTCGATCGGTGGCACGACGATGGTCAGGTGGGCCCACGTCCGCCCGGAGCTCTGCGCGTCCACCCTCGCGACCATGTGTCAGCGGGGCGCGCCCTTTCCTGCACTTCCTGCACGCGTGGCTGTTGGACCCGGACGGTCGGCCCCGCCGCATGCGCCGCTCCAGTCGGTACTGACGGGTCGCCGAGCGCCAACTTCCGTTCCGCGGCCTCGACCGGTGCACCGAAGCGGAGCAGCCGACCGCCGAACGCGATCGACGAGATCGCGAACCATGCCCATCCGAGCGCGAGCCCGGCGATGACATCCGAGAACCAGTGGACGTCGAGCAGCACCCGGGAGCAGGCGACGGCGACCGCGATCGCGGCGGCGCCGCCCGCGAGCAACGCACGGGCATGCCGGCCGCGACCGCGGCCCATCAGCAGCGCGACCGCGGCCCAGAACGCGGCGGCGGTGGCGGTGTGGCCACTCGGGAACGACGGCCCGAGGAGATGGGCCGCGGGGTTCAGCGCCGGGCGAACGCGGTCGAGCAGCTCCTTGAGGCCGTTGGTCAGGACGCTCTGACCGATCAGGACCACCGCGAGAAACGGGACGATCCACCGACTCGGCCGCCGGACGGACTCGACGATCGCGACGACGACCGCGGCCAGGACGACGACTTCGGTCGCTCCCAACTGGGTGATCGCCTGCAGCACGTCGTGGCTCAGCTGTGTCGTGTGATCGTTGACCCACGAGGAGATGTCTTGGTCGATCGTGACGACGCCGGAGTCGCTCCGGACGAGCACCGCGAGCGCGCCGATCACGAAGGCACCGACGAACGTCATCAGGAGCGCGACGGTGAGGAGCAGTCCGGTGGCGAGCTCCGGATTGGTGCGCCGTGAGACGAATCGGCGCAGACCGCGATCGTCGACGATGGCGTGCTCGACCGTCTCCGCGGTGCGCTGAGCGACTCGCGGAGACGATGGGTCGATCGAGGGCCATCGGAGCACCACTGCCGCGACCACGAGCCCCGCGATCGCGGAGAGCACGACGAGCGGCACGAGGAACACGTACGAGGTATACCGCGTTGAGAACCATCGTCAAACGCGAAGGTCGGCGCGTGGTTGCGCAGCAGCACCCCCGGGCAGACCTCCGGCATGGCAACCGCTCCCGCGTCGACCGATGCCCCGACGAGGCGCTCCCCGTGGCTTCACGGGCGGCCGTCTTCGCCTCGCGAGCGTGCTCGCGCTCGACGCCGCGGACAAGACCGCGCTCGGTGCCCTCGCTCCCGCGCTCAAGACCGCGTTCCACGTCGGCAACGGCGAGATCGGCCTTCTTGCGAGCGCGTTCAGCATCGTGGGCGGGCTCGCCACGATTCGTGGCGCGCGGTGTTCGTCGCGCTGGGTGCGTTGGGGTTGTTGTTCGCGTTCCGGGTCGGCCGGGTCCCTGAACCACCTCGAGGCGCAGAAGGCAGGGAGAACGGTGGCGACGTGCAGCCGGACGAGCCGTCGCAGCTGCATGACCTGATCGAGGAGGCGAACGTCGAGGCCAAGGACGAGCTGGTCATCGACGAAGACGTCGCCGAGCTTTCGTTGCCGACCGCGATGCACTACGTGCTCCGCGTGCGCACGCTGGTGCTGATCATCGCGGCAAGCGCGTTCGGAGAGTTCTTCTTCGCGGCGCTGCAGGTCTTCGGTGTGCTCCTCCTTGTGGACCAGTTCGACCTCAGCGCATCGACCGCCGCCCTGGTCATCCCGGCGGTTGGCGCGGCGGGTTTCGTCGGGGTGATCGGAGGTGGGCGCCTCGGCGACCGCTTGATCGGGCACGGGGTGCTCACGGGTCGGCTCAGGGTGGGCGCGTGGAGCTACGCACTGGTCGCGATCTTCTTCGTGCCGGTCCTGCTGGCGAGCGCGCTCGTGGTCGCGCTCCCGTTTCTCGTGCTCGCAGGTGTGTTCCTGATGGCGCCGATCGCGCCGCTCGAAGCGGCGCGGCTCGATGTCGTCCACCCGCAGCTCCGGGGTCGAGCCGAGAGCGCACGCACGGTCGCCCGTGTCGCCGCGCTCGCCGTGGCGCCATTGCTCTTCGGCGTCCTCTCGGACAACCTCGCGGGTGGCGGCGCCGACGGGCTCCGAGTGACGTTCTTCCTGTTCCTACCGTTCCTGGTGCTGAGCTCCGTGCTCCTCGCGTCGGCGACGCGTGAATACCCCAGCGAAGCGGCCGCGGTGCAGGAATCGGTGGTCGAAGCGCCCGAGGTGTCGTGATCGGCGTGCGCGCCGGCGAGGCGTCGAGCGCGACCGGCGCCGTGCTCGGGCACTGCGCGCCACGGCGGCAGCGCTCGCCCGTCGGTCGTGTGGTCCTCCTCGTGATCACCGCGCTGTCGCTGTATCTGCTCGCGCCGCGCATCGGCGAGGTCTTCGCTGCGTGGAGCCGCCTCGGGCGTGTGCATGTGCTCTGGATGATCCCGGCAGTGTTCGGCGCGATCTCGAGCTTCGCCTGCATCTGGGTGGTACAGGCGATCGCCCTGGGCTCGCGCAACTGGTTCGCGATCGTCACGACCCAGCTTGCCGGCAACTCCTTCAACCGAATCACGCCGGGAGGGGGCGCCACGGGTACCGCGCTCCAGGCGACCATGCTCACCAGCGCGGGGATCGACGCCGCGCGTGCCGGCACCGCGATCGCGACGCGGTCAGTACTCAGCACTACGACACTCATCGCCTTACCGCTGTTCAGTATCCCCTTCGTCGTCGCCGGAACTCAGATCCCGAACGGCCTCCTCTCCACCGTCTGGATCGGCATTCCCGTGTTCGCGCTCATGGTCGTGCTCGGCCTTGCGGTCTCGGTGTTCGATGCGCCGTTGCTCTGGCTCGCTCGACTGATCACGAGGCTCCGATGCGGGATCGGTCGGGGTACGTCCGTCGACCGCGCGCTCGGCAACCGGCTGCTGGCGGGTCGTGACGCGATCCTGCGTGACATCGGGCCGCGATGGAAGCGTGCAGTCGGAGCATCGGTGTTGCGCTGGTTCTTCGAGTTCGGCGTGATCATCGCGACGCTGTACGGGCTCTCGGTGCAGCCCGATCCTGCACACCGCGGCCGCGGCGCCGATGGGGATCGTGGTTCCGTCACCGGTATCCCAAGCCCGCAGTGTGACGGCTTGCACGTTTGGAGAAATCGCACCGGGGTACCGAAGCCGCGTGGCCAACACCGATGTCCAGCTCCGGCCAGTCGTGGGCGCGAACGCCGGACCCATCACCCTGGCGGCCCGACCGGCCGAAGCGCCCGTCTTCAAGGCGAAGCCGGGGAGCCCGACGCGAAGCCTCGCCGAGAGGCTCCAGGGTCTGCATCCGGTACTCGCCGGGGCGATCACCGTGGTGCTCGGCTACCTGATGTTGCTCGCGGCGACGATTGCAGTCGGCGCATTGCTCGTCGAGGTGATTCTCGGTGGCTGGATCTCTCGAGCTGACAACGGGGTGAACCGTTGGTTCGCCGAAGGTCGTACCCACTTCGAAACGCAGTTGTCGTGGGTGGGCTCGCACCTCGCCGAGTCGATCACGGTCATCGCCCTCGGCGTCATCGTCGCCACGATCCTCGTTGTGCGCCACAGGATCCCGGCGGCAGTGTTCGTCATCGTCGCGATCTCCGTCGAGGGAATGACGTATCTCGGTACGACGATGGTGATCGACCGCCACCGCCCCCGCGTCGTGCGACTCGACACGTATCTCGGTTCCGGTCAGAGCTTTCCGTCGGGGCATGTGGCAGCCGCGGTCGCGATCTACGGCGCGATCGCGATCGTCGTGTGTGCGTACATCCGGAGCCCGGCCGCGCGCCGGGCTGCGATCGTGCTCGCGATCCTTGCCCCGATCGCAGTCGCGGTAGCCCGCGTGTACCGCGGGATGCACCACCCGCTCGACGTGACCGCCGGCGCGCTGATGGGCGTCGCGTGCCTTCTGGTGGCCCTGTTCGTCGCACGCACGGTCGGGGTCGCACTCGAGCATCGACACGAGGAGTACCGACAATGACTTCCGTCGCGGTGATCGCGCACACCGGCAAGTCGCTCGGTGGTGGCCTGGAGGAGCTGCGGACCGTGCTGGCGCGCGAAGGCGTGGACGATCCGCTCTGGGTCGAAGTGTCGAAGAGCCGCAAGGCCTCGAAGCGCGTGGGCGCTGCCCTTGATGCCGGTGCCGACCTGGTGATCGTGTGGGGCGGCGACGGCATGGTCCAGCGATGCATCGACGCGCTCGCGGGCGGCGACGCCGCGGTCGCGATCATTCCCGCGGGTACCGCGAACCTCTTCGCGTCCAACCTCGGCATCCCCCATGACATCGACGCGGCGGTCCACATCGCGCTGCACGGCACTCGCCGGAAGCTCGATGTCGGCTCGTTCAACGGCGAGCGGTTCGCGGTGATGGCCGGCACCGGCTGGGACGCGCTCATGATCCGCGACGCCGACGGCACACTGAAAGACCGCCTCGGTCGCGTCGCCTACGTGTGGACGGGTGCACGTCATCTGCGCGAGTCGCGCTTCAAAGCCGTCATCAAGGTCGACGGTCGGCGCTGGTTCTCGGGGAAGGCGAGCTGTGTGCTCGTCGGCAACGTCGCCAAGGTGTTCGGCAACATCGAAGTCTTCGACGACGCGGCGCCCGACGACGGTCGGCTCGAGCTCGGCGTCATCACCGCGAAGGGTTGGCTCCAGTGGACCCGGGCATTGGCGCGCACGACGCTCGGCACCGCGGGCCGATCGCCCTTCGTGTCGACCACGCGAGCTCGGAAGATCCGCGTAAGGCTCGACCGTCCGGTGCGTTACGAGCTCGACGGCGGTGAACGCGGGAAGACGAAGCGCATTCGCGTCGACGTCGAGCCCGGCGCGGTCACCGTGTGCACACCCGAGGAGGCGACGCTATGAGCACCGCGAGTCGCGTTCCCGAGACGTGGGAGCTCACGGGTGATGACGCGCGGAAGATGCTCGAGCATCTCGGACGTCGTCACCTGTTGCGCGACGCGTTTCTCCGGCTCCGCTTCGCCGACGGTTTCAGCCACGCCCGGTCGATGGCCTTCGCGACCACGCTCGTGCTCGTGCAGGGCCTCATCGCCATCGTGGGTCTTGCGTCGGTGCTCGGTGACGCAACCATCGCGCGATCGGTTGTACGCGCCATCCGGGCCGCGGTGCCGGGGCCTGCGAGCCGCGTGCTCACCGACGCGGTCACGCAGGCCTATCGGGCGGGTGCCGAGTCGCGGTGGCTGCCCCTCTTGCTGGGAACCCTGGGCGCGTTGATCACGGGGTCGACGTTGCTCGGTCAGCTCGAGCGCGGCTTGAACCGTATCTACGGCGTCGAGCAGGACCGCCCGGCACTCCAAAAGTACGGGCTCGCGCTGCTGCTCACCGTGACTGCAGGGGTGTGCGCAGCCGGGGCGTTCGTGCTGTTCGCGTTCGGCCGTGACATCGGGAATGCTCTGGGAAGCGACGCGCGGACCGTCTGGAACGTGTTGCGGTGGCCGATGGCCATCGGGTTCATCTTCGTCGCCATGGCGATGTTGTTCCGCCGTTCCCCGCGGCGTCACCAGCCCGCATGGTCGTGGCTCGCCTACGGCGCCGGGTTGTCGGTGGTGCTCTGGTCGGCGGTCACACTGCTCCTGGGCTTGATGTTCCGCGTGAGCAGCACGTTCGGCGACACCTACGGTCCGCTGGCCGGCATCGTCGCGCTGCAGATCTGGGCGCTGCTGTCGGCGATCGCGATCCTCTACGGCGCCGCGGTTGCCGCCCAGCTGGAAGCGGTACGGGCCGGAGTGCCGGGCGTGCAGGAGCCGGAGAAGCTCGACGCAGAGCCCGCTGATGAGCCAGAGGAGCTGATCGTCTCGGCGACCGCTTGACTCGTGGTCAGTCCGCGCTTCGCCGTGCGAGGAGACCACGCGCGATGACGAGACGCTGGATCTCGTTCGTGCCCTCGCCGATCACGAGCAAGGGTGCGTCGCGGAAGTAGCGCTCGATGGGAAGCTCGGTGGTGTAGCCGACACCCCCGTGGATGCGCATCGAGTCGGTTGCGACCTCGAGCGCGGTCTCGCTCGCGAACAGCTTGGCCATGCCCGCCTCCACGTCGGCCCGCTCGCCGGCTTGCATCTTCTCGGCCGCGCTCTGCGTGAGCAGTCGCGACGCTTCGACCTTCGTCGCCATGTCGGCCAGCTTCATCTGGATCGCCTGGTGTTGCGCGATCGGCTTGCCCATGGTCACGCGCTGTCGTGCGTACGCGAGCGCAGCGTCGAGCGATGCCTGCGCGACGCCCACCGCGCGCGCGGCGATGTTCACGCGGCCCAACTCGAGCACCGACAGGATGTACGACAGTCCTCGGCCGGGCTCGCCGATCAGCGCCGACGCCGGCACGTGGTGGTCGGCGTACGACATCTCGACCGTCTCGACGCCCTTGTAGCCGAGCTTGCCGATGTTCTCGCCGACCGTGATCCCGCCCGACGCTGATCCCGGTTCCTTCTCGACGATGAAGCACGAGATGCCTTCGTCGGTACGCGCGGCGAGCGCGACGATCGACGCATAGCGCCCGTTCGTGATCCACATCTTCGTGCCGTTGAGCACGTACTCGTCGCCGTCGCGCACGGCACGGCACGAGATGTTGCGGGTGTCACTGCCGGCGTCCGGCTCGGAGAGTGAGAGCGAACCGCGCAACGCGCCCGAGGCCAGGCCGGGCAGCCACCGGTCCTTCTGCTCGTCGGTGCCGAAGCGGGCGATGATCGTCGCCGCGATCGTGTGCGTGTTGAGGATGCCGGTCACGCTCATCCACCCGTATGCGATCTGCTCGATCACACCGATGTAGGTGAGGAGGTCGAGCCCGAGGCCGCGGTGCGCTTCGGGGATGGTGACACCGAAGAGGCCCATCGCCCGCATCTGCTCCACCAGTTCGTGCGGGTACTCGTCGGCGTGCTCGAGCGCGGACGCGATCGGTGTGATTTCGCGCTCCACCCAGCGGCGCACGGTCGCGATCAGCTCGCGGCGAATCTCGGGGTCGGTGGGCGGGTACAGCGCGGTCATCGCTTCGAGCGCGCGTCAGTCTTCGGAACGCACGCCGCGCAACCCGAACCACGCCAACTCCGCGATCCACTGCGCGAGATGCTCGGGATCGTGCGGTCCGTCGGGATCGGTGAGCGCGTGACGGCTGATACCTTCGGCCATGCCGACGATCGCGTGCGCGAGGACGAGGCGGTGGTCGGGTGAGCTGTGGATCTCGATGAGCGTGCTCACCGCGGCGGCCGCGTCGTTGAGCACGCCGTCGACCACATCGGCGAATTCGGCGTCGTTGCGCGCCGAGGCACCGAACAACAGGCGGAACGCGGCGGGATCGTTCTCGACGAAGTCGAAGTAGGCGCGGAAGCCCTCCTCGACCCGGGCACGACCGGTCTCGACGCCGCTGGTCGCCTGGGTGAGCTCGTCGAGCAGGCGGCTGCCGACGTCTTCGAGCACCGCGATGAACAGCGCGCGCTTCGACGGGAAGTGCTGGTAGAAGACGGGCTTGGTCACGCCCGCGGCGAGCGCGAGGTCGTCCATCGCAGTGGCGTAGAACCCCCGCTCGGCGAACTCCACGCACGCGACGTCGAGAAGCTGCCGACGGCGCTCGTCAGGTGGGAGCCGCGGCGCTGCCGGCCGACGGGCCGTGTTCACCCCCCGGTACTCGACTTCAGTGGCATCTCGTACCGGTTGGTGACGCCGAAGTTCGAGTTCCACAGGTCGTCGAGGCGAGCCTTCTCCTCCGCGGTGATTGGCATATCGGACGCGGCCGCGTATTCCTGAACGTCCTCGACCGACACGCACGTCGGGAGCACCGTCGTGAACGCGGGATCGGCGAGGATCCCCGCGATCGCGGCTTGGCCGATCGTGCGGCCCGTCCCCTCCCAGAGGAAACCGAGGGTCTCGGCCTTGTCGAAGTTGTCGAGCATGTTCTCCTGGTTGCGGTGCGAGCGGTGATCCTCTGGAGGGAACACCGTGTCGCGCGTGATCCGGCCCGACAACGTGTCCGACGCGTGCGGGACGCGGGAGATCAGCCCGACGCGTCCTTCCGCGACTGCGGGCTCGGCCGCGAACGTGCGTCCCGGCTCCTGCTCGAGCACGTTGAACACCGTCTGCAGTGACACGATCGAACGACGACGGAGCGCTTCGATCCCTTCGTCGACCCATCCGATCGCCGGGCCGAGGGCGACGCCGAGCTCGCGGATCTTGCCTTCGGCGCGCAGCTTCTCGAGCTCTTCCCACAGCTCGTCGTCGAGGATCGGCTCGATGCGTGTGTTGTGGAGCTGGTACAGGTCGATGTGATCGGTGCCGAGTCGTTGCAGGGATGCCTCGAGCTGCCCCCGCACGGCTTCGCGAGCCCAGTCGTGGGGTCGCTCCGACTGTCCCGGGTACAAGCGCTCGGCTTCGATGTCGTACCCACACTTGGTCGTGAGGACGATGTCGTCGCGACGCCCGCGGAGCACGTCGGCGAGCAGCTCCTCGCCGATGCCGCCCTTCCCGTACACCGGCGCGGTGTCGATGAAGTTGATGCCGGCGTCGAGCGCGGCGTGTAGCAGGGCTTGCTTGTCTTCGACGACTCCCCACCAGTCACTGGCGAGAGTCCAGACCCCGAAGCCGACCTCGGACACCTCGAGGTCGCTCTGTCCGAAGCGGCGGTATCGCACAGCGACTCCCTTCGACACGCGCCGACCACGCGTCAGGCGCGCAATCTACCGCTAGGTGCCGGGGGGCTCCTCACCGGCGCGCCGGGCCCGCTCCTCGCGGTCTTCGCGCTCGGCGGCGCGGAGGCCGTACCCCAGCACGATCGGGACGGGGAGCACGAGGCAGGCGGCGACGAGCGCCACGACGGTCACGGTCAAGAGCCCGGCGGGGAAGTCGGTGGCGGCCGCGACGAGGAACGCGATCATCGCCACTGCGAGCAAGCCGTAACCGATGCGCTTGGCAAGGCGCACCCAGGTCGCGATGTGGGCTCGACGCACGTCGACGGGGTCGCTCGCGGGGTCTACCACTCCGTCCATCCCCGGTCGGTGAGCGCCGCCTCGAGTCGCTGCGGAAGATCAGCCAGCGAGCAGTGCGGGCTCACGAGCTCGACGTTGCGCTCGAGCACGTCGAGGCGGGGCGCGCGCAGCCAGTCCCGAACCCGCTCGGGGTCATCGACCGACAGCAGCTCCACGCCGAAGGCGCGGAGCTCGTCGAGCACCGGGTAGTTGCCCACCACGATCGGGCGCCGGTGTGCGATCGACTCGATGACCGGATTGCCGAAACCTTCCCAGGTCGACGGGAAGAGCACGAGATCGGACGCCGCGTAGGCGTCGGCCGCGGACGCGGCGCGTCCGACGGTGACGGGCACGGTGGCTTCGGCCAGCGCGCGCCGAAAGGTGTCGTCGAAGCCGTCTTCCGCGGGACCGGTGACCCAGAGCCTGATGGTGCGGTCGGGCTCGAGGAGCGCGAGCGCGTTCGCGAACGCGACCGCGCCGGGAATGTTCTTCCGCGGGATCGCGCGTGTCGGCTGCAACAACACGAGGTCTTCGGGTGCGAACCCGAACGCCGCGCGCGTCGCGTCGCGGTCACCACGAAGAGGATCGAGGTCGAACGCGTTGCGCAATGTGACGGCCGCGAAGCCGCGGTTCTCGAGCTGCACGCGCGAATAGTCGTTGATGGTGACGTGCAACGAGTTCTCGCGTTGCGGAGGGATGCCGTCGGGCGTGAACAAGCCGGGTCGCTGCCACGGAAGGTCGTGATGGTGGAACACGACGGCGCCCGGATGCGCAGCGAGTACCTCGGCGGTCATGGTCGACGCGTCGGGATTCAGCGGAAGCGAGCAGAGGTTCTCGACAATCACCAGGTGCGCACCCGCGATCGCCGCGCTGAGCGCCTCGGGATCGGGTTGCGCGCCGTCAACCGGATCGATGGCCAGGAAGGGCAGCCACGCGTCGTCGGGGCGGAGCCCGTCGTCGAGCTCGCCGGCGGCCCGTCGGACGCGGAAGCCGAGCTCGCCGAGCGCCCATTCCCACTTTCTCGCTTCGACGGCCACGCCGTCGGCACCACCGAGGCGGAACGACACCTGCACCGCGACCGGTTCCATCGCCCTCGAGTGTGTCGCAGATCGCCCGACTTCAGAGGATCAGCGCGCCGGAGCCGTTCGTCCGAGCCGTCGGTTGGTCGCGTCGAGTACGGCGCGCGCCACCGCTTCGTCGCGGTCCTGGCGCACGACCGCGGAACCGGAGACGAAGAGCTCCACGGGCGGCTCGACGTAGACCACACTCACGACTGCGACGCGAGTCGGCCCGACACGGGTGATGTCGGCGCTCACGACGTGGATGGCCTCGGCGGCGGAATCGGATTGGCGTACTGCGTCCAGCGTCGCGAGCGCGACCAGCTGGGGCCGGGCCACCGCGGCGACGGAGCCCTCGGCGTAGCCGGAGTACTCGAGGTCGCCGTCGACGAGGACCACACGGACGTCGGCGCGCACGCCCTGAGCCTCGAAGTTCACGCGGCCGACGCGGGCCCGGGGGGCCAGGGTCGCCGACGTGCCCTCGACGACCTGCTCGGCCGCCGAGTCGAGCTGGGCCACCGACACGATGCGGTGGTCGAGCTCGAGCCCGAACATGGTCTGGGCGACCGCCCGGACGTCACGGACCGTCTGCTTCGCCGGCTTGCTCTGGTCCGCCAGGACGTGGACCTCGATCGGCCGGCCGTTCCGGTCGCCGACGACCCTCACCGCGAGCACGCCACCCAGGCGGCAGAGCTCGTCTTCGAGCTCGCGGAGCTCGGCCTCGGAACCCCCGGCATCCTGCGATTCCGCGGGGGAAGCGCCGTTCGCCCACTCACTGGCCATGCTCGTGCCTCCCGTTGGGTTCCAGTGGAACCCCGCCCCGGGCCGTGCAGCCCTTACGCGGACACAATATACGTCCATGCAACCACGTAGAGTGAGACTGGGTGTGGACCGTGTTACTCGTGGGGCTTGCGTTGTCGGCGGGTTCGGGCGAAACTAACGGTCCCCCACATGTGAGGGGCTTGGGCCGGGGCGGGAACCGGGGCGGGCCTTGCAGACGAACCGAGAAGCTGGGAGGAGGATCGTCGGTCTCGGGGCAGAGACGGCAAGGCCTCGGCCTGATTGAGCCAAGAACGAGTACCTGTAGCGAAGCGATTCATCCGTAGGGCATACAGCGTCGCCCACACGGGAGAACGAATGCTCAGGAGATCTCGTGAAGAAGACCATGGTCCGAGTTGCGGCCGCAGCCTCAGGGTTGGTCGCACTTTTGCTCGCCGGTGGCGCTGGACACTACCGGTAGGCCACACCCATGCCGGGGCTTTGCCATCTCCGCCCACGACCCAAAGCTATGAAGCGGTCTGAACTCTCCCAAACCTCAAAGGAACGCCTGATCGCGCTCAGCTTTGCCGCGATCGCTATCGGTCTTTGCGCGACAGCCGCAACGCTTGAACCTTCGACGATGTCATGGCGCGATGTCGCAGATGTCGCGGTCCTTGGTTGCACGGCGGCATTGGCCGCGAGCTTTGAGGTTGAAGTTCGTTCGCGCTTCTCGGTGAGTGGCCACGTGATGATTCTGATGGGCTCGCTCGTCGTGTTCCATGGCAGCGCACTCTTCCTCGGCCCAATGTTGGTCGGCGCATTCAGCGGCTTTGACCTGCTGCATGTTCGTGGTCGCAAGTGGGCAAAGATCGGGATCAACTCGGGAGCGGACAGCATCGCGATGCTTGCAGCGACGATCGCCTTTTGGCCGATCGCAAGCTCTTCAGGTTCGTTCTCGCCGGTCCTCATTCTGGCCATGGCAGCTGGCGGGGTGGTCTTTCTTGTTGTCAACTCGGTGCTGGTCGCCGTCCCGGTTTCCGTTGCATGCCGGGAGCCATACACGCGCGTGATGGTGCAGCTTGGAAGGCTGAACTCCACCTCGCTTCCGTTCGCGCTGCTTGGACTGGGTTTTGGATACGTATACCTCGAGTTGGGTCCCGTCGTCGTTCCGCTCATCGTGGTGCCCTTGTCGATCGCACGACAGGCGTTCGCCAGCTACTTGGAACTCAAGGCGGCGCAGGAGCACACGATCGAGACGTTGATCCGTGCGCTCGAGGCGAAGGACAGGTACACGGCCGGTCACGCGCAGCGCGTTGCGACGTTCTCCGCGTACATCGCCGAAGAGTTCGCGTTCACGCCCGCGTCGTTCGGAGCGTCTCCGCTACGCGGCGCTCATGCACGACATCGGGAAGCTCATCGTTCCGAACCAGTTGCTCAACAAGCCGGGGCGCCTCACGGAAGCCGAGTTCGACCGGGTGCGCCTCCACGAGACCGTGTCGGTCGAGCTGCTGCGCAGGATCGACTTCTTGGCGCCGGTCGCGGGTGACACCACGACGGAAGCCGCGACCGCTGCGGTCGACGGCAGTGCGCTCGTCGAGCCGGCGATCATCCACGTGGCGGACGCGTTCGACGCCATGACCTCGACCCGATCCTACCGGAAGGCCTTGTCCCAGGACACCGCGTTCGACGAGCTCCGCAAGGGTGCCGGCACCCAGTTCAACGCGGCGTGCGTCGAAGCCCTGATCGGGGCCATCGAGCGCCGCGACGAGGCGTACGGCGCCGGCCACGAAGTCGACGACCACGAGTGGGCGGTCGCACCACCTGAAGCAGGCACCGGCTCGGCGGGTCTCGGGCATCTCGTTCCCGAGGAGCAGGGCGCGACGCCATGAAGCGGTGGATGCGGTTCCTCATCCTCCTGGCGGGGGGTGGGGTGGTCGCTCTCGTCGCGGAGCTTGCTGATCCCGGAACGCCGTGGGCCGCGCTCGCGCTCATCGGCGGCGCGATCGCGGCGGGGGAGCTCATCGAGCTGCGGCCGCCGCTGCGTGCCGCGATCCCCATTTCGTTCGCGTACGAGGTCGTGCTGGCGCGTCGTGCCGACGTGTCGGACGCCGCGCTCGTGCTGCTGGTGGCGCTGCTCGCGAGCATGCTGGTCCGAACGGAGCCGGTTGCCGTCGAACGTCGCTTGTTGCTCTTCTCGGAGCGCTTCGCGGCCGGCCTTGCCGCGGTGCTGGTCTTCCACGGCATGTTCGATGCGCTCTCGTCGCTGTCGAGTCGCGCGCAGGTCCTGATCGCGCTGCTCGCCGCTGCGGTCGCGCCGCTGATCGTCGCGGAGATCGCTCGTATGTTGCGCGAGCGGACCCCGGGGATCACGTGGCACGGCCGGACCGCCGACATCGCGCTCGTCACGAGCGCGATGCTCATGGCGGTCAGCGACCAGGGTGTCAACGGGAAGGGTGCGATGGGCCTGTGGGGTCCGATCGTGTTCACGATCCCGCTGCTGGCGGCGTGGTACTCGTACGAGCACCTCGACGAGATCCGCCGCACCTACTCGCAGACGATCCGCGCACTCGGTGCCGCGCCCGAGCTCGGCGGGATGGTGCGCGACGGGCACGCCGAACGCGTCGCGGCACTGACCGTTGCCATTGCGCACGAGCTCGGCTTCTCGCGGAGCGAGACGGAGCACCTCGAGACCGCGGCCCTGCTCCATCACCTCGGGCAGGTGTGCATCGACGAGCCCGAGGATGGCCGCCCGCCTGACGGCGCGGCCATCGCGCACTCCGGTGCGGAGATCCTGCGGAGTACCGAGCTCCTCGCTCCCGCCGGCGACATCATCGCCGCCGAGGCACTTCCGTACCGGGACGACGTGCGGGCGCGGCCCGGCGTGATGTCGGGACAGATCCTGAAGATCGCGAGCGCCTACGACGAGCTGTCGGAAGGTCGCAACGACCGCGGCGAGGCGGCGCTCGAGGCGATGTACTCGGCGCCGGCGTATCTCTACGACGAGCAAGTGCTCGGCGCGCTCGAGATCGTGCTCGATCGCCGCGGCGTGCTCAGCGCAACTCCGTAGAGCGCTCGCCGGCCGAGCGGCTCAGCTCGTCGCCTTCGCGCGATCGAGATAGACGCCGTACCGGCGGGGGCGACGGCTGGCTTCGAAGCACACGTCGACGATCCCGAGCGCGATCACGATGTCGCCGATCGAGTACTGCACGTTCGGGATCCCCGGCACCGTGAGCTGATCGCTCAGGAACACGAGCTTGTCGTCGCTCTCCTGTGGCCGGTGCTTGACCGTGCGCTCGATGGGCACGTGCACCTCGCGTCCGTTGCGCACGTGCACCTCGTCCTTGGTCGGCATCCCCTGGTTCAACCCGATGACCAGCATGTTCAGCCCGACACCGATGGCGATCACGAGGAAGCCGCTCGTGCGCAGGTTGAGGATGCAGAACGCGAGGATCAGCACGAACGACAGCATCAGGAGCCCGAAGCCCAGGTCGTCGATGCGCGCCTTCGGGAACGTGACGAACTCGAGCGCGACCTGGATCGCCAATGCCACGAACAGGAGCCACAGCCAACGAAGCTCGATGTGCCCGAGACGGCGGAAGCTGCCGCCGGTGACGACGACAACGAGCGCGGCGAGGACGATCGTGCCCAGGTAGAGCACCACAGGAGACAACGTAGTGAGTGCGCCACGATGCACGGTCGATACAGTCGGGCGCGTGTACGAGTTGCGAGCCCGAGCGGCTGGCCGTGTCGAGCAGCTGGTGGTCGACGAAGGCCAGATGGTCGCGGAAGAGGATGCGATCGCGATCCTCGACAGCGCCGGCGCGCGCGTCGAGCTGACTACTGACGTGCCGGGCGTCGTCCGGGAGCTCTACGTCGAGCGCGGGCAACCAGTGGTCACCGGCGACGTCATCGCCCTCATCGACGAGTCGTAGCGGCGGCGCGTCGATCAGTAGTTCGACGGCAGCAGGCGCTCGAGGTACGTGTAGAACACGAAGAGCACGATGATGAACGGGATCGCGCCGGCGATCCACACGTACCACTGCTTGTAGCGGTGGAACAGGAACCACCACGCGCCGCCCACGAGGGCGGCGATGAATCCCCACAGCAGCGCGGGGAAGCGTGAGCCGCTGTCGCCCTCGAGGCCGCTGATCGTCGCCTTGGCGGTGCCGGGGTCGACCGACATGGCGGGCAGTGGCACCGCACCCGGTGGCAACACGATCGTGGCCTGCACGATGAGGCGCTCGGCCGCGGAGAACTTCGGGTTGCACGTGGTGAGCGTGAGCGTCGCGAGGGAGTGGCCGGGTCGGGTGGGGTCGGGCGTCGGTTGGAGCACTTCACCCTGCGTGGGCTTCACCACGAACGGGCTGTCCTGGTTGACCTTGTACACCCACTTGTTGCCGGCGAGCGTGGCGAGCACGATCTCGTCGCCGGGCGCGAGCTGGTCGAGGTCGCCGAACGGGGCTCCATAGGTGGTGCGGTGCCCCGCGATGGCGGAGTTCCCCTCCTGGCCCGGCAATGGTGTCACCGGGTAGTGGCCGGGTCCCAGGCGCAGGTCAGGGACGTCGACGCCCTCCACCACGGTCTGGTCGACGCCGATCTTCTTGATCTCGATCCGCGCGACCGCGTCGCCGTTCGGGGGGACCTCGAGCGGGGTGCCGGTCGTGGTGGGCGGGGTCAGGGTCGGGTTGTCCGGGCCCGTGGTCGCCGGCCGATTCGCGCCCGTGGTGGAGGTCGGGGGGCGCGTCGTCGTGGTCGAACCGGTGTGCGCCTTGACCGCCTGCTCGAATTGGTCCTGGAGCTTGTTCTGCTCGCGGGCTTGGAGGATGCCGGTGCCCCAGAGCTGATACGCCACGAACAGCAGCAGCAGGATCCCGGATGTGAGCAGCACGCGGCCGATCCACCCGAGCACGTTGCGCATCCGGACGAGGCTAACCAGCAATGCCGGTTCGACCGGCTCACCGGGCCGTCCGTACACTCTTGGCGCATCGACCGCTCGGAGGCGAGTGTGCCTGTCGTCGTCGTCCGACTCCGCTCCGCTGTGTGCTTGCTCGGACGCTTTCCGGCCCTCGCCGGCGTGGATCTCGACGTGGCCGAGGGAGAGATCGTGTTGCTCTCCGGCGCCAACGGCGCGGGCAAGACCACGCTGCTGCGACTGCTCGCCGGGCTGGTGCCGCTGTACTCCGGGGAGGCCTCGGTGCTGGGGCACGACCTCGCCGACGACCGGCGCTCGGCTCGCCGGGAGCTGGCGCTGATGGGCCACGAGACCTTCTGCTACGACGACCTCACGGCGCGCGAGAACCTGCGGTTCGCGGCCCGGGCGTCGGGAGGCACCGCGGAAGGCGCTGACGCCGCGCTCGAGCGGGTCGGGCTCGCGCGATCGGCCGACACCGCGCACCGCAAGCTCTCGGCCGGGCAGCGCCGACGCCTCGCGTTGGCGGTCGCGCTCGTCGCGTGACCCGCGCCTGCTGTTGCTCGACGAGCCGCACGCCGGGCTCGACGAGGAAGGCCGCGCCCTGCTCGACGGCATCGTGCGCGCTGCGCCGAGCGAGGGCCGCACGGTGCTCATCGCGTCGCACGAGCTCGACCACACCCGCCCGATCGTCGATCGTGAGGTCGTGTTGGATTCCGGGCGCGCCGCGGCGCCCGAAGCGACGGAGGAGCGGCGGGCGCTCGCCAGCGAGCGAACGGCCGCAAGCCGGGTATCCCGGCTCGCAGAGAGCGAGCGAGTGATCAGGTGAACGTGATGCAGGAGATGTGGCTGGTTGCGGCGAAGGACTTGCGCATCGAGGCGCGATCGCGGGTCACGCTCCAGCAGGTCCTGCCGTTCGGCCTGATCGTGTTGCTCCTCTTCGCATTCGCCCTCGACCCTGACCGCGGGATCCTCAAGCGGGTCGCGCCGGGCCTCTTCTGGGTGACCGTGCTGCTGGCGGCCCTGCTGGCGGTGTCACGCTCGTTCGGTATCGAGGCC
The DNA here is from genome assembly GCA_963721435.1 of uncultured Actinomycetes bacterium. Lineage (GTDB taxonomy): Bacteria > Actinomycetota > Acidimicrobiia > IMCC26256 > DASPTH01 > CAVRJC01. The sequence goes on from CAVRJC010000004.1 coordinate 334,199, forward strand.
GACAACGGCGCACGGGACGGCCTGCGCCTCTCCGGTCTCGACGGGGCCGCGGTCTTCCTCGGGAAGGCAGTCGCGCTGGGGATCCAGCTGCTGCTCCTCGAGGTGGTCCTGACCGCTTGTGTGATCGTGCTCTACGGCATCGAGCTGAACACGCTCGTCCCGCTGGTGCTGGCGACGGTTGCCGCGACCATCGGGGTGGCCGCCACCGGTACCCTCTACGGCGTTCTCGCGGCGGGCCTGCGAGTGCGCGAGACCCTGGTGCCACTGCTGCTCCTCCCGGTCGTAGCGCCGGTACTGCTCGGGGCCACCCGAGCCTGGGAAGCAGCGATCGACGGCATACCGTCGGACGCGTGGCCGTGGGTCGCGCTGCTCGGCGTGTTCGCCGTGTTGTTCACGACGATCGGGATGCTGGCCTTCGGCCCGCTCCTGGAGGAAGCATGAGACTGCTCAAGCCGCAGGTGAGCACCGCGCTCGGCTGGCTGTCGCTCGTTGCGTTGGTCGTCCTCGCGCTCTTCGGGCTGTGGGGCGCGCCGCCCGACAGGGTCCAGAGCGACGCGCAGCGCCTCATGTACCTCCACGTCCCGACCGCGTGGATCGCGTACCTCGCGTTCGGCGTGACCGCGCTCGCGTCGGCCCTGTGGTTGTGGAAGCGCACGCGGGCGACGGTGTGGGACCGCGTCGCCGGCGCGTCCGCCGAGATCGGTGTGCTGTTCACCGCTCTCACCCTCGTGCTCGGATCGCTGTGGGGACGGCCGGTGTGGGGCATCTGGTGGGCGTGGGACGCGCGTCTCGTCACCACCGCCGTGCTCTTCTTCCTCTATCTCGGATATCTCGCGTTGCGACGCGTGCCCGCGACGCCGGAGACGCGAGCGAAGCGTTGCGCGATCGCCGCGCTGGTCGCGTTCGCGGATGTGCCGATCGTGCACTTCTCGGTCACGTGGTGGCGCACGCTCCATCAGCAGGGCACCGTGTTCAACGAGGAGCTCGATGCGCACATCCACGGTGTGATGGCCTTCACGCTGTGGTTCGGCGTGTTCGCGTTCACGCTGTTGTTCGTGTATCTCCTCGATCGTCGCTATCGCCTGCTCGCACTCGAGGAGGAGCGCGAGGAGCGCGAGGTCGAGCAGGCGATCGCCGAGCGGATCGGGACGCAGAGCCCGCCGTCGGCACCGCCCGCGCCTCCGACGCCGCCAGTGGAAGTAGGAGCGTCAGGATGAAGTTCGCCGAGTACGTCATCACCGGTTGGGTGCTCACCGGTGTCGTGATCTTCGTCTACTGGCTCTCGATCGTGCAACGCACCCGGCGCGCCGAGCGATCGCTCCCCGTTGTCGACCAGGACCGCGAGTGACCACGACGGAAGCGCCACCATCACCCGTCCCCGCGCCGCGTCGCCCCCGCAAGCTGCGAACCCGCTACATCGTGGCGATCGGTGGCTGCGTCGCCGCGATCGTCGCGATCATCGTGCTCGCGGTCGTCCTGTCCGAGAACGTCGTCTACTTCCGCACCGTCACCGAAGCGGTGCACGCGCGCTCGTCGACGGGGACCTCGCGCTTTCGCATCGCGGGCGCGGTCGTACCCGGCACCATCACGGAGACCAAGACCGGCGTGCGGTTCCGCATCACCGACGGCAAGCACACCGTCACCGTCGATCACAGCGGCGATCCCCCCGACCTGTTCAAGGCGGGTGCGCCCGTCGTGTGTGAAGGGCACTGGGCGAAGGCCGATGTCGCCAACGCGTCGTTCGTGTCCGATCGCATCCTGATCCGTCACGGCGCCGACTACACGCCACCGAAGGTCGACACCAACAAGGCGAGCAAGGCCACCGCACAGAGGTCCGGCACCGGGTGAAGGCCGTCCTCGGCTACAGCGCGGTCTTCGTCGGAGCCAGCGCGTGCGTCGTCGGCATCTGCGCGTTCATCGCCGGGTTGCGCACGAAGGACGCGCTGCTGCTGCGCATCGGGCGGCGGTGCATCTTCGTCGTCCTCGCCGCTGCACTGGTTGCCGCCGGCGCGATGGAGTGGGCACTGATCAGCCACGACTTCTCGCTCGAGTACGTCGCCAAGAACAACGCACGGGACACGCCGCTGCTGTTCAGCATCACCGGCCTGTGGGCGGCCCTCGAAGGCTCGATCCTGCTCTGGGCGGTGATCCTCGGTGGCTACCTCACGTTCGCCGCCCACCGGTTCCGCCGCCGCGCCGCCGATCCGCTGGTGGCGATCGCGCTCACCATCGGCCTGGGCGTCGCGTTGTTCTTCTTCGCGCTCATGCTCGGGCCGGCCAACCCGTTCAACAAGCTCAGTTCGGTCCCCCTGAACGGGAGCGGGCCCAACCCGTTGCTCCAGAACCACATCCTGATGGCGTTCCACCCGCCGATCCTCTACATGGGGTACGTCGGGTTCACGGTGCCGTTCATGTTCGCGATGGCAGCGCTGATCACCGGTCGCTTCGGCGAGGGCTGGCTCACCGACACCCGGCGGGCGACGCTGATCGCCTGGGGCTTCCTCACCGTCGGCATCATCCTCGGTGCCTGGTGGAGCTACGAAGTGCTCGGGTGGGGCGGGTTCTGGGCCTGGGACCCGGTGGAGAACGCGTCGCTGCTGCCGTGGCTCACCGCGACCGCCTTCATCCACTCGGTGATCGTGCAGGAACGGCGCGGGATGCTGCGCGTGTGGAATCTGTCGCTCGTCATCGCGACGTTCTGCCTCACGATCCTGGGCACGTTCCTGACGCGGTCGGGCGTGATCGACAGCGTGCACGCGTTCACGGAGTCCGACATCGGCCCCTGGCTCCTCACGTTCCTTGCCGTCGTCGCGATCGCCGGTGTCGGGTTGATTGCGTGGCGCGGTGACGCGTTGCGCGCGCCGGGTCGCATCGACTCCGCGGTGTCGCGCGAGTCGGCGTTCCTCGCCAACAACCTGCTGTTCGCGTGCCTCGCGTTCGTGGTGCTGCTCGGCACGGTGTTCCCGCTCATCGCGGAAGCGCTGAACGGCACACGGCTCTCGGTCGGGGGCCCGTACTTCGACCGCATGACCACGCCGATCGGCCTCGCGCTGTTGTTCCTCATGGCGGCGGCACCCGCACTGCCGTGGCGCGCGACGAGTGGCGAAGTCGTACGCAACCGGTTGCTCGTCCCCGCGTGGATCGGCGCGGGCACGATGCTCGTCGCGGTCGTGCTCGGCGCGCGCGACATCGCGGAGGTGCTCGCGTACGGCCTTGGCGCGTTCGCCACTGCGGGCATCGTCCGTCAGTTCTACCTGGGAGTGCGTGGCCGCCGACGCGCGTTGGGGGAGTCGGGTCCGCAGGCCCTCGGGCGCGCGACGCGCTCGAATCCTCGCTTGTACGGAGGGCTCGTCGTGCACTTCGGCGTCGTGCTCATCGCGGTCGCGCTCGCGGCGTCGGCCGCGCACGGAGCGAGCGCGACGGTGCGCCTGCGGGTCGGGGAGTCGGCGACGGTGTCGGGCTACAAGTTCACCTACCTCGGTGCGAAGACGGCGCGCTCGGGGCAGAAGACGACGGTGTCGGCCGGCGTGCGGGTGCAGAAGGGCGACCGTGACCTGGGCGTGTACGCGCCGGCGGTCTCCACGTACCCGAACAGCACCGAAGGCATCGGCACCCCGTCGGTGCGCACCGGGCTGCGCGAAGACGTCTACCTCACGCTGGTGTCGTCGCCGAACCAACAGGGCCGCGTGACCCTCGGGATCCGCATCAACTCGATGATCGTCTGGCTGTGGATCGGAGGGGCGGTGATGGCGATCGGCACGGTGCTGGCGCTGTTGCCGAGCCTGCGTCGTCGCCCGCGGCCGGTCGCGGACGATCAGTCCGAGCCGGACGCGGAGCCCGACGCCGCGCTCGAGGAAGTGACCGCGTGAAGCACGGCCTGCGGTGGGCGGCGCTCGCAGTCGGTGTGGTCGTGATCGTGTTCGCGGTGGTCCTCGCGCTCAACGTCGGCTCGGATCCGCAGAAGGACGCGCTCGAGAGCCAACTCCTCGGCAAGCAGGCGCCGACATTCACCGTGACCACGCTCGACGGCAAGCCGCTCACCGCGGCCGACGTCGCGGGTAAGTCCGTGCTCGTGAACTTCTGGAACTCGTGGTGCATCCCATGCCAGACCGAGTTGCCCGCGCTCAAGAAGTTCTACGCCGCGCACGCAAACGACTCCGACTTCGTGATGGTCGGCATCGTGCGCCGCGACGACACGAAGACGATTCGGGGGTTCGTGGCGGGCGAAGGCATCGACTGGACCATCGCGCTGGATCCGTCGAAGGAAGCTGCGCTCGACTTCGGGACGCGCGGCCAGCCGGAGACGTTCGCGATCTCCCCGAGCGGGCAGATCGTGGCGTACAAGCCCGGGCCGATGTCGATCGCCGAGCTCGAGGCGTTCCTGTCGCACGCGCGACAGGCGGGATGATCGAGCCCGATGATCAGACGGTGGGCGCCGTGGATCGCGCTGGCGGCGGTCGTCGCGGTGGTGCTCGCGATCACGCTGTGGCCGAGTGGTGCACGCAGCGACGCCGAGCGCGCGCACGACCTCGAGGCGCAGATCAAGTGCCCCGAGTGCCAGGGCCTTTCGGTCGCCGACAGCCAGGCCACCACGTCGCAGGCGATCCGTGCCGACATCAAGCGGCGGATCGCGAAGGGCCAGAGTGACGCGCGGATCCGTCAGGTCTACGTCGACACGTACGGGTCGTCGATCCTGCTCGCGCCGCAGGGCTCCGGGCTCGGGCTCATCGTGTGGGTGCTTCCGGTGCTCGTGCTCGCGCTGGGCGCTGCCGGCATCGTGTTCGCGCTGGCGCGGAACCGGCGGGAGCCTCGTCTGCGTTCCACTGTGGCCGACGAGGAGCTGATCGCGCGCGAGCGCGGCGAGGAAGCATGAGCACGAATCCGAAGAAGCCGAGGAAGCCCGACGCCGCCCGCCTTCCCGATGCCGAGCGCGAGCAGCTGGAGCAGGAGCGCGACTTCCTGCTCCGATCGCTCGACGACCTCGAGCTCGAGCACGAGAGCGGCGGGATCGACGACGAGTCGTACACCGAGCTGCACGACGACTACACCGCGCGCGCGGCAGCTGCGATCCGGGCGCTGCGCGACGGCGTCGACAACCGGCCGGCCCCGGCGCCGCCGGTGCCCACGAAGCGTCGCGTCGCGGTCATCGCCGCGGTGGTGGTGTTCGCGATCGTGGCCGGAGTTGCGTTGGCCGCGGCGCTCGGCGCGCGACTCCCGGGGCAGACCGCGTCGGGGAACTCGCAGGCGGCGAGCACGAAGGTCACCACGAAGGAGCTCAAGGCGCGGATCACCGAGCTGGAAGCGAAGGCGAACGCGGACCCGAACGACTATCAGACCCGCCTCGATCTCGCGCGGGCGTACGAGCAGAACAACGATCCCGTCAACGCGCTCAAGCAGTCCGATGCGGCGATCAAGATCGATCCCAACCGGCCGGAGGCGCACGCCAACGCGGGACGGCTGCTGTACCTCTCGTCCCAGAGCGCGACGTCCGACAGCGACCGCAGCTCGCTCATCGCCAGTGCGAAGGCGGGCTTCGACACCGCAATTGCGGTCGGGCCGGACTATGCGGACACTTACTACTTCCGCGGCGTGCTCTACGCGTTGGCGCTGCGCGACTTCGCCCGGTCGCAGGTCGACCTCCAGAACTATCTCGTGCGCGCGCCGAACGGCCAGTGGTCGAATCCGGCGCGCACGTTGCTCACGCAGGTCACGGAGGCGCTGACGCCGTCGACTACCGTCGTCCCTCCCGCCACGACCAAGAAGAAGTAGGAGCGCGCCATGGCCCAGCCCCCCGCCACCGAGATCGACGCCTCGAAGCTGTACCGCGCCACGGTCACCACCGACCGCGGGGTGATGGTCATGGACCTCGATCCCAAGCTCGCGCCGAACACGGTCAACAACTTCGTCGCGCTGGCGCGTCAGGGCTACTACGACGGCCTCACGTTCCACCGGGTGGTTCCCGACTTCGTGATCCAGGGCGGTTGCCCGGAAGGCAGCGGACGCGGCGGCCCCGGCTACAAGTTCGCCGACGAGCCGGTGAACGGTGAGTACACGCTGGGCGCGGTGGCGATGGCCAACGCGGGGAAGAACACGAACGGCAGCCAGTTCTTCGTCTGCATCGACGACTGCTCGCGCAAGCTCACCAAGGACTACAACCTCTTCGGGTACGTCGTCGACGGCATGGATGTCGCGCTGGCCACGCAAGTGGGCGACGTGATGCAGACGGTCGTCATCGAGGAGCGCGACGCCTGACTCCGTGTCTGAACGGAAGGCCGACTCCGTGTCCGAACGGAAGGCTGGCGTGATGCGATGACCGACGCGGGGTACTTCGGCCCGAACTCAGTGGCGTGGCGGCTCCACTCCGATCCGGTCATGCTCGCGGGCGGGATGCGCGCGCTGCTCGTGCAGGCGCTCAACCCGCGCGCGATGGCCGCGGTGGACCAGTTCGGCAAGTTCCGAGAAGACCCCTGGGGCCGGCTCGAACGCACGAGCAACTTCGTCCTCGCGACCACGTTCGGCGATACCGCAACCGCGGACGCCGCGGCCGCGCGCGTGCGCTCGGTGCACTCGCGCATCTTCGGCGTCGACCCCTACACCGGCACGGCGTACTCCGCCACCGATCCCGATCTGCTGCTTGTGGATCCACGCGGTGGAAGTGGAGTCGTTCGTCGTCGCGTACCGCGCCTACGCGGGGCACCTGTCGCGCGCCGACGCCGACCGCTACGTCGCGGAGATGGCTCGCGTCGCCGAGATGGTCGAGCTCCCACCGTCGATGGCCCCGCGTTCGATGGGCCAGCTCCACGACTACCTGAATTCGGTCACGGGGCTCGCGGTCACACCGGCGGCACGCGACGGCCTGCGCACCGTGCTCGCCCCGCCGATGCCGTTGCTGCTCCGGCCCGCGTGGGCGATTCCGGCCACCGCCGCGATCGCGATCCTGCCCGGCTACGCGCGCCGCATGTACCGGATCCCGTGGTTCCCGCCCGCGACGATTCCCGTGCGCGCCGGCGTCTTCGGCCTCAGCCGAGTGTTGATCCGGGTACGCCCGCGTCACCCGATGGTGCGAGAGGCGCGAGAACGCGTGCAGGGTCCGCCCGCCGCCGCATGACCACGAAGGCAGTCACCGCGGCCGCGCCGAGCGCGACTCCCATCACGGTCGCGAGCGCTTCGTCGGGGACGTTGAGGAGCTTGAGTGCCGACAGCGTGAGCACCAGCACGAGAATGGGCCGGATCACCACGTCGGGTGCGCGCGACGAGACGTGCGCGCCGATGATCACGCCGGGGATGCTGCCGAGCAGCAACGAGCCGGTGAGCGCGAGCTCGAACTCGCCCCAGATCAGGTGACCGATCGCGGCCGCCACGACGAGTGGCACTGCCTGCACGAGGTCGGTCCCGACCAGCTCCTTGCCCGAGAGCATCGGGTACAGGAGCATCAGCGCCACGATCATCAGCGAGCCTGATCCCACCGATGTCATGCCGACGATCAACCCGCCGAAGAAGCCGATCATGACCGTCGGGACGATGCGCACCGGCACCCGTGTGGCTGCGTCGCCTTCGACGTTGCCCTCGTGGCGGGCGGCGATCACCGCACGCATCACCATCGCCGACGCGGCGATGAGGAGCACCACACCCAGGATCACCTTGATGTTGGCGCCCACGCCGTCGCCGAGATGCGAGATCACGTACGAGCCCACGAGCGCGCCGGGTACAGAGCCCAGCGCGAGTGACTTCACGAGACCGGCATGCACCGTGCCCCGGCGGAAGTGGATCGTGCCGCCGATCGGCTTCATCACCACCGCGGCGACGAGATCGCTCGAGACCGCGGCCAACGGGGAGATCCCGAAGCCGAGGACCAGAATGGGGGTCATGAGCGCACCTCCGCCCATACCGGTGAGACCGACGACCACGCCCACGATCAGTCCGGCGAGCGAGATCCAGAGGTCGATGTGCACGAGCCACTTCCATTCGCTACTAATACAACTGGTTCGATGAACAATAGCGCACTTCTCTCATGAGGGTCACCGCGAAGGCCGACTACGCGGTGCGGGCGGTGGCGGAGCTGGCGGCGGCCGGCGACGAGTTCGTCAAGGCCGACGAGGTCGCGCGCCGCCAGGACATCCCGCGGCACTTCCTCGACAACATCCTCAGCGATCTCCGGCGGGCCGGGATCGTGGCTACGCAGCGGGGCGCGGAGGGCGGCTCCAAGCTCGCCCGTCCCGCGAAGGACGTCACCATCGCCGACGTCATGCGCGCCACCGAGGGCCCGCTCGCCGCGGTGCGCGACATCCGGCCGGAGCAACTCGTGTACGACGGCGCGGCCGAGAGCCTGCCGAAGGTGTGGGTCGCAGTGCGCGCTTCGTTGCGCAACGTGCTCGAGCGCGTCACCGTCGCCGACCTGGTGGCCGATCGCCTGCCGCGCTCCGTCGAGAAGCTGCTGGACGACCCCGAGGCCTGGAAGGTCCACTGACGCGGCGTAGCCTGCAACGGAGAGAGGTAGGCGCACGAGAAGCCCGCAGCATCCGGTGCGGGCACAGACGCAGACGCGGGAGATCGGATCATGGCCGAGACAGTCGGGCCCACCACGCCCATCGAGCTCATCGAAGCCGTATACGCCCGGTACCCGAAGGCCACGGCCGCCGCCCGCCGCCGCCTCGGCCGTCCGCTGACGTTCGCGGAGAAGGTGCTGTTCGCCCACGCCGACGATCCCGCCACCGTGGGCGTCGAGCGGGGCGTCGACTACGCCGACTACCGGCCCGACCGCGTGGCGATGCAGGACGCCACCGCGCAGATGGCGCTGCTCCAGTTCATGACCGCGGGGCTGCCCACGGTGCAGGTGCCGTCGACGGTGCACTGCGACCACCTCATCCAGGCGCGCGTCGGCGCCGACATCGACCTCGAGAGCGCGCTCGACGTGAACTCCGAGGTCTACGAGTTCCTGCGCTCGGTCTCGGCGAAGTACGGGATCGGGTTCTGGAAGCCCGGTTCCGGGATCATCCACCAGGTCGTGCTCGAGCAGTACGCGTTCCCCGGCGGGATGATGATCGGCACCGACAGCCACACGCCCAACGCCGGTGGCCTCGGCATGGTGGCGATCGGCGTGGGCGGTGCGGACGCCGTCGACGTGATGGCGGGCTGGCCGTTCAACACGCGCGTCCCGAAGCTGATCGGCGTGCACCTCCGCGGGTCGCTCTCGGGCTGGGCCGCGGCGAAGGACATCATCCTGAAGGTCGCGGGCATCCTCACGGTCAAGGGCGGCACCGGCGCGATCGTCGAGTACTTCGGCGAGGGCGCCGAGTCCATCTCCGCGACCGGCAAGGCCACGATCTGCAACATGGGCGCCGAGATCGGCGCCACGTGCTCGCTGTTCCCGTACGACGCGCGCTCGGCCGCCTACCTCAAGGCGACCGGACGCGAGGCGCTGGCGGATCTCGCCGACGCGCACGCGGAGCACCTCCGCATCGACCCCGAGATCGCGGCCGAGCCCGAGCGCTACTTCGACCGCGTGATCGACATCAACCTCGACGAGCTCGAGCCGCACCTCGTCGGCCCGCACACCCCCGACCTCGACCGGCCGATCTCCGACGTCGGCCGCGCGGCGCGGGAAGAGGGCTACCCACTCGACATCAGCTACGCGCTCGTCGGGTCGTGCACGAACTCGTCGTACGAAGACATCGGCCGCGCGGCACACGTCGCGCGACAGGCCAAGGCGCACGGCATGAAGGTCGCGACGCCGTTGCTCATCACGCCGGGCTCGGAGCAGGTGCGCGCGACGATCGCGCGCGACGGCCTACTCGCCGACCTCGAGGCGATCGGCGCGACGGTGCTGGCGAACGCGTGCGGCCCGTGCATCGGGCAGTGGCAGCGCGACGACATCACGCCCGGTGAGCGGAACACCATCGTCTCGTCGTTCAACCGCAACTTCCCGGCGCGCAACGACGGCAACGCGGCCACGCTCTCGTTCATCGGCTCACCCGAGACCGTCACCGCGATGGCGCTCACCGGTCGGCTCGACGTCGACTTCGTGCACGAGCCCCTCATCGCGCCCGACGGCACGGCGGTCAGTCTCGAGGCGCCGACGGCCGACGAGCTCCCGGCGCGCGGCTTCGATCCCGGCGAGTCCGGGTTCCAGGCGCCCGCGGCCGACCCTTCGTCGGTCACGGTCGTCGTGGCCCCCGGCTCCGACCGGCTCGAGCTGCTCGAGCCCTTTGCGGCGTGGGACGGCAACGATTTCCTGGGCATGCAGGTGCTCGTGAAGGCAGTGGGGAAGTGCACCACCGACCACATCTCACCCGCCGGCCCGTGGCTCAAGTACCGCGGTCACCTCACCAACATCTCGGGCAACCTGTTCAGCGGCGCCAACAACGCCTTCGCGCTCGACAAGCCCGGCATGGGTGTCGACGTGCGTGACGGCTCGGTCGTGCCCCTGCCCGACCTGGCGCGTGCGTACAAGGAGTCGCGGATCTCCTGGGTCGCGATCGGTGACGAGAACTACGGCGAGGGCTCGTCGCGTGAGCACGCGGCGATGGAGCCGCGGTTCATGAACGGTCGCGCGGTCATCGTGCGTTCGTTCGCGCGCATCGCCGAGGCCAACCTGAAGAAGCAGGGTGTGCTCGCGCTCACGTTTGCGAACCCCGACGACTACGAGCGCGTGCGGGTCGACGACACCGTCGACGTCGTCGGCCTGGCCGACCTCGCGCCGGGCCGACCGGTCACGGTGCGGCTGCACCACGCCGACGGCTCCACCGACGAGATCTCGACGACGCACACGATGTCGGACGAGCACATCGCGTGGTTCCGCGCCGGGTCGGCGCTCAACGTGCTGAAGGGCGATTGACCGCCTGGTACATCTACCGCGGCGGTGACGCGAAGGGCGATCTCCACGCGCGCTTCGACCACGACGCGGCACCGCTCGCGGGCAGGCCGGAGTACGAGATCCAGATCGGGCTCGCGGTGCCACTGCTCGACCCCGGTCCCGACGGCCTGCCGCAGGACGACGAGCTGCCCGCGCTCGACGCCATCGAGCGGGTCGTGGTGGAGGAGGCGGGTGACCGGGCGGTGCTGGTCGGCGTGATCTCGACCGGTGGGGTGCGCGAGTTCGTGCTCTACACCGGTGACGGCCAGTGGCTGGAGGAGTTCCAGGGCGCGGTCTCGGCCGCGGTCGGCACCCACGAGGTCCAGATGATGGCGCGGCGCGATCCGGAATGGCTCGTGTACCGCGCGTTCGTCAAGACCTGAGCCGCACGACCTGTGCCTCGGTGGGCTCTGCGCAGCAGAACCAGCTCTCGCTGAGGTGCGGGCGATCGAGCCGGGTTGGCAGGACGTCGACCGGCGGCGCGCCCGCGGCGGCGCGCAGCCGCTCGTAGGTCGCGGTGGCGGGCGCGCCGGTTGCGGCGTCGGCCTCCACGATCGCGGCGAACTCCTGCTGGAGCGCGTCGACCGCTGGGTCGGCGGCCTGCCACGTGTAGGTGAGGCGCTGGTCGTCCCACGCGCCGAGGTGGGGCGCGAGGTCGGGATGGGCGAGCAGCAGCGAACCGCGGGGGAGGAGCAGGCGGATCGAGAACTGCACCGGGTCGACGCTGCCGATCAGGTCGTGCTCGTGCACGAAGTCGAGCAACGCGATCACGTCGTCGATCGTCGTCCACGGTGTGAACGGCAGGAACGACGGGCGCACGTCGATGCCGAACGAGCGAAGCCGGGTGACGGCCTCCGCAGCTTCGGCCGCGGTGTGCCCCTTGTCGAGGCGCTCGAGGATCGCGTCGTTCACCGACTCGAACGCCGACACCACGAAGATGCAGCCCGCGTCTGCGAGCTCCGGCCACAGGTCGGCGTGCCGCAGCACGTGCTCGACCTTCACGGTGCAGTCGAACGTGAGCTGCGGGAAGCGGGCGTGCATCGCGCGCACGACGCGCATCGAGTGCTGGGGCGCGTTGAGGAAGTCGGGATCACCGAATGTGATGTGCGTGGCCCCGGCGGTGACGAGTTGCTCGATGTCCGCGAGCACCGCGGCCTCGTCGGTGACGCGGACCCGGCCGTCGTACACGACCGGAACCGGGCAGTGACGGCACCGGTGGGCGCAGCCGCGGCTCGCTTCGACCGACCCGACGAGGCGTGTGGTCTCGCCGTCGACCAGGTGCGCGTACCGGTCCAGCGGAGGGAGCAGGCTACGTGCAGGCAGCGGCGCGCCGGGTGCCGAGGCGTCGCGGCCGAGTTGGACGGTGGCCGTGGTGGTGCCGTGCTCCACCCAGTCGACGAGCGCGACCTCGTACTCGCCCGCGATCACGACGTCGGCGACGTCGTCGCACATGCCGGCGTACAGCCCGTAGCAGCAGATGGGCGCGTCGATCTCGACCGCGAGCTCGCGGACCATGCGGGTCGCGGTGTGCATGGGTACCGAGAACGCGACCTTGTCGGCCCACCGCCCGAGCTCGGGATCCCATGGCTCGACGGAGACGTCGATGGCCCGGACATCGTGGCCGCGTGCGAGCAGCTGCGCGGCCGGGCCCGCGAGGTTGCGCGGCTGATGGCCGAGCTCGTAGGTCGCGACGAGGAGTATGCGCACGGGGTCAGGCTACGACGACATCGAGCGCGGCGTGCCCGGCGCGCAGCGCGGCCTCCACCGCTTCCGGGGTGTCGGCGCGCGCGAACAGGAAGCCGAGGTACCGGTCGCCTTCGGGCAACGGCAGGACACGTCGGCCCTTCGGCACGGTGATCTCGAGACCGGTGACGCCGGGGACGGCCCGCGCCGCGTCCTGCCCGCGGACGTCCTGGAGCACACCCGCGTGGGGGATCGGCAGCATCATGACGCCCGATGCGGCCGTCTCGCGCGTGATGCCGTCGAGTGGGAGCTGGAGCGCATGGCGCAGGATCACCTCCTCGAGCGAGATGCCCGCGCCGAACGAGAGCGCGCGTGCGCAGAGCCCACCGATCGACCGAGCCGCGATCTCGATGACCCGGATCTGCGCGCCGTCGATGCGCAACTCCGCGTGCACCGGGCCTTCGGTGAGCCCGAGCGCGGCGGCAGCGCGCGCGGTGATCTCGCCGATGCGCGCCTGGGTTGCGTCGGGATGACGTGACGGCGTGACGTAGATCGTCTCTTCGAAGTACGGGCCGACGAGCGGGTCGGGCTTGTCGAAGATGGCGAGCACCTCGAGGTTGCCGTCGCGCAGCAGGCCTTCGACCGCGACCTCCTCGCCGGGGACGTACTCCTCGATCAGCAACGCGCAGTCGACCATGTCGCGTACGCGCCGCGCGGCCGCACGTACGCCATCGGCATCGTCGGCGCGGATCACCCCGCGGCTGGCGGAGAGCCCGATTGGCTTCACGACCGTGGGTAGTCCTACCGACGCGATCTGGGCGTCGGTGATCTCGCCCGGAGTGCCGATCGGGGCGAAGCGCGGCTGGGGCACGCCCGCGGCCGCGAGCGCGCGGCGCATCGCGGCCTTGTCGCGTGTGGCCGCGACCGCGGTCGCCGCGTTGTGAGGGAAGCCGAGGCGCTCCGCCGCGGCAGTGGCGACGATCAGCCCGGGGTCGTCGACCGCGACCACCGCGTCGATCGGTGAGCGCTCGTGCAGCTCGAGGATCGCCGTCAGCGCGTCGTCGAAGCTCTGCAGGGGCACGACGACCGCCCGGTCGCCCATGCTGCCGGCGAGGGTCTGGGCCTCCTCGGAGCCGACGACCACCTCGACGCCCAGGTGCGACGCCGCCTTGATGAAGTCGGGCGCGCGGTAGGTGCCCGTGGGCAGCAGCAGGAGCGCGCGCGACATGGCCCTATCATGACCGGCATGAGCGAGATCCTGACCATGACCGACGAGGCACGGGCGAAGGTTCTCGAGGTGCGGGCCGAAGAAGCCGATCCCGAGTCACTGGCGCTGTGGGTCGAGGTGAACGGCGAGCAGGCCGGCGCCTTCACGTATCTCATGGAGTTCCGGCGGCTCTCCGACCTGCCGGCCGACGTGACCGTGCTGCACCACGACGACCTCCTCCTCGCGATCCCGGCCGACAGCGTCGAGAAGCTGGATGGAGCGAAGCTCGATTTCGCCGGTACGGGCATGGTGATGGAGAACCCGAACCGCCCCCGGCAGGCATCGCCCGCGATGGCGAGCCGTCCGGCGGCGGATCTCTCCGGTGATGTCGCGCAGCGTGTGATCCAGGTGCTCGCGGAGCAGATCAACCCGGCGATCGCATCACACGGCGGTCAGGCCGAGCTGGTCGCGGTCGAAGAGTCGATCGTGTACCTCCGGCTCTCGGGTGGCTGCCAGGGTTGCGGCATGGCGTCGGTCACGCTCAGCCAGGGCATCGAGGTCGCGATCCTCGACACCGTGCCCGAGGTCACCGAGGTCATCGACGTCACCGACCACGCCTCCGGCGCCAACCCCTACTACGAGGCCGCCAAGAAGTAGCTCCCTGCAAGTTTTGGCGTCGGTAAGGGTGCCTCTGACGGCCTTTACCGACGCCAAAACCGCTGGGGTGTCAGGCGAAGCGGCGGGCGTCGTCGGCGGCGTACTGGGCGACCGCGTTGTCGGCGGTCGCGTTGCGCTGGATCGACGCCACGGTGTCGGCGAGCTGCGATGCCGGGATCGCACACGTCATCTCGGTCGGCGGCATGCCGGTGCGCACACGGCTCAGCGCGCAACCCACGCTCGCCGCGGGCACGCCCTCTTCCTTGGCGACCGCGACGATGTGGCACTGGGGCTTGCCTTCGATGCGCAACCCGGGGATCGCGTCGGAGAGCACCATGAGCTGGCGCGCGGTGAGGCGCAGGAACACGACGTCGGGATCGATCGGGGTGTCGGCCAACGGCCCGTAGGTGACCGCGCCCGGCTTCTCGTGCACCACGGGGATCTGCGGCACGACGTCCATCGTCACCCAGCCCGACTCGAGCAGCGCAGCGACGTCGCTGTTCCCCGCGACCTCTTCGAGGGTCTTGAACCCGTGGGTCATGCTGCCGACGCTGCAGTTGCCGTGGTCCTCGGCGACGGTGCTGAACGTGCGCTCGGCCGCCTTCATCCAGAACACGCAGCCGGCGGCGACGCGGCCGGTGCGGCCGTCGTCGAGCGCACCGGGCATCGGCTCGTCGAAGGGCGCGACGCCCGCGGGAGGCGCGTCGGAGAAGGTGATCGCGAGGGGGGCGGATCCGAGGTGCAGCGCGGCAGTGAGCTCGGAGGCGAGTTGAGTCCAGTCGGTGGGGGGCATGGTCGGCAGCTTACGCACGGAGACCGCGCAGGCGACCCACGACGACGGGAAACGCGTCGACGAACGCGTCGACATCGGCGTCGGTGGACGACCAGCCCACGCTGGCCCGCAGCGACCGATCGGCGTCGACGCCCATCGCCGCGAGCACCGGTGACGGCTCCAGCGTCTCGCTCGAGCACGACGAGCCCGAGTGCACCGCGACACCGTGCTGATCGAGGCCGAGGAGGATGGGCTCCGCCTCCACGCCGCCGATGCCCAGGCACACGAGGTTGGGGAGCGCGTCGACGGGATCGCCGTAGCGCTCGACGTCGGGTACCGCGGCGAGCGTTGCCGCGACGAGGCGGGTGGTGAGCTCCCGGGCCCGGGCGGCCTCTCGCGCGACGCCGCCGCCAGTGAGCTCGGCCGCGGCCGCGCCGAACCCGACGATGCCGGCAACGTGCTCGATGCCACCGCGCCGGGCGCGCTCCTGCGCACCGCCGACGATGAAGGGTGGGAACCGCAGCCCGCGCCGCACCAGCAGCGCGCCGCTGCCCTTGGGACCGCCGAGCTTGTGGGCGGTGACCGAGCAGAGGTCGGCCCCGAGGCCGACGAACTCGAGATCGACGTGGCCGGCGGCCGCGCACGCGTCGACGTGCACGATGACGCCACGTTCGCGCGCCTGCTCCACCACGACCGCGGCCGGTTGCAGCGTGCCGACCTCGTGATTGGCGAGCTGGATCGAGACCAGCGCGGTGTCGGCGCCCACCGCGCCGATCACCTCGTCGGGGTCGAAGCGCCCCGCGCGATCGACGCCGACCTCGGTGACCGTGAACCCGTCGGCGCGCCGGCACGCCTCGAGCACCGCGGAGTGCTCGACCGCGGTGGTGACGATGTGACCGTTCCCGGCGCGCGTGAGCGCGCCCCAGACCGCGGTGTTGACTGCCTCGGTGCCACCGGACGTGAACACGACTTCGCGGGGCGCGCGCCGAACAACGCCGCGACCTGCTCGCGCGCGGTCTCGACTGCGTCGCGCGTGACGCGGCCCTCGGCGTGCAATCGACCGGGATCGCCGTGGTGATCGCGGAGGTACGGCAGCATCGCCTCGAACGCGCCCGGTCGGAGCGGCGACGACGACGCGTGATCGAGGTACGCGCGCGCCACGGGGTTCTCCCGGCGTCAGACGCTGGCGACGCAGTGGTCGTCGCCGTCGGGACGACTGGTCTCGAACTGCGGAGACGTCTCGCCGTAGAGACCCGCGAGCATCCCGCGGATCATGCCGCGGTCGAGCGCGCACACGACGTGCGGGTAGCGCTGCGCGGTGTCGCCGAACGGGCAACACTCGGAGACGATGGTGAGTCGACCATCGTGCGATTCGGTGTGCGCGGCGAAGCCGTGCGCGGTGAGCGCGTCCGCGACGGTCGCGAGCGCGGCGCGTACCGACCGGTGCCCCTCGGTGGGATCGATGCGCCCCGCGAGTTGCAGCCCGTACTGGAACCCGACTTCGTCGGCCAGGACTTCGGCCTGGGCGGGCCCCGAGCGCGTCGAGCGCACGTGCGAGCAGGCCGCCGAGCAGGTCGTCGTGCTTCAGCGGCAGCGCGAGCGTCGCGTCGAGCGGCCCCGCGCGGTAGCGCTTCGAGGGACGGCCCGCGGCGCGTGTGGTGCCGTCGACCGGTGCCCCCGCGATCTCGACGACGAGGTAGCCGCCGCCGGTGAGCTTCTCGAGGTGGTGGCGGGCGACGTTCGGGTGTAGGTCGAAGCGCTCGGCGACCTCGCCCGCGGTGAGCCCGCCCGCGCTCTCCCGCGCGAACAGGTAGATCTCGCGCCGGGTGGGGTCGCCGAACGCGTTGGTGACCGCGCTGACGACGGAGTTGAACTCGTCGGCGGTGAGAGGAGCTTCCGGGTGAACCGGTTCGGTCGCCACATCGGTATTCTACCTATGTACGTAGTGGAAATCCCCCGAACCGCCGGATGTGCGCCCGAATGCACGTCCGAATGGACGTTTGGAGACGCGGATGGCAGCCCTGGAGATCGATGTGCGGGCGGCCCTGAGCGGTGTCGACGACCCCGATCTCCACCGCTCGATCGTCGAGCTGGGCATGGTGCAGGGCGTGGCGATCGACGGCGGCCGCGTCGTCGTGGCGGTGGCGTCACCGCTCCCCGGCGAGGCGGCCCGGGCCGAGCTCACCCGCCGGATCGTGGATGCGGCGGTGCCGATCCAAGGTGTCGACCGCATCGACGTCGACCTCCGCGACATGCGTGAAGACGAGCTCGAGGAGCTGGCCAGGGTCCTCAAGGGCCCCGACGCGGCCCGCGTGAACCCGTTCGTGCACAGCCGCACGCGCGTGCTCGCGATCGCGTCGGGGAAGGGCGGGGTCGGCAAGTCGTCGATCACCACCAACCTGTCGATCGCGCTCGCGCAGCGCGGGCACAAGGTCGCAGCCGTCGACGCCGACGTGTGGGGCTTCTCGATGCCGCGCATGCTCGGGGTCAGCGCGCCGCCCGGCGTGATCCACGACGTCATCGTGCCGCCCGAGGCGAACGGCGTGCGCCTCATCTCGATGGGCTTCTTCGCGAGCGAGGATCAAGCCGTCATCTGGCGGGGCCCGATGCTGCACAAGGCGCTCGAGCAGTTCCTCACTGACGTCTACTGGGGCGAGGTCGACTACCTCGTCATCGACATGCCACCCGGCACCGGCGACGTCTCGTTGTCGATGGCGCAGTTCATCCCGCGTGCCGAGGTGATCGTGGTCACCACGCCGCAGCCCGCCGCGCAGCGCGTCGCGCAGCGCGCCGCCGCGATGGCCGCGAAGGTCGACCTCGACGTGATCGGCGTCATCGAGAACATGTCGTGGTTCCGCGGCGACGACGGCAAACGCTATGAGCTCTTCGGCGCGGGCGGTGGCGCCGAGCTCGCCGCGCAGCTCGACGTGCCGCTGCTCGCGCAGATCCCGCTCGTGCCTGCACTGCGCGAAGGTGGCGACGACGGCCACCCGATCGTCGTCGCGCATCCCGACGACGAAGCCGCGGTCGCGTTCCGCGCCGTCGCCGAGCTCCTCGACACCGAGCTCACCCCCAAGCGGATCTACCGCCCCGAGCTCAAGATCAACTGACCCGGGATTCATTGGTCCATTGGGGCTGATAGTTGACCTGAAAAGCGCACTGAATCGCGCGCGGGTCAGGGCATCAGCTCACCGGCGTTCACGAACAGCGACTGCCCGGTGATCATGCGGGCGCGGGACGAGAGCAGGAAGACCACGGCCTCGGCGACGTCCTCGTCGGCCGGGATCTCGCCGAGCGGCATGTTCGCGGTGATGCCCCCGATGATCTCCTCGGTGGGCACGCCGAGCTCCTGCGACTGCCACTGCACGTAGCCCTCGACCGGCGGTCCCCACATCCACGTGGGCACGACCGTGTTGACCCGGATGCGGCTCGGGCCCAGCTCGGTGGCCATGTAGTACATGCTCGAATTGAGCGCGCCCTTGGCCGCGGCGTACGCGATCTGGGGCACCTGGGGGCGGTACATCGCCTGCGCGCCGATGAGCACGACCGAGCCGCCGCCGCGTTCGGTGAGCCGCGGCGCGACCGCCTTCACCATCTGCACCGAGCCGAGCACGATCGCGTTGAACGCCGCGTTCCAGTCGACGGTTTCCTGGTCCATCACCCCGCCGAACGGCGGGTCGAACGCCGCGACCTGCGCGAGGCCGTCGACGCCGCCGAAGCGAGCGACGGCCGCGGCGGCGAGCGCCTCGCACTGCGCGGGATCGGTGATGTCGGTGCGCACCCAGGCGACGCGCTCGCCACTCGGATCCAGCTCGCCGGCGATGGCGACGAGGTTCTCCTCGCGCCGGGACCCGAGCACGACGTTCGCGCCTTCGCGCAGCGCGACCTGGGCGACCTCGCGCCCGAGGCCGGTTCCGACACCCGACACCACGATGGTCTTGCCTTCGAGCAGCATTGCGGTCTCCTTATTCAGGGGTGACGTACGCGCCGGAGATGCCACCGTCGACGAGGAACGTCGACGCGGTGATGAACGACGAGTCGTCGCTCGCGAGGAATGCGACGGCGGCCGCGATCTCCGTCGGTTCGGCGAAGCGACCCATCGGGATGTGCACGAGCCGCCGTGCCGCGCGTTCGGGATCCGACGCGAAGAGCTCTTCGAGCAGTGGTGTGTTCACCGGGCCGGGGCACAGCGCGTTGACGCGGATGCCGTCGCGTGCGAACTGCACGCCGAGCTCGCGGCTCAGCGCGAGCACGCCGCCCTTCGACGCGGTGTACGAGATCTGTGACGTCGCGGAGCCGAGGGTCGCGACGAACGACGCGGTGTTGATGATCGACCCCTTGCCCGCGGCCTGCATGTACGGGATGACCGCGCGGCAGCACATGTACACCGATGTGAGGTTCACGTCCTGCACACGGCGCCACGCGTCGAGCTCGGTGGTGAGGATCGAGTCGTCGTCGGGCGGCGAGATCCCCGCGTTGTTGAACGCGATGTCGACCGCCCCGTAGCGCTCGTGCACAGTTGCGAAGATGCGCACGACGTCAGGCTCCGAGGTGACGTCGGCGCGCACGAACAGGCCGTCGACCTCTGCGGCTGCCGCGCCGCCAGCGGCATCGTCGATGTCGACGACCACGACCGACGCGCCTTCCGACGCGAGCCGGCGGGCGGTGGCGAGACCGATGCCGCTCCCGCCACCCGTGATCACCGCGACCCGTCCGTCCAGCCGTGCCGCGCTCACAGTCGCTCGAACCCCCGGTACAGCTCCCAGTTCGTGACCGCGGCGTCGAAGGCGGCGAGCTCGATCCGCGCCATGTTGGTGTAGTGGTCGACGACGTCGTCGCCGAACACCGACCGTGCGAACGCGCTCGCGGACCACAGATCGGCCGCCTCGCGCAACGTGGACGGCACTCGCGGCAGCTCGGACTCGTACGCGTTCCCTTCGAACGCGGGTGGGAGCGGCAGCTCCGCCTCGATCCCGTGGAGCCCGCCGGCGACGAGCGCGGCCACCGCGAGGTACGGGTTGGCGTCGCCGCCCGGGACCCGGCACTCGATCCGCAACGAGGGGCCGTGACCCACGAGCCGGAGCGCGCACGTGCGGTTGTCGACGCCCCACGCGATCGCGGTCGGGGCGAACGAGCCCGCCTGATAGCGCTTGTAGGAGTTGATGTTGGGTGCGAAGCACAGCGTGAGCTCGCGCAGGGTCGCCAGCTGGCCCGCGAGGAAGTGCTCGCCGACCTTCGACAACCGGTCGCCGTCGGCCAGCACCGGAGCGCCCGCGCCCGCGCCCTCGCGCAGTGACAGGTGCACGTGACACGAGTTGCCCTCACGCTCGTTCACCTTGGCCATGAACGTGAGGCTCATGCCCTCCTGCGCGGCGATCTCCTTGGCACCGGTCTTGTAGACGGCGTGGTTGTCGCACGTCGCCAGTGCCTCGTCGTAGCGGAACACGATCTCGTGCTGGCCGAAGTTGCACTCGCCCTTGGCCGACTCGACGCGCAGACCGGCGGCCGCCATCTCGTTGCGGATGCGGCGCAGCAGGTGCTCGACGCGCGACGTCCCGAGGATCGAGTAGTCGACGTTGTATTGGTTCGACGGCGTGAGGCCGTGGTAGCCCGAGGCCCACGCCTCCTCGTAGGTGTCGGTGAACACGATGAACTCGAGCTCGGTGCCGACCATCGCGCGCCAGCCGCGGTCCTGCAACCGCGTGAGCTGCCGCTGGAGCACGTGACGCGGCGACGGCGCAACCGGCGAGCCGTCCTCCCACTCGACGTCGGCGAGCAGGAGCGCGGTGCCTTCGTGCCACGGAATCGGCCGCAGGGTCGAGAGGGCGGGGGCGAGGAAGAAGTCGCCGTACCCCTGCTCCCACGACGCGAG
Source organism: uncultured Actinomycetes bacterium (assembly GCA_963721435.1). Taxonomy (GTDB): domain Bacteria; phylum Actinomycetota; class Acidimicrobiia; order IMCC26256; family DASPTH01; genus CAVRJC01. Next base: position 355,242 of record CAVRJC010000004.1, read on the forward strand.
CGAGTAGCCCGGCGCGGTGTTCATGTCGACGTCGACCGCGAGCAGGTAGTTGCACGCCTCCGCGCGATGCGCGACGACGTCGTCGACGAAGTGCTGAGCGTGGAAGCGCTTGCCCTGCAGACGGCCGTGCATGTCGACGATCGCGAGCACGACGGTGTCGATCGTGCCCGCCGCAACGGCACGCCGCAGGTCGTCGATCGACTCGAGCTGCACCATGGCCATGCGCCGTGCTCCTACCTGCGCTACTCGGGCCCGATTGGCTCGGGCCCGACCAACGTCACGCGCAGCGCGGTGATCTCTTCCTCCGTGTAGCCGTTTGCGAGCGCCCACGGCGCGAACCCGCCGTAGGTCGCGTGGAGCCACTCCAGGGTGCTCTCCATGTTCTCGGCCTCGGCGTAGAGCAGGTGCTCGAGGCCGACGGCCGCCGCTGCCGACCCGCGGGCGCCGGCGCGCGCCACGATGAGGTCGACGGCGGTGCCGGTGGCCGCGTAGTCGGCGATGATGTCGTGGTCGCTCACGCCGACGAGCCCGAGCACGAGCGCGGCGAGCACGCCCGTGCGGTCCTTGCCCGCCGAGCACATGAACACCAGCGGCTCGGTCAGCTCCGCGGTCACGACACGCAGTGCGTCGACGAGACGCGAGCTGGCGGTCTCGAGAAGGTCACGGTAGATCTTCGCCAGGGTGAGCGACGCGATGTCGTCGGGCAGCATCGACGGTCGCGACGGGTCGAACAGCGGGATGTGGTGGATGTGCACGCCCGCGGCCGACAGGGTGTCGAGCGGGTAGTCCTGGACCTCGATGTCGTGGCGGAGGTCGATCGCGGTGCGGATGCCGAGGTTGCCGACGAGATGGTCGATGTCGGCGTCGCCCACGTGTGCGAGCGAGTCGCTCCGGAAGAGCATGCCGGTGCGCACGGGCCCGTCCGGGGTCGCGTGGCCACCGAGGTCACGGAAGTTCACGTATCCGGTGATGTCGGGTCCGTCCACGTCAGGGCTGCCGTCGGGGCCGGAGTCTGCGCTCATTGCCGGAGACTACTCAGCCGCAGGTCGGTACCATCAGCCTCGTTCACGCTCTGCTCGTGCACGCGGGAGGTCGGCATGCAGGTCTTCGACAAGCTCTACATCGACGGCGCGTGGGTGACTCCCGCGGGCACCGGCACCCTCGAGGTCATCGACTCCACGACCGAAGCGGTCTTCGCGACCATCCCGGCGGGTGAGCCCGCCGACATCGACCGTGCGGTCGCCGCGGCCAAGGCCGCGTTCCCCGCGTGGTCGGAGCAGCCTGCGCCCGAGCGCGGCAAGTTGTTGCTGCGCGTCGCGGAAGCGCTCGAGGCCCGGCGCGACGAGATCGCCGACATCATCACGCACGAGGTCGGGATGCCGAAGCCGCTCTCGGCCGCGATCCAGGTCGGCACCGGCATCTCCGCGTTCACGATCGCATCGGAACTGGCCGACACGTTCGCATTCGAAGACCGGTCCAACGGCCTCGTCGTGCGTGAGCCCATCGGGGTCGTCGGTTGCATCACGCCGTGGAACTACCCGCTCAACCAGATCGGGGCGAAGGTCGCGTACGCGCTCGCCGCGGGCTGCACCGTCGTGCTCAAGCCGTCCGAGGTCGCGCCGGTCAACGCGTTCGTCCTCGCGGAGATCATCGACGACATCGGGTTCCCTCCGGGGGTGTTCAACCTCGTCACCGGGGTCGGGCCGGTCGTCGGCGAGGCGCTCGCCGCGCACCCCGACGTCGACATGGTGTCGTTCACGGGGTCGACACGCGCGGGCAAGCGCGTCGCGGAGCTCGCGGCGCAGTCGGTGAAGCGCGTGGCGCTCGAGCTCGGCGGCAAGTCGCCCAACGTCATCCTCGACGACGCCGACTTCGCGGCCGCGATCCCCGCAGGCGTCGGCGCGGCGTACGCGAACTCTGGGCAGACCTGCAGCGCGCTCACGCGGATGATCGTGCCGCGCTCACGCCTCGCGGAGGTCGAGGAGCTCGCGCGTCAAGCCGCGGAGTCGTACACCGTCGGCGATCCGTTCGCCGACGGCACGCGCCTCGGCCCGCTGATCTCCGACATCCAACGCGAGCGGGTCCGGGGCTACATCGCCAAGGGCATCGAAGAGGGCGCGACGCTCGTCACCGGCGGTGCCGACGCGCCCGAAGGCCTCGACCACGGCTACTTCGTGCGGCCCACCGTGTTCTCCAACGTCTCGCCCGACATGACGATCGCGCGGGAGGAGATCTTCGGACCCGTGCTGTCGATCATCCCGTACGACACCGACGAGGAGGCGGTCGAGATCGCCAACGACACGGTCTACGGGCTCGCGGGCGGCGTGTGGGGGAGCGACGAGCGCGCGCAACGCGTCGCGCGGAAGATCCGCGCCGGCCAGGTGCGGGTGAACCAGGGCGGCGGCGGCCGCGGCGCCCCGTTCGGCGGCTACAAGCAGTCGGGCCTCGGCCGTGAGCACGGCGAGTACGGCCTCGAGGAGTTCCTCGAGGTGAAGGCGCTCTTCATCTGAGCAGTCGTGTCTCACCGGCTCGCCGGAGCGGGAAGCCGGGTGACGGCCAACTAGATTCCCAGTCATGGAACTTCGGATTGGGGTCATTCACACCGGCAAGGAGCTCTCGATCGAGCTCGACGGCACCGCTGACGACGTCATCAAGGTGTTCGAGGCCGCGCTCAAGGATGCCGCGCCGGTGATCTGGCTCACCGACACCAAGGGCCGACGGATCGGTGTCACCGCCGACAAGATCGCCTACATCGAGATCGACGAAGACGGCGACAACCGCCGCGTCGGCTTCGGGAGGTAGGAGCGAACGACCGCGAGGCGGCTCATCGAATGATCTGCCCCGCCGAGCCGTGAGCGACTCATGAAGGCGGCCTCCGCGCCCGACCTGCTCGACCGCCGCCTCCTGTTCTTCACCGGGAAGGGTGGCGTCGGCAAGAGCACGGTCACCGCGGCGACCGCGCTGCTCGCAGCCGAGCGGGGCAAGCGGGTCCTCCTCGTCGAGGTCGACGCCAAGGACAACCTGACCGCGCTGTTCGAGCACGCCCCCGTCGGGTTCGAGCCCAAGCAGATCCATCCCGGCATCCACGCGATGCAGATGAACACCGAGGCGTCGCTGCGCGAGTACCTCAAGGTGAACGTGAAGGTGCCGGTGATCGGGCGCATCGGGCCCCTCGCCCGGGCCTTCGACTTCGTCGCCAACGCCGCGCCGGGCGTGAAGGAGATCCTCACCGTCGGCAAGGTCTGCTGGGAGCTCCGCGAGTCGCTCGCGGGCCGCGCCGACTGGGATCTCATCGTGGTCGACGCCGCCGCGACCGGGCACGTGATCGGCCAGCTCGACGCCCCGCGCGCGATCCAGGAGCTGGTGCACGTCGGGCCGGTGCGCCAGCAGACCGACTGGATGGTCGAGCTGCTGTCCGATCCCGCGCTCACCGCGCTCAACGTCGTGACCGCGCCGGAGGAGATGCCGGTGAACGAGACCATCGAGCTGGTGGCCAAGGCGCGCGAGCAACTCGACGTGCCGCTGGGCGTGGTGATCGTGAACCGGGTGCTCCCGGAGCTGTTCACGCACGCCGACGAAGTGGTGTTCGACGCGCTGCGCTCGGAGGTTGCGACTGCACTGCTCGTCGAACGCGCCGGGCCGGGCGTTCCCGCGGTGCTCGATGCCGCGCGGCTTGCGGTCTCGCTCCGGCGCACGCGGTCGCCGTATCTCGGCGAGCTGCGCGACACCGTCGACCTCCCGCTCCTCCTGCTGCCGTACCTGTTCGTACGCGACCACGGGCTGCGAGTGACGCGCATGGTCGCCGAGGCGCTGGGCCAGGAGCTGTCGTGAGCCCCCCGGCCACGTCGCACTCGCTCGAGTCGCTGCTCGCGACACGCGAAGTCGTCGTGTTCTGCGGCTCCGGCGGCGTCGGGAAGACGTCGGTGGCCGCCGCCGCCGCGGTCACCGCGGCCGCGCGGCTCGGGGGCAAGGTGCTCGTGCTCACCATCGACCCCGCGCGCCGTCTCGCCGACGCGCTCGGGATCGAGCCCTTCGGCAACGTCGAACGGCGAGTGTCGCTCGACGCCTGCCGCGAGCTCGGTGTCGAGCCGCGCGGTGAGCTGTACGCCGCGATGCTCGACACCAAGCAGTCGTGGGACGAGCTCGTGCTGCGCCACGCGCCTGACGAGGCCACCGCGTACCGCATCCTCGACAACCGGCTCTACCACAACGTGACCGCGCGCTTCGTGCAGAGTCACGACTACATCGCGATGGAGCGTCTCTACGACCTCCACGCCAGCGGTAGCTACGACCTCATCATCATCGACACGCCGCCCACGAGGAACGCGATCGACTTCCTCGAGGCGCCCGCGCGCATGGCCGAGTTCTTCGGTGGACGGCTCGTGCGGCTCCTCACCATGCCGTACCGCATCAGCGGTGGGCGCGGTGCCCGGATGTTCAACGCGGCCAGCCGCCCCTTCTACCAAGTGGCCGACCGCGTGCTCGGGAGCCAGTTCCTCCAGGACATCGCCGAGTTCTTCCTGAACTTCCAGTCCATGTACTCGGGCTTCGTCGAGCGGGCGAACGCGGTCGAGCAGCTGCTGCACGACCGGCGCACCACGTTCGCGGTGGTGACCACTCTGGAGGGTGCCCCGCTGCGAGAGGCCGAGCAGTTCTGCCACGAGCTGAACGCGCGTCACTTCCATCTCGGTGCGCTGGTGCTGAACAAGACGCTGCCCGAGTACCTGCGCTCGGCCGACGGCGAGCGCGCCGCCGAGACCCTGGAGCGCGACCGTGCCGCGATCGCGCGCGAGCTCGCCGCGCTCGATGATCCCGCGCTCGCCGATGCCGACGACGACGCGCGCGTCCTCACCACCGTCGCGGAGTCGTTCCGGAACTACGAAGTCGTCGCGAAACGGGAAGCCGAGCTGCGTGACGAGCTCGCCCGGCTGCCCGAGGTCGTCGCGACCGTTCCCACCTTCGAGAGCGACGTCACCGACATCGCCGGCCTCGCGCGAATCGGCGAGTACCTCTTCGAAGTCGGCGAAGCCCCCGCGGAGCCGCCGGTACCCTTGCGCGGTGACTCTGTTCTTCGAGCAGGCGCGCACGAAGACCGCACTCTTCGGTGAGGCGCTGCACCACCTCCAACGCCTGGTGGCGTCGTGGCAGCCGCTCGCCGACCTCTGCTTCTCCGACCTGCTCCTGCTCGTGCCCGTCGAGGGGGAGGAGGGCAGCCGTTCGGTGATCCTGGGCCAGGTGCGGCCCACCACGGGGCAGACGCTCTACCCGATGGACCTCGTCGGCTCGGTCGTCGACGAGGTCGCGCGTCCTCTCGTGACGCGCGCGCTGCGCAAGGGCGAGATCGTCGAGGGCGATGCCCCCGTGCTCGCATCCACCGAGCGTGTGCGCGTGCAGTGCATCCCTGTGCGGTTCGACGACGAAGTGATCGCGGTCGTCACCCGCGAGACGCGCCCGACCCTCGGTCGTCAGCTGGGCGAGCTCGAGCACCATTACCTCGCGCTCTTCGATCGGTTCGCGCACATGATCGGTGAGGGCACGTTCCCCTTCCGCCAGGACGACGACGAGTACGAGGACGCCCCGCGTGTGGGCGACGGCGTGATCTTCCTCGACCACGACATCCGCGTGCGCTTCGCGAGCCCGAACGCGGTGAGCGCGATGCACCGGATGGGGATCCACTCCTACGCGTCGGGCCTCTACCTGAGCGAGATGGGCTTCGAGCAGGATGCCGTCGACATCGCGCTCCATCTCAAGCTCCCGGTCACGGAAGAGATCGAACGCGGCGAGACGTCGGTGTTGCTGCGCGTGATCCCGTTGCTCGAAGGCGAGCGAGACGTCGGCGCGCTCATGTTGCTGCGCGACGTCAGCGATCTCCGCCGCCGTGACCGCATGCTGTTGTCGAAGGACGCGACGATCCGCGAGATCCACCACCGCGTGAAGAACAACCTGCAGACGATCGCCGCGCTGCTGCGGTTGCAGGGACGCCGCCTCCAGTCACCGGAGGCCCAGGCCGCGATCGAGGAGTCGGAGCGCCGGATCCGTTCGATCGCGATCGTGCACGAGACGCTGTCCCGCGACGCGAGTGACGTCGTACGCTTCGACGAGGTCGTGAAGCCGCTCGTACGCATCGTGGAGGAGACGGTCACGGGCCCCGACACCGACCTCCGCCTCTCGGTCGAAGGCGACGCCGGGATCCTGCCCGGCGATCTCGCCACGCCGCTGGCCGTCGTCCTCAACGAGCTCATGCAGAACGCGGTCGATCACGCGTTCGCGCGGGGGGACGGGACGATGAGCGGGTCGGTCACGGTCGTGCTGGCCCGGGCCGACGGTGAGATTCGTCGTCGACGTGATCGACGACGGCGTGGGCCTCCCACCCGACTTCTCGATCGAGCGGTCAGGTGGGCTGGGGCTGTCGATCGTGCAGACGCTGGTGACGAGCGAGCTCGGCGGCTCCATGGAGCTCACCAGCGATCACGGCACGCGCGTGCACCTGCGGATCCCGCTCCGGAAGACCGGCACCGCGAGCCTCTGACGGTTTTGGCGTCGGTAAAGGTCCCCAGAGGGGGGTTTACCGACGCCAAAACATTGGGGAGTTGGTCAGCTCAGCTCGCGACCAGGCGTTGCTTGGCGAGCCAGACCTTGCGGAGCTTGCGGCGCTCCTCCTCGGTCGTGCCTCCCCAGATGCCCGCCTCCTGGTTGGTGGCGAGCGCGAACTCGATGCACTCGTCCCGCACGGGGCAGGCAGCACAGATGCGCCGCGCGGTCTCGATCTGCTCGAGCGCCGGGCCGCTGCTGCCGATGGGGAAGAACACGTCGGGATCGGAATCACGGCATGCCGAACGCTCGCGCCAGGCGGCGACATCCCAGTCATGAGTGCGGACCCAGGTCAGTGCCACTTCGTACCTTTCCTGGTGCCGTGGGAGTCTTTCGTGCGGTTCACGAGAGGTCCTCGAGGCGCTCCGTAGCAGAGACTATTTTCGCCGCGAGGCCCCGCGCAAGGGCCTGACCAGGATTTTCTCGCGAGTGCATGAGATCGACACCCCCGTAGGATCGCTCCGATGACCCTCGTGCTCGCCCATCGCGGCGCCCGGCGGCAGGCGCCGGAGAACACCATTCCGGCGTTCGCGCGGGCGATGGAGCTCGGCGCCGACGGGGTCGAGCTCGACGTGCACCGCACCCTGGACGGCGCGTTGGTGGTTCGCCATGACGCCGATGGACCCCCCGGCGTGTGGGCCGAGCTGACCCTCGACGCCATCCGCGCGGCGGAGCCCGAGGTGCCGGTGCTCGCCGAGGTACTCGACGTCTGCGCGGGCAAGCTCGTGAACATCGAGATCAAGAACTCGCCCCGTGATCTCGACTGGGACCCCACCGCGCGCGTCGCCGATCTCGTGGTCGAGTGCCTCGCGTCGCGCGGGGGCACCGACACGGTGCTGGTGTCGTCGTTCGATCTCCCGACCGTCGACCGCGTGCGGATGCTCGCCGCTCAGGTGCCGACCGCGCTGCTCACGTTCGCCGGCGATCCCCTCGACGCGCTCCTGACCGCCGAAACCCACGGTCACTCGGCGCTGCACCCGTTCGTCGGGCAGCTCGCCGGAGGCATCGCGGGGGCGCTCGTCCAGCGCGCGCACGAGCGCGGCATCCAGGTGAACGTCTGGACCGTCAACGAGCCCGATGACATCGCGCGCCTGGGCGCCGCCGGGGTCGACGGCATCTGCACCGACGTGCCCGACGTCGCGCTCAGTGTGTTGGGACGATGATGGTGAGGATGTCGGGCTCGTAGCGCACGTCGAGGTGATCGGTCTCGCCGAGGTACTCGCCGTCGACCTGCCACGGGAAGGGCCGGTCGGCTTCGAGGCACAGGCTTTCGATGTCGGCGGCCTGCACGATCTCCGGCGCCTCGGCGAGGAATCGCGTCGTGCCGAGCGAGGAGAGCACCGCGCGCAGGATCACGGTCGGCGCGCAGGGTGAGCATGAGGGTCAGCGCGAGCGGCCGGTCGAGCGCGGCCTGCGGCGCGACGCGAATCGCGCGGCGCGCGACGTACGTGTACGGATCCGAATTCGAGACGATGGCGTACGGCCCTTCGCCGAGCAGCGTGGTGCCGCCGTCGTCGTCGAGCACGCTGGCGCGGATGCGGGTGCGCCGGTCGTAGCGCCGCAACCATGTGTCGACGGCGGCGACCGCGAACGCAGGGTGCGCGAGATACCGCTTCACCTCAGGGCGCTCCTCGACCTCGGAGACGACCGCGGCGTCGAAGCCCGCGCCGAGGTGGAACACGAAATACCGACCGTTGGCGTTCCCGAGGCCGATCCGGCGGAACGACCGCGCGGCGAGTGACGCGAGCAGGGCGTCGGCGGCCTCGGCGGGGTCGTAGGCGACGCCGATCGTGCGCGCGAACACGTTGGTCGACCCGCCGGGAAGCGGCGCGAGCGCGGTGTCGGTCCCGGCGAGGCCCGCGGCCGCTTCGTTGAGCGTGCCGTCGCCCGCGAGCACCACGACGGCGTCGGCCCCGTCGCGCGGCGGCGCGGCGGCGAGCTCGGTCGCGTGGCCCCGCTTGTCGGTCTCCATGACCACGAGCTCATGGGCAGCCCCGAGCCGCCGTTCGACCTCGCGGCGCGCGTGCTCGCTGTACGAGGACGCGGCAGGGTTCACGACCAGGACCAGGCGCACGGCGGCGAACCCTATCGGCCGTACGATCCGGGCGTGGCTCCGGAGAACGTCGCGCGACTCGCCGCGCTCACCGACGAGATCGTCGGATGTCGCGCGTGCCCGCGCCTCGTCGAGTGGCGCGAAGCGGTCGCACGGGACAAGCGGGCCGCATTCCGCGACGAGGCGTACTGGGGGAGGCCGGTGCCCGGCTTCGGTGACCCGCAGGCCTCGGTGCTCGTCGCCGGCCTCGCGCCCGCGGCGCACGGTGGCAACCGCACCGGGAGGGTCTTCACGGGTGACCGCTCGGGCGACTGGCTGTTCGGGGCGATGTACCGCGCCGGCCTCGCGAACCAGCCGCAGTCGGTCGCGGTCGACGACGGCCTCGAGCTTCGCGACGCCTACGTGGCGGCCGCGGTCCGGTGCGCGCCACCGGCGAACAAGCCGACGACGGACGAGCGCGACCGCTGCCTCCCGTACCTCACGCGCGAGCTCGCGCTGTTGGAGCAGGTGAAGGTGATCGTCGTGCTGGGCGCGTTCGCCTACGACGCGGTCGGCCGGGTGCTGACCGCGGCGGGGACACCGCTGCCGACACCGCGCCCGAAGTTCGGGCACGGCGTCGAGGTCCCGACGGCGGGCGTCACCGTGCTCTGCAGCTACCACCCGAGCCAGCAGAACACGTTCACCGGTCGTCTCACCGAGCCCATGCTCGACGCGATCTTCCTTCGAGCGCGCGAGCTCGCGGGGCTACTCTCCTCCTCATGACGCGCCTGCTCCAAGGGGTCTACGTCCCGCTGATCACGCCGTTCGCGGCCGACGGCGCGGTAGCGCTGGATGCGCTCGAGGCGCTCGGCCACGAGTATCTCGAGGCGGGTGCCGCGGGCCTCGTCGCGTTGGCCACCACGGGCGAGTCGCCGGCGCTCGACGCCGCCGAGCAGCACGCGGTCGTCGACGTGTGCTCACGGGTCTGCGCGGAGCGCGGCGCGCAGCTGATCGTCGGCGGCACCACGAACAGCACCGCCAAGACGGTCGCGATGGTGCAGCAGCTGGCCGGGACCCCCGCACTCACCGCCGTGCTCACCGTCGTGCCGTACTACGTGCGTCCGTCGGAGGCCGGCATCGTCGCGCACGTCGAAGCAGTCGCCCAGGCGAGCTCGGTGCCGGTCGTGATCTACAACATCCCGTACCGCACCGGTCGCAACCTCGGGCCCGCGGGCATGCTGCACCTCGCCAACACCCCGAACGTCGCGGGGGTGAAGCAGTCGGTGGGGTCGCTCGATGCCGACACGCTCGAGATCCTCGCGGGCGCACCCGCGGACTTCTCGGTCCTCGGTGGCGAAGACCCGTTCCTGTTCCCGACGGTGCTGATGGGCGGCGCGGGAGCGATCAGCGCGAGCGCGCACGTGTGCACCGAGCGGTTCGTGGCGATGATCGAGTGCGGGCTCGCGGGCAAGGTCGACGACGGCCGCGCGCACGCCGAAGCGCTGCTCCCGGTCGTGCAGGCCTGCTTCGCCGAGCCGAACCCGTCGGTGTTCAAGGGCGTGCTCCACGCGCAGGGGAAGATCCCCACGCCGAACGTCCGGCTGCCGCTCATCGACGCGTCGGACGCCTCGGTCGAGGCTGCGCTCGGCGCCATCGCCGCCGCGAGCTGAGCCTCCGGACGGGCGCCCCGCCCGAGGCTGGGTTTCGGAACGGTCGCGTGCTAGAAATCGGGTGCGCCGCACCCGGCGGTGAGCCACCGGAGCCCCCATGAGCACACACTCCGATCGAGTCCAGGAGCATGCCTACGCGAGGCGGTGGTGGATCCTCATCGTCCTCTGCTTCAGCCTGCTCGTGATCGTGCTCGACAACACGGTGCTCAACGTCGCGATCCCCACGATCGCGAAGGATCTGCACGCCGACAGCAGCCAGCTGCAGTGGATCGTCGACGGCTACACGCTCGTGTTCGCCGGGTTGCTGCTCACGTGCGGGAGCCTCGGCGACCGCTTCGGGCGACGCGGTGCGCTCCAACTCGGGCTGGTGATCTTCGGCGTCGGGTCGATCGCGTCGGCGTTCGCGAACTCGTCCGAGCAGCTCATCGCGACGCGCGCGTTCATGGGCATCGGCGGCGCGTTCATCATGCCGGCGACGTTGTCGATCATCACCAACGTGTTCCCGGGCCCCGAGCGGGGCAAGGCGATCGGCGTTCTGGGCCGGCACCGCAGGCCTCGCGGGTGTGCTCGGCCCGGTGACCGCGGGCTTCCTGCTCCAGCACTTCTACTGGGGCTCGATCTTCCTCATCAACGTGCCGATCGTGATCGTCGGGTTGCTGGCGGGCTTCTTCCTGATCCCCACGTCGAAGGACCCGAGCGCGCCGAAGCTCGATCCCGGTCGGCGCGTTGCTCTCGATCTTCGGGCTGTCGTCGCTGCTCTACGGCATCATCGAGGCGCCGGTCGACGGTTGGGGCGACAGCACGATCGTCTCGGCGTTCGTCGTCGGCGCGCTCCTGATGCTGGTCTTCTTCGTGTGGGAGAGCCGCATCGACCACCCGATGCTCGACGTGCACTTCTTCAAGAACCCGCGGTTCACCGCGGCGAGCAACGGCGTGATGCTCGTGTTCTTCGCGATGTTCGGCGCGATCTTCATCATCACGCAGTACTTCCAGTTCGTGCTCGGGTACACGCCGTTGGAGACCGGCGTGCGGTTCCTGCCGTGGGCCGCGTTCATGATGATCGTGTCGCCGTTGAGCGCGCGTCTCGTGCACCGCGTCGGCACGAAGCTCGTGGTCGGGTCCGGGTTGATGTGCGTCGGCGGTCGCGCTCGTGCTGCTCTCGCAGCTCGACGCGTCGAGCCCGTACTTCCCCGACGTGATGTGGCGCATGATGCTGATGGCCGGCGGCATGGGGCTCACCATGGCGCCGGCGACGGAGTCGATCATGGGCGCGCTCCCGCGCGCGAAGGCAGGGGTCGGCTCAGCGGTGAACGACACCACGCGTCAGGTCGGTGGCGCGCTCGGCGTCGCGGTCGTGGGCAGCGTGCTCGCCTCTGCCTACAGCAACCAGGTCGCCGAGTTCCTGCGAGGCAAGAACGTGCCCACGGGCGTCGCGCAGACGATCGAGCACTCGCCGCTCGGCGTCGCGCTCACCGCGGGGAAGACCATTCCCGGTCTGGCCGAAGCGGCCACCAACGGCTTCATCGACGGCATGCACTCCGGGCTGCTCGTGGCCGCGGGCGCCGCGTTCCTCGGCTCGATCATCGCCCTCGTGTTCCTCCCCGCCCGCGCGCCGCGCGACTCCGAGGACGCCCAGCACGCCGAGCTCGACGAAGCCCGAGTGCGCGCCGGGGCCGCCGCCAACGGTGCAGCCAACGGCGCGCCAGCCGTGCCCGAGCCCGTGATGCCCGAGTCCGTGATGGAGGGCTGACGGTGGCGGCCGCGGCCGGAGTGGAAGCGCGCCGCCCGGGTCGGCCGCGCAGCGTCGAGGCCGACGAAGCGATCCTCGCGGCCGCGTTCGCGGTGTTCGCGGAGTGCGGCTTCGACGGCATGACCGTCGAGGGCGTCGCGGCACGCGCCGGTGTCGGCAAGGGCACGATCTACCGGCGCTACCCCGGCAAGCTCGACCTGATCATCGCCGCGTCGCAGTACTTCGGGCAGGAGCGCGAGCCCGCCGTCGACACCGGCACCATCGAGGGCGACCTCCGGGCGTTGATCGACCGCCTCATCCGCGTCTTCACGAACTCCCCGGTCGGCACCGCGATGCCCATGCTGATCGCCGAGCGGCGCCGCATCCCCGAGCTCGCGGCCGCGCACGACGAGATCACCGCGACGAAGCGCGAGCGCAACCGCGCGGTGATCCGCCGCGCCATCGAACGCGGCGAGCTGCGCGCCGACGCCGACCCCGAGCTCGTGATCGACATGTACGTGAGCCCGGTGATGTACCGGTTCCTCGTGACCGACCTCCCGCTCGACGCCAAGTTCGCGTCGAACGTCGTCAAGACCGTCGTGAAGGCGTTCCGCTAAACCGAGAGAACCGTTTTGGCGTCGCTACACCCCCTATAGGGGGCTTGAGCGACGCCAAAACATGACGATCAGGCGAAGGCGACAGCAAGCAAGTCGTGCTGCTCGCGGTCGTGGACCTTCACGCTGCCGGACGCGGGGCTCGCGCTCGCGGCACGCGCGACCACCCGCACGGTGCGATCGCCGGCGATGGCGCGGAGGCGCTCGGCGACGAAGGTCCACGCGCCCATGTTCGACGGCTCCTCCTGCAACCACATCGCCTCGCGCGCCGACGGGTAGCGCGCGAGCGCGGACGACAGCTCGGGTTCCGGCCACGGGTAGAGCTGCTCGACGCGCACGATCGCGACCGGCGCCCCAGCCGCGTCGCGCGCGTCGATGAGCTCGTGGCCGATCTTGCCGGTGCAGAGCACGACCCGCGTGACTGCGTCGGGGTCGAGCGCGTCACTCGGGTCGTCGAGCACCACGTGGAACGTGTCGTCGGTGAAGGCGACGACGGGGGAGTGGGTCTGTGACATACGCAGGTAGCGCTTCGGCGTGAAGCACACCAGCGGCACGCGTTCGCTCGCGACCGCCTGGCGGCGCAGCGCGTGGAAGTACTGCGCCGATGTCGACGGGTACACGACTCGCAGATTGTCCTCGGCGCACAACGTGAGGTAGCGCTCGATCCGCGCGCTCGAGTGCTCGGGGCCCTGGCCCTCGAACCCGTGGGGCAGCAGCAACGACAGGCTGCTGCGCTGGCCCCACTTGTCGGCCGCGGCGACGACGAACTGGTCGATCACGATCTGCGCGCCGTTGGCGAAATCGCCGAACTGCGCCTCCCAGCACACCAGCGCGTCGGACGCGACCGAGTAGCCGTACTCGAAGCCGAGCGCGGCGTACTCCGACAGCACGGTGTCGTAGAGCAGGAACGGCGCTTGACCGTCGGCGATGTGCGCGAGGGGCACGTACTCGTGCTCACTGTCCTGGCCGACGAGCACGCCGTGGCGTTGGCTGAACGTGCCCCGCCGGGTGTCCTGACCCGCGAGGCGGACTGGTACCCCCTCGACGACGAGCGAGCCGAACGCGAGCGCTTCGCCGAGGGCCCAGTCGATCGCGTCGCCGTCGAACATCGTGCGGCGCGCCAGGAGCTGGCGCTCGAGCTTCGGGTGGATTTCGACGTCGTCGGGCCAGGTGGTGAGCCCCGTGATCACCTGTTCGAGCACCGCGCGCGGCACCGCGGTCGCGGCGACGATCGACGGCACGACCGCGCGCGTCCCGTCGTCGCCCAGATCGAGGTCGGAGCTCGGGTCGTCCGGGCGCGTCCCTGCGTGGGTGGCCGCGAAGGCGTGGTCGAGGCGGGCGCGGAAGTCGGCTTCGAGCGCGGCTTCGTCGTCGGGCGTGATGTCGCCGCGCTGCACGAGCTGCTGCCGGTAGATCGTGCCGACCGACGGGTGCTCCTGGATGAGGCGGTACATCGTGGGCTGCGTGAACGCGGGCTCGTCGGCTTCGTTGTGCCCGAACCGCCGGTAGCAGAACAGGTCGACGACGACGTCCTTGGCGAACGCCTGCCGGAACTCGAACGCGAGCCGGATCACGCGCACCGCGGCCTCGGGGTCGTCGCCGTTCACGTGGAAGATCGGTGCCTGCACGATCTTGGCGACGTCGGTGGGGTAGACGCTCGACCGCCCGAGCTCGGGCGCGGTCGTGAACCCGAGCTGGTTGTTGACGACGATGTGCACGGTGCCACCGACCTCGTAGCCCGGCACCTCCGACAGGTTGAACGTCTCGGCCACCACACCCTGGCCGGCGAACGCGGCATCGCCGTGCACGAGCACCGGGAGCACCGCGACGCGCGCGTCGTCGTGCAGCGCGTCGCCCTCGGCGCGCGCCATGCCTTCGACCACGGGGTCGACGGCCTCGAGGTGACTCGGGTTCGCCGCGAGCGTGAGCGCGACATCGCGGCCGCCGGGCGCGTCGTGCTTCCCGCGCGCGCCGAGGTGGTACTTCACGTCGCCCGAGCCCTCGATGCTCGACGGGTCGAGCTCACCCTCGAACTCGCGGAAGATCTGCTCGTACGACTTGCCGATCACGTTGGCGAGCACGTTGAGCCGCCCGCGGTGCGCCATGCCGAGCACCACGCGGCTCATGCCCGCGTCGGCCGCCTCGGTGCAGATGGCGTCGAGCATCGGGACGAGTGTCTCCGCGCCTTCGAGGCTGAAGCGCTTCTGCCCGAGGTACTTCGTGTGCAGGAAGCGCTCGAACGCCTCGGCCGCGTTGAGCCGCTCGAGGATGCGCCGCTTCTCCTCCGGAGTGGCCGGCGGGTGCGAGGACTCGACCCGCTCCTGGATCCACTCCTTCTGGTCGGGCTCCTGGATGTGCATGTACTCGACGCCGACCGTGCGCGCGTACGCGTCGCGCAGCACACCGAGGATGTCGCGCAGCGGCATCGTGGCGCGGAGCAGACGACCGGCGCCGAGGTTGCCGATGGGGAACTCACGGTCGAGGTCCCAGATCGACAGGTCGTGGTGCGTGATGTCGAGCTCCTCGTGCGTCGTCGGGGCGCGACGTCCGAGCGGATCGAGGTTGGCGATGAGATGCCCGCGCACGCGGTACATGTTCACCAGCGAGTGGACCTGTACGACCTTCTCGCTCAGCGAGGCCGGATCCGCGAACGCGCCGCGGTCGGTGATCCACCGCGCGGGCTCGTACGGCACCGCGAGGCTCGCGAACACGTCGTCGTAGAAGCCGTCGTCGCCGAGGAGCAGGCCGTGGATGCGGCGGAGGAACTCGCCGCTCTCCGCGCCGGTGATGATGCGATGGTCGTAGGTGTTGGTGAGTGTGGTGACCTTGCTCACGCCGACCTGGGCGAGCGTGTGCGGATCGGCGCCCTCGAACTCGGCGGGATAGCCGATGCTCCCCACGCCGAGGATGAAGCCCTGGCCGGGCAGGAGCCGCGGCACCGAGTGCACGGTCCCGATCATCCCCGGGTTCGTGATCGTGCACGTGGTGCCCGAGAAGTCGTCGGGCGACACCTTGCCCGACCGCACCTTCTCGATGAGCGCTTCGTACGCGCGCCAGAACGCGGCGAAGTCCATGGTGTCGGCGCGCTTCACGCACGGCACGAGGAGCGAGTGGGAGCCGTCGCGTCGCTTCACGTCGACGGCCAACCCGAGGTTCACCTGCGTGTGGCGCACGACCGTGGGCTTGCCGTCGACCGATTCGTAGGTCGCGTTCAGGTTGGGGAAGTCCGCAAGCGCGCGCACCACCGCGAACACGATGAGATGCGTGAAGCTGACCTTGCCGGTGCGCGTGCGCTCGAGCTGGTTGTTCAGGATCTGGCGGTTGACCTCGAGCAATTTCGCGGGAACCGCCCGCACCGAGGTGGCGGTGGGGACGGTGAGGCTGGCCTCCATGTTCTCGACCGTGCGCGCGGCGCCGCCCCGCAACGGCTCGGGCTCGTCGCCCTCGAGCACCATCGGCCCGGGTGCCGGCTTCGGCGGTGGCGTTGCGACGACCTGGGCCACCGGTTGTTCGGCACCGTTGCCGTCGGTCGATGACGGCTGCCCGGAGAAATAGGCGCGCCAGTGCGCGTCGACCGAAGCCGGGTTCTCGAGGTAGCGCTGGTACAGCTCTTCGACCAGCCCCGAGTTGGGTCCGAGCTCGTCGAAGCGGGTCACCGGACCATGCTCGCGTGCAGCGGCGATTGCGTACCTGAGCGCCGCGTCGCGGGCGAAACGCCTACCTGCGCAGCAGCTCCGCGACCTGGAACGCGAGGTCGAGCGACTGCCGGGCGTTGAGCCGAGGGTCGCACTCGGTCTCGTAGCGGCGCTCGAGATGGTCGCCGAGCACTTCGTGGGTCCCGCCGAGGCACTCGGTGACGTTCTCGCCGGTGAGCTCGATGTGCACCCCACCCGGCCAGACGTCGTTGGCGTCACACGCGGCGAAGAAGCCGTGCAGCTCGCGCATCACGTCGGCGAAGTCGCGCGTCTTGTAGCCGCTCGCGTGCTGGTACGTGTTCCCGTGCATGGGATCGCAGATCCACACCACCGGCTGGCCTGAGAGCGACACCGCGCGCAACAGCGGCGGGAGCGCTTCCTCGACGCGGTCGGCTCCCATGCGGCTGATGAGGCAGAGCCGACCGGGCTGGCGGCCCGGGTTCAGGCGGTTGCAGAGCGCGACGGCCTCCTCGGGGGTGACCGAGGGCCCGAGCTTCACGCCGACCGGGTTCTGGATGCCCGAGAGGAACTCGATGTGCGCGCCGTCGAGCTGACGCGTGCGCTCGCCCGCCCACACGAGGTGCGCGGAGCAGTCGTACCAGTCGTCGGTGAGCGAGTCCTGGCGCGTCAGTGCTTCCTCGTACCCGAGGATGAGCGCTTCGTGCGACGTGTAGAAGTCGACCTGGTGGAGCTGGAGCTCGGCGTCGAGGTCGATGCCGCACGCGGCCATGAAGCGGAGCGCGCGGTCGATCTCCGCGGCGAGCGCGTCGTAGCGACGCCCTTCCGGGCTCTCGTCGAGGTACTCGAGGTTCCACGCGTGCACGCGTGACAGGTCGGCGAAGCCACCCTTGGCGAACGCGCGCAGCAGGTTCAAGGTGGATGCCGACTGGTGGTACGCGCGCACGAGGCGTTGCGGGTCGGGCACGCGCGCGTCGGGATCGAACTCGAAGTCGTTCACCATGTCGCCGCGGAACGACGGGAGCTCGATGCCGTCACGCTGCTCGGTGGGCGCCGAGCGGGGCTTCGCGAATTGGCCCGCGATCCGCCCGATCTTCACCGTGGGGACGCCGCTCCCGTAGGTGAGGACCACCGCCATCTGCAGGATGACCTTGAGCTTGTCGCGGATCGAGTTGGCCGAGAACGCGTCGAACGACTCCGCGCAGTCACCCGCTTGGAGCACGAAGCCGCGCCGATCGCTGACCGCGGCGAGAGTCTCGGTGAGGCTGCGCGCCTCGCCCGCGAACACCAGTGGCGGGACCGCGCGCAACTCGGCGAGGGCGGCGTCGAGCCGTGCCGCGTCGGGCCACTCGGGCTGCTGCGCGGCTGCGTGCTCGCGCCAGCTTCCCGGCGACCAGGTCTGGAGGCGGAAGAGCGCGCCGTCGCTCGGCTCGGCGGCTTCGGTGGTGCTCACAGGTACCCGCTCGGCCCGCCCTGCTGGGGCATGCCCATCGCGCCGGGCTCGAGCGCGCGGCGACGCCGCATCTCTTCGATCTGGCCCTGCGCCATCGCCTGCTGCGTGAACAGCGTGGCCTGGATTCCGTGGAACAGGCCTTCGAGCCAGCCGACGAGCTGCGCCTGCGCGATCCGCAGCTCCGAGTCGGTGGGCTCGTCGCTCGTGAACGGGAACACGACTTCGCTGAGCTCCTGGCGGAGGTCGGGGGAGAGGACGCCTTCGAGCTCGTGGAGCGACTTCTCGTGGATCTCCCTGAGCATGCGCCGACCGGCGTCGTCGAGCGGGGCGCGGCGCACTTCGTCGAGCATCGTGCGCACCATGGTGGCGATCCGGATGAGCTTGGTGGGGCTGGTGATCTGCTCGCCGGTTTCCTCTGCACCGGCGGCCTCGCCGTCGAGCACGGCGTCGATCAGCTCGGCCTGCGCACGCTCGCGCCCGTCGTCGGCGCCATCTGCTCGATCGGCTGCTCGATCGGCACTCGGGGGGCTGTTGACACCATCCTGCATGGCACCGAGGATACGGGTTCGTGCGCCCCTCGCGGGCACTGGATACGAAGGGGACACATGGCCGCCGACGGTACCTGGAAGATCGACCTGAAGACCCCGATGGGTGCACAAGCGGTCACGCTCGTGCTCGTCACCGACGGCGGCTCGCTGTCGGGCTCGTTGCAGAGCGCGATGGGCGGTGCCGACTTCACCGACGGCACCGTCGACGGCAACAAGCTGGCGTGGACGGTCAAGCTCACCCAGCCGATGCCCATCGAGGTCGATCTCACCGCCACCGTCGACGGCGACACCATCGCCGGCACCGCCAAGCTCGGATCGTTCGGCGACGCGACCTTCGAAGGCACGCGCCAGTAGCAACGCTCAGCCAGTTGCAATTCAGGTCGACGAGGCCGATACCGGCCTGGGCGCCACGTTCGCGCCGCGTGCTTTCCACGCCGCGAGCGCGGGCACGCCGGACCCTGTGCTGCTCACCGTCGTGAACAACGCGAAGCCGACGCTCACCGGGCCCGGCCCCGTCGTCGACCTCGCGAAGGAGCTCGAGCTCACCGCGGCGTCGACCTACGTCGCCAACGTCGGCGCCTACTCCGACAAGAACGCCCGCTCGGTGGCCGCCAGCATCATGGGAGTCGAGGCCCAGCACCTGGCGATCCTCACCGCCGTCGGTGCGCTCGTCGCCGCCGGCGCCCCCGAGCTGATCGCGCTGCCACCCGACGCCGCCAAGCTGTACCCGGTGCCCGACAGCTTCTCGAAGAAGGACGACGCCCGCACGACCACCGACAAGATCGGTTGATGCCCGCAGGGCATCGGGCCTTCGGGAAGCGCCCTCGGGAGGATTCGAACCTCCGCACACGGCTCCGGAGGCCGATGCTCTATCCCCTGAGCTACGAGGGCGGGGGCTGCAGAATACTTGGTAGAAATCCTCGAAGCCGTTGCGACTTCGAGGTTGATTGACCTCCCAAAGACCCCGATTCCACAGGTCGGGACGTTCATGTCATGCCTGCGGTCCACGAAGGCCGCTCCGCTCGCGGTTGAACGCCGAGGTCTGGGGCGCTGTTCAAGTTCTACGCAGCGAGTTGGCTCGGGCGATGTCGGCGGTGGCGATGCAACGCGCGTCCGTTGACCATGAGCGCGTAGCCGAGGAGGTTGAGGTGTTGGCGGGCGTGGCCGATGCTGTGCGCGCGGCCGATCCAGAGGACTTGCCGTTCTTGTCGCGGTTGCGGTGGGTGCGGATGCGGGGGAGTTCGGTGTAGGCAAGGTCGCCGGTTTCGGTGAGTTCACCAATGCCGATGGCTCTGTATCAACGCGTGACCGTGCATGAGCACCGCGTGGTGTAGTCGCGTTTCAGGCCGCGCACCTCCGTCGGGGCGCCGTGAGAACAGACCACGTTGCGAAGAACGTCGCGCAGCCCTGCCGAAATGTGTCGTTTAGCATCTGGGCTCACCTGGTCGTCGAGTCGCGTAATCGGCTCTGGAGGTCGCGTGTCTTGCAGTTTCGATCTCGCTTCTCGGCGCGTGTCGGTATGAGCGATGGCGCCGAGGAGGCTGGTGAGGGCGTCTCGCGGTGCACTGTGAGCGAGTTGCGCGAACTCCACGATTTTCGGCGCGGCCTGTGGGGTGACGAGAGTCGCGTTGCCGATCCGGCGCGCACCGTTTGGTTGTGTGTGCAGAATCCTGCTGGGCGCGAAGAAGAAGGTCCTTGGGTCTGGATCTGCCGACGTGAAGGCAAGATCATCGGGACCACTGCACGGGTTCCGTTTCCGCTCAAGGTCGGCGATGAGGAGTGCCGCTCGCAATGGGGCTTCAACCTCATCGTCGATCCCCGATGGCGAGGCACGGGCATTGCGGCGGCACTGAGCGTCGCGGCGCGGGACAAGTGTCGGATCTCGTGTTCGGTGGGCATGTCCGACGACGGGAGGCGACACACGATCCGCAACGGGTACACCATGGTCGGGGCTGTCCCGGTCTACGTGTACGTCCTCGATCCGTTGAGGTTCCTCCGACGGCGCGGCGCGCCGAGATGGCTCGTGCGCGCGGCCACCCCGTTGAACTGGAGCGCGGGTCGAGTCGCGGGGTGGTGGTGTCGGCTTCGGAGTGTTGGCTTTGATCTCGTTCCCATCGACGCGTTCGATGATCGGGGCGATCGAATCTGGCATGACGTCTCCCCGGAGTTTCCCGTGATCGGACGGCGGGATACCGCGAGACTGCAGTGGCGATTCGACCAGTCTCCCGACCGCGGTGACTACTCGCGCTTCTATTTGCTGCGCCGCGGACGCCCCGTCGGATATGTCGTGGTGCGCGCAACCACCTGGCACGAAGAGAAGGCCCTCAAAGTCGTCGACTACCTCGCGGCGCCCCGTCATCTCGGCCCGCTGTTCGCGCACACCGTCCGAACTGCTCGCGACGAGGGTGTCGCGATCCTGCGGTGCAGAACGCTCAACGACCGCGCTCGCGCGACGTTCCGTTCCCTGGGTTTCCTGAGGGCGAGGCACGCGAGTCGAACCCACGAACTGGCGGTGCACATCGACGACCGAGACCCGTCACGCCCCTTGGTCTCGAATCCCAAGAACTGGTTCGTCACCGACGCTGACAGCGACCTCGACTGATCGCGCTTGCACCAAGCGAGGTCGCCCAATGAACCGAATCGGTTGACTTCAGAGGTTGGTGCCTCGGCCCTCCTCACGGACGTCCGGACGTGTGAGACTGGGGCGGGGCGTTGAGGATACCCGGGCGATATCCGGAGAGCCGGGCCGAGTATCGGGCCGGAAGTTAGACGAGCGCGCCGAGGAACTCCGTCCAACGGCCGTAACGCCGCAGTGACCTGTACCCGGCCACGTGTGCTCGGTGCAGTCGGGGAGGCGCGCCGCGATCCGGTTGCTCATCTCGGGGTCGAGGATGTCGTCGGCGTCACCGACGAACAGCTCGACGTGCATGCTCCGGTGCTTCAACGGCTCCGACCCACCGACGCCCGGCCGATCGGCCGTGACGAGCCGGATGCCGAGCGCCACGGTGACCGCGTCGTCGGGGTGCTTGCACAGACGCGAGTCGCCGGTCCCGTGCTGGAAGAACACCGGGATGCCGTCCGGCGCGCCGACGACTTCGTACGCGAGTTGCCGTCCATCGCCGACCGTGAGTGTCTCCGTCATCCGTGCTCCATTCCTGGTAACGCGCCGCCCGACGACCGCGTGCGCCGCTGCGAGAATCAGAGGTGGCAGCACTGTGAGAGGGTGACCCTGATGCACACAGATCTCGAGGGTCGGGTCGCGATCGTCACCGGTGGCGGGCGCGAGCTCGGACGGGTGATCGCGCTGGCCTTCGCCGACGCCGGCGCGGACGTAGCTGTGATCGGGCGCACCGCGAGCCCACTCGACGATGCCGCCGCGATGGTCACGGCGGGTGGTCGACGCGCGTGGTCGCGCGTGTGCGACGTCACGGATGACGACGCGGTCACGCGGACGTTCGCCGACATCGCGGCGGAGGCCGGTACGATCGACGTCCTGGTGAACAACGCCGCCGCGCCGCGCCTGCAGCGCGCGGTCGTGGACATGACGCTGCCCGAGTGGCGCGCCGCGTTCGAGATCAAGGTGACCGGCGCGATGCTCTGCTGCCGCGAAGCGCTCCGCGTCATGGTCCCGAACGGTCGCGGTTCCATCGTGAACATCTCGGGGACCACCGGGAAGGACGGCTTGGCGTACGTGAGCGCGCACTCGGTCGCGCAAGCAGGGCTCATCGCGCTCACGCAGTCACTCGCGAAGGAAGTCGGTCGCCACGGCGTCCGTGTCAACGCGGTCGTGCCGTCGGCGATCGAAGGCGAGCACCTCTCGCGCATCGCCGCGGCGCACGATCACCTCGTCGCCATGCGTGACGGCACGCTGCTCGATCAGTTGGTCGCAGCGTCACCGCTCGGGCGGCTCGTGCGTGCGAGCGACGTCGCCGCGGCGGTCGTGT
>CAVRJC010000005.1:0-493926 GCA_963721435.1 uncultured Actinomycetes bacterium
ACACCGCGGTGGTGAGGAACACCGAAAGCGGTCGCTCAGCGGGAAATGGACCGGCCCGCCGCGGCCATGAGTCGTTCGGTGTCGGTGGCGTCTGCGGGGGTCGGAGCTACCGGCTTGATGAGATCGTGCTCGCGTGCCGCGTCGGTGCAGGTCGCCGCGACCACGACGGAGATCGTCGGGATCATCTCCACCTCGAACTCGATCGGGTGACCGACACTCGCCGCCAGGTCCCACGCGTGACACAAGGCGTCGATGGTGGCGAAGTTGATCACGACCGATCCGGGCAGTTCCCCGAAAGGGGTGACATGGCTGGCATCCAGCACGCCGTCGGTGCCCCACATCGCCAGACTGCGGTCGGTCACCTCGTCCGCGTATTGCGCGAGGTCGCCGTCGTAGGGCACCGCGCCCATGGTCTCCTCGGGCGATACGGTCTCCTCACCGGTGACGACACCCGCCCACAGCAGCTGGTTGTTCAACGCGTGGCTGGCCAACCGGCGGACCGTCCACGGCTCGCAGTTCGAGACGACGTCCATCTGCGCGTCTTGCAGCGCGACAACCTGCTCTCGCAGCGCTCGCACCGCGAAGTCCAGGGTTGCCAGCTGATTCGCCGCTTCCTGATCCACAGATCCACTCCTTTGCCGCGGCGCGAACGCTACTTCGTCGCGGTCGGTGTGTCGCCCGTACGACGCGCGCGCGAGGCCGGCCCGGTGGAAGGGACCGGCCTCGCGTTTCGCACTTCGGGCCGCATGCGTCGCTCGACGTCAGGCCTTCCCGACCTCGCACTCCTTCGGGTCGATGTGGCCCAGGTTCCTGACCACCGTGAACGTGCCGCCCTCCGACCGGGCGATGTACATGTTCATCCGCACGTGGTGCTGACCCGGCACCATCTCGGCCGGGCCTCCAGGGCCCTGCTCGATCCGGGCATGGTCGAGCGCCGCGATGACGTCGTCCTGGTCCAGCGAACCAGCCTCACGGACCGCGGTCTCCCAGAGTTTGAGCGCCCGGTACGTCCCCGTGCACGCGCTCCCCGCTGTGAACAGGGCGCTCCCCGGGAAGAGGCTCTCGTAGCGGTTGAGGAGCTCGATGCTGAACGGGTCTTCGACACCGCGGTAGTAGTCGAGGCACCCGTAAAGGCCCTCGACGTGGTCGGCCGGCACCAGGTTCAGGAAGTTCTCGTCGAAGTAGGTGCACACGATCTGCCCGCCCCGAGCGGTGAAGCCGGCACGGTGCAGCTGCTCGAGGAACGGCGTCAGCCCGGGCGGGACGATCGTGTTGAACACGACATCGGCACCGCTCGACATGATGTCCTCGACCACCCACTCGTAGTCCATGTGGTCCATCGGGAAGTACTCCTCGCCGACGACCTCGCCGCCCTCCGCGCCGACGACTTCACGGACCTTCTTGTTCAACGTGCGAGGCCAGATGTAATCGGCCGACGGCATGTAGAAGCGCCGTACCCCCGTCTCGCGCATCAACCACGGGAAGAAGGGCTCGACCTGCTGCGCCGGCACCGGGCCGGTGCAGAAGATCAACGGGTGGCACTCCTGTCCCTCGTACTGCTCGGGGTACAGGTAGAGCGTCTCCGCCTGGTCGACCACCGGTCCCTTGATCGCTTGGCGCGTCGAGCTGTAGATGCCGCCGATGACGACGTCGACGTCGATCTGGTCGACGAGCTTCGCCGCCACGGCCTCCGCCACGGCGTCGTCGGTCGCGCTGTCCTCGAGGAACAGCTCGACCGGGCGACCGAGGAGTCCACCGCGGGCGTTGATGTCTTCGACCACCATCTTGGCGACGTTGGCGTTGGCGACGCCCATGAAGGACAGTGCGCCGGTCTGGTCGGTGATCATGCCGACACGGGCCGGTCGGTTGTCGGAACTGCTCATCGTCGTCCTCCTCACGCCTCGTAGGAGCCGACGAGGAGCGCGGCCTGCGGCGCGCCGAGGTGGCCGGCCTCCTTGAGGATGGGCGGGACGTCGGGGTCGGACACGAAGCTCGCCCAGCCCTCTTCGTCCCAGTCGAACAGGGCCCAGACCCGGTTGTCCTCGGTGGGGTCGCGGAACACCGTCGAGCCCTTGGATCCGTGAAGTGCACGCTTCTCGGCGCCCTTGGTGCCGAACACGTCCAGGAAGCGCTCGACGTCCTCGACCATCGTTGTTGCCAGGATCATGACATCCCCTTTCGGAAGGATCGCAGTGGATCTCTCTGTCAGCCGATCGGATTCGATCGGCGTAGGGGTCATTCTCCGGACGGGCCCCGGGCACAGCATCGGTGGATCTACCCATTTCCCTGGATTTGTTCGGCCGTCAGCCCCCGGCGACGTCGACGACGCCGTGCTTGACGGCCCAGCGGGTCGCCGCGGCGCGGCTCGACACGCCGATCTTCGTGTAGATGTGCTGGATGTGGTGCTCGGCGGTTCTCGCGGAGATGAACAGCTGCGCGGCGATCTCGCCCGCAGTGCGGCCGTCGGCCATCAGGCGGAGTACCTCGACCTCGCGCCGGCTCAAGCCGCCGGGCCGAGCCGGGCTCGTTTGCGGGCTCGGGTCGCGGCGGGCGACGTCGAGCTGCGCACGGGCGTAGACGGCGGCCTGACCCAGGTCGAGGGCCGTGCCCTCCGCCGTCAACTCGCCGGCGCGCTTCTCGCCGAGCGTGCGGCGGACGCGATCGCCGAGCTCGCGAAGCTCGGGGACGTGGTGGAAGGTCGTTGGTTCCCCCAACAGCGCGCCGAGGATCACCATTGCGGGTGCCGGACGGTCGAGTCGTTCGAACAGCGCGGGCACGCTGGCCAGGGTTATCACGAGCTGCGGCACGTTGCCGGCGCGCTGGAACGCGCTCAGCGCCTCGGCGAACAACATCAGTGCGGTGTGCGGATCGCCGTCAGTGGTATGCAACCGTGCGGCGTCGCGAGCGAGGAAGCCTTCGAAAAAGTGGACGCGCTGCTCGCGCACGAACGTGACGCCCTCGTCCCACGCCGCGAACGCGCGGCGCACGTCTGCCTTCGAGAAGGCCATCCCCGCGATCCAGAGCGCGTAGGCGATCCAGTAGGGGTTGCCGTGCGCCCTCGCCGCCGCGACGGCCTCCTCGGTGAGCGCCAGTGCCTCCTCGATGCGACCGCACGACTGCAAGCCGTCGACGTACGCGGCCAGCCCGTAGCCCCGATCGCTGCCGTAGCGACGCGCCACCGCCCCGGTGAGCTCGACATAGCGGTCGAGATCGCCGCAATACACGCTGGCGAGCGCCTCCACGAACGACGCGTACCCGGGCTCGCACGCGTCGTAGCGGGAGTCCATCTCCAGCTCTGTCGCTCGATGCGCGTTCGCGCGAGCGGCTTCCGCGCGTCCGGCGAAACACGCGAAGCCGGCGCCCGTGTACAGGCGGGGGAGACGCGTGACGTCGGCAGCCGACGCGGGCTCCAGCAGCTCCTCGGCCCAGGCGAGCGTCTCGAACAGCTGCACGGAGAAGCCCATCAACGCGGCGTGCGCGGCGACGTCGGTGGCCACCGCGAGCTCGTCGCGCCGAGCGCTCCACTGATATCCGCCGCGCAGGTTGCCCAGCTCCACCTCCACCCAGTCGACCGCGTCACGCCAGCCGGGCCCGTTCCAGTGCTCCCAGCGGTCGGCCGCCTGCTGCGCGAAGTGCCGGGCGTGCCGAGCGCGTGACGACTCGACATCGCCCGCCTGGGCCAGCCGGTCCTCGGCGAACTGACGGATGGTCTCGAACAGGCGGTAGCGCGTCCGGGTGGCGGTGTGGTCGGCGACCACGAGCGACTTGCGGACCAGCGAGTCGAGGTGTCGGAGCACTTCGACCTCATCGGTAGCGTCGCTCACCGCATACAGGCTCGCCAGATCGAAGCCCCCGGCGAAGACCGAGGTCAGCCGGAGCAAGTGCTGCTCATCGTCGGTCAGGAGGTCGTACGACCACTCGACGGCATGGCCGAGGGTGAGGTGTCGTTCCGACGCGAGGCTCGTCCCCTCCAACAGCCGGAACCGATCCGCGAGCCGGTCTCGCACCTCGACCGCGCTCATGGCGGCCATGCGCGATGCCGCCAGCTCGATGCCGAGCGGGAGGCCGTCGAGGTTCATGCAGATCTCGGTCACCGCATTGGCCGTCTCGGCTTCACGCAATCCGAAGTCGGGTCGCACGGCGCGAGCGCGCTCGACGAACAGCGTGACGGCGTCGGAGATCGGGCCTCCCTCCAGCGTCAGGGGCACGACGGCGACCGGTGTCTCCCCGCCGACGGCCAGGACCTCGCGCGACGTCGCGACGACCGTGACGGTCCCGGAACGGCCCAGAATCGTGGCGACGGCCGATCCCGTCGCGGCCAGGACGTGTTCGCAATTGTCCACGACGAGGAGGAGTCGGCGACCTCGCAACGCGTCGGCCACGGTGTCGATGAGTGCCGCGCCACGCTGGGGCGTGATACCTAGCACGGTGGCGATGGCAGCGGGGACAGACGCGGGGTCGCCGATCGATGCCAGCTCGACCAACCACACGCCGTCGACGAACTCTCCGGCGACCTCGGCGCCCACCTCGAGCGCCAGTCGGGTCTTGCCGACGCCGCCGACGCCGATCAGCGTCACGAGCCGGTTCGAACGGGTGAGGTCCGCGACGTCGGCGACCATCTCTTCGCGACCGACGAGCGAACTCAACTGCTGGGGGAGGTTGCCGGCGAAGGGGTCGACGCTGCGGAGCACCGGGAACTCGGTGGCGAGCCCTTCGGCGACGATCTGGTGCACCGAGATTCGCCCACGTAGCCCGCGGAGGCGATGCTCGCCCAGAGGTCGCAGGACCACGCGGTCGCGCAGCAACACCTCGGTTGCGTCGGACACGAGGACCTGACCGCCGTGCGCGAGCGACATCAGCCGTGCTGCACGGTTCACGTCGCTGCCGAAGTAGCTCCGGTCGCGTTGGATCGCCTCGCCGGTGTGAAGTCCCATGCGCACCGCGAAGTCGACAACGGTGTCGTCACGCAACTGCTCCTGGGATTCGATAGCCGCAGCCGCGGCGTCGGCGGCGGTCGAGAACGCGGCGCAGAATCCGTTGCCACCAGTACCGAACACGTAACCGCCGTGTCGTTCGATGGAGCCGCGGACAACTGCATCGTGGATCCGCAGCGCGTCGGCCATGTCGGCTGGGGATTCCTCCCACAGACGGCTGGAGTCCTCGACATCGGTGAACAAGAAGGTCACCGTGCCCCCGGGACGGCGGAGCGGCATGCCCGAACGGTAACGCGGGGTCCTCGCTCCGGATCGGGACGCGCCCTGGACGTGTTCGCCGCAGGTCAAAGTCAGGTGCTCACCGCGGGCGCCTCGACAGCGCGACGGTCATGAAGGTCGCGAATCTGCATCATGCCGACTCGGCGCTGCAGTGAACATGTCGCGGCTGAGCGGGAGTCATGGTTCACTGAGCGGACCTCATGCCCCCAGCGACACCGTCCGAGTCAAGCGGATCGCGTCGCGTCGGCTCACGAGTCCCCCCTCCGACACGTTGTCATGGGTCAACCGCGCGTGCTCTTCACGAACCAACGAGACCCCCCTTGACACACAGAGGCTGCGATCGGCGCTCTTCATGAATGCGCCGGCTCCGCACCCATCTGCGCGCCAAATATCGCAGGACGTCCCGGCGATAGGTGACGGCCTTCGTCGTCCGCGCAGTAGTTGCGATTCTGCTCTCTCGCGCAGCCCCGACCGAAGCTGGCTCGCCTTGTTGATCTGGCGCGCCAGCTCCGAGTCTCGACGCCGGTCCGATCGGCGCTTCGGGTGCTGCAAGAGTGACAGGGCGGAGTAGACGAATCGATCTACATCTTGGTAGACTCTTGCCATGAGCACGACGATCCGTGTCAATGAGAAGACCCGCGATCGCTTCGCTGCGCTGGCGAGGGCGACCGGGCGTCCGATGACGGAGCTGCTCGACGAGGCGGCCGATGCGCTCGAGCGGCGGCTGTTCTTCGATCAGCTCGCGACCCGCTACGCGGAGCTGCGGGGCGATCGTGACGCCTGGGCGGAGGTCGAAGCGGAGCGTGTGGGGGAGAGTCCGACGCTCCGCGATCACTCGAGGTGAGCGCGCGGCGGGGAGAGATCTGGTTGGTGGACTTCGGTGAGCCGATCGGCCGGGAGCAGGCGGGGCGACGACCCGCGGTGGTCGTGTCCGCGGATCGGCTCAACGAGAGTCCTGCCGGTGTCGTGATCGTCGTTCCCTGCACCACGACACATCGGGGTTTGCCGTCGCACGTCGAGCTCGACCGGGAGACCTCCGGGCTCGATTCGGTCAGCTACGCGAAGTGCGAGGACGTCAAGTCGATCTCCGACCACCGTCTCATCGCCCGGCTCGGTACCGCGAACGACGAGGCGCTGTTCGGGATGGCCCGCGCCCTCAGGTTCCTGCTCGACTTCTGACCCGGGGCTCAAGCCGCCGACGAGACTTTCGCGTCGAGCGAGTGAGGTGGCTGGCTCTGTGTGTGCGCTGCCGTCGCGCCATCGCTGCATTGCATTCTGTTATGCTCAACGTATGGCACAACTCGTTGCGAGGGTGGAGGACGACCTTGCCGCGGCCGTCGACGAGCTCGTTGCCGCGGGAGTCGTTGCGAGCCGGTCCGAAGCGGTTCGTCTCGGCCTCGAACGACTCGTCGACCGCCATCGACGCGACGAGATCGGAGCGCGCATCGCCGAGGGTTATCGCTCCGTTCCACAGACCGAAACCCAGGTCGGGTGGGCAGACGAGTCCACTTCTCGGATGATCAGCGACGAGCCCTGGTGACGGCGACGCCGACACAGGGCGAGATCTGGTGGGCGGAAGCCGAAGACAAGCGCCGACCGGTGCTGGTGGTCACCCGCAGCGACGCGGTGACGGTGCTCACATGGATCATCGTGGCGCCGGTGACGCGCACCATCCGCCGTATCCCGACCGAGGTCGCGCTCGGCGCGATGCACGGCCTGCCTGACGACTGTGTCGCGTCATTCGACAATCTCCAGCCGATTCGCCGCACCTTCCTGACTCAGCAAGTCGGAGAGCTCGGGATCGAGGAGCTCGACGAGATCTGCAGAGCACTGCGCGCCCTCGCTGACTGTTGACAAACAATCGCGAAAGCGTCCCTACCGTTGGTGCGCCCGACGCGGGCACCGGTCTTCGCAGGACGACGCGCGAGTTCGTGCAGCGCCGTACTGACGGCGGCGACGCGACCACAGGGGAGTGGACCTCCTGACTCGCGCGGCAATGACGGACAGGTCCGGGCTTCGGTCGAGCCAACTTGTGTCGCTCGCCGGTTGCCGTCGAGGCCCAGCTCGGGATTGGACCCGGCTGGTCACACCGTTGCTCACAGACAACCTGGACAGGTGGAGACCATGCGTCGTGGTTCCGGCTGATTCGCCGCGCGTCCGGACTACGAGGCTGGGGCGGCGACGGCTCAGTCCTTCATGAACCAGCCGATGACCTGGGCTTCGTGGTCGACGAAGTGCTCGCCACTGAGGTCCATCACGACCTTCTCGATCGTGCCGCCGGTGAACGGGAAGGGCGCGTCGTACTCCGGTGTGACGGCCGATCCGCTGTCGCGGCCTACGGAGATGCCGTCGCCGGTGATGCAGAAGTACCCGGGCTGGGTGACGATCTGGCCCTGCGCCCACTTGCTGCTCGTCGACGTAGAGCGTGAGCGTGCCCGCGGTCCCCGGCATCTCAGGGTCGGTGTTGCGGCCGGTGGCCGAGAACTCGGCGGTGAACACGTGGTGGCCCGGGGTGATGTCGGTCTCCGCCACGACGTCCTGGAAGTGGCTGCCCACCCAGTTGAAGGTGTAGCGGAGCTTCTTGTCCTTGACGTAGAGCGAGTGCCCGCCGGCGACGCCGCCGGCGGCCCAGATCACGCCCTGGGCATCGGCCGAGTCGATGTCGACCCCGGCGGAGAGCGTGTAGGAACGGCCGGGGATCATCGGTCCCGCGCTCTCGGGCACGTCGGAGCTGTGCGGGTAGAAGACGTACTGGTCGCGCGGCGCCGTGCCTCGGGGCCGGTCGGCGAGCACCTGCTCGAGCGCCGAGCGGTCGTCGAGCGGCAGCCCGTTGTAGATGCCCGCGTAGTAGAACCAGAGCCCCTTCATCATTTCGAGCCGCTCGGGCTCGCTCGCCGCGAGGTTCTTCGCCTGCGCGCGGTCGCGTCTCGAGGTGGTAGAGCTCCCACTCGTCCTTCTCGAAGCTGCCCCAGCCGGCGAGCGGCGGGTGCACCGTGCAGGCGAGCCAACCCTCGTGGTAGAGCGAGCGCTGGCCGAGCATCGCGTAGAACTGCGTGCTCTTGCCAGGCACGGTCGGGTCGGTGAGCGCCGCGGCGAAGCTCTCGCCCTCGATCGGCGAACTGCTGGTAGCCCTTGATCACGTCGGGCGACTCGATGCCGAGGAGGTCGTAGATCGTCGGGACGACGTCGACCGCGTGGGTGTACTGGTGGCGGATCTCCTTCGAGGCGGGGATCTTCGCCGGCCACGACACGACCATCATGTCGGCCACGCCGCCCTCGTAGCCCGCCCAGCGCTTCCAATACGGGAACGGCGTGTCGAGCGCCCATGCCCACCCGGTGTTGTAGTGGTTGTTCGACGCCGGAGTGCCCAGCTCGTCGATGTGCGGGAGCGTGCGTGCCGTCGTCGACGGGATGCCGTTGAAGAACTCCCACTCGTTGAACGTGCCGTTGGGGCCGCCCTCGCCGCTCGCGCCGTTGTCGGAGACAACCACGATGATCGTGTTGTCGAGTTGACCCGACTCCTCGAGGTAGTCGATGATCCGGCCGATGCGGTCGTCGTAGTACGCGATGTAGCCGGCGAACACCTCGGCCATCCGCGCGAAGAGCCGTTGCTCGTCGGCAGACGCGGAGTCCCACGGGCGCACCGTGTCGAGCAGCGGCCACGGCTTGCCGTCGGGGCTCGTTCGCACCGGTTCGCCGTGCGGGTTGATCGGCGACAGCTCAGTGTCCTCGGGCAGCAGCCCCAGTTCCTTCTGGCGTGCCAGGATCCCGTCGCGGATCGCCTCGTAGCCCATGTCGAACTTGCCCTTGTACTTGTCGGCCCACTCCTTCGGCACCAGGTGGGGTGCATGGCCCGCGCACGGCGCGAAGTACATGAAGAAGGGCTTGTCGGGGTCGATCACCTTCGCGTCCTGGATGAACGAGACCGCCCGGTCGGCCAGGTCGTCGGCGAGGTGGTAGCCGTCCTCGGGCCGCGCAGGGGCCTCGATCTGGTGGTTGTCGTGGACGAGGTCGGGGTACCAGGAGTTCGCCTCGCCGCCGAGATAGCCGTAGAAACGCTCGAAGCCACGACCGAGCGGCCACCGACCCTTGTACGCCGCGAGGTTGATCTCCTCACCCGGCGTGAGGTGCCACTTCCCGACGCAGTACGTGTTGTAGCCCGTGCTCGGCGAGCACCTCGGAGATCATCCCGCTCTCGAACGGGATACGCGTGGAGATCCCCGGGAACCCCGACGAGAACTCCGCGATCGTCGCCATGCCGTTGGTCGTCGCGTTGCGACCGGTGAGCAACGACGCGCGTGTCGGCGAGCACAGCGCTGTGGTGTGGAAGTTCGCCGAACACCACGCCGCGCTCGGCGATACGACGCATCGTGGGGCACTCCACCGGGCCGCCGTAGATGTCCATCGTCGCGTAGCCCAGGTCGTCCCACGCGATCATCAGCACATTGGGCGCGCCTTCACGGGCCTTCGGCGCGACGTACGGGTCCCAGTCGGGCACCGAATCGCGGATGTCGACGTCGATCCTGCCCTTGAACTTCGGTGCCATCCGAATACTCCTGTCATTGCCAGCCGCATTGGTATTCGCGGCAATCCTGGTTCCGCTCGCCGCGCGCCATCAAGTTCACGCATACCGGCAGAGGCACGATGCAGACACCAGCACTCATGTCTCGCCGCGGACAGATTGCGTCGACCACGGGCCGTCCCGACAAGGGTTGAACGTCCGAGAACACGAAGCCCATTGGTTCCGTCACAACACCCCGGCCAGGGCGGCGAGGTGGGCGCGACGGCGGCCGGCTGCACGCTCGGGGGCGAGGCTCCCGTGACCGTGTCCTTCATCAAGGGGACGAGGGACGCAGTCGCGACCGTGACGGTGACGAACACGTTCCCGACCCAACCGCCGGCCCAGCCCGAGGCAGCCGCGGCCGAAGTGCTTCTGCAGCCGCACTTCACCGGCTGAGGTCCTGCGCGCTCGCAGACGATCGACGACGGGCGTGTCGCCCGCGGCCAGGTAGTGTCGCCCACTGGGGCGTCGATGGACGCGTGCGTCGACGTCCACGGTCGTGGGCGAGGGATACTCCTGCAACCTCCATCCGTTGTGTGGTGGGATGCCGATCGGCGTGGCGTGGGAGATGTTGGACCGTTGGGGTGACCGTGTCGCCCCGGAACGTGGGGAGTCCGATGGCTGAGTGGACGACCGAGCAGGCGGTGGCGGCGGTGGCGGAGTATGCGCTGGCGGCGACGGAAAGCCGGTTCGACGACGTCGCCGCGCTGTTCGCGGACGACGCCGAGCTCCGTGACCCGTTCGATGGGCCGACGGTCTCGGGACGTGAGGCGATCCGGGAGTTCTTCCGCGCCGGCGTGGAGATGATCGATCTCCTCGCGGTCGCGGGGCCGGTGCGTGTCACGGGCGACGCCGCGAGCGCGGCCGCGCCGATGAAGGCCGAGGTGACCATCGAGGGAACCAAGCTCGAGATGGACACGATCGACGTGTTCTTCTTCGACGAGAACGGCCGGTTCTCGGCGATGCACGCGTTCTACGGGCCGACCAACGTCCGGCCGAAGGAGTGAGGTCCATGACTGCGCCGACGCTGCTCACCAACTACCCCGGCCGGCTCGTCAACCACATCGAGATCCTGTACCAGCGGGGCGAGCGCGAACTTGCGAAGCAGTTCTTCGCCCTGTTGGGGTGCACGATCGTCGACACCCAGACCGAGTCCGGCACTGGTTCGTCCATCCTGTTCGTGTACCCGGAGCCGACCTGCCAGGACCGCCTGAACAACGTGGTGTATCTGTCGGAGATCCGCCAACCTCAGTTCGAGCTCGAGCAGCTGCTCGCGGAGCACATCGCCGCGGACCCCGCGTTGGCGGACGCGATCGCGCGCTATGACCACAAGGCTCGCAACGAGCCGCACGGCATCACGCACTTCGGGCTCCGGTACCCGAGCTTCGACGACCTCGAGACCGTCATCGCCCGGGTGGAGCATGAGTTGCCGCCCGAGATGCAGGGGCGGGTGGAGATCACTGCCGTCCGTCCGGGTGACCCGCGGTCGTTCACCGACGAGCTGATCCAGGCGTTCGTCCGCACCGACATCGTCTGCGCCGGGCTGTTCCCGTTCGGTCAGCTCATCGAGCTGCAGGCGCAGCGAGTGACCGACAGCACCACCGTGTACGCGACCGCGTTCAGCGAGAGCTGACGGATCGCCCCGAGAGGAACCAACGATGACCGCTGGCGCCGAGATCCGCGCCACGCTCGTGAACTCGAAGATGGTGTTCTGCTCAACGCCCTCGTGACATGTGACCGCGTCGGGCTTCCCTGCGGGGATACTCGAGTCATGTTCGGCACACGGGCACTGTCTGGCGTCATGGCGGTGTGGGTGGTGATTGGTCTCGTGCCCGCTTGGGCATTCCAGCGATACACGCTCGAGAGTTTCGACGTTGTCGTGGCCGGACGCCGTGGTCGCGGAGCATGCCGAGCGTGCCTCGAGGGCCTCGCGAGCCGGCTCACGCGAGAGTCGCGCGGTCCGTGCTGCTCGCGGTGCCCGCGTCGCCCGAAGCTGCTCGAGGAGCCGATCCGCTGGTGGGAGTGACGGCGCAGAACATGCATCATGGCCTGGCAACCCACGAGGTCGTGCTGCTCCTCGGGACGGACGCCCAGCGCGGGTTGAGTGCCCGCGAGGCGCAGCGGCGGCTGCAACGGTTCGGACCCAATCTGCTGCCGCGGGCGAGGACGGCCGGGCCGCTGGTCCGGTTCGTTCGGCAGTTCAACCATCCGCTGATCTATGTGTTGCTCGCTGCCGGGATGGTGACGCTGGCCCTGGGCGAGCTGGTGGATGCGTCGGTGATCTTCGGCGTGGTTCTGGTGAACGCGGCAGTCGGGTTCGTCCAGGAGTCGCGGGCGGAAGCCGCGCTGGGTGCACTGCGCGCGATGGTGCAGACCAGCGCGAAGGTGCGCCGTGACGGCCACGTGACCAGCGTTCCTTCCGAACAGCTGGTTCCCGGTGATCTGGTCCTCATCGAGGCGGGCGACAAGGTCCCCGCGGACCTTCGCCTCGTGGCGGTCGGCGAGCTTCAGGTCGACGAGTCGCCGCTGACGGGCGAATCGGTGCCCGTCGTCAAGGACGAGGTGGTGCTGCCAGCCGCGACGCCGGTCGCGGATCGGCGGAACATGGTCTATTCGGGGACCCTCGTCACCCGCGGGTCGGGTGTGGGGGTCGTGGTCGCGACGGGTGCGGAGACCGAGCTCGGTGAGATCCATCGCCTGGTGGGCACTGCGGACACACTCGCGACGCCGCTGACGCGCAAGCTGACGTGGTTCAGCAAGGTGCTCACTGTGGCGATCCTCATCCTGGCCGCGGTCACGTTCGGGGTCGGTGTCCTGCGGGGGGAGAGCGCGAGCGAGATGTTCACGGCCGCGGTCGCGTTGGCAGTCGGCGCGATCCCCGAGGGACTTCCCGCGGCGGTCACGATCACGCTCGCTATCGGCGTGAGCCGCATGGCTCGTCATCGTGCGGTGGTTCGGCGGCTCCCCGCGGTGGAGACCCTGGGCAGCACGACCGTGGTGTGTTCCGACAAGACCGGCACGCTGACCGAGAACCAGATGACGGTGCGTGCGGTGTGGACGCCCGACAGTTCTTTCGAGGTGACCGGATCGGGGTACGCCCCCGAAGGAGCGGTGCTCCACGCCGGTCGACCGGCGACGGTGGACACCGACCGCGCGTTGCACTCGACGCTCGTCGCGGGGGCGCTCTGCAACGATGTCCGGCTCGACGGTTCCAATGAGACGTGGAACGTCGTCGGCGACCCGACCGAGGGCGCGATGCTCGTCGCCGCCGCGAAGGCCGGCGTGGACCGAGACTCGGTACGCGCCGCGCTACCGAGAGTGGCAGCCATCCCATTCAGCTCGGACCGCCAATACATGGCGACCCTGCACGAACCCGCGGACGGCAGCGCGTCGATCGTCCTCGTGAAGGGAGCCGTCGAGCGGGTGCTCGAGCTGTGCCGGTACGAGATGAGGGCCGACGGCACCGCCCGACTCCTCGATGCTGACCGTGTCGCACGCGCCGCCGACGAGCTCGCGGGCCAGGGGCTGCGCGTGCTCGCCACCGCGGAGGGTCTGAACGACGCCACTCGGGCGTTCGAGCACGCATCCTTCGACGCGCTCGTGTTCACCGGCTTGCAGGCGATGCTCGATCCTCCTCGACCCGAAGCGGTCACCGCGGTGCGTTCATGTCACAGCGCCGGCATCGACGTGAAGATGATCACGGGCGACCACGCAGCCACGGCAACCGCCATCGCAACGCAGCTCGGCCTGCTCGATGACCGACACCGAGACGGCGACGTGCTCACTGGTGGTGAGCTCGCCGCGCTGTCGCCCGAGGCCTACCCCGAGGCGGTCGAGCGCGCGTCGGTGTTCGCCCGCGTCTCGCCCGAACAGAAGTTGCGTCTCGTCGAAGGACTGCAATCCCGGGGACACATCGTGGCCATGACCGGTGACGGGGTGAACGACGCGCCCGCACTGCAACAGGCCGACATCGGCATCGCCATGGGCCGCGGCGGCACCGAGGTCGCGAAGGAAGCCGCGGACATGGTGCTCACCGACGACGACTTCGCGACCATCGAGTTGGCAGTCGAAGAGGGCAGGGGTGTCTTCGACAACCTCACCAAATTCATCGTGTGGACCTTGCCCACCAACATGGGCGAAGGCCTTGTGATCCTCGTCGCGATCGTTTTGGGCGCGGCGCTGCCGATCCTGCCGGTGCAGATCCTCTGGATCAACATGACGACCGCGGTCGCGCTCGGTCTCATGCTCGCGTTCGAGCCAAAAGAGGACGGCATCATGTCGCGGCCCCCTCGCGATCCGCACAAGCCGTTGCTCACGCGTGCGCTCGTCGTGCGGATCCTGCTCGTTTCCGCATTGCTCGTCGGCGGTTCCTGGTGGCTCTTCGAGTGGGAACGGGACGCCGGCGCGCCGATCGCGGAGGCCCGCACCGCGGCACTCAACCTGTTCGTGGTGGTGGAGGCGTTCTACCTCTTCAGCTGCCGGTCGCTCAGCGGCTCGATGTGGCGCGTCGGCGTGTTCTCGAACCGGTGGGTCATCGGCGGGGTGACGTTCCAGGCGATCGCTCAGCTCACCCTGACGTACGCGCCCTTCATGAACGACGCCTTCCAAACCGCGCCCATCGGCGGCAGCGTCTGGCTCCGTATCTTCGCTCTCGCCTCCGCAGCAAGCCTCATCGTTGCCATTGACAAGCGACTGCGCCGCGCGCCGCTCTGAGCGACACACATTCGGTATCGCCCCGGCCTTCGCGTGCTTTCGGTGGCACCAGACTCTTGCAGCGACGACCTGTAAAGCCCGCGGACTCGGGGCTCGTGATCCTCGCGACGCCAGACGTCATCGCCGAATTCAGGTGTCCTTTCGGAAGACCTTGACGCGGTTCTCCTGGTCGAAGGCGTATCCGCCCTCGACAGGGACAGTGAGGGCTGCGAATCGCTCCGTGAATTCCGCTCGGTACAACTGCATCCGTTCGGCGCGTGTCGGGTCGACCCCGACGACCCGCTCCGCCAGCGAATCGGCGTCGGCGCAGACGGTGCGGCTCGTGTACGAAATCTCCGTGGCCGGTTCGAAGCCCACGTCTGCCGCCCGTTCGAGCGCCTCCTGGGCATACGCGCGCACTTCGGTCTCGTCGTCGATCAGCTTGATCACTTCGTGCCCGGGTCCCTTCGCCAACGGTTCGACCACGTACAAGACGCCGCCGGTGTGCAGTACCCGGTGGGCCTCTCGGAGGGCTTCGACCATCGCGGCGCGTTGCACGTGATGCAACGAGTACGAGAACACCACGACGTCGGCGCTGTCGTCGGGGAGGGGTAGGTCTTGGCCGACGCCTTCGAGGTACGCCTCGGGATGATCGGGGTCTGCGTCATGGGCGGCGCGCAACATGAACTCGCCACACTCGACACCGACGACGTCCGCTCCCTGACTGCGCAACCATCGCACCAGCGCACCCGACCCGCAGCCGACGTCAACGACCCGCCTGCCTCGCAGCTCGACGAGGTCGGCCAGGACTTCGTTGTGCGTACGAAGGCGTGTCTCGGGCCGGCTCATTGACGCACCTTCTAGCAGACGTTCGTGCCAACCGCGACGAGCAGTGACGGTCGGCGTGGTGGCGGAATATACCTATGGGGGTATAGGTTGGCGCTCGCATGGACAAGCACACGTACCGGGACATTGATGCCTCCGAGTTGGCCGGCCGGTTGGGGACCGACAACGAGCCTTTCGTTCTCGATGTCCGAGAGCCGGACGAGGTCGCCGAGTGGGCCATCCCAGGTTCCGTGAACGTGCCGCTCCAGGGACTGACCGACCGGGTGGACGAGTTCCCGCGCGATCGCGAGGTGGTCGTGGTGTGCGCGGCCGGCGGCCGGTCCGCGATCGCGTCCGATTTCCTCGCCGGATGCGGACTGCACGTCGCGAATCTCCGCGGCGGGATGGCGGCTTGGGGCAAGGTGTACGACTGGGTCGTTGTCGAGGACGGCGCTGTCCGCGTCGTGCAGGTTCGTCGACGCGGCAAGGGCTGCCTCTCGTATGTGATCGGAGCGGGTGACGAAGCGTTCGTGATCGACCCGTCGATCGACGTCGACGTGTACCGCGAGATCGCTGACGAGCACGGCTGGCGGATCACCCGAGTGTTCGACACCCATCTGCACGCCGATCACCTCTCGGGTGCCCGTACCCTCGCCGCGAGCGCGGGCGCGTCACTCCACCTCAATCCCCATGACACGTTCGACTTCGCGTTCGAAGCGCTGCGCGACCGCGACCGCTTCTCCCTCGCCGACGAAGTCGAACTGTCCGTCGCGGCGCTGCGGACGCCGGGGCACACCGAAGGCTCCACGATCTACTTCATCGGCGACAGGGTCGTACTCACCGGTGACACGCTGTTCGTCGACGGCGTCGGCCGACCAGATCTCGCGGAACGCGCGGAAGAGTTCGCGCACAACCTCTACCGATCCCTCCAAGAACGAATCCTCGTTCTTCCTGACGACGCGTTGGTGCTGCCCGGGCACTACGGCGATTCGGTCCGTGTGCAGCCCGACGAGCCCGTTGGCGCGAGCCTTGGCGAGTTGCGCACAACGCTCGCACCACTCGGCCTGGACGAGGACTCGTTCGTTGCCTGGGCGAGCTCGCGCACCACGCAGAGACCACCCAACTACGTCGAGATCATCAAGGCCAACATGGGCCGCTCCGACCTGGCGCCGTCACTGCTCCAGCGTCTCGAGTTCGGCCCCAACCGCTGCTCGGCCTGAGCCGCCGCCGTGCACTGGGTCGCGATCGGCGCAGTGGGCGTCGTGGTCGGCGGGCTGTTTGGTTTGTTCGGGGTTGGCGGCTCGTCGTTTGCGACGCCGTTGCTGTCCCTTGTGGGACTGTCCGGCTTCGCCGCGGTCGCCTCACCGTTGCCCGCCACGATCCCCGCCGCGCTCGTCGGCGCACGCGAGTACGCCCGGTTCGGCGCCGTCGATGGCGACGTCGCACGCTGGTCGCTCATCGGCGGCCTTCCCGCAACCATCGCAGGCGCGCTGCTCTCACAACTGGTCGGCGGCCCCGCACTCCTCGTCGCGTCCGGCATCGTGCTCGGCATCATCGGACTGCGCGTCCTGCGACCAATTTCTCCTGCCCACATTGCCGCCGGCACCGAGCGGCGCAAGCGACCGCTCCTCATCGTCACCACTGCCGCAGCCATTGGCCTGTTCACCGGACTCCTCGCCAACGGTGGCGGCTTCCTACTCGTCCCTGCCTATCTCCTCATCTT
Source organism: uncultured Actinomycetes bacterium (assembly GCA_963721435.1). Taxonomy (GTDB): domain Bacteria; phylum Actinomycetota; class Acidimicrobiia; order IMCC26256; family DASPTH01; genus CAVRJC01. The sequence goes on from CAVRJC010000005.1 coordinate 17,015, forward strand.
CGGGCTGTCCATGCGGAAAGCCTCGGGAACGAGCCTCATCGTCATCGCCGCACTCACGATCCCGACCCTCATCACCCACTGGGCGCTCGGCCACATCGACTGGCCAGCGGCAGCCGTCTTCGCCCTCGGTTCCGTCCCGGCATCTTGGATCGTGAGTCGCAACTCGCAACGAATCCGCTCCAACCGTCTCCAGCGCGCGTTCGGCGTACTACTCATCGTCTTCTCGGTCTGGTTCGTCGCGTACCGCCTCTTCCTCAAATAGCAGTGCCTTCTTTCAGCGCTCATGGCGCCGGGCTCTCCGGCTGATGTCGACCGCGTCCAGAGCTCACACGGTCGTGTACACGATCATCCCGATGCCGACGACGAGGCAGTAGATCGCGAAGGGGGTGAGGGTGCGGGTCCGGAAGTAGCGGTCGAGGAACCGGACTGAGATATATGCGGCGATACCCGCCGCGATGCTCCCGGCAAGTACTTGACCGCGGATGTGATCCCCGTTGTGCCCGAGGAGGTCGGGCAGCTTGTAGACGCCGGCCGCGAGGATGATCGGGGTCGCGAGCATGAAGGAGAACCGCATCGCGTCTTCGTGGTCGAGACCACGGAGGAGCCCAGCCACCATCGTGACACCCGATCGGCTGATCCCTGCGAAGAGCGCGAGGATCTGAGCAGATCCCACGAACGCCCCTTCTTTGAGGTTGAGGGTGTCAAGATCGCGACCGACCTCGTCGCCGGGGTCGGTGTGGTGTTCGTGTGTGAGTACCAGTCTGCGTACTTCGGCACGTCGGCGAAGTCGTTCACCGGCGAGGAGGATCACGCCGTTGATCGTCAAGAAGATCGCCGCTGCAGTCGGTTTGGCGAAGATGGTGCGGAGGTTGTGTTCGAACACCAGTCCGACGATCCCGACGGGGATCGTTCCGATGACCAGCAACCACGCCATCCGCTCGGCGGGCGTGTCGATGCGGCGTGTGCGGATGGACGAGAAGAATCCCGCGATCACTTTCACCCAGTCCTGCCAGAAGAAGATCAGCAGCGCGATCGCGGTCGCGACGTGGAGTCCCACGAGGAACGCGAGGTAGAAGGACTCGTCCGCGGATTGACCGGTGACGAGCTTGTCCCAGCCGAGCAGCTCTGGCAAGAGGACCGAGTGCCCGAGGCTCGAGATCGGGAACAGCTCGGTGACGCCCTGCACGATCCCGATCACGATTGCTTGCAGGTACGTCAGTGGCGCCGTGGCCAGTAACAGCATCTCTACTCCCGGTCAGTTGGTCAGTTGTGCGTCGATCGGTGCAGTGTGTTCGCGGTGCCCGTCGCTCTCGGCACGAGTCGCCCCACCGACCGATTGCCTGCGCGTCGGTCATCTCGTCGACCGAGTGGCCCTTGGCGACCCAGCGTCGCTGTGCCATCCACGCGGCGACGAGTACGCCGAGCGAGTCACGCTCTGACCGTGGTGGCGATGGGTGCGGCACCAGACGTTGCGGAGCGCAATTTGGGTGCGATCCACCGATCGAAGATGCGTCCACCTACCACGTAGACGACGGTCGCGTAGATCCAGCCGACGATGATGTCGATGACGAAGTGCTCGGCGGAGTAGACGAGCGTGAACGCCATCGCGGCAGGATACGCGAGCAGCAACCAGCGGTAGCGCCCCGCGGACTGCCAGAAGAACAGCATCAACAAGAAGGGGTAGGCACCATGAAGAGACGGCATCGCCGCGACCGGATTCGCGAGATGGCTGTTGCTCGAAAGCACGCTGGTCGCACTGCGCAGGCCAAGATGGATCCACATGTCGTCGATCACCTTGGTGGTCGGTGGAAGCACGCCGTGGACACTCGCGAGCCACGGCGGGTCGGCAGGGTACAACGCGTAGGTCACAAAGCCGACGAACGTCAACGAGACGAACAGGAACGCGTAGCGGTGGAAACGTTCGTAGGAGAACTTCCAGAGCAGCGCGGCGACGGCGATCGCGACGACGAAGTGCGACAGGTACACGAAGAACGTGAGGTAGTCCCACCAGTGGGGATTGCTCGCCGTGAAGAGTGCATGCTGGAGCTGAACGGTGAGCGGCACACCGCCGGCGAGCCACTCGTCGATGCGCAGCTGCGGCATGACGTGGGCACTGGCGACATCGGCGACGTTCTTGCGGAGAAAGTCGTAGACAAGCAAGAGCGCGACCAGCGGAATCCAGTCGACGACAATCCGAACCCATGTCTTCTCCGCCGGCGACTCCCCGATCGTCTCGACGAGGAGACCACATGCAACGATCACAATCAGACCATCCACGCTGGGCGGGAACCCCCACGTCAACACCCAGGCGGAGACAGTTACGAGATACGCACATGCTGCGATTCGACGACAATGCCCGCGGCGGCTGGCCGTCGACCACCACGAAGCGCGAGATCTCTCCGGCGCGACGGGCCTCACGATCTCTCGAGACGGCAGAACCCCCCGAGCGCACGAGAGCATCGGCAACGGATCCGACACGCCGCTGCACCTGCCCCGAGCTGACCCATGGCGCTATTCAGGCGGGCACCCAGCCAAAAGTCCAATAGCAATTCGTGTTGCCCTCGATAGGTAACCCCTATGTCTCGTGGCGCGCCCGACCCGTTGCCTGAGCGCATCCAGCTCCCCTTGCTCGCAAAAGACCTCAGTGCGCGTTCCCGAGAGCACACCGAGGTGCGTGCCGATCTGTGCCGGCGGGTCGTGAGCGGCGTGGATCCGGGTGCGCCCACGCCGGCGTGCGGGATTCCGTATGCTCGGCGATGACTGTTGTGCGGTCGAAGAAGGCCCGTGGCTCGGGAGGTGCGCGGTGAGCGACGTGGACGAGGTCGCCCGGATTCGAGCGCAGCTGGACCACCCGGTGGTCGACGCCGACGGGCACACGGTGGAGTTCCTGCCGGCGTTGCTGCCGTATCTGGACGAGGAGGGGGTGCGCGGGGACGCGTTGGGCATGTTGGGCGATTCGCTCGGACCCGCCAGCGGGATGTGGGGACAGCTCTCGCCCTCGGAGCGAGCGGCGCGTCGCGCGACGCGTCCGCCGTGGTGGGCCGTACCGGCGCGGAACACACGTGACTACGCGACCGCGACACTGCCTCGGTTGCTCCACGAGCGCCTTCCCGAGCTCGGCATCGACTACTCGATCGTCTATCCGTCGTTGGGCCTGGTGTTTCCCCACTTGGACGACGAGACGGCACGCGTCGGGGGGTGCCGTGCACTCAACCGCTACCACGCCGACGCCTTCGCCGGATTGCGTGATCGCCTGGAGCCGGTCGCGGTCGTGCCGATGCACACGCCCGACGAAGCGATCGCGGTGCTCGACCACGCGGTGCTCGAGCTCGGGATGAAGGCGGTGATGATCGCGAGCTACGTCCGGCGCCCGATCGGATTCGTCGCCGACGCCGACCCTGCGCTCGCCCCGTGGGCGACCTGGATCGACTGCTTCGGGCTCGACAGCGCGTACGACTATGACCCCGTATGGGCTCGTTGCGTGGAGCTCGGCGTCCCTGTGGGCACGCACTCGAGCACCATGGGGTGGGACGCCCGGCGCTCGATCTCGAACTACATGTACAACCACATTGGTCACTTCGGCGCCGCGGGTGAGGCGCTGTGCAAGGCGCTTTTCATGGGCGGCGTCACACGTCGATTCCCGTCGCTGCGGGTCGCGTTCCTGGAAGGAGGCGTGAGCTGGGCCCGCAGCCTCTACGCCGACCTCATCGGGCACTGGGACAAGCGCAACCGCGACGCGGTGCTCGCGTACGATCCGGCGTCGCTCGACCGTGCCGTCTTCGCCGACCTCATCGGCCGGTACGGGCACCCGTCCGTCGGCGTCGATCTCTCATGGGGCGGCATGTTTGCGGCGCGCGGCGACGGCGACCTCGACGAGTGGGCCGCGTGCGCGATCGACCGCCCCGAGGACATCCGTGACCAGTTCCTGCCCAACTTCTTCTTCGGCTGTGAAGCCGACGACCCCACCACCACCTCCGCGTTCGACACCGAGGTCAACCCATTCGGTGCACGCCTCGCCGCAATGTTCGGCTCCGACCTCGGCCACTGGGACGTCCCCGACATGCGCGAGGTCCTCGAGGAGGCCTACGAGAGCGTCGAGCGCGGCTGGCTCTCACCCCGGGACTTCCGCGACTTCACGTTCACGAACCCGGTCCGGTTCTGCACCGACGCCAACCCGACGTTCTTCTCGGGCACGAGCGTCGAGTCCGACGTCAAGCGACTCGTCTAACGGCTGCGCACCACCCAAGACCGAGAGAAACTGTCGCCGCGAAGGAAACGCAAGCGCGGGGCTGGCACTACCTGAGTCAGCCGCGGAGCGCGTCGCGGCGGCGTCGATACTCGTCCTCGTCGATCTCGCCTCGGGCAAGGCGGTCCGCGAGGACGCTCTCGGCCGATGATGTGCCGTCGACGGCCCGGCGCGACGACGGTTCCGGTGGCTGGTCACGCCGTACGAGCATCGCGATCAGGACGACGAACATCGCCAGAACGAGTAGCGCACCAATACCGATGACCCACCACCAACCGTTGCCGTTGTCCATGTGATCGCCACGGTCCATCATTTGACCCAAGACCAGCGCAACCGTCACTGAACTCACTCCTGTACTCATTCGCGAACGCGCTTCTCGTCGTCGTTCCAGTGTGGTTCCGCACAAACGAGGGGTGGTAGGGCCGAACGACCCATCTGACCACGCGCCGATTGCAGGAAGGCATCGCCTCACCGGTGGTGTTGCAGGGTGTGCTTGACGCAGGCGTCCAGAGCTTCGGCGACACTCGGTGGGTTCGGGTGGCGGATTCCGAGGACAACGAGTTCTGCGTCTGCACCGGCGTCGAGTGGTAGCCGGAGACCGGGAGTAGCCCCGCAAGAGGTCAGGCGCGGAGTCGCGCGTCGCGGAGTGACGGGTCGAGGAGGCCGTGCTGAACTGCGAAGAGGGTTGCGGTGGAGCGGGTCGACGCGCCGATCTTGGTGTAGATGCGCTCGATGTGTGTGCTCGCTGTCTTGGGGGTGATGTTCAGGGTGCGCGCGACTTGCCGGTTGGATGCGCCACGCGCGATGAGTGTGAGCACTTCGACTTCGCGTGGTGTGAGCCCGGCCGGCCCGCTGTGACGCTTTCTGCGTTTGTGACCCGCGGCTGCGAGCACCGCGTCGACCGCGTCTCCGGCGAGCCGGCCTGCAGTCACTTCGGCGCGTAGTTCTTTGGCGGCCTGGTCTGGCGGCTTTGCCGGGCGGTACGCGCGGGGTTCGGTCATGGCGTGGTAGGCGTCGGCGGTTGCGATCAGCCTTCCGGGTACCGGGCTCGCCGCCGCGCCGACCGCACGGTGGTAGCCGGAGCCGTCGATCCGTTCGTGGTGTGAGGCGGCGATCGATCCCAGCTGCGCGAGCATCGCGGGCCGCGCCAGCATGCGTTCGGTGTAATACGGGTGCAGGCGGACGCGCTCGCGTTCGGCGGTTGTGAGCGGCCCGGGCTTGTCCCAGATCGTCGCGGGAATGCCATGACCGCCGATGTCGTGGAGCAGCCCCGCGCGTCGGGTCAACGTGACGTCGGCGTCGGGGAGCCCGATCTCGCGGGCCGCGGCCGCAGCGAGATCGGCAACGCCGCGCGAGTGCCCGGCGAAATACGGCGACCGCAGATCGGTGAAGTCGGCGACGGCTTCGAGCGCATTGTCGATCTCTGGCTCCGTCATCCGCGTCCGTAGGCCGGGTTCCTTGTCGATGAGCGCGATCCAGTCGGTCTCCTCGTCAGTAACGGCCAGCAGGTCGTGCGCGTGATGACAGAACTCGTCGACGATGGCCGGATCGAACTGCGCGCCGCGCCGCTCACGCGCGATCTCGAGGGCGGCGTCGACGCCGTGCTGGTGGTAATGAACCTCGACGATGTCGGCGACGTGAAACAGCCGGATCGAGAGCGCGATCTTGTCGCCGCGGACCTCGGGCGGCACACCCTTGCCGTCCCACCGGGCGAACATCTGCTTGAGTGGCTCGCCCACCTCCGGACCCAGCCCCAACTGATCCGCAAGCCGCGCAGTCGAGATGCAGTGCGAGATGAGCCCACGCTGGACGGCTTGGCCGCGAGTTGAGATGAGCGTGGTCGCGAGACGCAACCGGTGCAGCGCCGGTGAGCCCGCACCGACGTGGCGAAGCATGAAGCCGAGCATCGGAAGCCCGGCGAGGTCGACCTCGTAGCTGTCGGCACGGAAGGCGATGTCGTCACCGAACCACGTCGCGACCTCGTAGCTGTCGGCAACGCAACCCACCCAGGCCAACAACGCGACGTAATACAGCGCGACGCGCTCGGATTCGTCCAGGCCGATCCGCTCGCCGAGGCCGGCGGCGATGCGCCACGAGCGCAGCACGTGTTCCATCGGCTGGCCCAGACCGAGGTCGGTACCGAGCGAGAACGCGGCGACGAGCTCGGCCAGCCGCAGGTCCCGATCGTCGCCGTTCGCCATGCATCGCAGCGTACGAGACGATTGACGAGGGTGCCGCGTGTCGATTTGTCGGGTGAACACCGGACGACACCAGGTCCGGGTGTCGGTAGCGTCGCCATTGTGCTGAACAGCAAGGACACCGTCGACGGGCCGACCGCGGGCGAACCTGCACGGTGGTCGATCGCCGGCATGTTCCTCGAAGGCCTGACCACCCGCGACTACGAACGGCTGGCGGCGACCTTGCATCAAGGCGTGCGATTCAGGGCGCTCCTGCCGCCGGGATCGTCCGAGTGGCACGGCCGAGCCGAAGCCGCTGACGTGTTCCGCTCGTGGTTCGGGCAGTCCGACCGGTTCGAGGTCATCGACGCGACCGTCGGCGAGATCTCGGGTCGGCTCCAGATGACGTGGCGGATCCGGCTGCGACCCGCGCCGTTCGAGATCGGCGACGGCTGGCATGTCATCGAGCAGCACGCGTTCGCCGACATCGCCGAATCGATCGAGGCACTCGACCTGGTCTGTTCGGGCTTCCGGGCCGAACGGACGACCGCATGACAACCCGAACGGAGGAACCGGCGATGAATCCGAACCAAGCACTCTGGGAGAAGGGCGACTTCACGCGCATCGCGGTGAGCATGCGCACGAGTGGCGAGGCACTCGTCGATCGGCTCGGGATCACCGAGGGACTCGAGGTGCTCGACCTCGCCTGCGGGGATGGCACGACCGCACTCCCCGCGGCGCGCCGCGGCGCCGACGTGCTCGGCGTGGACATCGCCCGCAACCTCGTCGAGGCCGGGAACAAGCGCGCCGCCGACAAAGGCCTCGGGAACCTCCGGTTCCAGCAGGGCGACGCGTCGACGCTGACCGACCTCGCCGACGACGGGTTCGATCTCGTCGTCTCAGTCTTCGGCGCAATGTTCGCGCCCCGCCCCTCGGACGTCGCCAAAGAGATGGTGCGCGTGACCCGACCCGGCGGCCGCATCGTCATGGGGAACTGGATCCCCGGCGACCCGACCCTCGTCGCGCAGATCCTCAAGATCAGCTCGGCCTACTCGCCGCCGCCCCCCGAAGGATTCGTCAGTCCGATGACCTGGGGCGTCGTCGACGACGTCGTCGAACGCTTCACCGCCGCCGGCATCCCCGAGCACAACATCGCGTGCGAGCCCGACACGTTCGTGTTCGAGGCACCGGTATCACCGACGGAATACCTGACGTGGTTCCGCGACTACTACGGCCCGACCATGAACGCCTTCGAGGCCGCCGCTTCGAATGGCCGCGCCGACGAGCTCTTCGCCGAGCTCGACACCCTGTTCAACGAGCAGAACACGACGGGCAACCCGGACACGACCGCCATTCCCGCGACGTACCTCCGCGTCACCGTGAACGCATAGGCGGCACGGTCCGCCACCACCGCACAGATTCCCTTGCCGATCCCGCGACTCGCGCCGGTCACCACCGCGACCGCGCCGGACAGCCGGCCCGCGAATGGACCTGAACCGCCTTCGACGTCGCCAGGGCAGAACCGTAGCCACACGCCGAGCGCTGTGCAGAGGTAGCACCAATTGCACAATCGGGAGCTGTTCCACGTGACGCGTGCAGTACCGCGAAGCACTGGTCTCTGCCTGTGTGGTACCGGGACCTGCGATGGGTCGTCCGGGCGATGAGCGACGTCAGGGCTCAGCGGAAGGTGCGGTGGTCCATGGACAGCAGGGAGGCCATCGGCCTACCTGTGCTGCACGGCTGCGCCCACGATACCGTTCGCTCTGTCCTCGAAACGTGGTGGGGGTGTCGCCGTGTCCGTTCTGCCAGAGGTGCTCGAACCGTTCGCCGGCGACATGGTCGATGTCGACTCCCACGAGATGCTTCCTGCGGAGTTGTGGGTCGACGCGTTCGGCGAGGTGGCCGCGCCACTTGCCCGGCGGTTCATCGACGGTCGGTCGCCTGACGACCCCGGATACTGGAGCATCCCCGGGTGCACAGCTGACACTGCGCGGGTCGAGCCTTCGAACATCTGGGCCATGAAGGGCCCGACCGCGCCGGGCGCGATCGATCCGGCCCGTCGCGTCGACGTGCTCGCTGCCATGGGTGTGCGGCGCCAGCTGATGTTTCCCACGTCGATCGGTCACTGCGGTGCGTTCATCCGCACCTACCCGGAAGGAGCAGGCCAGTTCGACGGGATCGCCGTCGACCGCCGCGCGTACGCGCAGGCGCTCTTCGTGGCGTGGAACGCATGGGCCGCAGCGCGCGCGCTCGTCGACGACCGCGTGCGTCCGGTCTTCCTGCTCTATGGCGAGACGCCGCGCGAGCTCGTCGACGTCGCCGAGCGCGCGGTCGCCGCCGGCGCGCGAGCGGTGGTGCTGCTGAGCGGCGAGCCCCCGGCCGGACGGTCGCCGGCGCACCCCGATCTCGATCCGCTCTACGCGCTGCTCGCTGCGCACGACGTGGCGCTCACGGTGCACCTCGGCAGCGAGGGCGGCTTCGTCGCCACAACGATCTGGCGCGAGGCGCCTGCGTTCGAGGGCTACAAGGTCTCGGGAGAGTTCACCGGCGACCCGTGGACCCGCGCCACCATGCACCTCGCGGCGCAGAACTTCACGATGACGATGATCACCGGCGGTGTGTTCGATCGGCACCCCCGCCTTCGCTTCGGAGTGATCGAGCTCGGCGCCCACTGGGTCGGCCCGCTCGCCGAGCTTCTCGACCTGTGGGCCGACAACACCGCGTCGATCTCGCGTGACGGCGTGCGGGCGTCCGATCTCGAGCGTCGCCCGTCGGATTACCTTCGTTCGAACGTGCGCGTCACGCCGTATGTGTTCGAGCCGGTCGATGTCTACCTCGACCGGTACGACCTCGCTGATGTGCTCTGCTTCTCGACGGACTATCCGCATGTCGAGGGCGGCCGTGACCCGCTCGGCGTGTTCTCGTCGCAGCTGCAGCGCCACGGGCGCGACGTGCTCGAGAAGTACTTCGTGACCAACGGGCAGCTCCTGCTGCCCGACTGAACCGAGCCGCACCAGCTGGCTTGCCCTGGACGCGAGAGATCGCCGCCAGCGGCAGATTCGTATGGTGTGTGGAATGCAGCTCAGGCCACCGGCAGCGTCGGCGGCGCGGTTGGCGGCGAGCGTCGGGCTGACCGTGTCGGCCTCCCAGGCCTCGCGGTGGCTGGCGATGGTGTCGGCCATGGCTGCCCATTTGCCGGCGTTCGATTCGAGCATCTGAATGTCGAACTGCCACACGGAGTGACGGATCTCCAGCAGCTCCACTCCCTCCGGGCCGGCGTCGTAGCCGTACGGCGCGCCTGCCGGAATGAAGAACCCGTCGCCCGGCCGCAGCGTCTGGGAGCCCAGGATGGCGCTGCCCGAGACGATGTAGTACAGGCAGTCGGCGTCGTGAGTGTGACGGAGCACCGGGTAGTCGGCCTTGAACCACACGTGGAGGATGCTGAAGCCGCCCTCCTCGGGCGTTTGGCGCACGGCCACCCGGACGTCGGTGCCGGGAGCCGAGGCCATGTAGATCTCGGGGCCTCCGGCAGCCAGTGCCTCGCCGGTCATCTGGGGCATGGCCATGAAGTCGGTCTCGAGCAGTGGAGTGGCCTCCTCGGCCCGAAAGATCGAGATGCCGCGGCGCGGACGGCTTGCGGCTTCGGCGGACATGGGCACCCTCCTCGGGACCGCGAGCCACACCCGGCCGCGGACGGGGTTGTACCAATCCGGCAAAGGTCCTGTCAACCGGGGAACGTGACGCCGTGACGGCGGCCCGGTCGTCGTCAGCCGGCGAATAGCGTGTCGCGCAGGTCGCGGATGGTGTCGTCGAGCTCGTCGATTGCTGCTTGCGCTCGGGCAATGAGAACGTCGGATGGGCCTTGCAGCCCGGCTTGGAGCGACGTCCCGACGGCCCACAAGCGGCGGACCGCGACTTCCAGGAGGGTCTGCGCGATCTGGGTGCGTGCTGCGTCGTCGGGTGGGGCTGCCTCGCGCTCGTCCGGTTGTCTGCGATCAGTGACATCGCGGAAGACGACGACTGTCCGCAGCTCTCCGAATTCGTTCTCGAACACCGCAGAGCTGACCTCGGCAGGAAACGGGCTTCCGTCACCGCGAAGCATGGACAGCTCGCCGAAGAACCGGCCGGTGGACTCGCGCGCTCGGAGCCCGCTCGCCCAGCGCGGATCGGACGGATCGGCGAGCCCGGACCTGCCCCGGTCGCGGATCTCCTCCGCGGAGAGGCTGAGCACTCGACAGGCGGCCGGGTTCGCCGCGAGGATCTGCCCATCGGGCGCCGTGAACATGACCGCGTCGAGGCTGCGGGCGAACATCGTCGACGACAGCGTGTGCGCGTCGATCGACGTGGCTCGCGGCGATCGTGAGCGCGTGGTCGCCACCGGAACGTTGCCGGCCCCGGTCTCGACCGTCGAGCTCGGTGCCGGCGCGGTGCCCTGCACGATTGAAACGAGCGCGGCTCGTAACAGCCCCGCGGGCATCGCCATCCCGAAGACGGCATCGGCACCCACGCGCCGTGCCTCTTCCTCGACCGCCGAATCGCCGGTGAGGAGCACGAGCGTTGCTTCGGGCCACTGCGCGCGCACCGTGTCCGCGATCTGGACCCGCGATGCGGCGTGCAAGTCGCTCGACACCACGACGAGATCGAGAGCGCGCTCGTGCATCAGATCGACGAGGGCGTCGTGATCGTCGCATTCGCTCACGACGAATCGCGGGTCGCCGCGTAGCGCACGAGCGATCTCAGACGCTTCGTCTCCCCCCTGTCCCACCACCATCGCGCTGATCGGGAACTCCGCGCCGCGAGCAGCTCGCTGTCGCGGACGGGCCGACGGAGCTGCGTCGCCAACTCCGGGACCGTGCAACGGACGTGGAGTGCGATGCGCAGCCAACGCGAGGGCGCACTGGTCCCCGAGCGCGCGGATGAACAGCCGCTCGGGATCCGAGAAGTCTCGCGGCGCCAGGAAGCTCACCCCGAGCACTCCGAGCACCGAGCCGTCCGCGACCAGAGGAATCGCCGCCCAGGACTGCGAGCCCGAAACCGCCCCGCGCAAGAGTGCAGGAAACCGCGATGCCGCCTCGGCACACGACCGGACCCAGACCGGCTCCCGGTCCCGCGCGGCCAAGGTGAGGGGAAGCTCCTGTCCGACGTGCATCGGCGCGAACGCGGCAACCGCTTCGTTGGAGTAACCAACCGTCTCCACGGGCACGAGCACCCCGTCAGGCGCAACGAGCGCGAGTACCCCGCCCTCGGCTCCGAGCCCTGCCATGCCCTGACGGACGACGATGTCGATGACCTCGGACGGGGCAAGCGATGCGGTGAGCGCACGAGCGACGAGAGCCACCCGCGCCAGATGATCGACGACCCCGCTGAGCTGCTCCACCATCGAATGTCCCTCGCCTCCCGCCAAATGCTACGAGCAAACGAAAGGCGAGACGCACTCGGTGTATTCCCTCTCGGACCCCACACCCGGAGATCGGGCTCGTGGCCGCGTTCGTCGAGCGGCTCGGTTCCTGATTGCCAGGACTCTCCGAGGGCGGAGACTTGGATCGGTGACGACACGGTTCCTCGCCGAAGGCGAAAGTGGGTGACCTTTTCCTCTGCCGCGCGCCCTTGCGGTCCCGGAGAGTCGACGGCGTGACTGTCCGGGCCCGTGCGTACGTCGACGAGAGCCAACGCGACGTGGTGATGGTTGCGCGCCGGGTTGTGAGCGAGATGGGCGGGCGCTACTCGACCGAACTCGGGATCAACGTCGACAGCGGCGAGGACGAGGTCGAGCGCTGGTTTCTGGCCGCCACCTTGTTCGGGGCTCGGATCTCTGCGACCGTCGCGGGACGAGCGTTCCGGATGCTCGACGAGTCGGGCCTGACGCGAATCGCGCAGGCGCGCGGCGTGCCGTGGGAGGACCTCGTCGTGCTCCTGGACCGAGGTGGCTACGCCCGGTACGACTTCCGGACCGCGACCAGATTGCACGCGCTCTCGGAGGCAGTCGAGGTGCGCTACGGCGGGGAGGTCGCCGCGATCGGCCGACGGTTCCGGAAGTATCCGGACCTCCGTCGAGCGCTCGACGCGTTGCCCGGTTGGGGTCCGGTGACCGTGGAGCTGTTCTTCCGCGAGTTGCGGGGCGTCTGGTCCGGTGCCGCACCACCTCTCGATGACCGGGCCGCACGCGCCGCCGGTCATCTCGGATTGCTCGGCTCCACCGACGGGCATGACTCGCTGCAAGGCCTGGCCGGCCTGTCCCGTCGCAGTCAGCTCGATCTTCGCGACCTCGAGAGCGGTCTGGTCCGGGTCACCCTCGCCCACCGCCGCGGCATGGAGTCCTGTCCGGGCGCGGCCGCGTGCACCGTCCTCGCCCGCCATTCCGACCGAAGCGAGACGTGATGACGCCACTCGCGCGGTGTGATCTCCGCGACAGTAGGAAGGGAGCGTTCAAGTGAGCGACGTGTTCGAGCAGCGGGACGAGGTGCCGACGATCGAGGTTCGCGTGTTTCGCCACGGCGATCTGGTCCACCGAGAGTTGTGCGAGTCAGAGGAGCAAGCATCGCTCGTCGTCGACGAATGGGCGGAGCAGGAGGGTATCGAATGCGAAGTCGACGACCTCTCCGTCCGCCACCGGCCCGGCGACATCCTCGAGCCCGAGCTGGCTGAGTTGCACGAGGAGGACGAAGCGGATCAGCGAGAGATCGACCGCCGAGCAGGAGACGAGTACTGAGAGGGCAGGGACGCCTTCGCCGAGCACCAATCCGGCCAAGCAGCGGACGGATCAGGTGACTCGCCGGCCCGTGGCTGCGCCGCCGTCGTGCGAGCCGAGGTCCGGAAGTGGACCGAATGCCCGGCCTGAGAGGTGCTCGATTGGGATCTCGACGAAGTGGTCACGGTGGTCGGGACTCCATGATTCGAGGCGCAGACGTTGGACGCGTTCGAGCGTGGCGTCGTCACGAATCTCGTGGGCGTGTCCGATCACCAGCACGCTCCACCCGGTGGTGTGCGCGGCGTCGGTGCTGTCGATCTCGAACCCGACGACGGCGCCCATGAGCGCCGCGCTGAGCTTCGTGCCGGGCGCGGTCCGGAGCACGATCGCGCCGTCGAACAGGGCGTAGTTGACCGGCAGGATCACGGGGAGCGCGCCCATGCTGACCGTGACCCGTCCAAGGCGCCCCCGCCGGAGAAGGTCGAGGCATTCCTCTCGGGACAGGTGGCGGAGACGATCCTCGGGCATGGCGAATCAAAGGGTGGACGGTCGTGGCCGCGCGGACCAGAGGCGAAGGTCCCATACGTGCGCGCGCCATCTTCAGCCTGCAACGGCGTGACCTTTGACCCTGTGCGACGGACGCCGAGAGCACCACAATCCAAGACGACAGGTTTTCGAGGGTCGCCAGCGGAGGTGAATGATGTCGCGTGACGAGCCTGGTCCCGAGAGGCGTGAGGAAGAAGAGAACGGGGAGATCGCGTTGCTCGGCGATGGAGACACGATCGACGAGGTCGACACGATCGAGGAGAGTTGGGCTCCGGGCGAGCCATCACCCGGCCTCGCTGCTGACGAGGTCCTCCAGGTCCACTCGTTGCGGGCGCGTGAACCATCAGCGGACGAACTCGAAGTCGCCGAAGACGACGCTCGCGAGCTACCTGCCCCTGACGACGAGGATCCCCTCGTCGACGAGCAGAAGGACGTGGAGCAGGCTCTCGATGAGGCGCTTCACCGGAGCCAGCTCGATCGTGACCTCGAGATCCGCTACGAGGAGTTCGACGCCGGTCTCGAGTGACGCCGGGGCGACAAGGCCGCCGGCGCCCAGAGCGCGGGGTCGAGTGGGGCGTGCGCGCTCGCTTCAGCCGTGACGCGGGCTGGATGGATGGATCGTGTGTGCCGTGCTGCCGGGGAAGTAGATCGATTCGTGGCCGCTCGCCCATCGCACGAAGTAGTGCTCTTCACCAACTTCACCCCGCACCTCGAGAATCGTTCCCTTGCGCGGAGGGACCCCTACTTCCATGCTGTCCACCACGATCTCATCCCCGACTTGTGCGTGCACAGTGCCTCCCTTTCGCGTCAAGCGTCTCCTGCGGCAGCACGGTGCGATCTCGCACACGTCGCGTGAGCGAAGGCCGTGCAGAAGCTGCGTGAATGGTCATCGGCCGGTAGGTGTTGTCTCGAGGTGCTCGTGCTCGTATGCGGCCAGCCCGTCGAACAAGGCCTGCGCCTCCTCGACGCTGAGATGTGCATCGAGGATGGGCAGGAGAATGTCTTCTTCCTTCTCGAGATGGAGAAGGAGGATCGCCCACAGGCCGAGGAGTTGCGCGCGGAGGTCCTCGAGCTGGTCCGGGCGTGGAGTCTTGCCGTCGATGGCCGCGCCGGTCCCGGCGAGTGCTTCGATGCGTCGCGCGATCTCTCGGTGGTCGGCGATCATGGTGGCCATCGCGCCCGGCGCGTTCATCGCCTGTTCGACTGCGGGATACAGCAGGGCTTCTTCAGCTCGCGCGTGGGGGAGCTGGTGGTGGCGGAGCATCACGATCACTTCGGCCAAGACCTCATCCTCCCGGCCCGGCTCCCATGTGTCGAGTCCCGCTCCAAGGGCGCGTAACGCGTCCAACTTGGGAACGAGATCGCGGTGCTCGGCGCGCAACGGTTCGGTGCGTTCGGTCGCCATGGCCGTCAGTGGTCCAACGCGAGTCGCGTGTCGAGCAGTGCGTCGACGACCAATCGTCGCTCGACGATGGTTTGATGCTCGATCGACGAGAGCACCGGGTCGATGATCTCCAAGATCGTGGGCGCATCTGCGGACGCCTCGGCGGTGTGGAGGGCCTCCGACAACGCGAGGTTGGCTTCGTGCTGCGTCAGCCGATCCCGTCGGGGTAATGATTGCAGCACGCGGTCCACCGCATTGACGAGTGCATCGACCGGTGCGCCTTCGTCGCGAGTTGGCCGGGAGCCGAGACGGATGTTCACGAGCCGCCTGCTGTCGCTTGTGTCCGGAGTCGCGAGACACGCCGAACAACCGACGGGACTGGGATCGGGATGAGAACTCGTCGGCCGACACGCGGCACTCTCCGGCGTCTGTCGAATTGCCCAGACAGCCCGTTGACAACCTTGTCGATGATCACGTCGCACCTGCTTCCCGTCCCGCGGAACCTCGGCAACTCCGGAACACGTTGACATCAACAGGATCGCTGATGGAGCTGTCTTCGGGCAGGGCCAGAAGTCACCTTCTCGACACCCGCCCCTCGATACCCGCCGGGTGGGTATGGACATGGGAGGCGAGCGAATCGGCACCATGCAGCTGTCCATTGCGCCGCTGGGAACAGCCACAGCTCGCGGGCTGTTCCCAACGTTGCTGACAACGACAGCAGAGTTCTCGAGCCAAAGGAAACCTCTCGCCGATGAAGCTTGTCGAGATCGCCGGACTCCACATCGAAGCCACGACCGGCACACCCTTGGTGTTGCTGCGCGAGCAGGACGCCCCGCATCGGGTGTTGCCGATCTTCGTCGGCGGTCCCGAGGCGGCCGCTATCGCCCTGGCCCTCAGTGGCCAGTTCCTGCCACGGCCCTCGACGCACGACGTCATGGCCGAGCTCATCCAGAGCCTCGACGCCGAAGTCGAGCGCGTCGAGGTCACCGAGCTCCGTGACGGCGCGTTCCTCGCGGAGCTGACCGTGAACGGGCCGAGCGGCGGACGGCGACTCGACACTCGGCCTTCCGACGCAATCGCGCTGGCTGCCCGGCTTCACGCCCCGCTCTTCGTCAGCGACACCGTGCTCGACGAAGCCGGGACGATGCTGCAGGAAGCACCCGACGAGGAGACCATCGACGCCGAGGTCATCCAGTTCCGAACGTTCCTCGACGACGTCGACCCCGCGGCTTTCTCGACGGACCCTGTCCCCAGCCTGGCCGGGTTCGCCCCCGAAGTACAGGAAGCAGGCGACGACCGCGTACCTTCCGATGACCCGTCTTCGAACGAGCTTGGACCGGATCCCGGCGACCCTTCGAACGAACCGAGCATCTGAGCCGTCCGTCGACCGCTACCGTGCGCATCTTGGGCGCCCCGAGTTCTCGCGATCTGGAAAGGTGACATCGCGCGGTGCGCCGAGGTGGACGCGGTCGTCAACGCCGCGAACGAGCACCTCGCCCGCGGCAGCGGCGTGTGCGGAGCCATCTTCCGCGCCGCCGGCGCCGCGCAGCTCACCGAGGCCTGCGACGCGATCGGTCACTGCGCAACCGGAGATGCAGTGGTCACGCCTGGGTTCGGCTTGTCGGCACCGTGGATCATTCACACGGTCGGTCCCCGCTGGATCGACGGCAACCATGGCGAAGCGGAACTGTTGGCCTCGTGCTACCAGCGTGCACTCGAAGTCGCCGACGAGGTCGGGGCTCGTTCGGTGGCCTTCCCGCCGATCTCCACGGGCATCTTCGGTGTTCCCGCCGAACTGGGCGGTCGCATCGCAGTCGAGGCCATTCGCTCGGCGGCGACAGATGTCGACCGCGTGCTGCTCGTCGCCTACGACGACGAATGGGCCACGCGGTGGACGAGGCTTCTCGGTACGTAGTGACGTATCCGGCGGCGCACCGTCGGGCTCTACCAGTCGGCGCGCTCTGATCGCGCAAGGGTCAACGCGAGGAACAGGGGGTGGCGGTGGCGTGCGCGCCGCTTCTCGGCAGCCGCCGGATCCGCCGCATGGACATCCCGTCCACGCTGCGCGTTGTCGAAGAGCGACGCAACCGCGAGTCTGCCGGGACCAACACCAATAGCCTGGGCCCGACCCTACCGGCCTGCACGGGAGCCGACGAGATGACGAGCAGAGGTCTCGAGATCCTGAACCAGGAGGAATGCCTCGAGCTGCTGCGTTCCCACTCCCTGGGGCGTGTCGCGGTACGCATCGGCGAGACGCCATCCATCCTGCCCGTGAACTATGCGTTGCTCGACGACGAGGTGGTGTTCCGCACCGACCCGGGAACCAAGCTCTCTGCCGCGCTCATGAAGACCCTCGTGGCCTTCGAGGTCGATGACTCGGATCCGGTCACGCGTTCGGGCTGGAGCGTGCTCGTGATCGGCTACTCGGAGGAGGTCCGCGACCGAGCCACCCTCGAACGGGTCGACGCGCTCGGCTTGGAACCATGGGTCAGGGAAGGCCGCGACGCCGTCGTCCACATCACCACGAGGAACATGACTGGACGACGACTCCCGACCCGTTGAGCGTCGTCCCGGCGAAGGAGGGCAGTTCGCGGAGTGCTGGCTATCGCGGCGGGGGCACGATGACGGCGGGGCATGGCGCGTGTTGCGCCACTTGTTGGCTGACGGAACCCAGGAGAAGCCCCGCGAATCCACCGCGACCGCGTGATCCGACGACGACCATGTCCGCACCCTTCGCGATGTCGAGGATCATCGGCGCAGCCGACCCGCGGACGAGGATCTTCGCCACTGCGGGAGCGTCTTTGGTGTTGACGGCGGCGATGGTGTCATCGAGGAGCTGATGCCCGGCTTCTTCGTATGGTGTCGGGTCGTAGACGAACCCCGTGGCCGACATCCCCCCGTAGGCAACGACGGACGGCGGCTCCCACGCGTGCACCACGTCGATCGTCGCCCCGCGCAGGCGAGCCTCATCGAACGCCCATTGGAGCGCCCGGCGTGAGTTCTCGGACCCATCGACGCCCACCACGATCCGCTGCATGTCAGCCCTCCGAAAGGTACGTCCCTGCAGCACTCTGTCTCCTCGGCGTCTCCGCGAGAAGAGGCGAAAGTCCGTATATCGGAAGAGTCGTGGCGTCGCGTCATGACCTTCGGCCCTGGCGAGACAACACCCGAGCTCCGCACACTTCGAAGCGACGCGAGGGAACGCGAGGAGAAGAGGTAAGGCCATGCGAAAGTCCACACGTCGAGTAGTGACCGCCGGCATCGTGATCGCGGGCGTCGTCGCAGTGTTGGATCGGAACGGATCGATGCGACGCGCACTCAGGACCGCACGTCACGATGTCAGCCGTCGGGTGCGTTACCTCGAGGGCGCTGCCGAGGGGGCTCGGTACCGAATCGCCGGCCGTCGGCCCGACCCGAATGTGACGGACGACGTGCTCACCCAACGCGTGCGTTCCGCTCTGGGTCCGCTCGAGAAACGACGCGATCTGCCGCACGTGCACGTCATGGTCGAAGAGGGCATCGTGGTTCTCCACGGCGAAGTACCTTCCGAAGACGACATGTCGGCAATCGAGCGGCGGGTCATGGACGTGTCCGGCGTTCGTTCGGTGATCTCCTATCTCCACATCGGGTTGACGCGTGGCACGACACGGCCCTCGACAGGCCGGGCCGTACACACCGGGCAGCACTCTCACCAACTCGAGCATCTGCTCCAGGCAGCCCAAAGCGCCGGCGTTCCAGAGAACCGCGCCCCGGCCGCTGTCCGCGCGGTCCTGGGCGCTTTCACCGAGCGCATCCCTGAAGACGAACGCCGCCAGTTGCTCGCACACCTACCGTCCGACGCCCGCGCCCTCGCGGCGCCGCCGCGCGGTGGTGGCGGTGCTGCCCGTGTGCGCACAGTCCCGGAGCTGGTAGGGAGTGTGACCGCGCACGGGTATGTCGGTGTCGTGAACGTCAACGAGCTCGTCGAGTCTGTCTTGGGCTGCCTGCGAGCCCTCGTGCCCGAAGAGGCTCGTGACGTGGCTGCGGTGCTCCCCGAAGACCTCCGCGCGCTCTGGACCAACGCGGTCCCGGCCTGACAGATCGACCAGTCCGAGGCCTCGTGCAGAGGTCCGGGTGAGGTGAGGAGGCGCGATGAAGATATGTCGACAATGTGGTGGCCGTGACGGCGTGCAACGTGGAATGTGTCGTGAGTGCCGCGAGAGGCAGCGTGCGCAATCGGACGCTGAGGTGACCCGGGGCGAGCCTTCGATCGAACCGTTGCACGACCGACCATGGGTTGCTCGGAGTGCGTTCACGCGGCGGACCCGGCGCTCGCCCCGGTCGTAGGACCGCGGTCTGGTCCCGAGGAGCACCGCGAGGGCTTCTCTGGGCTCGTTCCAGCAGAGGACCTTGGACTCTGGGTCACGCCGGGGGGGCTGCTCACAATGGTGGGCGTCAGCGGATCGGTCTCGGTTCCATGGGAGGACAGCATGGCAAGCCCCGGGCCGTCGTACGAGAGCGGACAACGAACGTCGGGCGCGGCGCCAACACCGTCGGGGCGGGGTCGCATGTTCGTCGATCTCATGTCACATGTGGAGCGTTCGATGCATGAGATCACGCATGTGTTCCCGGCGGTCGACCATCTGGCACAGCGTCCGTCTCCACCGACCTCCGCAGAGTCGGAGAGGATCAAGGTGTTGCTGTCGACGGGGGCGTCGAATGAACTTCGCGCCGAGTTCGACGAGTGGTGCGCACGCGAGCGCGATTTTGTCGAAGCGGCCGAGCAGCTCCGCCAGATGCACGGGCGAGAAGTGGAGTCGGAGTACCAGTCCGAACTCAATCGCGACATCGAGGTCCTGCGAGCGAAGCGCGCCGACTTGCTGCACGCCACGGAGAAGTTGCGTGAAGGGATTGTCCACGATCTGGACGGCTGATCACGCCGGGTGATCTGACCATGGCAGTGGAGACGCGCCGGTGACGGAGCCGATGGAACCCTCCGGCCCTCCTTTGAGCAGCGTGTCCGTGACCTTCGGCCCTAGGTACCTGCCGCCCGAAGCGCCACGATGACGAGGGATCGTGAAGCGAAGGGAGCGAAAGCCATGAACGGTCTCACGCCCAATGTGAACGATGTGGTGGTGCAGGCCCGGGGTGCGGTGAGCGCAGCAGAGCGCGAGTACGCGGGGAACAAGATTGCCCATGTCCGAGACCTGGCGCCGGGGCCGGTGCTGTTCGTCCGGGTCGATCTGACTGCGCACGCCGATCCGGCCCGGGAGCGTCCGGCCTTCGCGAAGGCGGAGCTCGACGTCAACGGGACGCTGGTACGCGCACATGTCGCGGCTGCGACGATGTTCGAGGCGATCGATCTGCTCGAAGGTCGGCTGCGCGAGCGGCTGGAGCGATTTGCTCACCATGCAGAAGCGCAGCATCTCCGGTTCCGTGGCGGCGGCGACCACGAGTGGAGGCACGGTGACGAGACCGCGTCGCGTCCGTCGTATTTCCCGCGCCCGGTTGAAGATCGTGAGCTCGTGCGGCACAAGACGTTCGCGGTGGGGGAGCTGACCCCTGATGAGGCGGTTTTCGATCTCGAGTTGCTCGATCACGACTTCTACTTGTTCAAGAATCGAGAGACTGGTGAAGACAACGTGGTCGCGCGATCGGAAGGTGCCGGCTACGAGCTCTTCGAGACCGCCGCGACGTGCTCGCTCGCGGAGACTGCCGCGCAGATCCGGCACAGCGCGACCCGGCCGTCGACGCTGAGCACCGAGCAGGCGGTCGAGTTGCTCGACCTCGGCAACGCGCGGTTTGTGTTCTTCGTCGACTCCGACGACGAGCGAGGCCGTGTGCTGTATCGACGTTACGACGGCCACTACGGGCTCATCGAACCCGATGAGGACGGCTGATGAGCCACACTGTGCTCTCGCCGTCGGCCCTCGCGGAGCTCCAGGCTCCGCGTACGTACCCCGCCGTCTCGATCTTGGCGCCCGTGCAACGACACCGGCCGGGCAATGCGGCGGATCCCCTGGTGCTGCGCAATCTGGCACGTGAAGCTGCGGGCCGCCTGGTCGACGAATTTGGTGCACCGCGCAGCGAGGAGATCGTGCGTCGCTTGCACGAAGCTGTCGACTCGGTGGACTGGCGGGACCCCGCGGACGGCTTGGCCGTCTTCGTCGCGCCCGGAGAGTCCCGCGTCCTCGAGCTTCCATTCCCGGTGCGGGCGCGGGTTGCGATCGATCAGACGTTCGCGACGCGGGAACTGGTCCGGGGCGTGGCGCGAACCCCGAGGTATCGGGTGTTGGCGCTCGGCGAGAAGCCCACTCGGCTGTTCGAAGGTCAGGGTTCGACGCTCGTCGAGCATCGAACCGGAGGGTTTCCCGCGTGGGTGGAAGGCGCCCGGGGTGAACCGCTCGATTCGGGCGGTTACCCGGTGCACAGCTCGCGTACCGCAGAGCAACACCATGCGTACTTCCGTCAGGTCGATGATGCTCTCGGCGTCGCGACCGGGCGGGATGCGCTTCCCTTGGTGCTCGCCGGCACGGTCCGAGACCTCGCGTACTTCGACGACGTCACCGCCCACGCAGACCTTGTGGTGGCGCACGTCGAGGGGAACTACGAAGACGCGGGCCCGCTCGACCTGGCCCGTCTCGCGGTTCCGCTCATCGACGCCCGGGTGGCGTCGCAGCGGGCGGCAACGATCGGTGAGCTCGTCGAGGCCATCGGAACGGGTCGTGGGCTCGTCGGCATCAAAGCGGCCTGGGATGCTGCCCGCGGCGGCCGGGCTCGAATCCTGCTTGTGGAAGACGACTTCGTGTACCCGGCGCGCGAGGTCGACGGCACGCTCGAGGCCGTCGGCGACGCCGCGGCACCTGGAGTGATCGACGACGCCGTCGATGAGCTCATCGTGATGGTGCTCGGCAACGGCGGCGACGTCGTGATCGTCGAGCCGGGGCAGCTCCGCGAGCATGGTCCGGTCGCGCTGCTCCTCCGGTACTGAGAATGGGGAATCCAACGGGAGGTCGGTAATGCGGCGCTTTCAGGATCGACGTGACGCTGGGCTGCAGCTGGCTGCCCGCTTGAGCCATTTCCGCGACGAGCGTCCGATCGTGCTCGGCCTGCCCCGGGGAGGGGTGCCCGTCGCGTTCGAGGTCGCACGCGCGCTCGACGCGCCCCTCGACGTGATCGTCGTGCGCAAGCTCGGCGTGCCATTCCAGCCGGAGTTGGGGATGGGCGCGATCGGAGAGGACGGCGCGCGAGTCCTCAACGACGACGTCGTTCGTCTGGCGCGGGTGACGCCCGACGAGCTTGCCGCGGTCGAAGCCCGTGAACGGCGTGAGGTGGAGCGACGCGCGGACCTCTATCGACAGGGCCGTTCGATGATCCCGCTCGCAGGGCGCACGGTGATCATCGTCGACGACGGCATCGCCACGGGGGGCACTGCACGGGCCGCGCTGCAGGTGGCGCGTGCACACGGCGCACGTCGTGTGGTCCTCGCGGTACCCGTGGCACCAGAAGACAGCATCGCGGACATGGCCGCCCTCGCGGACGAGGTCGTGGTGATCGAGACGCCGACACCCTTCTACGCGGTCGGCGAGTGGTATACCCGGTTCACCCAAACGCCTGACGACGACGTCATCCGCCTGCTCGAAGCCGCCGCGCTCGAGGCCGTCGTGCCTGGAAACGATGATCCTCCGGGAGACGCCGTGGAATCCATCGCACGCGACGAAGAAGTCGACATCATGGTCTCAGGACTGCGGCTGTCGGGCCATCTCACGATCCCCGCGGATGCATCTGGCGTCGTGATCTTCGCGCACGGCAGTGGCAGCAGCCGCCACAGCCCCCGTAACCAGTTCGTCGCACGGCAATTGAACGCGTCGGGCCTCGGCACACTGCTCTTCGACCTGCTCACACCCGACGAGGCGCTCGATCGTGCCAACGTGTTCGACATCGAGCTCCTCGCCGGCCGGCTTCGTGCGGTGGCGCACTGGTTTCGCGAACAGCCCGAAGGCGCGTACCTCGGCATCGGCTACTTCGGTGCGAGTACAGGCGCCGCGGCAGCGCTGTGGGCGGCGGCCGACGACATGGCGGTCGGCGCCGTCGTGTCGCGTGGGGGTCGCCCTGACCTCGCGATGCCGCACCTTGCTGCGGTCCGCGCGCCCACCCTGCTGATCGTCGGCGGCGCCGACACGCTCGTGCTCCGCCTCAACCGCCAAGCCGCCGCCGAGATGTCCTGCGAGCACCGCATCGAGGTCGTTCCCGGTGCGACCCACCTCTTCGAGGAACCCGGCACACTCGAAGCCGCCGCCCACCTGGCCCGCGACTGGTTCCTCCGACACCTGACCGCCGTCGGCCATGAACCGGTGAACGGCGACCGTGGAATTGCCTGACCTGCGCGACGACGAAGCGAGCGCCGGAGCCGACCGTCCATTGGGCCGCGCCGCCCGTGTAGACGCGTGGTATCAGGGGGATGAGTCCATTCTCCATCAGTCTGAGAACCGGGAAGGAGCGGCGATCACGACGACGCCGGCGCCGACGCTGTTGACCGACTACCCGGGGCGGTTGCGACGAGCTCATCCAAGCGTTCGTGCGCACCGTTGTCGTGTGCGCGGGGCTGTTCCCGTTCAGGTGGTCGCGAGGTCGTGGTCGGGGAACCGCCCGAGCAGCTCCTCGAACGCGACGCGTGCCTCCAGTGTGGTGCAGTGCCCGTGCATTGTCTCTGGGGCAGCTCGTCACCGAGCGACCGCGGTACGCGCCTCGACCTCGACCTTCTGCGACGCCGGCACCGCGAACTGCGCGCCGCGTTCGTCTTGCACGCCGACGATGCCCCAGGTGTGCGTCGTGAAGTCGACCCACGGGTAGAAGCCCTCACCACCGTTGCCGCTCACGACGACCGTCTTGGCGGACTGGTCCTGCACGTCGGGCCAGCAACCGAGTCCGTAACGCGGGATCTGCGTGATGCCGACGGAGTAGTCGTGCGAGGTGTCGTAGTCCGACACCTGATTCGTGATCATCTGGCGCACTGCGTTCGACGACAGCACCCGCGTTCCGTTCGACACGCCGTCGTGCAGGATCATGTCGAGGAACTTCCCGTAGTCGTCGACGGTCACGCGGGCACCGAACGCCGGGCTGGCAGCGGTGGGCGCGCCGGGCCAGGTCGTGTCGTTCATCGCGAGCGGACCCGTGAGCTGTTGATGGACGACGGTGGCGAAGTCGGCGCTGCCCAGCACCTCGATGAGCCGCCCGACCACGAGGAACGGTGAGTTACCGTACGAGAACGCCGATCCCGCGGGGAACTCGCGACGACGACGCGAGCGTGCGGACGCACGCTGCGAGTGGAGTGCCGTCGGTCTGGCACGCGTTGTCGTGCACACCTGATGTGTGATCGAGGAGTTGGCGCACGGTGATCGGCGGGCTCGAGCCTGTGAATTCTGGCAGCCACTTCGCGATGTCGTCGTCGAGACCGATGACGCGCCGATCGACGAAGGTCATGAGCGTCGCGGCGGTGAGCCACTTCGTCGATGACGCGATCGAGATCGGCGTTGAGCCGGACATGCCTCCGATGGAGTGCTCGTGGATCACGGCACCGTCGTTGGCGACGACCCGGATCATGCCGAACGACACTCCGGCTGAACGCAACCGCTGCTCGAGCAACGCGTCCGTGGTGTTGAACGCGTCCGGAGCGAAGGCCTTGTGACCCGAAGGTGTGGTCGTGGTCGGGCCCGGGACCGTCGTCGGGGCCGGGACGGGGGTCGCCGTCGCAGCAGGATCGGTCCGATCGCTGGACGCGTTGGTCGCCGACGATCCCGACCCGCAGCCCGCGAGCAGGAGCCCCAATGCGCAGAACGCGACGGCGCGCCCCGACCACGTGAGGGCGGATGCCTCTGCCATTGGAGCTGACCGACTACTCGGCCTCGGGCTGGTGCGGATCGTCGAGCGTCAGCCCGAGCTCCTCGAGCTCCGTCTGGTCGAGGTCGAGCACGTCGTCCTGCTCCTGCTCATCCGCGTCGCGCGCGTTCTGAAGAAGGTGGTTCGGATCCTGTAAGTAGTGGCGCGTGTCGCTGGACAAGTCGTCGCCATCATCGACGATCGCTTCGAGGACAGCCTCGAACTCGAGGTTCGGAGGATCGTTCTCTCGTTCCGGTGCTTGCTCATCCACCACCCGCGCAGGCTATGGGCTGGGGCGGACGGCGTCGCTTCGTGTCGCCCACCGGCGCGTGGACGAGTCAGAATCAGCGTCAATGGATCTCGAGCTCAACGGCAAGGTGGCGTTGGTGACCGGTTCGTACCGGGGCACCGGTGCCGGGATCGCGGGGGCCCTCGCCGCGGAGGGAGCGACGGTCCTGGTGCACGGTCTCGAGCCCGGCCAGGCCGAAGGCACGGTCCGCGCGATCACCGACGCGCACGGGCGTTGCCACACGGTGGTCGGTGACCTGCGCACCGACGACGGCACGGCCGCACTCGTGACCGACGTGCGCGCCGCCGTCGATCGCGTCGACATCGTCGTCAACAACTACGGCGTCGCGGACGGGACCGACTGGGACTCGTCCGACACGGAAAGCTGGCACGGCAGCTACGACACCAACGTGGTGAGCGCGGTGCGGGTCACGCAGGCGTTCCTTCCCGACATGCGGGCGGCTCGCTGGGGCAGGGTCGTGTTCGTCGCGACGGTCGGTGCCACCCGGCCCGGCGATCGCATGCCCGAGTACTACGCGGCGAAGAGTTCTCTCCCGGCGATCGCGGTGAGCCTGGCCAAGCACCTGGCGGGCACCGGCATCACGGTGAACTGCATCAGCCCGGGTGTCATCGCCACGGCCGAGATCGTCGAGCGGTTCACCGAGCGGGCGCGGCGGGAGGGGATCGGCACCGACTGGCCGAGCGTCGAGCGCCTCATCCTGGACACGGCGATGGCGAACCCGTCGGGGCGGGTGGCGACGCCCGAGGACGTGGGTCGGTTCGTCACCTTGGCGGTCGGCGAGCCTGCGTGGCATCTCAACGGCGCGCACCTCCGTTTCGACGGTGGCGCGGCCGACACCGTGACTTGAGCTTTCGACGCCCCGAAGGCCCCAAGACCTGCTGCCGCCTGCACAAGGGCAAGCGTGATGTGGCCGACTGACATAGACGAAACGATATACTCACCGGGTATGGAACCGAATGACCTGATCCGGGCGGTGCGGCGACGTGGGGGCCTCACGCAGGCGGAGCTCGCCCGGCGGGCGGGTACGTCGCAGCCCGTCGTCTCCGCCTATGAGCACGGCCGACGCGACCCGACGTTCGGCACGCTGCGCCGGCTCGTCGCCGCGGGCGGCGAGCGCCTCGTCGTCGACGCGGTCGCGGGATCCGACGGTCCACCACCGGCCGCCGACGACCATGAGCGCGCCCGGCGCCTGGTCGATGTGCTGCTCTTGGCCGACGCGATTCCGGTACGTCGCCGTCCGACGATGTTGCGGGCACCCCGGCTCGTATCGTCGTGACTGCACTGTCGCTGCCCGAGCGGATCATCGCGATCGACCGCGCGCTGGTCGCGGTACCACACGCGTTCGGTGGGGCGTTGGCGCTGGCGTACTACGCCGAGCCGCGTGCCACGATCGACATCGACCTGAACGTCTTCGTGCACGCCGACCACTTTCCCGACGTGGCCTCGCCATTGGTGGAGCTCGGCGTCGCCGCCGACGACCCGCAGGCAGTCGCGTCTGTCGCACACGATGGCCAGGCGCGCGTCATGTGGGACCAGACCCCGATCGACCTCTTCTTCGCGTACGACCCGTTCCACGACGCGGCCGCCAGGGCGCGGCGCACGGTGCCGTTCGCCGAGGCGTCGATCCCCATCCTCTCGCCCGAGCACCTCGCGGTGTGCAAGGTGATCTTCGACCGGCCGAAGGACTGGGTCGACATCGACGCGATGCTGACGGCGGGAGCTGCGCTGGATGTGGCCGAGATCCTTCGGTGGGTCGGTCGCATCGCGGGCGACGACGATCCCCGGTACGAGCGGATCGCCGCCGTCCTCACTCGCCGCTGAGCGCCGAGACTCACATCGCGGACAGCACGTCGTCGATCGCGGTCAACCTTCGTCGAGCTTCGTCGTGACTTCCATGCGTGCCTCACCGGGCTTCGTCATGTACGCGAACGCGGACGGCCACGCGTCGTCGCCCATGATCGTGACCTCGACGGACCACCCGTCGTCGACCATCGCCTCGGCGGTCCCGGTGACATCGTCGACCCAGTACGCCACGTGATGCAGCTCCGCCAGCGCGGTGGTGTGCCACACGCTCCCGGGCTCACCCTCGAGCAGCTCGACGCGCATCGGCCCGCCCAGCGACGTGGTCACGCGCCGCAAGCCGGGCGTGGGCGCGCCCTCGCCGGTTGCGAAGGGCGGCGCGAGCGAGCCGTCGAACGGCTCCTCCCACGTCAGGCCGAGCATTCCGCCCAGCGACGCCATCGCCGCGTCGAGATCGTTGGTGACAATGCCGACGTGGGCGTGGACTCCCCGAACCGTGCTTGCCATGGCGGTTCCCCCTGTTGCCGTCCGAGATCGCAACCCTAGATCGGTCGGCGTAGCCAAGCGCTTGGTCAAGTAGCGTCGGCGGCTGCAGCACGACGAAAAGTTCACGCAACGATCGTGGGTGGACGACGCTCGGTGATGTCGGGTACGTCGAGGCCGACGGCTACCTCTTCCTGACTGACCGCAAGGCGTTCATGATCGTGTCGGGGGTGTCAACGTGTACCCGCAGGAGGTCGAGGACGTCCTCGTGCTGCACCCGAAGGTCGCCGACGTGGCGGTGTTCGGTGTGCTGCCCAACGGCTGACCGAGACCTCGGCTTCCTGCCGAGACACAACGAGCGAGGAGCGTTCATGACCACGGACCCGATTCACGAACCAGCGGCGTAACGCGTCGCGATCGTCACCGCGCGACGCGGGTGGGGGATCACCGTCGACAGTGGGATGATGGTGCGGCGACTACACGACTCGATGATCGTGTGGGAGCAATACCTGAAGGGCGACAAGTCATGACTGAGCGATTCGGCTACGCGACCTCGCACATCGGGTTGTGCGTGAGTGATCTCGAACGTTCCCGACGCTTCTACGTCGATGGCCTCGGCTTCGAGGAGTTCGCGCGCTTCGACCTCACCCGGCCGCTCGCGGAAGTCGATCCACCGTTCGACTTCACGTCCTTCTTCATCCAGAAGGACGGACTGCGCGTCGAGCTGCTCTACTACCGGTCGCCGGGTGCGATCGGCGAGCCGTCGTCGCGTCGGAACCACCTCGGCTTGACGCACCTCTCGTTCGTGGTCGACGACGTCGACGCCGCCGCGAGCGAGCTCGAGGGCTTCGGCGGGACGATCATCGAGGGCACGCGGTCCGGCCAGGACGATCCCGATGCCGTGCAGATCATCTTCCTCGCCGACCCGGACGGCACGCGCGTCGAGCTGATGCGGCTCGCGAAGGGTCAGGCCTGGTGATCAGAGCGACCGCTGGTCACGGAGTGCGGGCGAATGCCGTGCCCCTCGGGATCGGCGGCGCGTCCCAGCGCTGCACCTCGGGGAGCACCTCATTGCCGAAGAGACGGAGGCTCTTCTCCGCGACCTCGGGTGGCATGCCCCCGAAGTTGAAGCTCGGGTACCTCGTGGCCTTCAACCAGGAGGTCGAGGACCACTGGACCGATGTGGTGCGCGACGGCATCGACTACGCCGACACGCTGTTGCACGGCGTCACCGTGCGGGACGATCACTGACCGATTTGCCGTCACGCGAGTCGAGCGGAGTTGCCCGCGGGGCCGGCATGGGCGATGCTCGGGGTCCCAGTCGGACACCACGATCGGAGTCATGCCGATGGACGGCTTCTCGGGCGATCTGAGTCAACGGCAGCAGATGGCGGTTGCGTGCCGGACGCTCGCCGTGCAGGGCTACGACGACAAGCTCGCGGGCCACGTCAGCGTGCGCGATCGTGACGACGGCACACTGCTCGTGCCCCGCGTGGGTCGCTTCTGGGACGAGATCACTCCGAACGACTTCGTGCGCATCGACGGCGACGGCAACATCCTCGAAGGTGAAGGCGAGCTCAACCCGACGATCGTGTTCCATCTCGAGTTGCACAAGGCGCGCCCGGACATCCGTTGCGCGTTGCACAATCACCCTCCCTACGGCACTGCGTGGGCGTGCGCGGCGGCGTTGCCTCCCCTCTACGACCAGACCGGCGCGAACGGCGGCGGCAAGGCCGTCGTGTACAGCGAATACGAAGGCGTGGTGCAGACGTCGGACGCGGCTGCGGCCTTGGCGCGCGCGTACGGCGATGCCGACATGGCGATCCTGACCGGCCACGGCACGCTGGTCACCGCGTCGAGCGTCGCGCTCGCGTTGCTGCGGGCGATGTGCTTCGAGCACCGCGCGCGCAAGGCGTACGAGGTGCAGGCGCTCGGCATGCCCGGCAAGCCGCTGCTTCCGGAGTTCGAGGCGTCTGCGGCGGCGGCGGCCGACGTGTACGCCGACATGCTCATGGGCAAGTACGCGCGCCGCCTCGTCGACCGCGATCCGCTCGCGTTGGTCGACGACCTCAGCACCGTGACCGTCTGAGGGCACTCCTTCCGTCAGCGGCCCACCGTCACGAGGTGGCGCCAGTGCATGACCCAAGGATCCGCGAGCGGAGGCTCATCGGCGACGGGCGCGCCTTCGCTGCCGAACAATGTCGTGTATGGCGGCGTCGGCGACGAGCCCGCGGTCCCGACGCCCGACCACGCGGCGATCGTCGTCTCGAGATCGGTCGCACTCTCGAACAACGCGAGATGCAAGCCCGGACCCTGCTGCCCGGCGGCGTCGGTGGTGAACAGCTGCATCGAACGGGGTGAGGCTTCCGGAACCGCGAGCGACGCGAGCCAACTCGGCGCGTCGCCGTCGACGTCGGAGTCGCGCCAGTCGTTCTGCACGGTGGTGAGCGTCTCGAAAGGGTGGAAGGACACATCGGTGTCGACGGTGAGGAGCATCACCGCGAAGTCGACCTGGTAGAGGTCGTCGATCCGCCCCGCGTCGCGCAAGGCCTGGGCGCGTGGTCGCACCGCGGCCCACGCCTCGGCCTCGTCGCCGTAGTCGGCCTCCGCGATCGACAGGAACGGCGCGGCGCAATGGCCCGGTCCGGCTGCTGCGTAGCGGTGCATGGCGACGAACGAGCCGTTGTCGATCGCGTCGGGGAGGTGCACCTCGTTGTACCAACGGTGGTACTCGTCACTGACGTCGGCATGCGGTGTCGACCACACGATGAACGCCATTCGAGCAAAGTGACCGCGCACCGTGCTCCTCTCGATCGGGCCGCGCGCACAGTATCGGGACCACCAGAGCTCCGCGTCACCCTGCGCGCCACGCTTCGACGAGCGCGATGTACTGCTCGATCGCATCATCCGCACCGGCGCGGTCGCCCGTCGCGAGGAGGTCGAGGAGGGAGCCTTCCTTCGACGGAAGTGGTATGTACCAGGGGTACATCCTGGGACACGTCGAGCAGGCACAAGGAGAGACGATGAAACGCCGCGACGTCACCGTCACTGCGGTGAGCCCGAGCTCACCGGATGCGATCTACCAGCTCTTGGCTGACGGGTCGACCTGGCCCCAATGGTCGCCGATCGAGTCCTTCGAGCTCGAGCGGCCGGGCGACTCGGCTCCGGATGGCGTCGGTGCGATCCGGGTGTTTCGTCGAGGGCGGACGACCGGCCGCGATGAGATCTTGGAGCTCGTACCGAACCAGCGCCTCGAGTACGCAGCGCTCTCGGGACTGCCACTCGTCGATTACGTGGGCGAAGTGGACCTGGCACCGGCGCCGGGAGGTGGCACGACGATCCGGTGGCACTCGTCGTTCTCGCCGAAGCTGCGAGGCACCGGCTGGATCTGGGAACTCGGGATCCGCCGATTCCTCGCGCGGTGCGCCGACGGCCTCGCGAAGTACGCGTCGACGTCGGCGTCGTCAACCGGGGCGCGCGTCGCCGACGAGGACCCGGCGGCCTGACGAAGCTTGGTCGTTGTCGGTTGACTCGATCGTCACCGTGATGGAGGGGTAGTCCTTCGGCGACACGCCGGACCAGAGCGTGACGCGACCATCGCTCGAGCTGAATGTCCCGATCGGCACGAGCGCGCCGGCCGCGTTCTTCAACCACCCCTGGTAGTACTCGCCGTTCTGGAGAGGCGGGAGGCCGGATGCGTCGAGTGCGACACGAAAGCCGGCGTCGGTCTTGACGATGTCGACGGTCGCATGCGCGCCCGGCGCCAGTGCCGTCGCCGTGAGGTTGGCCTCGTAGTCCGGCTTGTTGCCACCGCGAGTCAGGGCTACTGCTGCGACGACGACGATCGCGATCGCCGCTGCCGCGGCGATGGCCGATACCACGAATCGCCGCCGCCGGGGTGCGGCGTCGCGGCGTGAGTGTGATGCGATGCGGGGCCCCGGTTTGGCCGCAGCCGGCGGGGCGCCGGCCACCGCGCGCACGACCGCGTCCTCGAGCCCGGGGCTCGGGTCGGCCCATGTCGACGGGTCGGCCAAGAGATTCGCCAAGAGCGGCAACTCTGCGGCTTGATCGGGTTCGAGCTCTTGCGCGCGATCACCTGCGATCAACGCTTCGCGCTCGTCGTTCGTCCGGTCGTCAGTCATGAGGCTGGCTCCGGAGATGACCGAGAAGGTCCGCGAGCTTCCGGTGGGCGCGGTGCGATCTCGACTTCACGGTTCCCAACGCGATACCGAGCTGCGCGGAGATCTCGCTCTGGGTCATGCCGTCGAGGTGTTGCAGGCGAACGACGGATGCTTCCTCGGGCGGGAGAGCGTCGATCGCGCGCCGCACGTGCCACACCGCGTCGAGCGTATCCAGATCAGGTGGCAGGCTGACCAGCGCGGGGTCGTTCGCGGCGACGTCGGCGAGCGCGCTCGCGGGGCGGCGTGCCTCGCGACGGTAGATGTCGATCGCGGCGCGCTTCGCGATCGTTGCGAGCCATGACGCCGGATCGCGATCGACGTCGAAGCGGTCGGCCGCCTGCCACGCGCGTATGAAGGTCTGCTGTGCGGCTTCTTCCGCGAGATCATGCTGGCCGAGGACGCGGTAGGCCACTGCGTACACGAGTCGTCCGTACTCGCGGTACAGCGCGCGGATCGCGCCGGCGTCGCGGCGCCGGAATGCGTCGAGCAGCGTGGGGTCCAAGCGCCCAGACCGTATGCCCGACTGCCCGCGCGCCCCAGATCCCCATGGAGATGCGTGCGTCAGGCCGGGGAGTGCTCGAGCACGCAGCGAGCTTGTCTGCATCAGGGTGACTTCTCGGTGGGATCGACGGCGTCCCGCAGCGCGGGCTCCACATCAGTACGTCCGGGACCGTCGATCGGTTCGCGAAATCTCCAGAGAACCGAATCGACGTCTTCCGGCGTACTGCCCTGACAACCGCCCACCACAAGGAGATCGACATGACCCCCCGCAAAACCGCCAATGTCCCCGGCCGGCGTAGGCGTCGTGGCCCGCTCGTCGCCGGCGTGGCCACGCTCGCGCTGGCCGCGCTGCTCGGCCTCACCG
Source organism: uncultured Actinomycetes bacterium (assembly GCA_963721435.1). Taxonomy (GTDB): domain Bacteria; phylum Actinomycetota; class Acidimicrobiia; order IMCC26256; family DASPTH01; genus CAVRJC01. The sequence continues at coordinate 49,553 of CAVRJC010000005.1, forward strand.
TCGGTGCCTCACCTGCTGCCGCGAAGGCGTCGGCGCCCGCACGCAAGCCGGTGCAACTCAGCGTTCTGTCCCCGGGGTCCAACGACGTTGCCGGACGCGAAGGCGCCGGCTTCGTCGTCGACCTTGCGTTGACGGCGCGCAACAAGACCGCCAACTCGCTGCTGTCGCCCGAAGCGGGGTACAAGCCGTTCTTCAACAACCCGACGGCTCCGACGTTCGTGCCGGGTCCCAACGGTGGAGCTCCCGGGCTCGTCGTCTTGTTGTCGACCACACCCGACACGCCGGGCACGCCATTCCACGGCCCGACCACGAACCTCGCCGGCTTGTTCCAGATCAACGGTGTCGGCACGGTGCGCAGCGGCCTCACACAGACGTGGAACACGTGGCAGATCGGGAAGGCCGGCTTCGGGTCCGGGCCCTCGACGCTCACGGTGTTCGTGGTGAAGGGCACCGCTCCCGCGGTGGTCCCGGCCACAGGCCTCGAGCTGATCTCCAACACGGTGAAGGTGCCGTTCACGATCGCGACGCCCACCGGCGCGGTGCCCGCAACCACGCCGATGGCGCCCGCGAACGCGACCCTCAAGGTCACGAAGGACGCGAGGCTCGGCGACGTCCTCGCCGACACGAGTGGCCGCACCGTGTACATGTTCGAGAAGGACCAGGGAACCATGACCGCGTGCACGGGAGCGTGCGCGAGCACGTGGCCGGCGCTGAAGGCCAACGGCACCCCGACCGCGGGTACCGGCCTCGACCCTTCGAAGATCGGAAGTGCAAACGGCCAGGTCACCTACGCCGGGCACCTCCTGTACTTCTACGCGGGTGACGGCAAGCCCGGCGACACCCTCGGTGCCGGCGTCCCCAGCTGGGACGCGATCGCGCCGACCGGCACTCCGGTTCACGCGAGCTGACCGAGCGCCCACCATCGCACCACCGACGGGGCCCGGCTCACTCTTGCGAGGGGCCGGGCCTCGTCGTCGCCGACGTCAACGCCTGACGTCGGAGAGGTGGTGGACCGGCGCACGTGGGTCGCAACCGGCGTCAGGCCGGAGGGGCGAAGAACTCGAGCGTGATGCCGTCGGGATCGCGGAAGCTCATGCCCGAGCCGTAGGTCGCGTCCTTGATGTCACCGTGGTCGATGCCCAGCTCGTCGAGCCGGCGCGACCACTTCTCGAGCTCGGTGCGGTCGGCGACGCCGAACGCCACGTGGTCGAGGCCGACCCGGAACTCGCTGAAGTGCCCGGTCGGTGCCGGCGTCTCGTGCTGGTGCAGCCCGATGAGCGTGCCGTTGCCCAGCATGTAGACGGTGTGGTGCAGGTCGGGGTCGGTGTCCTCGTCGATCACGGGATCGGCGTCGAAGAGCTCCTCGTACCAGGGCACACTGACCGCGAGATCGCGGACGGTGAGCGCAACGTGCGAGAGCGGTGGGAACTCGGCCATGTCTCACTTCCTTCTGTTGGGGAATGACAGACTGAGTATCCGTGGGGACCGAGCGCGTGAGAATGACCGAGGCACCGCCGGTGCTTGCCGAGACACCAGACCTGCTCCAGCACGCGCTCGAGCAGCTGCGCCTCATTGGTGCGATCTTCTTCCGCTCCGCGCTCACCGAAGCGTTTGCGTTCGAATCGACGCCGCTTGCGCTCGCCGAGGCGCTGCACCCCGGGGCCACACGACTGATCCTGTTCCACATCGTTGCCCGCGGCTCGTGCTGGGTTGCGGGCGAGGACCGCGAACGCCATTGGGCCAACCAGGGTGACGTGATCGTGTTGCCGTACGGGGACCGGCACACCATCGGTGGTGCGACGCCGGCGGAGAGCGTTCCGATCATGACGCTCCTCGAACCGCTGCCGTGGGACGTCATGCCGACGATCAACCACGGCGGCGGCGGTGCGCCCACCGACCTGGTGTGCGGCTACCTGCACTCCGAAGACCCGCTCTTCGACCCCGCGATGCGGGTGTTCCCGTCCGCGTTCGTCGTGCGCCTCCCCGACGGTGCGGCCGCGGGCTGGGTGCGCGCGAGCATCGACTACACGCTCGCGGAGTCGGTTCCCTCCAACGCGAGCTCGAGTGTGATCTCGATCCGCCTCCCGGAGCTGGTGCTGATCGAGGTGCTCCGCGCGCACCTCGCGACCGCTCCTGCGGCCGATCAGGGATGGCTCGCCGCGCTCCGGGATCCGGTGCTCGCACCGGCGCTGTCGCAGCTGCACACCTCGCCCGACCGCAAGTGGACCGTCGCCGACCTTGCCGCCGAGGTGGCGGTGTCACGCTCCTTGCTCGACGAGCGGTTTCGTCAGGTGCTGGGGCGGTCCCCGATCCGTTACCTGACCGAGTGGCGCATGCACCTTGCCGACGAGATGCTCGCGACCACCGACATGAGCATCTTCGCGATTGCGCGCCGCGTGGGTTACGACTCGGAAGAAGCGTTCAGCCGCGCGTTCAAGCGCGCACGCGGCCTGTCGCCCAGCCACTGGCGCGCCGCGCGATCCGGTGAGTCTTCCGCGACTGTGGCGCCATCGTGAGCGAGATCGAGGTCGAGCTCTGGCGCGTGCCGACGCCGCTGCCGACGCCGGTGCTCACGCCCGCGGGCCCCTACGACACTTTCTTCCACGTCGTCGTCATCGCTCGCCGTGACGGGAACGAGGGCTGGGGGTACTCCGCGCTCGCGAGCACGGCATTCCTCGACGCCTCGGTGCATGCCGCGAGCGATCTCCTCGACGAAGACCGCGGGTCACTCGGCGCGTTGTTGAGCGTCGAGCACCGGCTGCAACGCGGGGACGCGACCGCGTGGCATGCGGCGACGAACGCGATCTCGTTGGCCGCGTGGGATCTCGCGGCACGAGAGCTCGGTACCTCGTGCGCGGACCTGTGGGGTCGGCGTCCTCACACCGACGCGCTCGACTCGTACGCGAGCGGCTTCTTCCTCGGCGCGTCGATCGATGCGCTCGTGGACGAGGCTGCTCGCTACCGCGACGCGGGCTTCCGATTCGTCAAAATGCGTGTCGGCCTCGATGTGAGCGTCGATCACGACCGGTACGACGCGGTGCGGACGGTCTTCCCGGACGACGGGTGCGTCGCAGTAGACGCGGTGTGCAGCTGGAGCCGCGACCAGGCGCGCGAGTTCGTCGAGCGTGTCAGCGCGCCGCTGCTCTGGCTCGAAGATCCCACTCCGTACGCAGACCTGCCCGGGCTCGGGAAGCTCGACGCGCCGTTGGCGATCGGGGAGTCGGTCCAGGAGATCGCCGACCTCGAGGAGCTGCGGCGCACCCACGGGCTCGAATACGCGTTGCTCGACGTGCAGCAACTCGGCGGCCCGCTGCGCTTCCTCGCCGCCGCGAACGCGTTGGCGGCGCAGGGTGCGCGCATCGGCTCGCACATCTACACGGCGCCGTCGGCGCACCTGATGGCGTGCGTCGACGACCCGCTGCCGGTCGAGGTGTTCGACTGGTCCGATCTCCTGATGGATCCGCCGCCCGCGCCGTCAGAAGACGGGAGGATCCCGGTGCTCGGCGCCGGGCTCGGCGTCGCGCTCCGCCACGACACGTTGCGACGCCACGGGACGAAGATCTCGTTGGACTGAAACCTTCCCAGGGAAAGGGCACTACGAGTACTCGGCTTCGATCTCGCCGACGAAGCCTCTCGCGGCAGTCGTCGATGTATGCCTGCTCCCATTTGCTCATGCTGAGCATCGCGAGGGAATGTAGCGAAGGCCCACGACGCTGGAGGTCCGCGTGCCGGAACACCCACAACTGATGCAGCCCACGCGCTTCGGCGTGTTCCTGGCGCCGTTCCGCGGCGACTACGCCGCGAGCCCGACGGTCACGCTCCGGCGTGACCTCGAGCTCGTCGACGCGCTCGACAATCTCGGCTACGAGGAAGTCTGGGTGGGGGAGCACCACTCGGGCGGATGGGAGCTCATCGCGTCGCCGGAGGTGTTCATCGCGGCCGCAGCCGAGCGCACGAAGCGGATCCGGCTCGGGACGGGCGTGTCGTCGTTGCCATATCACAACCCGCTGATGCTCGCCGACCGCATGTGCCAGCTCGACCATCAGACGATGGGCCGAGCGATGCTCGGCGTCGGCCCGGGCCAGCTGCCGTCCGACGCCTACATGATGGGCATCGACACCGCGAAGCAGCGGCACATGATGGCCGAAGGGTTCGACGTGATCGTCCGCTTGCTGTCGGGCGAGGTCGTGACCGCGAAGAGCGAGTGGTTCGACCTCCACGACGCGCGGCTGCAGGTGAGCTCGTTCACGCGACCGCATCTCGAAGTCGCGGTCGCGTCGGCGGTCACTCCGTTCGGCGCGAAGTTGGCCGGGCGCCACGGCGCCGGGCTCCTCTCGTTCGCGGCCAGTGTCCCCGCGGGGTACAACGCGTTGCACTCCAACTGGCAGGTGTGCGAGGACGCCGCGGCCGAGCACGGCCAGTCCGTCGACCGCACGAACTGGCGCATCGTGGCGCCGATCCACCTCGCGCCGACACGTGAGCAGGCCGAGGCGGAAGTGCGGGACGGCGTGTTCCAGTTCGCCAAGGTGCTGGAGACCTATCAGGCGATGGGCGAGGTCGAATGGGCGAAGTCACCCGACGCGGCCCTGCAGCACTGGCGCGACAACGGGTTCACTGCGTTCGGGATGGGCGTGATCGGCACCCCCGACGACGCCATCGAGCGCATCGAGGACTTCGTGCAGCAGGCGGGCGGGTTCGGCACGTTCCTCGTGCTCGCGCACAACACCGCGTCGTGGGAAGCCACGCTCCGGAGCTACGACCTGTTCGCTCGCTACGTCGTGCCCCACTTCCGGGGTACGAACCGGAGCCGGCACGAGAGCCTGGCGTGGTGTGCCGATCACGCGACCGACTACTTCCCCGGGATGATCAAGAGCATCGAGGAAGCGACGGGCCAGAGCCATCACCTCCCCGGGATGCCCACGAACGCCTGATCAACGCGGGACGTAGTCCTTCGCGGCAGGGTTGTGCGGGTCTTTGAAGAGCAACACGCGGCACGCCCCGGTGCCGAGACCGGCCGGACACTGGTTCACCGGCCACGGCACGCCGACCAACTCCTCCGCGAGCGTGACGTGCCACAGCGGGACGTGCGCGCGGTAGACGGGCGTGTCGCCGCGGAACCACGTGGTGGCATGGCGCTCTTCGATGATCGCGAGATCGAGCGGAGCCTCGTACCGGCCTTGCTCGATCTGGCGCGTGCACGTGCCGCACGGGTCCTGGACCAGCGTGAACTTCTCGTCGTCTTCCTCGATCCGCAGTTCGGAGAAGTGCCCGTGCAACATGCGGGCCCAACTGGGGAGACGCTCCTCGGGTGCGCGTGCCATGTCGGTCGGCATCCAACGGAAGAGCGTGCGCTCGGCAGTGTGACGCAACGCACGCTCGAGCGTGTCGACGCCGCGCTCACGGTAGATCCGCGAGAGCAACGCGCTGAGCCAGTCGCGCAGCGCGTCCTGCGCTTCTCGTGAGCGGGCGTTCAGCGCGTCGAAGTGAGCGAGGGCGTCATCGACTGCTCCGTCGGCGGCGGCCTGCACGATGACGGGAGTGCGCGGCTCCGCGACGGTGCCCAGTGCCGTCGTCGAATCGGGGTAGACCGCGAAGAACCGGTGCGTCGCCTCGACCAGTGCCTCGAGCAGCGCGGTCTCGGGCTCCTGGGCGGCGAAGCCGAACGTGTGCGCGATCCAATTGCGCGTGCCCTCGATCGTCCCGGTCAATGAACGCTCGAGCCCGGCGGCGACCGTACCTACGGTCTCGGTGTCACCGGTCGCGAGCGCGTCCTCGAGCTGGCGGCGCGGCGACCGGGCGAGTCGCTCGAGCGCTTCGTCGTCGAACAGTCGCATGACCACCTCGGCCGCTCAGACGTAGCGCAGACCTGCGTACCCGACCTGGTGTGCGAGCGTCTCGTGGAACAGCTGCACGCCTCGTTCGTTGCGCCCGATCAGCTCGTATCCGTGCGCACCGCGGGACAACCCGCGGCCGCAGCCTTCCCAGACGAGTTGATCCTGGCCGACGGCACGCGCAGCTCGTGCGGCCATCTCCTCGGGGCCCGGCATGCCGTCGGGTGCCTCCTGCACCGGGCTCAGCCAGCCGTAGCGGAAGAAAGACTGGTCGACGGCCTGGCCGGGCCACAGGTCGGCGTAGATGATGCCGTAGAGCTCGTTCGCGAGCAGCAGGCCGGGCGAGATGAGCCAGATGCAGCCGATGTTCTCCTCGGGATGCCACTGGTCCTCCGGAACGTCCCGAAACTGCGCGGCCTCTTCCTTGCCGAACATCGGGAGGCCCCAGCGAACGTGTGGGCCGATGGCGTCGGAGAACGCGAGGTCGACGTTCACTGCCTGCGGATTGAGGTTGAAGGTGTCGGCGTGCACGTACGGGACGTGGAGCCCCTCGAGCAGCCCCTCGGCGACCGACTTCCAGTTCGCTGCGAGCGGGGCTTCGCCGATCGAGGAGTAGTAGGTCATCGTGTCGCAGCCCAACTCACCGATCTCGGTGTCGAGTTCGCCGAGATGGGCAGCGACGTCAATCGGGTGGTCGCGCCGCAACACGACCCAGATGAAGCCATGGCGCTCCTCGCTCGGCAGCTCGACGAGCCCATAGCGCGACATGTCGAGGTCGTCGTAACGATCGCGCAGGGGCATGCCGACGAGCTGGCCCTTCGTGTCGTAGACCCACGCGTGGTACGGGCACGCGAACCGGCGCTCGTTCCCGCATCCGTGTGCGGGCTCGGCGCCACGATGACGGCAGTAGTTGAGGAAGGCGTGGGCCACGCCGTCCTCGTCGCGCGTGAGGAGCACCGACCGGCCGACAGCGTTGCGCACGAGGTAGTCGTGAGGGTTCGCGATCTCGGTCGCGGCGCACAGCGCCAGGGGAGATGTCTCGTAGAGCGCACGCTCCTTCGCCGCGACTTCTTCGTTGGTGAAGTAGTCGAGCGGGACTTCCATGTTCGCGTCGGCCATCTCCGGCCACTGCGTCTCGGCGATGGTGACGGCGCGTCGCATCAGGCCGATCGCAAGGTCTCGCTGCACGGACAACCCCCTTGTCACGCGTCCGCGTCTGCGGCGCGGCGGCGATCATTGGTCGCATGATCGCGCGATGTCAATCGTGAGGTTGAGGAAGTCGGCGAGATGCTCGAAGTCGGGGATCGCCCGCTGCGCAGCATCAAGTCGGTGCGGCAGCTCGGACGTGTCTGCCCATTGTGGCGGTTCCTCCCCGTCGAGCATTCCCCAAGACGGCGGGGTCTGACGCGCGAGGCGTCGTTTACCAGAGCTCGTCCATGTAGGTCTCGGTTCCGGGGATCACCGGGAGGAACGGTGCGACGAGGCCGACCGTGGCGACTCCGGACTGCACGACGCCTTCGGACAGGTTGGCGAAGTGCTCGGCCCATGGCTCGCGGGGATCGCACTGGAGGAAGAACGCGCAGCAGAGCTTCTCGCCACCGCCGACCGACGAGTCGGGGACATTCGGGAAGTCGCGCGGCGCGAACACGAGCGCTTGCGCAATCGGTGTGTCGTCGCGGACCAGAGTCGGCAGCCAGGTGTCGCGCGCCCAACGGTCGAGGTCGTCGTAACTCGTGTCCGGTGTGCGGTCGAGCCACACGACGACGAGCCCGGAGTAGGGGTGGTCGAGCGCGACCTCGGCCGGAACCAGCCATCCGGGGCGGTTGACCGCGCCGCGGAACTCGTACAACGACGTCGACACGTGGTCGCGCTCGGCGTTCATCCGGCCCTCTTCGTGCAACCACTTCGTCTGGGGGAACGCCCACGCGAAGTGCTCGTCGACGCGACCCTTCAGATACCAGTAGAACGCGATGTAGCTGCCGTTCGTCACCGGATCGGCAACGGTGCTCGGGTTGGGATACCGGAGTTCTTTGAGCGCCTTCGTGGCGACCCAGCGCCGGTACGAGAACGCCCACGGCCCGACCAGCACACCGGAGTACGCGTGATCGTGCTCATACCAGCGGTTGTACTCGCGCAGCCGCTCCGGATCGCGCGTCGGCTCGATCATCGTGATCATCGCGCTGCCGAGTTCGACGTGCGTCCCGTCGGGCATGGTGTCAGTCCTTGAGCTCGACGATGATCTCGTAGAACGTCTCGTTCCCGACGTTGACCGCGGCTTCGATGCCGCCCTTCTCCGCGAACAGCACGTTGCCGTTGGCGACGTCGCCTTCGAGTCGCTGCCCCGCGTAGTCCACCCAGGTGCCCTTGCAACCGGGCTCGAAGTCGGCGGCGACCCGATCACCGGTGATCTGGACCATCAGGTAGTCGTTCTTGTGCTCGTGTATGAGCTCCTTCTCGCCGGGCTCGAGCCGCATCTCCCACACGACGACCCGGTCGTTCTCGAAGAGCTTCTTCGTACCGACCTCACCGAGAATCTCGCTCATCCGTACCGTCCCCCGTCTTCAGTTGTGATGGAACGCCCAGATCGTATTGCGTTGGAGCGGGACACAGGATTCCGGAGTGCATTCATCGCGGTGGGCGCCGCCGCCGACGACGCGGGGATCGCGCTCATCGACTCGATCCTGGCGACCGTGCGCCGCATCTGACTCATCTAGGGTTCGGTCGTCTCGTCTGCGGTGCCGCCGCAGCAGTCGACCGGACCTTGGGGGAACGCGCGCGTGGGAGCACTTGACGGCAAGACCGCGATCGTGGCGGGCGGGTCACGCGGTGTCGGGCGCGGGTGCGCGCTCGAGCTCGCAGCCGCCGGCGCGACCGTGTACATCCTCGGACGGACCCTGCGGGAAGGTGAAGGAGCCCTTCCCGGAAGCCTGAGCACGACCGCAGCCGAAGCCGAGGCACTCGGTGGCGCGGCGATCCCCGTCGTGTGCGATCTGCGGTCCGATGACGAGATCGCGGCCGTGTTCGCTCGCGTCCAGGAGGAACGCGGCGGTCTCGATGTGCTCGTCAACAGCGCGTTCGATCTTCCCGAGGGATGCGGGAACGAGGAGCCGTTCTTCTCCACGCCCATCTCGTACTGGGACGACATGACGCGGATCGGCGCGCGCTCGGCCTACGTCACCACGTGGCACGCCGCGCAGCTCATGATCCCGCAGGGGAGCGGCGTCATTGCCAACATCAGCTCGCAGGGCGCGCGCGAGTACTTCGTCCACGCGACGTACGGCATCACCAAGTCGGCGCTCGACCGCATCTCGCGGGACTGTGGTCGCGAGCTGAAGGAGCACGGGATCGCGGTCGTGTCGCTCTGGCCGTCGTTCGTGCTCACCGAGCGGATCCTCGCCTTCGACCCCGTGGAATGGGGCCTCGACCTCGAGGGCGCCGAAACGCCGAGGTTCCCCGGGCGTGGCGTCGTCGCGCTGGCGTCGGACCCTGCGGTCGCGGAACGATCGGGGCAGATCTACACGACTCGGCAGCTGGCCGAGATCTACGGCTTCACCGATGTCGACGGCACGCTGCCCAACGGCGCGCCCGATCCCGCCACCTACTACCCGGAGCTCTGACACTCTCGCCCCGAGGAGGGACTCACCATGGGCCGCTCGTTGCTCGAACCGACCGTCCGCCTGCTGAACCACACGGAGGTCGTGTACGCGCCGGGAGATCGCGCGCTCGCGCGCGATCTCTTCCGTGCCGTTGGCTGCCGCGTGCTCGATCCGCAGGAGGAGTCCGGACCCGACGATCTCGGCGCGGCCGCAGGCCCGTATCTGATCGTGTTCGTCGAGCCCGACAGCGCTGACCTCATCGACAACGTGCTGTACGCGTCGGAGGTGCCACCCGCCCAATGGTCGTTCGAGCAGGCGATCGCGGAACGGGTGGTCGACGATGATGGCCTCCGCGCTGCGCTGGACGGCTACAACGCGAGCTTCCACAGCTACCCGCAGGGGATGACGCACTTTGGTATCGCAATGAACGAGAGCCAGCTCGACGCGGCCATCGCCGCCATCGCCGCGTCGCCGCAGTTCGAAGGACGGCTCCACGTGACGGGCGTGTTCCGCCCCGGAGACCCCGGTTCGGTGGATCCCCGAGTGATCCAGGCGTTCCTCCGGACCGACATCATCTCGACCGGGCTGCTCACCGCGGGCCAGCAGATCGAGTTGCAGGTCCGGCTCGACTAGGACGTGGACCACTTCGTCGAACCGGAGTCCTGGGACGCCGGCGCGTTCCGTGAACGCGTCCGTAGTTGGCTCGCAGCGCACGGCGAACCGCGCGCGACCGGGCGGTACCCGCGGGTCCCGGCGATCGCGGTCGAATACGCCGACGGCGTGCGCGATGCCATGGCCTACGAACGCGCGCTGTGGGCCGCCGGTCTCGCGGGTGTGTGTCTCCCGTCCGAGTACGGCGGCGGCGGGCTGCCGGTCGACGCGCAACGGGTCTTCGACGACGAGATGTCGGCGTACGAGGATCCCCGGACACACTTGATGATCAGCCTCGGCATGTGTATCCCGACGCTGCTCACCCACGGCACCGACGAGCAGCGCCGGCGATGGATCCCGCCGATCCTGCGCGGCGAGCAGAACTGGTGCCAGCTGTTCTCGGAACCGTCCGCGGGCTCCGATCTCGCCAGTCTGCGTACGAGCTCGGAGCGTGCCGACGGCGGCTGGATCGTGAACGGCGCCAAGGTGTGGAACTCGGGCGCGCACTGCTCCACTCATGGTCTCCTCCTCGCCCGCGCCCCGGGTGAGACGGACGAACGCGGGCGCTCGAGCCTGACGCTGTTCGGGCTCGACATGGCGACGCCGGGGGTGGACGCGATCCCCTTGCGGAACATGACCGGCGTCTTCGGCTTCTGCTCGGTGCAGCTGTCCGACGTGTTCGTCCGCGATGCCGACGTGATCGGCGCGGTCGGCGGGGGATGGCAGGCTGCGAACACGACGCTCGGCAGCGAGCGGACCGCGATCGGTGCGGGCGCGTCGAACCGCAGCCCGGTGAGCTGGCAGACGCTCGCAGCGATGGCGCACACGACAGGCTCGGGCGTCGACGATGTCGGGCGTCAGGAGCTGGCGGGCTTCTTCGTCGAAGAACGCATGGTGTCGCTCCTGGGGCAGCGCATGCAGGAGGCCTCGGAAGGGGCGCGGCCACACCCGTCGTTGGCGAAGCTCGCGCGGGCGGAGCTCGCGTGGCAGGCCGTCGCCGCGGCGACGACGGTCGCCGCGCCACTCGTCACCGCGCGGGCGCGAAACGACGATCCGGCAGCGGCGGCATGGCCCGCGCTCGTCGTCGGGGCGCCTGCGCAGTCGATCGGCGGCGGGACGTCGGAAGTGATGAAGAACATCGTCGCGGAACGGGTGCTGGGCCTGCCGCGTGAACCACAACCAAGGAAGAGGGAAGCGAATGAGTGACTACTCCGAACGGGTCGCGGACCGGCTCGAGATCCAGGAGCTCCTGGCCCGCTACGCGCGCATGGTGGACTTCCGCGAGTGGCACCTGCACGACGAGGTGTACACCGAAGACGCCACTGCCGACTACACGGGCACGGCCGGTATCGCGGGCTCGGCGCGTGAGGTGATGACGTGGCTCGACCGCGCGCTCGCGGCGTGGCCCGTGAACATGCACATGCTGAGCAACATCGTGGTCGACTTCACGGGCCCCGACGAAGCGTCGTCGACGTGCTACTTCATGGGCCCGATGGGGGTCGGCGACGTCGGCAGCCAGTTGATCATCACGAACTCGGGCCAGTACCTCGATCGCCTGCAGCGCACGGCGGCCGGATGGCGGATCGCGCACCGGGACTGCAAGCTCCTCCTGATGATGGGTGCGCTGCCCGACGACTACGAGATCCCCGAATGACCGGCGCGCCCGGAATGACGGGCCCGGTGGTCGGCAACTACAAGGTGACGAGCGTCGAGCACTTCACCGACGAGGGCACGCTGCTTCCGTTCGGCGACGACCCGCAGGGGTTTCTCATGTACTCGGCCGAGGGCCTGATGTCCGCGGTGCTGATGGCCGCGGGTCGCCCGAACCTGGCGATGGACCTGTTGCTCGGCACGAGCACCGCGACCGATGCGGAGACCGTGGCGGCCTTCCACTCGGCGTACGGCTTCGCGGGTACCTACGTGGTCGAGGGAACGGTCATCACGCATCAGCTGCTCGTGAGCACCGTGCAGAACTGGGTGGGCACGAGCCAGGTGCGCCCGTTCGAGCTCGAGGACGACGTCCTGTCGCTGTACCCGCCGGGTTGGCGGCTCCGGGCGCGCCGTCTCCATGGCTCGCTCAAGCCTTCGTGACACGCTGAGGTGAATTGGCGCACTTCGGCTACGGCTTTCGCTCGTCGTCGACGGGCTGCGCGCCCTCGACCATGCCGGGCACGGTGATGCGCAGGCCGCCGTTGGCGAGCAGGTTCTGTCCGGTGACGCTGCTCGCCATGCTCGACGCGAAGAACACGACGACCCTGGCGATCTCGTCGGCGTCGGGGATCCGACGCAGCGCGCACTGATCGGCGACCTCGGCGCGAACGTCGTCGGCGGTGCGATCGGTCACACGTGCCGCGCTTGCGAAGTACTCCTCGAGCGGCGGCGCCCAGATGTAGCCCGGCAGCACGCCGTTCACCCGGATGCCGAAGCCCCCGAGGTCGACGGCCAACGACTTCGTGAGCGTGGCGAGCGCACCCTTCGATGAGGAGTACGGGCTGCCGTGCGGGCGGACGAGTTCGGTGCCCATCGTGTTGATGTTGACGATGCTCCCGCGTCGCTGCCCCTTCATGTGCGGCAACACGGTGTGGATCAGTTGGAGCGCCCCGAAGAAGTTCGTCTCCATCGCGACGCGCCAGTCGTCGACCGACAGTGTGTCGGCGCGTCCGTAACGCGCGGAGCTCATCGCGTTGTTCACGAGCGCGTCGATGCGGCCGAAGCGCTCCATCGTGCTGTCGACGAGCCGCGCGCATGCCGTGGCGTCGGTGATGTCGGTGACGACGCTCGATGTCGGCGGCCCACCCCGATCGGCGATCTCGGCGGCGACCGCGGCGAGCGTGGCTTCACGCCGGGCGGCGAGGACGACGTGCGCGCCTTCGCCCGCGAGCGCGAGCGCGATCGACCGCCCAAGCCCCGGCCCGATGCCGGCGACGATTGCGACTTCACCCTGGAGGAGCACGTCAGGGGGCGAACGTGCCGGCTTCGACGGTGTAGGTGTCGCGGCCCGAGCGCAACAGCGTTCCGGGGGTGCCACCGACAAGTTCGCCGTCGGCCACGATGAGCACGCCGTTCACGAAGACGTGCGCGACGCCGCGCGCTTCTCCGAACAGGCGGGCGGCGCCGCCCGGGAGGTCCGCCACGGTTCGCACAGGGCCCGGGCCGATCTCGTCGGGGTCGAAGACCATCAGGTCGGCGTGGAACCCCGGTGCGATGCGCCCACGCGCCCGGATCCCGTACAGCCGCGCGGGGATGTCGGTGAGCTGGCGTACCGCTTCCTCGAGGGTCAGCAAACGGCGGTCGCGGACATTGGGGCCGAGGTGGATCGAGGTGTTCAGCGCCCCGCACATGATGTCGACGTGCGCGCCGGCATCGGACCCGCCGACGATGACGCGCGGGTCGTGCCACGTCTCCCCGCGCATGCGCCATGTCTCCGCGTCGTCACCGAACGGTGCGGTGTCGAGGCCCGTGCGCAGGTCGTCGGCGACGACGACGTCGAGGATCGCGTCGAGCGTGCTCGCCGCGCCGGAGCGCCGCACGATCTCCGCCCCGTCGCAACCTTCGAACTGCCGATTTTGCGGCGCGAACGTCTCGCTGACGGTCATGCGGTCCCAGTCGAGGAGGTCGCGCAGCAACCCCGCCTCCGGTGAGGCAACGCCCTCGGCCAGGCGGCGGCGCACGACCGGATCGCCGAGCGCGGCGACGCGTTCGGTTGGAGGAAGCGTGAGTGTCTCGTTCCATCCGGGGAGGCCGTCGATGATGAAGCCGGTCTCGAACGAGACGCGGGTCTGCATCGCTGCCGGCACCGCGAGTGCGACGACGGTGGCGCCGCGTTCGGCGGCCACCGACGAGACTGCGAGCTTGTCCCAGTGACCATCGGGATCCGAGGACAGGACCCCGAGCGCGTTCCAGTTGATCGGTCGGTTGGCGGCGAGCGACAGGCCGATGAGCAACTCGGTCTCTTCGCTGGAGAAGCCGTGCAACACGCCGGTCAGGATCCACTCGAGCGATGTCCCGGGATGCGCCGACACGACCCTCGCGAGCGCCAGCATCTCGCGCTCGTCGGCGAAGCGTGAGGGCACCGGGTTCCCGTCGCCGTCGTTGTGGTTCACCGTCTGCGACGACGAGAAGCCGAGCGCGCCCGCGTCGAGCGCCTCGTGGAGGAGCGCGGCCATCGCCGCGATCTCGTCGTCGGTCGCGACCCGTTCGGTCGCGGCCGCGCCCATCGCCTCGTACCGGAGGGCAGAGTGCCCGCACAGGAAGCCCGCGTTCACTGCGATGCGCCCGTCGAGCCGATCGAGGTAGTCGGCGAAGCTCTTCCAGTCCCACGACGGCCCCGCTTCGAGTGCGGCCAACGGGATCCCCTCGACCCGCGCCATCAGCCGCAGCAGGTAGTCGCCGCCGCTGTAGGGCGCGAGGGTGAAGCCACAGTTCCCGCCCAGCACGGTCGTCACGCCGTGGAAGCACGACGGTGTCGCGGCAGGATCCCAGAACAGCTGCGCGTCGTAGTGGGTGTGCACGTCGATGATGCCGGGGCTGACGACCAGCCCGCTGACGTCGAGCTCGCGGTGCGCCGGCTCGTTGACGTGGCCGATGGCGGCGATGCGCCCGGCGCGGATCGCGACATCGGCGCGCCGGCGGGGGCCGCCGCTCCCGTCGATCACGGTGCCGCCCCTGAGGACGAGGTCGAACATGCGAGCTCCTTTTCAGCGGTGCATGAATTCGGTGACCTGGTGCATCGCGTTGCGCCCGAGCCGGCGTTTCCCGCGGCTGCGGATGCTCACGTCGACATCCGTCGCACGCGCGCGCAGTGCTCCGACCGTGCAGTGCTCCCGGGCCTGGCGCGCGAAGGGGTCGACGCCGAACGTGCGGGCGGCGTTCTCCCACGAGATCTTCTCGACGTGCTCGGGCGGTACGTCCTGCGCATTCATGGCCTGCGCGAATTGGTCGGCCGCGGTGGGCCACGTCGAATCGGCGTGCGGGTAGTCGCACTCCCACGCGATGTTCTCGACGCCGACACGCTCGCGGAGCTCCAGGCCGGCTGCGTCCTCGACGAAGCACAGCAGGAAGTGGTCGCGGAACACCTCGCTCGGGAGGCGGTCGAACTTCTGGCCCGTCCAGGGCCCGTGGCGCCACAACACCGCGTCGCAGCGCTCGAGGAACGACGGCACCCAGCCGACGCCACCTTCGGACAACGCGAACCGCAACGTGGGGTACGCCCGCAGCACCGGCGACCACAGGAGCGCAGACGCGGGCGCCATCGCGTTGAAGGGGAGGAGCGTGATCATCTCGTCGACCGGCGCATCGGCGCTCGTCGACACCACGGTGCCGCCCGAGCCCACGTGCAGGCAGATCACGGTGCCTTCGTCGGAGCAGGCGGACCAGAACGGTGACCAGAAGTCGCTGTGGAAGCTCGGGTACCCCACCGTGGCCGGGTTGTCGGGGAACGTGATGGCCCGGCAACCCTTGGCGGCGAGCCGATGTACCTCGGCGGCGAGCACGTCGGCATCCCAGAGTGGAGGAACACCGAGGGGGATGAACCGACCCGGGTACGTGCCGCACCACTCTTCGATGTGCCAGTCGTTGTATGCCTGGACGACCGCGAGCGCGAGGTCGTGGTCGTCGACCGCGGAGAGCTGGCGCCCGGCGAACCCGGGGAACGACGGGAAGCACATCGACATGTGGATCCCGGCTGCATCCATGTCGCGCACACGCTCGTGGATGTCGTACGTGCCGGGTCGCAGGTCGGCGTAGGTCGTCGGCTCGAACCCACCCTCTTCGCGGGGCCAGTCGACGATCGCGTTGTTGGCGATGTACGGCAGGCGGGTACCGGCGAACTCCCAGGCTTCCTCGGCGTCGCTCACGCGCACGACTCGCGGTGCCTTGTCGGCGAACCGCAACGGGACGCGCCCGTCGAACATCGTCGGCGGCTCGATGAGGTGATCGTCGACGCTGACGAGCACCAGGTCGTCGGCGTCGATCATGTGATGGTCGTCACGGGTGCCGATGCCTGCACGGCAGTCGCGACACGAGTGTCGTCGAAGAAGCCGGGGTCGGCGCTTCCGTGCAGGCGGACCACGTTGGTGAAGGTGAAGTCCCGGTAGTCGTCGTCGGTCAGCAGGCCACGGTCGACCAGTTGATGACTGTCGGTGATGAGGCGCGAGATGTCGGGTACGTCCCAATGCCCGATGTCCGACGCGAACATCGCGTTCAGCCGCGTGCCAAACGGGTTGCCGCGCCCGTCGAAAGCCCGATAGACGCTCGGGTCGTCGCTCTCGCAGCCGAGAAAGAACTGCTGGTCGAAGATGCGGACGAACTGCTGCGCGTCTGTGATCCCGGCGTCCTCGAACTCGTCGCGCAGCCATTCGGGCGCGCCTTCGTGCCCTTCGAGCTCTTCGATGCCGAACGGGTGGTAGGTCGCGCCCGGCAGGTACGTCGCCAGCAGCTCGCGGAGCCGGTCGTGGTCGGTGCGGCGCGGGTCGGTGTTCCGGAGGCCGTCGAGGCTCCGCTTCTCCCAGTGCTCGGTCAGGCTGTGCAGCAGGTCGGCGGCCCAGCCGGCACCGCACTCGAGGAACGCGAAGCTCAGATCGGGGAAGTGTGTGGTGACGCCACCCATCACGAGCGACTTGGCCAGCTCACTCTGTTGGTGCGCGTGCCCGCCGATGTGGTTGAACATCCAGTTGGTCGGGGACCTGCGCCCGTTCTCGATGTGCCGGAGCCCGGTGCCGCCGTGACTGGTGACGGCCATGCCGTGCGCGAGGAACGCCTGCCACAGTGGGCTGTAGTCGTGGTGGCTGTCGAGCCCGTAGCGATCCGCGAACGCCGCGGTCGGGTACGCGTCCACGTGCCCGGGCCACGGACGTGCCACCGACGCCGGGATCATGGCGACCTTCGCGCCCAGCGACGTACGCGCGTGCTCGAGCTCGGCGATCGCTTCGTCCGGAGTGTGCATCGGGAGGCACGCGACCGCGGTCATACGATCGGCGAACCCCGCGGTCAATCGCGAAGTCAACGTGTTCAGCGCACGGAGCGCCACCTGCCGGACCTCGGCCACCGGGATGACCGCAAGGGCGAGGCCATAGCTCGGATAGAGAATCGTGTAGTCGAGCCCGATGTCGTCCATGCGCTCGGCGAGCAGTGCCGGCGCGAGGGCGATGGCCAGCGTCTCGGCGTCGGCCGGGAAGGGGAACCATGCACCCCGTGGGTCACCGGCGACGGCATCCCCCTTCGACGCCGGAGGGTGCTCGGCGATATAGCGCGTGAAGTCGGTGAGGGCGGAAGGGCCCGCGATCTCGCGCAGCGTGTCGCACAGCAGGTCGAACGGCTCGATGAGGTGACCGTCGCAGTCGACGATCGGGTGGTCGAGCGTGCTGCGCAACCGTGCCGCGGCTGCGAATCCTTCGGCACTGGTTCGGAGTCCCCCATTCATGGCACGGGCGAGCCTACCGTCGTCGGCGGAGGTGCCGTCATGACGGTTGACGACTACGTGGCGATCATCGCGGTGTTGAACCGGTACGCCGACGTGTGCGACACGAAGGACTTCGACCGGTTCGTCGACGTCTTCACGGCCGACGCCCCGATGGGCTACAGCACGATCCCGGATGTGCACGTCGGGCCGAACGAGATCGCCGCCAATGTGCGCAGCATGCTCGGTGGCTGCGGGCCGACGCAGCATCTCCTCGGCAACTACGAGGTCGAGGGCGACGGCGACACTGCCCGCGCGAGCTGCAAGGTGCGTGCGTTCCACCTGGGGATCGGCGCGCACGAGGGCGAGACGTTCGAGGCACTCGCGTCGTACAAGGACCATCTGGTGCGAACGGATGCCGGTTGGCGGATCGCCGCGCGCACCATGGATGTCGCCGTCCTGCTCGGAAACTTCGACGTGCTCCAGCCGCCGCCCGATCCCGGCTGATCCGGGCTCACTCCATGCGCGACGGCTCGTCGAGGCGTGCGGCTCGAGCGGTGAGGTAGCGCTGCTCGGGGACGCTGGCCGTGCGACGTGCCGCGCTCCGGTACGCGGCGCGCGCCGCGTCACTGTCGCCCGCCATCTCGAGAAGGTGCGCACGGACCGACTCGAGGCGATGGTGCTCGACCATCCGATCGTCGGTATCGAGCGACGACAGCAGATCGAGCCCCGGCCGGGGGCCGTGCACCATCGCGACGGCCACCGCGCGGTTCAACGTGACCATCGGATTGGGCGCAACCCGTTCGAGCACCTCGTACAACGCGAGGATCTGGGGCCAATCGGTCGCGTCGGCGCCCGGCGCTTCGTCGTGGACAGCCGCGATCGCGGCCTGGATCTGGTACGGGCCGATCGGCGTGGTCGCGAGCGCGCCGGTGACGAGCGCGACTCCCTCTGCAATCTCGTCGATGTCCCACCGTGCGCGGTCCTGTTCCGCGAGCGTGATCAATGTGCCGTCCGCCCCGGTCCGTGCCGCCCGCCGCGCGTCCGTGAGCAACATCAGCGCGAGCAGCCCCGCGACTTCGCCGTCGTTCGGGAGCTGCCGGTGGACGGCTCGCGCGAGCCGAATGGCTTCGGCGCTCAGCTCGACCCGCATGAGATCGGGTCCCGAGGTCGCGGTGTACCCCTCGTTGAACATGAGGTACAGCACGTGCAGCACCACGCGGAGCCGTGCTTCGCGTTCGGGCTCCGGAGGGAGCGCGAAGGGCACCTTCGCCTCCCGGATGCGGTGCTTGGCGCGGCTGATGCGCTGCGCCATCGTCGTCTCCGGCACGAGGAAGGCGCGTGCGATCTCACCCGTGGTCAATCCACCGACGGCGCGCAGCGTGAGGGCCAGCTGCGACGCTGCCGAGAGCTCCGGGTGACAACACAGGAACAGCAATAACAACGTGTCGTCCTGGCCGAGCACTGTCGTGTCGGTGGGGTCGGCCACCACGAAGGCGCCGCGACGCTCGAGCGCAGCGGTGCGGTCCTCCCGACGTCGACGGGCCTCGACGCCGCGGAGCTCGTCGGTCAGGCGGCGCGCGGCGACGGTGAACAGCCATCCGCGTGGGTTCCCGGGAACACCGTCGTCGGGCCATTGGACCGCGGCCGCGAGGAGCGCTTCTTGCACCGCGTCCTCGCACGCGTCGAAGTGCCCGTACCGCCGGGCGAGGGCGCCGAGGACCTGCGGCGCGAGCGAGCGCAGCAGATCCTCGGCGTCGGCCTCGATGCTCACACCTCCGGCGCCGCCTCGTGCTCGAGTGGTCGCACCTCCACCGAGAGGAACCGCGCCGCGGGGTTGGCCGCCGCGATCTCGAGCGCTCGTTCGAGGCTCTCACAGTCGACGATGGTGAAGCTCCCGAGGTACTCCTTGGCCTCGATGTACGGGCCGTCGGTCACCACGGGGACGCCGTCGGCGACGCGGACCGTCTTCGCCATCACCTGATCGGCGACGCCGTAGGCGCCGACGAATTCGCCCGACGCGCGCAGCGCCACGTGCTGCGCGTCGGTCTCGCGAATCACCTCGGAGAACTGCTCGGCGGGGAACGACTCCCAGAGCTCCTGGTTCCCGTAGATCAGCAGCATGTACTTCACGTCATCTCCTCTTCGTCGCCGGTGCCTCGCGTGGGCACCGTTCGGAGAGACGTCGGAACCGATGTCGCGAACTCGACATCGGGGGAAACAAGTGCGAGTGCCCGCGGCTTGCGCTTACGTGTAAGGGTTGGAGTTGAGCTGGACCCCGATGAGCATCGGGCCGATCTCCGTGCGCCGCTCGATCTGCGGGGCCTCGTACTCCACGGCCTCGCGCCGGTCGCTGCTGATGCCTGCCATCGCCGACTCCCTCGTTGAATGGGCGAACGCTACTACGCGCCTACGAAGGGTCGGCGTGCCCAGCTACTCGGCGGGACGGTATCCCGTCCCGCCGTAGCGGCCGGTCGGGCGCAGTGTGACCGTGAGCGCGCCGGCGTGGGTCTCGTGCTTGCGGCCGGCCGCAACGATCTCGGCGAGCGTCACCGACGATCGTTCGACGGCTTCCTCGACCGTCTCGGTCGCGACGTCGTAGAGCGTGAGGAAGTTCGAGCCCTCGCGCACTCGATCCGCTCGCCGCCAACGTGACATCGCGTCGAACGCGCCGCAGGAGAGCATGTCCGGCACGTGCTGCTCGTCGTACCACGCGTCCCACTCGGCTTCTCGCGCGGGGTCGTTGCAGAGCACGTTGGTGAGGATGTGGCCGTGGAGCGCGGCCGACGGCTCCGGCTTCGTCCCGAACGGGCCGTGGGCCAGGAACACCTCGGCCCCCATGGTCGCGTGCGCCGGGAAGACGCGTCCGTCGGCGCGGAGTTCGTCGAGCGCATCGAGCGCGCGGGACGCTTGCGCGGAGGCGTCGGCATCGTCGAGCTCGTAGATCGTGACGTGGCTGAAGCCGGGACCGGGCATGCCCAGCTGTGGCTTCGCGGTCAGCTCGAACCGCGTCGCCACCCATGGCCCGTCCGCGGTGCACAGCGCCGGCACGAGGACGGTGTCACTCCATTCGTCCCACTGCGGCTCTTCGGGAGCTCGGATGCACTTCTCGTAGGTCACGAGCAGTCCCTGGGTGCGTGCGATGGTGTCCTCCTCGGATCGTCGTCGAGATTCTTAGCGGTTGCCGGCGATGCGCCGCCACGCCGACGCGGGGAGCAGGCGGAAGATCGTGAACAGCGGTCCGAGGACCGGAGGCACCCAGACTGTCGCGCTGCGCCCGCGGTGCACCGCAGTGGCGACCGCGGCTCCGACGGCGGCGGGGTCGGTCGCGAACGGTGCGGGCGGGAGCCCCGTCGTCATCTTGGAGCGGACGAAGCCGGGGCGGACGACGATCACGGCCACGTTCCGGCTGCGCGTGGCGTCGGCGAGGCCGTGCGCGAAGGCGTCGAGGCCTGCCTTGCTCGCGCCGTACACGTAGTTCGATCGTCGCGGGCGCACGCCCGCGACCGACGACAGCACGACGATGGTGCCGTGCCCGTGCGCGCACAGGTGATCGGCGGCGGCCGCGAGCGCAGCGGCCGGACCCGCGAAGTTCGTACGCGCCATCTCGTCGACCGCTTCGGGGCTCATGCCGAGGCCGGCGTGGTGACCCAGCATGCCGACGGCGCAGAGTACGACGTCGAGGTCGCCGAGCTCAGCCGCCGCGTCGCGCACGAGGATGTGATGCGAGGCGGCTTCGGTCGCGTCCCACCGCACGACCGTGACCTGGAGACCCGGCAACGCGTCGCGCAGCCCGCGCTCGTCGCGCGCCGGGTCCCGCACCGCGAGCACGACGTGCTCGAGGCCGACGAGGCGGAGGCTGCGCAGGCACGCGAGCGCGATGTCACTGTTGCCGCCCAGGACGAGCGCGGTCCGGAGAGTGCTCAACGTCGCGCGGCGACTCTCCGGTAGTTCTCCCGATAGCCCTCGAGGATCTCGAGCAGCTCATCCTCCGGGCCACGCGTCTCGAGTACGACCGGGTCGGAGACGAGCGTCGCGATCCACGCCGCGAGGACGTCGAGATCGGCGGGGAGCGACCATCCGTGGAACTGCTCGAGCCCGCAGAACCGCGCGAACAGCGGCGCGTAGGTGACGTCGACGAGACCCATGGTCGCGCCGTGCCAGTACGGGCCGGGCCCAAAGGAGCTCAGGGGGTCCGCCCAATGGCCGCGTAAGCGGAGGTCGAGATCGGCGAGCAGCGCGTCGAAGTCGCGCAGCACGCTCTCGGTCTGCGTGTCGTCGACGACCATCAGCGCGGCTTCGAACGGCCGTGAGATCTTGTCGTGGTTCAGACTGACCCACGAGCGCGCGGCGGCGCGCTCCAGGATGTCGTCGGGCAGCAACGGCGGGTCGGGCCACTGCTCGTCGATGAACTCGTTCAACGTCGACGACCCGTATACGAAGCCGCCGTCCCACTCGAGCGCAGGGACCGCGCCGCGAGACGGCGCGGCCATGAAGGCGGCAGGCCGGTCGAGCAGGTCGACTTCCACGACGTCGACCTTCGTGCCCTTCAGCGCGAGCGCGATCCGCGTGCGTTGCGAGTAATTGCATGCAACGGCCGAGTAGAGCGTGAGATCGGTGGGTGGGATCGTCGACGGCATGGCTGACCTCCGGTCGTCAGGACGATACAGGGGCCAGAACGGTTTAGGGTCTGGCCGCGTCGATGAACGGGGGAGCGATGCGGGCTTGGCAGGTGCAGCGCCACGGATCGCCGCTCGAGGCGTTGGCCGTCGTCGACATCGATCGGCCCGAGCCGGGCGCTGGGCAACTGCGCGTGCGCGTCCACACGACGGTGCTCAACCAGAACGAGGTCGACGGCTGCGAGGGGCGCTATCTCACCGTGAACCCGCCGCTGCCGTACACGCTGGGCATGGAAGTCGTCGGTGTCGTCGACGCGACCGGCCCGGAGCTCGACCACTGGGTGGGCCGGCGCGTCGCTGCGTGCGCGGTCGGCGCGTTCGGTGGCCACGCCGAGTTCGCGATCGTCGACCCCGACATGACCTTCGAGGCGCCGGCATCGCTCGACGACCTCGAGGCGGCGGCGTTCTTCTTCCCCTTCCACCTCGCGTGGCTGACGCTGTTCGAACGCGGGCGGCTCGAGGCGGGGGAGTGGTTGCTGGTCCACGCGGGCGCGGGTGGCATCGGCTCGGCGGCGGTGCAACTCGGCGTCGCCGCCGGTGCGCGCGTCATCGCGACCGCAGGCGGGCCGGAGAAGGTCGCGTTCTGCTCCTCGCTCGGCGCGGAGATCGTGATCGACTACCGCGCCGTCGACTTCGTTCCCGCCGTGCTCGATGCCACCGACGGCCGCGGCGTCGACGTCGTGTGCGACCTCGTCGGCGGCGACACCACCGCGCGCACGTTCCGCGTGAACGCGACCGGCGCCCGCCACGTGCTCGCCGGGTTCTCGGGCGGGATCGAGGCCGAGGACGAAGGTGGTCTCGTGCCGCGCCCGCTCCTGTTCGGCAACTTCTCGTTGTGCGGGATCATGCTCTCGTACCGCACCGACCCGCTCGCGATCCGGCGCGCCAGCGGCGTGAACTGCCTCCCGCGGTCACTCGGCGATCACGTGCAGGAGCAGGTCGTCGCGTTGCTCGACGCGGCGAAGATCCGTCCGCTCGTCGGCCACGTCGCGCAGTGGCGCGACCTGCCCGAGCAACTCGAGCGCATGAGCGAACGCAAGACCATGGGCCGCACTGTCATCGACTGGCGCACCGCCTGACCGCGAGATTTCACTCGCTCACCGATTCACTTCGCCATCGACCAGAACATGGCTGGTCTCTGGACGGATGAATCTCGTCGCGAGGTGCGCGTCGAGCATGCGGTGGAAGTGGATGATCCCCGGCTCGTTGCGGCCCGCGTTGGTGTGGTCGACGACTCCGGAGGCGAGATTGCGGTGCACGCGCTCCGACTCGGGGAAGTCCTCGTCGCTGGTGACCGCGCGGGCGGCGTCGAAGCGTTCGTCGAAGTGCTTGCGCCGGGTCTCGGTCTCCACCGCCTCGTACGTGTACATCGAGAGCTCGACGGTGGTGCGATCGACCGCGTCGGCGAGGAAACGCCACGTGAGGACGTAGCCGTAGAGGTTGCTCACGATCACGTTCGGGGCCAGGTAGTACTGCAACACCGCGTACGGCAGCAGCTCCCACTCGTCGCGCGGTCGATCGGCCTGATCGAGCACCGACTTCTGCGGCACGATGATGCGGTTGTGGTCGCCGAACGCGTCGAACGGTGACGCGATGCCGAGATAGAACGGGCCCAGCGACTCGCGGTGCAGCGCGAACACGTGGTACGACTCGAGGAAGGTGTCGAGCAACAGCTTCCAGTTGCAGGCCCACGTCGTCGAGATCTGCCGGTAGGGGATGAGCGTCGAGTACCGGCGTGCCGCGAGATCGTCGCCCAGCCCACACAGCCATTCCTCGATGTCGACGGGCTGATCGCCCGCGGGTCGCACGACCACGAGACCGTGGCGTTCGGCGACCGGAAGCGGTCGCAGTCCGAGCGATGCAGGATCGATGCCGTCGAAGGCGTCGCACGACCGGGGCTGCGCGACGAGATGGCCGTCGTCGATGTCATAGACCCAGCCGTGGAAGGGGCAGTTGAACGTACGAGCGACGTGACCGCGTTCGTGGACGACCGCGGTGCCGCGGTGCCGGCACGCGTTGACGTACGCGTGCGCCTCACCGTCGATCCCGCGTACGACCACCACCGGGATGCCACCCGACTCGAAGGTGACGACGTCGCCGGGCTCGCGCAGGTCGACGCTCATGCACGCGACCACTGGGTGCTCGCGGAAGACGGTCGACGTCTCGAGCGCGTGGCGCGTCGCGGACGCATAGGTGGCCGCCGGAATCTCGAGCGTCGCGTCCGCGAGTGTCGTCGTGTGCTGCGCGTTCATGGCCATGATCCGCTCGACCATCTCGATCTGCGCGTTGCGATCCACGGCTCAGGCCCTCTCGTCACGGAACGTGTGGGACGCGCAGACGAACGAGAACGCGCGCGGGAGATCGAGGAATCCCTCATGGGAGCGGAACTCGGCTTCGTCCTCCGGGCTTGCGAAGTAGCGATGGAGGAAGTCGTCGGTCGACCGGAACCAGAGCTCGGAGATCGCGACGACACCGCCGCCGATCTCGGCATTCGGGCCCTGCACACTGACGACGTCGTGCTGGCGATACCGCCAGAGTGCAGGCATGTGGCGGCGCGCGACACCGACGTGATCCCGGTAGTGCGCACGGAACTCGTCCAATGACGTGCCCGCCGATGCGTGGAGGAACGACACCTGCTTCACGGCGTCTTCGACATCGACGCCGTCGTCGGTGCCGTCCCAACCCACGTGGGTCTCGACGGTGAGCTCGAGGTCGGTGCAGAACGCGCGCCCGAGGGTCGCGGACGGCCGCGGGGCGGAACCCGCGTCGTCCACCAGAGAGCGTCGACCGGAAACAGACCCGGACGCGAGAAGCGCGCGCGTGCGCCGTCGTGGGGGTGCGGGAGATCCAGCACGCCCTGAGGATCGTCGGGCACGGCGGCGCTCGTCGGAGGGACGACGGTGGTCAGCTCGTCGCCGAGCCCCGGATCCGGCCGACCGTCTCGCCAGGTCAACACCTGCACTCGCTGCACGCAGCACCCCCGTTCGCGGAGATCGTACCGAGCGTCGTGGCGGCGCCCCACGGTTCGCGTCGGCGGCCAGGGTTCAGAGCCCGGCGCTCGGGTTGCGGTGCAGAGGGACGAGGCGCTTCGTCTCGCGCTCCTGCTCGAGCACGGACTGCAGCAGGCTCAACGCCGATGCCGCGTCGGCCGCGGTCGCACGGTTCTCCCGCTCCTCGGGGTCGACGGTCAGGTTGTGGAGCTCCCACTGGTCCTCCGTCGCGGGAGCCGCGAACGGGTTCGGCGCGAATCCGTGCTCGGCGCGCCAGTCGTCGAGCCGCTCGTAGTAGTGGTTGAGCTTCCACAACTCGGGCGCGCCATCGGCACCCGTGGGCGCGGTTGCGACGACGCTCTCGACCCTCGCCGGCTCCCCGACGGGCACGAACGGCTCGCGCGTGAAGAGGTTCGTCGTGCGCAAGCCACGTGTGACCTCGTCCTCGGTCATGAAGTAGACGGGCGCGGCGAGGGCGTCCTGGTTCGCAGTGCCGGTGAGCAGACCGCTGAGGTCGCGACCGGGCAGGCCCTGGGCCTCGACGTGCGTGCGCGCGACCTCGGCCGCAGCCGCTTCGACATCGACGCCGACCAGGCCGAGCAGGGTCGGGATCACGTCGACGTGACTGGTCGCGATGTCGACGCCCGCGCCGCGCGCCGCATCGCGGTCGACCATCGGGCCGGACACGAGGAACGGGACGCGCGTCGCTTCGTCGTACGCGTTGTGCCACTTCTGCAGCAGACCGCCGTGCGCGCCGAGCAGGTCGCCGTGGTCGGACGTGAACACCACGACGGTGTCGTCGGCCATGCCCGAGGCGTCGAGCGCGTCGAGGATGCGCGTGATCGCGGCGTCGACCAACTTGATCAGGTAGTGGTAGAGCCGGCGGTAGAGGTTGTCGGTGGGCTGCTCGTACAAGATCTGGGGCCAGAGCTCGAAGAACTCGCGCTGCGCGGTGGGTCGGCCCGCGAACGAGTCGGACTGCGACGGCGCGGGCGCGATGTCGGGGATGGTGTCGTCGGGGTCGTCGTACCCGAGGATGTTCTCCCACGCCCATCCCGAGAACGCGATGTCGTGCGGGTTGACGAACGACGCGACCGCGAGCCACGGCGTGCCGTCGCGCTCGGACGCCAACGAGCCGAACAGCTCGGTGACCTGCTCGGCGTAGAGGCGGTCCTTGACGATGCCGCTGTCGGACTTCGCGACGCCGTGCGGCTCGCGGCCGATCCATCCGGAGAAGCCGAACGGGTCGAGCCGGTCGGCGCGGCGGTACGCGTCGACCGCGCTGTCGTCGACGGCACCCTCCGCGTTGTTGGTCGCGAGACGCTCATGGGTCCCGGGCACGAGCAGGTCGGCGTGTGAGATGTGCCACTTGCCCCGGTAGTGCGTGCGGTACCCCGCGGCGCGGAACCAGTCGCCCATCGTGGGCACCGAGCTCGGGTCGAGCCACGTCATCGCCGGATCGCTCGCCTGCTTGGCCAGGCCATCGGTGTTGGTCACGCCGTGCAGTGACGGGTACTGCCCGGTGAACAACGTCGCGCGGCTGGGGAGGCACGCGGTCGACCCGGCATAGTGACGATGGAACTCCACACCGCGCGCCCGCAGCCGCTCGCGCGCGAGGAGTTGCGTGCGCCGGAACTCGGCGAGTGGCTCGGCTTCATACGGAGGCGGGTAGCGCTCCTCGTCGGTCATGATCACCAAGACGTTGGGACGAGCTGCCGGCACCGTTCCTCCAAGTTCACTCTCGACGACCAGAGTCAATCACGCAACGCAGGAACCGGAACAGGAACCGGAACTGGAAGGGGAGCACAGGATGGTCACGTTCGGTCTCGTCCACGGTTCGCAGCACGGGGCATGGTGCTGGGAGCGGCTCACGCCCGAGCTCGAGCGCCGTGGCCACCGGGTCGTGGCGCCGGATCTTCCGTGTGACGACCCGACCGTCGGTGTCGACGGCTACGCCACCGTCGTGGTCGATGCACTCGACGGCTTCGACGACGTCGTGCTGGTCGGCCACTCCCTCGGGAGCCTCACCATCCCTGTCGTCGCGAGCCGGCGCCCGGTCACCCGCATGATCTACCTCTGCTCGGTGCCGACCGGCCCGGGCCCCGCGATCGACGCCGATCTCGCCGACATGGTGACCCCCGGATTCCTCGCTGCGGAGCGCACGATCGACGACGACGATCTGGAGACCCTCACGCTCGCCGACGCGGCGGCGCTCTTCTACCAGGACTGCACGCCCGAAGATGTCGAGTGGGCGTTGGCACGCTTGCGGCCGCAGAGCCGCCGCCCACTCGTCGAGCCCGGCCCGCTCGACTCGTTCCCCGATGTCCCCGTGAGCGTCGTGCTCGGTCGCGACGACGGTGCCGTCAACATGGAATGGGCGGTGCCGGCCGCGACCGCGCGGCTCGACGGCGAAGCGCCGATCGTGATCGACGGGGGTCATTCTCCCTTCATCGCACGTCCGGTCGAGCTCGCCGACGTGCTCGACCGGATCGTCGAGTGACGGAAGAACCGCTGCCGGTTCCGCTCTCGGTGCTCGACCTCGCGCCGGTGGGGCGCGGGTCTTCCCCCGCGGAGGCGCTGCGCAATTCGGTGGAGCTCGCGCGCGAGGTCGAACGTCTGGGATACCGCCGGCACTGGGTCGCCGAGCACCACAACATGCCGGGTATCGCGAGCTCGTCGCCCGCGGTGCTGCTCGCGCACCTCGCCGATGCGACGTCGACGATCCGCGTCGGCTCGGGTGGGCTCATGCTCCCCAACCATGCGCCGCTCGCGGTCGTCGAGCAGTTCGGCATGCTCGAGGCGTTGCACCCGGGGCGCATCGACCTCGGCGTCGGGCGTGCGCCGGGTACCGATCCCCTCACCGCGTCGGCGTTGCGACGGTCATACGACGCGGTGACCGCCGACGAGTTCCCCGATCAGCTCGGCCAGCTGCTCGCGTTCTTCGGCGACTCGTGGCCGGAAGGGCATCCGTACGCGAGCATCACCGCGGTGCCGGGGCACGGGTACAAGCCGGCGATCTGGTTGCTCGGGTCGAGCACGTGGAGCGCGCACGCGGCCGGCGTGCTCGGGATGCCGTTCTCGTTCGCGTACCACTTCGCGCCGGCTGCGCTCATGGACGCGCTCGCCGTCTACCGCGACGCGTTCGTGCCGTCCGACGAGCTCGCCGAGCCGTACGTGATGCTCGGCGTGTCGGTGGTGTGCGCGGAGACGGTCGAGCGTGCGCGCTGGCTTGCGGCACCGGGCGCGCTGGCGTTCCTCCGGCTGCGCTCGGGCCGTCCCGACGTGTACCCGACGCCGGAGGAGGCGGCCGAGTACCAGTTCACGCCCGCCGAGCGTGAGCTCGTGAAGTCGTGGACCGGCTCGCACGTCGTCGGCGACCTCCCGCTCGTCCGCAGCCAGCTCGACGACCTGATCGCGCGTACCGGCGCCGACGAGCTCATGGTGTCGACGATGGTGCACGGCTACGCCGATCGAGTGGAGTCGTACCGGCTCATCGCGACCCAGTTAGCCTGACGCCGTGCCCGAGCCGACCCCCGAGACCGAGACCCCCGTGGCGGGTCCGCCGACCTGCCCGGTCATCGACTTCGACCACCACGCGCCGGAGCTCGCGCTCGATCCATGGGCGAGGTACAAGGAGATGCGCGAGCAGTGCCCAGTCGCGCACACGGAGGCGTGGGGCGGGTTCAAGGTCGTCACGCGCTACGAAGACGTCGTCGCGATCGCGAAGGACACCGGCACGTGGTCGTCCGCCCACGACATCGACGGCACCGGGAACGGCTACCAGGGGATCACCATCCCGTCGCCGCCCGTGCGCTCGATCCCCGTCGAGCTCGACCCTCCCGAGCACACCAAGTACCGCAAGCTGCTGACCCAGGTGTTCAGCCCCGCGGCAACCGAGTCACGCCGTGCGCGCATCGAGGAGATCTGCAACGGGTTCGTCGATGCGGTCACCGCGCGCGGTGAGTGCGATCTCGTCGATGACATCGCGACTCCGATCCCGGCCGCGGTGACCCTCGAGATCCTCGGCATGCCGATCGAGAAGTGGGAGCGCTACGCCTTGCCGATGCACACCATCGCCTACGCGACGCCCGGCACCCAGGACTACGACGACGCGATCGCGGGCCTCGGTTGGATCATGGAGGACGTGCACGCAGAGATCGCACGTCGGCGGAGTGACGGCGTGCCGCGTGACGACCTCCTCAGTGACCTCATGCTCGCGGACGTCGAGGGCGAGATGCTCGACGACCAGACGCTGCTCGAGATCGCGTACCTCGTGATCGTCGGCGGCCTCGACAACACCGCGTCGCTCCTCGCCAACACCTTCCTGTACCTGCATCACCACCACGACGACCGCGAGCAACTGCGGGGCAACCTCGATCTCACCCACACTGCGTTCGACGAGTTCCTCCGGTTCTTCAGCGTCACCCAGGCCGAGAGCCGGACCGCGACGCGCGACACCGAGGTCGGCGGGTACCCGATCGCCGAGGGCGAGCGCGTCCTCATCGTCTGGGCGTCGGCCAACCGTGACCCGGAGGCGTTCGACCGCCCCGACGAGATCGTGCTCGACCGCACGCCGAACCGGCACCTCGGCTTCGGGTGGGGGCCGCACCGGTGCGTGGGTGCCGGTCTCGGCAAGGAGATCTTCTCGAGCGGGTTGTTGGCGACACTCGATCGCCTCCCGGACTACCGGATTCTCGAGGACGGGGTCGTGAAGTACCCCACGGCCAGCCTCGCGTATGGCTACAGCCGGATGCCCGCCGTCTTCACCCCCAGATCCTGAATCGCTCGAGGCTCGGCTCCCGCCTCGCTTGCCTTCCGCTCACGGTCTAAGATGGCGTGAACGGCCGCCCTCCCTCCTGCGGAGGCGAGCGCCGTGCTTCTTCGGGGCACAACCCTTCGGGGTCAGCCTCTGCGATTCCCGATAGCGGAGATGCATGAGCCAGACAATCCCGCCCCAGGCGCCGACCGAGGTCAGCGCGTGGCAGTTCGATCAGTACGTCAGCGCGGAAGCCGAAGGCTTCGCGACGCCGTCCGAGATCGCGATCCTCGAGGCCGACCGGCTCGGGTGGCACGCGTCCCTTGCGCGTCTCATTCGCGTGACCGACGAGCATCTCGCCAGTGCCCGCACGATCACGGGCAAGGAGCGCGACCAGGTCGTCGCCGACCTCACCGCCGACCGTAAGCGGCTGGCCGCCGCGCGCACCCGCCTCATGGGTGATCCGCGGGGCGATGCCGAGGCGCGCCGCGGGCAGGACGACGATGACGACGAGCCGCTCGAGCCCGGCGTCATCGAGTTGCAGGTGTGCTGGGAGCCGGGGCGGGTGGTGGCGTGGGCCGCCGGGCCGGGCACACCGACCGCGGACGCCGACGAGGTCACCGACATGCTGAAGACGGCCGGCGCGCCGGCGTCGGGATGGGTCCGCCACGCGGGCGTGCCGCTCCCCGGCGGGCTCACTGCCGACGCGTTCTCGATCCCGATCGGCGAGGTGCTCGGGTGGCTCGTCGCCGCCGGTGCCGACCAGGCCGGTGACGAGATCGGGCCAAGCGTGCGCTGGCTGGGCCGCGTCGCGATCTGGGCGGTGCAGCTCACCGCGCGCGGTTCGATGGTGCCGCTGCTGCGGCAACGCAAGCGGGGTGGCGGTGGCGCCCGAGACGTGAACGGCTCGTACTCGGTGCGCTGGACACCCGCGCTCATCGACCCCGCCCGTCTCGCGGAAGTGGCGAAGCAGGTGCCGGGCTCCGTGCTCGCACTCGAGCCCAGCGTCGACGCCCGGGCATTGACGCGTTCCGCGCTCACCGGCATGGTCGACGCGATCTGTCGCGACAGCGCGCGTCGCATCGAAGTCCCCGCGCCGCCACCCCGAGTGCGTACGGTCGCCGACGCAACCGAAGCATTGCTCTCTCGGCTCGACGGCAGCGCGTTCGATGCGCCGATCCGCGTCGGGGGTGAGCTCGCCGCGCGCGGCGAGCGGTGGGCGCGCTCCGTGACTCGTGAGCACGCGCCGCTGATCGTGCGCCTCGAACCGCCCGACCAGGGTGGTGCGTGGCATCTCTCGGTGCTCGCGCCTGGCGCCAAGGGCGGCCTCATCACGATCGAGCAGGCGATCGCCAACGCGGGCTCGAATCAGGGGGACGTCGAGGACGAGCTCGCACGCGTCGAGCGAATGGTGCCCGCGTTGCAGCGTCCTGGCGGAACCCGACGCGGTGAAGTCGTGCTGAGCCAGGACGAGGCGTGGGAGCTGATGGTCACCACCGGCTCGTTGCTGGTCGCCGCGGGGTTCGACGTCCGGGTGCCCGCGCTGTCGCGCCGCAAGCCGACTCCGTCGCTGCGCGTGTTCGCCGACGCCGCGTCCGACACCGTGGTCGGCGCCAACCAGCTCGTGAACGTGCGGTGGACGGCGCTGTTCGACGACGTCGAGCTCACCGCGGCCGACATCGCGCGGCTGGCCAAGGAAGCGCGCCCGTTGCTGCGCTCGCGGGGCCGGTGGATCGCGGTCGACCAGGCTGATCTCCAGGCCGCCGCAGCCGCACTCGCCGAGCAGGGCAAGGCCACGCAGCTGTCCGGAGCCGAGATGCTACGCCTCGCGCTCGGGCTCGAGGGCTCGCCGCTGGCGGGTGGGATCTCCATCGAAGGTGGGGGTTGGGCCGCCGATCTCCTCGAGGCTGCCTCCGCGGTGTCGGGCGAGCCCGCGTCGGCGCCCGCGGGGTTCGTCGGTGAGCTGCGCAGCTATCAGGCGGAGGCGCTGGCCTGGCTCGGGTTCCTCGACACCGCCGGGCTCGGCGGTTGCCTCGCGCTCGACATGGGTCTCGGCAAGACGCCCACGATGCTCGCGCACCTGCTCGCGGGCGCGGGCAAGGGCCCGGCCCTCGTCATCGCGCCCGCTGCCGTCGTCGGGAACTGGGCCGCCGAGGCCGCGCGCTTCACACCCGGGCTGCGCGTCGTCGTGCACCACGGCACCAACCGCGCGGCGGCCGA
The DNA here is from genome assembly GCA_963721435.1 of uncultured Actinomycetes bacterium. Lineage (GTDB taxonomy): Bacteria > Actinomycetota > Acidimicrobiia > IMCC26256 > DASPTH01 > CAVRJC01. The sequence goes on from CAVRJC010000005.1 coordinate 81,672, forward strand.
CGAGATCGCAGCCGAGCTCGCCGATGCCGACGTCGTGATCACGACCTACGGCACCGCCGTGCGCGATGTCGACGCGATCGCCGACATCGAGTGGGCGCGCGTGATCCTCGACGAGGCGCAGGCGATCAAGAACCCCGCCAACGACACGTCGCAACAGCTGCGTCGCATCCCCGCGGGGAGTCGCATCGCGCTCACCGGCACGCCGATCGAGAACGGTCTCGGTGACCTGTGGGCCATCCTCGACTTCACCAACCCCGGGCTCGTCGGCACGCGGCCGCAGTTCATCGCCCATCTGTCGAACGAAGCCGACTCGTCACGCGCGGCAGCCGAAGACGCGCTGCGCGCGCTGAACGGCATCCTCGTGTTCCGCCGCACCAAGGCGGAGCCCGCGATCGCCGCCGAGCTGCCCGACCGCATCGACGAGCTCGACCACTGCTCGATGACCGCGGAGCAGATCGGCCTCTACCAGGCCGTGCTCGACACTCTGGTCGTGGCCACCGATCCCGCGGAGGGCACCGAGCCGCGCAAGGGACAGATCCTCGCGGCGATCACCGCACTCAAGCAGATCTGCAACCATCCGTCCGCGTACCAACGCGACGACGGGCCGCTCGCGGGCCGGTCAGGCAAGCTCGCCCGGCTCGAGGAGATCGTGGCGTCGGTGTTCGCCGCGGGCGAGCGCGTGCTCGTGTTCACCCACTTCGCGGAGTGGGGCCAACGTCTCGCCGACCACCTGTCCGAGACCACCGGCGTGCCGATCGCGTGCTACCACGGCGGGCTCTCGCGACTGGCACGTGACCGCATGATCGAGGACTTCCAGACCGGGGACGGTCCCGGCGCGCTCGTGCTGTCGTTGAAGGCGGGCGGCACCGGGCTGAACCTCACGGCCGCGAGTCACGTCGTGCTGTACGACCGGTGGTGGAACCCCGCGGTCGAAGACCAGGCCCGTGACCGCGCGTGGCGGCTCGGCCAGACCCGCACGGTCATCAGCCACCGCCTGGTCTGCCCGGGCACCGTCGACGAGCGCGTGGAGGAGGTCGTCGCGGGGAAGCGGCGCATCGCGGATCTCGTGCTCCCGAAGTCGAGCTCGCTCGCCGACCTCGACAGCAACCAGTTGCGCGAAGCCCTGGGTATCCGGCCCGACGCGGTGCTCACCGAAGAGCCGGAGCTGTCCGACGCCGGCTTGTCGTCGTCAGGGGCAGCACGATGACGGAGCCCCGGCGCGCGAAGGCACCGGCGCGTCGCGGCAGGCGGCGTCGTCCGCAGTCGGCCCGCAACTTCTGGGGCAACAACGGCGACACGTTCGATGCCCCACCCGAGCTCATCCGCCCGTCCGACGAGCCCACCGCGATGTTGCAGTCACTCGGGCCTCCGCAGTTGCCCGGCGGCGACACGATCGCGGTGCACTACTTCGCGGCGGTGTACCAGCGTGCGTCGGCGATGGCGGTCGCGCTCGCCGCGGCGTCGGGGCTGCTCGACGACGCCGATGACGACGCGGACGACCCTACCCCCGACGATGACCGCGGCTCCGGGGCCGTCCACGACTGATCGGGCCCCACACGCCCGTGAGGAAGGGGGCACGGTGTGGCGGTGGGAGTCGGGAACGTCGAGTACCGCGTCGAGGACGCCACCGCGCCGCCGACGCGTGATGAAGTGTCCACGGCCGCGGCACTCGCGCGCGGTTGCGATCCCAACCTCGGTCCCCGGCTGGCCGGTCTCCTGCGCGACGCGGGCTTCGCGGACATCGAGCTGAACGTGGTGCAGCCAACGGGGCTCGCGGGCGACGTGAAGCTCATGAGTGCGATCACGCTCGAGGCGATCGTCGACTCGCTGCTCGGCGCCGGGCTCGCGACTCACGAAGAGCTCGATCAGGTGGTCGACGAGTTGTACGCGGTCGCGCGTGACACCAGCACCGTGATGAGCATCCCGCGCGTCGTGCAGGCGTGGGGTCGCCGAGCCGCGAAGCGGGATGAACGGCTTGACTACGACGTGGTCAGGAACATCTTCGCCATGTCGGCGAGCTGCGCGTGCAGGCCGTCGATGTCGGGCGCGTTGAGTGACACCGCGAACCGCTCGACGCCGACCGCCGCGAACGCGTCCATGTCGGCGCGATCCTGGGGCATGCGTGAGTACGCGCCCGACGCGATGCGCAACGTATCGGGATCGCGGCCGCGCTCGGTCATGAGCTCACGGATGCGCGTGGTGATGCGGTCGATCTCGTCGGGCCGGAGGTCGAACCCGTACCAGCCGTCCGCGAGGTCGGCGGTGCGGGCGAGCGCGGGCTCCGACCAACCGCCGAACCAGAGGGGGAGGGGCTGCTGCACAGGCTTGGGATACTGGCGGCACGCCGGCAGCTCGTAGTACTCGCCCGAGAACTCCGAGAGCGGGTCTTCCCAGAGCGCGCGCATCACCTGCACGTAGTCGACGACGCGGTCGAAGCGCCGGGCGAACGGCACATCGCAGGCCTCGTACTCCTCGCGTGACCAGCCCACGCCGATCCCGAGGTCGAGCCGTCCTCCCGAGACCCAGTCGAGCGTCGCCGCGTGCTTGGCGGTGTAGACGGGGTTTCGCTGGGGCACCAGCATCACGCCGGTCGCGAGCCGGATGCGCTCCGTGCGACCGGCCAGGTACGCGTGGGTCGTGAGGGGATCGGGCACCGCGGAGTCGGCAGGGAAGAAGGCTTCGCCGGTGTCGGAGCCCGGGTACTCGTCGATCGGCGCATCGAACAGCACCACGTGCTCGCCGAGGTAGAGCGCGGAGTAGCCGAGGTCTTCGGCCCTGGCCGCGAGGTCACCGAGCATCGGGCCGGTCGCCGCCGGATGGACTGCAGGGAGGTTGAGCGCGAGTTCCACGGTGCTTCGTAGCTGACGCGGACGCCCGCTGTCGAGCGCATGCGGCAAAGAGAACGCTCCGGATCCGGCAATCCTGCGCGAGTCAGCTGATCGTTTGCCGATTTCGGACGCGTCACAACGGGGAGAAGCCATGCGGAAGCCCTCTTCCGTGGCTGCGGTCGGTGTGGTCGCAGCGACGGCGTTCGCCGCCTTCGCCGGCACCGCGATGGGGGCCGGAGGGAACTCCGCGAACGACTCTGCGCTCGGGTGACATTCCTCGGGGGCTCATACTGGATCTGGTGGTACGGGAGCGGCTCATCGTTCCGGGCGTGCGGGACACGCGACGAAGTACGACCATGCCCAGGGTGGCTCACCTTGACGGACTGTCCTTGTCAAGGGTCCTTGACGCTCGCCAGTGGTGAGCCCGCGCCATGACTTTCGATCGGTCGCGCTCGGCAGACGCGCACGAGAGCGAGCAACATGCGCTAGCTCCCGATTGCTCTCGCGTTCTTCGGCGTGATGGCGTGCTTCGCGGGGTGGGCAGCGTTGATGATCCGTTCGCAGCGGCGTGAACAGCGGCCGAGTCGATCGTTGACTTCGAACGAAGCCAATCCAGTCATCGTGCGGCAATCGCCCCGAGTCGGTGCGCGTGCGTGGCTAGTGACCTGAGTCGGAGATTCGCTGGCAGTAGGCAGCGAGGTTGTCGAGGATTTCGTCGGCGGTCTTGTGCCAGACGAATGGTCGTGGGTCGTCGTTCCAGAGTTCGATCCAGGTGCGTATCGACGCGACGAGTTGGCGGGTCGAGTGGTGCGTTCCTCGTCGCAACCATTTCTGGGTGAGCTCCGCGAACCAGCGTTCAACGAGGTTCAGCCATGAGCTGTACGTCGGTGTGAAATGCAACGTGAAGCGCGGGTGACGCACGAGCCAACGCTGAATCGTCGGCGATTTGTGCGTCGAGGAGTTGTCGACGATGACATGCACGTCAAGGCCGGCGGGGACGTTGCGGTCGATGAGATTCAAGAACCGCCGGAACTCTTCGGAGCGATGCCGCGGCGTCAGATCCGCAATCACGTTGCCCGACGCGACATCCAACGCCGCGTACAAGTTGGTCGTGCCGTTGCGGACGTAGTCATGGGTCCGTCGCTCGGGTGTGCCGGGCAGCAACGCAAACACCGGCGCGGTGCGATCCAACGCCTGGATCTGGGACTTCTCGTCGACACACAACACCACCGCAGCATCAGGCGGGTTCACATACAACCCGACGACGTCACGCACCTTCTCGATGAACTGCGGATCCGGCGACAACTTGAAACTCTCGACGCGATGCGGCTTCAACGCGAATGCCCGCCAGATACGACTCACCGCGGACTGCGACATGCCCGTCGCCGCCGCCATCGACCGCGTCGACCAATGCGTCGCGTTCACGGGAGTTTCCTCCAACGTCTTGACAATCACCCGCTCGACATCATCGTCAGTGACCGAGCGCGGCGCACCCGGACGCGGCTCGTCCCAGAGCCCGTCAAGACGACGCTCGAGAAAACGATTCCGCCACTTGCCCACCGTCCCCCGCGTCACCCCGAGACGCTCACCGATCGCAGTGTTCGACCCGCCCTCCGCGCACGCCAACACGATCCGACACCGCAACGCCAACGCCTGCGCGCTCTTCGGGCGGCGCGCCCACCGCTCGAGCGTCGCGCGCTCATCATCGCTCAACACCACCACCGCGGCCGGAGTCCCAGGATGCGTCATCGCTACCTCCCATCGTCGCTGACAATGAGAAGAACGCGCCTCCCAACACCCAAAATTCCTAACCGCGCAAGAAATACCGACTCAGGTCACTAGGAGCGCTTGTCCTTCCCGTATCCGCCGATGATCGAGTGCTGGAGCGGTATCTGCTGCCGATGCCGTACGCAGTCTCGGAGCAGGGTCCGGTTGCGACGGTCGGCGGGTGGGGTGTGCCGCGAGGGGTTCCACGCCGCTCGCTCCGCCACTGCGGCGCGCGGCGTAGATGCCACACACTCGGACCTGTCGCGACGGCGATGCTCGAGCGCCGACGTTCGGTTCGCATCTGGTGAGGCGGGGGCGGGCGCTCCGTTTCTCGAGGTGAATGTCGTCACAAAGGCGGACGACATCCTGTCGGGGACCCGATTTGTGACGTACAACAATCGCAAGTGACGGGAGCCGATCGGCGGCGGGGCGAAGCGGCGCGCTCGGCTCCCGTCATTCTCAGTCTGACCAACGTTCGCGCGTTTGTCACGAGACATTCGCGGCGTGGGCATGCTCGTGCCGCCCACCTCCGACTCCCGCCGAATCCGCCGACCGGCGTGTGCCGAAGCCGACCCCGACGACGGCCCATCAACCCCTTCCGGGCGCTGGGAGGCGGGGATAGGAAGAGGGACGGGCCGTCAGAGAGATGAACGTCGCACAACCGTCATTCCTTCCGAGGGCCGCATCACTCGCCGCAGGAACGTACGCGACCACCGCAACGTTGCTCACCGTGTAGCGAGAGAACGGAGGGTCTGATGACCAAGTTCATGTCTGGGTTACGGCGCTTGGGGCGCTCAGTGACGCGACAACTCCCCGACCATGCCTACCCCAGCGACCATCCCTGGCGAGAGCGACGCGATCCTTCACGCCCGCGGGGCTAGCGGCTGAAGCCTTCGGGTCGCCGAATGTCACGCCGCGCGAACGAGAAGACAGCTATTGCGACGGCGCAAATGGTCACCGCCAACAGGAGTGATGCATGGAGGATCGAGAGGCCGTTCTTGAGTGGGTTGTTGCCCGAGTATCACCACAATGGCGACAGTGACCGGAATTTCCGGGGCCCTTCGACGAGTCCGGCGAGCGAAGTCAGGAGGTAGGCGCCGACGGCGAGCGCGGAGGCGCTCCGAACATCGCCGCCATCCTGCAACAAGGCACGGACTCGCGCTGCATGATCGGATCGAGGCCACTCGTCGGTTCGTCCAGCACGAGAAGGTCTGGGTGGTGCATGAAGGCCTGAATGATTCCGAGCTTCTGCCGGTTGCCTCGAGAGATGCGCAGCGACTGGCTCGGACAGGACACATGAGAACCGCTCGGCGAGTTCCTGACCAGGGGAGATGGCGTGAGTAGCACGCAGGTGCGTCAAGTTGGTCAGTAGCCGCGTGCCCGTCAGCTTGTCCGAGAAATCCGAGTATCTCGCCGGTCTTCACCTCGAGGGACAGCCGATCCACGGCCAGCGTCGCACAATCGCTTCGTCACCTCATCGCAGCACACCGCGATCGTCACACGCAGAGCATGACATGCGCGCGACGGCCGATCGGACGCCGTTCTCGACTGCCTGCGCCGATGGTCACCGCCACGCGAAATGCGGCAGGATGCAGTGGAACAACAGCGTGAAGCCCAACCGGGGAGTGCGTCATGAGTGGAATGGTCGATGGCAAGGTGGCACTGGTCACCGGCGCGGGGAGTGGAATCGGCCGCGCGACCGCGCTCGCGTTCGCACGTGAAGGTGCGTCGGTGTTCGTCGCCGACCGCGACGCCGACGGCGGCAAGGAGACGGTCGAGCTCGTCGGCGCGGCCGGCGGGACTGCGGACTTCCATCAGGTCGACGTCACCGACGACACGCAAGTGCGTGACATGGTCGCCGCGACGGTCGCCCGGTTCGGCCGACTCGACTGCGCGCACAACAACGCCGGCATCTCGCAGGCGCCGACCGCGTTGCAGGACGTCACCGTCGAAGCGTGGAACACGATGATCGCGATCAACCTCACCAGTGTGTTCCTGTGCCTGCGGCACGAAGCGCGGTACATGCTCGAGCACGGAGGCGGCGCAATCGTGAACACGTCGTCCGGCGCCGGCATCATCGGTTACCCGGGGCTCGGGCCGTACGTCGCCGCGAAGCACGGCGTGCTCGGGCTCACGAAGACCGCGGCGCTGGAGTACGCGCAGTCGGGGATCCGCGTGAACGCGATCTGCCCCGGCAGCACCGACACGCCGATGATGCAGGGGTTCATCAACGGCGACCCGGTGATCGAAGCCGCGATGAAGGCGACGGTTCCGATGGGCGAGCTGGGTCGACCGGAGCAGCTCGCCGAGGCGGTGGTCTGGTTGTGCTCGGATCGTGCGTCGTGGGTGTCGGGCGAGTCGATGCTGGTCGACGGCGCGAGCGTGTGCCGATGAGCGACAGCAAGGACTTCCTCTCGGTGTCGCTCGAGCTCGCGGCGATGGAGCAGCTCGAGCTCCCCGCGATGGAGATGCTGTTCCGGCTCGAGTACAGCGGTGAGGACTTCTCCGACGATGTCGCCGACCGCGTGGGCAACGAGGCGGCCGCCGATCTCCTGCGCCGCAACGCGCGTGAGGAGACGATCCACGGCCGTCGGGTCACGGATGCGATGGCGATCCTGGAGCAGTCGTCCGGCTCCTGATGACGAATCCAGTGGCATTCATCACCGGCGCGAGCCGCGGGATCGGGAAGTCGTGCGCGGTACAGCTCGCGCGCGCGGGTTTCGACGTCGCGATCAGTGCGCGCACCGTGCACGACGGCGAACGCCGCGAGCACTCGGCCACCGTGGCCGCGTCCGACGACCGTCCGATCCCGGGCAGCCTCTCGGAGACCGCGGCGTGCGTCGAAGCGGAGGGCCGCCGCGCGCTCATGGTCCCGGCCGACCTGCTCGATCTCGACTCGATCACGAGGGCAGGTCACACGGTGCTCGACGCGTGGGGCCGCGTCGACGTCCTCGTGCACAACGGCCGCTACGTCGGGCCCGGGCACATGGACCGCTTCCTCGACACTCCTCTCGAGCTGCTCGACGCACCGCTGCGCGCCAACGTGCTCGGGCCGCTGGCGCTGACGCAGGTCTTGCTCCCGACGATGCTCGCCCTCGACTCGTCGACGATCATCGACATCACGTCGGCCGCGGCGTACGCCGACCCCACCAAGGCGGCGGGCGACGGAGGGTGGGGTATGAGCTACGGCGTCTCGAAGGGGGCATTCCACCGCGTTGCCGGGTTCCTGAACGCCGAGTACGGCGACCAGGGACTGCGATGCTTCAACGTGCAGCCTGGTGTGATCGCGACCGAGCGCGGCGCGCTCGACTCCGTGCAGTTCGGGTTCGGCAATTGGGGCGCGTCGCCCGACGTCGTGGGCGCGGTCGTCGCGTGGCTGGCGACCGACCCGCTTGCCGACGAGTTCCTCGGTCGCACGGTCGAAGCCCAGTTCGTGTGCCACGAGCTCGGGCTGGTGCCCGACTGGGACGGCCCGACCGCGAACCCCACCGGGCTCGCGTACGACCTGTCGGGTGCCAATCTGCAACAGCTCGAAGCCGACCTCCTCGTGCACGAAGCCGGCCGCGACGAACGTCGACAACCAGAAGAGGGAGACCGATGACCACCGCTACGTTCGGCACGTACATCTCCGCCGACTCCCATGTCACGGAGCCGCCCGAGGTCTGGACCGACCGCCTCGACGCCGAGTTCCGCGACCGCGCGCCGATCCTGGCGCACCCTCCCGGCATGGGTGCCACGATCGTGATCGATCCCGGCACGGCCGCCGAGCAGCAGGTGCCGTTCGGGCGCATCGCGGCCGCCGGGCGGGTCCTGAAGGGCGGCGAGGACGGCTGGTCGTGGGACGAGCTGCACCCCGGCGGGTACGACCCGGTCGCGCGCATCCAGGAGCAGATCCAGGACGGCATCGCCGCGGAGATCATCTACCCGTCCGTCGGCATGATGCTCTGCAACCATCCCGACCTCGCGTACAAGAAGGCGTGCTTCGACGCGTACAACGACTGGATCGCCGAATGGTGCTCGTCGTCGCACCGCCTGCTCGGGCTCGGGCAGACCGCGATGCGCACCCCCGAGGAAGGGATCGCCGATCTCGAGCGGATCAAGGCGCTCGGGCTGCGCGGTGTGATGCTGCCGGGGATTCCGGCGGTGGAGGACTACGACTCGCCGATCTACGACCCCGTGTGGGAAGCGATCGTCGACCTGGGGCTCCCTGCGTCGTTCCACATCCTCACCGCAGGCGGCGAGAAGTGGTGGCGCGGCCCGAACATGAACGGCTTCCTCGGCGTGATCCACGCCAACCAGGACCTCATCGGCATGCTCGTGCTCGGCGGAGTGTTCGAACGCCATCCGCGGCTCAAGGTCGTGAACGTCGAGTCGGACGCCGGCTGGGCGCCGCACTACATGTTCCGCATGGACACGTTGTTCGAGCGCCACCACAAGTGGGTGCCGAGTGGCGTGTTGTCGCGCAAGCCGTCCGAGTATTTCCGCGAGAACATCTACATGACGTTCCAGGACGACCGCGTTGCGTTCCAGTGCATCGACATGCTCGAGGTCGGAAGGCTCATGTGGGCGTGTGATCATCCGCACTCCGACGCCACGTGGCCGCACTCGCAGGAAATCCTCGATCTCAACACCGGCCACCTCACCGAGGAGCAGCGCTCGCGGATCGTGCGTGACAACTGCGCCGAGCTCTACGGCATCGACGTCGACGCGCTCGCGGCCGCGAACGCGTGAGCGGCCAATCGGCCGATCTCGACGTGCCGGAGCGAGAGCTCTTGGGGCTCTGGGATCGCGTCGCGCTCGTCACCGGTGGGGCGCGCAGCCTCGGACGCGGCTGTGCGCTCGCCCTCGCACGCGCCGGATGCCACGTCGGGATCGTCGACGTCCTGGACGCGAGCAGCACGGTGGCCGAGATCGAAACGCTCGGGCGCCGCGCCACGGCGATCGTGGCCGACGTGCGCGATCCTGACGGTGCCGAAGCGATGACGCACGCGGTGACCGACGCGCTGGGCCCGTTCCATGTCGCGGTGAACACCGTCGGCGGCACGCACGGTCCGACCCCGTTCCTCGATCTGACGCGCGATGAGTGGGAGTCGGTCGTCGCGCTCAACGCGTCGACCGCGTTGTGGTCGTGCCAGTCCGAGGCGCGTCGGATGATCGAGGCCGGCATCGACGGCAGCATCGTCAACCTCGGTTCGCTGAGCGGGCTCGAAGCCGCCCCGAACGTCATCGACTATGGCGCGGCGAACGCGGCGGTCATCCACCTCACCCGCTCGATCGCGCTCGAGCTCGCGCCGCACGGCATCCGGGTCAACTGCATCGTGCCGGGCGCGCACAAGACGGAGAGCGTGGTCGCCGCGGCGGCCGAGAGCCCCGAGATCGCCCGGTGGGTGGAGCGCAACTCCGCGGCCACGCCGTTGGGTCGTCTGGGCGATCCGTCGGAGACCGGGGGAGTGGCGGTGTTCCTCGCATCGCGTCTGTCGTCGTACGTCACCGGTCAGGAGATCGTGGTCGACGGCGGGATGCAGCACACGACCGCGCGCCCTCCGGTCGGTCAGGGGTAGCCAGTGGATGAAACGGGGTCCCGCGGGTCGACGGACGCGCTCGAGCTTGCACGCGGTGTCGCCGCGGCCATCACGGTCGGCTCGTTGTACCGGAGACTCGTCGCAGGCCGAGTCCCGTCGCATGACGAAATGGATGCCGGGTCCTGCCCTCGATGCGGTCGCGCGCTCCCAGCCGCAGTCTCGTCACAGCCGTTCAAGTCGCACGGATCGGTGACGCCGGGTGACGCAGAGCTGATTCGCTTCTGCCTGGTCGACGGGCCGCGCTCTGCGCACGCGCTCCCGATCGCAAGTGACGATCTGTTCGCCGCGGCCGAGTACATCGAGCAGGACCTCACGACGAAGCGATGGACGAAGTGGGGCTGGCTGCTCACCAACGCGCTTCGCGTCGACGACACCGCGCGCCGCGCGGAGGCGGTGGGCCAGAGCCTGGAAATGTTCCGGCGGTACTCGACGGTCGAGTACAAGAAGGCCGCGCAGACAGACGGAGCAGCGCCGTCACCGCTCGAGGTCTTGATCGCCTCGTCGGCGACCCTCTGGCCGACGGGGGACGGCCTGGCGCGCTGAAGCTGGTGCAGCTGCTTCTCGCCGCCCTGGCTTTCGCGAGACCGCGCGAGACGTAGCGCCGCGCCGAGGATCCGCGGACGTCAGGAGCGGGGCAGGCAGAGGATGGCGGCAGCCTGCTCGCAGGTGGCGACGGGCCGACCGACTTCGCGACAGAGCGCGACTGCTTCGGCTACGAGCTCCTCGTTCGAGAGCACGCGCGGGCCGGCTTGGTCTTCGAGGCCGATCTTGATGTGCCCACCGAGCTCGAGCGCGTGGCGCGCCGCGGGCGTGGCGAGGATGTCGCCGCCCAGTGCCGAGACCGACCACGGGAGGTGTGACCTCTCGAGTACCTCGACGTACGCGTCGACCGCCTTGGCCGTGGGCGGGAGCCCGAACGACACGCCCTCGCCGCGCGCGAAGTAGCCGTACGGGCCGCCGAAGTAGAGCTTGATCATGGCGCCCTGCGGCAGCTTGCCGGCGCGGTGGAACGCGAGGGTGTGGTTGAGCCACGTGGGCTCATAGATGGAGACGCTCGGCCCGAGGCGCATGCGGTCGCACTCGGCGAATGCCCAGTGGATCTCCGCCACCGTGTTCACGTACGCGTGGCCCGCCGGGTCGGGCAAGCCGTCGGCGTCGGCCCACGTCATGTTCACCGACCCGGGATCGACCAACCCGATGCGCAGCCCGACCTTGTCGACGAGCGACTCCACGTGCGCCATCTTCTCGGCCATCGTCGGGGCGAGGCACTGTGTCGGGTACAGCAGCGCGTCGGGACGGGCGTCGAGCACCGGCTGCCACGACGCGGCGTACATCGCCGCGGCCTCGTCCGGAGGCAGCATCATCGACGCGTTGTGGGTGTGGATCACCGACGCGCCCCCGTCGATGCACCTGAGCGCGCACGCGGCGATCTCATCGGGGGTGAGGGGCACGTGCGGGTTGCGCTCGCGCGTGGTCATCCCGTTGACCGCGACCTCGATGATGACGGGCGGCGCGTCGCTCACGGTGGTCACGTGAACGGCGTGGTGTCCATGACGAGGTGGTGACTCATCTCGCCGACGAGCATCACGTTGATGTTGCGCTTCTTCCAACGCCACACGTTGTCGACGCGTTCGAACGTGTCGAAGTTGCGACCGGCGTTGATCGGCTGGAGGGGCAGCGCATCGGTCTGTTGGAACATCACGTAGTTGCTCCAACACGTTGCGGTGCCAGCGCTCTCGTCGACGTCGACGATGAGGTTGGTCGAGATGTGGTGCGTGCGCGCGCCGCCCTCGGCATACGTGCGCGTCGTGCTGCGGAACTGGTTGGCCGTACCCTCCGCGCCTTCGCACACGTTGTCGGCCATGCCCGACACGCCGATGCTGGCGTGGGCGAACAGCTGACCGACGGCGTCGAAGTCGCCGGCGTCGTTGTACGCGTCACACAGGAAGATCAGTCGTTCGATCTCGGTACGGGCATCGCTCATGTCGTAGCCTCTTCGTTGGTTGACGGGCAGATGGGCGGACGAACTGACGAACGGTTCTAGTGGAAGCTCTCCCCGGAGTTCGCGTAGAGCGCCTGGCCGGTGATGACACTCGCCATGTCGGAGGCGAGGAACACCACCGATTCGGCGATCTGGTCGGGCAGGTTGCGCTGCTGGAGCGCGCTCTTGCTCGCGAACTCGTCGTAGACGACCTGCGGTGCGACGCCGCGCCCCGCGGCTTCCTGGTCGAGGTAGCCCTGCAGCGCGTCACCCCAGATCGGGCCGGGGAACACGGCGTTGACGCGGATCCCCTTGGGCCCGAGCTCGGCCGCGAGAAGCTGGGTCAGGTGGGCGATCGCGGCCTTCGAGCTCGTGTACGCGCCGAACGTCGGTTGGATCAGGTCGACACCGTGGGTGCAGATGTTGACGATGCGTCCGGATCCGGTGGCGGTGAGCGCGGGAAGCGCGGCCTGGATCATGTTGAGGGTGCCAAAGACGTTGACGTCGCTCGTGACGCGCCAATTGGCGAGGTCGGCGTCGGCGAAGAGCGAGAAGTCACCGCCGTGGTACGCGTCGTTGACCACGACGTCGAGAGCGCCGAACTCGTCGACCGCACGCTGGACGAGCGCGTTGCACTGCGCCCGGTCGGTGATGTCGGTCGCCGCGCCGGTTGCCCGGCCGCCGGCAGCCTCGACCGCGGCGACAGAGCCCGACACCGCCTCGGCGTCGAGATCACCGGCGACGACGTTGGCGCCCTGTTCCGCGAACTTCACGCAGATCGAGCGGCCGAGGCCGGGACCCACCCCGGACACGATCGCAGTCTTCCCTTCGAGCAGCATGTTCCCCCCGACTCCGGCTCTGACCGCGTGAGCTTACGTGGGTCCGCATCGTGGCATCGTCGAGTGGCAGAGTGACCACGTGAGCTACGACTTCTTCGACCCCGGTGTCGCGGTCGACCCGTTCCCGCTCTTCGCCGAGCTGCGCGAGCACGACCCCGTGTACCAGACGAACTTCGGCTACTGGTACGTGTCGCGCTACGACGACTGCCACGCAGTGCTGCGCGACGCGCGCCTTGGCCCGGGAACCGGCGTTCCCGACTCCTTCGGGCTCTCCGAAGGACCGCTGTTCGACATCATGAGCACCTGGATGATGGCGCTCGGCGGCACCGACCACGCGCGGGTCCGCCGCTTGGTCAGCAGCGCCTTCACGCCGCGCGCGATCGAGCTGCTCCGGCCCGACGTCGAACGCCTCGGCCACTCGCTCGTTGCGGCTCTCGTGGCCCGCGGCGGAGGCGACATCGTCACCGAGGTGGCGTTCCCGTTGCCCATGCAGGTGGTGCGCCTGCTCTTCGGGATCGACGCCGACGAGTGGGACTGCGAAGTGGCGGCGCTGTTCGATCCGGCCCGCGCCGAAGGAGACGGCGGCTTCCTGGCGCAGATGAGCCGCCTCGCCGACTACTTCTGGCACGTCGTCGCCCGTCGCCGCTCGGATCCGGGCGATGACGTGTTCTCGATGCTGATGCGGGCCGGCGACCAGGGTGACACCCTCAGCGATCTCGAGCTCGTCGCCAACGCGGTCCTCTTCGTGACCGCGGGCTTCGAGACCACGATGGGCCTCATCAGCCAGGCGGTGCTCGCGCTGCTCACCCACCCCGACCAGCTCGCGCTGCTGCGCGCCGACTCGTCGCTCACGGGCAACACGGTTGACGAGGTGTTGCGGTTCGAGCCCCCGGCGATCTCGTCGACGCGTTCGACGGTCGTAGACATCGAGATCGACGGTGTCACGATCCCCGCCGGTTCCAACATCCTCGTGTCGGTCCTCGCGGGCAACCGCGACCCGCGGCGCTACGACGAACCCGACCAGTTCGTGATCACGCGTGACGACATCCGCCCGCTGACCTTCGGCGGGGGAGTGCACGTGTGCATCGGCGCCGCGCTCGCGCGCATGGAAGCCGAGGTGGTGCTGGCGCGAGCTCGTGGCGCAGACTTCGACACTCGAGCTCGTCACCGATCCGATCCGCTGGCAGACCGAGAACCCGACAATTCGTCGCCCGACCGAGGTGGTGGTGCGGACGCAGGCGTGAGCCGCTGCTTCCGCACGCTCAGCGCGATCGCCACGGTCAGGATCCCGAGGATCACGGCGAGCGATGCCGCCGTGGGCATGTGGTACCAGTGCGAGACGCCCATCTTCGCGCCGACGAACACGAGGATGGCGCCGAGCGCGTGCGACAAGTAGTGGAATCGCTCGCGCGCGTCGCCGAGCAGGAAGTACATCGCGCGCAGCCCGAGGATCGCGAACGCGTTCGACGCGAACACGAGGAAGGGCTCGCGTGAGACGGCGAGGATCGCGGGCACGCTGTCGACTGCGAACACCACGTCGGTGAACTCGATGACGACGAGCGCGGCGAGTAACGGTGTCGCGATCCACTTGCCATGCTCGCGCAGCACGAATCGTTGACCGGACAGCGTGTCGCGCACGGGCATGAAACGGCCGAGGAGCTTGACCGCGCGGTCGTGACCCTGGGTGCCTTCGTCGTCGCGGTGGCGGATCACCTTGACGCCCGATACGAGGAGCACGAGCCCGAAGATCGGCAGCATCCACCAGAACCGCGTGATCAACGCGCTCCCACCGAGGATGAAGACGGCGCGCAACGTGAGCGCGCCGAAGATGCCCCAGAACAGGACGCGGTGCTGGTAACGGGCGGGGATCGCGAACGAGGAGAAGATGATCGCCCAGACGAACACGTTGTCGATGCTGAGCGACTTCTCGATCACGTAGCCGCTGAGGTACTCACCGAACGCCTGACCGCCCCACGCCATGAGGACGACCACGGCGAAGACGAGTCCGCACGCCACCCACGCGGCCGACTCGACGAGGGCGCGGCGCGCAGTCGGTGCGTGATCGCCACGGTGCAGCACGAGGTCGATGGCGAGCAGGCCGGCGAGCAGCGCGACGAAGCCGACCCAGACCCACGCGGAGACGTCGATGTCCGCGAAGTTGGAGCTGGTCGCCGCAAGGTCCGGTGCGTGCACGGTGAGCATGGGATCGTCCTCTGGTCGAATCGGTGCGATTCGCCAAAGGTCTCTCCCGCCCGAGGGCCACCCCTGCCGGGCTCGATCGAGCCGTGCTGACGACAGTGGTGCGTAGGGATACTCCCCTTCGACCGGCCCAGTGTATTGGCAGGGGTGGTGACGCGGTGAGCAACGGTGCGCTCACGTCGACGTACGAGTTGCCCGACTGCGTCAACGTGGTGGCGGCACCGGCGTAGATGCCGTAGGTGTTCGCGCTGATCGTGTTCCCGGTGACTGTCACGGTGAGCGGTGTCGACCCGGGCGGCCACGAACGTCGACACTGCGACCGTCGACCTCCTCTCGGTTGTGAACTGGCGACGTCCAACCGTGCTTGCGGAAGAGCGAAGCGAGAGGGAGCTGTGACGATGCGAAGAGGCAATGCTTGACGCGGCGTACATTGATCGACCTGTGACGACGTTCACCGACCTCCCGATGCTTGCCACCACGGACGCGCAGTACTGGCAGGATCCGCATGCTGCGTTGCGCGTCGCGCGCGCGTCGGGCAACGTCGCTCGGTCTCCGTGGGGCGGTCTCGTGCTGCTCGACTACGACGACTGCGTCGCCGCGCTGTCGGACCCGCGCTACGTCAACGACTACGACGCGCTCCTCACCCGCAACGATGTGTACGACGGCCCGCTGTGGGACTGGTGGCAGCTCGCGATGCTCAACAACAACCCGCCCGTGCACACACGTCTGCGCTCACTCGTGAGCCGAGCGTTCACTCCGCGCGGCGTGGTGCGCGCCGCCGAGCCAACGCGTCGGATCACAGCGGACATCGTCGACCGTGCGCTCGAAGCGGGCCAGCTGGAGCTGGTGCGCGACCTGTGCGAGCCGTTGCCCATCGCGGTCATGTGTGAGCTCATTGGTGTGCCGCACACCGACCACGGCGACTTCGACACCTGGATCAGCGATCTCGGCCTGATGTTCAGCGCGAGCATGACGCCCGAGACGCGACGGGTCGCCGAGGCGGCGATGGCGAACCTCTCGGGGGCGATTTCCGAGCTCATCGAGGTGCGCCGGCGCGCGGGCGAGCCGGGCGACGACCTGCTGGGCGACCTGATCGCGGCGGAGGACAGCGGTGACCGCCTCAGCCGCGACGAGCTGGTTGCGATGATCGTGAACCTGTTGTTCGGCGCGCTCGACACCACCCGCGGCGCGCTGTCGATGCACCTCACCTACCTCGCGTTGCACGACGACACGCTCGCGTTGCTGCGCGCCGATGGCGTGACGCCCGAGGCCGTCGAAGAGTTGCTCCGGCTCGAGCCCCCGGTCAGCGAGATCGCACGCGCTGCCGGCAGCGACTTCGAAGTGCACGGCCACATGGTGCGCCGAGGTGACATCGTCGGCCTGTCGGTGCTTGCGGCCAACCGTGACCCGAGTCGATTCCCGGAACCTGATCGTTTCGCGCCCTCGCGCCACGCCGCCGGCACGGGCGCGAGCCCATCGCTCTCGTTCGGCCGCGGCATCCACCACTGCATCGGTGCCGCGCTCGCCCGCTTGGAGCTGCGCGAAGCGCTCACGACGATCCTCGAACGCTGCGCGACCATCGACATCGAGGGTGACGCGCCGAAGTACGTGCCCTTCCTGTCGGTGCGCTGCATGCAGGAACTCACGCTGGTCATCACATCGGCCTGACCGGTTCAGAGCCTCAGCCGCGGATGGCGGTCAGAACCGCCAGCGTGTCGCGCCGCCGGGTTCGACGGTGAGGAGTGCCGTCGCGGTCTGCGGCGAGAGGCAGTCGACGAACCAAGGTGGCGATCCGGCCGATGGTGCGCTGAACTCGGCGGTGAGCGCCAAGCCCGTCGACCGCGCGCCAGTGCTACCCGGTGACGGTGTAGGTGTGCGTGACGAACGCGGTGTTCCCCGCATTGTCGGAGGCCGTGACGGTGTACGTGTGCGCGCCCACGGTCGATGTGTCGATCGCTCCGCCGTTGGCGGTGCTGGCGACACAGTTCGCCAGGCCCGAGCCGCCCGCCTCCTCGGTGCACGAGAAGCTGGCGTTGACCACCTGGTTCTTCGTGTAGACGGCACCCTGCGGCGGCGTCGACAACGTGATGCTGGGTGCGGTCACATCAGGAGGCGGCGGCGGAGCGGTCTGGACCGGGCGCGGCGGTTGGGTGGTGGTCGTGGTCGTGGTCGTGGTCGTCGGTGGTGCGGGCGGCGTGATCTCGTAGAGACCGCCCTTGCCCGCCTTCTCGTCGAGGTTGAGGTTGTCGACGATGAACGGATTCTTGATGAAGTCGTCGTACGTGACCGTGCTGGTCCCGCCGGCGACATCGTTCGTGACCACGACTGCGGTGCCCG
Organism: uncultured Actinomycetes bacterium; assembly: GCA_963721435.1. Classification (GTDB taxonomy): domain Bacteria; phylum Actinomycetota; class Acidimicrobiia; order IMCC26256; family DASPTH01; genus CAVRJC01. Next base: position 99,205 of record CAVRJC010000005.1, read on the forward strand.
GCGGCAGCGTCGCGTCGATGTTGTCAGTCTCCACGCTGACGGTGTCGACGACGCTGATCACCTGGCAGGTCCGGCGCTTGGCCCTCTTGCGCTTCTTCGTCGCCCTGGTCGTCTTGGCGCACGAGAACACAAATGCGGTGCCTTCGACGGCGGCGGTGGTGCCGCCGGCCTTCACTTCGAACGACCCGTTCTCGGAGACCTTGGCCGCACGGTTCCAGGTTTCGCCCACGCTCAGCGTGCCCTGCGTCTGGCGGCCACCGCGCTTGTCGGTGAGCTTGGTGATCGTGAACTCGGTCGACGTCGAGAGTCGCGTCAGCGAGCCGTCGGTGTAGTCGATCTCGGCGCGGCCGGTCTTGTTGGTCAGGATCGAGTCGCCCTGCGCGAGCACTTCGCCTTCTTTGGCAGCGACGTACTTGGTCGCGCCTCCGTGCTTGACCGTGATGCCGTCCGCAAGGATCTTGAGTGTGGCGAGCGTGACCGGCTTGCTCTTCTGCTTCGCGGCTGCCGCGCTGTCGACCCCGAGAGATGCGGTCGCCAACGCGAGCACGACGCCCGCGACGACCGCGGCGCGCCCGACCGGACGCGCACGTCGTTGTGTTCCTCGGATCCCGCGCACTTCGCCCATTCTGTTGGTACCCCCGCCGTTGCCCGACAAGCTACACCGTAGGGCGTGGCCGAAATGTCGGACGCGCCCCGGTTGCGGGAGTGTGACAAGGCCCCGATCAGCCGGCGGCGATGAGGGAGAGACCCGGCGCGTTCGCCGCGTCGTCCAGGCTCGAGAACGCCTCGGCGTCGCCCTGGAGCTCGGCGTGGAAGAACGTCGCGGCAAGAGCCGCGACGCGTGTGTGCACAGGGTCGGTCGTGAAGGGCTCGAGATGGGACCCACCGGCCACGCTCACGAGCCACTTCGAGCCGATGGCGTCGTCGAAGAGTGTCTGGCTGGCGCCGAACGGGTTGATCTCATCTGCGGTGCCGTGGACGGCGAGCAACGCCGGCGAGTCGGTGGACGAGCCGCCGAACCATGATCCCGGGAAGGAGCCCTCCGCCCCGGACAGCGTCACCACGGCGCCGATACGTGGGTCGGCGTACTCGTCGTCGAAACCGACACCGGCCGCGGTCACCGCACCGTCGGAGTGACCGATCACGCCCACTTTGGTGTCGGCGATCAGGTCCGCGAGTGCGGCCGGGCGGGTGGGCTCGTCGAAGAGTGACGTGATGACGAAGCTGACGTCACGTGCCTGCTCGACGATGTCACGCCGGGCGTCGCCGTCGAGCGCGCTGCTCGAAATCGGGAAGTCGGGCGCCGCGACGACGAACCCCTCTTCGGCGATCTCCTGTTCGAGGTCCTGATACGTCGCGGCGTCGACGTCGTACCCGTGCACGAAGACGACGAGCGGGAACTGCGTCGCGACATCGGTAGTCGGGTAGGAGATGGTGACCGTCAGCGTGCGGGAGGAGGTGGCCGGCATGGAGCCTCGTGCCGGAGCCGACCGCGTCGGGTCGACGAGGGTGACGGTCGAGGTCGCCACCGGGTAGGGCACGGCGTCGTTCCCGCCGTTTCCGCCGTTTCCGCTCGTGCCTTCGACTGATGATCCGTCCAGCGCCGGCGTCTCGGACTCGGCGGCGACCGATGCGGCCAATTCCTGCTTGGTCGCCGTCGAGGCCGTCGCACTGACCGGGGACCGGAGGAGCTCGAGGGTCGGGACCGCGAGCACGACGACCAGAGCGCCGCCGACGACGGACGCCATGACCCTCACGGTGCGACGCCGGAACCTGCCATCCATGCGACCATCGTCGGCCCCTTCTGTCAAGGGAATCCCCGGGAGATGTATGGCGCCTGTAAGAGAATGGAGCATGCCCTCTTACTGCACTCTTGCGTCGACTTCGTACGGTTTCCCGGTATGACCCCGGCCGAATCCCGTCCACGCGTCCTCGTCGCCGAAGACGACCGCAGCGTCCGTGAGTCGCTGGTCCGCGGGCTCCGCCTCGAGGGCTACGACGTCGAAGCCGCCAGCGACGGGGAACAGGCGCTCGCGATGTTCGACACTGTGGGGCCGGCGGTGGTGGTGCTCGACGTCATGATGCCCAACGTCGACGGCCTCACCGTCTGTCGCCGCTTGCGGGCACGGGGCGTCACCACCCCGATCCTGATGCTGACCGCCCGTCACGAGGTCTCCGACCGCGTCTCGGGTCTCGACGCCGGCGCCGACGACTACGTCGTCAAGCCGTTCGCGCTCGACGAGCTCTCGGCACGCCTACGAGCGCTGCTGCGGAGGACGAGCGTGTCGGGCTCGGAGGACGCGTTCCGGGTCGCCGACCTGACGCTCGATCCACAGGGCCGCACCGCGATGCGCGGCGACCGGCCGCTCGAGCTCACGAAGACCGAGTTCGACGTGCTGGAGCTCCTGATGATGAACACGGGGATCGTGCTCGCGCGGGACACGATCTACGACCGCATCTGGGGCTTCGATTTCGAGACCAGCTCGCGCTCGCTCGACGTCTACATCGGCTACCTGCGGGCGAAGACAGAAGCCAACGGCGAACCTCGGTTGGTGCACACGGTGCGCGGCGTCGGGTACGTGCTGCGCGAAGCATGAGCCTCCGATGGCGGATCGCCGCCGGTCTCGGTGTGATCGCCGCGCTCGTGTGCGCGTTCGGCGCGGCCGCGGCGTACATCTCGACGTCACAGCGGCTGGAGTCGAGCATCGATTCGTCAATACTGGCGAGTGCCAACGAGCTCCAACGTTCCGACTCCGGCGGTGGGAGCGACCACACGTCGCCGCAACCAACCGGCTCGGCGACCACGACTGCAGCGGCGAGCGACTCTGGCACGGGGACCACGCCCGGCAAGGACGAGGGCGGGTTCCAGCGGCCCGAGGGCTGCCCGCCGTCGGGCATGTTCCAGCCCGCGGCCGCCGCGCAGCGCATCAGCGCCGACGGAACCGTCACGGCGTGCATCGAAGGCGGCCCCACGATCCCCGTCGACGCTGCCGATACCGCGTTGGCGCATGACGGCGGCGAGACGCGCATCGAGACGGTCGGCATCAAGGGGGAGAACTACCGCGTCGTCACCGTCGCCGCGCGTGACGGCGGCGCGTACCAGATTGCCCGCAGCCTCGGCGAGGTCGACAGCGTGCTCGCATCGCTGCGCACGCGACTTGTCATCATCGGCCTGGTCGGCGTGGGTGCCGCGATGCTGCTCGGGTGGCTCGTGGCGCGGCGCATGGTGCAGCCGGTCGAGCAGTTGCGCGACACCGCCGAGCGGATCGCCGCGACGCAAGACCTCTCCACACCGATCCCCGCGGGCGGTGCCGCCGAGATCGGCAGCCTGGCGCGGAGCTTCACGACCATGGTCGACGCGCTCGGTGAGTCGCGACGCGAGCAGCAACAGCTCATCAGCGACGCCAGCCACGAGCTGCGCACCCCGTTGACGAGCCTCAAGACCAACGCCGAGCTCCTCGCACGCGCCGACGAGCTCGAGCCGGGGGAGTATCAGGCCGTCGTCGTTGGGCTGCAGCTCGAGGTCGGCGAGCTCACCGACCTCGTCTCCGAGCTGGTGGAGCTGGCCACGGATCGCTCGGCCGACAGCGAGGCTCCCGACGTCGTCGCGCTCACCGAGCTCGCGCGGTCCGTCGCCGCGCGCGCCGAGCGCCGAAGCGGGCGTGCGGTCGTGGTGGTCGACGACGGGACCGACAGCAGCGTGTACGCGCAGCCGCAGTTGCTCGAGCGCGCGATCTCGAACCTCGTCGAGAATGCGCTGAAGTACAGCCCGTCGGACACCGGCGTCGACGTCGTCGTGAGCAGTCGCCGCCTCGAAGTGCGCGACCAGGGTCGCGGCATCCCCGAGGGAGACCTGCCGCACGTGTTCGACCGCTTCTACCGTTCCGTCGAAGCGCGTACCGAGCCGGGATCAGGCCTGGGTCTCGCCATCGTGAAGCAGACCGTCGAGCGCCAGCGCGGCACGGTCTGGGCAACGACGCGCTCCACCGGTGGCGCGGCGGTCGGGTTCGAGCTCCCGCCGGTGCCCGAGGGCGTCGTCGAGTCCTGACGCGTGCGGCACGGTCGCCTCCCCGGGTGGCTGCGATACCGTGACTCGCATGACGGCACGGACGTCCATGACCCTGGCTTCTACCGTGCTCACGGACGTCGCCGCGACCACGTCGTATGCGGCGCCGCGCCGGGCCGATGGTGTGCGCTGGAGCCGGCGCGTGAGCCCCGAGCCGTACTCGATCTGGATGGTGATCTCCGAGCTCGAGGACGGCGGGACGATCGAGTGGGACGAGCGGCACGGGGACGACGGTGTCTACGTGATGAGCGGCGCGCTCGACGTCGATGGTGCGCAGTGTGCAGCGGCCCGATGCCCGGCTGACGGTGCGCTGATCGTCGAGTCGGGAGTCGTGTGCACCGCGCGCGCCGTTGGCGTGACGAGCATCGTGCATTGCGGGGCCGTCGACGCCGAACCGCCGACCGACGGGTTGTACGGCGCACCGGCGCGGGAAGGGCACGGCGTGCACGTGATCGGCGAGCGCGGACTGGTTCGCGTCGGGGAATCGTGAACGCGTCGCGGTGCGGTGGTTCGCCGACTCGACCTGCCCGACCTGCCGGATCGCGTTGTTCCACGTGTGGCGCTCCGAAGGGGGAGTCCGCGACCGCTCCCACACCCACACCCAGGACGAGCTGATCTTCCTGCTCGCCGGGAGCGTCGTCATCGCGGGTGTCGAGCACGGGCCGGGCACGTGCCTCGCGATCCCCGCGCTCACCCGATACTCGCTCCTGAGTGGCACCGACGGATTCACCATCCTCAACTTCCGGCGCGACGTCTCGGTGCAGGCGTACCGCCCGGGTGAGCCGGACGAGCTCGAAGGTGCCCTTGCCCGCGGAGGTGCCGCAGTGAACGATTTCCGTTGAATGCTCGAATGATTTTGGAGGCCTGCTTCTCGTGTTGATCTCAGCTGACTCCCACGTCGTCGAGCCTCCCGACCTGTGGACCTCGCGACTGCCCGCGCAGCTGCAGGGCCGCGCGCCGCATGCCGAGCAGGACCCGGTGAACCACCACTGGTACGTCATCGGCCCGGATGGCTCGCGCGGTGTCGACCTCACGCTGTCACGTGTCGCCGGGATGACCACCGCCGAGGTGCAGGAGATCCTCGAAGCCGACCCGACGGCCGAGGTCGGCGCGCACGGCGGGAGCGATCCGGTCGCGCGTCTCCGCGATCTCTGGAACGACGACACGGTGGTCGACGTGCTCTACCCGACCGCCGGCCTCAGCGTGTTGCAGATGGAGGATGTCGAGCTCCAAGAAGCATGTTGTCGTGCCTACAACGACTGGCTCGTCGAGTTCTGCGCCACCGACCCCGTACGGCTCATCGGTCTCGCGCTCCTGGCCACCAACGACATGGAGAGCACGGTGGCCGAGCTGCAGCGCACGCGTGCAGGCGGGGCTGCGCGGTGCCATCATCTGGAGCGCGCCGCCCCCCGGCTCGTCGTTCTTCGACGACGACTACGACCCGCTGTGGGCGGCGGCGGCGGCCGCTCGGATGCCGATCTCGCTCCACATCCTCGGTGGCCGCAAGCTCAGCATGAACATCAAACAGTTCAACCAGAACCTCGAGGGCACGTTCTACGGCGCGTTCGAGACCCGTCAGGAGATCCACCGGTCGGTGTGCGAGCTCATCGCCGCGGGCGTGTTCGAGCGTCACCCCGATCTCCGCGTCGTCGCCGCGGAAGCGGGCATCGAGTACGCCGCCAACCTGGAGCGCAAGCTCGACTCCGGCTACACGTCGTTCTGGAAGAAGTTCAGCAACCTGTCGATGATGCCGTCGGAGTACTTCCGTCGCAACGTGTACCTCACCTACATCAACGACCCGCTCGGCCTCAACAACCTGCGCTTCACGGGGTCCGACCACTTCATGTGGTCGGGTGACTATCCCCATCAGGCGTCGGTCTGGCCCGACTCGCGCGGCGCGATCCGTCGCGACCTCGACGCGATCAATGGCCTCGACGACGAGACGTTGTACAAGCTCACGGTCGCGAACGCGGCCCGGCTCTACGACATCGACGTCGACGAGGTGTCGAAACCCAGCCCGGTGATCGCCGATCAGGTCGGTCCGCTCGGGGCCGCGTTGACTGCGAGCGCGTGATGGACGTCGACGACATCCGGTTCAAGCTCGCGGCCGCCCGCCGGATCCTCGCCAACAACGGTTGCGAGAGCCGCGTCGCCGGTCATGTGAGCGCGCGTGCCGTGGGCGAGGACGCCTTCTACGTGACCCCGTTCGAGTACTTCGACGAGACCTTGCCCGACCGCATCGTGAAGGTCAGCTTCGGGCTCGAGGTGCTGGAAGGCGGTTGGGAGCCTTCACCCGCGGTGCGCTTCCACGCCGGCTTCTACAAGGCGCGTCCCGACGTGAACTCCGTGATCCACACCCACTCCCATTACGTGTCGGTGTTCGCCACGACCCGCCGCACGATCGGCACGTACAACGTCGTGTCGGTGCTGTTCTACGAGGACCAGGCGCTCTACGAGGACGACGGCACCCACCCGCCGGTCGATCCCGACCTCATGTGCGCCGCGCTCGGCGACCGGCGCGTGCTCCTGATCAAGAACCACGGGGCGATCATCGCCTCGCAGTCGCTCGAGAACGCGACCATCGAGGCGTGCATGCTCGAAGTCGCCGCCGAGTACCACATCGAAGCGGAAGCGATCGGCGGCACGGAGTTCCCCGAGGTCGAGGCACGGCGGGCGCGCGGCCAGTACCACAAGTACTTCCTGCCTCAGATGTGGGACGCCAACTTCCGTCGCCTCCGCAAGACCGACCCTGATCTCTTCGAGTTCATCGACTCATGACCGACGCGACCGCGTGCGGCGGGTTGACCGTGGTCGACTTCAGCCAGGGGATGGCGGGCCCGATGGCCACGATGATCCTGGCCGACCACGGCGCCGACGTCGTGAAGATCGAACCTCCGCGCGGCGACTTCGCGCGCGGCGAGCCGGGCTTCCTCATGTGGAACCGCGGCAAGCGCTCGGTGGTGCTCGACCTCACGCGCGATGCCGACCGCGCGCACGCGCTCGCCCTCGCACAGAGGGCCGACATCGTGGTGGAGAGCTTCCGGCCCGGCGTCGCCGAGCGGCTCGGCATCGGGTACGACGCGGTGGCCGCGGGCAACCCGCGCGTCGTGTACTGCTCGATCACGGGCTTCGGCCGTGATGATCCGCGGTCTCGACGTCGCACCTACGAAGTGGACGTCGCCGCCACTGCGGGGAGGATGGTCGGGCTCGACCTGCTCAGCGGCGCGATCCCGAACCAGGACCGTGATGCACCTCTCTATACGGCCGCGCCGATCGCGTCGTACGGGGCCGCGCAACTCGCGCTGCACGGGATCCTCGCCGCGCTGCTCGTGCGGCAGCGCACCGGGCAGGGGCAACGGGTCGACACCAGTCTGATAGCAGGTGAGGCCGCGTTCCTCATGCGCCAGGACATGGGTCGCGGCGGGCCCGACCGCGAGGGCTTGCCCGAGACGCCGCGCGCGTTGCACCGCGGCATCGTGATGTGCTTCCTGACCGCCGAGTGCGCCGACGGCAAGTTCATCCAGATGTGCGCGCGTCAGGACCACCACTTCCGGAACTGGATCGTCACCCTCGGGATGGAGGACATCTTCGAAGACCCGCTCTACGCGAAGGCACCGCTCGGGATTCCCACCGTCGAGGACGTCGAAGCGCTCGAGCTCCGCATTCGCGACCGCATGCGCACGAAGACGCGCGCGGAGTGGATGGACATCTTCGTCGCCAACGATGTCGGCGCAGACCCGTTCCTCGAGCCGGCGGAGTTCCTGGAGTTCCCCGAGATGCTCGCCAACGAGCGGGTGGTCGAGCTCGACGACCCGCTCGTCGGCCGGGTGCGGCAGGTCGGCCCGCTCGCGAACATGAGCGACACTCCCGCGCGCATCGAGCGCTCGGCGCCCGCGCTCGGAGCCGACACCGAAGCCGTCCTGTCGGCCCCGCGTGTGCGCACGTCTCCACCGGTTCCGCCCGACGTGCCGTCGCCCGGCCCGCACGCGTTGTCCGGGGTCACGATCGTCGAGCTCGCCTACTACGTGGCCGCGCCACTCGCGAGCACGTTGCTCGCGGAGATGGGCGCGCGCGTGATCAAGGTGGAGCCACTCGCGGGCGACCCGGCGCGGCGCACCGGCCTGCAGAACGCCAAGTTCCTGGTGGGCAAGGAGAGCATCGCCCTCGACCTCAAGTCGGAGGAGGGCCGGGCGATCCTGCAACAGCTGATCGGCGGCGCCGATGCGCTGTTGCACAGCTTCCGGCGCGGGGTACCCGAGCGGCTCGGTCACGACTACGAGACCGCGATCGCGCTCAACCCTCGCCTCGTGTACGTCTACGGCGGGTCCTACGGGTCGCGCGGGCCCTGGAACATGCGGCCCGCGTTCCACTCCACGCCGAACGCGTTGTGCGGGGGCGGATTCGCTCAGGCCGGTCTCGGCAACCCGCCGGCCGACGACTCCTATCCCGATCCCGGCTCGGGCATCGCGACCGCGACGGCATTGATGCTCGGGCTCTGGGCGCGCGAGCGCACCGGACGCGGGCAGTACCTCGAGACGAGCATGATCTCGAGCGCCGGCTTCATCCACTCCGACGACCTCGTGCTCTACGAGGGCCGTCCCCCGTCGCGGCGCCCGGACAAAGGTCAGCACGGCCTCCACGCGCTCTACCGGCTCTACCCGGTCGGCGACGACTGGGTGTTCGTTGCCGCATGGCGCGACGACGAGTGGGGCGCGCTCGCGGGCGCGTTGGATCATCCGGAATGGGTCGACGACCCGCGCTTTGCGGACGCCGCAGCGCGCACTGCGCACGATGGCGACCTGATCGCGGCGATCACCGACGCGCTGACTGCGCGCGCGGTCGACGAATGGGTCGCACGCTTCGACGCGGCCGACGTCGCAGCGGTTCGGGTGAGCGATGTGCCGCTGGAGACGTGGTTCGAACGCGAGGAGCGGCTGCTTCCCGAGGACCATCCCGTGTTCGGGCCGTTCTGGCGCGCGCCGGTGAAGATCGAGCTGTCCGGGAGCACGCCGCGGCTGGCGCCGGTCTGCGGGCTCGGTGAGCACTCCCGCGCCATCCTCGAAGAGCTCGGCTACGAGCCCGACGCCATCGACACGCTCGTGGCGCGTGGGCTGGTGATCGACGGCAGCGATGTCTCATCGGTCGAGGCGAGCCGATGAGCGACGCGCCCATCGACGCCGTGCGGCCGGTGCCGCGCGTCCGCAGTGCGCTGTTCATCCCGGGGAGCCGCGCCGACTTCCTGGCCAAGGCCGATCAACGGGGCGCCGACGCGGTCCTCATCGACCTCGAGGACTCAGTGGTCGAAGGCCAGATCGACGCCGCACGCGCGTCGGTCAGCGAGTGGATCCGAGCGCGGCCCTCGGCCTTCCACCCGGTGGTGTGCGTGCGCCTGCACGCGCCGGAAGACGACGAGCTCGACGCCGACCTCGACGCGGTCGTCCAGCCGCACCTCACCGCAGTCCTGGTGCCGAAGGTGACGCACGAGGATCAGGTGGTCGAAGTCGCGGAGGCGCTGGCGTACCACGAGGGACGGCGGGGGATGCCGCGGGGGCAGGTGCGCATCTGGCCGTTGGTCGAGACGGCGGCCGCGGTGCAGCGGGCCGATCGCATCGCGCGCGCATCAGGTCGCGTCGCGTTCATGGGCGGCGGAACGTCGCGCCAGGGTGACATCGCACGTGCGCTCGGGTTCCGGTGGTCGGCGGAAGGCCTGGAGACACTGTTTCTCCGCTCCAAGGTGCTCGTCGACGTGCGCGCCGCCGGTGTGCCCAATCCGATCTCCGGTCTCGTCTCGAGCCTCGACGGCACTGCCGAGCTCGAGACGTTCGCCCGGCAGTCGCGTGATCTCGGCTACGAGGGCGTGATGTGCATCCACCCGTCGCAGGTCGCGCTCGTGAACGAGGTGTTCTCGCCGACCGCGGCGGAGCGGCAGGAAGCCCGCGACGTGCTTGCGGCGCTGGCGGAGGCCGAGGCGCAAGGCCTGGGAGCGGTGACATACCGTGGCCGGATGATCGACCGCGCCAACATCGAGACCATCCACGCGATGGGCCTCGCCGACGGAGAGGGATGACGGGAGGCTGATGGCCAAGGTCGAGATCGTCCACCAAGCCGACGTCGAGCCTGCTCCCGGATACGGCCCGTTCGGCCACGACCTCGAGGGCAACGCGAGCCATCGGGTCGTCGGCCCCGAAGGCTTCTCGCTGTGGATGCTCACCGCCGATCTCGCCGACGGCGCCACGGTCGGATGGCCCGCGGTCCACGGCGACGAGGCCGTGTACGTGGTCGACGGCGCGTTGGAGATCGCCGGGAAGATCACGCCGGCCAAGGGCGCGGCGGTGGTCGAATCGGACGTCGTCACGCACGCACGCGCTCTCGGCCCCACCCGCGTGGTGCACATGGGGCCGCACGACCGCGCGGTTCCGGTCGACGGCATGAACGGGCCGCCCGCGACCGACGGGCACGGTGTCCACGTCGTCGGTCCCCGCGGTACCTACGCGAACACCACCGACGTCAGCGACTCCCACTACTTCGCCGACTCGTCGTGCCCGACCTGCCGCCTCACCCTGCTGTCGGTCGGGCGCTCCTTCGCGTACGTCTCGGAGCCCCACAGCCACTCGCAGGACGAGCTGATCCACGTCGTGTCCGGCGCGATCATCCTCGGTCGCCAGCGCGTCGAGCCCGGCGACACGCTCGCCATCGCCGCGGGCGTCGCGCTACGGGTTCCGCGGCGACGACGACGGCTTCGTGTTCGTGAACTACCGGCGCGACGCGTCGCAGCAGATGTGGGGTCGCGACGTCCCACCCCGGCTCGAGGGCGGTGCGGTCAACGACATGACCCCCGTCATGGATCTGATTTGACGTACCAAGATGTTCTGGCGTCGCTCAGGGCACCTCTGAGGGACCACAGCGCCGCCAAAACCGATGAGCGAGCAGGAGTGATCCACCATGGCGCGTGAATACAAGTTGATCTCGGCGGACTCGCACATCAACGAGCCTCCCGACCTGTGGCGCGATCGGGTGCCCGCGCAATACCGCGACCGGGTGCCGCGCATCGACCACTTCGAGCGCGGTGACGCGTGGGTGATGGAGGGCGCGCTCGACGAGATCAACTTCGGGACGAACTGCTGCGCGGGCCTTCCGGCGGAGGAGCGGTCGCCGTGGATCCGGTGGGAAGAGGTGCGCGCAGGCGGGTACGACCCCAAGGCGCGTATCGAAGAGCAGGACCAGGACGGGGTCGACGCCGAGATCCTGTACCCGACGCCGCGCGTCGGGAACCAGGTCGTGTGGCACGTGAGCGACCCCGACTTCCACCTCGCGTGCATCCGGGCCTACAACGACTGGCTCTCCGAGTACTCGGCGCACGATCCCGAACGGCTGTGGGCGGTCGCGCTGATGCCCAACATCGGCACCGACACCGCGATCGCCGAGCTGCACCGCGTGCTCGAGCTTCCCGCCGTGCGCGGGATCATGCTCGGGCAGTACCCGCACGGCGGCGAGCTGATGGCCGGTGAGGACGACGCGTTCTGGGCCGCAGTGCAGGAAGCCGGCGTCCCGATCTCGATCCACGTCGCGTTCGCGACCGCGGCGCAGGGCGACAGCAGCCGCATGCGGCTCACGGGCGCGACCCGCTTCTACGACGCTCCGGTGCGGATCCAGCAGTTCATCGACAGCGGCGTGTTCGATCGCTTCCCCGACCTGAGGCTCGTGTTCGTCGAGGTCGACTCCTCGTGGACGCCGTACCTCCGCGAGCAGCTCGACGACCGCTTCCTCCGGACCGCGCCGGCGTCACGGGCACCGATCAAGCGGCTCCCGAGCGAGTACTTCAGCGACAACATCCTCACGACGTTCATCACCGACCCGTATGCAGTGCCGAACCGGCACTACATCGGCCTGTCGCAGATGATGTGGTCGAGCGACTACCCGCACACGGGCTCCGACTGGCCCAACTCGTGGAAGACGATCGACGAGTACTTCGAGGGCGTGCCGGCCGACGAGAAGCACACGCTGCTCGCGGGGAACGCGCTCCGCCTCTACGGACAGGGCTAACCTTCCGGCGAGAACCGAAGACGGGGGTACTCCCAATGGCGATCATCACGCTCGATCCCACGACCGGCCCGCTCGACGCCGCAACGCCACTGGCGCTGGCACCCCGTCCCGAGTCGCTCGACGGCCAGGTGCTCGGCATCATCGCGAACGGCCTCGGCGACTCCGAGATCATGTTCGACGCGTTGGCCGACGCCCTCGTCGAGCACGACGGCGTGGCCGACGTCGTGAAGATCGTGAAGGCGGGTGTCGCGGTCGCGCCGTACCCCGAGCAGTGGGAGCGCATCACGTCGACGGCCACCGTCGCGGTCACCGGTTTCGGTGGGTGCGGCAGCTGCAGCACGCGCAGCATGCGCGACGCCCTCGACCTCGAGGCAGCCGGCGTCCCCGCGGTCTGTCTCGTGCACACCGCGCTGATCCCGGCCGTCAAGGCGATGGCGCGTATCGCCGGCGCGCCCGACTACCCGATGATCGTCGTCGACTACCCGCACAACCCGACCGCGGTGTGGACGAAGGACGAAGCGCGTGAGCTCGCCGAACACGTCGTCGACGCGGTGCGCGCGCGACTCACGCAGGAGCGCGTCAGCGCGAACGCGTCCTGACAATCGGTGACTCTCACCTCTGACGAGCACAGCTTCGACACGTTCGACGACGCAGTCGAGTACTACTTCGAGGTCGGTTGGACCGACGGTCTCCCGATCGTGCCGCCCACTCCGGAGCGCGTGCAGACGATGCTGGCGGCGGCCGCGATCGACCCCGACGTCGAGCTGGGCGGCGTGCCCACCCGGAACGTCGTGGTGACCGCGGAGAAGGCGGCGGTGAACGCGGTGATGGCGGGCTGCCGTCCCGACTACTTCCCGGTGGTCGTGGCCGCGGTCCGCGCCTTCCTCCGGCCCGAGGCGAACGCCCACTCGACGACGGCGACGCTCGCCGGCGCCGCGCATGCGGTCATCGTGAACGGCCCGGTCCGCAACGAGCTCGAGATCGAGAGTGGACAGGCGTGCTTCGGGCCCGGGTTCCGTGCCAATGCCACCATCGGGCGCGCGCTCCGGCTCGTGATCCGCAACGCGTGCCGGGCGGTGCCGGGCGTGCTCGACCGCGCGAGCTTCAGCTGGCCGCTTCGGTACTCCTTCTGCTTCGGCGAGAACGAAGAGTCGAGTGACTGGACACCGCTGCACGTGCAGCTCGGCTACGCGCCGGAGCAGAGCGTCGTCACCATCCAGTCGATCCTGCACTTCTTCCCGGTCACCGAGTTCGAGGCCGAGCCGACCGAGATCCTCGACGCCATCGTCGCGATGGCGCGCTACCGCGGCATGATGCGCGACGAGTGGGCGGGCGACGGCCGCAGCATGGTCCTGGTGATCGGCGAGGAGCATCAGCGGCGCCTGCTCGACGGCGGCCACACCAAGGAGTCGATCCAGGACTACCTCTGGCCGCTCATGACCGCCGAAGACGTCAGCAAGACCGACAAGAAGCTGAACCTCGCCGCGCCCGCCAACATCATGGTCGTCGCCGCGGGTGGGCCCGGTCTGGCGCAGTCATGGCTGCTCCAACCGCATCTGTCGTGCCCCACTTCAGAGGTGGTCACCTCGGCTTGAGCCGCCGGCCGGGCGGTCTCCGCTGAGTAGCCCTCGGTGCTCACATTTCGTCGACGTCGAGGTTTCGGGTGGGTCAGGCACTCAGCTCGGTCTCGGTGTCGACATGACCGGTGACGCCAAGGCGGCGGACAATCTGCGCGTCTCGGACGCCATCCGTCGCCGGCATCCGCGTCCGAACTGGTGGCAGTCACGAAACGCCATGGCGATCGACGGTAGTACGGTCCGGCGCCGAGGTCAGCCGCACGAAGACGGCCGACACGGACGCCCGAGCAAGGAGCGCGCATGGGGGTCACGATCGACTTGTCGGGTCGGGTCGCGCTCGTGACCGGTGCCGGCACGGGGATCGGCAACGGCACGGCGGCAGTGCTCGCAGCCGCGGGCGCGCACGTGATCGTCGCCGACATCGATCCGGATGCGGGGGCGGAAGCCGTCAACGGGATCGTCGGCGCGGGCGGGGCCGCGGAAGCCATCACCGTCGACGTCCGCGACGCCGACGCGGTGCATGCGATGGCTGACGACATCATGAGCGCGCACGGTCGCCTCGACGTGCTCGTCAACAACGTCGGTCACTACATCGGCGCGCAGTCGTTCGAGCGGAGCGACTTCGCGCACTGGGACGCGTTGCACGCGGTGAACTTCGCGCACGTGCTCAGTTGCACTCGTGAATTCCTGCCCGGGATGCTCGAGCGTGGAACCGGCTCGATCATCAACGTCTCGTCGGTCGAGGGCATCAGGGGCTATCCGCCGGATCCGGTGTACGGCGCGTACAAGGCCGCGGTCATCCACTTCACGCGCTGCCTCGCACTCGACGTCGCGGGTCGGGGCGTGCGCGTCAACGCGATCGCACCCGATGTCACGCAGACCCCGCAGGTCGACTACCGGAGCCGTATCCCGGAAGACCTGTGGGAGCGCTGGCCGTTGTGGGTTCCGATCGGACGGGTCGGCGAGCCTGCCGACAACGCCGACGTCGTGCTCTTCCTCGCGTCGGACCTCTCTCGGTGGGTGACCGGGCACGTGATCCCCACCGATGGCGGCACACTCGCGGCCGGCGGTTGGTTCCGCACGGCTCCCGGTGGGCGTTGGACCAATCGGCCCCGCGAGGCATGACCGCGCTCGCCATCTCGGCGGCGTTCGCGCCCGGGCACGACACGCCCGATCTGGTCGCGTTGGCCGAGGACCTCGGGTACGCGCGTGCGTGGCTGTACGACTCGCCGGCGTTGTACCACGACGTGTGGATGACACTTGCCCTCGCCGCGGCGCGCACGTCGCGCATCGGTCTCGGGCCGGCGGTGCTGGTGCCGTCGCTCCGTCACCCGATGGTGAACGCGGCGGCGATCGCGACCCTGGAGGATCTTGCGCCCGGACGGGTCGCCGTCGCGGTCGGCGCCGGCTTCACCGGCCGACACGTGCTCGGGCAGCGGCCGATGCAGTGGGCCCACGTCCGCAAGTACATCGTCGTCCTGCGCGCGCTCCTACGCGGTGAAGAAGCCGAATGGGAAGGTGCGACCATCCGCATGATCCATCCAAGCGGGTTCGGCGCCCCGCGCCCGATCGCGGTGCCCATCCTGGTGGGAGCAGACGGTCCGCGCGGCGCCGCGGTGGCGGCCGAAGTCGCCGACGGCACGTTCGCCGCGGGCCGCCCCAATCGGGCGGCGACGGGGGAGTGGACCGGTCTCCTCCAGTTCGGCACCGTGCTCGACGACGGCGAGGCGCTCGACAGCCCGCGCGTGATCGAGGCGGCGGGGCCCGGGCTTGCGGTCGCGCTGCACGCGCGGCTCGAGATGGCGGGGCCCGGGGCCGTCGACCGCGTCCCCGGTGGACAGGTGTGGCGCGAGGCGGTGGAGCAGGTGCCGCCGGAACGTCGCCATCTCGCGGTGCACGAAGGCCACGTCGTCATGCTCACCGAGCGCGATCGAGCGGCACTCGAGGCGGGCGCGGCGACGCGCATTCCCGATCTCACGCTCACGGGCACCGCGCACGAAGTGCGTACTCGCATCGACGCGTTCGCCGAGAGCGGCATCACCGAGCTCGCCTACCACGCCGCGGGCCCCGACATCCCGCGTGAGCTGCGGGCATTCGCGGACGCGGCAGGTCTGTGATGCCCGATCCGACACCGGAAGGCGCGACACGCGGCGCGTTGGCAGGGCTGCGCGTCCTCGATCTGGCCAATCTCCTGCCTGCGCCACTCATCGCCGCGATGCTCGGCGACTTCGGCGCCGACGTCGTGAAGGTCGAGCCGCCCGGCGGCGACGGCCTGCGCTTCCTCGGCTTCGCGCGCGATGGTCGCTCGCTGCCCTGGGCGCTGGCGGGACGCAACAAGCGCACCGTGGAGCTCGATCCGGAGACCGACGAAGGCCGCGCGCTCGTGCAACGGCTCGCCGACGTCGCCGACGTGGTGATCGTGAACCAGCCGCACAAGGTGCTCGAACGCTGGGGCTGCACCTACGAGGCGATCTCCGCGCGCAATCCCGGGGCGATCGTGGTGAGCCTGAGCCTCTACGGGACCGACGGGCCCTACGCGGCGAGGGGAGGGAACGGCACGCTCGCCGAAGCGTTCGGCGGCCTGACCCACATGACCGGCGAGGCCGACGGCCCACCCATGTTGCCGTCGATCCCACTCGGCGACGTGCTCGGCGCGATCACGGGGCTGGTGGGAACGCTCGTCGCGTGCCTGGCGCGCGAGCGCGGGAACGCGGCAGGTCAATACGTCGACATCGCGATGTACGAGCCGGTGATCACGCTGCTCTCGACCGCACTGGTCGCGTGGCAGCCCGGGGACGCGCCACCGATGCGCACCGGCAGTCGCGTGCCCGGCGGCGTCCCGCGCAACACGTACCGGACCGCCGACGATCGCTGGGTGGTGTTGTCGGGCCCGACCGATCCGCAGGTCGCGCGCGTGCTCGAGGTCATCGGGCTCGACACGCCCGAGGCGCACGCACGGTACGGAACGTCACGCGCGCGGCTCGAGGTCGCCGACGAGCTCGACGGGCTCGTCGCCGCGTGGATCGTCGAGCACGACCACGATGCGGTGATCCGTGCCTTCGACGACGCGCGCGTTCCCGTCACACTGGTGAACGACCTCGCCACTCTGACCGCCGACCCCCATGTGCAGGCGCGTGAGAGTGTGCTCACCGTCGACGATCCCGTGCTCGGGCCGGTCGTGCTCCCGGCGCCGATGGCGCGGCTGAGCGCCACACCGGGCACCGTGCGGTGGCTGGGCCGCGAGCAGGGTGCCGACACCGACACGGTGATCGCCGATTGGTTGCGCGCCGCCGAGTAGCCGCCCCTCACAGCCCAGAGCTGAGGATGGCCTGGGCGCCGGGGGTACCGACCGCGAACGACTGACGGCGCGCGATCTGCCATCCCTCGGCACGCCGTTCCAGCTCCCACCGGTTGCAGCCCTCGCGCCAGATCTGGAGCGCATCTCCGTCACGGACGACGACGCAGGCGTACCCGACTGCGTACGCACGATCGCCGTCGATCTCGACCGACAACGGCCCGATCATGTGCGCGCAATTCGGGAGGATCGCCTGGTGCGCGGGGCTGTTCACGAGCGCACGTGCACCATCGCTCCCGTGGAACAGCGGGGTGCCGTCGATCTCGATCACGGTGTCGTCGGTGTAGAGCGCGACGAGCGCATCCGCATCGTTGCTGTCGACCGCGAATCCGTACCGCACGAGCGTCCGGTGGATGGCGCGTTCGTCTTCGAGTTCCTGCACGCGTCGAGCGAGATCCGCGAGCACCTGCGTCGTGTCGGTCATCGTCGATCCGCCCTTCGGTCGCGGTCGTCACAGTGGTCCGACCCTAGATTGCCCGCACCCAGTAGAACTGGTGCCCGTGACGAGCGTGTTGGACAGCCTGCGCCATCCCGGAGCTGTCAGGAACCGTGCGTTCGGGCCCGCCGACGAGAAGCCGTACCGCCGCCTCACGGGTGACTGGATCCGCGTCGGTATCGCGGTCGTGCTGCTCGGGCTGAGCGTGCGGCATCACGGTGACGACACGACGGCGGAGCTCGCGTTCGAGAAGTTCTGGTCGTCGCTCCCGGCCGGGCTCCACGGCTTCTTCGAGATGCTCAGCCGGCTGGGGTCGCTCTGGGCGGTGGCCCTGGTGGCCGCCGCTGCGCTGCTGGCCCGACGGTGGCGCCTCGCGCTCGAGCTTGCGATCGCCGGGGGAGCGGCGTGGTTCCTCGGGCGGATGATCGCCTTCGTCGACGCCGGTGACTCGCTGACGTCCGCGGTCAAGCATGTGTTCGACACCTCGCTCCAGCCGACCTATCCCACCGTTCCCCTGGCGATCCTGACCGCGGTGATCCTGACCGCGTCGCCGTTCCTCACCCGCCCGGTGCGGCGTATCGGCCCGATCCTGCTGTTCCTCGTGGCCATCGGCACCTTCTACCGCGCGGATGCCGGCTTCAACGCGGTGTTCGCCGGCTTCGTCCTCGGGTGGGGGCTCGCAGCCGCACTGCATCTTGCGTTCGGGTCACCCGCGGGCCGGCCGACCGCGGCGCAGGTCGCAGGCGCGCTCGACGAGCTCGCCGTGACGGCCACCAACGTGCGTCTCGCACCGGACCAGGCCCGCGGCTACACGGTGATGCTGGCCGACGGTGCCGACGGCTTGCCTCTCCACCTCCGTGTCTACGGACGCGACGCCGCCGACACGCAGCTCGTCAGCAAGATCTGGCGCTTCTTCCTGTACAAGGACTCCGGCGTGACGCTCACCTTCACGCGGCTGCAGCAGGTGGAGCACGAAGCCCTCTGCCAGATCGTCGCGCAGCACGCGGGAGTGCCCGTGCCCGAGGTCGTGGCCGCCGGTGTCGCCGGGCCGTCTGCCGCGTTGCTGGTCACCACGCGGCCCGAGGGTCGACGGCTCGAGGAGATCCCCGACCAGGACGCCGCACTGCGCGCGCTGTGGCAGGACGTGCGCGCGATGCGCGAGCAGCGCGTGGCACACGGCGCGCTCGATCTCGATCACGTCGCCGTGACCGGCGGAGTGCCGACGATCATCGACTTCTCACTCGCCTCGATGTCGGCGCCGCAGCAGCGACTCGATCGCGACGTCGCCAACCTGCTCGTGTCGTCGGCGCTGCTCGTCGGCGTGAAGCGCGCGATCGGGCGGCCGAGGAGGGAATCGGGAAGGACGCGCTGGTCGCGGCCCTGCCGTTGCTCTCGAAGCCGGCGTTGAGTCGCGCGACGCGCGCCGGGTTGCGGCACGAGAAGAAGTTGCTCGACCAACTCCAGCAGGAGATCAGCACCAACGCCGACATCGCCATCTACAAGCCGGTCGAGCTGCGCCGAGTGAAGCCGCTCACCGTCGTGATGATCATCGGCGTGCTTGTTCGCGCTGTGGGTCATCCTCGGCGAGGTCGGCAGCCTGAGCGCGCTCTTCGACACGCTGAAGACCGCCGACTGGCCGTGGGTCGTCGCGTGCGCGGTGCTCACGCAGCTCACGCAGGTGTCGTACGCGTTCACCACGATCGGCTCCGTCGACGAGAAGGTGCCGCTCGGCCCTGCCGTCCTCATGCAGTACGCGGTCGCGTTCACGAACCTCGTGCTGCCCACCGGTGCGGCCTCCACGCTGATGAACATCCGGTTCCTGCAGAAGCAGGGCTCGAGTGTCGCGGTAGCCACGTCGTCCGGAGTGCTCGTCGGCTTGTCGGGCACGGTCACGCAGTTCTTCCTCTTCTTCGTCACCGCCTTCGCGGTGGGCCAGTCGGTCGATACCGGCGACGTGGGCGGTGGGGGTGACGACGCCAAGCTCATCCTCCTGGGCGTGGTCGCGGCAGCCGTCCTCGTCGGCGTCGCGTTCATCGTGCCCAAGCTGCGCCGGTTCACGCAGGAGAAGGTGTGGCCGCAGCTCCGGAACGGGCTACACAACGTGTGGAGCGTGCTCACCACGCCGCGCAAGCTGTTCCTGGTGATGGGCGGCAGCATCGGCGCGCAGCTGCTCAACTCGCTCGGGCTCGGTGCCGCGTTGCTCGCGTACGGCTCCAGCCTGCCGGTGGGCGAGCTGATCCTCGTCGTCACGGGCGCCGGGTTCATCTCGAGCCTCGTGCCGGTGCCCGGTGGCATCGGGGTCGCCGAGGCGTCGCTCATCGCCGGCCTCACCGCGTTCGGTGTTCCCCCGGAGGCAGCGTCGGCGGCCGTCGTGACGTACCGGCTCTTCACCACGTATCTTCCACCGATCCCCGGCAGCTACGCCACGAAGTGGCTGATCGCGAACGGCGACCTCTAGCACGATGACCACGCCCGACTACTCCGACGACGACGTGCTGGTCGCGGCGCTCCGTGCACGCGACGAAGGCGCCTTCGCGTGGTTGCTCGACCGATATTCGAGCTCGCTGCGACGGCTCGCGCGCGCACACGTCTCGAACGACGCCGCGGCCGACGAGGTCGTGAGCGAGACGTGGCTCGCGGTGATCACGGGCATCGACCGCTTCGAGCAGCGATCGTCCTTGAAGACGTGGATCCACCGGATCGTTCTCAACATCGCGCGCACGAAGGGCACGCGTGAGCACCGGTCAGTCCCGTTCTCGTCACTCACGTCGGAAGCCGACACCGCCGCGCCCGCGGTCGATCCGGACCGGTTCCGGCCGGCGGGCAAACCCGGCGCGGGCGCGTGGGCAGCGCCACCGGTGCCCTGGGACGAGGAGCCGGAGACGCGGCTGGCGGCGGGCGAGACCCTCGACGTCGTGCGGCGGGCCATCGCCGCGTTGCCGCCGGGGCAGCAGATGGTGATCACCCTGCGCGATCTCGAGGGATGGAGGGCCGACGAGGTGTGTAACGCGCTCGATCTCTCGGAGACCAACCAACGGGTGCTGCTGCACCGAGCGCGGTCCAAGGTCCGGACCGCGCTCGAAGACCATTTCGAGGAGCCGGTCCGATGATGCTGCGATGGTTCCGCCGCCGGTCGGCCGACCTCGTGTGCATCGAGTTCGTCGAGATCGTCACGAGCTATCTCGACGGCGCGCTCTCGATCGTCGACCGTGAGCGCTTCGAACGTCACTTCGACGCGTGTCCTCACTGCGCGCTCTACCTGCTGCAACTGCGCGAGACCATCGAGCTGACCGGCCGGCTGACCGTCGACGACGTCGACGCACTGCAACCCGAGGCCCGTGCCGACCTGATGGCCGCATTCCGTTCCTACCAAGCCGACTGAGCTGCGCGTGGCGCGCGACGCGCGCTGGCCGACTGCGTCGCCGGCACCGGGGACGTTCCCTCCCTACCTGTGCTCCCTACAATAGTTGTAGTATGCACACATGTCGAGAGCACGCGAGACCCTGCCGGTCCCCGAAGCGGACCTCGTGGTCGACGCGTTGTTGCGGGCGTCTCGTGCCCTCGTGGGTGTCGCCGCGCGGTCGATCGCAGCCGTCGACGACGACGTCACGTTGCCGCAGTACCGGGCGCTCGTGGTGCTCGCCAGTCGCGGGCGCGCCAACGCGGGCGCGCTCGCTGAAGCCCTCGGCGTCCACCCGTCGACCGCGACCCGAATGTGCGACCGGCTCGTCGCAAAGGGCCTGGTCTCACGCTCGGTGTCGGCGGAAAGCCGCCGGGAAGTCACGATCGATCTGACGCGCCGCGGTCGCCGGCTGGTGGATTCCGTGACCGCGCGCCGTCGTCACGAGATTGCCGACGTGGTCGCTCGCGTGCCCGAAGCGCAACGCGCTCAGATCATCGACGCACTTGGTGCGTTCGGCGACGCGGCCGGGGAACCGATGGACGCGTCATGGCCACTCGGATGGGCCATCGAGTGAGCCGCGCCAGCTGGGCCTCGAGGCGAGGCGAGATCCTCGCCTTCGCGCACCGGTCGCGCCAGGTCATCCTGCTGGCGGCGGTCACCGGGGCCGCGACCGGCATCGGCGTCGCGTTGTTCGAGCGCGTCGTGATCGACGTCGCCTTCGACTTCGTGCTGCGCTTGCCGCTCTGGTTGCTCGGGGGCGTCCCACTGGTCGGCCTCGTCTTCACGTGGCTCGCGCTGCGCTTCTTGGCGTTCGGCGCGACTCCGGGAACCGCGGACGCGTATCTCCTCGCCTTTCACGACCCCGCGGCACCGATCCCCGAGCGCGAGATCCCCGGCAAGCTGGTTGCCGCGGTCGCGACGCTCGGGTTCGGTGGCGCGATGGGGCTCGAGGGGCCGTCGCTCTATCTCGGTGCTGGTCTCGGCGCGTGGCTCCAGCATCGATTCGCTCGGTTGGTCGGCCCCGCAGATCGCCAGCTCTTGCTCGTCGCGGGCGCCGCGGCCGGTGTTGCCGCGATCTTCAAGGCGCCCGCGACCGGGGCGGTCTTCGCGCTCGAAGTTCCCTATCAGGACGATCTCGCACGTCGCATGCTGCTCCCTGCCCTGGTCTCGTCGGCGAGCGGGTACCTCGTGTTCGCCGCCATCAACGGCACCGACCCGATCCTGCCTGTGCACGGCCGGCCGGGGTTCACACTCGTCGACCTTGCCGGAGCCCTGCTGCTCGGCCTGGTCGCAGGCTTCGGGGCACGTGTATTCGCGTGGCTGATGCGGTGGGCGAAGCGCATGACGACGGTGGTCCCTGCAGTCGTCCGGGTTCCCGTCGCGGGCATCGTGCTCGCCGGATGCTTCGGCCTCGCCCGGGAGCTGACCGGGAAGTCGATCGGAGTCGGAGCGGGCTACAACACGCTCGACTGGACCCTCCAACCTCGTCATGCGATCTGGTTGCTCGCCGCCGTGCTCGTCGTGCGCTGCATCGCGACCGCGGCGACGGTGGGTGGCGGAGGTGTCGGCGGGCTCTTCATCCCGCTCGTCGTCGCCGGGGCGCTGCTCGGGCGCATCGCAGGGGACGTCGCCGGGGACACGCGCACAACCCTGTTCGTGGTGATCGGCGTCGCCGCGTTCCTCGGCGCGGGATATCGCGTCCCGTTGGCGGCGGTGATGTTCGTCGCCGAGACCACCGGACGCCCCGGGTTCGTCGTGCCCGCGCTGCTTGCGGCCGTCGCCGCCGAGCTGGTGATGAGCAAGTCGTCGGTCACCACATACCAGCGCGGACGTTCGACGGGCGGTAGCCAACCGGTGCAGGATGGGGGTGCACCGAACCCGCCCGAACCGTGACGTCATCGCTGAATGGGGATCGTGTAACGCCCTCGGATTTCAGGAGACGAGCGCAGGCAACATCGACGAAGGAGGACACCATGTTCATCCAGGTCATCTCCGGTACGACCTCGGACCCCGAGGCGTTCAAGCAGCAGGGCGAGAAGTGGAACACCGACCTCCGTCCCGGAGCCACAGGGTTCCTCGGGAGCACGAGCGGCGTCACCGACGATGGGCGCTTCATCGTGATTGCGCGCTTCGAGTCCGAGGAAGCGGCGCGTGCGAACAACGATCGGCCCGAGCAGGGTGCGTGGTGGGCGGAGACCGAGAAGGTCGTCGACCGCGCGGACTTCCGCGACAGCGTCGACATCGTCACCTTCCTCGGCGGCGGCAAGGACAACGCCGGCTTCGTCCAGGTGATGCGGGGCAAGATCACCGACGCCGAAAAGCTCGCGGCTCGCCGGGAGAAGATGGGTGAGTTCGAGAAAGTGATGCAGGGGGCGCGGCCCGACGTGATCGGCGAGGTCATCGCCATCCACGGTGACGGCACCTACACGGACGCGGTGTACTTCTCGTCGCAGGCCGAAGCACGCGCGAACGAGGCCAAGCCGATGCCGCCCGAAGCCGAAGCCATGATGGGCGACCTCATGTCGGCGATCTCGGTCGACGAGTTCTACGACCTCACGGCGCCCGACATCCGGTGAATGAACTGCTCCACAAGGTGCTGACGACGCGCGACGGCGCGGCGAGTCACGTCGCCGCGGTCGTCCGCGTGGTCGCAGGTGTTGCCTTCATCCTGATCGGGATCGGCAAGTTCACCGACCACATGCAGGAGGCCGTCGACTTCCACAACTACGGCGTGCCCCTTCCCGACATCGCGGTGTGGGTGTCGGGCACGATCGAGGTCGTCGGCGGCGCGTTGCTGGTGGTCGGTTTGCTCACGCGATTGGCCGCGGCGCTGCTCGCGGTGAACGTGGTGGTCGCGATCTCGACAGCCGGGGTCATGGAAGGCGGCACGTTCCACCTCGGCGTGGGCCCCGCGCTCCTGCTCGCGATGGTGTTCCTGCTGTGGGCGGGCGGTGGGATGTACTCGCTCGACGGTCGTGCCGGTCTCGCCCCCACCGCGCCTCACGGGTAGCGTGCGCGACGACGCAACCCAAGGGGGAGGAACGCGATGACCCTGATCGATCCGACGCGCACCTGGTCGGCGGTGGAAGCACGCCTGGCGACCGAGACCGACCCCACCCGCCGCCGGAACCTCGCGATCGTGCTCGAGCACATGAAGGCGGAAGCGGCCGGTGACCTCGACGGCCTGATGGCGACGGTCAGTGAGCACGCGGCCTACCACGCGTACGGCACCACGGAACGGGCGATGAATCCCGTCGGCAAGGACGAAGTCCGCACGTTCTACGAGAACTTCATCGCGTCGGGCGCGACCCGCCTCCAGTTCGAGGTCGATCGCCTCGTCGTCGACGACGACTGCATCCTCACCGAGGGCCTCATGCGGATGGCCTACCCCGGCCGCACGCTCGCGGCACGGGGTGTCGCAGTGGACGACCCCGACGCGTACTACCTGTACGAGACCCGCATGGCCGTGCTCTGGCCGTTCGATGCCGACGGCCTCATCATCGGCGAAGACACCTACACGGGAGTCGACGGCTTCGCGGGGATCGCGTCCCGCCCGCTCCGGCCCGAAGACATCGCCGCGTGACGGTTGCGCTCGTGACGGGCGCGGCCGGAGGCCTCGGCCGCGCCATCGTCGCCGCGCTGCGACGGGACGGCGCCCGCATCGTCGCCGTCGATCAGGAACCGCCGAGTCTCGATCTCTGGGACCCTGACGGCCCGGAGATCGTCGCGCTCGCGTGTGACGTGACGCAGCGTGCACTGGTCGACGCCACCGTCGCCGCGGCGAGCGCGCGCTGCGGGAGCGTCGACATCCTCGTGAACAACGCAGGTGTCTTCGACCAGATCGGCAGCACTCTGCGCTTCGAGCCCGCGGCGTGGGACCACGACGTGCAGGTGAACCTCTCGGGCCCCTTCTACGCGACGCGCGCGGTGCTGCCGGGAATGCTCGAACGCCGATGGGGGAGGATCGTCAACATCAGCAGCATGTCGTCGCGCGGCGCGTACAAGCAGCCGAGCTACGGCGCGACCAAGGAAGGGCTCATCGGCCTCACCAAGACAGTTGCGCTCGAGTTCGCGGCCGCCGGTATCACCGCCAACGCAGTGCTCCCAGGGCTGATCGCGACGCCGAAGGCACTCGCGGCACCGGACGACATCATGCGAGCCGCGCTCGACGCCATCCCTGCCGGCCGGCTCGGTACTCCGGAGGAGGTGGGCGATCTCGTCGCGTTCCTCGCGTCCGACGCGGCTGGATATGTGAACGGCGCCGCGATCACGGTCGACGGCGGTACCACGCTGCTCCAGCTGAAGTTCGCGCGGAAGTCGTCCTTGCGGTGACTGCGCAACCAAAGTGGTTCGCGCACGCGAACGTGAACTGCTCCGATCTCGGCGCATCGGAGCGGTTCTACGTGGAGACGCTCGATCTCACCACGCGGTGGCGCACCGAGCCGTCACAGGTGCAGGACGGTGCGGGATTCGGGATGCCGGGCACACCGGTGCAGTGGGAAGGTGCGATCCTCACCGACCGCCGCGGGCTGCGCGGCCCTGCCGTCGACCTCCTCCGGTGGATCGCGCCCGCCACGAGCGGCGAGCCCTCTTCGACGCTCTCGCACCTCGGGTTCCGCGCGTTGCAGTTCACGGTCGAGGATCTCGACGCGATCGCGACGCGGCTCGAGGCCGCGGGGCTCGTGCGCAACCGGCGCACGTACCGCGACGACCACGACCGTGCGCACGCGATGATCACGACGCGGGATCCGGGCAACACCGCGATCGAGCTCGTCGGTGGGGCCGCGGCCACGACCTATGCCGGGGTGCGCGTGAACTGCTCCGACCTCGACCGTTCGGTCGAGTGGTACCGGAACGCGCTCGGGCTCGCGGCGGCGCCGAACCGGTTCGTCGACATTCTCGACGATCAGGCAGCCGTGGTCGGGCGCTTCCGCGCCGCCGATGTGTTCGTCCCGCACCACCCGCGGTCGTTCTGCCTCGAGCTCACGGAGTGGATGGAACCGCTCCCGAC
The DNA here is from genome assembly GCA_963721435.1 of uncultured Actinomycetes bacterium. Classification (GTDB taxonomy): domain Bacteria; phylum Actinomycetota; class Acidimicrobiia; order IMCC26256; family DASPTH01; genus CAVRJC01. The sequence continues at coordinate 125,096 of CAVRJC010000005.1, forward strand.
GGGCGCGCCCTCTGCCGGTGGCAATCACGCGGGCGTGTACCGCGTCGCCCTCACCGTCGACGACATCGACGTCGCGTACTCCGATCTTCGCCGCGCGCTCCCAGATGCACCAGCGCCGGTCACCGTCGACCTCGGCGAGACGCTCGGGCCGATGCGCGCGCTCTTCTTCACCGACCCCGACGGCTGTGTCGTCGAGCTGCTCGAGCAAGGGCTCCGGTGAGCGTGCTCGATGGTCGCGTCGCGCTCGTCACCGGGAGCGCGGGCGCGATCGGATCGGAGATCGTACGTCAGCTCGCGGCCGACGGCGCGACGGTGATCGGCGCCGACGACGCGGGCGCGGCCGACGTGCACGTCGACGTGAGCGATGCCGCGGCGGTCCAGCACGCGGTCGACACGGTCGCAGGCGATCACGGCCGCATCGACGTGCTCGTGAACGCAGCCGGGATCTTCGGCGACATGACCCGAACCGACCGCATCGATCCCGACGTGTGGGATCGCTACGTGAAGGTCGATCTCTCGGGGCCCTTCTACGTGATCCGCGCCGTGCTCCCGCACATGGTCGAGCGACGATGGGGACGGATCGTGAACTTGTCGAGCATCTCGTCGACCGAAGGTGGATACCGGCAGGCGCACTACACCGCGGCGAAAGCGGGGCTCATCGGGCTCACGCGGAGCGTCGCCCTGGAGTTCGCCACTGCCGGCATCACCTGCAACGCGGTGCTCCCCGGCCCGATCGACACCGACAAGCTCGCCGCGGTACCGGACGACGTGCTGGCGGCTGCGCTCGAATCGATCCCGGCCCGGCGCATGGGCACTCCCGCTGACATCGCCGCCGCGGTCCGGTTCCTGGCTTCGCCGGCGGCAGCCTATGTGAACGGAATTTCCATGCCCGTCGATGCAGGTGCCATGCTCCTGCAGTTCAGGTTCGCCCGCCACACCCGGTATGACCTGCCGGCACCCCCTGCACCGCCCGTACCGCCCGAACGGCCAAAGGACGATCGATGAAGTTCGCACTGTTCTACGAGATCCCGGTCGCGCAACCGTGGGACCCCGAGAGTGAATGGCGCGCCTACAAGAACACGCTGGAGCAGGCCCAGCTCGGTGACAAGCTGGGCTTCCATTCGGTGTGGTCGGTCGAGCATCACTTCTGCGAGGAGTTCTCGCACTGCTCCAACCCCGAGGTGCTCTACGGCGCGATCGCCGCGACCACCGAGAACCTGCGCATCGGGTATGGCGTCCGTCTCATGCCGCAGCCGTACAACCACCCCGTCCGCACCGCCGAGTCGGCCGCGGTGCTCGACCTCATGAGCGACGGGCGGGTCGAGTTCGGCACTGGCCGCTCCGCGACCCGGGTCGAGCTCGAGGGATTCGGCATCAACCCCGATGACACGCGCGAGATGTGGGAAGAGGCCGTCAACTGCGTCGTCGAGTGCTGGACCAATGACGTCGCCGAGTTCCACGGCAAGTACTGGGACCTCCCGCCGCGGCGCGTGATCCCGAAGCCGCTGCAGAACCCGCACCCCCCGATCTGGGCCGCGACCACATCCGTCGACGGTCATGAGGTGATGGGCCGCCACGGTCTCGGCGTGTGCTCGTTCACCGTGGGGGTTCCTCCCGAAGACCTCAAGGAGCGCGTCGACCTCTACCGCTACGGCATCTCGCAGTGCACGAAGCCCATCGGCAAGTTCGTGAACAACCAGGTCGCGACGTTCACGATGGTGAACTGCGCGCCCACGCGTGAGGAGTCGTTGGAGGTCGGAGGACCGTCGTTCGAGTGGTACGCGGTCGAGAGCGCGCGCCGGATCGCGACGCTCGCGGAGTGGATGGAAGAGGTCAAGCACGGCCTCGCCGACAACTACACGTACACGAACGAATTCCTGAAGGCCGACCGCGCGGGCAAGCTCGACCGCACCGCGCAGCAGCTCTTCGACACGAGCGCAGGCGTGATCGGCGACCCGGACGACTGCATCATGCACGCGAAGAAGTACGAGGAAGCAGGCTGCGACATCCTGCTGTGCCTGGTGAACCCCTACGACATCCCGCACGAGAAGGTCATGCAGACCATCGAGCTCCTCGGCAAGCACGTCATCCCAGAGTTCGCCGACTGACGCGTCACCAGTAGCCCTCCATCAGCTCCGTTGCCCACGGGGGCTCGCGGTGCTCGCCACGCGCCGCGAAGCCCGACATCGTGGGCTGCGAGAACGTCTCGAGCGCGAGGGTCGCGTCGGGTTCGACCTGCGCAGGATCGAGCACGATCGCGCTCGTCACCGTGTCCCCGTCGTCGTCGATCGCCGCGTCGGGCTCGCGTGCACGGACCCGATCGGAATGACGCGGTAGTCCCTCACACCTTGGGCGTCGCCGTGCCGGGGGCACGGGGTGTGACGGTGCCGAGGCCGTTCGCGACCATCGAGAGCATCGTGTACTGGCCGACGACGAACGGGATCTCGACCAGCTCACCGGGGGAGTAGTGCGCCGCGAGCGCCGCCCAGGTGCTCTCGCTGATCTCGCAGTCGCGATGCAGCTCGTCGGCCGCCCGCAGCAGCGCGGCCTCGTGCTCGACCCAGCCGGCATCGGGTCCGACCGTGATGTTCTCGATCTCGGCGTCGGTCATGCCGCCCTCCTTGGCAAAGCCCGCGTGCTCCACCCACTCGAACTCGGAGTGGCAGTGCAGCGCGGTCCGCAGCGCGAGGAGCTCCTGATCCCGCTTGGACAGGATGCCCTCCAGTGCGAGCGCCGACGCCCACTGGAGGAATGGCCCGAACATGGCCGGGGTCAGCGCGAGCACGCCGACGGTGGGGATCGGCACACCGAGGTGCGGGCGGTAGACGAAGTCGAGCAACTGCGCGGTCGCCTCGTCGACGTCTTCCTTCTCGGGGATCGTGACCCGGAGCTCGAGCTCGGTCATGTCGGTCATGGGCTCACTCCTGATGTGAGAAGGCGGCAATGTAGTCGTGCTCGTCGTCTGGTATCGCGCCATGCCCGCCGGGGAACGCATGGAAGCGCCTGAGCACCGCGACGTCCGGTGGATCACGGAGGAGACGGACGGTGCTCCCGGATGAGCGGGACGCACCCCATTCGGTCGGGGTGTGTGCGGTCGTACGCTGGGTCCGTGACGCAGTCCGAAGAGATACGAGCCGGCTCGCTGTTCGACCTGCGGGGTGAGGGCAAGCTCCTCACCAAGGTGGGATCGATCCCCGTCGTCGTGTTCTGGCACGACGACCGAGCATGGGCGATCGAAGATCGCTGCCCGCACATGGGCTTCCCGCTGCACCAGGGCACGGTCGAATCCGGGTTGCTCACGTGTCACTGGCATCACGCGCAGTTCGATCTGGAATCCGGGTGCACGCTCGACCTCTGGGCCGACGACGCGCGGGGGTTCGACGTGCGCATTGCGGTGAACGACGTGTTCGTCGCCGCCCGCACCGAGCACGACCCGGTCGCACACCTGCAGCAGCGTCTCCGCGACGGGCTCGATCGAAACCTCTCGCTCGTCATCAGCAAGGCGGTGCTCGGGCTCGTCGACCACGATGTGCCCACCGAGGCGATCGTCGCCACCGGTATCGACTTCGGTGTCGACAATCGGGCCGCGGGATGGGGCGTCGGCCTCACCGTGCTCGTCGCGATGGCGAACGTGCTGCCGCACCTCGAGCCGTCAGACCGACCGCTCGCGCTCGTGCACGCGCTGAGCTTCCTTGCCGGCGACACGCGAGGGCAGCCGCGCCGGATCGGCGTCGGCCCGCTCGAGACCGAGGCGATCCCCGCCGCGCGGCTCGCACACTGGTACCGGCGGCTGGTCGACCAGCGCGCGGGTGACGGCGCCGAACGCGTGCTGGTGAGCGCGCTCGACGGCGCGGCGACCGCAGCCGAGGTCGAAGCGATGATGTTCGGCGCGGTCACCGATCACGTCTTCATCGACGGTGGCCACACCCTCGACTTCACCAACAAGGCGTTCGAGGCACTCGGGCACATGGGCGCGGGGGCGGCCGCGTCCGTGCTGCCCACGCTCGTGCAGCAGACCACCTCGGCCTCGCGTTCGGAGGAGACCTTCCCCTGGCGCCACCCGCACGATCTCGTCGCCCTGATCGACGGCACGGAGCTCGCGCCGGGCCCCGGCGGATACGCCGACGTCGGAGGGCTGGCATGGCGGATCCTCGCCGATGATCCCGGGGAGGTCGTCGACGCGTTGATCGACGCGTCGAAGCGCGGCGCGAGCGGCGAAGAGCTCGGGCGCGCGGTCGCGTACGCAGCCGCGTTGCGCATCACGCGATTCCACGTGCAGAACGACTTCGGCGACTGGGACCAGGTGCATCACGCCTTCACCGCGGCGAACGCGTTGCACCAGGCGTTGGTGCGCACTCCCGGGCCCGAGCTGATGCGCGGTGTCGTGCAGGGCGCGCTTCGCGTGTACCTCGACCGCTTCCTCAACGTGCCCGCGGCGCGTCTGCCGAACGATGTCACTGGCGATCTCGGTGAGCTCGCGGCGTGCTGGGACGCCCAGGGCGAAGTCGATCGTGCGGGTACGATCGTTCTCGGCCACCTCCGGGCTGGCGGCGATCGTGGACAGGTGATCGCAGCGCTCGGTCACGCGTTGCTGGCCGAGGATCCGGGGTTCCACTGGTACCAGGTGTACGAAGCCGGTGTGCGCCAGGCGCTCGCGTGGCCGGAACGGTCGGAGGAGAGCGCCCTGATCCTGTGCGGCATCGCGCGGTTCCTCGCGGCGCACACCCCGACTCGACGCGAGCTCCCGACCGTCGTGCAGCTGGCCGCACGCCTCCGGCGGGGCGAAGCGCTCTCCACGGAGGAATCGGACACCCGGTTGCCGGTGGACTGATCTTCGTGCATCACGCCAAATGACGTACGCCTCTTCGCGTGTATGAAATCGCAAGGTTTGGTCGTATGCTGACGGGGATTCACGCAACAAACGGCACCCGGCCGCGACTGCGTATGACCCTGCACTCGGAGGCACTGTGCCCGCTGCACCGACCAAGAAGAGCCCGACGCCTCGCAAGACCACTGCGATGACTGATGCGCACAAGAAGGCGCTGGCGGTCGGACGTGAGCAAGGGCGCGTCATTCGTGGCTATCTCGAGGCACTCGACTCCACCCGGCCGAAGCGAGGGCGTAAACGCACCGCCGACAGCGTGCAGCGCCGGCTCGACGTCGTCCGCAAAGAGCTCCCGGCGGCGACCGGGCTCACCCGGGTGCACCTCATCCAGGAGCGCATGGACCTCGAGACGGAGCTCGCCAACCTGTCGGGCGAGGGCGTCGACGTCTCCGCGCTGGAAGCGGCGTTCGTGAAGGTCGCGGCCGAGTACGGCGCCCGCAAGGGCATCTCCTACACGGCGTGGCGCGAAGCCGGCGTCGACGCGGCGGTGCTCAAGAAGGCCGGCATCAAGCGCGGTTGACGCTCCGGTCCGGCCCCGGAGCGAGCCGGTGATCCGGCCTATGCTCGCCGGTAGATCGCGCTCGGCAACCCCGGGGGGACACCATGCCGGATCGCATCATCTCGGCCGACTCGCACATCAGCCTGACCCACGATCAGGTCAAGGATCAGCTGGCGTCGAGGTACCACGACGCCTACGACAGCGCTGTCGCCCAGTTCGCCGACGCGATGTCGAGGGGTGCGGGGCAGGCCAACAGCCAGTGGACCCGGAACCCGCACCGGCACCCCGCTGCGGGTCGGATGGGGAACAACAACCCGCAGGACCGCTTGCTCGACATGGACGCCGACGGCATCGACGTCGAGATCCTGTACTCGGAGCTCAGCGGGTTCCGGTACTTCAACCTGATGGGCTCGGTGGAGGCCGGCAACGCCGCGACGCGCGCGTTCAACGACGCGCTCACCGCGTGGTCCGCCGACCCGAAGCGCCTCGTGGTCTCGTACCAGCTCCCGCTGCACGACATCGACGCCGCGGTGGCCGAGGTCGAACGGGTCGCCGCGCTCGGTGGCAAGTCGCTCCAGCTTCCGGTGTTCCCGCCCGAGGTCGGGCTCCCCGACTACATCGACGAGCGCTACGACCCGCTGTGGTCGGTGATCACCGAGACCGGCCTGCCGATCTGCTGTCACACCGGGCTCAACACGTCGCTGAACAGCCTGGCGCAGCGGGACCCGACGCCCCAGCGGGGGATCACGGTCTCGCAGGTGCCGCTCATGACCACCGAGGCGTTCGGCATGTGGACGATGGGCGGGATCCTCGAGCGCTTCCCGGACCTGAATCTCGTCTTCGTCGAGACGACGCTGGGCTGGATCCCCTGGTACCTCTACATCATCGACGATCTCGCCACCCGCCAGCGCTACGAATTTCCGGCAATCACGGAGCTTCCGAGCTTCTACTTCCGCCGGAATGTCCACCTCACCTTCATCGAGGATCCGTGGGTGGCAACCGACGCGCGTTACGACATCGGCGTCGACAAGATCATGTGGTCCACCGACTATCCACACCCGGTGTCGAGCTGGCCCAACTCGCAACAGATCATCCAGGATCAACTCGGCGGTTTGCCCGAGGAGGAGCGCGATCTCATCCTCTGTGGCAACGCGGCCCGAGTGTGGAATCTCTGAACCAACAACCGGAGCACAAGGGGGAAATCGGCGTGGATCTCAGTGGCAAAGTCGCGGTCGTCACGGGGGCAGCGAACGGCATCGGCGCGGCCACCGCGCGGAAGCTCGCGGCGCTCGGGGCGAAGGTCGTGGTAGCGGACATCGACGAGCAGAACGGTCAGGCCGTCGCGGCGGAGCTCGGTGACAACGGCACGTTCAAGAAGCTCGACGTCACCAGCCTCGCGAGCTACGAGCAGGTCTACGACGAGACGGTCAAGGAGCTCGGCGGGATCGACATCGTGCACCTCAACGCCGGTGTGCTCACCCGCGGCGGCGACGATCCCGAGCCCCACGACTACGTGCTGCCCCGTCTCACCGAGAAGAACTTCCGCAAGGTGGAGAGCATCAACATCGACGGCGTGGTGTTCGGCACCATCGCCGCGGTCCCGCACCTCGAGGCGCGTGGCGGTGGCCAGTTCGTGATGGGCTCCTCGCCCGCGGGCATGGGCGGCTGGGCCGCCGACCCGTACTACGCCCTGTCGAAGGCGGCGGTGAACAGCTGGACGCAGGCCATGGGGGCGGTGCTGGCGGAGAAGAACATCCGTGTGAACGGCGTGATGCCGGGTGCGCCCGTCGACACCGCGATGTTCCGACCCCAGTGGAAGGACCACGCCGACCTCCAGGGCGCGACGATCGTGTCGCCGGAGTCGATGGCGGACGCGATCCTCGAGCTCATGCAACAGGACGAAGGCACCGGCGTCGTGTACCTGCTGCCCGCGACCGGCGGGCTCATGGGCCTGGTGGGCGTGCCCCAGAGCTAGCGGAACCCGTCGCAGGCTTCGACGAGCGCGGCGGTGTTCTCCGGATCGAACATGGAGTGACCCGCGCGCGAATTGACCACCAGCTCGGCCTCGGGCCACGCACGGTGGAGGTCCCACGCGCTCCGCATCGGGCACACGACGTCGTAGCGACCCTGCACGATCACGCCGGGGATCCGACGAATGCGGTCGACATCGTCGAGGAGCTGGTCGTCGTGGGTCAGGAAGCCGTGGTTCACGAAGTAGTGGCTCTCGATGCGGGCGAACGCGACCACTTCGTCGTCGGTCTCCGGGAGCCCGCTCTCGTTCGGCGGCACCAGGTAGCTGCACGCGCGCTCCACGCCGACCAACTGTGCGCGCACCGGAGCCGCTCGCGATCGTCGTCACCGAACAGCCGACGGTGATAGGCGGCGATGAGGTCGTCGTGCTCGTCGATCGGTATCGGCGCGACGTAGTCCTCCCACGCGTCCGGGAAGATGTGCGACGCACCGTCCTGGTAGAGGAACTGCAGCTCCGAGTGGCGGAGAAGGAAGATCCCGCGCAGCACCAGCTCGGTGACGACCTCGGGATGGAGCTCGGCGTACGCCAGCGGCGAGCGTCGATCCCCACGAACCGCCGAACACCATCCAACGGTCGATCCCGAGGCGGGTGCGGATCCGCTCGATGTCGCGTACGAGGTCCCAGGTGGTGTTCTTCGCGACGGCAGCGTGTGGCGTGCTCTGCCCCGATCCGCGCTGATCGAGCAGGACGATCCGGTAGGCGTCGGGGTCGAAGAAGCGGCGTTGCCTCGGGGAGGAGCCGGCACCCGGCCCGCCGTGCAGCACGACGACCGGTTTCCCCGCCGGGTTGCCGGACTCCTCCGCGTAGATCACATGGCCGTCACCGACGTCGACAAAGAACGTGTCGCGCGGTTCGATCTCCGGATAGAGCTCACGCATGTGGTGACGTGCGGTTGCTCAGGCGAGCGCCTTGGCCTTGAGCTGCTCGAACTCGGCGTCGTCGATGATGCCCGCATCCTTGAGGTCAGCGAGCTTCTTGAGCTGCTCGGCGGTGCTGCCCTCGGAGGCGGTCTGCTGCACGTACGACCGGAACGCGGCGTCGGCCTGCTGCGCCTGCTGCACGCTGCGCTCGTGCATCGACCCACCGCGCACGATCAGGTAGAGGAGGATGCCGAGGAACGGGAAGATGATGATGCCGATGATCCAGAGGGCCTTGACCCACCCGGAGATGTCGTGGCTGCGGAAGAGGTCGGCGAACACCGTGATCAACAGCCAGATCAGGATGAAGAACATCGCGAACTCGAGGAACACGAGGAACACTTCGCCGAGATGCCAGGTGGCAGCAAGGGTAGGCATCAATGGCCTCCGGAGATCAAGGCGCACGCGTCTCGAGGCGTGGCCGCGGGCTTGAGGGCGTCAGCGTACGCCGCGTGCGGTCAGCGCGCCTCGATGCTCACCGGGCCTCGACCCGCACCGGAAGGCGAGCGACGCCGCGGAGCAGCGCGGGCCCGGCGTGCGGTGGAGTCGGCTTGCGCACCAACGCACCCGCGGGAGTGATCGTGCGGACGCGGGCGATCAGCGTCTCGGCCGCGACCTGGCCTTCGAGCCGTGCGAGCGCGGCGCCGAGGCAGAAGTGGATGCCGCTGCCGAACGCGATGTGATCGCTCGCCGCGCGATCGATCCGGAACTGCTCGGGATCGTCGAAGTGCGCGGCGTCGCGATTGGCGGATGCATACAGCACGTAGACGCGCTGGCCCTCGGGGATGGTCACGCCGCCGACGTCGGCGGTGGTCGTCGTCTGACGCGACAGCGCTTGCACCGGCGAGTCGTACCGCAACACCTCTTCGACGCACGCCGGCACGAGCGACGGATCGTCACCCAGCCGCGACAGCTGTTCGCGATTCGACCAGAGCGCGAGCATCCCGTTGCCGATGAGGCTGGTGGTCGTCTCGTTCCCCGCGATGAGCAGGAGCACCGTGAACATGAGGATCTCCTGCGCGTCGAGCGGCTCGCTGCCGGTGACGAGCATGCTGATGATGTCGTCGCGCGGCTCGGCGCGGCGGGCCTCGATCGCCTCGGAGAGGTACCCGATCATCTCGAACATCATCCCGGGCCGCATCGTGCGCCCGAACTCCCCGGGCGAGCCGAGGGTCATCGCGCCCGACCACTCGCGGAAGTCGGCTTCGTGCTCGGCGTCGATCCCGAGCATGTGCGCGATCACGAGCAGCGGGAGCGGACCACCGAGGTGCGCGATGAGGTCGGCCTCGCCGCGCCCGGACGCGGCGATGAGATCGTCGACGAGCTGCTCGGTGAGCGCGCGCACGCGGGGCTCGAGCGCGGCGATGGCCGACGGCGTGAACGGTCGGCTCACCAGACGGCGCAGCTTGGTGTGATCAGGAGGGTCCGCGGTGAGGAGGAACCGCGACGTGTCGGGACGTGCGCCCATGAACGCACCGCCACCTCCACGGGCGCCCGATCCCGCGCCGAGCGTCGCGCCGCCGAGCGGGCCCCGGATGTCGCCTCGTGGCGTGAGGATCGCCGACGACGAGAACTCCTCCGGCGACCGCAGGACGCGCACCACGTCGTCATACCGGGCGACGAACCATGCATCGAGCGACGGGCAGTAGTGCACCGGGTCGTGCTCCCGCAGCTCGCGGTACCACGGGTAGGGATCCTCGACGAGCGCGGGCATCCACGGATGCAGGTCATCCACATCTGGGAAGCTAACCCCGATCAACCGACAGGGGGAGTGTCACCGTGGATGCAGTCGAGCGCCTGACCGCGATCGAGGAGATCAAGCAGCTGAAGGCCCGGTACTTCCGGTGCATGGACATGAAGGACTGGGACGGCCAGGTCGCGGTCTTCACCCCCGACGTCGAGGTCGACGTGTCCGGCGAGATGCCCCCCGGCGAGGAGGGCATCATCCGCGGGGCGCAGGAGTTCGTGACGTTCAACCGTGGCCACATCGAAGCCGTGCTGACGGTGCACCACGGCCACATGCCCGAGATCGAGATCACCTCCGAGACGACCGCGACGGGCATCTGGGCGATGGAGGACATGCTCCGCTGGCCCGACGGCGGCCCCATGCGCACCCTGCACGGCTACGGCCACTACCACGAGACCTACGAGAAGGTCGACGGCGAGTGGCGCATCAAGACGATGAAGCTCACCCGCCTCCGCCGCGACGTCACCCTCGGCTGACGCGCGCGGACCATCTCTCGATTCATTGGGCCTTTCGGGCTGATATTCGTCCCATGAGGACGAGTGAATCGCGCGGGTCAGCGTGAGGCGAGCTGCGCGATGACCTCGGACCCGAAGGCGGCGAGGGTCTCGGGCGGGGCGAAGTCGGTGAACCACACGTAGAAGCGCTCGACACCCCGCGCGGCTGTCGACGCGTAGAAGTCGACGATCTCGTTGCCGGTGCCGATCACGGGGCCGGAGCCGAACGACGCGAAGCGCTTCTGCGCGGTAGCGGTGATCTCGGCGCGCGCGCTCTCGTTCGGGATGAACGCGACGAGCTGTTGCGTCGAGACGCGTGCGGAGCCCGCGCGATCGCGGAGCGCGTCGAGGCGGTCGAGCTGATGCACGGGGACGTTCCACCACGTCGCGTGCTGCGCGACGAGCTCCATGGTGCGCGGGCCGGTGCCGCCGATCACGATCGGGATCTCGCGCGTGGGGACGGGCAACTGCCGTCCGCCGTGCACGTGGAAGAACTCGCCGTCGAACTCGAGCGGTTCGCCGGTCCAGAGCGCGCGCACGATGGTGAGCGTCTCCGCCAGGCGGCGGACGCGCGCCTTTGCGTCCTCCGGGCCGATGCCGAACGTGACCAGCTCGTCGGGTACCGACCCCGACCCGATCCCGAGCTCGAAGCGACCGCCGGATGCGTGGTCGATGGTGACGGCTTCCCGCGCCAGCATCGCGGGGTGACGAAACGCGTCGCAGAGCACCAGGTTGCCGACCGCGATGGTGTCGGTGCGAGCTGCGAGCAACATCGTGGTCGTCATCGCCTCGTACATCGGGTGGTCGTTCGCCATCGGGGGCATGAGATGGTCCATGCCCCAGATCCCCGCGAAGCCGGCGGCCCCCGCCCCGTGGGCCCGTTCGACGAGCGCGTCGAGGGTGAGGCGCATCTGAGGCTGGAAGAGGTGGAATTCGACGGTCATGTGTGGCGCTCAGCTCCGATAGCGGGCCGCGGGCGTGCCCGGGGGGTGGAGGACGCCGGGCTCGGCGTCGGGGTTGGTGACACAGACCTCACACTCCAGGCCGTCGGGATCGCGGAAGAAGAGGCTCAGGATGGGACCGAAGTCGGTGACGAACTCGTCGGCCGCACCCCGGGCGATGAGACGGTCGCGGATCGTCTCGAACGACTCGATCGACTCGGCCTGCAGCGCCATGTGGTCGATCCGGCCCCGCCCGAACATGGGCGTCTGGCGATCGGCCTCGGTGTTGCCGTCGATCTCGAACACGTTCAGCTCCGAGTGCGGCCCCACGTGGATGATCGACATCCGCACCTCGGGCTCGACCTCCGCGCCGACGGCCTGCACCGTGGCCTCGAAGACCTCTGTGTAGAAGGCGTGCAGGCGGTCACTGTCGTTGGTGATGATCGCGACGTGGTTCAAGCCATCGAGCAACATCGGCTGAGCCTAGAGCGAGCGAAGGGCAAGCGAGGCTGGACGCCGAGCCTCGAGCGACCCGATATGTTGACGCGGGCCAAGGACGGCGGGGAAGATCCACGTCCGCTCAAGTGACGCATCCGGAGGGACCCAATTGAAGCCAGCGGCGTTCGAGTACCACGCGCCCGAGAGCACCAGTGATGTCGTCGGCCTGCTCCGTGAGCACGGTGACGACGCCAAGGTGCTCGCCGGCGGCCAGAGCCTCGTGCCGATGCTGGCGCTGCGGCTCACGAGCTTCCCACACCTCGTCGACGTGAACCGGGTCGCCGGGCTCGACGGCATCGAGCGCGAGAACGGGATGGTCGCGATCGGGGCGGTGACCCGGCAGTCCACCGTCGAGCGCGACGCGTCGATCGCCACCGATGCGCCGCTGATCGCCAAGGCGGTGAAGCTCATCGGCCACTTCCAGATCCGCAACCGCGGCACCGTCGGCGGGTCGATCGCGCACGCCGACCCTGCTGCCGAGCTGCCGGTGGTCGCGCTGACGCTCGACGCCGAGCTCGAGGTCGCGAACGCCGACGGCACCCGCCGGATCCCCGCGTCGGAGTTCTTCGTCGGCACCTGGACCACGTCGATGGAGTCCGACGACCTGCTCGTGCGGGCGTGGTTCCCCACCAAGCAGGGCCGCGCCGGGTTCGCGTTCGAAGAGGTTGCCCGCCGGCTCGGCGACTTCGGTCTCGCCGGCGCGGCGGTGGCAGTGGAGCTCGCCGACGACGACACCATCAGCAAGGCCGCGATCGGGCTGCTCGGCATGGGCCCCACACCACTCCGTGCGTCGATGGCGGAGGCTGCGCTGGTCGGCACGCGTGGCGAGTCGGGCGAGCTGGAGGAGATCGGTCGCCTCGCGGCCGCGGGCGCCGACCCACCGGGCGACGTGCACGCGTCGGTGCGCTACCGACAGCACGTCGGTGCGTACCTCGTGGGCCAGGCAGTCGGGAAAGCACTCGAGGAGGCGCGTCATGGATGAAGTCGCGGTCACCATCAATGTCAACGGTGAGCGCCGCCGGGCGCTCGTCGAAGCGCGCAAGACGCTCGCCGACTTCCTCCGGGAGGACTGCGCGCTGACGGGCACGCACCTGGGATGTGAGCACGGCGTGTGCGGCGCGTGCACGGTGCTGGTCGACGGCGAAGCCGTGCGCTCCTGCCTGCTCTTCGCGGTGCAGGCCCAGGGCACGGAGGTCACGACCATCGAGGGCCTCACACCCCACGACGGGCTGAACGACATCCAGGAGGCGTTCCGCCAGAACCACGGGTTGCAGTGCGGCTTCTGCACGCCGGGGTTCATCGTGTCGATCCACGCGTTCCTCGAGGCCAACCCGACCCCGACCAAGGCCGAGATCCGTGAAGGCCTCTCGGGCAACCTCTGCCGTTGCACCGGGTACCAAGGGATCATCAAGGCCGTCGAATCGCTGGTGCCGAGCCAGGAAGCGAGCGCGTGAAGACGATCGGCGCCGACATCGGACCAGTGGGTGCGGCTCGGTTCATCGGCCAGTCCATCAAGCGCAAGGAAGACCCGCGTCTCCTGAGCGGTCACGGCACCTACGTCGACGACGTCACGATGACCGGGACGCTGCACGCCGCCTTCGTGCGCAGCCCCGTGGCGCGCGCCGACATCACGCGTCTCGACGTCGAGGCCGCGCGCGCGGTCGACGGTGTGCACGCGGTGTTCACCGCCGACGACTTCCGCGGCAAGTGGCACGAGATGTGGCCCACGCTCGCGGGCAAGGACGGCCCGCAACCGCCGCCGGGCTGCCTCGCCGACGGCGACGTGCGCTTCGTCGGTGACCCGATCGCGATCGTGATCGCCGACAACCGCTACATCGCGGAAGACGCGTGTGATCTCGTGGAAGTCGACTTCGACGTGAAGACGCCCGTCGTCGACTACGAGAAAGCTGCGGCCGACACCGAGAACATCGTCCACAAGGAGTGGGGCACCAACGTCGGGATGCACATCCCCGCGTTCGGCCTCGGGTACGACGCGCCCGAGCTGCAGGCGATCTTCGACTCCGCCGCGCACGTGACCGAGCAGACGATCCGCCAGAGCCGGTCTTCGAACGTCCCCATGGAGACGCGGGGAATCAGCGCGAGCTGGAACCCCTACGACGAGTCGCTCGAAGTGCGCGTGTCCACGCAGAACCAGAGCGACTACCGCGCCGTCTTCGGACGCTTCCTCGACATTCCCGAGCACAAGATTCGCGTCGTCAAGAAGGATGTTGGCGGCGCATTCGGCCAGAAGGGCATCAACGGTCGCGAGGATCTGTGCGTCGTGCTGTCGACGGTGCTCCTCGGCCGGCCGGTCAAGTGGATCGAGGACCGGCGCGAGAACCTGATCGCGTCGAACCACGCGCGCATCGAGCGCGCCAAGGTCAAGATGGCATTCGACGACGAGGGCCACATCCTCGCGATGGCGATCGACTACCTGGACGACGTCGGTGCCTACCCGTTCGGCGGGCTCATGTCGACCGCGGGAATGATCTTCATGATGGTGCCGGGGGCATACAGGATCCCCGTTGTCGGGTTCTCGTCGACCACCGTGTTCACGAACACGTGCGGTCGGGGTGCCTACCGCGGCCCGTGGCAGTTCGAGACCGCACTCCGCGAGATCATGCTCGACATCGGCGCCCGCGAGATGGGGATCGACCCGCTCGAGATCCGCCGCCGGAACGTGTTCGCGACGGCGGAGCTGCCCTACACGAGCGCGACCGGCACGACCTTCGACGCAGTGTCGCCGGCGGAGACGCTCGAGCAGGCCGCGGAGATCCTCGGCTACGAGCAGGTACGCGCCGAGCAAGCGGCGGCGCGAGCGGAGGGTCGTCTCGTCGGTGTCGGGATCGCGCTCTACGTCGAGCCCACCGGCATGGCCGCGCTCAACATGAGCACGGAGGGCGCAACCCTGCGGGTCGAACCCGATGGCACGGTCACGGTGTCGGTGGGCTCGTGCAGCCACGGCCAGGGCCTCGAGACCACCATCCCGCAGGTGGTCGCCGACACCCTCGGTGTCGACGTCGACGACGTCGTGCTCATCGATGGTGACACGGGTGCCGCGCCCTTCGGCGGTGGCACCGGCGGGAGCCGCAGCGCGGTGCTCTACAGCGGCGCCGCGCACAATGCATCGGTGAAGATGAAGGATCGGATCTTCGAGATCGCGGCCCACTCGATGGAGGCAGCTCCGGAAGACCTCGAGATGGAGGCGGGTGTGGTGTCGGTGCGCGGTACGCCGGCCAAGACCATGAAGCTCGCCGACATCGCCGACATCTCCTACACCAAGATGCCGTTGCTGCCGCCCGGTGTGGAACCGGGACTCGAGACGGTGGCGCGGTTCACTCCTTCCGACTTCCGCACGATGGCCAACTCGTGCCACATCGCGTTGGTCGAGGTCGATCCCAACACCGGGCTCACCGACGTGCTGCGCTACATCTCGAGCGAGGACTGCGGCGTGCTCATCAACCCGATGATCGTCGAAGGCCAGATCGCGGGCGGCGTGATCCAGGGCATGGGGGGCGTGCTGTTCGAGCACTGCATCTACGACGACGACGGCAACCCGCTCGCCACGACGTTCATGGACTACCTGTTGCCGTCGGCGCCGGAGATCCCGATCATCGAGTACGGCTCGATCGTCACGCCCGCGCCCACCAACCCGGGTGGGCACAAGGGCGCGGGGGAGGGCGGCGCCATCGGCTCGGTGCCCGCGATCGTGAACGCGATCGGCGACGCGCTCGCGCCGCTCGGGGTCACGGTCACCAGCCTGCCGCTCGGGCCGAACGACATCTTCGAGCTCGTCCACGCGAACGACTGAGCGCGCGGTGCCGATGGTGACCGCGGTACCGACCCTCGACTGGTTCGGGTGCGCGACGTTCCGGCTGACGGTCGGTGCGACGGTCGTCTTCCTCGACGCGTACGTCGATCGCATCCCCGGGGCCGACGGCCCCGGTGTGCGTGCCGACGACATCGACCGCGCCGACTGGATCCTCGTCGGCCATTCGCACTTCGACCATCTCTGGGGCGCGGAGCGCATCGCGAAGCACACCGGTGCGACCGTCGTCGGCTCCTACGAGACCATCCGGGTGATGGCCGCGCAGGGCGTGCCCGAGGAGCAGCTCATGCCGGTGTCGGGCGGCGAGCGGGTGCGCCTGGCCGACGACGTGTTCGTGTCGGTGTTCCCGTCGCTGCACTCGTGCGTGTGGGTCGACCTCGAGTTCCAGCAGCCCAACGAAGTGTGCATCGGCGATCTCGGGGTCACGCACCAGGAACGGCTCGAGCGCTTCGCCAAGCTGCGGGCGCTGCTCGGGGGCATGACGCCCGACGTCGTGGCGCACTTGCTCGCCGGCAATCAAGAGCCACGCGGCGACGGCGGCGCGCTCGTGTACCTCATCGAGACTCCTGAGGGCACCCTGCTGTACCAGGACACCTCGGGCTACTGGACCGGGATCGCCCACGGGTTCCGCCCCGATGTCGCGATCCTGGCGGCGGCGGGGCGCGGCAACATCGACGGCGAGCCGGTGCAGGGCTCGCTCGCGGACTTCGTGGCGCGTCAGGCCGCGCTCGTGCGGCCGCGGGCCGTCATCCTGTCCCACCACGACAACTGGATGCCCGGCTTCTCCATCGCGACCCAGATCGCCCCGATCCGCGACGCGCTCGCCGCGCCACTCACCGCACACCGAGCTCCGCGAGCTCGACTACCTCGACGCCCACCGCTTGTTCTGAACGCCCCCGGAAATGGTTTTGGGGCCAATACCGAAAGCTGGGCTACTTGAGGTCCCAGACCCGCTCGGCGTTGCCGCAGACGATGAGCGCGCGCTCGTCGTCGGGGATGCCGGCGAACTCCTCCTCGACCAGCTTGCGGCTGTCCGGCCACGTGCACGCGGGGTGCGGGTAGTCGGTCGACCACATGATGTTCTCCACGCCCAGCTCGTAGCGCAGGTTGTGCACCGCGAACGGCTCGTGGATGAAGGTCGAGAACATGTTGCGCTTGTAGTAGAAGCTCGGCGCCTCCGGGATCTCGTTGAACGGGTAGTTGCGCTTGAGCTTCATCTCGTCCAAGTGGAAGAGCCACCACGGGACCCATCCGATGCCGGCCTCGACCCAGACGGTCTTGAGGTCGGGGAAGCGCTCGAACACGCCGCTCAGGATGAAGTTGCCGTACTGCACCGACGTGAACATGCCCGACATCGGCTGGATGGTGCCCTGCATGAACTCGGGGCCCGGGTCTTCCTTGTAGTACGTGATCGGCGCGATGCCGATGTGGAAGCAGGCGGGAAGGCCGGTCTCCTGGATCGCTGCCCACAGCGGGTCGTACGACCGGTCGTAGTAGTCGGGGGCGCCGAGCTCGATCGGGTACACGGGCATCTGGAGCGACTTGCCGCCGAGGCTCGCGACCCGGTGCACCTCGTCGACCGCGATCGAGATGTCGTGGATCGGGATCTGGTACGACGCGATGAGACGCTTGGGGTCGACGGACGCGTAGTCGACCAGCGTGTCGTTGAATGCCTGCGTGGCCTCGCGCCAGCCGCTCTCGATGAGGTAGAGGTAGCGGAAGGCGCTGAACTCGCAGTAGCAGACCTCGACGTCGACGCCGTCCTGGTCCATGTCCTTGAGGCGCTCGACCGCGTTCCAGTTGCCCTCACGGCCGATTGCGTGACGCACGCCCTCGAAGGAGAAGGGCATCTGGTTCTGGCCGCGCCGGGTGGCGACTCCGCCGCCCACCTTCTCGACCGCGCGGTCGTAGTCGGCGTGGAACTTTGTCGCGAGGTGCGCCTTGACCGCGTCGTGCGTCACGGTCACGTGCGAGTCGGACGACACCAGGCGTTCGTGCGAGGCTTCCGCCATGTCTGCTCCCCCGGGAGATCGGATTCCCTGATCAGGTGATCGGTGATCGGGTCCTGCAGGTCGGTATAGCAATCACCATACTGGCAGACCGCCGACCCGGTTTCCAGCACGCCCCGGGTCGCGATCGGTAGCGTGCCCGCACACACTCTCCTGGGGGACCGTCACCGTGGCTTTCTTCATCCTGCGCTTCGACCTGCGTTCGCCGAGCTTCGGCGCCCCGCACGCCGACATCTACTCCGGCGCCCTCGACATGTGCGAGTGGGCCGACAACCTCGAGGGCCACATGGTGCAGGTGCTGTTGCACGAGCACCACAACGCGGAGGACGGCTACTCGCCGTCGCCGATCGTGTTCGGCGCCGCGGTCGCCGGCCGCACCAAGAACGTCGGGATCAACATCGCCGCGATCATCCTGCCGTTGCACAACCCGATCCGCCTCGCCGAAGACCTCGCGGTGCTCGACCTCGTGAGCCAGGGCCGCGCCGGCTGGGTGTTCGCGGTGGGCTACCGCCGCGAGGAGTACGAGATGATGGGCGTCGACATCGACCGCCGCGGCGAGCTCATGGAGTCCGGCATCGAGACGCTGAAGCAGGCGTGGACCGGCGAGGAGTTCGAGTACAACGGCGTTCCGTCGCGCGTGCGCCCGCGCCCGTACACGCAGCCGCGGCCACCGATCGTGCTCGGCGGCAACTCCAAGGCTGCGGCGCGTCGCGCCGCGCGCATCGCCGACGGGTTCATGCCCGGCAAGGCCGGCGTGATGGCGGTCTACCGGGAAGAGCTGATCAAGCAGGGCGGCGACCCCGGACCGGAGATGCCCGACCTCGAGGACACCACCCCGGTGATCGTCGGCGTGTCCGACGACCCCGACGCGCTCTGGGCGAAGATCGGCCGGCACTGCATGCACGAGATGAACACGTACGCGGCGTGGTTCCGTGACGGCGCGGGGGGTGCGGGCCCGTACTGGATCGTGAACGACATCGACGAGCTCCGCGAGAGCGGCGCGTACCTGGTGCTGACACCGGACGAGCTGGTCGATCACCTCCGGGCCTTCGGCTACATGATGTTGCACCCGTTGTGCGGCGGCATCCCGCCGGAGCTCGCGTGGGAGACGCTGCGCCTCATCGAGACGCGTGTGCTGCCGGCGCTGTGACCGGCAACGACACCTGGGATCCCGATCAGTACCACCAGTTCCGCGCCGAGCGGTCGGCGCCGTTCTTCGACCTGCTCGCACTGGTACAGCCGGTCGACGCGCCGCGCCTCGCCGACCTCGGTTGTGGTACCGGCGAGCTCACCGCCGACTGCGCACCGCTTGTTGCACGCGCGTGAGACGGTCGGGATCGATCGTTCCCCGGCGATGTTGGAGCGCGCGGAGTCACTCGACGTCGACGGCCTGACGTTCGCTTTGGGCGACATCGCGACGTTCGCGCCGGCCGATCCGTTCGACGTGATCATCTCGAACGCCGCGCTGCACTGGGTCCCCGACCACGCGGCGGTGCTCACCCGATGGGCCGCCGCGCTCGACGGAGCACGGGCAGCTCGCGGTGCAGATGCCCACGAACGCCGATCACGCGTCGCACCGCCTGTCGAGCGAAGTCGCGCGCGAGCGGCCGTTCCTCGATGCGTTGGACGGTGACCCGCCGCCCGACCCGGTGCTCGACGTCGCCAAACCCGAGCAGTACGCGGAGATGCTCGATGCCATCGGGTTCGCCGAGCAGCATGTGCGCCTGCAGGTGTACCCGCACCATCTCGAGTCCAGCGCCGACGTCGTCGAGTGGGTGAAGGGCACCAGCCTCACCCGGTTCAAGGAGCGGCTGTCGCCCGAGCTCTTCGACCAGTTCGTCGCCCGGTACCGCGAGCGGCTCGGGGGTGAGCTCGGCGACCAGCGTCCGTACCTCTACACGTTCAAGCGCATCCTGCTCTGGGCGCGGAAGTAGGCGCGGTCGGCCGCGCCGATCGGCCGATCAGATCCGGAGCGCCTTGACCGGTGCCATCACCGCAGACGGGTCGTCGCGCCACACCTCGGGTTGCACGTCGATGTAGAGCTCGAGCTCGTTGCCGTCGGGATCCTGGATGTAGAGCGAGTGCGTGACCGTGTGATCGGACGCGCCGACGACCGTGACGCCCTCCGCCTGCAGCTCGGCGAGCGCAGCCCGCAGCTCGTCGTCGGTCTCACCGACCTTCAGCCCGAGGTGGTAGAGGCCCACGCGGCGTCCGGCCGGGATCGGCGCGGCGTCGGCTCCGACCTCGATGAGCAGCAGCTCGTGGTGGGTGCGCCCCGATGTGGAGTTGAAGGCCACTGCCGGCATCCCGGGAGGACCGCCACCGATCTCCTCGAACCCCAGGACGTCGCCGTAGAAGTGCCGCGACTTCTCGAGGTCACGGACGTAGAGCACTGCGTGTCCGAGCTCTTTGACCTGCATCGCTGCCTCCGCTGTCGTGGGCGACGACCATCTTGCACCGCGTTCGCCACCCACAACATAGTTGCTCGTGCAACTATTCCGGGTACCGGGCCGGGCAGGGGCCGGTCGTCGGGAACGCGTACCTCGGCGGGTACGCTCGAAGCCCATGGCTGAGGCAAGTTCAGCACGCCTGTGCGTGCTCTCGGTGCACGCGCATCCCGACGACGAAGCGTCGAAGGGCGCGGCCACGATCGCCCGCTATCACGCCGAGGGTGTCCACACCGTGCTCGTCACCTGCACCGGCGGTGAGGCGGGCGAGATCCTGAACCCCGACGCCGACACTGCCGAAGCGCAATCGGATCTCGGTGCGGTGCGCATGCGGGAGCTCGAGGATGCCGTCCGCATCATCGGGTACGACTCGTTGCACCTGCTCGGCTACCGCGACTCCGGGATGCCCGACACCGACCACAACGCACACCCCGAGAATTTCGCCAACGCCGATCTCGAGGAAGCTGTGGGGCGGCTCGTGCGGATCGTGCGCGCCGAGCGGCCACAGGTGATGATCACCTACAGCAACGAGCAGGGCGGCTACTCACACCCCGACCACATCCGGGTGCACGAGATCAGCGTGCTCGCCTTCGAGCGCTCGGGCGACCCCGGGTGGTATCCCGAGGCTGGTGATCCCTGGCCGGTCCTCAAGCTCTACTACTCGAGCGGTTTCTCCCGCGCGCGGGTGCAGGCGATGCACGACTGGTTCATCGCCAACGGCGAGGAGAGCCCCTACGCCGACTGGGTCGACCGCTGGCCCGACGACCACGTCGACACCACGACCACGCGCATCGACGTCGGCGGGTTCATGGACGTCGGGCGCGCGGCGCTCCTCGCGCACAAGACGCAGGTCGCGGCGGACGCGTTCTGGTTCAAGGTGCCGTTGGATGTCGCCCGCGACCTCCACCCGTGGGAAGACTTCGTGCTCGCCCGCTCACTCCTGGAGCGCTCGACCGTCGACGGCGAATTCGAGACCGATCTGTTCGCGGGCGTTCGGGTGCCCAGCACCTCGTGAGGAAATCCAAGAGCCATGACTGACGACGCGCGCGGCGACGACCTCGAAGATCTCGACGCTGCGCGGTTCGGCGGCGGGCCCGCGAAGCCCGCGCCTCCTCGCGAGCCCGCGCCGACATGATCAGCCCTTCGCGGTGGAAGTGCGGGATGACGGCCTCGCCCCAGTGGCGGATCGTCTCCATGCAGGCCTCCTGCGGCACCGTGCCCATCTGGATCATGCACATGATCTCGTCGGCGCCGGCTTCCTGGAGCTGCTCCACGTAGGCGATCGCACGCTCGGCGGTGCCGTACGCGTGGTTGATGTTGAACGTGGCGGTGGTGTTGGCGTTCACCGGGATCTCGGCCTCGTGCAGACGTGCGACGAGCTCGCTCCTTGTCCTTCTGGATCCCCGCGATGTTGTCCTCGTTCTCGGTGTCCTCGTTCGGCTTCGGTCCGCCGCCGTACCAGTGCGCGATGGACTCGGCGAAGAATCGCTGGCCGCGTGCACCGACCCGCAGCGCTTCGTCGCCGTCGTCGAGCACGATGGTCGGGCACAGCGCGGAGATGTGGTCGTTGGTCACGGTCGACACGAAGCGATCGCCGGTGCGTGTCGCGATGGCGTCCTTGTAGATCTTCACGCAGCTCGGTGACCTCGTCGATGCCGGCGAAGCCGAGCACCAGCGCGCCGATGCCGTACTCGGCCGCGAGGGTGACGGTGTCGCGCTTGGTGCACGCGCAGGTACAGGGGAGGGTGGGGCAGTTGCACCGGCCGCGGCAGGATCACGTGGTTGTCACGGTCGGGCGGTGCATCGACGGTGAGGAGATCGCCGTGCCACTCGAAGTCGTCGCCCTGCCACATGGCGCCGATCATCCGGAGCGCCTCTTCGACCTCTTGGTAGGTGCGGTCGGGGTCGACGCCACAGAGCGACATCTCCTGGAGCGTCGCGCCCCGTGCCCGGCGCCGAGGTCGAGGCGCCCGCCCGACAACGTTGTCGAGCATCGCGGCGCGCTCCGCCGCGCGGACCGGGTGGTTGTAGTTGAACGGCATGCACACGACGCCGTGACCGATGCGGATGCGCGACGTGCGCGCGGCCACCCACGTGAGGAAGATCTCGGGCGCGCTCATGTGCGCGTACCAGCGCAGCGCATGGTGCTCGACGGCCCAGATGCGGTCGAAGCCCATCTCCTCCGCGTACACCGCCTGCTCGACGCAGTCCTGGAGCACCTGGCGCTCGTGCTCCGGCGTCGGGTGCGCCATCTGGGCTTCGAAGATCATCGAGAACTTCATGCGCTTCCCCCCAACCGGCCTTCCGTTCAGGCACGGAGCCGTGGTTTCCGTTCAGGCACGCAGCCGTGTCTTCCGTTCAGGCACGGAGCCGACGACGACGCGGCAACCTGAATCTCCGATCACTTCCGAATAGGAACATACCGAGTTGCTCTATGTCAAGGAGCAGCGTACCCTCACCGTGTGAGTGGCGCACCCGACAGCCTCCCGATGACGGCGTACGCCCTGCTGGGCCTGCTGTCGTTCGACCGTGAGCTCTCGGGCTACGACCTCAAGAAGTGGGCCGACAGCAGCCTGCGGTTCTTCTACTGGAGCCCGGCGACCAGCCAGATCTACGCCGAGCTCAAGCGCCTGGAGAAGCTCGGCCTCGTCAGCGCCCGCGAGACGCCGCAGGACGAGCTACGGAACAAGCGCGTCTACCGCATCACCGACGCGGGGCGTGACGTGCTCGCGGGCTGGGTGAACGACTCGCCGGTCGAGCCGCCGATGCTGAAGCATTCGGTGATGATGCGCGTGTGGCTCGGGCACCTCGCGGGCGAGCAACGTCTGCGCGAAGTTGTCGAGCAGCACCGCGACTACTGCGACGCGATGCTCGCCGACGCGCAGCGGAGCGTCGAAGGAGCGCACGCCGACGAGCGCTGGGCGTACCCGCAGCTCGTCGTGAGGTGGGCGGAGTCGTACTTTCGGAACGAGCGCGACGCAGCCACCCGGTTGCTGGCGGAGCTCGACGCACTGGGGGTGCAGGTGTGAGTGCCGAAAGTGATGAAGCGGGTCTGGAGCAGTTCCGGCTCGACGGGAAGGTCGCACTGATCACCGGCGCCGCGCGCGGGCAGGGCGAAGCGGAGGCGCGGCTGTTCACCGCCGCCGGCGCGCGGGTTGTCCTCACCGACGTGCTCGACGAGCTGGGCGAGGCCGCCGCTGCCGACATCGGTGACGCCGCCCGGTTCGTGCACCACGACGTGCGCGACGAGGCGAGCTGGGCACAGGCCGTCGACGTCGCGACGGAGACGTTCGGACGCCTCGACGTGCTCGTGAACAACGCGGGCATTCTCGAGACCGACCGCATCGAGAACCAGACGCTCGAGGGCTTCGAGGCGATCGTGCGGGTGAACCTCTACGGGGTGTTCAACGGCATGCGCGCGGCGATCGCACCGATGCGCGCGTCCGGTGGGGGCTCGATCGTCAACATCTCGTCGGCGGCCGGCCTCCGCGGCGTCCCGGGCTACGGCGCGTACGGCGCGACGAAGTGGGCGGTGCGCGGGATCACCAAGACTGCCGCGCTCGAGCTCGCGGCCGACCGGATCCGCGTGAATTCCGTGCACCCCGGCGCGGTCGACACCCCGATGGTGGCGGCGTCCAACCTGCAGCGCGGGGAGGGCGGGCTTCCTGGCGCTCCGTTGGGTCGCGTGGCCATCCCCGAGGACATCGCCAACCTCGTGCTCTTCCTCGCGTCGGACGCGTCGTCGTACATCACCGGCGCCGAATTCGCGATCGACGGTGGCGGGTTCATGGGATGAGCGGGCTCGACGATCTCCGGATGGACGGCAAGGTCGCCCTCGTCACCGGTGCGGCGCGCGGCCAGGGTGAAGCCGAGGCACGGCTGCTCGCGCGTGCCGGCGCGCGCGTCCTGGTGTCGGACGTGCTCGACGATCTGGGTGCGGCAGTCGCGGCCGACATCGGCGACGCTGCTCGCTACGCGGACCACGACGTGGGTGACGAAGCGAACTGGGCCGCTGCCGTCGGCCTTGCCATGAGCGAGTTCGGACGGCTCGACGTGCTGGTGAACAACGCGGGGATCCTGAAGACCGCGATGTTGGAGGAGCAGACGCTCGAGGAGTTCGAGGCGATCGTGCGGGTGAACCTCTACGGCGTCTTCAACGGCATGCGTGCCGTCATCGCGCCGATGCGCGTGGCGGGCGGCGGGTCGATCATCAACACGTCGTCGGAAGCCGGCCTTGTCGGGCTGCCCCGCTACACCGCGTACGGCGCCACCAAGTGGGCGGTGCGGGGCCTCACGAAGACGGCAGCGCTCGAGCTCGGCCGCGACGGCATCCGCGTGAACTCGGTGCACCCCGGCATCGTCGACACGCCGATGCTGGTGGCGGAGGGCCTGCGCCTGGAGGGGAACATGGTGCCGATGGTGCGCCTCGGCCGCTACGGCGTCCCCGCCGACATCGCGAACCTCGTGTTGTTCCTCGCGTCGGACGCGTCGTCGTACATCACCGGTGCCGAGCTGCACATCAACGGCGGTGGGCTCGACACCGGGCGCTGAGCTCGGCGTTCACGGATCATTCCTTCCCGCTCGACGCGCTCGTCGCGCGCGCCCAGCGCCACGTCATCGAGATGCGGGGCCCGCACCGCGCCACCTTCGGCACGCCGTGCTCGAAGCGCTGCTGGCACGCGCCGCCCATCACGAGCAGATCACCGGATGCGGGCGCGAGATCACGTGAAGCGCCACCGCCGAGTGGGCGGACGAGGAACGGCCGATGTGCACCGAGCGTGACGATCGCGATGAGCGTGTCGTCGAGCTCACGGAGCTCCCGATCGCGGTGGAACGCGACGCTGTCGCGCCCGTCGCGGTAGTAGTTCAGACCGACTGCGCCGAGCCGTACGCGGTAGCGCGCTTCCAGCGCGGCGCGGATCTCGAGCGCGACGGGATGGGGGAGCGCGTCACGATCGCGGAACCAGCACGACAGCCGCGGGTCGTCGACGGTGCGGTCGTACATGCGGCGCCGTCCCTGATGCCATTCCGTCGCGTCGATCAGGTGATCGAGCACCGCATCGGCGCCGAGCAGCCACCCGCGTGCGAGATCGACCCAGGAACCATCGTCGAGCGCGACCCGCTCGTACACCGGCGACGGCGCGAGCGCGGGGTCGCCGGCGGCGAAAAGGGAGCGCTGGTGGGCCACCGCCACCGCCGCATCCTACCCGAACGTCTGTTCGCTCCCCAGTGGGACAGCCCGGCTACACCCCGATAGATTTCGGAACGTGGCAGTGCCGAAACCATCCGCGGGCAAGGCGCCAGGGGGGTTCTCGGCGTTCCGGCACCGGGACTTCCGCCTGTTCTGGGTGGGTGCGGTCCTCTCGAACACCGGCACGTGGATGCAGTTGGTGACCGTGCCGTACGTGCTCGACCAGATCACCGGGTCGACGGCGTGGGTCGGGTTCGCGGCGTTCTGTGCGTTCTTCCCGACGACGATCGTGGCCCCATGGGCGGGATCGCTCGCCGATCGTTACTCACGCCGCTCGCTCCTCATCTGGGCGCAGTCGGTGTCGATGCTCTCGGCGTTCGGCCTCTGGCTGTTGTGGATCAGTGGCGAGGCCACGCCCGCGGGCATCGTCGCGCTCGTGCTGATCGGCGCGGTCGGGAACGGGTTCACGATCTCGGCCTGGCAGGCGTTCGTCCCGCAACTCGTGCCGCCCGAAGACATGCTCAGTGCGGTGCGCCTCAACTCGATGAACTTCACCGGCGCGCGCGCATCGGCCCCGCGCTCGCCGGACTGGTCCTCGCGACGCTGGGTGCGGGTGCCGCCTTCCTCGCCAACGGCATCTCCTTCGCCATCGTGATCGGCGCCCTCCTGCTCATCGCGCCGCGGCCGGTCGGCGACGGCGGGGAGCACGTCGGCGTGTACGAGCACTTCCGCGAGGGACTGCGCTACCTGCGCGCCCGGCGGGTGATGGTGCTCGCGACCCTCGCCGCTACGGCATTTTCCGTCTTCGGCATCGCGATCGTGCAGCTCGCCGAGCCGATCGCGCGAAAGATCTTCGACGCCGGCGCGGGAAAGTACGGACTCATGGTCTCGGTGTACGGAGTGGGCGCATTGTTCGGCTCCCTCTTCGCGGTGAGCAAGGGCGATTCGATCCGTCGGTCGACGTTGACGATCGTGGGTCTCGTGGTCTTCGTAGCCGGGATCCTGGCGCTCGGTGTCGTCCCGGCCTTTGGCGCGGCCGTCGGCATCTTCACCGTGATGGGTGCCGCACAGGTGCTGTGCAACGTGTCGTGCCAGACCGCGATGCAGGTGAACGTCGAGGAGCAGTTCCGCGCGCGCGTGTTGTCGATCTACGTCCTCGGCTTCTTCGCCGGCACCCCGATCGGAGCGCTGCTCGCCGGTGTGCTCGCGCAGCTGGTCGGTCTCCGCGAGACGATCATCGTCTTCGGCGCGGCATTCGGGCTCTGCGTTCTGGTGCTCGGCTTGCGCTACCGCTGGTACAAGCCCCTCGACCAGTCCCTGCCTTCCATCCACGACTCGCACGTCGTCGCACCTGACAACCTTCCGCTGGGCACGGATCTCGACACCTCGGGGCACCTCATCATCGAGCCCCTCGAGTAGCGGCGAGCCCCCTGCCCGAGCTCAGAGCGCGGGGCGGCGATCGAGCAGCGAGTCGAACATGTGGCGCTCGAGCGCGGTCAAGCTCGTGAACTGCAGCCCGGCGTGAACGGTGCCGTCGTCGCCCTGGCTCGCGTGGCGAACCTCGCCCCGCAGCCGGAAGACCGCCGGCGCGAGCTCGAACTCGAGCACCACCCGGTGCGTCCGTGCCTCGTCGACCGTCGTGTTGCAGAGCTCGACTCCCGCGCCGCCGCGTGAGATGTCCAGGACGCGGCACGTGCGCCAGTCCTGGTCGCGGGCGCCCTCGAACATGTACCGCGTCGTCCAATCGACTTCCCGACGGAGCACGCGGACGCGCTCGCACGTCAGCAGCCGGTGGGTTGCGCTTGAGCCTCATCAGGTGGTCGCCTCCGCGGGGCACTGGTGCCCGACCGTCTGCCCGTCAATCGATGGCCTTGGCTTCGGCACACGGCCGCGCGCACTTGACCGATCGGGCTTGACCGGTTGGGGTCGACTCAGTCGATGAGCTCCCAGTGCACGGTGTCGCCGGGGACCCTGCGCACGACGCCCCGGACTTCGAGGGCGCGCACGTGCGCTGCCGCCTCGCCGACGGCCTGCCGTCGCACGAAGCCGGTGACCTGCTCCCACGGGCGGGACCAGTCCATATGGGGCGCGATGTCCCAGATGGTGGCGTTGCCGTTGCGGATCGCCGAGATCACCTCGACGAACCGTTGCTCGTGGTGGTCGCGGATCTGGAGCAGGCGCTCCTTGTGGTTCGTGAAGCGGTATTCGTGCGCAGGGAGCGCTTCGTCGGCGTCGTAGTCGGCGAGCCGCTCGAGCGAGCGCAGGAAGTCCCCGAGCGGGTCGTCCTCGGACTGCGCGTGATAGGCGACGTTCGGGGTGATGCGCGGCAGCACGCAGTCGCCGGTGAGCATGAGCTGATTGCCGGCCTCCCAGAAGCAGAGGTGGCCGGGGGAGTGACCCGGCGTCCAGAGCGCGGTGACGTCCCACCCGGGGATCTCCGGGCGGTCACCGTCCTCCATGAGCACGTCGGGCTCGACCGCATCGACGAAGGGGCGCACCGGCATCGACGCGTTCCGGAGCTCCTCGAGCTCCTCGGGCGGCGCGCCGAACATGCGCAGCACGCTGCCCATGCGCTCGAGCAGCTGCGTCGGATCGGTGTAGCGGTCGTGCACGAGCTCGGCGTCACGGGGGTGCAGCGCGATCCATGCGCCGGATGCGTCGCGGACGCGGCCCGCCAGCCCGTAGTGATCGGGATGGATGTGCGTGACCATCACGCCCTGCACGTCGGTGATCGAGGTGCCGGCCTCCTCGAGACCGCTGCACAGACCGTCGTAGGCGTCGTCGGTGTTCCAGCCGGCGTCGACGAGGAACGGGCCGCGGTCGGTCTCGAAGACGTACACGAACACGTAGCGCAGGGGGATCGGCAACGGCACCGGCACGCTCCACAGCCCGGGCCGCACGCGTTCGACGGGCGGCAGCGGCTTGGTGTCGGGTGCAAGGACGACCATGGGGTCAGCATCGTACGCCGATAGCCTTCGGCGCCGTGCAACCCGCGTGGGCCCGTCATCTCCCGGCGGGCGTCGATCCCGACACCGTCGACCTCGTGGGTGCGCGTTCGCTCCCGGCGGCATGGGCCGGCCGCTGGGCCGATGACGGCACACACCGTGTGCTGCACGACCGCGGTGTCTGGATCACAGCCGACGAGCTCGAGGCGCGGTCACGCGTGGTCGCGGGTCGGCTCGACCGCGCGGGCCTCGTGCGGGGTGATCGTGTGCTGATGTCGACGGCCGCGTGCGTGGAGCTCGTCATCGCGCACGTTGCCGCGTTGCGCGCCGGCCTCGTCGTCGTGCCGATGAACGGCGCGTACCGTGAACGCGAGGTCACGCACATCGTGAGCGACTCACGCCCGTCAGCAGCGATCGTCGACGATCACGACCGTGCGGGCTGGGTGCGTGCCGCTGCCCCCGATGCCGTGGTGCTCGGCCCTGACGTCGCGCTCCCCGACGGTGACGCGCCCGAGCTCGACACGAGCGCACCTCACGACCTCGCGCTCCTCGGCTACACCTCGGGCACCACGGGCGCGCCGAAGGGCGCCATGCTCACGCATGCCAACCTGCTCGCGACCGTGGAGGCCCTGCGGATCTCCTGGCGATGGACACCCGACGACCGCCTCGTGCTCGCGCTCCCACTCTTCCACGCACACGGCCTCTGCGTGGGGCTGCACGGCACCCTGTTGTGCGGGGGGTCGATCGTGCTCCGACCGCAGTTCGACGTCGACGGCGTGCTCGATGCCGCACGCGACCACCAGGCCACGCTGTTCTTCGGAGTGCCGACCATGTACACGCGACTCGCGGCCTCCGCCCGCGTGGGAGAGCTGTCGGCTCTGCGCCTGTGCGTCTCCGGGTCGGCGCCGCTACCGGCCGACCTGCACCGCGAGCTCTCGGCTCGAGGTGGCACGCGCGTGCTCGAGCGCTACGGCATGACGGAGACGCTCATGAACTCGTCCAATCCGTACGACGGTGAACGCCGACCCGGTTCCGTCGGCATCCCGCTCCCGCTCGTCGACATCCAGCTCGTCGCCGCAACCTCGGAGATCACAGTGCGCGGGCCGAACATCTTCGCCGGGTACTGGGAGCGGCCCGACGCGACGCGCGAGGCGTTCACCGACGACTGGTTCCACACCGGCGACATCGGCACGTGGGACGACGACGGCTACCTCAGCATCGTGGGGCGATCGAAGGAGCTCATCATCAGCGGTGGGTTCAACGTGTACCCGCGTGAAGTCGAAGACGTGCTCCTCCAGCATCCGAGCGTCCGCGACGTCGCGGTGATCGGCACGCCGTCCGATGAATGGGGCGAGACCGTCACCGCGGTCGTCGTCGCGGACGGTCCCGTCGACGAACGCGCGCTCCTCGAGTTCGCAGCCGAGCAGCTCGCGGCATTCAAGCGCCCGCGGATCGTGCGCTACGTCGACGAGCTCCCGCGCAACGCGCTCGGCAAGGTCGTCCGCAGCGAGCTGCGCTAGCTCGCGAGCAGCTCGCGGACCGTCGCGAGTCGTTCGATCGACGCGAGCGCGTCGGCCTGCTCGTCGGCGAGCTGGCGGACGATGATGTCGGTGAAGCCCGCCTCCCCGTACGCGCGGAGGCGGTCTGCGACCTGCTCGGCATCGCCGTACGTGCACGCGTCGGGAGGGAACCCCCGATACCCGGCGCTGATCACCGGCTCCGCGACGCGCGCCGCGTCGGCGGCGTCCGCGCCGACGTGCACGTCACGCCGGATCGCGACCGCGGTCGGGACTCGCCCGAGCTCGTTGCACTGATCGACATAGAAGGCCGCCTGGTCGTGCGCTTCGGCCAGCGTGTGGTTGGCGTTGGCGAGCCATCCGTCACCCATGCGCGCCGCGTGCGCGATCGCGACATCCGCGCTGCCGCCGATCCACACCTCGAGTGGCTCGGGCGTGAGGGGCGCAACCTGCGCGTCGCTGATTCCGACGTCGCCGTACCGCGCGGTCACGGACTCGCCTGCGAGCAGTCTCCGCACGATGTCGAGCCCCTCCTCGAACCGCGCCGCGCGACCCTTCAGTGGCATCCCCATGCCGGCGAACTGCTCGGCGCCGCCACCGATCGCGGTCTGCATGATGAAGCGGCCGTCGGCGATCGCCGCCAGCGTGCCGATCTGCTCCGCCAGCAACACCGGGTTCCACAACGGCAAGAGGTAGAGCGCGCCGACTGGCTGCGGTCCCCACTCCGCGAGCAGGCGGCCGAGGATGGCGACGTTCTGGTAGTAGGCGCCCGGTCCCGTTGCGTGGTGATCGCCCACGAAGAGTGAGTGGAGCCCGGCGTCACGCGCGACGCGGGCCCGTTCGATCATCCAGCGCGCGCCGGTCCTCGGGTCGGTGCCAAAACTGCTGCGGAGCGAGACGCCGATGCGCATCCGCGGATTCTCACACATCCATCACAAAGCTCTTACCCGGGTCTCAGGCGCGAGGCGGATGATGCCCTCCATGGACGCGGACACGACAGCGGTTCCCGAGCCGGTCGCTCTGACGACGGACCCCTCCCAGTCGAAGAACGGCACGCTCATCCCGCCCGTCGCCCCCGCTCCGGCGTTCGCCCAGCTGAACCGACGCACAGCTGCGTGAGCGCTCTCACCCCTCCCGGCCCCCGAACCCCAGAGCTTCGGGGGCCGGGAGAGGGTGAGCTCTGACATACTCCCGGCATGGACACCTGTCGTGCCGTTGTCTTCCTCGGGAACGAGCAGTACGAGGTGCGCGAGTTCCCGATCCCCGACCCGCCACGTGGTGGCGCGGTGCTCCGTGTCGAGGCCTGCGGCCTCTGCGGCAGCGATCTCGCCACCTACGAGGGTGTGGAGCTCATCCCCGATGCCAGTGTGTTCCCCGTCGTCCCGGGGCACGAGGTCGTCGGGCGGGTCGTCAAGCTCGCGCCCGACGCGAACCTCGGCGTGCAGGAGGGTGACCGCGTCGGTGTCGACGAGCTGCTGTCGGCCGAGCCCCCGTTCCGCGTGTACGGCTATTGCGACATGACCGGCGAGGGTCGGGTCGGTCTCTGGGGCGGCTACGGCGAGTACATGGAGATCTTTGCGGGTACCGGCCTGCACCGCATGACCGACCGGCTCCCGGCCGAACAGCTCACGCTGTTCGAGCCCCTGGCCAACGGTGTCAATTGGGTGAGCATCGGCGGTGTGCACGAGGGCGACACCGTCGTGGTCGAAGGACCAGGGCATCAGGGGCTCGCAGTCCTGGAAGCGGTGCTGGCGCGCCAGCCGAAGCATGTGATCGTCACCGGCACGTCGGACGACGCGCTGCGTCTCGACACCGCACGCTCGATCGGCGCGACCCACACCGTCGCCGTCGACGTCGACAATCCGCGCGAACTGATCGACGACCTCACGAGCGGCGCCGGTGCCGACGTCGTCTTCGACATCGCGAGTGTCGCGGCCACGGTCCCGATGGCGCTCGACCTCGTTCGCTTCCGCGGACGCGTGCTGCTCGCGGGCCTGAAGCACTTCGCGGAGATCCCCGGGTTCATCAGCGACACCATCGTGATGAAGTCGCTCACCGTCTCCGGCGGCACCGGCTACACGAGCGAGTCGATGGCCGAGTCGGTCGCGATGTTGGAACGCGGCGACGTGCGCGCCGATCTTGTCATGGGCGAGGTCCTCGACATGGACCACATCGCGGAAGCGATGACGCTGCTCGAACGCAAGGACCCGACCCACGACGCGGTGCGTGTCGGGCTGCGTCACACCACGGCGGCGAGCTCCTAGTGCGCGCGGTCCGTGCGGTCGACGGCGCACCGCGCGTCGTCGAGATCGACGACCCCTTCGCCGACGAGGGCCACGTCGTCGTCGACGTCGTCTCGTCGAGCATCTGCGGCACCGACTTCGGGCTCGTCGCGATGGGCTCCGAGGGGTACACGCTGGGTCACGAGTTCGCGGGCACCGTCGACGGTGTGCTCTACGCGGTCGAGCCGTCGGTCTACTGCGGCGTGTGTGAGCAGTGTCGCGCGGGCCACACGCAACGTTGCTCGGGCGAGCACGGGAACCTCGGCGTGTTCAGCGACGGCGGTCTCGCAGACCGCGCGCGAGTCCCCGTCTACGCACTCACCGCGTTACCTCCAGGTCTGACTGCTGCCGACGCCAGCCTCGTCGAACCGCTCGCGGTCTCCTGGCACGGTGTGCGCCGGGCCGCGATCCAGCCCGGCGAACGCGTCGCGGTGGTCGGAGGTGGGTCCATCGGGCTCCTCGCGGTCGCCGCGGTGCGGTCCCTCGGGCACGACGTCGCACTGGAGGCGCGCCATCCTCATCAGCACGAAGCCGGGCGTCGCCTGGGTGCGACCGCGCCGTCGGGGGAGTACGACGTCGTGATCGAATGCGCCGGCTCGGAGTCGGCCGTGGCCCGGTGTGCGGAGCTCGCAGCACCGGGCGGCCGCGCCGTCCTCCTCGGCGTGTACCACTCGCTCGTGCCGGTCCCGGGCATCCCGACCATCGTGAAGGAGCTGTCGTGGTCCGCCGCGATGGCGTACGAGCGTCACGACGGTGTCCGGGAGTTCGACGAGACCGCCGCCATGCTCGCCGCGAACCCCGACATCGCGGCCACGCTGATCACGCACCGCTTCCCGCTCGAGGACGCCGCGGAGGCGTTCCGCGTGGCCGAAGACCGCGCCTCGGGCGCGATCAAGGTCGTGCTCGAGCCCTGACGGGGCGGAGTGGAGACGTACCGCGCGGGCGTGCCCGCGTGCTGCTGGATGAACCGCAACACCTGCGAGAACACCGTCAGGTCGGTCTTCAGGTCGGAGTGACCCAGGCACTTCGTCTCATGGTTCATCGCGCCGGTCAATTCCGCGTTTGCGTTCGGGACGATCGTCGTGTCGCACGGCGACCACCACGTCGCGAATCGGGTCGGGCCCGACGGCGGGAAGTGGCGATTGAGGTTGTCGAGCAACGACGACGTCGGCACCATCTCACGACACGGCGTGAGCACGTAGCAGCCGTACGCCCAGATCGTGCCCTCGTTGACGCCGGCGAGCGACACCCACGCATCGACGGTGTTCGTGCCGCCGAGGCGCTCGAGGTAGTAGCGCGACGAGATCGCGCCCATGGAGTGGCTCACGATGTCGACGTGCTCCGCGCCGGTACGCGCGCGCAGCGCGTCGACCGCGCGCCCGATCTGCTGCGCGACGTCGACGTTCGACGCGCTGCTGTCGTAGGAGATCGCGTCGACGCGACTCGCGGGGTAGCCCGCATCGTGCAACCGCTGCACCATCACCTTCCAGCTCGCACTGGAGCCGTCGAACCCGTGCACCAGGAGGACGGGATCCGGGAGCTTCGGCTTTCGCTTCGCGGCAGCCGCCGCGGCAGCGCCGCGCACGCCCACCGGCGCCGCGACCGCGAGCCCCACGACGATCGCGGCCACGAGCACACCCGAGAGCACACCGTGACGCCGCACGGGAGTCAGGGTACGAGTACCCGCGGCGCGGTGGTCGTCGCGCCCGTGCCGGTAGCGTGCGCGCATGCTGTTCCTCGTCCGGCACGGCCAGACCGCCGCCAATGCCGACGGCCTGCTGCTCGGGCGGGCCGACCCGCCACTCTCGCCGCTCGGACGCGAGCAGGCGGCGGCGCTCGCCTCACGCATTCCCGACGACGCGCGCATCATCACGAGCCCGCTCGCGCGGACGCGCGAGACCGCCGACGCGCTCGGACGGCCCTTCGAGATCGACGAGCGGTGGATCGAGCTCGACTACGGCGATCTCGACGGCGTGCCGCTGCGCGACGTCTCGACCGCGGTGTGGGCACAGTGGCGCGCCAATCCCACCTTCATCCCCGCCGGCGGTGAGTCGCTCGCGGCGTTGGGGGTGCGCGTCCGCGAAGCCTGCGGTGAGCTCCTCGACGAGATTCGCGACCACGACGTCGCCGTGGTCACGCACGTGTCACCGATCAAGGCGGCGATCTCATGGGCGCTCGGTGCCGGTGACGACATCGCCTGGAGGATCTTCGTGGAGGTGGCGTCGATCGCGCGCATCGGTGCCGATCAATTCGGGCCCAGCGTGCGCTCGCTGAACGAGCGGCCGGCACCACCGAGGTCAGACGACCCTCAGGGGTGATTTCCCCGATTCTCGACCGGCGTTCACAAGTCTGGAACATGAACTGCCGATGTTGTACGCATGCATCGGTTCGAACGGCGGCTCACGTGGGTGAGCGTCGCGGTGCTGGCGATCTGCGCGCTCGGGGCAACCGACGCCGCGTGGCCGTCGAACGTCAAGGAACAGGCCGACGCCGTGGCCCAGCGGGTCGCCCACCAGTCGCAGTTCGGCGTCGTGAGCGCACCCGGCCCCGCACCCGCACCGACCCCGACGACGTCTCCTGCTGCCACGGCCGCCGCAGCGGCGCCGGAGGCCGTGAATGTGATCGGGGTCACCGCGATCGACGGTTCGCGGTCGTTCGGCGTCACGATCTGGTACCCGACGGCGAAGGGCCGCTATCCCTTGATCGTGCTCGCGCACGGATACGGCTCGTCGGGGTCGACCTACGAGGCCATGGAGGAGCAGCTCGCGGCGTCGGGATTCGTGGTGGCCGCGCCCGACTTCCCGTTCACGAGCGCGAACTCGGAGTGGCTCGATCGGGCCGACGTCGTGAACCAGGCGGCCGACGTCTCCGCGCTCATCACGCAGCTCACCGAGCCGATGACGGTTCCCGATGCACTCCGCGGCGTCATCGCGCCCGGCCCCGTCGGCGTGGTCGGCCATTCCGACGGCGGCATCACCGCGGCCGCGGTCGCCTACAACTCGTCGGTCGCAGACCACCGCGTCGGCGCGGCGGCGATCCTGTCGGGCGCCGAGATCATGTACGGCGGGCCGTGGTTCACTACCGCGTCGCCGCCGTTGCTCGCGATCCATGGTGACGCCGACGACGTGAACCCGTACTGGGCCAGCGAACAGCTCTTCGCCGACGCCACCGGTCCGCGGTGGCTGGTGACGGTCCTCGGCGGCGGGCACCTCGGCCCGTTCACCACCGGGTCGGTCGAGCCGACCGTCGCGACGTTGATCGCCGACTTCCTCCACGCCCAGCTCCAGAAGGACGCCGCAGCCGCCGCACGCATCGACGGCGACGCCAACGCCGACGGCCTCGCGCTCGCCAACGCCGCCTGAGTCGGGTCAGCGGAACGCGGGGAGGACCTCCGCGGCGAAGAGCCGCAAGTGGTCGAGATCACGGAGATCGACCATCTGGAGGTACACGGTATCGACACCGGCGTCGCGGTACTGACCGATGCGGTCGGTCACCTGTGCGGCTGTGCCGCCGAAGCCGAAGCGTGACAGTTCGGCGGTGCGGCCGATCGCCGCGGCGCGCCGTTCGACCTCGTCGTCATCGGACCCGAGCACCAGCGTGTTCGCGACGCTGATGCCGAGCGTCGCGGGGTCACGACCGATCGCCTCGCACGCGCGTTGCACCCGGCCCGCGATCTCGGGCACCTGCTCGGGTGCGCCGAACATCACGTTGAACTCGCTGGCGTACCGCGCCGCGAGACGCGGCGTGCGGCGCGGTCCGCTGCCACCGATCACGATCGGTGGGTGGGGTGCCTGCACCGGTTTCGGTAAGGCGGGGGAGTCCGTCACCGTGTAGTGCCGCCCCGTGAACGAGAAGCGCTCGCCGACGGGAGTGTTCCAGAGCCCGGTGATGATCGCGAGCTGGTCTTCGAAGCGTTCGAAGCGCTCCCCGGTGTCGGGGAATGCGATCCCGTACGCGTGGTGCTCGGTGTCGTTCCACCCGGCCCCGAGCCCGAGCTCGACCCGCCCGTCGCTCATCGCGTCGATCTGGGCGACCGCGATCGCGAGGGGACCGGGCGCGCGGAACGTCACCGGTGACACGAGCGTCCCGAGCCGGATCCGCGACGTCTCGCGCGCGAGCCCGGCGAGGGTCGTCCACGCGTCGGTGGGCCCCGGGAGGCCGTCACCGCCGAAGAAGCTGATGTAGTGGTCGGAGCGGAAGAAGGCGTCGAAGCCGAGCGCTTCGGCGAGCTGCGCGAGCACCCGCTGGTCGTCGTAGCTCGCACCTTCCTGCGGCTCGACGAACACGCGGAACCGGAGGGGAGTCGTGGCCATGCCGAAGATCCTCGCGCGTTACGCTGCGCGGCAATGGCGAGCCAGCAACGACGCGTCTGGGAACCGGCTTGGGACAAGGTCGTCACCGTCTCGACCCGCCTCGGCGACCGCCTGCTCCGCGTCATCGACCGCGTGATCGCCAAGTACTCGCTGATCCCGAACCAGCCGTTCTTCGATCCCGACGACTTCTCGTGGGTCGCGCCCATCGAGGCCGAGTGGAAGACGATCCGGCGTGAGCTCGACACCGTGCTCGGCTACCAGGACGCGCTGCCCAACTTCCAGGACATCTCCACCGATCAGCTGAGCCTCACCGACGACGATCGCTGGAAGACGTTCTTCTTCTACGGCTACGGGTTCAAGAGCGAGCCCAACTGCGCCCGCTGCCCGGAGACCGCGCGCATCGTCGAGCGCATCCCCGGCATGCAGACCGCGATGTTCTCGATCCTCGCACCGCACAAACGCTTGCCACCGCACACCGGCCCGTACAAGGGCGTGTTGCGCTACCACCTGGGCCTGGTGATCCCCGCGTCGGACGACCGCGTCGGGATCAAGGTCGGCGGCCAGACCGCGCACTGGGAAGAGGGCAAGAGCCTCGTGTTCGACGACACCTTCGAGCACGAGGCGTGGAACGAGACCGACGAGACGCGGGTCGTGCTGTTCGTCGACGTCGTCCGTCCGTTGCGTCAGCCGGTGAAGGCGTTCAACGACTTCATGATCAAGGCGATCGGGTACTCGCCGTTCATCCAGGACGCGCGCAAGCGCCACGAGGACTGGGAACGCCGGTTCGAGAAGCTGCGCGCCTGACTCCGGGTCGTTCACTGCGGCGACCGTACGAGACCTGGATTGACCCGGCCCCGCCGCAGTTCACTCCTCGGGCAGCTGGTCGTTGTCGGCGAGCACCTTCAACATCGCCTGGGCGGCCTCTTCGAGGATCGCGGGAGTGTGGTCCAGCATGAGGCTCAACCGCAACAGGCCGAGGCCCTTCGGCACCGCCGGCGACACGACGGGGTTCACGAAGACGCCGGCGTCGAGGAGCTCCCGTGCGAGCACCACCGCCGAGACCTCGTCGTCCTTGCGCAGCGGGATGGTGATGATCGCGCTCTCGGCCCGGTTGACGGGCACGCCGCGGTCGGCGAGCAGGCCGACGAACAGATCGACGTTCGCCCGCAGGTTCGCGGCCATCTCCGGCGCGTCGCGCAGGATGCGAAGGCCCTGCAGCGCGGCGGCGATCGAGCCGGGCGTGTTCGATGCCGTGAAGATGAAGGTGTCGGCCTCGAGCGTGAGCAGCTCGATGGCCTCCTTCGACCCGACGAGGGCGCCACCGCACGAGCCGAGGGTCTTGGAGAACGTGAGCGTGATGAGATCGACGGTGTCGAGCACGCCGTAATGCTCTGCCGCGCCGCGACCCCGCTCACCGAGCACACCGAGCCCATGGGCCTCGTCGTCGAGGAGGAAGGTGTTCGGGTGCTCGCGGCAGATCTCGAGCATCGCGTCGAGAGGAGCGGTCTCGCCGCCCATCGAGTAGACGCCGTCGACGATCACTGCCTTGCCCGGGTCGTCGGGCAGGTCGCGGAGCACGCGCCCGAGCCGTTCGACGTCGTTGTGCGAGAAGCGCTTGAGGGTGGCGCCCGAGAGCTGGGCGCCGGTGACGAGCGAGTTGTGGGCGTCCTTGTCGAGGACCGCGTAGTCCTGGCGCCGGAGCAGGCCGGCGATGGTGCTCACGTTGGCGACGTAGCCGGTGGAGAACACGAGCGCGGCTTCGCGGCCGTAGAAGTCGGCCAGCTCCTTCTCGAGCTCGCGATGGAGGTCGAGGGTCCCGTTGAGGAGGCGGGAGCCGGTGACGCCGGTGCCGTACTTCTGGGTGGCCCGTTGCGCGGCCTCGATCACCTTGGGGTGGTACGAGAGGCTGAGGTAGTTGTTGGAGCCGAAGTTGATGTAGTCGGTGCCCTCGATGGTGAAGCGGGGCGTGGCCGCGCTCTGCACCGTCTTGTAATAGGGCCAGTACCCGAGCTCCTGCGCGAGGTGGTACTCCTGCAGGCGGGGGTACGCCTCGAGGCGATTTTCGAAAAAGCTCATCGCCACCTCATCGCCCCCTCGTACCCCTCGCACCCCTCGAATCCCCTCGAGCACCAATATCCCAGATCCGTCCGCCGAGCGCAGGCATCCGGCGAGCGTACCGGCCGGGACGGGAGTCTACGGGGAACTGACCGCACGCGCTGGAATCCGTTCCATGACCGCTTCGGGGTCCTCCAGGATCTGCTTGGCCCGCTTGAGGGCGTAACCGGCAACCAGGCCGTCCTCCGTGCGCTCGTCGAAGGTCCACCGGAGCACCATGGTGCGGCGGCGATCCGGGCCGCTGGTGGGGGAGCCGGGATCGGTGGTCGGCCGTCCGATCACGCAGAAGATCCCGATCGACCCGTACTCGTAGAGGTGGTGGTAGCAGGCGTCCATCCCGATGCTGGCGAGGTTGGCGAAGAACGCGCTCGCGTACATGGGGTCGTCCTCGATCATCGTGCCGGGGAGCAGCCCGAACGCGTCGCCGAACCGGCCGACCGCGAGCACGACGCGCCGGAGCAGGCCGGGAAGCTTCAGGATCAGCGCGGCGTCCTTGTCGGCGCGTGCGACGTTGCCGCCGTAGCGGTCGCCGTAGAGCTGGCGGGCCATCCCCTCGACCATCTCCTCGAACGATTCATTGGGGTCGAAGCGGCGCTTCAGCACGAGCATCGGGGACGCGCCCTTCAGGCTCTGCTTCGCGGAGTATGTGAACCAGATCCCGCGGCGCTGGTAGAGCCGCCCGCCGACGACGAAGCGGTTCATCGTGGGGTACTGCTCGAGCACCTGCGTGATCGCCCACATCACGAGGTGCTGCACGCTGATGGGCGTCTCGGGATGCGCTTCGTTGAAGGTGCGCGTGAACGCGTCGGCCTTGCGCATCGAGACCTGCTGCTCGAAGTAGACGGCCGACTCGTTCCGGCCCCGCATCAGGTACGGCATGATCGCCTTGGTCGGCGACACGCCGCGTACGAGGTCGCCGTCGGGTCGGTGCCACAGCATGACGGCGGATCGTAGTGCGGTACCGTCCCCGGCCATGCAGACGGGCCGTCTCGCGATCATCGGCGGGCACAGCATCCTCGGGTCGCAGTACGCCGCCGACGGCCAGAGGATCGGCGTCGCGCTCGACTGCGGCACGCACGTGGTGGTGCAACGGCACGGTCTCGACCACTACAGGCCGGCGCACCTGGTACGACACGCCGACAACCTCGCGGCGGTCGCCGCGCTCGGCTGTGACCGCGTGCTCGCGCTGAGCTCGGTCGGCGGTTTGCGTCGCGATGTCGGCGTCGGCACGTTCCTCGCGCCCGACGACTTCATCGCGCTCCACACGTCGGTCTCCTCGTTCGACGACGCGCGCGGTCACCGTGTGCCCGGGTTCGATCGCCCGTGGCGGGCGCGCCTCGTGGACGAATGGCGCCGTGTCGATCCACCGGTGACGCTCCGCGAGGGTGGCGTCTACTGGCAGTCGTTCGGGCCGCGCTTCGAGACCCCGGCCGAGATCCGCTACATCTCGCAGTTCGCCGACGTGGTGGGCATGACGGTCGCGTCGGAGTGCGTGCTCGCGGCCGAGCTCGGGCTCGCGTACGCCGCGATCTGCGTCGTCGACAACCTGGCCAACGGTGTCGGCGACCACGAGCTCACGGTCGATGAGTTCGAGGCAGGCAAGGCCGCGAATCGAGCCGCGGTGATCGAGTCGCTCGACGCGTTGGTGCCGGCGCTCACATGAGCCTCGTCGTCACCAACGCGACGTCGCCCGCCGGCTCACCGGTCGCCCTGCGCGCGGTCGACGGGATCATCGCTGCGTACGGCGCGGATGTCGGCGTCGTCGCCGAGACCGGCGACGACGTGATCGACGCGGGTGGCGACGTGCTCGTCCCCGGGCTCGTCAACGGGCACACGCACGCAGGCATGACGTTGTTCCGCGGCTACGGCAGCGACCTGCCGCTGATGGAGTGGCTGGAGCAGAAGATCTGGCCGGCCGAAGCACGACTCACCGACAACGACGTCTACTGGGGAACACGGCTCGCGTGCGTCGAGATGATCCGCACCGGCACGGTGCGCTGCTGGGACATGTACTGGCATCCGGTCGCCGTCGCCCGTGCGATGCGCGACGCGGGGCTACGCGCCGCGGTGGGGCCGCCACTCATCGACGGGCTCGACGCGTCGCGGTCGAGCACCGCGTGCGCACCGGTGGCCGACGCACTCGACGCGTTGGCCGATTTCGGGCCGATGGTGCAGCCGTCGCTCGCGCCGCACGGCATCTACACCGTCAGCGAGAAATCACTCGAGTGGGCCGCCGAGCAGTCAGCCGCACGCGAGATCCCGGTGCAGCTCCACTTCCTCGAGACCGAAGACGAAGTGGTCGGCTGTCTCGCACTCACCGGCGTGCGCCCGGGCCCGTACCTGGACCGCATCGGCTTGTTGTCACCGCGCGCGGTGCTCTCCCACGGCGTGTGGATGGAAGCCGCCGAGCTCGAGCTGGTCGCCGCGCGCGGCACGACGGTCGTCACCAATCCCGTCTCGAACCTCAAGCTCGCAGTCGGGCGAACCTTCCCGTACGCGCGCGTACGCGAGCACGGGATCGCAGTCGGGCTCGGCACCGACGGCGCGTCGTCGAACAACGGCCTCGACCTCCTCCAGGACGTCAAGGTGCTCGCGCTGCTGCAGAAGTTCGCGCACGACGACCCGGCCGCGCTGCCTGCCGCCGAAGCGTGGGATGTCGCGACTGGCGCGCACGCGCCCGCACTCGGGGCGCGCCCGCTGGCGGTGGGGGAGCCGGCCGACTTCCTGCTCGTGCGCGCGAACGCGCCCGAGCTCGGCCCCGGCCACCTCCTCGAGAACCTCGTCTATGCCGCGTCCGGCTCGGTCGTGACGACGAGCGTCATCGCCGGCAACGTCGTCATGCGCGACGGCGTGGTCGCAAGCGTCGACGAGATCGGCGCCAAGGTCGTCGAGTGCGCGAGGCGCCTCGGCGTGCTCTGACGAGTCAGATGGAGTGAGGGGTGGCGAAGACGGCGCGAACGCGGTCTTCGAAGTGCTCGAGCGGGAGCGTGTCGTAGTTCGGGTCGAACGCGATCTGGTCCCACTCGTCGGCGAACTTCTCCGCCAGCGCGAACCAGTCACCACCCGCGTGCTTCTCGCGCGCGTTCGGGTCCATGCCAAGGTGCTCGTAGTAGTGACGGCCCTGGAAGTCCTGGTGCACCTCGATGGCCCACTGGACCTCGGGACGCACGTACGGGCGCAGGATCTCGGCCGCGATGCGTGGGTGGTTCATCACGCTGATCGCCTTGCCGACGTCATGGCACAGCGCGGCGACGACGAGCTCGTCGTCGGCTCCCGCGCGTTCGGCGAGCGTCGCGGTCTGGAGCGAGTGGGTGAGCTGATCGACCGCGAACCCGTCGGTGATCTCGGCGAGGCTGCGCAGGAGCATCAGCACCCGTTCCGCGACCCGACCCTGGTGGGTGAAGTGGTGATCCATGATCACCGCCCAGTGCTCGGCGGTGCCTTCGTCCATCCGGGTGAAGCTGGTGGGAGTGCTGGTTTCCGTCATGCCCCCATTGTTCCTCAGAATCGGGGGGAGTTGGTACTTTCGCCCGCTACTCTCGATCGCCGATCGCCAATCGGGTGACGACCGTGACCCCGATTCGATCGCCTCAGCCGGAGCCGACGATGACGAAGCGTGAGTGGCGGGCAACCTGGTGCGGTGCGGCCATCGCCGTCGTCGGGTCGATCCTCTTCGCCGTCATCGCGCACGCGCTCGAGCCCACGATCAACGGGCCCGGCACCCGCACCGTCGCACCACCCGTGCTGTGGGGCCTGGGCGGCGCGCTCGGGATGGGCCTCGGGGCGTTCGTGGCCTCGTTCGGCACGCGCCGGTTCTGGCCCGGTGCCCAGGCCGCGTTCTTCGGCGCGCTGGTGTTCTTCGTGCTCGTGATCCTCGCCTACAACGACAAGACCCTCCGCCTGGAAGACCAGGTCGTGGGCTCGCTCATCATCGTGGTCCTGCCGGCGTTCCTCGGCGGCCTCGTCGCCGCGGTCGTGGGCAAGTTCTGCGGCAAGGCGTGCGTGCGCTTCAGCCCCCAGCGCCCACCCACCCGCACGTCCGCCACCGGCCAGCCGGCCTGAGGCCCGCACCCGCGGCGCCCGGCCGCGGTATCCGGCCCGGTATCCAGTCGGCGGGGCCTTGCGGAGTGGCAGAATTGACGGCATCATCCTAGTGATCACTATGGCGCCGGAACGCCGACTGCCCACACACCGCTGAGGAGCGCGCGATGACGATGACCGAAGAGCCCACGACGCAGGAGCTGTTGATCTCCTCCGACTCGCACGTGAAGATCGGCCACGACAGCGTCAAGGCGCACCTCGCGTCGAAGTTCCACGACGCGTACGACAAGGCGGCGAGCGGCTTCGCGCAGCAGATGAACACGGGCGCCGGCGCGGTCAACCAGGCATGGGACACGTCGCGCAAGCGGGAGCAGGACACGAGCGCGTTCCGCTTGCGGAACATGTCGCAGCCCGGCCACACCGATCCGCACGCGCGCCTCGAGGCGATGGACCTCGACGGTGTCGCGCAAGAGGTCCTGTACTGCGAGGTCAGCGGGTTCCGCTACCTGTACCAGGTCGAGGGCGGCACCGCGGAGGCGACGGTCGCGTTCAACGACGCGATGCACGAGTTCGGCGCGGCCGACCCCAACCGCCTCATCGTCTCGTACCAGATCCCGATCCACGACATCGACTTCGCGGTGAAGGAGGTGCAGCGCGTCGCGTCGATGGGCGGGAAGTCGCTGCAGCTCCCCGTGTTCCCGCCCGAGGTCGATCTCCCTGACTACTACCACGAGCGCTACGACCCGCTGTTCGCGACGATCCAGGAGACCGGCCTGCCGATCTGCTGCCACATCGGCCTCAACACGATGCTGTCGAGCCTCACCGACCGCGACCCGACTCCCGACCGCGGGATCATGGTCACCATGGTCGGGCTCAGCACCGGCGAGGCGCTCGGCATGTGGGTCATGACCGGCATCCTCGAGCGGTTCCCCGACCTCAAGCTCGTGTTCGTGGAGCCCGGCCTCGGCTGGGTCGCGTGGTGGGTGTACATCGCCGACGACCTTGCGTCACGCCAGGGGTACAACTTCCCCGACATCAAGGAGCTCCCGAGCCACTACTTCCACAAGAACGTGCACCTCACGTTCATCGAGGAGCCCGACGCGCTGCAGTCTCCGCTCATCCGGCACCGGCTCGGCGTGGAGAACATCATGTGGTCGAGCGACTTCCCGCACCCGGTGACGAGCTGGCCGCACTCGCGCAAGATCGTGGAGGAGCAGTTCGCCGGCATCCCCGCGCACGAGCGTGAGCTGATGGTGAGCGGCAACGCCAAGCGGGTCTGGAACCTGTAGCAGATTCATTGCCCCTGAGAGGAAAACGTTCGGCCTCTCAGGGGCAGTGAACTGTCCACAGGGCGCGTGAGAGCTGCCTCCGCATGCCCGGCTTCTCGAGCTTCGAAGGCGGGCTCTGGGAGCGCCAGGGCCGCGGCGAGGTGAGCGTCGGCGACTCATAGCGCGTCGGGATCCCACCGTCAGGCGCTCGAGCTGCCGTGCAGCCTCGTCGAGGACCTGCTCGGCGGCGCGCGGATCGAGCATCGGCGCGAGCAGGCGGGCGCGGATCGCGAAGCGGTCGATCGCACCGTCGACGGAGGTCACGGCGCGCACCCGCACACCCGTGCGCACCTCGAGCGCGGCGAGCTCCTCACCGCGTCGTCGCAGGGTCTGGTGCCCGAGGTCGGTGAGGGAGTACACGCTGCGCCGCCCGGCCGCGGTCGCGCCGACGAGGCCGTCGTCCCGCAGGGCGCGGATCGCGGGGTAGACGCTCCCGGCGGACGGCTCGTAGAGGTCGCCGAAGAGGCGAGTCAGCTCACCGAGCACCTGGTAGCCGTGCATGGGCTCCCGCTCCAGCAGCGCGAGCACCACGAGCGGGAGCTCACCGTGACGGAAGAAGCGCGGGGCCATGGCACACCTCCGGGCGGCCCGTTGGGTCGACGTCGGGCAACGTGCGAAACTCGTACGAATCTATATCGAAGTTCCTGCGAAACGGTGAATGGCCCATTCGTGAACCGCGCGCCCTACTGCGAGAACGGCAGCGTGCCGCAC
This sequence comes from uncultured Actinomycetes bacterium, assembly GCA_963721435.1. Lineage (GTDB taxonomy): Bacteria > Actinomycetota > Acidimicrobiia > IMCC26256 > DASPTH01 > CAVRJC01. Next base: position 169,837 of record CAVRJC010000005.1, read on the forward strand.
TGATCTACCAGAAGACCTGCCAGAAGGAGACGCCGCACGCGGCGGTGCGCCTACCGGCGGCCGGAGACGGTGACCGGCACGAGCGCGGCGTCGCGCTGGCGGTGGCGCAGCACCTGCATGAACCAGGCGACGGTCACCCCGATGACCGCGGCAGTGAGTCCCCACGACATCGCGGTGCGCGCCACCACATAGGTGCCGACCGACTGGCTCACGAGCAGCCAGAGCGTGACGCCCGCATTGATGAGCTGGGTGACTCCCCACAGCAGCGAGATACCGAGGAAGAACCGGCGCAGGTGGGCGTCGCTCATGGTGTCCTCGGGGAGCGGGCAGAAGTCACGCGCGATGCGCAGCACGACGGGCTGGCCGAGGACGGCCGAGCTGAGGATCACGACGCCGGCGACCGCGGTGCCGAGCGTGGGCTGGAGGAAGTAGAGGAAGCTGCTGCCGGTCGCCAGTGAGAGCACGGTTCGGACGAGCAGCACGCCGACGCCCACGAGCACGAGGGCGGGGATGCGGCGGCCGAGCATCTTGCGGACCACGATCACCGAGCACGACCACAGGAAGCCACCCACGATCGCGGCGGGGACGCCGAAGAAGTGGAGGAGCAGCAGGAAGATCGCCGTGGGCGCGAGCACACCCTCCACCAGGCGCGGGACCGCACCGATCGCCAGGCTCCGCAGCGGGGGCAGGTGGACGGTCTCGCTCGCGGTCATGGTTCGCTTTCGGCGCGTCGATCGGATCTGCTGCCACCATAGGGACGGCACTCGCCGATCGACTATCGGCAAGAACGTTGTTCACGTTGAATTCAGTTCCTCGGAACTGAAGACCAGGTGAACGTCAATTCTGCAGGAGCGCCCCTGGGAGCCGGCTGAGACGGTCGACGACCGACTTGCCGTCCTCGCGAATCGTGACGCCGTTCACAATCACGTGGTCGATCCCCTCGGGCGCGTCGGCCACCAGCCGCTCACCGTCGGCAGGGAAATCCCGGCGACGGGTGATCGGACCGGGCGACAGGCGCTCCCAGTCGAGGACGACCGCGTCGGCCGGCGCGCCGACCTGGAGGTGGCCCCGGCCGATGCCGAGCACGTCGGAGAGCTCGCCGGTGAGCTTGTGCACGCCCTCTTCGACGGGCATGAGCTCACGGTCGCGGACCCACTTCGACAGGAAGTCGGTGGGCATCACCGCATCGCAGATCTGGCTCACGTGCGCGCCGGCATCGGACAGCCCCATGATGCAGCCGTCGGTGCGCATGAGGAGGGAGACGCCGTCTTCGTCGTCGTTCGCGAACGTGACGCTGAAACGGGACTCGAGATCATCGGCGAGTGAGATGTCGGCGACGACGTCGAACGGGGTGCACCCCCGCTCGCGTGCGATGTCGGCGACCGAGCGCCCGACGAGCTCCGGGTGTGCGGCCGAGTCGGCGACGCGGAACGTCTCCCAACGCGGGTTCACCCACTTGCTGCTGTCGAACTCCTCCGACACGCGGGCGCGCCACGCCGGGTCTTCGTAGAACGTGTGCCGGGCCTCGAGCGGCGCGGCGACGAATGGCGCGAACGCGGGCACCGAGTAGAACGCGGTGGGCTCGATCATCGCGAGCTCCTGCAGGATCGGCCGGCACGTGACCTGCACCCACACATCGGCACCCGCGGCGCGCCCTTCGGCATGGAGCACGAGCTTGTCGCGGAACGGCGCGCGTGACTTCCACTCCGGCGGGTAGGTGAGGATCGACGACCAGGTGATCGTGCGGCCCAGCGTGCGCTGGAACGCATAGACCCAGGCGAAGTTCTCGCCCGGCGCGATGTGCACCATGCCCTGGCCGATGTCACCGGTGACACGCATGAGCGCCTCGACCTCGTCCTGCGTCGCGACGATCGACGGGACGGGACGGCCGCCGTCGCCGAGGTGGAACCCGCCGCGGTCGCTGGAAAACCCGAGCGCGCCGCCTTCGATGGACTCGGCGACGACCTGCTGCATGCGCGCGATCTCGTCGTCGGTGGCCTCACGCTCGTAGGCGTCGTCGCCCATCACGTACATCCGCACGGGCGTGTGCCCCACGTAGCCGCCGAAGTTGATCGCGGTGCCGCGTCGGTGCACCGCGGCGAGATACTCGGGGTAGGTCTCGAAGTCCCAGTCGATGCCCGCCTCCAACGTGGCGAGGCGCATGTCTTCGACCTTGTCGAGGGTGCGGCACAGCGACACGCGGTCGGCCGGCCGCGTGGGGGCGAGGCTGTACCCGCAGTTCCCCGCGATGACCGACGTGACGCCGTGGTAGAGGGACGGCGAGAGCTCGTGATCCCAGAGCGCCTGCGGGTCGTAGTGCGTGTGGATGTCGACGAAGCCGGGCACCACGAGGCGCCCACTCGCGTCGACCTCTTCACGTGCGGTCACGCGTTCGCCGATCTCCACGATCCGGCCGTCCGCGATGCCGATGTCGGCACGGAACGCGGGCGCGCCGCTGCCGTCGACGACGGTGCCGCCCCGGATCGCGAGGTCGGTCATCGGGCGTCCTCCCGCGCGGGCGGCGGATCGAAGTGGTACAGGCTCGCCGCGTTCTGGGACACGATCTTGCGGGCGTCGTCGGGAGCGACCTCGGCGAGGATGTCGCAGAGGATCTCCTGCGAGCGCGGGAACGTCGACTCGGTGTGCGGGTAGTCGCTGCCCCACATGAGCGTGTTGACGCCGATGACATCGCGCTCTCGGATGCCGACCGCGTCTTCCTGGAACGAGGCGAAGCAGTTGGTGTGGAAGTAGTCGCTCGGGAGCACTCCCGCCGGGAAGCGGTGCCAGTCACCACGCGGCGGGCGATCGGTGTACGTGTAGTCCATCTGGGCGAGGAAGTACGGGATCCACGCGAGCTCGTGCTCGACCGAGCCGACCCGCAATCCGGGATACCGCTCGAACACGCCGGTGAACACGAGGTCGGCAAGGGAGAGACGCACCTGGTGGTCCTGGTTGCAGAACAGGGACGGCGGCACGTGCTTCACGTCCAGGCGGAAGGCGGCGTCGCCGACGCGCGGATCGCCACGGTCGGTTGCGGTGTGCATGCTCAGGGGCATGTCGAGGTCTTGCGCGGTCGCCCAGAACCGGTCGTAGTCGGGGTGGCTGAAGGGAAGCCACGACGGGGGAGCGACGGTGATGAGCGCCCCGCACAAGCCGAGCGCGCGGCACCGGGTGAGCTCGTCGGCCGCCTCGTTCGGGTCGTCGAGGTTGACCATCGCGATGCCCTTGAGCCGGTTGGTGTCGTGACTGCAGAAGGCGCCGACCCAGTCGTTGTACGCGCGCATCGCCAGCGTGACGACGTCGGTGACCGGCACCGAGAACAGGACGAGGCCCTGGCTCGGGTAGATCACGGAGCCCCAGATCCCGTCGGTCTCGTTCTCCGCGAGGTAGGCCGCAGGGTCGTAGGCAGCCGGGCGGACATCGCCGAAGACCGCCGAGGTGCGCAGCTCGTCGGCCTCCTTGACGAAGCGGTCACCGGTCTGGATCCCGATGAACGACATCGTCTTCCGGCCGTCGACGTACCACCAGTCGCCGTCGGCCTCCGACACCACACGCGGCGCCCGGTCGCCGAGCACGGGCACCAGGCCTTCCCAGAGATCGGGCGGCTCGATGATGTGGGAGTCCGACGAGATCATCCACGTGGTGGCGAGCACGTCGGCAATCGACCCTGTCTGCGTTGTTGTCGTCATGGTTGCGAGGGTACGCCGCGAGCCGCAGCCTCTGCACGTACCGAACCCGTGTCGCAATCGAGCGAGAGCGCGGTGGCGTCGTTCTCTCGGGTCGGGCGGGCGCACGTGACTGCCTGATAGTTCGCTGAGAGCCGGCCGGTCCGCGTCCAGATTCCCGAAGCGCGCCGATAGCCTGCGAGGTCCTCCCGTCGCCGAAAGGCAAGCTCTGTGCGTCGCCTCGCCGTCATCCTCACGCTTCTCGCGGTCACGTTCGCCGGCGCGACCGCCGCGGTCGCGGCGTCGACCACCGGCCCGCTCGGCAAGATCACGATCGAGGGCAACGCGGGCGAGAAGCCGACGCTGAAGTTCAACGCCCCGTTCTCGGTGGCGAAGACCGTCGACGAGAAGGTCGCGGTCGGCAGCGGCGACAAGCTCGTGAAGAACCAGAAGATCACGTTCGACTTCGTCGTCGTCGACGGCCGCACGGGGAAGGAGATCGGCACGTCGTACGGCGCCGCTCCGGCGTACGCGGTCCTCGACAAGACCCAGGTCTCGCCCGGGATCGTCAACGGACTGGTCGGCGCGTCGGTCGGGAGTCGCGTGCTGATCGCGGTCGCACCGAAGGACGGCCTCGCAAAGGGCGTCACCGGGAACGGCGTCAAGAAGAACGACACGTTGTTGTTCCTCGTCGACGTGAAGAGCATCCGCACACCACTCGCACGCGCGACGGGAGACACCGTGACACCACCCGCAGGGTTGCCGACCGTGGTGCTCGACAGCACGGGCAAGCCCACGATCACGGTTCCTCCGGCGGGAATCGTCGCGCCCACCGACCTCGTGGTGCAGCCGCTCGTGGTCGGCACCGGCCCCGTCGTCGCCTCGGGTCAGACCATCACCGTGCACTACACCGGCGTGATCTGGGGGAGCGGGAAGCAGTTCGACTCCTCGTGGGACCGCGGCGCCCCCATCGACTTCGCGATCGGCACCGGGAAGGTCATCAAGGGCTGGGACCAGGCACTGGTCGGCCAGACCGTCGGCTCGCAGGTCCTGCTGGTCGTGCCTCCCGCCCTCGGCTACGGCACGTCCGGCAACACGAGCGCCGGCATCTCCGGCACCGACTCCCTCGTGTTCGTGGTCGACATCCTCGACGCGTTCTGATCCCTGGCCCTCGGCCCGGCCTGACCCCCGGGCCCCGGCATAGATTCCGGCCGTGCCCGCCCGCGGGAAGCGCCGATCTGCCGATCCTCAGGCCCCGGATCTCGACCCGTCGTTGGCCGACGCCGACCACGCGGTGATGGCCGCGAGTGACGAGTGGGAGGATGAGCGGGTCATCGGCGCCGACCTCACCGGGTGCACGGCGAAGAGCGTCCGGATCACGGATTGCATGCTCGTGCGGGTCGCGTTCACGGGCGCGCACCTCGAGCTGCTCTCGCTTACCGACGTCGAGCTGACCGACTGCGAGCTGTCCGGCGCAGTGCTCTCCACCGCGTCCCTGCGACGCGTCGAGCTGCGGAATTGCCGGCTCGCCGGAGTGGTGCTCTCCGACGCGCAGCTTCGTGACGTGCGCTTCGTGAGCTGCAAGCTCGACGGCGCCAACTTCCGCTTCGCCACCGCAACGCACGTCGTGTTCGACGACTGCTCGCTCGCGGAATCCGACTTCTCCGGCGCGCAGCTCGACGCGGTGACCTTCGCCGCGCTGCGATCTTCGAAGCAGTGAGTTCGCGAGCGCGTCGACGACCGACACGCATCTGCAGGGCTCCATCGTCGAAGGCCTGCGCGGCGCGGCAACGCTCACGGGCATCACCATCGACTCGACGCAGGTCCTGCCGCTCGCGCTCGGCGTGTTCGCGGAGCTCGGCATCGCGATCGACGACGGGCAGGCGTAGCGAGCGTCAAACGGGCTCGAGCACTTCGGTTTCGTTGTCGAGGCGCACGCCGATCGCGGCGTGCACGATCGCCACGACGGTCAGCGCGGCGACGCCCTCCGCAAGATCGATGCCGGAGACCTGCCACGCGGCCAGCCCGACCGCGGTGGTGACGAGGCACGTCGTCAACCGCAGGACGAGCAGCGGCCGCACCGGCCTCCGGCGGGTGCAGGGCCCGAGCAGTGCGAGCGCGAGATAGAGGGTGGCCAGGGTGGCGGTGATCTCGAGGATGTCGGCGGGAGGGAGGTGGTCGAGCGGCCCCGTCTTCACCAGCTTCGACACGCCGATCGCGGTGCCGGCCATCGCGAGCTGGAGCACCAGGTGGAGCCCCAGCCAGGCGGGAAGCCGGCCCGGGCGGATGCCCGCGTGCGGGATGTCCTCGAAGTAGATCAACCAGATCGCGAAGGTCAACACGAACTGGAACGCGAGCGCGATCACGTCGACGTCGACGACCGTGCCGCTGCTCACTGCGATCGCCACCTTCACGAACGCCTCGCCGCACACGATGATCGTCAGCGCGCCCATGCGTTCGAGCAGGTGGTGCTCGTCGACGCCGGGCGCTCGGTCGGTCGGCGACGAACGGCGCAGGGCAGGTTCGACGCTGAGTGCAAGCCCGACGATCCAGACCACGCCCCGCACCGAGGTGGGCACGACTGACGCTGCGACGAACACGGCGCTCGACCCCGCCAGCCAGCGCGCCCGGCTCATCGCATACTGCGCCGCACGGTCGTGCATGCCGCGCGTGGCGCGCGTACATGATCGCGACGGTGGCGACGAGTGCCGCGTACGTGGCCGAGAGGTAGACGCCGTCGCGTACGACGCCTTCGTGAGCCTCCATCGCGACGAGGATCACGAGGAACATCTGCGTGAGCACGAGCAGACGGTGGGTCATGTCTTGCGTGCGGAAGCGGTTTGTGAACATCGTGGTGAGGAGCCAGACCCACCACAGCGAGACGAAGACCGCGACCACCCACGCCACGCGTGCCGGTTGGTGCAGATGCGAGACCGCGGTGCTCATCACGAGGATCGCGGCGACGAAGACGAGGTCGTAGAAGAGCTCGAGCCACGTGGTCATCTGCGCCGCGGAGTGCGCGGCCGGACGCGGACGGAACGGAGGTGGGTCGAGCGGTTCCAGAGCGCGGCAAGGTACCCGCGTCCGAGTCGGTCTGACACCGGCAGCGCTGGCCTTCGCTCCTAGGGTGACGGCGCGATGGCGACTGGCGGCGGCACTCGGAGCTCCCGACTCGAGGGATACCGCGCGCTCGGCGTCGGTGTCGCGGTGACCGTCGCCATCATGCTGCTCGTCGCGGCGGTCGGCGGCGGGCCCGGCAACGGCGACGGACCGACCGCGGCGGCCACTGCGACCGACATCACCACCGGAACTGCGGCGCCGGGAACGACCACACCGGGCACGCCCACGACAACAGTGCCCGCGTCGAGCGCGACGACCGCGCCGGCGCCCACCACGACGACGGCTGCGAGCGATCCCGGCCTCCTCCCGCAGACCGACACCGAGCCCGACGCATCGAGCCCGGTCCTCACCGCGCACGTGAACTCGCTCTGGGCCGCGATCGTCGCCGACGACCCGTCACCGGCGATGCCGTTCTTCTTCCCGCTGAACGCGTACAAGCAGGTGAAGGCGCTCTCCGACCCCGAGCGCGACTGGAACGCCCGGCTGGTCGCCGCGTTCAACGAGGACATCCACACCTGGCACACGCAGCTCGGTTCGGGCTCGGCGACCGCTCAGCTCACGGCGGTGTCGGTCCCGAGTGACCAGGCCCAGTGGATCCAACCCGGTGTCGAGTCCAACAAGGGCAGCTACTGGCGCGTCTACGGCACCACACTCCGGTACACGGTCGACGGGCGCACCGGCACGTTCACGATCGCGTCGATGATCTCCTGGCGGGGGGAGTGGTACGTCGTCCACCTGGCATCGATCCGGTAGGGCTTCGATCCGTGAAGCCGCCGATCAGGTAGACATTCCTGCATGCCGTCGGGCGAGAAGATCCTCATCACCGGAGTGTCGGGGCAGATCGCGGGGCCGCTGGCGCGGTTCCTCGCCAAGGAGAACGAGGTCTGGGGTATCGCGCGGTTCCGCGCCGCCGAGGCCGGGCTCATCCGCCAGGTCGTCGACGACACCGATCCTCGGGTGGCGCTCGAGGCCGCCGGTATTACGACGTTGCCCGTCGACCTCGCGTCGGGTCAGTTCGACGCGCTGCCCAGTGACTTCACCTACGTCCTGCACCTCGCGGTGTACCAGGTCGGGGGCCTCGACTACGACACCGCGCTGCGTACGAACGCCGAAGGCACTGGCCTCCTGATGAGCCACTGCCGCAACGCGAAGGCCTTCCTGCACATGTCGACGTGCTCGGTCTACAAGCCTGACCCGGATCCGTATCACGTGTACACCGAGACCGATCCGCTCGGCGACAACGAGAGCCCCTTCTCGCCGACGTACTCGATCTCGAAGATCGCGGCCGAGGGCGTCGCGCGCGCGTGTGCGCGGGCATTCGACCTGCCGACGACCATCGCGCGCATGGAGGTGTCGTACGGCGCCAACGGTGGTTGGCCTGCGTACATGTTCGACGGCATGCGCGCGGGTCAGGCCATCCCGCTGCAGGCACCCGGTCCCAACTTGCACGGCCCCATCCACGAGGACGACATCTGCGAGCAGGCGGGCGCGCTCCTGGACGCGGCGTCGACGCCTGCCGTCGTCGTGAACTGGGCAGGAGACGACATCGTGAGCGCCGAGGACTGGTGCGGCTACATGGGTGAGCTCACCGGCATCACGCCCGAGTTCGCGTACCAGGACCGCTGGATCACGAACAGCGCGCCCGACCCGACGCGCCGCCAGGAGCTGGTGGGCCGCTGCCGGGTGAACTGGCGCGATGGCTTCCGCCGCATGCTCGAGGAGCGCTACCCGGACGTACCGCTGATCGGGTAGCGCTCGGATCAGTGGTGCCGGCGGCGGTACCGGATGGTCGCCAGCGCGGCGACGATGGCGGCACCGGTCACTCCGCCGATGATCAGCCCGTTGCGGAGACGGACGCGCGACTTGTGACCCTCGCCCTCGGCTTCGACGCTCTCGATGTCTTCGAGGAACACGACCTCGTCGTCGAGCGTGATGTGCGCGCCGTCGACGGGATCCTGCTGCGACGCCTGCCGCAAGCGCTCGCGGAACACCTCGGGCCCGACGCCCTCCGGCACCTCACCGGACGGTGACTCGTGCGCCTGCTCGTGGTCTTCCATGTCAGGCGAACAGGTCGGTGGGGTCGTACTTGGGAAAGTCCTTCACCCATTGAAAGTACTTCCGCACGCTGCGATCGGCCCCCACGAACGTGCCTTCGCGGAACCGCATGCTCGCGAACGCGCGCGTGTCGTCCTCGAGGAGGTAGTCGGCGAGGGTCTCCTGCGCGTCGAGGCGAGCGTTCACCGCGACATCCTGCTCGGGGCTGCCGTCTCGCGTGTCGGGCGTCGCTGCGATGTAGTAGCTCTGCGAGCCCCCGGGGACGGGCGTCGACGTGAACAAGCCCATGCTGTCGATGTCGCCACCGGTGACGTACGTGACGGTGTTGGTCCCGCACGTGCGGATCTTCTGCTCGATCTTGGACCCGTCGGGGAGGCCGAAGGTCATGTCTTCCTCGATCTGGTACGGCACGGACCAGTTGACGGTCGTGTCGTCGAACTCGAACTCGAAGCCGTGCACGAACCGCAGGTGCTGGTAGTCGTACGAGTTCGCCATGATCACCCACGGCTCGACGGGGAACAGGTCGGTGCGGCGCGCGCGCACGACCATCTCGTCGTCGCCGTACTCGCGCATGCCCGGTGGATCGCAGAGCGGCTCGGGGCCGTTGAAGATCCAGATCAGGCCCCAGCGCTCGGCGACCGCGAAGCTGTGCACGCGCGCGGCGCGGGGCACGTTGTCCTCCGACGGGATGCCCGTGCAGCCGCCGTCAGGCCCGAAGCGGAAGTAATGGAACATGCAACGGAGGTCGTCGTCGAACACCTCGCCGCCGGCGAGGTCGGCGCCCATGTGCGGGCACGTCGCGCTCAGGACGACGGGCACGCCGTCGGCCTTGCGGTAGACGGCCACGCGACCACCGAGGACGTCGGCGCCCACCACCGCGCCGTCGTCGATCTCCGACGCGAGGCACACCGCGTACCAGTTCTGGTCATGGCTCATGCCCGCGAAAGTACTGCGGCAGAATGCCGCCGGGCGAGGAAGGAGAGGATCGGTGCGCAGACGCGGGATGGCATTCGCGAGCCGCGGACTCGTCGGGCCCGCTGCGCGCATCCTTGCGCCGTGAGGTCGATCTCACGCGTGCGATGGCGCTCCTCGTCGCGCCGTTCTGGGGCGAAAGAACGGCAACGCCGCGACCACCGAGTCGGAGGCGCGGGTTACTCCGGTGCACCGGCAGCGTGTAGGGCGACTTCGCGCCCTGGTCGGAGCGACGAAACGGCGTGAAGTGCCGCTCGTTGTAGTCGCGGTCGCGGTCGTCCATGAGATGCAGCCACCGAACCGTATCGATGCTGTGGTAGCGCAGCAGCCACGCGACGTGACCGGGCACGTGGTCCTTGAGCCTCGAGTACGCGAACTCGTCGTGGTTCCACTGGAACACGCACTGGTCGAGCCGCAGCCGTCGTCGTATAGGCCGATCGCCTCGTTCGCGCAGACCACGTTGGCGGGATCCTCGGGGCCGCGTGCCCACGCATCGCAACTCGTAGCCGCCCCGGCGCAACGCGCCCTTCAGCGCGCCTTTGGTCAGGCGAACGAGCTCCACGCGGTCAGGGTACCGGGGTGCTGCGGCCCGGGGCTGTGACGCGGGATCAGCCGCGCGTGTGGAACTTGGGCATGACCTCTTCGGCGAACATGCGCATCGAGCGGGTGATGTGCTCGTGCGCCACACCGCCGACGCCGGTCCACCCGAGGAAGTTGCGCACGCCGGCATCGCGGAGCACCGCGATCTTCTCGGCGACGCCCTTCGGGTCGTCGAAGATGAACACGTTCTCGGCCCACTCGTCGTAGTCGTAGTTGGGCCAGTACTCCTCACGGTCCGTGTACAGCTCGTGACCGGCGAGGGTCGCACCCTCGGTCGGCGTCGTGAGCTGCGTGAGGACGCGGTAGTCCCACTCGAACGCTTCCCTGGCGAGGTCGCGTGCCTCGTCGCGCGACGGCGCCACGAACACGTACTTCATGACGGTCGCGCGGTTCAGGAACTGCTCGGGGTCCTTGCCCGCGGCTTCGATGCCGGCGCGGTAGCTCGCGAACCAGCTGGCTTCGGACTCGATGGGGTCGAAGGTCTTCGACAGGAGCGCCGGAAGACCTCGCCGGATCGATGCGTCGATGCTCGGCGGGCTCACCGCGGTGTGCAGGAGGATCTCCTCGGGCCGGCGCGCGGGAACGGGCCAGATCCGCACCGGCGGGAGCTGGAAGAATTCGCCGTCGTAGCTGAACTCCTCCGGCGACCATGCCTGCAGGATGATGTCGAGCGCCTCGTTGAAGATCGGGCGACTGTCGGCGATGTCGGTGCCGAACACCGGGTACTGCGGCCACTGGTAACCGCGGCCGATGCCGATGTCCATGCGGCCCCCGCCGAGGTGGTCGAGCATCGCGACGCGCTCGGCGAAGCGCAGCGGGTTGGTGAACACGAGATTCACCACCGCGGTGCCGACCCGCACCCGCTTCGTACGGCCCATGATGTGGCCGCCCATCGCCAGCGCGTCGCCGCACAGGCAGTACGGGTAGAAGTGCTGCTCCGGCACCCAGACGCTGTCGTAGCCGAGCGCCTCGGAGAGATCCACGCGCTCGAGCTCCTCGCTGAAGACCTGCTCCTGCGTCATCCAGGGCGGGCACTGGAAGACGTGATAGGTGCCGAAGCGCATCGCGTCGATCCTCTCACTCGTACGGGCGGCTCAGACCGGGGGCGCGCAGTGTGGCACGCGCCCCGTGTCGAGTCAGGACCCGGCGACGAGCTTGAAGACCGCGCCGGTTGGATCGGCGAGCGTGGCGAGGCGCCCAGATGGCGTGTCCTCGGCGCCGGTGACGATCGCGCCGCCGAGGTCGATCGCCTGCACGAGCGCGGCGTCCGTGTCGGCCACGCCGAAGTAGACCGTCCAGTGCGCGGGCACGCCGTCGGGCAGGAACGCCGACGCGTCCATGATCCCGGCGAGCGCGCCGTCGTCCTTGCCGAGCGTCGTGTAGCGGAACTCCGGTGTGTCGCTCATCGTGTGGGCGTCCCAGCCGAAGACGTCCCGGTAGAACGCGACCGAGGCGTCGTAGTCGCGCGCGTGCAGCTCGAACCACGAAGGCGCGCCGGGCTCGGCAAGGACGCCGAAGCCCTTGTGCAGACCGGGCTGCCACATCCCGACCGCAGCCTGCCCGGCGTCGACGATCACCGCCATGCGCCCGAGCCCGACGACGTCCATCGCGGGGACGATCACCTGACCGCCGTGCGCGACCGCGGAGGCCACCGTCGCGTCGGCGTCGGCGGTGGCGAGGTACACCGACCAGACGTCGGGCAAGTGGGCGGATGTCGTCGGTGCTGTGGACGCCGGCACGGCTCCAAACTCATCGGGGACGACGCCGTCGCGTGTGAACCTACCGCTCGCAGCTTGACAGGTGACTAAATGGTCACCTATCGTCTCAGGGGTGGACGAGGTCTTCAGAGCCCTGGCCGACCCGACTCGGCGCAGCCTCCTGGACGAGCTCTTCCGCTGCGACGGCCAGACGTTGCACGCGCTCGTCGAGCGCTGCTCGATGACCCGGTTCGGCGTGATGAAGCACCTGCACCAGCTCGAGGAGGCGGGCCTGGTGGTCACCAAGCGGCGAGGCCGCGAGAAGCTCCATTTCCTGAACCCGGTCCCGATCCGACTCGTCCACGACCGGTGGGTGAGCAAGTACGCGGAGCCCTGGGCCGCAGGGCTCAGCGACCTCAAGACCAGACTGGAGAGCCCCATGGAGAAGGTGTTCGAGATCTACATCCGCACGACCCCCGAGCGGCTCTGGGAGGCGATCGTCGACCCCGAGATCCGGAGCAAGTACAACTTCGGGGCCGGCGTGCAGTCCGACTGGACGGTCGGGGCTCGTCTGGAGCTCACGGCTCCCGGCGCCGAGATGCTGCTCGGCGAGGGTGAGATCCTCGAGATCGACCCGCCCTGGAAGCTCGTGCACACGATGCTCGCCCACTTCAGCCCCGAAGCCGAAGCGGAAGGGACTTCGCGGGTGACGTGGGAGATCGAGCAGGTCGCCGACTCGTGCCGGCTCACCCTCACCCACGACCAGATGCGCGAAGGCGCGAACAACCAGATCTACGGCGGCTGGCCGATGGTCCTCTCGGGCCTCAAGACCTGGCTCGAGACGGGTGAGGTCCTCACCACCCCCGGCTCCCTCATGTGGGCCTGATCGCGATCTGACAAGCGGGCGGGTTCATCGCGTGCGATGTGGAACGTGAGGCGTGCCAGATCGCACGCGGTTGCGTCGCACTCGTCGGCGACGCGGCGCGGACTCGCGTCAGTCGCCGAACAGGTCGTCGAGGATGGCGGCGAGGACGAGGGGTTGGTCGCCTTGCACGCTGTGCCCGGCGCCGTCGACCGCGATCACCTGCGCGTCGGGGCGGCGCCGGGCGAGCTCGGTGAGACCGACGTCGTCGACCAGCGTGCCCGGCGCGGTGCCGCGCACGAGGAGGATCGGGAGCTGTGAGTGCTCGACGTCGTCCCACAGCGACTCGAAGTCGGGGACGGGCGGGGGATCGCTGCTCTCGGTGCGGGCGTCCCAGTGCTGTTGGTGACGCCAGACCCATGTGCCGTCGGGCCGCTCGACCGCGTTGTGCAAGACGCCTCGGCGCAGTGACGACTCCGAGCGGGTCGGGTTGTAGCGCATGGTGCGCTCGAGGATCTCGTCGAACGAGGCGAACGACTCGGGGCCGCGGACGAACTCGCCGATCGGCGCAGCCTTCACGGGATCGAACGCCGGTGTCGCGTCGACGAGCACCTCTTGGTTGAAGTTCCCGGGGTAGTGCGCGCCCATCACCATCGCGGTCGCGCCACCGAGCGACATGCCCACGAGCACGCTCGCGTTCGGTGCGAGCGCGCGCACGACGACGTCGATGTCGGGTGCGAAGGCGCGCGGCGCGAACGGCGCGTCGGGGCGCGGCCCCGAGTAGCCGTGGCCGGGAAGGTCGATCGCCACGAGCGGCCGGCCGAGCGCGAGCGCGACGGTGTCCCAGGTGTGGGCGTTCTGGGCACCGCCGTGCAGGAGCACGAGCTGGGGGTCGTCGGAGCCCCATACCAGCGCGCTGAGCGTCCGGTCGGGTGCCACGTCGACGAACTCCCGCCGCACCACCGGCGGGGCGTCGAAGGGGAGGCCCCACTCCTCGGCGTTCTCGTGGAACAGCCCGAACTCGTCATAGGTGGAGGTCATGATCCGGAAGCTATCCCGGGGGCCGGTACCATGGCATCTCCCCCCTGCGTCACCTCGACCGCACCGGTCGACAGCAGTCTCCGAAAGGTTCGTCATGCCCTCGCGCGCCGACATCAGGAACGTGGCCATCGTCGCCCACGTCGACCACGGCAAGACCACGCTCGTCGACGCCATGCTGCGCCAGACCGGGTCGTTCCGGGCCAACCAGGAAGTCACCGACCGGGTGATGGACTCCATGGATCTCGAGCGCGAGAAGGGCATCACGATCCTCGCCAAGAACACCTCGGTGCGCTACGAGGGCGTGAAGCTCAACATCATCGACACTCCCGGCCACGCCGACTTCGGCGGTGAGGTCGAGCGGGGCCTGACGATGGTCGACGGCGTGCTCCTGCTCGTCGACGCCAGCGAAGGCCCGCTGCCGCAGACGCGCTTCGTGCTGCGCAAGGCGCTCGAGTCGCGGTTGCCCGTCATCCTCGTGGTCAACAAGGTCGACCGCGCCGACGCGCGCGTCACCGAGGTCGTGCACGAGGTCGAAGAGCTGTTCCTCGACCTCGACGCCGACGAGCACCAGATCAGCTTCCCGATCGTGTACTGCAACGCGCGCACGGGGCGGGCGTCGATGGACGCCGAAGACCCCGAGCTCCTGCTCACCGACATCGCGGGCCCCGGTGGCCTCAAGCCACTGTTCGAGCTCCTGCTCGAGGACATCCCCGCTCCCGAGTACGACGACGCCCACCCGCTGCAGGCGCTCGTGACCAACCTCGACGCGTCGCCCTACGTCGGGCGCCTCGCGCTGTGCCGCATGCGGCACGGCACGTTGCGCAAGGGCCAGATGGTTGCCTGGTGCCGCGCCGACGAGACGATCGAGAACGTCAAGATCACCGAGCTCTACGTCACCGAGATGCTCGACCGCGTCGACGCGATCGAGGTGGGCCCGGGCGAGATCATCGCCATCGCCGGCCTCCCCGACGTGACGATCGGCGAGACGCTCGCCGACGTCGACGACCCGCGGCCGTTGCCGGTGATCCACGTCGACGACCCGAGCCTGTCGATGACCATCGGCATCAACACGTCGCCACTCTCGGGCCAGGACGGCAGCAAGCTCACCGCGCGTCAGGTGAAGAGCCGCCTCGACACCGAGCTCGTGGGCAACGTGTCACTGCGCGTGCTCGACACCGACCGACCCGACGCGTGGGAGGTCCAGGGCCGAGGTGAGCTCCAGCTCGCGGTGCTGGTCGAGATGATGCGCCGTGAAGGCTTCGAGCTCACCGTCGGCAAGCCCGAGGTCGTCACGCGTGAGATCAACGGCAAGGTGCACGAGCCGATGGAGCACGTCACCATCGACGCGCCCGAGGACTACCTCGGTGTCGTCACCCAAATGCTCGCGTTGCGCAAGGGTCGGATGGAGCAGATGGTGAACCACGGCACGGGCTGGGTGCGCATGGAGTACGTCGTGCCCGCGCGCGGGCTCATCGGCTTCCGCACCGAGTTCATGACGGAGACCCGGGGCACCGGCATGTTGCACCACGTCTTCGAGCGCTACGAGCCCTGGCAGGGCGAGCTGCGCACGCGCCCGACCGGCAGCCTCGTCGCCGACCGCCGTGGGTTCAGCAACACGTTCGCGCTGATGAACCTCCAGGAGCGCGGGCAGATGCTCGTGGGCCCGGCCGTCGAGGTCTACGAGGGGATGATCGTCGGCGAGAACGCGCGCTCCGACGACATGGACGTCAACATCACCAAGGAGAAGAAGCTCACCAACATGCGCGCCGCTGGCTCCGACAACACCGAGCGCCTGGTGCCGCCGCGGCCGATGTCGCTCGAGCAGGCGCTCGAGTTCATCGCCGACGACGAGTGTGTCGAGGTGACGCCGCACAACGTCCGGCTGCGCAAGGTCGAGCTCGACGCCAGCATCCGCGGCCGCACCACCAAGAACCAGAGCCGCGGGAAGTAGTCCCCGCCGGAAACGAGGCCTGCGGGGCGTCTCACCTACGATCGGGTCGCCATGCGAGTGCCTCGATTGAGCCCGGCCGCGTACCGAAAGATCACGCTCGTCGCCGCGATCCTGCTGGCGATCATCATCGTCACGGGCGCCGCCGTACGGCTCACGAAGTCGGGGCTCGGGTGCCCCGTCGGGGTGAGCTGCCCGAAGAGCCAACTGCAAGCGCATGGGCCGGCAAGCGAGCACGCCACCATCGAGCACGTCAACCGCCTGTTCACGGGGCTGGTCTCCGTGGCGGTGATCATCGCCGTGCTCGGCAGCTTGGTGCGCGTACCCCGCCGGCGCGACCTCGTGTGGCTCTCACTCGGGCTCGTTGCCGGCGTGTTCGCCCAGGCGGTCCTCGGCCAACTCACGGTCGAGTTCGATCTCAAGCCGCAGTTCGTGATGGCCCACTTCCTCGTTTCGATCCTGCTGCTGACCAACGCCCTTGTTCTCGTGCGGCGCGCGGGCCAACCCGACGGGCCCGCACATCCAGTCGTGAGCCGACGCACGGTGATCCTCGGTCGCGTGCTCGTCGCACTCGTCGCCGTCGTGCTCTTCACGGGCACGATCGTCACCGGGACGGGCCCCCACAGCGGCGGCGGCACACGCGACAACGTCGCACGCCTCGACTTCCGCCTGGAGAGCGTCGCGCGCGTCCACGGCACGCTGGTGATGATCTTTCTTGCTGCGGTGTTGCTCATGTTGTGGCTGGTGCGACACGACCGCGCACCGCGTCACGTGCGCACCTGGGTGACCGTCCTGCTGGTGGTCCTCGTCGCGCAGGCCGGCATCGGTTACTGGCAGTACTTCACCGACATCCCCGCGCTGCTCGTCGGCGTGCATGTGGCGGGCGCGACAGGAGTGTTCGCGGCGACGCTCGGCCTGTACCTGTCGATGTTCGAACGGGAGGCTCGGACGGTCACTCCCACCGCGCCCGTCTCACCTCCGGAGGGCGTGCTCGCGGCGTCGTGAGCGGTGTGCGAGGCTCCTTCGGTGCCGACGCCGTTCCGCTTCGATCGCGGCTGGGACTTCGCGGTCACGCCCGAGCAGCTGTGGACGACGTTCGAGCAGACCGACCGGTACCGCGAATGGTGGCCCTGGCTCAAGGACCTGCGCCTCGCTGGTGCCGATGCCGGGGGCGGCGCGGCATTCCAACCGGGCTCGCAGGCGACGGTCGTCATCCAGGCGCCGTTGCCGTACCAGCTGCACTGCGTCGTGCACATCCACGAAGCCGAGGCCGCGCGCCGGCTCGTCGCGCACGTGACCGGCGATCTGCAAGGGCCGGCGCGGCTCGAGCTCAGCCCGACCGCGACGGGGACGAGCGCGCGCATGGCATGGACACTCGACGTGCAGTCGTCGTTGCTCCGGCCGCTCGCGACGATCGCGCGGCCCGCGCTGGCGTGGGCCCACGACCGGATCGTCGAACGCGGGCTCGTGCAGTTCGAGTCGCACGCCCTCGACGGGACGCGGTGACGGTCTAGCTGACCGCGGGAACCGCGCGGGCGGCCGCGAGGCGGTCCGACATCCGCTTGGCCGCGACACCGACGCGCTCGATGTAGACCATGAGGCGGTCGCGGGCCTGCTCGCCTGCGGCCTTGAGGTTCTGGAGGTGGTCGATCCGCCAGTGCTTGAAGATCACCGGCACGAGGATCTGGTCGTGATACGAGGAGAAGTCGTAGATGCCGGCGTTGGCGATCAGACGCGCGTGGCGCTTGAAGTCGGGGACACCGATGCCGGGCATCGCGAACGTACGCACCTGGCGCTCGATCGCCGCGACCACCGTCGACGGGTCGAGCTCGAGCGCGGCGGACGAGACCTCGCGGTAGAAGATGTGGTGCAGGTTCTCGTCGGCGGCGACGCGGCGCATGATCGCCTTGCCCACGGGGTCTTCCAGGATCTCTCCCGTGTTGCGGTGCGCGATCCGCGTCGCGAGCTCCTGCAGGGTGACGTAGACGATGCCGTCGGCAAGGCTCGGCGGATCCGGCACGATGCCGGTGGAGACCTGCACCATGCGCGCCCGCTCGAGCTCGCGGAGATCGATGGAGCGGGTGACCGACAGGTAGTCGCGGATCACGATCGCGTGACGACCTTCCTCGGCCGTCCACCGACGGTTCCACTGGCCCCAGGGGTCGTCGGAACCGAAGCGTGACGCGATGCTGTGGAAGTAGTGCGGCAGGTTGTCCTCGGTCAGGAGGTTCAGCAGCAACGCACTGCGCGCGGCTTCCGAGAGGTTCGCCTCGGCCGGGTCGAACGCTTCGCCTTCGGCGAAGTCGCGACCGCGGCTCCACGGCACCATCTCGTGCGGGAACCACTCCTTGGCGGCACCGACGTGACGTGCGTACTGCTCCTCCGCAACGGGAGCCAATTCGCTCAGGAAGCCGGCGTCGTCCACGGGTGAAACGGTACTCGCCACGGCTCCGTGTCGCGGGATCAGCCTGCGGGAGCAAGGTACCGACGCGTAGGGTTCGCGGCCGATGGAGACGCACCTCGTCGACGGGACCTACGAGCTCTTTCGCCATCACTTCGCGGTGCCGTCGCACACCGACCCGACGGGTATGGAGGTCGCCGCCGTCCGCGGCGTGCTCGGTTCGATGCTCGCGCTGCTCGAATCCGGCGCCACCCACGTGGGTGTGGCCACCGACCAGGTCGTCGAGTCGTTCCGCAACGACCTCTGGATCGGCTACAAGTCGAGCGAGGGGATGGAACCGGTGCTCCTCACGCAGTTCCCGCTCCTGGAGGACGCCCTGCGCGCGCTCGGCGTCCCCGTGTGGGCGATGGTCGAGTACGAGGCCGACGACGCGCTCGCGTCGGCGGCGCGGGTCTCCCGTGAGGATCCCCGCGTCGAACGGGCCTTCATCTGCACACCCGACAAGGACCTCGGGCAGTGCGTGGTGGATCCCGTCGTCGTGCAGCTCGACCGACGCCAGGAGCGAGTGATCGACGAAGCGGGCGTGCGGGAGAAGTTCGGTGTGGCGCCGTCGTCGATCCCCGACTACCTCGCGCTGGTCGGCGACACCGCCGACGGCTTCCCCGGCCTACCCGGCTGGGGAGCGAAGTCGGCGGGCATGGTGCTGGCGAGGTACGAGCACATCGACCAGATCCCCGACGACGTCGCCGAGTGGGACGTGCAGCCGCGCGGAGCGGCCAAGCTCGCGGCCACGCTCGCCGCGGCACGCGACGCGGCCAACCTGTTCCTCGACCTCGCGACGCTGCGCACCGATGCCGATGTGGGGGGGGTCGACGACTGGGAGTGGCGCGGGCCTGCGCCGGAGCTCGAGGAGTGGGCCGCCCGGCTGGGTGCTCCCGGATTCGTCACGCGCGCACATCGCCTGAGAGGGAAACGGAGCTGACCATGGAGCACATCGATCTCGTGGTGGGGGAGTACACGTTCACCGCGCTCGCCGACGGTCCCGTCGACGGTGAGCTCGTGCTGTTGCTGCACGGGTTCCCGGAGACGTCGTACGAATGGCGGGCGCAGATCCCGGTGCTGGCCGCGGCGGGCTATCGCGTCGTGGCGCCCGATCAGCGCGGGTACGCCGTCGGCGCGCGGCCGGCGAAGGTCGACGACTTCGGGATCCTGACGCTCGTCGGTGACGCCGTCGGTTTCGTCGACGCGCTCGGCGCATCCACGTGCCATCTGGTCGGCCACGACTGGGGTGGGGCGGTGGCATGGGTCTTCGCGGTGACGCACCCGGACCGCTTGCGCACGATGACCTCGGTCTCCACCCCTCACCCGACACCGTTCGGGAAGTCGATCCGCGAGGGCGAGCAGAAGGAGAAGTCGGCCTACATGGACGTCTTCCGGGCGGAGGGCGCCGAGGACCTCTTCCTCGCCGAGGAGGGTGCGATGATGCGCTCGGCGCTGGCCTCGTTCGGCATGCACGACACGGAACCCGTCGACGAGTACTACCGGGTGCTGAGCCAGCCGGGGGCGATGACCGGTGCGTTGAACTGGTACCGCGCGAACGACTTCAGCGGCGGTGGCGTCGAGCTGCCGCCGGTGACGGTTCCCACGATGTACGTGTGGTCCACCGACGACCAGGCCCTCGGGAGGGAGGCCGCCGAGGCCACCGCACACTGGGTCGAGGGCCCGTACCGCTTCGAGGTGCTCGAAGGCGTGAGCCACTGGGTGCCCGAAGAGGTGCCCGACGTGCTCAACGCGCTCCTGCTCGACCACTTCGCGAGCGTCTGACGGGGGCAACCGGGCGCGTTTGCGCAGGTCAGGGGCAATCCGCATAACTGTCACACCCCCCGTTTACCGTCGAACCCGTCCCCGAGTCGTGGAGCGTGGTGTCGATGGAGACCCTGGTGGTCGTCCTGGTGGTGGTGGCGCTGGTCGCCGGCGGTGTGCTGTTCGGTCGGCTGCTCGCGCGGCGTGGCGCGCCGGTGCCCGCCCCGGTGGTGGAGCCCGCGCCGGCCCCGGTGCCCGTCGAAGAGGTCCTGCGCGAATTCGAGGTGCGGGCGGCCCAGGATCGCGCCACGCTCGCGGCGGCCACCGAGGCCGCGGTCGCGCAACTCGTCCGCACCAACCAGGAGATGCTGGCCGCCGAGCGCCGACTCGGCACCCAGGAGCTCGAGGGCAAGAAGTCGCTGATCGACCAGGAGCTCCACGGCATGCGCGGCGACCTCGCCAAGCTCACCGGTCTCATCCACCAGGTCGAGGGCGAACGGCAGAAGCACACCGGGGAGCTCACGTCGCAGCTCCAGGAGGCCGGCCGTCACACGCAGATCCTCGCCGAGACCACCCAGTCCCTGCGCGAGGCGCTGTCGAGCACCACGGCGCGGGGTCAGTGGGGTGAGCGCATGGCCGAAGACGTGCTGCGACTCGCCGGCTTCGTCGACGGCGTCAACTACCGGAAGCGTCACGCGATCGCAGGCTCGGGAGGAATCCCCGACTACACGTTCCTCCTGCCGCAGGGCCTCTCGCTGCACATGGACGTCAAGTTCCCCTTGAACAACTACATGCGCTACCTCGACGCGACCTCCGACGTCGAGCGTGAGCGGTACCGCAAGGAGTTCCTCAAGGACGTGCGGCTCAGGCTCAAGGAGGTCACGAGCCGCGGGTACGGCGACACCGGTGCGAGCACCATCGATTGCGTGCTGCTGTTCATCCCCAACGAGCAGGTCTACGGCTTCATCCACGAGCAGGACCACGCTCTCCTCGACGACGCGCTGCGCGACAAGGTCGTGTTCTGCTCGCCGCTCACGTTGTTCGCGGTGCTCGCGGTCATCCGCCAGGCGGTCGACAACTTCCGGCTGTCGCAGACCTCGCACGAGATCCTCGAGCTCCTCGGCGGGTTCCAGAAGCAGTGGGAGAAGTTCGTCGACCAGATGGACAAGGTCGGCCGTGGCCTCAAGTCGGCGGGCAACGCGTTCGACGAGCTCGAGGGCACGCGTCGGCGCGGCCTCGACCGCGAGCTCGACAAGATCGACGCCATGCGCCAGCGCCAGGCCGTCGACGCCGGAGACCCCGACGCCGAGCTGCCGCGCGTCATGCCGTTCGCGCTCGAAGCCTGAGAGGGCGCGCACCCTGCACGATTGGTGAACGGGCCGCGGCGGTACCCTGAACAGGGTGCTGCCGTTCGTCCTGCTGCTGATCCTCATCCCGTTCGTCGAGATCTACGCCTTCGTGCAGGTCGCGACGTGGATCGGCGTGCTGGACGCGTTGGGGTTGCTGCTCCTGATCTCACTGATCGGGGTGTGCATCGTGTGGAAGCAGGGCGCAAGTGCCTGGCGCCGCATCCGCAACGACCTCGCCACCGGCAAGGTGCCCGGCGCCACGCTCATCGACGGCGGGCTGATCTTCCTCGCCGGGGTGCTGCTGATCATCCCGGGCTATGTGTCCGACGCGTGCGGCCTGTTACTGCTCGTCCCGCCGGTGCGCGCAGGAGTGCGGGGGATGCTGCGTCGTCGCTACACGGTACGGGTGAGTGAATCCACGACCACGTGGTCGCCCGGCCGTCCGCCGCGCGATCCGCCTGCGATCGACGTGTAGCCGGCGACGGTCAGTCGCAGCAGGAGTCGCGCCATCCGCACGCGAGGCAGCGGTAGTGCGCGTGCTCGGGTTGCATCTCGTTGCCGCAGTTCAGGCACGTGGTGGACAGATCACACGTGGGCGGCGCGGGAACGGACTCGACCGGTGCGGTTTCCATGGGGGCCGACGGTAGCGATGCGCACGGACCCGCGCGGACCGCGCGATGGTCGACGCGGGATCAGGTGATGCGGAGCAGCTCGGGTGCGACGGGGCAGTCGATGCGCCGCGTGAGGTTGCCGGGCCGGTCGAGGCCGGTGGGCCCCGCGACCCGGTCGGCAACCTGCAGGTCGAGGAGCTCGAAGCCATGGTCCCCCGGGGGATCGAGCTGGCGCATCATCACGTCGAAGAGGCGGTCGGGGAGCACGCGTCCGACGCCGGCGACCAACCACACGAGCGTGGTCGGGCGCGCGAGATCGGCGAGCAGATCGGTCGGTGCCAACGGTTGCGAGCGCGTGCGTCGGGCTGGCGGCGATCACCTCGGCCAGCACGTGTGACGGCTCGAGCGCCTGCGCTTCGGTCGGGTCGACGGGACGCGCGGTCGCGTCGCTCCGCGCGAGCCGGCGATGCCACGAGTCGTCGGCGCCCCAGCCGCGCACCGCGAGCACATCGAGGTCGGGTCGCGTGGCCAGTGCCTCGCCCGCGAGGTCGGGCCAGCCGAGTACCGCGATGGGCTCGTCGTGCGGGAATGGGAGCAGTGCCGCAAGGCGCGTCGGCGTGCGATCGGCGCGCACCAGCTCCTCGGCTTCCCACGCGGCTTCCGAGGTGTCCGGGGCGGCGAGCACCCGCGCGCACAGCCACCACAACGGACCGCATGCCGCGTGGTGGTGCAGCAGCCGGCGGCACGTGACCACCAGGCCTGCGGGGTCGTCGTCGAACTCGGCGAGGCAGTCGGCCGCCTCGGCCACGAGCGTGCGGTCGTCGGCGCCATGGCGGGCAATCGCGCGCAGTCGCTCGAACGGCATCATGGCAAGCTCACCGTAGCGACTGTCGGCGGGAGCCGTGCGAGTGCGCCCGCCTACCATGCTCGGCAATGCATCTGCGCGCGTCCACGCCGGGCATGGCCCTGCCGTCGAGCCTCGTCGAGATCGGCGATCGCACCGACGAGCGCATCCTCGCGATGCTCGACGGTGAGATCCTGCGCTGGACCGCGGTCGCGCCCGAGGTGGCGGAGCCTCTCACCACGCTGCGCGATCTGGTCGGCGCGGGCGGCAAGCGGCTCCGACCCGCGTTCTGCTACTGGTCGTTCGTCGGCGCGGGCGGCGATCCCGATGATCCCGTGGTCGTCGACGTCGGCGCCGCACTCGAGCTGCTGCACACGTTCGCGCTCGTGCACGACGATGTCATGGACGGCTCCGACACGCGGCGGGGGAACGCGGCGGTGCACCGGTCGTACATCGATCACCACGCCCGGCAGGTCGAGGCGCGCGGCGAAGCGCGACGGTTCGGCGAGGGTGCCGCCATCCTGATCGGCGACTTCGCGTTCGTGTACGCCGACATCCTGTTCGCGTCCGCACCACCCGCGGCGCGTCCGGTGTTCGACGAGTTGCGGCTCGAGCTGTGCGTCGGCCAGTACCTCGACCTCGCCGGCATGGCCAACGGCCCACGCGCACGCGCACGCGCCGACGTCATCGAGCGCTACAAGAGCGGGAAGTACACCGTCGAGCGCCCACTGCACCTCGGCGCGGCGCTCGCCGACCGCTTCGACTCGCTTGCCGACGGCCTGAGCTCGTTCGGCCTCCCGCTCGGCCACGCGTTCCAGATGCGGGACGACCTGCTCGGCGTGTTCGGCGATCCTTCCCTCACCGGGAAGCCGGTGGGCGATGACCTGCGCGAAGGCAAGCTCACACCGTTGATCGCGTTGGCCGTCACCGACGTCGGGCGAACCGGCTCCGCCGTCGACCTCGCGCTGCTCGACCGTCTCGGTGCCGCGGACCTCACCGACGACGAGATCGCCGCGGTGCAGGACCTCCTCGTCGAGTCGGGGGCAGTCGCCGACGTCGAGGCCGCGATCGACAGCCAACTCACCGAGGCGCTGGCCGCGCTCGCGGCACTGCCGATCGCGACCGAAGCGCGCGTCGCGCTCGAGGAGATCGCGACGTTCGCTGCGTGGCGCGATCAGTGATCCGCACGTGACCACGCTCGAAGCGTCGTACACACGGGCGAAGGAGCTGGCGCGGGCGTTCGGCACGTCGTACTACGCGGCCACGTACGCGCTCCCCAGGGTGAAGCGCCATCACGTGCAGGCGCTCTACGGCTTCTGTCGCTATGCGGCCGACGTCGTCAGCGCGGTGCCGCGCACATCGGTGACCGGCCGGGAGCAGGCCATCAACGACCTCGGTGAGCAGCTGTTCGCGGACCTCGCCGCGGGGAGCTCGGACGACCTGGTACTGAAGGCCGTGGTGCACACGGCGCGCTCGTTCGATCTCGACCCGGACTGCTTCCGACGGTTCCTCCGCGCCATGACGAACAGCCTCACCGTCACGAGCTACGACACCTTTGACGATCTCCTCGACTACATGGACGGCTCCGCGGCGGTGATCGGCGAGCTCCTGCTCCCGATCCTCGAGCCGAGCACCGACGCCGCGCTCGCACACGCGCGGGACTTCGCGATCGCGTGCCGACTCACCGAGTGCTGGTGCGATGTCGCCCGCGACCTCGACCGTGGCCGCGTCTACATCCCACAGGAGGACCTGCGGCGCTACGGCGCCGATCCCTGGCTCCGCCGCGTCACGCCGGAGTGGCGGGCGCTCATGGCGTTCCAGATCCGCCGCACGCACGAGTACTTCGACGCGGGCGACCGGATCGCGCCCGAGCTTCCTCCCAGTTCCGCGCGCTGCGTCCGCATGGTGCGCGACCTGCACGTCCAGATGCTCGATCGCATCGACCGTGTCGGGGCCGACGTGTTCACCACGCGCCCGAGCGTCCCGCGGTGGCGCACAGCGGAGATCGTGGCGCGCCGCTCGCTACTGAGAAGCGCCGCGACCCCGCAGTAGGCTCCGCCGCGGTGGACTCGGCGACGCACGCGATCGAGGTCGCCGAGCTCGAGAAGCGCTACGCCGACACCAGAGCCGTCGACGGCATCACGCTCTCGATCCCGGCCGGAGAGGTCTTCGGGCTGTTGGGCCCGAACGGCGCGGGCAAGACGACGACCGTCGAGATCCTCGAGGGCTACCGCCGGGCCGACGCGGGCGAGGTGCGGGTCCTCGGACTCGATCCCTGGGCCGACGGCCCGCGCCTGCGGCCGCAGATCGGCGTCATGCTCCAGAGCGGCGGGCTCTACCCGGGGCTGAAGCCGCTCGAGGCCCTGCGCCTCTTCGCCTCCTACTACGACGACCCCGACGACCCCGAGCGGCTGCTCCGCCTCGTGGGGCTCGAGGACTCGGTCGGCACGATGGTCCGGCGGATGTCGGGCGGCCAGCAGCAACGGCTGTCGCTCGCCCTCGCGCTGGTCGGCCGACCGGCGCTGGTGTTCCTCGACGAACCGACCGCGGGCATGGACCCGCACGCGCGGGCCACGACCTGGTCGATGATCCGGGAGCTGCGCAACGCCGGCGCGACGGTTGTGCTCACCACGCACGCGATGGACGAGGCCGAGCATCTCTGCGACCAGGTCGCGATCATCGACCACGGGCGCATCGTCGCGAGCGGGTCCCCGGTCGAGCTCACCACGACCGCGACCGTCGCCGAGACCACGTTCGCGGCTGCGCCCGGCTTGGCCGTCGCCGCGCTCGCGTCGGCGCTCGGGCTTCCCGACGGCACGGTGCGAGAGCGCGGCGCAGGTGACTACGTCGTCGACACCCCCGCGACACCCGAGCTCGTCGCGTGCCTGACCGCGTGGCTGCGCGACCAGCACGTGCTCATCAGCGAGCTCCGCGCCGGCCGTCGCTCCCTCGAAGACGTGTTCCTCCGGCTCACGGGGGAGGGGCGCTCGTGAAGGCAGCCGCGGTCCGCGCCCAAGCGCGCGTCGAGACCATGCTCACGTTGCGGCGCGGCGAGAGCCTCCTCGTCACGCTCGTGATCCCCCTCGGTGTCCTCGTGTTCTTCACCAAGGTCGACGCGGTGAACACCACCTTGAAGGACCCCGTCGACTTCCTCGTTCCGGGCGTGCTCGCGCTGGCGGTGATGGCCAGCGCGATGGTGAGCCTCGGCATCGCGACCGGGTACGAGCGGCACTACGGCGTGCTGAAGCGCCTCGGGTCCACGCCGCTTTCGCGCGCGGGCCTCCTCACCGCCAAGACCCTCAACGTGCTCGTGCTCGAGGTCATCCAGGCGGCCGCGATCATCATCACCGGGCTCGCGCTCGGATGGAGCACGTCGTCGCCGCGGGTGCTGCTCGCGCTCGCGCTCCTGCTCGTCGGGACGGTCGCGTTCGCGGGCATCGGGATGCTGATGGCGGGCACGTTGCGCGCCGAGGCGAACCTCGCGCTCGCCAACGGCCTCTTCCTCGTGTTGTTGTTCCTCGGCGGCATGGCGTACCCGCTCGATCGTCTCCCCGACGCGCTCCAGGTGTTCGCCAAGGCGCTCCCTGCGGCGGCCCTCTCCGAGACCGTGCGCGCCGCGCTGAACAGCAGCCTCTCGTTCCCGGTCGAGGAGCTCGTCGTGCTGATCGTGTGGGCGATCGGCGCACCGCTGCTGGCGGCGCGCTTCTTCACCTGGGAGGAGTAGTCGGAGTCGTCGTCGCGGTGGCGGGCGCGAGGATCTTCGCGAGCTCGGCGTCGAGCTCACTCTTGGAGAGCAACGTGAGCGGCGCGTTGACGCGAACCGTCAGGGTCCCGTCGCGGTTCACGAACATCGTCTGGGGGATCGGCCGCACGCCGTACTCCTTCGCGACCGCGCCGCCCGAGTCGTTCAGCATGGGCCAGGTCGCCCGCTTCTTCTTGATGAACGACCGCGCCTCGGACGGGATGGTGTCCTCGGTGATGCCGAGAACCTCGATGCCGGGATTCTCGTCGGCCAGCGACTGCAGGAACGGGAACTCCTTGCGGCACGGCGTGCACCACGAGGCCCAGAAGTTGATCAGGACGGGCTTGCCGCGCAGGTCGGCCAGCCGCACGGTCTTGCCGTCGAGCGTCTTCAGCTCGAAGTCGGGCGCGGGCTGCCCGACCTCCGCCACGTTGACCTTGCCGCGCCTGCGGGGTGCTCTGATCGGTGTTGTCACTCCCGTCGATCACGACGAACGTCACCACGCCGACGATCGCGACCACGACCGCCGCGATCACCACCAGCACCGCGCGCGAGCGGCGCGGCGGCTCAGAGAGACTGGACGATGGTGTCGATGGCAATGGCGGCAAACAGGAGAGCGAGATAGGTGTTCGACATCGTGAA
Source organism: uncultured Actinomycetes bacterium (assembly GCA_963721435.1). Classification (GTDB taxonomy): domain Bacteria; phylum Actinomycetota; class Acidimicrobiia; order IMCC26256; family DASPTH01; genus CAVRJC01. Next base: position 197,189 of record CAVRJC010000005.1, read on the forward strand.
GAAGCGGATGGCGCGTTCCGGCGTGTAGCCGCGGAAGAGACGAAGCGACTGCACGATGAACACGACCCCGAGCGCGGCCGCCGACCCGATGTAGATCACGCCGACATCCGAGACCGCGGGGAGCACGAGCGTGACCGCGACGACGACGAACGAGTAGACGACGATCTCCTTCAGCGCGCGCGGGATCCCCTTCGCGACCGGCAGCATCGGGATCCCCGCGGCCTTGTAGTCGTCGAAGTACTTGAGCGACAGCGCCCAGAAGTGTGGCGGTGTCCAGAAGAACACGATGGCGAACATCACCCACGCCGCCGCGGCGAGGTTGTTGGTGACCGATGCCCACCCGACGAGGACCGGGACGGCGCCCGCGGCGCCGCCGATCACGATGTTCTGCGGGCTGCGTGGCTTCAACCAGATCGTGTAGACGAAGACGTAGAACAGCATGGCGCCGACCGCGAGCGAGGCCGACAGCAGGTTCACCGTCGACCACAGCAGCGCGAACGCGCCGGCCTCCAGCAGCAGCCCGAACCCGAGCGCGGCATCGGGCGCGACGGCGCCGGTCGGGAGCGGCCGGTTGCGGGTACGGCCCATCACCTGGTCGCGGTCGCGCTCGATCCAGCAGTTGATGGTGTTGGCGCCACCCGCGGCGAGCGCCCCGCCGATCAGCACGTAGGCGATGAGATCGAGCGACGGCAGCTCACCGGCGGCCAGGATCATCGCGGGCACCGTGGTGACGAGAAGCAGCTCGATGACGCGCGGCTTGGTGAGGAGGAAGTAGGCCTTGGCGACCGCGTACGCCCGCTTCAGCCGTCCGTCGGACGCGACGGAGGCGGTAGGCCCAGCGAGCTCCGAGGTGTCGGCCACCGCGGCGAATCTAGCCGTGGGCCGTTGCAGGCCACGAAGCCGGTCGTGCGGCAGGGGCCCCGCGGCAGGGTGGCTCGAGGAGCGCGGGCAGTAACCTCCGCCCATGCCTGATCGCACGTCGTTCACGTCCGACGCCGCGCGGGAAGACCTGAAGCAGTCGATCCGCATGACCGCCGACCGCCTGCTGGTCGTGCCGTCGGAGGAGGCGGGCGACCGCAAGAGCCGGGGCGGCATCCTCATCCCCGCGACCGCGGCCCAGAACCGCCGACTCGTGTGGGCGGAGGTGATCGCCGTGGGCCCGACCGTGCGCAACGTGAGCGAGCACGACCGCGTGCTGTTCTCACCGGAGGCAGGGTACGAAGTGGAGATTCGCGGCGAGGAGTACCTCATCCTGCGCGAACGCGACATCCACGCAGTGGCCTCCGCACGCGAAGACGGGCAGACCGGCCTCTACCTCTAGGCAGCGGTCGCGACCGAGCTACGAGGTCGTCGGCGCCTTGCGGGTGATCTCGACCGGTTCTGCGGCGGGATGCGCGACTGGCGGGAAGTCGGATGCCGCGAACCGGGCGTCGAGGTACACCACGACCTGGCCGTGCAGCTTCTTGCCGAGCGTCTTGCGCAGCTCCGCCTCGCAGTGAGCGGTAGACCGGCTCCTTCCCGGTGAAGGCCTCGGGCTCCTCGGTGCACCACCAGGCGAAGTCGTCGCCACCTTCACCCCACCCGGAGCGCCCGAACTCGGTGAGGGTCGAGATCACCGTGCCGTCTTCCTGATCCTCGTCGACCCGCCGGAGCGGGAGCTGCCAGCAGATCTCGGGCTTCACCTCGCTGTGGTGCCGGCCCGTGTTCATGGCGTGCAGATGGAGCGCGCATCCCGGCCCCGCGGCGAAATCGACCCGGTTGAGGAAGATGCACGCGTCCTTGACCACCCGGGTGTGCCACTCTCGGTTGCCGTCTTCGTCCCGGCCCATCTTCTTGTAGATGCCCTTGGCCCGGCCGTTCTTCGCGAACTGCCACTCGTCGTCGCTCAACTCCGCCGCGATCTGTGCGACGTGATCGCGATCGTCGATGTCCGCGAAGTACGCGCCGTACGAGCAGCAACCGAGCACGAGCTCCGGCGCCTTCTGATCGAGCACGCCCTGGCACCCCGCGCCGAAGATGCACTGCCACGACGACAGGAGGAACGTCACGTCGAGCTGCCAGATCCGACCCTCTTCCTCGGGGTCGGCGAACGTCACCCACTCCCGGCTCGCGCGTGGCATCGACATCGACTCCTCTGCTATCAGCTGCGCCGAGCGTAGCGAGGCCGCTCTAGTGTGCAGCGCATCGACGGTTTCGACACGCTGCTCCATGATCTGCGATCGTCACTCGATTCCGATCGAGTGCGCGCAGAACCACTCGAGCTCGCGCTCTACTCGCGCGACGCAGGCGTCGCGCGCGGCCGCGCGGCCGCGGTGTGCTTCCCGCGCAGCGGTGACGAAGTCGCGGCAGTGGTGCGGGTGGCTGCACGCCACGATCGGCCGTTCGTGGTGCGAGGGAGTGGTACCGGCCTCGCGGGCGGCGCGACTCCCGTCGACGACCCCGTCGTCATCGTCACCACACAGCTCAACCGCATTCTCGAGATCGATGCCGAGGAGCGGATCGCGTGGGTGGAGCCGGGCGTGCTCAACCTCGATCTCACGCGCGCGGTCGCCCATCTCGGGCTGCACTACGCGCCCGATCCGTCGTCGCAGCAGGCGTGCACGATCGGCGGCAACGTCGCCACCAACGCCGGCGGGCCTCATTGCCTCGCTTCGGGCGTCACCGCGACGCACGTGCGCGCGCTCGACGTCGTGCTCGCCGACGGGTCGGTCGCGCGCCTCGGGGGCCTCGAGCCCGATCAGCCGGGCTACGACCTGCGCGGGTGCTTCGTCGGCAGCGAAGGAACCATGGGCATCGCGACCGCGATCGCGGTGCGACTGCTGCCCGACGCCGCCTGCGCTGCGCACGATGCTGCTCGACTTCACCGCCATCGAGGACGCCGCCGCCACCGTCAGCGGGATCATCGCGGCCGGGATCGTTCCCGCTGCGCTCGAGATGATGGACGCCGAGATCACGCGTGCGGTCGAGGACTTCGTCGGCGCCGGGTACCCGCGTGACGCCGCGGCGGTGCTGCTCGTCGAGCTCGACGGTCTGCCGGGCGGCGTCGACCACGAGAGTGACGCGGTGGCGCGCGTCGGCCGCGAGCACGGCGCCCGCACCGTGCGGGTCGCCGCCGACGACGCCGAGCGCGCGCTGCTCTGGAAGGGGCGCAAGTCGGCCTTCGGGGCGATCGCGCGGCTCGCGCCGAACTACTACCTGCACGACGCGGTGGTGCCGCGCACGAAGCTCGTCCCGGTGCTGCAGCAGGTCTACGCGATCGCCCGCGAGCAACGGCTCACGATGATGAACGTGTTCCACGCCGGCGACGGCAACCTGCATCCCCTCATCGTGTTCGACGGGCGCGAGCCCGGTGTCTGGGAACGCGTGTACCGGGCCGGCGACGAGATCCTCGCCGCGTGCGTCGCCGCCGGGGGCGTGCTCTCCGGTGAGCACGGCATCGGGTTGGAGAAGCGCGAGGCGATGCCACTCATCTTCAGCCCCGCCGATCTCGATGCGCAGGCACGGTTGCGCGACGCATTCGATCCGTCGGGCCGCGCCAACCCGCAGAAGGTGCTCCCGAGCGGCAGCCGCTGCGGCGAGATGCAGCGCGTCCCCGAAGGTGCGTGGATCTGATGGCCGTGACCACCGCGGTCGACGAGCTCGCGGAAGCCGTCCGCGCGGCCGACGCCGTCGTCGCGGTCGGCGGCCGGACGCAATGGGAAGTGGGCAACCCGCCGCGCGCGGAGGCAGCCGTTGTCCGTGCGCCCGCCGGTGTCATCACGTACGAGCCCGCGGACCTCACCGTCACCGTCGGCGCCGGGACCACCGAGGCCGAGCTGGCCGCGGTGCTCGGCGAGCATGCGCAGGAGTGCGCGCTCGATCCCCGCTCGGATCGCGCCACCGTCGGCGGCATGGTCGCGACGGGCCTCTCGGGATACCGCCGTCTGCGCCACGGGCCACTGCGCGACCGCGTCCTCGAAGTGCGTTTCGTCAACGCCGACGGCAACGTCGTGAAGGGCGGCGGCCCCACGGTCAAGAACGTCAGTGGCTTCGACATCCCGCGGCTCGCTCGTCGGATCCCTCGGCACCATCGGCGTGCTCACCCAGGTCACGCTCCGCTGCCAGCCCGTCGACCGCGTGAGCGAGTGGAGCTCGACCACCGAAGACCCGCTCACGGTCCTGCGGCGCGGCTACCGGCCTTCGTGCGTGCTGTGGGACGGCCGGGAGACCCGCGTGCTGGTGGAAGGCGTCGCCGCCGACGTCGAGGCCGAGCGTGTGGCGATGGGCACGACAGGGCGGCAGCGCCGCTCCCGAGTTCCCGGACGGTGCCCACCGCGGCCGGATCTCGGTCCGGCCCTCCGCGCTCGCCGCGCTCTCGCCCACGCTCGACCGCGCGTGCGTGCGCTGGCTCGCCGAGGTGGGCGTCGGCACGGTGCACGTCGCCGCCGACACGGAAGCCGACCTCCTCGCCGCGCGCGTCGCCGCGGAGGACGCGGGTGGATGGCTGCTGCGCGAAGCGGGTGCACCCGGGCTCGACGGGTTCGGTGCGGCGTTCCCGAATCCGGCGCTGCAGGAGCGCATCCGCGCCACGTTCGACCCGACGGGCAAGTTCTCCCGGGGTCCGGCCGAATGAAGACGGCGGGCTGACGATGGCAGAGTTGCTCGAGCACCATGCACCAGTCGCGCCCCGCCCGCGCGGCGTGCTGCCGGTCGACGAGGACGAGCTGGTCGCGTGTGTCGCGTGCGGGCTCTGCCTCCCGCACTGCCCGACCTACCGGGTGTCCGGGCTGGAATCGGAGTCGCCGCGCGGACGCATCGCGGCGATGCGCGAGGTCGAGCTCGAGGGCGCGCCCGTCGACGCCGCGTTCATCGCGTCGATGGAGACATGCGTGCAGTGCCGCGGCTGTGAAGCGGCGTGCCCGTCGTCGGTGCCGTTCGGGCACCTCATGGAGGGAACGCGCGAATTGCTCGCCGAACGCGCGGCGGAGAACCGGTCGTGGTTCCGGCGCGTCGCAGAGTGGTTGGGCTTCGCGGTCGTCCTGCCACGCCATCGACTGCTCATCGCCCTGACGTGGATCACGCTTGTCGGTCAGCGGCTGCATCTCGTTCCCCGTCGCTTCGGGCTCCCGCGCCTGTCGGCGCGATCGCTGCGTGAGTCGCTGCACGTCGACGAGCGCGGCGACGCAGTGCTGTTCCCCGGGTGCGTGATGGACGCGTGGCAGCGCGACGTGCACCGGGCCGCGCTCACCGTCATGCGCGCCGCCGGTGCGCACCCCACCCTTCCTGGATCCGGCGCCGACTGCTGTGGCGCGCTCCACGCGCACGCCGGGAGGATCTCCGAGGCTCGCCGGCTCGCGCGCCGCGTGATCCGCTCGATGCCCGGTGACGCTCCCGTGGTGGTCGACAGCGCGGGCTGCGGCGCGGCCATGAAGGACTACGGCCGTCTGCTCGGCACACGCGAGGCCATCGCGTTCTCGGCCCGCGTGCAGGATTTCTCGGAATGGCTCGCCACGCAGCCACCACTGCCGCTGCGCGACACCGAGGTGGTCCTGGTGGTGCAGGACCCGTGCCACTTGCGCCACGTCCAGCACGCGCAAGGTTTCGTGCGCAGCGTCTTGAGTCCCGCGTACCGCCTGCGCGACACCGACGACGACGGCCTGTGCTGCGGTGCCGGCGGTGCGTACGCAGTGCTGCAACCGGGCCTCGCCGGTGAGATCCGAGAGCGCAAGGTGCACGCCATCCGCCGCGCCGCGCGTGACACGCGCGATGCCCCGATCGTCGTGTCCGCCAACCCCGGCTGTGCGATGCACCTCGGCGCGGCCGGGCTCACCGTCCGCCACCCCGCAGAGTTGATCGCCCAAGCCTTGGAGGACAACGGTGCTTGAAGCGGAAGCGATCGTCGAGCGACTGCAGGCGATCGAGGAAGACCTGCGCGATCTCGCCTACGAGCGCTTGCGGGTCGCGGCCGAAGACGGTGACCCCACCGCCGCCGCCGACGAGCGGCGGGTGCTGCAGGCCCGGCGCGCGATCGAACGCGCCATCAACGCACTCGTTGGGAGCGAAAGGGAGCCCAGTGACGACTGAGCAGGTCGAACGGGGCCCGCGAGCCTCGAGCGACCCAGAAATCAGGTGGGTCGGCCGTTGAGAACATCGATGAGCTCGCGCAGGCGCGCCCAGTTCCGCCGGTCGAACCGGAACGCGAGGCGCGCCAGGTCGACGTGATCGTCGTCGGACACCTCGGCCGCGGTCGCCTCGATCACTTCGTACTTGCCGCGCACGATGATGTCGGCAAAGTCGACCGCGATCGCTTCGAGCTCCGCGGACGTCGGCGCGCGGTGCATCCGGAGCACGAGCACGCCGTTCACGAACCGCAATGAGTGGTAGTTCGCGTAGAAGCCGAAGACCTCGTCGACCGCTTCGTCGATGTCGTCGGTGATGTGCACCAGGCACATGTCGTGGGGAGAGATGTAGCTCGGCTGCAGCTCGCGGATCACGAACTCGTGCCACGACTGCCAGTACGTGCCGCCCGGGACGTCGAGCAGCACGACCGGACCGGGTTGTGCCTTGCCCGTCTGCAGGAGCGTGAGGAGCTCGAACGCCTCGTCGAGGGTGCCGAAGCCGCCGGGCAGGAGCACGAACGCGTCGGACTCCTTGATGAACTCGAGCTTGCGGGTGAAGAAGTAGCGGAAGTTCACCAGCTTCGGGTCGCCGTCGATGAACTGGCTCGTCGCCGCTTCGAACGGGAGCTTGATCGCGACACCGAACGAGTTCTCGGGCCCCGCGCCCTCGAGCCCTGCCTCCATGATCCCGGGGCCCGCGCCGGTGACGACCATCCAGTCGTGGGCCGCGACCTTCGCCGCGAGATCCCGTGCCTGCTCGTAGAGCGGGTCGTCGGGCTGGGTACGTGCAGAGCCGAACATCGCGAGCTTGCGCGCCGAGCGATAGGGCGCGAACACGTGGAACGCGTGCCGCATCTCCTGGAGCGACACGTTGGCGAGCTTCAGGTCGCCGCGGTCCGCGCGGTCGGCGGCGAGGCGCATGGCCGACGCCACCAGCTCGAACACGAGGTCGGCGTTGGCCGGGTCGGACGTGCGTTCGACGATCTCCGCGATCTCGGCGTCGAGCGCGGCATCTCCGGTGCGGTAACGGGGGAGCTTCACTGGTCAGATGCCGAGCAGTGGCTTCGCCAGCTCGCGCAGTGACTGCTCCGGCCGGGCGCCGAGGTGGCTGATGACCTCGGCGGCGGCGCACGCGCCGAGGCGGCCCGCGGTGCCGAGGTCGTACCCGTGCGTGAGGCCGTAGAGGAAGCCTGCAGCGAAGAGATCCCCGGCCCCGGTGGTGTCGACCACCGCCGGCGCCGGATGCGCGTCGACGACGTGGATCTCGTCGCGCGCCACGATCACCGCACCCTTCTCGCTCCGCGTGAGCGCGGCGATCTCGCAATGGTGCTGGACACGCTGCAACGCGTCGTCGAAGGAGTCGACTTCGTACAGCGACGTGATCTCGACCTCGTTGGCGAACAGCACGTCGATGTCGTGCTCGATCAGGTCGAGGAATTCCTCCCGGTGCCGCTCGACACAGAAGCCGTCCGACAAGGTGAACGCGACACGGTTCCCGGCATCGTGCGCGGCGCGGGCCGCTTGCCGGAATGCGTCCTTGGCCTCCGGCTCGTCCCAGAGGTACCCCTCGAGGAACAGCACCTGCGCCCGCGCGATCAAGTCGTGGTCGAGGTCGTCGGGGCCCAGCTGCGCGGACGCGCCGAGGAACGTGTTCAGGGTGCGCTGCGCGTCCGGCGTCACGATGATGAGGCAGCGCCCGGTGGGAGCGCCGTCGGCCTCCGGGCCCGGCGCCGGCGCGGTGGTGAACTCGACGCCGGCGGCACGGATGTCGTGCCCGAACACCGCACCCAGTTGATCGTCGCTGACCCGGCCCACGAATGCCGCGGTGCCACCGAACGACACGACACCCACCATCGAGTTCGCGGCCGAACCGCCGGAGATCTCGCGACCGGGGCCCATCGCGGCGTACAGCGTCTCGGCCCGCTCCGTGTCGATCAGTGTCATCGCGCCCCGCACGAGATCGTGCTTGACGACGAAGTCGTCCGACTCGTTCGACAGGACGTCGACGAGCGCGTTCCCGATCCCCACCACGTCGAGGCGTTGCGATGCCACGGTGCTCTCCTCACTCATGCGGCCCGACCCACGGACCACTGGCTCACTGGTTGCGCGTGCGAGTGCGCCCGATGGTGACGGGAACCGCGGCGGCGGCAGCCGCCGCGACACGGTCGGCCTCGATCTGCTCGGGCGGCGGCCGGAGGCGGCTCCCGACCGTGTTGGCCCGGCCGTACAGCGTGGTGCGCTGCACCAGCGTGCGCCCCAGCGGCTCCACGATGGCGCGCAGCTCGTCGTCATCGAGCTCCTGGCCGTGCGACGCACCGGCCGCGCGCGAGATGTTCTCGTCCATCAACGTGCCGCCGAGGTCGTTGCACCCGGCGAGCAGCGCCTGTCGCGCGCCTTCGATGCCGGCCTTGACCCACGACACCTGGATGTTGTCGATCCACCCGCGGTACGCGATGCGGCCGACCGAGTGCATGAGGATCACCTCCCGCATCGTCGGGCCCATGCGGGCGCGGCGCTGCAGGAAGATCGGCGTGGCCATGTGCACGAACGGCAACGGCACGAACTCGGTGAAGCCGCCGGTCTCCTTCTGCAGCGCGCGCGTGCGGACCATGTGCCGCGCGACATGCACCGGGCGCTCGACGGTGCCGAACATGATCGTGATGTTGGAGCGCAGGCCGACGCTGTGCGCGGTGCGGTGCGCCTCGAGCCACTCCTCGGTGTTGACCTTGTCGGGGCAGATCACCGCGCGCACTTCGTCGTCGAGGATCTCGGCCGCGGTGCCGGGGAGCGTGGAGAGGCCGGCTTCCTTCGCGAGGATGAGGTAGTCACGCAGCGGCATGCCCAAGCGGCGCGCGCCTTCGGTGACCTCGAGCGCGGTGAACCCGTGCACGTGGATGTCGGGAGCGACCGCCTTCGCGGCGCGTGCGACTTCGAGGTAGTAGCTGCCGTCGAAGTCGGGATGGATCCCGCCCTGGAGGCACACTTCGGTGGCGCCGTGCTCGACCGCTTCGACGACTCGGCGTTGCAGCTCGTCGAGGCCGAGCAGGTACGGGTCGCCCCGCAGGTTGAGCGACAACGGCCCCTTCGAGAACGCGCAGAACTTGCACTTGAACGTGCAGATGTTCGTGTAGTTGATGTTGCGGTTGCGCACGAACGTGACGGCGTCGCCGACGGCTTCCGAGCGCAGGCCGTCGGCCACGTGCGTGACGCGGGTGAAGTCGGCACCGCGTGCACCGAGCAGGGTGACGATCTCCTCGACGTCGACCTCCTCTCCGGCGAGCACACCGTCGAGCACCTCGCCGACCGCGGTGCGGGCGCGTGCGGGCCATCCCGCCGGGAGTGTCGCCGGCACCAGGCGCGGCGGCGCGGCGTGCCCACCGGCGCTCCAGTCGTCGTCGCGGGCGAGGCCTTCGGAGTCGGAGGCGCACTGCACCGCGAAGCGCACGTCGGGGTGCAGCCACCGCTCGGGATCGCACACGTACTCGGGGTAGACGGTCAGGCGCGGCGCCAGGGTCTTCCCGACGGCCTCGGTCGCGTTGCGCAGCGCGTCGAGAGCCGGCCATGGGCGCTCGGGGTTCACGTGGTCGGGGGTGACCGGTGAGACACCACCCCAGTCGTCGATTCCGGCGCCGATGAGCGCGCCGAGGTCGGTCGAGAGGTTGGGGGGTGCCTGCAGGTGGATCTCCGGCGGCAAGATCACACGCGCGGCCGCGACGGTCCAGAGGAACTCGTCGGGATCGCAGGCGTCGTGCCGCCACATCGCGGTGCCCGGCTTCGGGAGGAAGTTCTGCACGATGACTTCCTGCACGTGGCCGTAGCGCGCGTGTGACTCCGCGATCGCCGCGAGCGCGTCGATCCGCTCGGCGCGGTCCTCACCGATGCCCACGAGGATCCCGGTGGTGAACGGGATCGCCGCGAGGCCGGCGGCGTCGAGAGTGGCGAGCCGGCGCTCGGGCGTCTTGTCCGGTGCACCGGCATGTGGGCCCCCCGGCTCGGCGAGGCGCGCCGCCAACGTCTCGATCATCATCCCCTGCGACGGGGCGACGGCGCGGAGCCGCGCGAGGTCGTGCAGCGACAGCGCGCCCGCGTTGGCGTGGGGGAGCAGCCCGGTGTCGTCGAGCACCGCGCCCGCGGCGGCGACGAGGTAGTCGATCGTGGATGCGTAGCCGCGCGCGGCAAGCCACTCCGCGGCCGCGGGGTAGCGCGCTTCGGGCGCTTCACCCAGTGTGAACAGCGCCTCGTGACAGCCGAGCGCGGCACCCCGGCGCGCGACCTCGAGGACGTCGTCGAGGGGAAGGAAGGGATGCTCGACGTGGGCCGGCGGCTTCGCGAACGTGCAGTAGCCGCAGCGATCGCGACACAGCATCGTGAGCGGGATGAACACCTTCGGCGAGAAGGTGACGCGATCGCCGTGCACGTGGTCACGGATGCGCGCGGCTTCGGCCGTCAGCTCGGCCACGGGGAGGTCGAGCAGGTGCAGGAGATCGGTCGCGAGCATGGGCGCAGGCTAGCTGCGGCGGCGCGAGCGGCTCATCGAGCCCCGGCGGCGGCGGGATCGACGAGCCAGATCACGCGCGCGGCCTGCACGTGCGCGGCGGGCACGTCGTCGCCGGCCTGCACGCGGGCGAAAGCCTCGGCCTTCTCGGCGCCTGAGGCGGTGAACACGACGAGACGCGCGTTGGCGAGCGCGGGGTACGTGAACGTCAGGCGCACGTGCGGGTGCGCGTCGTCGGCGTTGACCACGACGAAGTGGTGATCCTCGGCGAGCGCCGCCGAGCCTGGGAACAGCGACGCGGTGTGACCGTCGGGCCCCAGCCCGAGGTGCACGAGATCGATGGGTGGTGCGGCTCTCACGAGGCGCCCGTAGGCGATCGCGGCGTCCTCCGCGGTGTCGCCCGCCCGGCGCATCGAATGGACCGCGTACGGCTCGACCTGGTCGAGGAAGGTGTGGCGGGCCATGCCCTCGTTCGACTCCGGATCGTCGATCGCGACCCAGCGCTCGTCCCCGAAGTACGCCTCGACCGATCCCCACTCCACGTCGGCGACCGCGAGCAGCTCGTAGCAGTGACGCGCGGTGTCGCCACCCGAGAGCGCGATCGAGCGTGGCGCCTCGGCAGCCACGAGCTCGGCGAACGCCTGGGGGACGTGGTCGACCACCCGCACTTCGCCGTTCATGCGGCGCGCGTCTTCATGCGGCGATGATACGAGGATGGACGAGCAGACCATCGGGGTGTACGAGGCGCGCGCCGAGGAGTGGCGCGACCGCCGGGTGGCGCGGTTCCTCGACCGCACCGAAGTGCTCGCCGCGGCGGTGGCTCCCGGCACGGTCGTCGCCGACCTCGGATGCGGCGCGGGCCTGCACCTCCCGCACCTGCCCCGGCCCGCGGTCGCGCTCGACGCCGCGTCGGCGATGGTCACGCTCGCGCGGCAAGCGGCGCCCGACGTGCCCGGAGTACGTGGCGACCTCGAGGCGCTGCCGTTCCGGCGTGGCGCGCTCGGAGGAGCGTGGGCGCGCGCCAGCTATCTCCACATCCCGCGTCGACAGCTGCCCTGGGCGCTCATGGAGCTCCACCAGGCGCTCGCGGTCGCGGCGCCCGCGCACTTCACGCTGATGAAGGGCGACGGCGAAGGGCCGTTCCCCGACGACGACTTCCCGGGCCGCTTCTTCGCGCGTTGGGACCGCGAGGACATCACCGCGGTCCTCGCGGGCGCGGGCTTCGACGTGGTCGACGCGGTGCATGACGGCGACGGCGACAACCACTGGCTGCATGTGCTCGCCCGCCGCGCTCGCACGCTGCCCGACTTCGTGGGCCCGGGGATGCGGCTGCTCGTCTGCGGCCTCAACCCCAGCGTGCGCGCCGCCGACGCCGGCGTGGGGTTCGTCACGTCGAACAACCGCTTCTGGCCCGCGGCGCTCGCCGCCGGCATCGTGACGCGTGACCGCGATCCCCGGCACGCCTTCCTGCAGCACGGCGTCGGCATGACCGACCTCGTGAAGCGCGCGTCGGTCGCGGCGAAGGAGATCACCGCGGCGGAGTATCGAACCGGCGCCGCGCGCGTCGAGCGCATCGTCGAATGGCTCCAACCCGGCGCGATCTGCTTCGTCGGCCTGGCCGGTTACCGCGTCGCCGTCGACCGCCACGCGCAACCGGGCGTCCAACCGGACGCGTTCGGCGGCGTCCCCGCGTACGTGATGCCCAACACCAGCGGCCTCAACGCGCGCTTCTCCCTCGACGACCTCGCCGCGCACCTGCGGCAGGCCGCCTGGCTCGCCGACCCCTGCAGCACCCGCTGAGGGCTCGGGTCAGCCGGCGATCTCGGCGCGGCGCTTCTCGATGGTGGTGAGGGCGTCGCGGTAGGAGTCGGCGAAAGAGTCGACGCCCTCGCGCTCGAGAGTGTCGGTGACGTCGGTGAAGTCGACGCCCGCGTCGGCAAGGTCGGCGAGCGCGGCGCGCGCCGCGTCGACGTCCTCGGTCACCGAGTCGGCACGCTGGTCGCCCTCGCCGTCGTGCAGCGCCTTGACCGACGCGTCGGCCATGGTGTTGACGGTGTTCGGGCCGATCAGGTCGTCGACGTAGAGGGTGGACGAGTAGGCCGGGTTCTTGGTGGACGTCGACGCCCACAGCGGGCGCTGCAGGTTCGCGCCCTTCGCGGCCAGCGCGTCCCAGTCGGGCCCGGCGAAGCGCTGCTGGAACAGCTCGTACGCCAACTTTGCGTTCGCCACCGCCGCCTTGCCCCGCAGCGCGTGACCCTCGGGGAGTCGCCGGTCGGTCTCGGTGTCGACGCGGCTCACGAAGAACGACGCCACCGAGTGCACCTTCGACAGGTCGCCACCCGACTCCGCCAACCGCGCGAGCCCCTTCTGGTACGCGTCGATCACCTTGGCGTGACGTTCGAGCGAGAAGATGAGCGTGACGTTCACGTTGATGCCCGCGGCGATCGTGTCTTCGACCGCGCCCAGGCCTTCGAGCGTGCCCGGGATCTTGATCATCACGTTCGGACGGTCGACGCGCGCGAACAGCGATCGCGCGGCCTCCTTGGTGCCGTCGGTGTCGTGCGCGAGCTCGGGCGACACCTCGACCGACACGAACCCGTCGAAACCACCCGTCGCGTCGTGCACCGGACGCAGCACGTCGGTAGCGGCGACGATGTCGCGGAGCACGACGGCCCAGTACGTGTCTTCGATCGACATGCCGTCGGCCGCGCACTGCTGCAACTGCTCGTCGTAACCCTCACCGGCCTCGATCGCCTTGTCGAGGATCGTCGGGTTCGACGTGACCCCGCGCATGCCGTCGTCGCCGACGAGCTTCGCCAGCCCGCCGCCCTGCAGCAGCGTGCGGGACAGGTTGTCGTACCACGGGCTCTGGCCGTAGTCGTTGAGCTTTGCAATCGCGCTGACCATCAGAGTTCTCCTGCTTCATGGGTCGACTCTGCTTCGCTTCGTGCAGAGTGGAAGTCGCCGAGGGCTACGCGTCGTCTCCGACCAATTCCAACATCTCGAGGGCACGTTCGACGACGTGGTCCGGGTTGATCCCGAGCTCGTCGAGCACGGTAGAGCCTGGCGCCGACGCGCCGAAGCGATCGATCCCGATCGCGACGTCGGCGTAGCGCTCCCACCCGAGCGTCGCGCCCGCTTCCACCGACAAGGCCATCGCGTCGGGCGGCAGCACCGCGTCGCAGTACTCGTCGGGTTGCGCGTCGAAGAGGTCCCACGACGGCATCGACACCACGCGCACCGAATAGCCCTCGGCGACGAGCTGCTCGCACGCGGTGACGCACACCGAGACTTCCGACCCGGTACCGATCAGCACGAGGTCGAGGTCGTCACCGGTCTCGTCGACGAGCACGTACGCGCCTCGGGGCAGCCCCTCCGGCGCGCGGGCCGCCGAGTTGGCGAGCACGGGGAGCCCCTGCCGACTCAGGATCAGCGCGGTCGGGCCCTCGCCCTCGAGGTGCACCCGCCACGCCTGGGCGGTCTCGTTGGCATCGGCAGGACGGATGAGTCGAAGTTCGGGCATCGCCCGGAGCGATGCGAGGTGCTCGATCGGCTCGTGGGTGGGGCCGTCCTCGCCGACACCGACCGAGTCGTGCGACCACACGAACGCGGTCTTGTACTGCGACAGCGCCGCGAGCCGCACCGCGGGCCGCATGTAGTCGCTGAACACGAAGAACGTGCCGCCCGCGGGCAGCAGGCCGCTGACCGCCATGCCATTCATCACCGAGCCCATGCCGTGCTCGCGGATGCCCCAGTGGATCTGGCGGCCGCCGAACTCGTGCGTGGCGACGACGGGGGAGTCGACCAGCTCGGTGCCGGTGTTGCCCGTGAGGTCGGCCCCGCCCGCGACGAGTGGCGGCACGACGTCGATGATGGCGTCGAGCACTTCCTTGCATGCCACCCGCGTGGCGACGGCCTTCCCGCCGGCCTCCCACGACGGCAGCTTCGACTCCCAACCCGGGAGACCCCGCCCGGTGAGGCAGGCGTCGAGCTCCTGCGCGAGCTCGGGCTCCGCGGTGCGATACGCGGCGAGTCGCTGTTCCCACTCCTCGCGCGCTCCGGCGCCCCGCACGCCGGCGGCGCGGTAGTACTCGAGGACGTCGTCGGGCACGAAGAAGTCTTCGGGCGGAAGGCCGAGGATCGCCTTGGTGGCGGCGACCTCATCGGCGCCGAGCGCGTTGCCGTGGGCATGCGCGGTGTCGGTGTACTTCGGCGACGGGTACCCGATGTGGCTGCGCAGGATCACCAGACTCGGGCGCTCGGCCTCGGCCATGCCCTCGCGGATGCCCGCCTCGATGGCGTCGAGGTCGTTCGCGACCTCGCCGAGCTCGACCACGTGCCAGCCGTATCCGGCAAATCGCTTGGGGACGTCGTCGGTGTAGGCGAGCTCGGTGGGGCCGTCGATGGTGATGTGGTTGTCGTCGTACACGCAGACGATCCGGCCAAGACCCAGGTGGCCCGCGAACGAGGCCGCCTCGTGGCTCACGCCCTCTTCGAGGCAGCCGTCGCCACAGGTCGCGAACACGTGGTGGTCGACGACGCCGGGGCCGAAGCGCGCCCGCAGGTTCGCTTCCGCGAACGCGATGCCGATGCTGTTGGCGAAGCCCTGGCCCAGCGGGCCGGTCGTGACCTCGACGCCGGCGGTGTGACGGTACTCCGGGTGGCCGGGCGTGCGCGACCCCCACTGCCGGAGCGACATGATGTCGTCGAGCTCGAGCCCGAAGCCGGTGAGGAACAGCATGTTGTAGAGCAGCATCGAAGCGTGCCCGTTCGACAGCACGAACCGGTCGCGATCGGGCCAGTCGGGCGCGCTCGCGTCGTAGCGCATGATTCGCGTCCAGAGCACGTGCGCAAGCGGCGCCAACGCCATCGCGGTGCCGGGGTGGCCGTTGCCGGCCTTCTGCACTGCGTCCATCGCGAGCCCGCGCATCACGTCGATGCCGCGCTGCTCGATCTCCGTCGCTCCCATGACACCCCTTCAGTCCGCTACGCGGGCAAGACTAAACCGCGTGACGCGGCCGTCGTCAGTGTGATCGCCGCTCGCGGAAGAGGATTACCCGGAGCCGCACGAGGCCGAACACGGTGCGGAGCGCGCGGCGCACGATCGGGGTGCGCGACGGCCGCCGCTCGTGCACGGTCACTGGGAGCTCCGCTACGACGAGCCCGGCCCGCTCGGCGCGGAGGACGAGCTCGGTGTCGAAGAGATCGGCACCCGTCCGGCACTGCCGCGCCAGCAGCTCGACCGCGCTGCGCCGCATCAACTTCATCCCGTGGGTGTCGGAGACCGACAGGCCGAACCCGACGCGCAGGATCGTCGCGAAGCCGGCGGTCACCGCCCGCCGCGACCACGAGCGATTGTCGCTCGTTCCCGGCGCCCGCTTCGACCCGACCACGATCGCGGGCGCCGCCGATCCCGCCGCGCCGCCGTCGAGGCGAGCCCGCGCCCGGTCGAGGAACTCGAGGTCGTAGTAGTCGACGTCGAAGAGGACGACGGCGTCCCCCTGAGCCGTGAGGATGCCGTCGCGGATCGCTTCGCCGTAGTCGGCAACGGGCCGGCTGTGGACGACCACCTCGGGCTCACGCGCCGCGAGGTCGCCGGCGAGCGTGCGGGTGGCGTCGGTGGAGCCGTTCTCGACCACGAGCACCTCGAACGTGACCCCCCGCGCGCGCAAGCCGCGCAGGATCTCCCCGACGGTCGCGTCGAGGAGATCGGCTTCGTTGTGCGCGGGCATGACGACCGAAAGTGCGGGGGGCACGGCGGTAGGCTACCGACCTCATGAGCGCCCGCACGCGAGCGATCGTCGCCGCGGCGCTGGCCATCGCCGCGGTGATCGCCCTGGTCGTCGCGTTCACCGGCGAGTCGGCCCCCGCTCCCACAACGAGTGGCCGTCTCTCGACACCGCTGTGGTCCGCGCGCCGCGTCCCGCAGCCGGTCGTCGACGCCGTCGGCGCGCAACATCTGCAACGCGCACTCGACCAGAGCTTCAGCGGCTCCGGTGTGTGCTTCCTCGTGCAGGCCGACGGGCACGTCCTCGCGTCGCGCAATGCCGACACTCCGCTCATCGGCGCGTCGACCCAGAAGCTGCTCGTCGCGGCCGCCGCACTCACGACACTCACGCCCGACTTCACGTACGAGACGCGCGTCGTCGCGCCGTCGCCACCCAGGGACGGCAGCGTCGACAAGATCTGGTTGATCGGCTCCGGAGACCCCGACCTGTCGACGCCGGCGTACGCGGCGTTCATCCAGGCGAAGGACAAGACCCGCGGAGACGTCACCACCAGCCTCGAAGCGCTCGCCGACGCGATCGTCGCGAAGGGCGTGCAGAAGATCCCGGGCGGCGTCGTCGTCGACGATTCGCGCTACGACACCGAGCGGTACCGCCCCACGTGGAAGGACAGCTACCGCACCAGCGGCGACATCGGCCCTCTGGGTGCGCTCACGGTCAACGACGGGTTCAGCGCGTGGGACCCGCGCAAGATCGTGGTCGATGATCCCGCGCTGAACGCCGGGACCCAGCTGCAGCAGCTCTTGAAGGCGCGCGGCGTGCAGGTCGGTGCTGTGACGCGCGGGAACGCACCGAACGATGCTGCCGCAGTCGCGTCGGTCAAGTCGCCACCGCTGCAGGACATCGTCACGTCGATGCTCCGGTCCAGCGACAACCTCACCGCCGAGCTCCTCGTGAAGGAGCTCGGCGTCCACGCGAGCAAGCAGGGCACCACCGCCGCCGGGACCGCCGCGGTGCTCGCCAAGCTGAAGGAGCTCGGCGTCCCGGTCGACCAGGTGGTGCTCGACGACGGTTCCGGGCTCTCGCGGGAGAACCGCGACACCTGCGCGACCCTCGCGGCCGTCCTCGACCTCCGCGCCCGCCCCGGGCTCGAGCCGCTGCAGACCGGCCTGCCGGTGTCCGGGCAGTCGGGCACCCTCGTCGACCAGTTCGTCGGTACGCCGCTCGACGGCAAGGTCACGGCCAAGACGGGGTCGCTCGACGGCGTCAGCGGCTTCGCGGGCATCGTCTCGCTCAACCGCCCGGTGGCGTTCGCGTTCCTCGACAACGGCAACTTCGCCGAGGCCGCCGGGGCCCCACTGCGCGTCAAGCTCGGTACCATCGTCGGCACCTTCCCCGACGCGCCGGCCGCCGACGCACTGGTTCCTGCGCCGCTCGCGCCCGCATCCGGCGCGACGATCGGCCCGGCGGGCGCGACTGCATCGTCGTCGGCGCACTGAGCATGGGTAGAGTCACCGGCGACAGACTGGGGAGAGAGGAACCTGATGGACCCCGAGCCGCCGAATGATTCCGTGCCCCCGGGATCTCCCGCGGACGCGTCCGGCACGACACCTCCTCCGGCGGCGCCCGCTCCCGCGGCTGCGTCGCCGGCGCCGGCAGCCGGTGACCACCGCTCGCCGCCGCTTCCGCAACTCGTCACCGAGCTCCGGGACCTCGTCGTCAACTACGTCAAGCAGCAGACCCTCGTCCCGCTGCAGCAGCTCGGCCGCTACATCGGCTTCGGCCTCGCGGGCTCGCTGCTGCTCGGTTTCGGCGTGGTGTTCCTCGCGATGTCGGGCCTGCGCGCACTCCAGGAGGAGACCGGTGACACCTTCACCGGCGACTGGTCATGGGTGCCGTACGTGATCGTGATCTTCGCGCTGATGTTGGGCGGCGCCCTCGTCTGGCTCGCGCGCGGCGCGCGCCGATTGAAGAAGGAGGCGCGCAGCGCATGACCGCGGCCAACCAGGAGCGAGCCAAGAAGGACCAGACCGTCACCCGGGCCGACATCGAGGCCAAGCTCCAGCAGATCAAGCACGTCACCGACGCCACCACCGACACTGCAGCCGACGCCGGCAAGGGCGCCATGATCGGGGGCGCGGTGCTCGTCGTCGTGCTCGCGTACTGGTTCGGCCGGCGGCGCGGGCACAAGAAGAACACCATCGTGGAGATCCGTCGCATCTGATGGCGCGAATCTGATGGCCAGGAGCAACAAGGAAGCGTTCCTGATCGCGGGCGCCGCGGCCACCGCGGTGCGCATGGCCCGCCGCGGCTGGTCGGCGCGCATCGTGTCGCAGCTGTCGTCCACCGCGCTCCGCAAGGGCATGCACGGCGGATCGCGCGGTTGGCTGTACGTCGCCGCCGGCGCGCAGGCATTGAAGCTGCTGCAGACCGTCGCCGGCCGCAAGGAAGAAGTCTTCACGCTGAAGCTGCGCCCGGGCGACGCGTTCGAGATCCGGCACTACAAGCGCGCGAAGAAGTAGGCGCCTCGCGATTCGGCTCCGCGCCCCGATACCCTGGCGCGGTGAAGATCCTGCTGCGGAACCCGCGGCGCGAGCTCGAGCTCACCGGCCCGATGACGGTCCACGCGCTGCTCCAGAAGCTGGAGATCAGCCCCGAGTCGGTGCTCGTGATCGTGGGCGACGAGCTGGTCACCCGTGACGCCCGGGTCGACGACTCCGCGTCGGTCGAGATCCGCCCCGTGATCTCCGGCGGAGACGGAACGAAGGCGCGCTCGGATGCGCGGGGCGCCGCAGCGGAGTCGACCAGAAATGGCGACTGCCGATGAAGTGCCGGGTGTGCCGCGAGCCGGCAGTGATCGACGTCCGCCGTCACAACGCCGCGTTCTGCCGTGACCACTTCCTCCATCACTGCGAGGAGCAGGTCAGGCGGGCCATCCACTCGCACGACATGCTCCACGAGGGCGACAGGGTCCTTGTCGCGGTGTCGGGCGGCAAGGACTCGCTCGCGCTGTGGGAGATCCTCGGCCGCCTCGGCTACGAGGCCGACGGCCTCTACCTGGGGCTCGGGATCGGCGACTACTCCGACGAGTCCGGGCGGTATCGCGCGCGCGTACGCGACCGAGCACGGCCGCACGCTCGTCGAGGTCGATCTCGCGGGGGAGTACGGCTACGACATCCCGCGTGCTGCGCAGGCCACGCACCGCGCGCCGTGCGGCGCGTGTGGCCTCTCCAAACGGCATCTGTTCAACCGCGCCGCGCTCGACGGCGGCTACGACGTCGTCGCGACCGGGCACAACCTCGACGACGAGGCCGCCGTCCTCCTCGGCAACGTGCTCCGGTGGGACGCCGCGTACCTCGGGCGCCAGTACCCGGCGCTGCCGGAGTCGGTCGGCTTCGTGCGAAAGGTCAAGCCGCTCGTGCGGCTCGGCGAGCGGGAGTCGGCGGCCTACTGCGTGCTCCTCGGCATCGACTACCAGGTCGAGGAGTGCCCGATGGCCGACGGCAACCGCCACCTCGGCTACAAGGAAGTGCTCAACGCCCTCGAGGACCGCTCACCCGGCACCAAGGCCGCGTTCGTGTTCGGCTTCCTCGAGCACGGCCACGACCACTTCGCGGCGGCAGCAGAAGTCGAGCGCGACACACTGGGCGCGTGCGCGGTGTGCGGCTCGCCGACCACCGGTGAGGTGTGCGCGTTCTGCCGCTTGCGTGAGCGCGTCGGCGTCGAGCTCACGCGGAAGGCGGAGTAGACCCTCATGGCCCGTACCTTCACCGCCGGCGACCGGGTGCTCCTCGTCGACGCCAAACGCCGCCGTCACCTCGTCACGTTGGCCGTCGCAGGCGAATTCCACACGCACGCCGGCGTGCTCCCGCACGACACCATCATCGGTCAGCCCGAAGGTGTCACCGTCCGCACCACCCTGGGCTCGCGGCTCGTCGCGGTGCGCCCCACACTCTCCGACTACGTGCTCGAGATGCCGCGCGGCGCGCAGGTGATCTACCCGAAGGATCTCGGCCCGATCCTGATGCTGGCCGACGTGTTCCCCGGGGCCCGCATCCTCGAGTCAGGCGTGGGTTCGGGCGCGCTCACCCTCGCGCTGCTGCGCGCGGTCGGGAGCACCGGCCACGTCACCGGCTACGAGATCCGCGACGACTTCGCCCGCCGCGCGCAGGCCAACGTCGAGGGCTTCCTCGGCCCCGACCAGCCCCTCGCCGTGGAAGTGCGCGACGTCTACGAGGGCATCGAGCTCGACGACCTCGACCGCGTCATGCTCGATCTCCCCGAGCCCTGGCGCGTCGTCAAGCACGCCGAAGCCGCGCTCCACCCCGGTGGGATCCTGCTCGCGTACCTCCCGACCATCGGTCAGGTCGCGCGTCTGCGCGAAGAGCTCGCGGGCTCGGCGTTCGGCATGGTCGAGTCGCTCGAAGTCCTGCAGCGCACGTGGCACGTCGACGGCCAGTCCGTCCGCCCCGACCACCGCATGGTCGCGCACACCGGCTTCCTCACCCACGCGCGGCTCCTCTCAGGGGCGTGAACTTCCTCGACCTCGTCATCGCCCTCGCGATGGCGGGCGCGGCGTACCTCGGGTACCGACTCGGTTTCCTCCGCCGCATGCTCTCGTGGGCGGGCCTGATCCTCGGCCTCGTCATCGCGGTCGCCCTCGTCGACGACGTCGCCAACGCGCTGAAGGGCTCACCACCGCGCACGCGGTTGCTCGTCGCGCTCGGCTTCGTGTTCGTCATCGCCACGATCTGCCAGGGCATCGGGCTCGCGATCGGCAACCTCGTGCACGGGCGCCTCGCACCGAAGATGCCGCCCGGCGTGCACCGCACGGATCGGGTCGCCGGCGCCGTCGCGGGTGGCGCCGGGATCCTCGTCATCGTGTGGCTGCTCATCCCCGCGCTCGCGAGCTCGCCGGGCTGGCCCGCGCAGGCGGTGAGGAACTCCGCGCTCGCACGCGCGATCGACAGCCTCGCGCCGAGCCCGCCGGAGCAGGCCGAGACGCTCGGCCGCCTCGTCGGCGACCAGACCTTCCCCGAGGTGTTCGACACCCTCACGTCGCCCGACGCCGGTTCGCCACCCGACTCCGGGATCCCTTCGAACGTCGCCGCACGCGTGCGCGCGTCGGTCGTCAAGGTCGAAGGCATCGCGTGCGACCGCCTGCAGGAGGGCACCGGCTTCGTCGTCGCCGACGACCTGATCGTCACCAACGCGCACGTGGTCGCGGGGGAGCCACGCACACGCGTCGACACTCCCGACAGCCGCCGCCTCGACGCGCAACTCGTCGCGTTCGACTCGAACCGCGATCTGGCGGTGCTGCGCGTGCCGGGGCTCGGTATGGCCGCGCTCACACGCGCCGACGGCCGGGTCGACGAACGGGGCTCGCTCTTCGGTCACCCCGGTGGTGGTGACCTCCGCGAATCACCGATGCGCATCGCCGAGCAGATCGTCGCTCGGGGCACCAACATCGAGCACACCGCCTCCACCGAGCGCGAGGTGTTCGTCCTCGCCGCGGTCACGGCACCCGGCGACTCCGGCGCGCCAGTCGTGAACGTCGACGGTCAGGTCGTCGGCGTGCTCTTCGCGTTCGACATCAGCCGGGACACCACGGCGTACACGCTCACCGGCACCGAGCTCACACGCGTCCTGCAGCCCGTGCTCAACGGCACCGCGCCCACGCCCAAGGGCACCGGACCCTGCCTCAACGACTGAGTCGACGCCGCCGACCGGCCCCGGACGCGCAACGACCCGGGCCGGAACCCGGGTCGCGGTGCAGTGCGCAACGTTGCGCGACGGTCAGTCGACCTCGATGAAGATGCACTCGCCGGGGCACTCCTCGGCGGATTCGATCGTCGCTTCCTCCATGCCCGCGGGCACGTTGGCGAGGCCCTCGGCCCCTCCGGGCTCGCTGAAGACCTTGTCGCCTTCCTTCACGTAGGCGAGACCGTCGTCGAGCAGCGTGAACACCGACGGTGCGATCTCCTCGCAGAGCCCGTCACCGGTGCAGAGGTCCTGATCGATCCAGACCTTCATCGTCGCACACGGTCCTTTCGTCGTTGGGTGGGTCGTCGCGGGGGCACCGCGGTTGCGGTGCCTACGTGAGCCAGAGTATGTCACGCCCAGCGGATTTCTCAAGCCAAAGCGGGGGAAATCTCGACGCCCTGACGAAACAAGGGCTCACCCCGTCACACGAACGTCACGAAACGTGGCACGGCGCCGGAGTGACCCCGGTGTAGTGTCCGACCGAGGCCGGAATTCGCAGATCCTCTGCCCCGAACCCCAGGAGGTGACCACGTGGCTTCCGAGCAGGAACGGCGCCTCGCCGAGTACGACCGCCAGGTGGGCGAGCTCCAGGGCCAGTTGAAGACCCTGGAGGAGGAAGTGGTGGTGCTCCGCCGCCGCCTCCAGGACGCACCGAAGCGCGTCCGCACCCTCGAGGAGAAGCTCCTGGAGACGAAGGGCCAGCTCGCCCAGGCCGTCTCCCAGAACGAGCGCCTGTCGGCGACGCTGCGCGAGGCGCGCGAGCACATCGGCGCCCTGCGCGAAGAGGTCGAGAAGCTCACCATGCCGCCGGCCGCCTACGGCACCTACCTGGGCGCCAACGACGACGGCACCGTCGACGTCTTCACCGCGGGCCGCAAGATGCGCGTGTCCGTGCACCCCGAGATCGACATCGACACCGTGCAACGGGGCCAGGAAGTCGCGCTCAACGAATCCCTCAACGTCGTGCTCGCTCGCGAATGGGACATCTCCGGTGAGGTCGTGATCCTCAAGGAGTTGCTCGAAGGCCAACACCGCGCGTTGATCGTCGGCCGCGCCGACGAAGAGCGCGTCTGCGAGCTGGCCGATCACCTCATCGGTGAGAAGCTGCGCGCCGGCGACCACATGCTGATGGACGGCCGCTCCGGCATGCTCGTCGAGCGCCTCCCTCGCCCCGAGGTCGAAGAGCTCGTGCTCGAAGAGGTTCCCGACGTCACCTACGACGACGTCGGCGGGCTCGACGACCAGATCGAGGCGATCAAGGACGCGGTCGAGCTGCCCTACCTGTACTCCGAGATGTTCCACGAGCACGAGCTGCAGCCGCCGAAGGGCATCCTGCTGTACGGCCCCCCGGGCTGCGGCAAGACGCTCATCGCCAAGGCCGTCGCCAACTCGCTCGCGCAGCGGGTCGCGGAGAAGACCGGCAACGACTCGGCGCGCTCGTACTTCCTCAACATCAAGGGCCCCGAGCTCCTCAACAAGTACGTCGGCGAGACCGAGCGTCAGATCCGCCTGATCTTCCAGCGTGCCGCGGGAGAAGTCCGAGGAGGGCTACCCGGTGATCGTGTTCTTCGACGAGATGGACTCCCTGTTCCGCACCGCGGCACCGGCATCTCCTCCGACATCGAGAGCACCATCGTCCCGCAGCTCCTCGCCGAGATCGACGGTGTCGAGACGCTCAAGAACGTGATCGTGATCGGCGCGTCGAACCGCGAAGACCTCATCGACCCCGCCATCCTGCGTCCGGGCCGTCTCGACGTGAAGATCCGCATCGAGCGGCCCGACGAAGCGAGCGCCCGCCAGATCTTCGGCCGGTACCTCACGCCGAACCTGCCGCTTGCCGACGAAGAGACCGCGGCCAACGGCGGCCCCGAGAAGGCGGTCGCGGCGATGATCGACGAAGCGGTGCGCGAGATGTACGACGCCCGCGACGACAACCGCTTCCTCGAGGTCACGTACCAGAACGGCGACAAGGAGATCCTGTACTTCAAGGACTTCTCGTCGGGAGCCATGATCGAGAACATCGTGCGACGCGCGAAGAAACTGTCGATCAAGCGGCAGATCGAAGGGGGAGGGAAGGGGATCTCCACCCAGGACCTCCACGATTCGGTGCGCCAGGAGTTCCGCGAGCACGAAGACCTGCCGAACACCACGAACCCCGACGACTGGGCGAAGATCTCCGGGAAGAAGGGCGAGCGCATCGTCTTCATCCGCACGCTCATGTCCGAGGGGCAAGAGGCGCACGGTGGTCGTCAGATCGAGCGAGTCACGACGGGGCAGTACCTGTAACTTCGGCTCTCGGAGACTGTGACACCGCTCCGCGGTTCTGCTCAGATCACGGCGATGCAGGTGATGTGCTCGAGGTTGTCTGCGAGTTGGGTCCAGGTGTCTCGGCCGCGGGGGCGGGACCAGACTTGGCCGGCTCGGGAGGCGAGGGCGAGGGTGTTGTTGCGGGCGGCGAGCATGCGGGTGTCGATCATGCCGGGGATCGCGGTGGGGAGGCCGCCTGCGACGGGGGTGAGCGCGCCACCGTCGATCGGTGCCGAGTAGAGGCGGGACTCGGCGGCGAAGGGGCCGGTGGCGTTGGAGAGGTAGAGGGTGTCGTCGAGGGTGGCGATGGCGCGGGAGTAGGTACTGGAGAGGCCGGTGGTCTCGGGGGTCCAGGTGGCGCCCGCGTCGTGGCTGCGGAGGAGGCCGATCGCGGCCGCCGCGACAACGACGTCGGGCCGGTCGGGGTGCGCGATGACTTCGTGCACGTCGTTGTCGACGTGCATCGTCGGTTCCCACGATGCACCGCCGTCGACGGAGCGCAGGATGCCACCGACGTGCACGTTCGCGAGCACGACCTTGCCGTCGCACGTCGACGTGAGCGAGCGCACTTCGATCGGCGGCCCCACCTGGTGCCAGTCGTCGCGCCCGGGTGCGTCGTCGAACGACGGCAGCGGGACGAGCGCGTTGCCGTCGGCACGGAGCATGCGCGCGTCGGCAGTGCCGGCGAAGACGGTGTCGTGCGCACAGGTGAGCGACACGAGTTGGAGATCTGAGCGTGCGAGCTCGGACCATTGACCGTCGGCGCCGTGCTGCCACACCGAGTTGCCGTCGATGATCGCGATCCACGTCCCCTGCGGGCCCGGCGTGAACGCGTCGACGTGATGACCGGTCAGCGCGTGATCCCGGTCGCCGGACGACGCGAACACGTGGTAGCCGTCGGCTGTCCCCACCAACACTGCCATGCGGTGATCGTACGCGGAACCCTGAACTGCCGCCTGAGGACCGGCCAGTAGGCTTGCGTCGTGGCCATCCCCAAGGTGTGCGGGATCGAGACCGAGTACGGGGTCGTGCTGCGCGGTGCGGCCGATCCGAACCCGGTCCTGGCGTCGTCGATGCTGATCAACAGCTACGTCGAGCACCACAAGGTCGGCTGGGACTTCGAAGACGAATCGCCCGGGCGTGACGCGCGCGGGTTCGCGCGCGAGGGATCGCTGCCGCCCGAGGTCGAGACGCATCTCGTGAACGCGGTCCTCACGAACGGCTCGCGCTACTACGTCGACCACGCGCACCCGGAGTACTCCACGCCCGAGTGCTCCGACGCGCTCGAACTGGTGTGCGCCGACAAGGCGGGCGAGCGCATCCTTGCCCGCTCGATGTTCGCGGCGAAGCGAGTGGTCGAGCCCGGCCAGGAGATCGTCGTCTACAAGAACAACTCCGACGGCAAGGGCAACTCGTACGGCACGCACGAGAACTACCTCGTCGACCGCAAGGTGCCGTTCGCATCGCTCGTGCGCTACCTGCTGCCATGGTTCGTCACGCGCCAGGTGTTCACCGGCGCGGGCAAGATCGGCGCCGAGAACGGGGCTGCACCCGTCGACTACCAGATCAGCCAGCGCGCCGACTTCTTCGAAGAGGAGGTCGGCCTCGAGACCACGTTGAAGCGCCCCATCGTGAACACGCGCGACGAGCCGCACGCCGACCCGCAGCTCTACCGCCGGCTCCACGTGATCGCGGGCGACGCCAACCTCTGCGAGGTTGCGACGTTCCTCAAGGTGGGTACGACCGCGATCGTGCTCGCGATGATCGAAGACGACTTCATCGACAAGGACCTCTCGATCATCGGGCCGGTCAACGCGATGCGCACCGTGTCGCACGATCGCACGTGTCGCGCCACGGTCGATCTGCACGACGGCGGTCGCGCGACCGCGATCGACCTGCAGTGGGAGTTCCTGCGCCTCGCGCAGAAGTACGCCGACGAGACCGGCCTCGAGATGTGCGGCGGCGACGACGTCGGCGGCCAGGTGCTCGCGCGGTGGGAGAGCGTGCTGTCGGCGCTCGAGCGCGACCCGATGAGCCTCGACGGCCAGCTCGACTGGGTCACCAAGCTCGCGCTGCTCGAGGCGTATGTCGAGCGCGACGGGTTGGAGTGGTCGGACCCGAAGCTGTCGCTACTCGATCTGCAGTATCACGACGTCCGTCCCGATCGCTCGCTCTACGAGCGGCTCGTGCGTGCGGGCAAGGTCGAGCGCCTCGTCAGCGAAGAAGACGTCATGCGCGCGATGACCGAGCCGCCCGCCACGACGCGTGCGTACTTCCGTGGCGAGTGCCTCGCGCACTGGCCCGATGCGGTCGTCGCAGCGAACTGGGACAGCGTGATCCTCGACGTGGGCTCCGACCCGTTGCGGCGGATCCCGATGATGGAGCCACTGCGGGGAACGAAGGCGCACGTCGCACCGTTGTTCGCAGAGGTGAGCAGCCCGGCCGAGTTGGTGGCGCGTCTGCAGGCGTAGGCGTGCTAGGCAGGGCGCAGGCAACACAAGAATGGTGAGGAGCAGTACCCATGCCCGAGCGTGAGCGGAAACAGAAGGCAGCCCCCGAGAAGAGGGTGGAGGAGACCGCCGAGGTCGACGCGCCCGCCAAGCAAGGCGAGGCGCTGAAGGAAGAGCTCGACGATCTCCTCGACGAGATCGACTCCGTCCTCGAGTCGAACGCAGAGGAGTTTGTGAAAAGTTATGTGCAAAAAGGGGGTCAGTGATCTGTTTATCCGATTTGTCGGATAAGGTCGGCCCCCAGAACCGAACACCTGTTCGCTAGACTGCACTCACGTGAAGCGCTGCAGAAGTTCGCGAATGGAAGGCAAGACGAGCTCCCGTCGAAGGGAATGGCCGACGGGCTCCGCTCCGACTGCAAGGAATGCACTCTCGCTGCGAAGCACGCGCACGTGCATCGCCGCGGATCCGCAGCGACGAGATCGCTCGCAGTCAGGGCGAATGGCAGCAGCAGCACAGGAAGATCGCGTTGCACGTCGACCACGACCATGCGACTGGCACGATCCGCGGTCTGTTGTGCGTCGGGTGCAACAACGCGTTGGGCCAGTTCCACGACGATCCGCACCTTCTCGCGCTCGCGATCGAGTACGTCAGCGCTGACGTCGCGCCCTTCGTCGACAGCCTGCTGATCCACGACGTGATCCGGGAGCGGGCGAGGGGATTGCGGGGGTTGCCCGTATAGGCTCGCCCGCGTGACCGAATCGCCGATGCCGTCGTTCGGGCCCGGGATGGATCCCGGGCCTTCCTTCGTGGACCTGCTGCGCCGAGTCGCACCCCACGAGCTCCCCGGAGCGTCGGCGGGCGGGAGCGGCGCGGCTCCGATCGACATCGTGCACGGCACCACCGTGCTCGCGGTCCGCTACGACGGCGGTGTCGTCATGGCCGGCGACCGGCGGGCGACGGCGGGGAGCATGATCGCCAGCCGGCGCATCGAGAAGGTGTTCGCCGCCGACGACTTCTCCGGCGTCGCCATTGCCGGCGCGGCGGGGCCGGCCGTCGATCTCGTGCGCCTCTTCCAGCTCCAGCTCGAGCACTACGAGAAGATCGAGGGCGAGATCCTGTCCCTCGAGGGCAAGGCCAACCAGCTCTCGATGCTCGTGCGCCAGAACCTGCCTGCGGCGATGCAGGGATTCGTGGTGATCCCGCTGTTCGCGGGCTACGACGACCGCCGTGCGATCGGCCGGGTCTTCAGCTTCGACGTCACCGGCGGGAAGTACGAGGAGGCCGACTTCCAGACGAACGGGTCGGGCGGCATCCACGCCCGCAACTGGATCAAGGCGATCTGGCAGGAAGGCATGACCCGCGACGCCACCGTCGACCTCGCGCTGAAGGCCTTGTTCGCCGCCGCCGACGAGGACTCCGCCACCGGCGGGCCCGACATCGTGCGGGGGATCTACCCGACGGTCGCGGTCATCTCGGCCTCCGGCTACGAGGCCGTGCCCGAACCCGACATCGCAGCCCGAGCCCAGGCTCTCGTGGGCGGTCGTGAAGAGGGGAGCGGGCTGTGAGCATGCCGTTCTACGTGCCGCCGGAGCAGATGATGAAGGACCGCGCGGACTACGCGCGGAAGGGCATCGCTCGCGGGCGCAGCCTCGTTGCGTTCAGCACGACCGACGGCATCGTGATCGTCGCCGAGAACGCGTACCGCACACTGCACAAGGTCGGGGAGATCTACGACCGCATCGCCTTCGCGGGCGTCGGCAAGTACAACGAGTTCCAGATGCTGCGCGTCGCGGGCATCCGGCAGGCCGACCTCAAGGGCTATTCGTTCGCGCGCGAAGACGTCAACGCGCGGTCCCTCGCCGACGCGTACGGGCAGACGCTCGGGCAGGTGTTCACGCACGAGATGAAGCCGTACGAGGTCGAGATCCTGCTCGCGCAGGTCGGCGCCACCCAGGAAGCCGACGAGCTGTACCACATCACCTACGACGGCACCGTCATGGACGAAGAGGGCAGCACGGTGCTCGGTGGCCAGGCCGAGCAGATCGCCGCCGCGATGGAGTCGCGCTACGAGCCGGGGATCGACGCCGCGGCCGCGATCCGCCTCGGCGCGTCACTGCTCGCGGAGGTCGACGCGGCACCGCTCGCGGCGAACCAGCTCGAAGTCGGGATGCTGGTGCGGGCGCGTCCGCGTCGGGCGTTCCGCCGGATCGAAGGCGCCGAGCTCGAGGCGATCCTCGCCGGCTGAGGCCGAAGCCGAGCAGTCCGGCTGCCTACCAGTGACGGGCGACGCTCAGCGCGAACCCGCACGCGGTCACCACGAGCAGCACCAGCGCCACGAACCACAACCAGCGTGACCGCGGCCGTCGACGGCCGGCGTCGCCCCACTCACGCGGTGCCGCCATGCTGTCGTCGACCTCGTCGGCGAGGAGCACGTAGCGCGCGTCGTCGAGCTGCTCGGTGGGCACGAAGACGTCGACCCGCGCCATGTCCCCGACGGTGAACCCGTAGGCGCCGTCGACCGCGCCCCGCAGTTGCGCGTCGATCCCTTCGGACTCGAGCCGGGCGAGCAGCACGTGGGCCCGGAACGAGCCGCCGACGGAGGTGAGAAGCGTCATGGCACGCGCGTCCATCACACGATGGTACGACGTTGCGCCGCCAATCTCCCGTCCCTCGTCCGCCTCGGGAGGTCGTGTCGAAGCACGTGCTCGTTCCTCACGACGACGAAACGCAAGCGTCACCTGACGTCGCGTTCCCCGCAGTACCCTCAGCACGTGGATCGGCGCATCTTCGGTCTGGAGAACGAGTACGGCGTCACCTGCACCCTCCGCGGCCAGCGCCGGTTGAGCCCCGACGAGGTCGCCCGCTACCTGTTCCGCCGCGTCGTCTCGTGGGGACGCTCGAGCAACGTGTTCCTCGAGAACGGCGCCCGTCTCTACCTCGACGTCGGTAGCCACCCGGAGTACGCCACGCCCGAGTGCGACTCGATCGAGGATCTCGTGATCCACGACAAGGCGGGGGAGCGCTACCTCGAGAGCCTGGTGCGCAGCGCCGAGCAGCGGTTACGCGAAGAGGGCATTCGCGGCGAGGTCTACCTCTTCAAGAACAACACCGACTCCGCGGGCAACTCGTACGGGTGCCACGAGAATTATCTCGTCGAGCGTGACGGCGACTTCACCAAGTTCACCGACGTGCTCATCCCGTTCCTCGTCACGCGGCAGGTCTACGCCGGTGCCGGCAAGGTGCTGCAGACGGCCCGTGGCGCGATGTACTGCGTGAGCCAACGCGCCGAGCACATCTGGGAAGGCGTGTCGAGCGCCACCACGCGCTCACGGCCGATCATCAACACACGAGACGAGCCCCACGCCGACGCCGAGCGCTACCGCCGCCTCCACGTGATCGTGGGCGACTCGAACATGAGCGAGTACACGACGTTCCTCAAGGTCGGCACCACGTCGATCATGCTGCGGATGCTCGAGGAAGACTCCCGCGCGTGGCGCGACATGACGCTCGAGAACCCGATCCGCGCCATCCGCGAGATCAGCCACGACATCACCTGTCGGCGCAAGGTGCGGCTCGCGAACGGCCGCGAGCTCTCCGCCGTCGAAGTGCAGGCCGAGTACCTCAACCGCGCGCTGCAGTTCGCGAAGCGCAAGGGGCTCTCACCGCTCGAGGAGCAGGCGCTCGCGATGTGGGAGCACGTGATGACCCACCTCGAGAACGATCCGCTGAAGCTCTCGACCGAGATCGACTGGGTCATCAAGTACCACATGATCGAGGCGTACCGCGACAAGCACGACCTCCAGCTCACGAACCCGCGCGTGGCGCTCCTCGACCTCGCGTACCACGACGTCACGCGCGCACGGTCGCTGTACTACCTGCTCGAACGGCGAGGCGTCGTCGACCGCATCACCAACGACGAAGCCATCGACGACGCCATGCTCACCCCACCGCAGACCACGCGTGCACGCCTGCGCGGCGCGTTCATCAAGCGGGCGAAGGAGCGCAAGCGTGACTACACCGTCGACTGGGTGCACCTGAAGCTCAACGACCAGGCGCAACGCACCGTGCTCTGCAAGGACCCGTTCAAGTCACGCGACGAACGCGTGGAACGGCTGATCGCCAGCCTGTAGTGCCCGTAACCTGACCCGGTGCCGTCGTTCCGTACTGGGAAGGTCGTCCGGCTGCTCGACGAGCGGCCGGGCCTGCAGCGCGTCGAGGTCGATCTCGGCGACGGTCCCGCACGCGCGTACGCGCTCACGCAGCTGACCGGGCCGGTCGGCCTGGGTGACGCAGTGGTCGTGAACACCACCGCGGTCGAGCTCGGGCTCGGCACCGGCGGGTGGCACGTCGTGCACTGGAACCTCGCCCGCGACGAATGGCACGAGCGCGGGCCCGGCCACATCATCAAGGGCCGCTACACGAGCATCCAGACCGACGTCGGCAGCAGCGAGGAGCACATCGAGGCGCTGGCCGAGGTCGATTCGATCGACGGCATGCCCGTGATCGCCGCGGCGCTGCACAGCCAGGTCCCGGCGGTGGCAGCCGCGTTCGCCGACCGCGCGCCGGGCAAGCGCCTCGCCTACGTGATGACGGACGGCGCCGGCCTGCCCTTGGCGCTGTCCGACATCGTGGCGACGTTGCGGGCCAAGTCACTGCTCGACACCACCGTCACGTGCGGGCACGCGTTCGGCGGCGACTACGAAGCCGTGTCGATCTACTCGGCGCTCGCGGTGGCGCGCCACGTCGCGCACGCCGACGCCGCCGTGGTGGCGATGGGGCCCGGCATCGTCGGCACGAACACGCGACTCGGGTTCAGCGGGATGGAGGTGGGCACCATCCTCGACGCCGCGTTCGCGCTGAACGGCGTGGCCATCGCGTGCCTCCGGATCTCGTTTGCCGACGAGCGCCCGCGCCACTACGGGCTCTCGCATCACACTGCGACCGCGCTGCGCGTCGCCACGCGCGAGTCGGTGCTCGTCGCAGTGCCCGAGCTGGCCGACCCCGCGCAGGCCGCGCGGCTCCGGCACGACCTCGACGAAGCCGGGATCACCGCGCGCCACCACCCGGTAACGGTCGACGCGCCCGACGCCATCGAGCTGCTCGCGCGCCACGGGCTCCGCGTCGAGTCGATGGGGCGCCCCGCAGCCGACGACCCCGCGCTGTTCCAGGCCGCGGCCGCCGCGGGCGCGCTCGCGGCCCGGTACGTCGATGGCGTCGACGCCGATGGTTGACCGGCTCGAACGGCTGGTGAACCTCACCGCCACGCTGCTCGACACCCGCCGCCCGATCACCCTCGACGAGATCGCCGAACGCATCGAGCCCAGCTACCCGGACGACAAGGGTGCCCGTCGGCGTCAGTTCGAACGCGACAAGGAGACCCTGCGCGAGCTCGGCATCCCCATCACCGTGGAGACGCCCGACGGCTTCGGCTCCGACCAGGCGTACCGGATCCTCGCCCGCGACTACTACCTCCCCGACCTCGGGCTCTCCGACGACGAGCTCGCGGCACTCCACGTGGCGATCACCGCCGTCCGCCTCGAGGGCGACGACGCCCGGGAGGCGCTGCGCAAGCTCGGCGGCGTCACCGGCGAGGGCGCCGACGCCACCTTCGCCGACCTCCCGGTCAGCCCGGCCCTGTCCCAGCTCTTCGCGGCCGTCAACGCCCACGCGCCCGTCACCTTCACGTACCGCGGCGAGACCCGGCGGCTCCAGCCGTACGGCGTCCTCCTGCGGTGGGGGCACTGGTACATCGTGGGGCACGACGAAGACCGTGACGCATCGCGCGCGTTCCGCGTCGACCGCATCGACGACGCCATCGAGACGGGCGCCGCGGGGAGCTTCACACCACCGCCCGGTATCGACCCGGGCGAGCTGGTGCGCAACGACCCGCTCACCTACGGCGAGGACCAGCCCATCGACGCGAGGGTGCTCGTCGACCCCCCACGCGCCGCGTGGGTCGTCGATCAGCTCGGCGATGAGGCGGTCGTCGAGCGCCGGGCCGACGGCGCGGTCGTGGTCACGATGCCAGTGGTGAACCGCGCCGCGTTCCGCACGTGGGTCGTCGGGCTCCTCGACCACGCCGAGGTGCTGGGACCACCCGAGCTGCGCGACGACATGGTCGGCTGGCTCGACGCGCTGATCGACGGGAGCGCGCGCCCGTGAGCCCGCGCCCACAAGTCGGCCCCCGCCTGCAGCGTGTCCTTGCGCTGGTCCCGTACGTCCTCGCGCATCCCTTTGTGACCGTCACCGAGCTGGCGGAGCGGTTCGAGATCTCCGAGCAGGAGCTCGAGCGCGAGCTCGAGCTCCTGCCGATGTGCGGGCTGCCGCCCTACACCGCGGACCGCCTGATCGACGTCGCGATCGTCGACGGCGAAGTGACCATCCGCCTCGCGGAGTACTTCGAGCGTCCGTTGCGGCTCAGCCCCGCCGAGGGCCTCGCGCTCCTCGCCGCCGGCCGCGCGTTGCTGGCCGTGCCGGGCTCGGACCCCGTCGGCCCGCTCGGCCGGGCACTGGACAAGCTCGAGGACACCCTGGGCGCACGCGGGCGGCTCGCCGTCGAAGTGGGTGCCGGTGGCGACCACCTCGAACGACTCACCGACGCGGCCACCGACCACGAACGCGTCGAGATCGACTACTACTCGTTCGCACGCGACGAGATGACGACCCGCGTCGTCGATCCCTGGCGCGTCTTCCACGCATTCGGTGCGTGGTACCTCGCGGCCTGGTGCCACCGCGCCGAGGACGAGCGCCTCTTCCGCGTCGACCGCGTGCGAGCGGTCCGGCCACTGGGCACCCACTTCGAGCCGCCGCCCCGCCCCGACGACGACATCCCGGACCTCGTCTACTCGCCGCAGCCCGACGACCCCCGTGTGACCCTGGAGCTGGCGCCCGACGCCGGCTGGGTGGTCGAGAGCTATCCGTACGAATCGGCCGTCGAGCGCGCGAGCGGCACCTGGGAGGTCGTGCTCGCGGTCAGCGAGCCGGCGTGGCTCGAGCGCCTCCTCCTGTCGCTCGGCCCCGATGCCGCAGTGGCCGGGCCGACCGAGTTCCGGGACCTCGCCGCACGTGCTGCGACGCGGCTGCGCGCCCGCTACGGGGCGAGAGAGTCCGCCACCCGCGTCCGTTGAACCCTCTCCGGCGCGCGAGGATGAAGCAGTGGAGCATCCTTCGTGACTGACGACGTGACCGCGACGACGGCACCAACTGCATCTGTCACCGCTCCGCCGGACGGTCCGTTGCCGCCCGAGACCGCCGACGACACGCCGTCGGAACCGCCGAAGGAGAAGCCGCGCATCAGCCGTACGGCCATCGAGTGGGGGATCCTGCTCGTCGCCGCGATCGTCCTCGCGCTCGTCATCAAGACGTTCCTCTTCCAGGCCTTCTACATCCCCTCCGAGTCGATGGTCCCGACACTCGAGGTCGGCGACCGCGTGCTCGTCAACAAGCTGAGCTACGACCTCCACGACGTCCACCGCGGCGACATCGTGGTCTTCGAGGCCGAGCCCAACCCCGGTTGGCGCAACACCGGCATCACCGACCTCGTGAAGCGCGTCATCGCGCTCCCGGGCGAGACCGTCACGGCGTGTGGTGACACTGCCGACCTCGCGAACAAGGTCTGCATCAACGGGCGCGAGCTGAAGGAGACCTATCTCCCCACCGGCACCGTCACCGACATGACGCAGATCGCGGGCACCAAGAAGTACGGCTGTGCGGCCGACAGCCCCGTCAACGGCTGCACCGTGTTGCCGGGGCACTACTTCGTGATGGGTGACAACCGATCACGATCGTCCGACGCCCGTGCGCACGGCGCGATCAAGGGTTCGAGCATCGTGGGCCGCGTCTTCGTGCGCATCTGGCCCCTCGACCGTCTCGGCTTTCTCTAGTGCGAGTCCCTCAGTCACTGAACTCCGCGACGGTCGCGACCATGCGGTCGACGTGGTCGGAGTAGATGCCGTCGACGCCCATCGCGAGCGCGGCGCGGATGTGGCGCACCTCTTGCACGTCCCACGCGAACGCGCGCACGCCGAAGCGGTGGAAGAGCTCGACGAGCCCCGCGGTCCACTCCGCGTGGTGCAGGTTCACGACGTCGAGGCCGGCGTCGGCGAGGTTCGCCGCGTACCGCTCCACCGGGCCGCTGATCGATGCCCGGCGGGTCGAGTGGACGAGCTTCACCGCCGTCGACTGCTCACGCAGCGCGCGTAGCCGCGAGACGCTGGGGGAGCACAGCCAGAGCCGCTCCTGCGCGTCGACCTCGGCGGCCGACGCGAGGATCGGTGACTCGACCCCCTCGGTCTTGAGATCGATCGAGAGCTCGTAGGCCGCGCCGACCTCGCGGTACAGGTCGGCGAGCGACGGCACCTCGAGCTGCGCGAGGTCGGCGGCGGTGCTGGCGGCGACCCGGATCCGACGGAGGCCACGACGGAACGCGGCGTCGTGCACGAGGACCGCCTGGCCGTCCGCCGCGAGATGGGCGTCGGTCTCGAGCCCGCGCGCGCCCCGCTCCAGCGCCCGTGCGAACGCGGGGAGCGTGTTCTCGGGGAGATCGGCACGGGCGCCCCGGTGGGCGAAGGTGATCGGCGTCACAGCACCAGAGTCTGCCGTCCCGTGAGC
Source organism: uncultured Actinomycetes bacterium (assembly GCA_963721435.1). Classification (GTDB taxonomy): domain Bacteria; phylum Actinomycetota; class Acidimicrobiia; order IMCC26256; family DASPTH01; genus CAVRJC01. Next base: position 232,641 of record CAVRJC010000005.1, read on the forward strand.
CTCCACCGGGCTCTCAAGTGACCCCGAGACCGTGCCGATGGGCCTCCCATGGGGCATGACGCGTGGTGTGGGGGCATCCTCCGATGACGACGGTGCGGGCACAGTGCCCGTCGTGCGGCGACGTGGCGCTCGAGATCGACGATCTCACGGTGCGAGTCTGCGACGACGGCGTGACCTCGGGGGCGTACCGCTTCCGGTGCCCGGGCTGCCGGGACACGGTGACCCGTCCGGCCAGTGAGCGGATCGTGGACCTGCTCGTGTCGGCCGGGGCGACGCACGAGACCTGGCGTTGGCCGGCCGAGCTCAAGGAGCGGCCCGGTGGCCCTCCACTGACCCCCGACGACCTCCTCGACCTGCACGTGATGCTCGACGACGACGGCTGGTTCGAGCGCCTCGTGGCCTTGGTGCGTCGCACGACCCCTGAGTAGGCTCCATGACCATGGGCGTCTGGGTGGTGGTCGTGGTGCTGGGAATAGGAGCGGGCGCCGCCGCCGTGTTCTCCCGCCGTCGGTCCGACGACGTCGAGCCCACCGTCCGGGAGTTCGCCGAGTTCCGTGACGCGATCGGCAAGCAGGTCGCCGGAGCCGCCGCCGACGCCGAGGCCGCGCGTCGTCATCTCGACCGCACGCCGGCGACGGACACTCGCGACCGATCCGGTTCGCACGAGACGCACGGTTAGTCTTTTCCCGAGCGCAGTCAACCGGGAAAGGAACCCGAATGCCGTCGCTCGGCCCCGCCGAGATCCTCGTGATCCTCGTCATCGCGCTGCTCGTCTTCGGCCCGAACAAGATGCCCGAGATCGCGCGCCAGGTTGGTCGCGGCATGCGCGAGTTCCGGCGCGTGCAACAGCACCTCAGCACCGAGCTCCGCGATGTCGTCTCCGAGTTCGACGGCAGCTCCGATGCTGCGCCCGTGCACGACTCGCCGCCGCCCAGCGACCCGGTGCCGACCCTCCCTCCGAAGTTCGACACCGCGCCCGCTGATGCGTCGATCGAACCGATTGCGCCAGTTGCGCCCGTGGGACCGGCGACCGCCGACGAGCCCCATCCGCCGGCCGATTCCGAAGCCATCCCTCGCGGACAACGTGTGTGGTCACCTCCGACGCCCCCCGCCGACGCCTGACCCGCTTCGTGCCGATCCGACGCCGCCGGGCAACCGACGGCCGGATGACGGTGGTCGAGCACCTGTCGGAGCTGCGAAGCCGGCTGGTGATCTGCATCATCGCGGTCGTGATCGCCGGCACGATCATGTTCATCCTGTCGACGGAGGTGATCAGCTTCCTCGTCACGTTCTACAAGGACGCGACCGGGAGGCCGAAGGGGACGCTGATCTTCACGGGCCCGCTCGACGCGTTCGCGACGAGGTTGAAGATCGCGACGTACGGCGGCATCGTGCTGGCGTCACCCGTCTGGCTGTACGAGCTCTGGCGCTTCATCACACCGGGGCTGAACCCCAAGGAGAAGCGCTACGCGGTCCCGTTCGTCCTGACGTCGATCGTGCTGTTCATCGTCGGCGGGATCGTCGCGCTCTTCACCCTCGAGCCCGCGTTGAACTTCCTGCTGAACATCGGCGGGTCCGACCTCAAGCCGCTGCTCACCGCCGATCGCTACATCTCGCTGGTCGCGCTGATGATCGTCGCCTTCGGGCTCTCGTTCGAGTTCCCCGTGGTGCTGATGTTCCTCCTGCTCGCCCGCGTCATCTCGACGCAGCAGCTCCGCCAGTGGCGGCGCTGGGCCATCGTGGCGATCGTCGTGTTCGCCGCGGTGATCACTCCGAGCCAGGATCCCTACTCACTGTTCGCGATGGCGATACCCATGTACATCTTCTATGAAGCCGTGATCATCATCGGAAGGCTGCTCAAGCGATGAGCCAACGACGTCGGACCCCCTACAAGGCACCGCGCGACCGGCGCGAAGTGATGGTGGCCGTGCTCTGCGCGGTCGCCGTCGTCGTCGTCACCGCGACACTGGTCTGGGTGTTCCGGCCCAACAAGGACCTCGGCTCCGACAAGACGGTCTTCCCCGAGCCGACCTCGACCGTGATCCCGGCCGAGACGACCCTCCCCGCCACCACGACGGCGCCCTGAGCTGCGCCGAGCCACGTGCCTGACCGCCTCCGGACCGACTTCGAGGCCAGCCGCGGGTTCCCCCTCGACCGGTTCCAGCAGCGCGCGCTCGACGCGCTCGATGCAGGCACCAACGTGCTGGTCGCGGCACCGACGGGCTCCGGGAAGACCGTCATCGCCGAGTACGCAATCGCGCGCGCGCTCGCCGAGGGCGGCAAGGGCTTCTACACCACGCCCCTGAAGGCGCTCTCGAACCAGAAGTACGGCGACCTCGTCGAGGCCCACGGCGCGGCTGCCGTCGGGCTGCTCACCGGCGACAACTCGGTGCACGGAGACGCCCGCATCGTCGTGATGACCACCGAAGTGCTGCGCAACATGATCTACGCCGCGTCGCCGGCGCTCGACGCCCTGCGCGTCGTCGTGCTCGACGAGGTGCACTACCTCCAGGACCGGTACCGAGGACCCGTGTGGGAGGAGGTCATCGTGCACCTTGCCGCGTCGGTGCGGCTGGTGTGCCTCTCGGCGACGGTCTCGAACGCCGAGGAGGTGGCGGCCTGGATCGAGACCGTGCGCGGGCCGACCACGGCCATCATCGAAGAGGACCGGCCGGTGCGGCTCGAGCACCGGTACCTCATCGCCGAGCGCGGCAGCGAGCGCCTCCACCTGCTGCCGACGTTCGTCACCGAGCCCGACGGCCCGACGCGCGGCGCGCTCGTCCCCAATCCCGAGGCAACGCGGCTCGACGGCGGCCGGACCACACGCGGGCGGGGAGCGCGGGCCGCGAGCGCGACCGGGGCCGTGGCCGCCTGCGCACGCCGGGACGGGTCGAGACCGTCGAGCTGCTGGCCGCCGAGCGGATGCTCCCCGCCATCGACTTCGTGTTCAGCCGCGCCGGGTGCGACCAGGCGGTCGAGCAGTGCCTCGGAGCCGGACTCAGCCTCACGAACCCCGGTGAGCGAGCCGAGATCCGCGCCATCGTCGAGCGCAAGACGGCCGCGCTCACCGACGAGGATCTCGACGTCCTCGACTACGGGCGCTGGCTCGCCGGCATCGAGGCCGGCTTCGCGGCCCACCACGCGGGCATGGTGCCGCCGATGAAGGAAGCGGTGGAAGAGGCCTTCGCGACCGGGCTCGTCAAGGTCGTGTTCGCCACCGAGACCCTCGCGCTCGGGATCAACATGCCCGCGCGGTCCGTCGTGATCGAGAAGCTCTCGAAGTTCACCGGTGAGCGTCACGAGTTCCTCACGCCGGGGGAGTACACGCAGCTCACCGGGCGGGCCGGGCGGCGTGGCATCGACGACCTCGGCTACGCGGTCGTCTGCTGGAGCCCGTTCGTGCCCTTCGACCAGGTCGCGTCGCTCGCGTCACGCCGCACCGACGCGCTGCGGTCGTCGTTCCGGCCCACGTACAACATGGCCGCCAACCTCGTCCGCCGCTACGACGCCGCGGAGGCGCATCACCTCCTGAACCTCTCGTTCGCCCAGTTCCACGCCGACCGCGACGTCGTCGCGCTCGAGCGCCAGCTGGGGCGCAACGCGGAGACCCTGGCACGCGCCCGGGCGGCCGCGCACAGCGACTTCGGCGACATCGAGGACTACCGGCGGCTCCAGGGCCAGCTCTCCGCGGTACGGCGCGAGCACGGCGACCAGCGCAAGGTCGAAGACGCGCTCCGCGCCCTGAAGCCGGGCGACGTGATCCTGCACCGTCGCCGCGGCGGCCGCCTCGCGATCCTCGCCCACGACCGCGGCCGCGCCGACACCCGCCTGCTCGCGCTCAGCGCCTCCCGTGGCCTCGTGCGCCTGGGCGTCGACGACTTCGACGCGCCGCCCCAGTCCGTCGCCCACATCGAGCTTCCCCAGCCGCACGCGCCGAAGAGCGCGTCCTTCCGCAAGCAGACATCGGAGCGGCTCCGGCGGGCGAAGCTGCGTGACACCAGCGTGCGATCGCCACGCGACGACCGTCGTGAGCTCGAGCTGACCGAAGCCCTCGCCGCGCACCCCGTGGCCCGCGATCCCGAACTCACCACCAAGTTGAAGGCCGCGGCCGCGGTCGAACGACTCGAACGCGACGTCGTACGCAGCGAGCGCAGAGTGCGCGGCCGGAGCGAGAGCCTCGCCCGTCAATTCGACCGCGTGCTGCGCGTGCTCGAGTCGTGGGGCTACGTCGACGGCTGGTCGCTCACCGACGCCGGCGAGCGGCTCGCCCGCCTCTACACCGAGACCGATCTCATGCTCGCGGAGGCGATCGGCGACGGGCTGCTCGACGGGCTGCGCGCACCGGAGCTCGCGGCAGTCGTGTCGTGCTTCACGTACGAGCGGCGCGGACCGGACGGCCCGGGGGCGTTGCCACCGCCCCGCTGGCCGAGCAAGACCGTCGCGCAGCGCGTGCGCGCGATCGAGCGCATCGCGCGGGATCTCAATCACAACGAGGACGACGCCGGGCTCCCCGAGACCCGTGGCCCCGACCCGGGGTTCACGCTCCACATCGCCGAGTGGGTGGGCGGCGACCCGCTCGCCGACGTGCTCGACGACGACGAGATGACGGGCGGCGACTTCGTGCGGAACGTGAAGCAGTGCATCGACCTGCTCGGGCAGGTGGCGACGGTCGCACCCAACGAGCACACGCGCGACACCGCTCGTGAGGCCGCCGCAGGATGCAACCGTGGTGTCGTCGCCGCCTCGAGTGTCGCGGGCGCGTGAGACACAGACGGTGATCGGGAGCCCATGATCGAGAGCCCATGATCGAGAGCCCATGATCGAGAAGGGCGTGCCCTGGGGTCATCCCGCACGCGGTCCCGCCGACTTCGACCTCGCCGGTGACGACGTCGCGCTGGCCGCGGCCGTCACCGCGCGACCGCACGCGCGCGTCGTGTTCCGCCCCACGTCGGCGTCCGACTTCGCCCGTGCCGTCGGGATCGCGGTCGACGCCACGCCGGATCGCCACGAGCCCACCGAGCTGCCCTGCGACCTCCTGCGCGTCCACACGGGCGGCGCGGCGACGACGGCGGTCAACATGGTCGTCGTCGGTGTCGCACCCGATCGGCAGCGTTGGACGAGCCGGAGCTCGCGCGTGCGCGTGACGGTCGACGGTCGCCCGGTGCACGCTGGCCCGGCCACCGCCGTCGTCGTCGCCAACGGCCAGTACCTGCGCGGCGCGGACGTCGTGCCGCGCGGCCATCCGGGTGACGGCCGCGCCGAGGTGCACGTGTACGCGCTCGCCCGCGGCGAGCGGCGGCGCATGCGCGAGCGCCTCCCGCGCGGCGAGCAGGTGCCGCACCCCCGGATCACGACCACGAGCGGCCGGAGCGTCGTGATCGAGAGCCTCGCGGCTCCGGTGCCGCTCGAGGTCGACGGCCTGCCCGCCGGGAACACGGCCGCCGTGACCGTCGACGTGACGCCCGCGGCCTTTTCGCTCCTGCTGTAATCGGAGAGCAGACTTGGGTCCACCGGGCTCCATCGGCGCGCCGATACCATCGGCCGTCCCCGGGGGGAACGGAGGCCGAGACCGGTGGGCGTGTACACCTTGGAGCAGTTCACCGACGAGGAAGCGGCCGTCCTCCGGCCGTACTTCACGAACCTCGACCAACCGGTCTTCGCGCTGGTCAACCTGCCAGAGGTCGTGAAGGGCGCGCTGTTCGCCCGCTACTCGCGCACACACAAGAGCCTGCGCCGCCTCTTCCTGGACGAGTTCGTCTCCGACCTCGATCTCACCGGCGACCTCACGGTCGACGCCACCGTCGGCCTCCGCCGCGCCGAGGAGCTCTACGAGCGGGTGTTCATGGAGTACGGCGACGACTCCGTCGCCCAGCTCGGCGGGGTGCACCTCGCGTGCGAACAGTCCTCGAACCTGCTCACGAAGATCCTCGAGTGGGGCCGGCTCATGGCCTACCTCGAGCAGTCGACCCGCTACATCCCATACGACGACAAGCTCGGTGGCCGCTACCGCTACTACCGCGACTCGGCGGTGCTGGCCGATCGTGACCTCGCGTGGCGCTACATCGCCGACATGGACGCCCTCTTCGAGACGTACTCGGCGATGCTCCCCACGCTCGTCGACTGGGCCCGTGAGCGCTATCCCAAGGATCCCGCCGACTCGCACTTCGTCTACAAGCAGACGATCAAGGCGAAGGCCTGCGACGCCGCGCGCGGCATCCTGCCCGCGGCGACGCTCTCGAACGTCGGCATCTACGGCACCGGTCAGGCGTTCGAGGCGCTCCTGCTCCGCATGCGTGCGCACCCCCTGCCCGAAGCCCGCAGCTACGCCGCGACCATGCTCGACGAGCTCCGCAAGGTCATCCCGTCGTTCCTCGCGCGTGTCGACCGCGAGGACCGCGGTGTCGTGTGGAGCGCGTACCTCGCCGAAACCCGCGCGTCCACCGCCGAGCTCGTGGCGCGGCTGTTCGAGGGCGACGCCGCGGAGCCGCGGCCGAACGTGTCCCTCACCGACTTCGATCCCGACGCCGAAGACAAGCTCCTGGGCGCGATCTGCTACCCGCAGACGCACCTGCCCGACGACCAGGTCATGGCGCGGGTCCGCACCCTCACCGAGGGTGAGCGCGCCGAGCTGCTGCGTGCGTACGTGGGGGAGCGGCGCAACCGGCGTCACCGGCCCGGGCGCGCGTTCGAACGCGTCGACTACCGCTTCGACGTCCTCGCCGACTACGGCGCGTTCCGTGACCTGCAACGTCACCGCATGCTCACCATCGAATGGCAGCGGCTGTCAGTCGAGCACGGGTACGAGGTGCCGGAGCCGATCGTCGAGGCCGGCCTCACGCAACCGTTCGAAGACGCAATGGGGCGGTCCGCCGATCTCCACGACGCCCTCGTCGGGCGGTATCCCGAGCAGGCCGGGTACGCGGTCTCGCTCGCGTACCGGGTGCGGTTCGCGATGCAGATGAACGCGCGGGAGGCGATGCACCTCCTGGAGCTGCGCACCGCACCGTCGGGACACCCCTCGTACCGCCGGATCGCGCAGGAGATGCACCGGCTGATCGCGGAGCAGGCCGGGCACCGCGCGATCGCGGCGGCGATGAGCTACGTGGATCACACGACCTACGAGCTCGAGCGCCTCGCCGCCGAGCGCGCCGCGGAGGCGCGGCGCGCACCCGGCGCGGTGTGAAAAAGGTCTGACCCGACGAAAATTTCTTCGATGCTCTGACCAGGATCGACGCGCGTCGGTGCAGGTCACGGGCTCACGCTCGCGCGTGCTTGCGCTTGACAGAGACCCCGCTCGTGCGGCGTACTACGAGGCGTCCTGACCACCCAGCGGGAGAGGGAAGGGCGCCGGGAGCTCAGGAGACCAAGTAGAGAACGCTGGAATAACCCGCCTGCCGAGTCAGGCCGGGCCAAACAGTGGCCCCAACGGTCTCCTGGGCTCCCTTCTTCTTCGGGAATCGCGCTTCTCGGGAATCGCGGCGCAATCTCCGGGAATAGCGCGACACGTACCGCCGTTAGGGTCGCAACGCATCGAGGGTGCGGTGTTATATTCCGCGCCCCTTCAACCGCTCGGAGAGCCCCCGTTGAGCGACGACGAATTCGAAGACGCAGAAGACCTGGACATCGAGGACGATGTCCTCGACGAAGAGGGCCTCGTCGAGGACGACCTCGACGCGGCTGACGACGACGATGTCGACGTCGATCTCCTCGACGACGACATCGACCTCGTCCCCGAGGTTCCCGTGGCTGTCATCACCGACGACCCGATCGTCGAGGTTGCCGAGGAGGAAGACGACGACGTCGTCGACCTCGACGAAGAGCTCCACCCCGACGACGTCGAGGAGCCGCTCGACGTGCTCCTCCAGGAGCGCACCGCGAGTGCCACGCTGGAGGACGACGAAGAAGAGCTGGATGAGGACGAGGGGGATGCCGATGATCGTGTGGATGGCCCCACGCGGATCGTTCCCCGGCGCCCTGGCGAGTTCCTCTGCTCGTCGTGCTTCCTCGTCCTCCCTCGAAACCAGCTCGCCGACGACGCCAAGCAGCTCTGCCGCGACTGCGCCTGACACTGGTTCGCTCGAGGCTCGGCGGGACACCCACCTCGCTCCCTTTCGCTCACGAATGCGCAAGTCGGATGCGAATCAACAGCACGTCGCACCGCCAGGAGCAGCCCGGCTGAACTGGTGGTATGTCGCGCTGGCAGGAGCATCCGGGCTTCTCACCGGCTTCTGTTTCCCGCCGTTCGATCTCGGGCCGGTGGTGCTGATCGCGCTGGTGCCGCTGCTCTGGACGTGGCGCGACGCGATCCCGCGCCATGCCGCGCTCTACGGGTTCGCGTTCGGCGTGGGTTGCTACGCGGTGGTGCTCGAGTGGATCCGCTACTTCGGTGTCGTCGCGATCGTGCCGCTGGTCGCGATCATGGCGCTCGCGATCGCGATCGTCGGCGCGCTGGTGAGCGCGTTCGCGCGCCGAGGCATCGCGTCACCGCTGCTGACGGCCGCGGTGTGGATCGTCCTCGAGTCCCTGCGGGGACGCGCGCCGCTCGGCGGGTTCCCGTGGGCCGACCTCGGAGTGGCCTTGCACGACCTCACGCCGGCACGGGCGCTCGCGAGCTTCGGCGGCACCTTGCTCGTGAGCTTCGTCATCGTCGCCATCAACGGCTTCGTGCTCGACGCCGTCGTCGCGGCACGCGCCCACGAGACGCGGGCGATCGCGACCGCGGCCGTCGGCCTCGTCGTGATCCTGGTGCTCGTGGCCGTCGCCGACGTGGCCCGATTCGATCCCACACCCACAGGCCGCCTGCGCTTCGCGCTGCTCCAGGGCGACGACAAGGAGCTCCCGCTCGCGCAGCAGACCAACCAACCGCTCACCGAGGCGCACCTTGCCCTCGCCGACACGCTGCACGGTCGCTTCGACCTCGTGGTGTTCCCGGAGTCGGCGCTCGACACCGACCCCGAGATCGACCCGACGCTCCAGGCCGCGCTCGCCGACATCGCAGCCACGCACGATACGAGCGTGCTCGTCAACGCGCGCACGCCGGCCGGTCCCGGCGAGCAGTTCAACTCGAACCTCCTCTACGATCCCGACGGCACGCTGCAGGGCATCTACTCGAAGCAGCATCTCGTCCCGTTCGGCGAGTACGTGCCGTGGCGCGACGCGCTCGGCTTCATCGGTGAGCTCCGCCAGATCCCGTACGACTTCACCGCCGGCGACCGGCGCGTGCTCTTCGACGTCGCGGGTCACAAGATCGGCAGCGTGATCTGCTTCGAGTCCGCGTTCGCTCCGCTCGTGCGCGACTACGTGCGCGACGGCGCGGAGGCGATCGTCGTCAGCACGAGCAACCGCTCGTACCACCGCTCCGGGAACTCCGAGCAGCACCTCGCGCTCAGTCAGATGCGCGCCGCCGAGACCGCGCGCCCGGTCTTGCAGGCATCGGTCTCCGGCATCAGCGGCGTCATCGACGCCGACGGCACGGTGCACGACACCACCGGGCTCTTCGAGAAGGCCATCGTGCAGGGGCACATCACCACCATGACGGGAGAGACGCCGTACGTGCGCTTCGGCGACTGGATCGTGCTGCTCTCGGTGCTGGGTGTGGTCGGCGCGACCGTCGTCGTGATCATCCGGACGCGCAGGCAACGCGCTCGGGAAGCAGCTACACCACCAACAGCCTGACCGCCGCGATCACGCCGACGACCACGATCACGACGCGCAACACGGGCGCGGGCAGCCGTCGCCCGAAGCGCGCGCCGAGTTGGCCGCCGATGATCGAACCGACTGCAATCAGCGCGGCCACCTCCCAGACGACATGCGCGGCGAAGATGAACAGCACCGCGGCCACGCCGTTCGCGATCGTGGCGAGCACGTTCTTGACGCCGTTCAACCGCTGCAGGTCGTCGGCGATGAAGATGCCGAGCAGCGCGAGGAGGATCACACCCTGGGCGGCACCGAAGTAGCCCCCGTAGATCCCGGTCAGGAAGATCCCGACGTACAGGAACGCGCCGCCGTGCTCGACCGGCTTCGTGCGCCGGGCCGCGACCCACACGCTCAGGCGCGGTTGCACGATGACGAGGCCGCACGCGACGAGGATCAGGACCGGCACGACATCCCGGAAGACCTTGCTCGGCAGCGTGAGCAGGAGCACCCCGCCGACGATCCCGCCGATGAACGACGCGCTCCCGAGCACGAGCACGCGGTGCCCCTGGCCGCGCAGCTCGCGTCGGTACCCGACCGTGCCGCTGACCGAGCCGAACACGATCCCGACGGTGTTGCTGACGTTGGCGGTGACGGGCGCGTAGCCGAGTGCGAGCAGCGTGGGGAACGTGATCAGCGAGCCCGCCCCGACGATCGTGTTCATCGTCCCGGCCGCGAGCCCCGCGGCCATGATGATGAGCGCATCGAGCAACGACATGGGTGCGTCGACCACCGGGAAGAGTCGGGCGCCTCGAAGGAGGCAGGGCGCGGAGCGCCCCGTAGACTACGAGCCGTCCTGATCGCGAACCGGGAATAGTGAGGCTGCCGTGGCTGACAAAGCGCCCACCGACCGGGCGTTCGAGCTCATCGTCTACGCACCCATCGGCGCTGCGATGTACGTGCGCGACATGATGCCGAGCATGCTCGGGATCTTCGTCGCGCGAGGCAAGCGCGAGGTCCAGTCGCACCGCACGCCGGAGCCGCCGCCGGTGCCGTCACCCACCGACGTGCGCCAGAAGGTCGAAGAGAGCATCGGCATGGCCGCGGGCGCCGCGACCAGTGGCGTCGGCTTCGCGAAGGACGCCGCGTCGGGCAGCGTGGGCGTCGCGAAGGATGTCGCCGTCGGCGGCGTCGGTCTCGCGCGCGATGTCGCGGGCACCGCGATCGCGGGCTTGCTCCAGTGGCGCTACAACGATTCCGCTCCTGCTCCGGCCGCGCGCACCGCCACGCCGGATGCCGCGGCCGCGCCGTCGCCGAGCGCGACCGCCCCTGCATCCGCGCCGGCCCCGGAGACCCGCAACGGTGAGCCCGTCGCCGACGCACCGGCGGTCGACACCCTGCCGATCCCCGACTACGACGAGCTGTCCGCGTCGCAGGTCGTCGAGCGGCTCGACGGCCTCGATCACGACTCGCTCGAGCTCATCCGTCGCTACGAAGCCGCGCACCGGTCGCGCAACACGATCCTCGGCAAGATCGCGCAGCTCGGCTGACGTGGAAGCGAGCCGGGCGGCCGGCGCCGACGACATCCCGCGGATCGTCGAGCTCGCAAGGTTGCTCCGCGCCGAGCTCGACGTGATGAAGGGCGGCGCGCTCTGGGTCGAGCGGGAAGCGCTCCCCGAGCCATTCGACGAGTCGTACCGCGCGCTGCTCGACCGTGACGACGCGTGCATCGTCGTCGGCACCATCGACGCCGTCGTCTTCGGATACGCGGCCGTGACCATCGAGACCCTGCGCTCGGGCGCGCGCCTCGGCGTGATCACCGACCTCTTCGTCGAGGACGGCGCGCGCGAAGTGAGCATCGGCGACGCCATGATCGCCGACGTCATCGCGTTCTGCGCCGCGCGCGGCTGCATCGGCATCGACGCGATCGCGCTCCCGGGTCACCGCGCGACCAAGAACTTCTTCGAGGCGCACGCGTTCACCGCGCGCGCGCTCACGATGCATCACGTGCTCGACGGCGACGACACCCACGAGCGCACGTGACGCGACCCGAGGTCGGTGTCGGCGCGGTCGCCGTGCACGACGGCGCGGTGCTGCTCGTCCGACGCGGCAAGGGCCCGGCCGCGGGGGAGTGGTCGGTGCCGGGCGGGCACGTCGAGATGGGGGAGACGCTCCACGAGGCGATCGTGCGCGAGGTGCTCGAGGAGACGGGCCTCGAGGTCGTGGTCGACCGCTTCCTCGGGTTCGTCGAGCGCATGGGCGAAGAGGCCGAGCCCTACCACTTCGTGATCCTCGACTTCGCGGTCACGGTGCTCGATCCCACGCAGCCTCCCGTCGCGGGCGACGATGCCGCCGAGGCCGCCTGGGTACCCACCGGTGACGTCAGCGACCTCCGGCTCGTCCAGGGCGTCTATGAGTTCCTCGCCGAGTTCGGCGTCCTCTGAGCTAGCGTCCCGCGCCGTCACTCGCGTCAACCACGAGGTCGCCGATGAGCACCGCGATCGACTTCTCCGCACTCCGTGAGGCCGGGCAACGCCTCGTCGACGACGGGCTGCCCGCGTGCCAGATCGCAGTGGCGCGTGATCGCGAGCTCGTCATGTTCGAGACCTTCGGCGACGCCGCCGACAGCACGCGGTTTCGCGTCGCGTCGTCGACCAAGCCGATCGTCGGCTCGGCGATCCTGCAGCTGATCGGCGACGGCCGGCTCGACATCGACGGGCGCGTCGCCGACTACATCCCCGAGTTCGGCACGCACGGCAAAGCCGTCGTGACCATCGAGCAGCTGATGGTCTTCTCGTGCGGCTTCCCACGCGCCACGATGCCGTCACGAGTGGGCGCCGACCGCGCGCAACGCGTGGCGCGCTTCGCGGAGTGGGAGCTCGACTGGGAGCCCGGCACCGCGTTCGAATACCACCCGGGTGCCGCGCACTGGGTGATGGCCGAGCTCATCGACCGCCTGAGCGACGCCGACTTCCGCGACTTCATCGAGCAGCGCGTCACGCAGCCACTCGGCCTCCCGCGCCTCTTGGGCTTCGGTCCCGGCACGCAGGGCGACATCGCCGGCCTCACCGATGCCGACGGCACGCTCCTCGATCGCGCCGACCCCGGGCCGATCCTCGAGACCGATCGTCTCGCGATGGTCGAAGCCGGCGCGCCCGGTGGCGGAGGGGTGATGACCGCGGCGAGTCTCGCCCTCTTCTACCAAGGCCTGCTGCACAACCCCGACGGCCTCTGGAAGCCCGACGTGCTCGCCGACGCCACCGCTCACATCCGGAATTCGTTCCTCGAGCCGACGTACCAGCTGCCCGCCAATCGCACGATCGCATGCCTCGTGATCGGCAACGGGTTCGCGTCGCAGTGGATCAAGCTGCCGCACGCGTACGGGCATCCCGGCGCCGGCGGTCAGTTCGGCTACGCCGATCCCGACACGGGGCTGTCGGTCGCGTTCGCCCAACGCTCGAAGCCCGGCGACGACGACGCCGGCCCGTTCGCCCGCGCCCATCTCGATCGCCCGGGCGGCCGGCGAGCTCGGGCGCTGAGCCCGACGAGCGCGCTCGCACGCCGTCAGGCGCCGAGGACGGGCTTCCACTCCTTGGCGAGCTTGCGGCCCTTCTTCATGCTCATCACGTTCTGGAGCGCGCCGCCGGCCTCAGCCAGTACCGTCACTCGCGTATCGGACGAGCAAGGAGCACCGCACGTGACCGACAAGTCCGCCTTCACCGACGACGAGTGGAAGGCGATCGAGGAAGCACCACTCCTGATCAGTCTCGCGATGGTCGCCGTCGGCCAGCACGGTCCGATCTCGATGGTGAAGGAAGCCGCCGCCAGCGCGTGGGCACTGGCGAAGCCGGGGGACCGCGGATCGGCGAACGCGCTCATCGCACAGATCGCGCAGGACGCCGAGAGCAAGGAAGCCCGGCACGACGCGAAGTCGCATCACGACAAGACGATGGAGGCCGTGGTCGAGAGTGCCCTCGCCGATCTCGCGGTCTCGGCGAAGGCGCTGTCGAAGCTGCCGGCCGACGAGTACCAGCAGGTGGGCGAGTGGCTCGTCGATCTCGCACGCGCGGTCGCGGCGGCGGCGAAGGGCACGAGCGCGGAGGAGCAGGCCACCATCGACAAGATCGCGGCGACGTTCGGCGTCAGCTGATCGTCCGGCGTCAGCTGATCGTCGTGACGACCGCATACGTGGCGCGGGCCTGACGAGATCCGAGCTTGGCAAAGCCCTCTCGGGCCCATCGATTCGGCGGCCGCCTCGAGTCTTCTGCACCGCCCATAATCCTCGTTATGTAAAGTACGCTGGGAATCACGAAGACCCGTCACTTCCGGTGGCCACATCCGCCACTTCTGACGGGTCTTCCCCGCCTGGAGCTGTGCCCGGGGCTGTTGCCGACCGTTACTCGACCAGGGCGACGCAGGCCGTCTCGCCTTGGAAGAAGCCCGTGCGGAACGCGGCAACGTTCTCGAACGCGCTCGGATGCGTCGTGTCATCGGCCTTCACCGGCGCGGCGAAGATCAGGAACGACTGGATCGCTTCGTCAAGATCGCCGGAGGACAGCGTGAGCCCGGCGGGGTTGTGGTCGCCGCGTGCGACGCTCCCGGCCCAGGAGCCGGTGAAGCAGACCCGTTCGAGCGCCAGGGCCTTCTCCGTGCCCTGCTCGTCGAACTGGTCCTGGATGGCGACGGCCCACTCCTCGGCAAGCAAGACCGCCACACCGAAGTCGCCGCTGGTCTGGTACACGCCGGTGAGCAGGCTCTGGTCGCTCATGATCACGTTGTCGTCAGGGCAGTAGAGGATCGAGTCCTGAATGTCGGTACGAGTGAGCTTCGTGGTGCCGCAGCGCGGCAACGGACGCTTGAGGTTCACGAGGATGACGTCCTCGACCGGCGTGAAGCTCCGCAGCAGGCTCGACCAGTACTTGCCGAGGTCGTCGAAGACGAGCGGGAAGATGTCCCCGAAGGCGACGTCTCCCCCGGTCGCGGCTTCGGCCTCCGACGAGAACGGGATCTCCACGATCGCCGGCAGGTGCCGCGCGTAGTCGGCGCATACCTGCGCGCCGCCGTCGAAGCCGTCCTGGAACGCGCCGATGCGGTCGAACGCGCTGCCGTGCGCCCCTTCGGCCGTGGGATCGCTCCCCGGCGGGTCACGGAAGTCCAGGAAGCCACCGAGCGCAGTGTCGAGATTGCCGGGCCGCAGGAAGAGCCGCCTGCTGTTGCCGTCGTCGACCCACCGCACCCACGCGCCGGCGAAGCAGTCGGCCTGCTGCTCGAGGTAGATCGTCTCCCCCGTCACGTCGGCCTGGTCCTGGATCGCGTGACCCCACTCGTGCGCAAGCGTGATGGCGATGGTGAAGTCGCCCCACTTCTTGTCCAGGTCGGGGAACAGATGCTCGTCGTCGTACGCGAGGAAACCGCCGCCGGTGCAGTAGAACGCGTTGTCGGCAATGTCCCTGTACGTCGCGTGACCCTGGCCGCACTGCGGCACCTTCGTCTTCGAGGTGTACGGGATGATCTTCGAGGCCGGGATCGGCCGGTACTTGATGCCGTACACCTCCGGCAACGTCTCGCTCCAGAACTCCTGCAGGTCGGCGATCGTCCGCTGGACGGTGCCCGAATAGCTCTTCGTCGCCGCGACGGCAGGACCCGCGGTCGGGATGGCCGCTCCTGCACTCGCCAGCGCGAGCACGACGAGCAGCGCGGTCGCGGCGCGACGCACGAACGTCAGTCGGACGGCAGGATGCCGTCGAGGTCGTCGAGCGACGGAGCGAAGTAGAACGCCCCGCTGACAGGGTGCGTGAAGTCGGTGAGGTGGTCGTGCAGCCCGTCACCCGATGTGCCGAACATGCGGGCCATCATCTTCGTGAACCGCGTCGGGTCGGCGCTGAACGCGAGGAAGTAGAGACCGAGCTCCCCCACCGTGCCGTACGGCGTGCTGCGCCGGTAGATCTCGAGCTCCTCGCCGTCTTCCTCGATCACCACCCGTGAGATGTGCGCGGTGTCGGGCTTGTCGCCGAGCTCCACGCTGTCGGGCTTCGTGCGCCCGATGGTGTACTGCTGGTCCACGAGGGACTCGGCGTGGAACTTGCCGAGGTCGTGCACCCACTTCTGCGCGAGCACGAACGAACCACCCGCGCCCCGCTCGAGATCGGGGACGATCGCGACCTCGTGTGCGGCTTCGACCGGTGGGTTCTCGGTGCCGTCGATGAACCCCGTGAGGTCGCGACTGTCGCGGTACACGAAGCACGGCTGCTCGGCCGCGAGCGTCGCGACCGGAGCGAGCACGGTGGCAACGCCCCGCGCGACGTCAAGCTCGATGTCTTCGCCGGTGCCGTGGCTCCACACCCAGATGTCGTGCTGGGTCGCGGGCGCGCGCCGGCCGTCGCCCTCGATGGGCTCGAACGGCGCCAACGCCGCCGGTGCCGCGTCGGGCTCGAGCCAGCGCCACAGCGCAGCACCGAATCCCACGACGATGTTCGAACCGCCCGCGGTGACCTGCGGCTCACGCAACCCGCCGAGTGCAGACCGGATCTGCTCGTCGGTGACCCCGGCCTCGAGGTCGAACTCGAGGTGGTAGTGCGAGCGGGTGCCCTGGGCGAAGATCCCCGGTTGCGGGACGGCCATCGCGCTACTCCCCTGCTCCGAGGTCGGGATCGCCTTCGTACGCCGAGAGCGGCGGGCACGAGCACATGAGGTTGCGGTCGCCGTACGCGCCGTCGATGCGGCTCACCGGCGGCCAGTACTTGTCGACCGATTGTGTCCCGGGGAACGCAGCCTGCGCACGCGTGTACGCGTGCTCCCAGGTGTCGCTCACGACGTCGGCGGCCGGGTGCGGCGCGTTGCGCAACGGGCTGTCGTCGATGGGCCACTCCCCCGCTTCCACACGCGCGATCTCGCCGCGGATCGCGATCATCGCGTCGCAGAAACGGTCGATCTCGGCGAGATCCTCCGACTCCGTCGGCTCGACCATCAGCGTGCCCGCGACCGGGAACGACAGCGTGGGCGCGTGGAACCCGTAGTCGATGAGCCGCTTGGCGACGTCCTCTGCCGTCACGCCCGTCGCCGCCGTGATCGGGCGCAGGTCGAGGATGCACTCGTGCGCCACGAAGCCGTCGGGCCCGGTGTACAGCACCGGGAAGTGAGCCCGGAGGCGCGCGGCCACGTAGTTGGCGTTGAGGATCGCGACCTTGGTCGCGCGGGTCAGGCCCTCGCCGCCCATGAGCATGACGTACGCGGCCGAGATCGGCAGGATGCCCGCCGACCCGTAGGGCGCGCCGGACACGTGCTCCGGCAGGAACGGCACGAGGTGCTCGCGCACCGCGACCGGGCCGACACCGGGCCCTCCCCCACCGTGCGGGATGCAGAACGTCTTGTGGAGATTGAGGTGCGACACGTCGGCGCCGAACTTGCCCGGCTTCGCGATCCCGACGAGCGCGTTGAGGTTGGCGCCGTCGAGGTACACCTGGCCGCCGCACTCGTGCACGAGCGCGCACACGTCGCGCACGTTGGCCTCGAACACGCCGTGCGTCGATGGGTACGTGATCATCAGCGCCGAGAGATCGGCGGCGTGCTCGTGCGCCTTCGCCTTGAGATCGTCGAAGTCGATGTTGCCGTCGTCGTCGCACTGCACGACGATCACGCGCATGCCCGCCATCACCGCGCTCGCCGCGTTGGTGCCGTGCGCCGACTCGGGGATGAGGCAGACGGTCCGCGCCTGCTCGCCCCGGCTCGCGTGGTACGCCCGGATCGCGAGCAGGCCCGCGAGCTCGCCCTGCGAACCCGCGTTGGGTTGTAGTGACACCGCGTCGTAGCCCGTGATCTCGCAGAGCGCGCGCTCGAGGTCGTCGAACAGCTCGCGATAGCCGGCAGCCTGCTCCGCCGGGACGAACGGGTGCATCGCCGCGAACTCGGGCCACGTGATCGGCATCATCTCGGTGGTGGCGTTGAGCTTCATCGTGCACGACCCCAGCGGGATCATCGTGCGGTCGAGCGCGAGATCACGGTCCGCGAGCCGGCGGAGGTATCGCAGCATCTGCGTCTCCGAGTGGTACGTGCGGAACACCGGATGCGTGAGGATGTCGGAGCTGCGCCGGAGGTCACGTGGGATCGTGACGAGGGCGTAGCCCATGACGGGCCCGTCCGCGTCGAAGACGTCGACGATCTGCAGCATGGTCTCGCGCGTCGTCGTCTCGTCCAGCGCGATGCCCAGCGTGTCGGCGTCGTAGCGACGGAAGTTGATGCCGACCGCGGCGGCGCGGGCGACGATCTCGTCGGCCCGCCCGGGCACCCGCACCTGCAGCGTGTCGAAGAAGCGCTTGTGCACGACTTCGACGCCGTACTGCTCGAACCTCACTGCGAGCTCCATGGCGAACGCGTTCACGCGCTCGGCGATCGCCCGGAGGCCGTCGGGACCGTGCCACACCGCGTACATGGCCGCGATGTTCGCGAGCAGCACCTGCGCGGTGCAGATGTTGCTGGTGGCCTTCTCCCGCCGGATGTGCTGCTCGCGCGTCTGCAGCGCCAGCCGCATCGCCGGCCGCCCCGCAGCGTCGACCGACACACCGACCAACCGGCCGGGCACGTTGCGCTTGTACTCGTCACGCGTCGCGAAGAACCCGGCGTGCGGCCCGCCGTAGCCCATGGGTACGCCGAAGCGCTGCGCGGAGCCGACGACGACGTCGGCGCCCCACTCCCCCGGCGGGGAGAGCAGCACGAGCGCCAGCAGGTCGGCGGCCACCGCGACCAGCGTGCTCTGCTCGTGCAGGTTGCGCACCAGCTCGCGGTCGTCGCGGATCACGCCGGTGGTGCCCGGGTACTGGAGCAGCACGCCGAACACGCCCTCGGCGGGCATGTCAGGCTCGACCTCACCGACGAGCACGTCGATCCCGATCGGCTCCGCGCGCGTGCGCACGACCGCGATCGTCTGCGGGTGGCACTCGGCGTCGACGAAGAACGTGCTCCCGCCCTTCTCGTTGAGCCGGTGCAGCATCGCCATCGCCTCGGCGGCGGCCGTCGGCTCGTCGAGGAGGGACGCGTTGGCCATGTCCATGCCGGTGAGGTCGCTCACCATGGTCTGGAAGTTGAGCAGCGCCTCCAGGCGACCCTGCGAGATCTCGGGCTGGTAGGGCGTGTACGCGGTGTACCACGCCGGGTTCTCGAGCAGGTTGCGCTGGATCACCGGCGGCGTGAACGAGTTCGAGTACCCCTGCCCGATGAGCGACGTGAGCACCTCGTTGCGGTCGGCGAGCTCGCGCAGGCGGGCGAGGGTCTCGGCCTCGGTGAGGCCGGGGGGCAACGCGAGGGGCGCGTGGTCGTGGATGGCCTCGGGCACCGCGCGGTCGACGAGCTCGTCGAGAGAGACCACGCCGACCGTCGCGAGCATCGTCGCGACCTCACCGTCGGACGGCCCGATGTGCCGCCCCGCAAACTCTTCCGCCATACGAACTGAGGCTACCGGGAGACGAACGGCAATTTCGTGACGATCGCGTGGGCCGGACGCCCGCGCACGTCGACGACGACGTCGTCGCCGATCGCAATGTCAGGGGTCAGGAACGCGAGCGCGATCCCGCGTTCGAGCACCGGCGAGAAGTTGCCGCTGGAGACCTCACCGACGGGGGTGTCGCCCCGGACCACCGGGTATCCCGCGCGCGGGACCTGCCGCGAGTCGAGCACGAGACCGCGGAGCCGGCGCGCCACGCCGCGCGCCTTCTCCGCTTCCAGCGGGGCGCGCCCGCGGAAGTCGCCCTTGTCCCAGCGCACCACCCAGCCGAGGCCGGCCTGCAGAGGCGTGATCCCCGGGCCGAGCTCGTGGCCGTGCAGGGGAAGCCCCGCCTCGAGGCGCAAGGTGTCGCGGGCGCCGAGGCCCGCGGGCACCAACCCCGCGCCGAGCAACGCGCGCCACACCGCGACCGCGGCCTCGACGGGCACGTGGAGCTCCACGCCGTCCTCGCCCGTGTACCCGGTGCCGGCCGCATACCCCTCGGCGCCACCTGCGTACGTGACCGGCGCGACCGCGAAGCGCGGCACCGCGGCCGCAGCAGGCACGACCGCGGCCAGCATTTCGCGCGCCGCGGGCCCCTGCACCGCGAGCACGACGCGCGACGACGTGACGTCGGCGACCGTGCACTCCCCCGCGCCGTAGAACAACGCGGCTTCGTCGAGCGCGTCGACCAACGGCGTGGTGTTCGACGCGTTGGGCATCACGAGGAACTCACCCGGCGCGACCCACCACACGATGATGTCGTCGACCACGTGCGCGTCGTCGGGATCGAGCAGGTGCGTGTACTGCGCGTGCGCGGGCCCGACGCGGTCGAGGTCGTTGGTGAACGCCCACTGCAACGTCGCGAACGCGCCCGTGCCGTGCACGCGCACCGAGCCGAGATGCGAGACGTCGAAGACCACGGCGCGCTCGCGACACGCGCGGTGCTCGTCGAGCACGCTCTCGTACTGGATGGGCATCTCCCACCCGCCGAACTCGGCCATGCGCGCACCCGCGCGCGGTGCTCGGCGTCGAGCGGGCTGACACGCAGCGAGTCCGCGGTCACCTCATGCCGACTCGGCGCGTGGGCGCGGCGGAGCCGGCGGCCGCAGGTCGAGGGTGAACGGTGTCGCGTCGACGTCGTGGTCCACCAGCTGTGACGGCGGCTCGAGCCCGTACTTCACGAGCAGGCCGAGGTAGTCACGCTGGTAGAAGACCTTGATCGAGACGTCGGGGAAGAGCTCCTGGAGCCGGCGCGCCTTGCGGTTCTTCTTCGTGACCAGCTTCTGGTTCAGCGTGGTGATCTCGATGTACAGGTCGTATGTGGGGAGGTAGAAGTCGGGGGTGAACGCCTGCACGGGGTTGCCGTCACGGTCGGTCTCGAGCGTGAACGTGCGCGGCTCGTAGTGCCACGCGATGCCGTAGAAGTCGAGGAGCTTCGCGAACTGCCGTTCGGAGTTGTGCGCGAACCGCACCTGCTCGTGGGGCAGTTGCTCCGTGATGAGATCAGCTCCCGGTGGCCGGGCGCGTCGTGTGCGCGCCGGATTCTTCGGCGGTGTCGGTGTCGGCCGCGATGCTCGCGCCGAGCTCGTGGATGCTCGCGTTGAGCTCGAGCACCACCGAGCCGAGCGGCACGATGTTGAGGACACCCTGGCCGTGACGCACCGCGTCGATCAACGCGTCGTCGGTGCGCACGAGCACGGAGTTCGGGCCGTTGAGCACGAGGCTCGCAGTGGCCCAGTCGTCGCCGAGATCTTCGCGGAGGTATTCGATCGCGGTGCGCGCGGTCTGGAGCTTCACGCCCGCGTCGAGCAGGTTCTTGATGACCTTGAGGCGCACGAGGTCGCGGTACGAGTAGCTGCGTTGCGTCCCGCTCCCCCGCGCGTCGGCGAGCGACGGCCGCACCAGGTCGGTGCGCGCCCAGTAGTCGAGCTGGCGGTAGGAGATGCCGACGAGCTTGCACACCTGTGGGCCGCGGAAGCCCATCTGCTCCGGCGTGAGCTCGAGGCCGGTGAGCGGAGGTTGCGCCGGGGAGGGTGTGCGCTTCGCGGACTGTGCCATTGACCCTCGCCTCTGACGTCGACCCCTCGGGAGCTCGGGGCCTGACCGTGAAGTACACGGTCGTAGTTACGGGAGGGTAAGCCTACAGTGAAGGTACGCCTCCGTCAACGATCGACGAGGGGCCTATTCGGGTCCGCGGGCGAAGTCTTCGGGACGGACGTCGTCGAGGAATTCCCGGAACGCCTCGATCTGCTCTTCCTCTTCGTCCTGCTCGAAGATGACGCCGGCTTCGTCCATCACCGACTCGCTGGCGTAGATCGGCACCGGCTCGCCGTAGCGC
Organism: uncultured Actinomycetes bacterium; assembly: GCA_963721435.1. GTDB lineage: Bacteria > Actinomycetota > Acidimicrobiia > IMCC26256 > DASPTH01 > CAVRJC01. The sequence continues at coordinate 254,090 of CAVRJC010000005.1, forward strand.
ACCGCGAGGGCGATGGCGTCGGACGGCCGGGTGGAGATCCGGTGGGTGCCGGCCGCGTGGACCAGCTCGATCTCGGCGTAGAAGGTGCCGGGCGATCCGGGTGGGTCGGAGTGCAACTCGGTGATGACGACCTGCGTGACCCGGGCCCCGAGGTCGTCGAGGACGGTCTTGAAGAGGTCGTGCGTCATCGGGCGCGGGGTGTCGAGGCCCTGGAGCGCGTAGACGATCGCAGTGGCCTCGGGCTGCCCGATGTAGATCGGGAGATGGCGCTGCCCCTCGATTTCGCGCAGCAGCACTATCGGCACGTTCGAGGGAACCTCGACTCGGACTCCGACCAGCGACATCGGGATCACGGCGCCTCCGTTTCCAGCCGCACCCTAGCACCGTGCCCTTCAGCTCTCCCCGGCACTTGCGCGCCGGTAGAGCGCGTCGACGTACGTGGCGGGATCGACCGCCAGCAGCGCCCGATCGGCTTCGACGACACGCGGGACGTTTCGGTACAGGTCGGCGAGGTGCTGCCCGTACCCGAGCACGAAGACGTCGGGGATCTCGCGGCCCACGTACCGCACCGGGAGCGGCAGGATCCTGCGCACGGGACGATCGAGCAGCGCGCACACGTCGACGGACCGCGCGCCGCGTGCGCGGATGTGCTCCACGAGGAAGCCCAGCGTGAGGCCGGTGTCGACGATGTCCTCGACGATCACGACGTCCTGCCCGGTCAGGTCGATGGCGAGGTCGTGGGTGATGCGGACCCGGCCCGAATCCGGGGCGTAGCGCGAGATCGCGATGAAGTCGACGACCACGTCGATGGTCGAGATCGCCCGGGCGAGGTCGGCGAGGAAGATCAGGGCGCCCTTGAGCACGCCGACGAGCACGACGCCGTCGGGGTGATCGGCGGCGATCTCCGCGCCGAGACGCCGGACACAGGCCGCCAGTTCATCTTCGTCGAGCAGGATCGCCAGTGGGGCGGACCCCGCGGTCACTCGGCGAGCGTCTCCCGTGCCGCTTCGCGCAACAACGCCGTGCGCAGCCGGCGCCCGAGCGTCGCCAGCTCCACCAGCTCCTCCTGCAGCCGCACCCGGGCCTCCGGGTTGCGCTGGCGGGTGAACGGCAGCAGCACCTGGCCGAACAGCACGGCCTCCCGCTCGGCGAACGTGCGGTACATGCGGAGGTGCCTCGCCTCGACGCCGCGCTGGAAGAAGCCGGCGGCGACGCGGGCGACCTCGAGCGCGTCGTCGTCGAACCGGGGCTCGCCGCTCTCCTCGCGGGCGGGGCTCACGAGGCCGAAGCTCTCCAGCTCGGCCACCTGGCCGAGCTCGAGGCCCGCCGCCTCGGCCAGCTCGGCCCGGCTGTAGGTGCTGCGGCGGCCATCGGGGCCGGATGCGACGCCGGTGTCGGGGGGGCCATCGTCGAGGGGCACCACGGCGGCGAACAGCGACGGCCGCCGGGACAGCGTGCGTGCGGGTGCGGGTGCCGGGGTCGGCGTGGGCTCGGGTGCCGGCACCGGGGCCTCCTCTGCCGCGGCCTCACCGTCGACCTCTGCTCCAGCTGCGGGGTCGAGGTCGAGGGCGGACGCGGGGTCGAGGAGCGAGAGATCGCCCGGGGGCAGCTCGTCGAGCCGTTCCTTGATGACCTTCAGCGGGAGGAAGTGCTCCTTCTGCTGGAAGAGGATCCAGCGCAACCGCACGAGGTCGTCGTCGTAGAACTTGCGATATCCCGACGGGGTGCGCTCCGGGTCGATCAGGCCCTGGCTCTCGAGGAACCGGATCTTGGAGATCGTGATGTCGGGGAACTCGTCCCGGAGCTGGGCGAGCACCTCCCCGATCGACAGGTGAGGGGCTTCGGGGCTCACGCGGGCTCCCCGGTGCCGAGCAGGAAGACGAGCACGTAGCGCCCGATCTGGAGATCGGCGAGGTGGTGCAGCGGCGCGGTGTCGACCCGCTCGTGGTCGACGTAGGTTCCGTTGAGCGAGCCGACGTCGCTCACCTCGTAGCCGGCGGTGAGCCGGCGGACGACGGCGTGGCGGCGCGACACCGTGATGTCGTCGAGGAAGATGTCGGAGTCGGGATGCCGGCCGAGCGCGGTCGTCTCGTCGTCCAGGATGAACCGGCTGCCCGCGATCGGGCCCTTGCGCACGACGAGCATGCCCATGCCCTCGGGCAGCTCGGCCAGCGCCTCCCCCAGCTCCTCGTCGAGCTCGAGGCGCTCGGAGAGCTCGTGCAGGGTGATCGTGGTCTCGTCCTCGACCGGCATGGGCTGCCCGCACGAGGAGCAGAAGTTCGCACCGGTCTCGTTCTCGTGGCCGCAACGACGGCAGCGCATGCAGGCAGGCTACCCGGTGATCCCGGCCATCCGGGGCTGAACGTGGACGAGAGGTTCACGCCGGGCGCCGGCAGGCCTCGACCTCGACCCCCGAGCTGGAGTCGAGCGTGAGACTCGAGGGTTGAGCCTCGATCAGCCCGGCCCGGTCAGCCAGGTCGGTCAGCCAGGTCGGTCAGTCGGTCTCGACCAGCGCCCGGTACCCGGCCGCGTCGAGCAACCCGGCGATCTCTGCACTGTCGGCCATCTCGATCACCAGGATCCAGCCCCGGCCGTACGGGTCCTGGTTCACCAGCTCGGGCTCGTCGACCAGCGAGGGGTTCACCTCGACCACGGTTCCCGTGAGCGGCGCGTAGATCTCCGACACCGACTTCGTCGACTCCACCTCGGCGCAGCTCGCGTGGGCCAGCACCTCGAGCCCGACGTCGGGCAGCTGCACGTACACGACGTCGCCGAGCGCCTGCTGGGCGAAGTCGGTGATCCCGACTCGCGCCCGGGTGCCCTCGACCGCCACCCACTCGTGCTCCGCGCTGTACGACAACCCGTCCGGGAATTCCATGGGCGGCAGGCTACACAGACCATCTGCCCCGCGAGCATCCGTCGCTCGAGGCGCACATGCGGGCCTCCGCCGACGGATGCTCGGCGTGCGGTCCTCTGGTCAACCGCCGCTACCGCAAGCTCTCGCGGATGCGTTGGGCCCATTCCTGGGCGAGGCGGCGGGACTCGACGTCGTTGTCGGCCTCGGCCCACACGTGGGTCAGCGCCTCTTCGGGGTCCGGCAGCACGAGCGCCCACCGGCCCTGGGTGACGAACTTGACGCCGTCGATGAGGACGACCTCGGCGTTGGTGGTGCGCTGCATGATCTCCCGCATCACCGTGCCCTTGCGCTCCCACGGCGTGACCACGGTCTCGTGCACCACGTGGGTCACCGGCAGCGCCCCGACCACCGACGACAACGGTCGGTCGACGACCGCGAGCAGGTCGAGGAGCTTGGCCAGCGTGATCGCGGCGTCGTACGCGGGCATGAAGTCGGGCCACATGCACCCGCCGTCGGCGCTGCCCGCGAACGTGGCACCGGCGGCCGCCGCCTCGGTGAGGCCGTCACCCCAGACCCGGGTGCGCACCACCGAGCCCCGCTCCCCCACGAGGCCGTCGACCGCCTGGGTGACGTTCACCGGCACCGCGATGCGCGGCTCGTCGACGACCTCGCTCACGAGCGAGACCATCGAGAGCAACACCTGCTCGGGCTCGAGCACGCGACCGGCGTCGTCGACCACCGTGCCGAACTCGCCGTCGGGATCGATCACGAACCCGAGGTCACTCCCCGACGCGCGTACGAGCTCGGCCACACGCGCGACGTTCGCGGTGTGGGTCTCGACGAACTCCGACGCCGACGCGGTGCTCGCGAACGGGTTCACCGCGAGCACTTCCGCGCCGAGCGACGTCAGCAGGCTGGGCATCACGATCGACACCGCGCCGAACGAATAGTCGAGCACGATCTTGAACCCACGCTCGCGCACCTTCTCGACGTCGACCGAGCGCTCCATGGCCGCGGTGTAGAACTCGAGCGTGCGCGGCGGGAACACGATGTCGCCGATCTCGCCACCGAACGCGCGCCGGTAGTCCTCGCGGGAGAGCAACCGCTCGACCTTGCGTTGCGTCGAGGCGTCGATGTCGCTGCCGCCGCGCCCGAGGAACCGGATCTCCACCGTGTCGGGGTCGCCGGGCGCGAGCCGCACGGTGATGCCGCCCTGCGACCGGCTGTTGCGCACCTGGAACCGGGTGAGCGGCACCGTGGCCAGCTCGAGGTCTTCCACGCTCACACCCGTGAGGTTGAGCGCGCCGATCATCGCCCGCTTGAGCGCGCGCCCGATGCGGCTGGTGTCGCGGCTCGCGGTGACAGTGGACCCCTTCGGCAGCGACGTGCCGTAGGCCATGGCCACCCGCACCGCGATCTCGGGCGTGATGTCGACGTTGGCCAGCCCGCGCACGCCGCGCCGGCCGAACAGCGTGCGAGCGCCGCGGCTCTCCCACACGATCGACGACGTGACGATGGCGCCCGACTCGACCGTCTTGAACGGGTAGACCTTGACGTTCGGGTTGATGACCGCGTTGGCGCCGATGAAGCACTCGTCGCCGACCACCGTGCCGTCTTCCACGCGCACGTGGGCCCGCAGGTCGGTGTTGCGACCGATCACGCAGCCGCGCAGGTTGGTGGACGGGCCGACGTACACGTGGTCCATGCACACCGCGCGCTCGAGGAACGCATCGGACTTCACGATCACGTCGGTGCCGAGCACGGTATAGGGCCGCAGCGTCGCACCCGCCTCGATGCGGCAGCTGTCGCCGATCACGACCGGCCCTTCGACCTTCGCCTCGGGGCTGATCTCGACGTCACTGCCGATCCACTGCTGGTCACCGAGCCGGAAGCCGTCGATGTCGACCTTGACCCGGCCGTCGAGGACGTCGGCGTGCGCGCGGATGTACGCGTCGAGCGTGCCGACGTCCTCCCAGTAGTCGTCGGTGACATGCCCGTGCAGCGTGTGGCCGCGAGCCAGCAACGCTGGGAACACGTCGCCGGAGAAGTCGACGACTTCGCCCTCGGGGATGAAGTCGAACACTTCGGGCTCGACGACGTAGATCCCGGTGTTGATCGTGTCCGAGAACACCTGGCCCCACGTGGGCTTCTCGAGGAACCGCTCGATGGTGCCGTCGGGCCGTGTGATCACGATGCCGAACTCGAGCGGGTTCTCGACGTGCTTGAGCGCGATCGACGCCGCCGCACCGGCGTCACGGTGGGCCTTGACCAACGCGGTGAGGTCGAGGTCGGTGAGCACGTCGCCGGAGATCACGAGGAACGTGTCGTCGAGCTCGGCCGACGCGTTGCGAACCGAGCCCGCGGTGCCGAGCGGTGAGTCTTCAGTGGCGTACCGCATGGTCACGCCGAAGTCGGAGCCGTCGCCGAAGTAGTCGCGGATCTGGTTGGCGAGGAACGCAACCGTCACCACGATGTCGTCGAAGCCGTGCTGCGCGAGCAGGTTGACGATGTGCTCGAGCATCGGCTTGTTGGCGATCGGCATCATCGGCTTCGGCGTGTTGCTCGTGAGCGGCCGCAGGCGCGTGCCCTCACCGCCCGCCAGGATCACCGTCTTCATCGCGTCACGCTCCCTGCCGCAAGACCTGACGTCCGCTCCCTACCCTCTCGGCCCTCGCGCAACGCCTGCCGGGCCAGTGGGATGTAGGCCAGCGCGGCGAAGTAGCTGAACGCGATCCCGCTCACCGTGAAGATCCACGCGCCCACGATGGCGACGTCGTGCACCGGCCCACTCGTGGCGTCGGCGATCAGGAACATCGGGAACGCGAACATCAGGGCGAGGGTGCCCGCCTTGCCCGACCACTGCACGTCGATGCGCCGTGCGCCCTTGGCTGCGAGCACGACCACCGCGACGCTGATGGCGGCCTCCCGCGCCAGCACGATCACGCCGACCACGACGGGCACGCTGCCATCGATCAGGAGGGCGATGCCGGCGGTGATGAGCAACACCCGGTCGGCGACGGGGTCGAGGATCTTCCCGAGCTCGCTGCCCTGGTCGAAGTGCCGCGCGATCCAGCCGTCGACCCAGTCGGAGGCGCCCAGCACCGCGAGCAGCACTCCGGCCGCGATCTGCTCTCCGCCGGCCAGCAGCCAGACGAAGATCGGCGCGCACAGCAGCCGACCGAGCGAGATGACATTCGGGAGCGTGACGATTCGCGAGTCGCGCCCAGGCATGCCCCAACTGTACGCGTCTCCCTCCAGAAGGATTTGGCCTCAGAGGAGACCGGCGTACACACCCCCGTCGACCTGGAGCGCGGCCCCGGTGATGAAGCGGGCGGGATCCGAGCACAGGAACGCCGCCACCTGCCCGAAATCGACCGGGCGCCCCATCGTGCCGGCGGCGATGGCGGCGGCGATCGCATCGGGATCGGGGTTGACCCCCCGCACCCGCTCCGTGTCGTGGAACCCCGGCAGGATCGAGTTCACGGTGACGCCACTCCCGACGATCTCGCGCGCCAGGGTCTTGAGGAACCCGGTGAGGCCCGCACGCGCGGTGTTGGAGAGGATCAGGTGCGCGATCGGCTGCTTCACCGCGATCGACGTGATCGCGAGGATCCGGCCCCAACCGGCTTCCTGCATCGCCGGGACCGCCTCGCTGCACATCGCGATCGCGCTCAGGCAGTTGAGCTCCAATGCCCTGCGGTACTCGCTTCGATCGGTGCTGGCGAAGTTGCCGGGGGGCGGGCCGCCGCCATTGGTGACGAGGATGTCGAGACCGCCCAGCGCCTCGCGCGCGGCCCGCACGAACGCGGCGCCGCCTTCCTCGGTGCTCACGTCGGCGACGAGCGGCACCGCCTTCGCTCCGATCTGCTCGGCGGCGGCGTCGATGCGGGCGCGGTCGCGACTGCAGATGGCGACGGTCACCCCGTTGTCGGCCAGCGCCGCCGCCGTGGCGAAGCCCAGGCCTTGTGACGACGCGGCGACTGCGGCGCGCCGACCGCTGATCCCGAGGTCCATCGCAGTGCTCCCGTCGCTCGTGGCTGGTTCAGACGTTGGCCGGTCAGACGTTGGCCGGTCAGACGTGGATGGAGCCGGTCGTGTCGCGCAGCGAGCGCGCGTCGCGTCCGGTGCGGGCGGAGATGATCTCCGCGCAGATCGCGATCGCAGTCTCCTCCGGCGTACGCGCGCCGATGTCGAGCCCGATCGGTGCCATCACCCGTTGGAGCTGCTCGTCGGTGACGCCCGCCTCGTGGAGGCGCTCGACCCGTCGCGCGTGTGTGCGCCGGGATCCCATCGCGCCGAGATAGCCGACGCCGGTCGCCAGCGCACCGACGATCGCGGGTACGTCGAACTTCGCGTCGTGCGTGAGCACACAGACTGCGTCGTGACCGCCGAGGCGGTCGCCGACCTTCGCGAGGTAGCGATCCGGCCAGTCGTTCACGACTTCGTCAGCCATGGGGAATCGCTTGACCGTGGCGAAGACCGGGCGCGCGTCGCACACCACCACGTGGTAGCCGAGCACCTTCGCGACCTTGGCCAGCGCCGCGGTGAAGTCGACCGCGCCGAAGATCACCATGCGCGGCGGCGGGGAGAACGACTCGATGAACACCGACACTTCGTCTTCACGCGCTTCGCCGTGCACGCCGTAGTGCCGTACCGACGTGAGGCCGGCGTCGAGCTCGCCGAGCGCATCGCGCGCGACCACGCGGTCGAGGTCGGGATCGCCGAGCGTCCCCGACACCGTCGGGTGCAGCCGGATTCGCCGCCGGTCGCACGAGCAGCTTCGCGCCGAGATTCGGGCCTGCGGTGACGGTCGCGAGCACGACGGGCACGTCGTCGCGCAGCGCGTCACGCAGCGCGTCGAACACCGGGGTCTCGGAAGTAGAAGCGGCGGACATCAGCGCGCTACCAGTCCAGTGGTTCGAGGAAGAGGTGGATGGTGCCACCGCACGTGAGCCCGACCGCGAACGCCTCGTCGTCGGAGTACCCGAAGGTCACGACGCCCTTCTCGCGCGTCCCTCCGAGCACTTCGAGCGCGGCTTCGACCACTGCGCCTTCGACACAACCGCCCGACACCGAGCCCGCGACCTCACCGTCGTCGCTCACTGCCATCGTCGCTCCGGGATCGCGCGGGCCCGAGCCTTCGAGCGCGACGACGCGCGCGATCGCGACGCGGTGGCCGGCACTCCGCCACCGTTCGATGTCGTCCAACACTTCCTTCATCGCGAACTCCCAATTCTCGATTCGCTCACGGCTCCCTGCTCCTTCGGCGCTTGCGGCAGCTTCGGCCTTCGCCTTCTCTCTGGTTCGCTCAAGGCTCCCAGTTCCTTCAATTCTTCGAGGGGTTTGCGGGGTCCGCCTTTCGCAAACGACGCTCATGATCGTGCGACCACGTCGACGAGCTCTTCGAGCGATGCGAGCGAGTGGCCTTCGACGAACTCGTCAACGTACGGCAGGGCGGCTGCCATTCCTCGGGCGAGCGGCGCGAAGCCGGGCGACGCCTTGAGCGGGTTCACCCAGATGATCTTGCGGGTGACGCGGTGCAACCGGGCCATCTGCGCGCCGAGCACCTCGGGATCGCCGCGGTCCCAGCCGTCGGAGAGGATCACGACCACCGCACCGCGGGCGAGCCCGCGAACACCCCATTCGTCGTTGAACTGACGGAGACCCTCGCCGAGTCGGGTCCCACCCGACCAGTCGACGACGCGGCGGGCGGCGGCGGTGAGCGCGGCATCGGGGTCGCGCGTCGAGAGATCGCGCGTCAAGCGCGTGAGTCGCGTCCCCAACGCGAATGCCTCGACCCGACCGCGACCGACCACCGCGGCGTGCAGGAACCGCAACAACGCGCGGGAGTACGCCTCCATGGAGCCGCTCACGTCGCAGAGGAGGATCAGCCGCCGGGGCCGCTCTCCCGGCTCCACGAACGCACGGTTGATCGGCTCGCCGCCGGCACGCAGCGCGCGCCGGACCGTGCGGCGGAGATCGGGCGGGCCCGAGCGGTGACGGCTCGGCCGCATCCGCCGAGATCGGCGCACCGCGCCGTGCAGCCGCAGCTCGCTCATCAACCGGCGCGCCTCCGCGAACTCCTCTGGCGTGTAGGTCGCGAAGTCGCGGTGCCGCAGCACCTCCGACGGGCTGTAGCGCACCGAGATCGTCGGTGTGTCGTCGCGCTCGCCCTCGTCACCACCTTCGGGCTCGTCCTCGCCCTCGGCGTCGAACGCGAGTACGAGCTCCTGCACCGGCGGCGCGGGGGTGAGCGACAGCGTGGTCGTGCGCTCCCACCACGCCGCGAACGCGCGGTCGTACACGCCGATGTCCTCGGGGCGTCGCACCAGCGTCGCCTGCCCCGCCCAGTAGACCGAGTCGCGGCGTTGCACGCCGACCACGGCCAGGGCCTGTGCGAACGCGATCGTGCTACCGACGGGGACGTCGAGGCCCGCAGCGCGGAGCAAGCGCGCGAAGCCGACCGCGGCACGCTCGAGGCCCGCGGCCTCCGCGTCGACGATCAGGTCAGGCACTCCGCTCCAGCGCGGTGTGCACCAGCTGGTCGAGACCGTGCGCGCGCGTGCGCTCCTGATCCTCGCGGTACTTCAAGATCGTCCCGAGCGTGACATCGACGGTGTGCTCGTCGACGGCCGCGACGCCGAGCGCGTGGAGCGCCTGCGCCCAGTCGATCGTCTCGGCGACGCCCGGCGGCTTGTAGAGCTCGAGACCGCGCAGCGCTTCGACCATGGCGGCCACCTCGCGTGCCAGCGTCTCCGACACCTCCGGCGCGCGCACCCGCAGGATCGCGAGCTCGCGGTCGAAGTCGGGATGCGAGATCCAGTGGTAGAGGCACCGGCGCTTCAACGCATCGTGCACGTCGCGCGTGCGGTTCGACGTGACCACCACGATCGGCGGGACCGACGCACGGAACGTGCCGAGCTCGGGCACCGTGATCGCGTAGTCGGAGAGGATCTCGAGGAGGAAGGCCTCGAACTCGTCGTCGGCGCGGTCGACCTCGTCGACGAGCAGGACCGGGGGCGCGACGCTCCCGAGTGCCTCGGCTTCGTAGCCGATCGCGCGCAGCAGCGGGCGGCGCACGAGGAAGCGCTCGGAGTAGAGCTCGTCCTCGACGATCTCACCGCCGCCGGCCTCGATCGCCCGCAGGTGCAGCAGCTGGCGCGAGTAGTCCCACTCGTAGACGGCCTGCGCGGCGTCGATGCCCTCGTAGCACTGGAGCCGCACGAGCTCTCCGCCGGTCCAGCGCGCCAGCACCTTCGCGACCTCGGTCTTGCCCACGCCCGCTTCGCCCTCGAGCAGCAGCGGTCGGTGCAGCCGCATCGACAGGAAGATCGCGGTCGCGAGCCCGTCGTCGGCCAGATAGTCGTGCTCCGCAAGCGCGGCGCGCACGTCGTCGACAGAATCCACCATGGAGCACCGAGTCTACGGGAGCGAAGAATCAGGGCTGGATGATCACCTTGATCGCCCCGGCGGCGCGGTTGCCGGCGGTGGCGAAGGCCTCCGGCGCGTCGTCGAGCCCGAACCGGTGCGTCACCAGCACCTCGGCGATCGTCGGGTTCGCCGCCAGCACGTCGACGGCGGCGTCGAACTCGCGCCGGCCGTCGTGGAGGCCATAGATCGACGACGGGACGATCGTCGCCTCCTTCGAGAGCAGGCCGAACCCGATCTGCACCGGGTCCCAGTACGTGGCCACGACCGCGAGCGTGCCGCCCGGCGCGAGCCGGTCGACGGCCTCGTCGACCGCGCTTTGCGTCCCTGCCGCGTCGACGACGACGGAGTACTCGTCGCTCAGTGTGAAGCTCGCGCCGAGGGCCTCGGCGGCCGCGCGCTGGGAGTCGTGACGCGCCATGACGTCGACCTGGTAGCCGCGGTGCTTCAGCACCGCGGTCATGGCGAGCCCGATGCTCCCCGCGCCGATCACGAGCACGGGGCCGTCGCCCTCGCTCGCACCGGTGAGCCCGGCGTTGTTCGCCGCGCGCACCACGACCGCAATCGGCTCGGTGAGCGCCGCGTTCTCGATCGGGACCTCGGGTGGCAGCACCGCGAGGCACGCGCGGTCGACGATCACCTCGTCGGCCAGGCCGCCGTCGATCGACACCCCGTGGAAGCGCTGCAACCACACGCGACAGCGTGCGGTCTGACCGATCAGGCACTGATCGCACACCCCGCACGGCACGTACGGCTGCACCGCGACGGGCGTGCCGTCGTCGAGCAGCCCGGCGAACTCGTGCCCGACCGTGCACGGGAGCCCCCAGCTCAACAGGTGGAGGTCGGAGCCGCAGATGCTGCACGACTTCACGTGCACCATCACCGGGTCGGTGGCGTACTCGGGCACCGTGGCCTCGGCAGTCGCGACCCTGACTTCGCCGTCGACGAACCGCACTGCGCGCATCAGGCCCCCTGTTTTCATGGGTCGCTCGAGGGCTCAGCGGGCTCCGTGACTCGTTGCCCGCCTCGCTGCTTTCGCTCCCGGAGCGCACCACACTATTGGGCCAACTATTGAGAAGGCGACGAGCTCCCGTTGGGATGCACCTGGCCGTTCGACGCGGCGCCCGGGTCCTCGTGGGTCTGGCGCCAGGCGGTGAACATCTCCGCGTAGCGGCCGTTGCGGGCGATGAGCTCATCGTGCGTGCCCACCTCGGCGAGCGCGCCGTTCTCGACGACCGCGATGCGATCGGCGCGCATGGCAGTGTTCAGCCGGTGCGCGATCAGGATCGCGGTGCGGCCCTCGAGCAGCACGTCGAGCGCGCGCTCGACCATCCGCTCGGTCGCGAGGTCGAGGCTCGACGTGGCCTCGTCGAGGATCAGCACGCGCGGCGACGCGAGGAACGCGCGCGCGAGCGCGATGAGCTGCCGCTCGCCCGACGACAGCGTGACGCCCCGTTCGTGGCACGGAGTGTCGAGACCCTCGGGGAGCGCGTCGATCAACTCGCGGATGCCGACCGCGTCACATGCCTCGAGCAGCTCCTCCCGCGTCGCGTCGGGCTTGGCGAACGCGATGTTGTCGCCGATGGTGCCCGCGAACAGGAACGACTCCTGCGGGACGATGCCGAGCTGGCGGCGCAGCGACTTCAGCGTGACCTCGGCGACGTCGTGGCCGTCGACGAGCACCCGACCCGACAGTGGGTCGTAGAACCGCGTGAGCAACTTCGCGATCGTCGACTTCCCCGCGCCGGTGGGGCCGACCAGCGCGAAGGTCTCGCCCTTGGCGATCGTGAGGTCGACGTCCTCGAGCACGAGCGCATCGGGCGTGTACCCGAAGGTGACGCGCTCGAGGGTGATCTCGCCTTCGATCGCGGGGAGGTCCTCGGCGTCGGGCTTCTCGCGGACGGCCGGCTTCGTCGTGAACAGCTCCCGCAGCTTGACCACACCCGCGTTCCCCTGCTGGTAGGTGTTGTAGAGCTGCGCGAGCTGCTGGATCGGCTGGAAGAACCGGTTGAGGTAGAGGTTGAAGGCGGTGAAGTCACCGAGCGACAGCTTGCCGTCGATGACCATGCGGCCGCCGATGAACAGCACGAGCGCCTGGCCGAGCACGCCGACGAACTGCGCGCCCGGGCCGTAGACCCCGGCGACGTTCCCGGTGTACATGTTGGCGGCGCGGTAGGAGCCGACGATGTTGTCGTGCTTGACGACGTTGTAACGCTGGCGGTTGTGCGCGGCCACGACCCGCGTGCCGGACAGGTTCTCCGCGAGGTCACCGATGACCGCGGCGATCCAGTCGCGCACCGCGAGGTAGCCGACGTCGGACGCCGAGCGGAACCACCACGTGAGGATTGTCAGCACCGGTACCACGCCCAGCGTGACCCACAGCGCCAGGGTGACGTTCATCGCGAACAGCTGCCACACCACGAACACCACCGTGAACACCTGCAGCACCATGTTCACGAGGCCCTGCTGGAACAGCACCTGGATCGCTTCGATGTCGCTGGTGACGCGGGTCATGATGCGGCCGGCCTTCTCGCCGCTGAAGTAGTCCAGCGACAGGCGCTGGATCTGCGAGAACACGCGCACCGCGCAACCCGTAGAGGAGGTCTTCGCCGATGCGTCCCGACCACGCGGTGCGGATGGCGCCGATGACGATCGCGCCGAACAGCAACCCGAAATAGAGGAGCGAATCGCGGACGACGACGGAGAAGTCGCCCTTCCCGCCGTAGACGACCGGCGCGATGCCCTCGTTGACCGCGTTGGCCACCAGCCGGGGCCCGTACTGCTGGCAGAAGACCTCCATCGCGATGAGGATCAGCACGCCGAGGATCGGCCACTTCTTCGGGGCGAGGAAGCGGCGCAGGGTGAACGGCTTCTGCGTGTCGTCGTAGACCTGCGTGAACGGGACCTGCTCGAGCTCGAAGTCGGGTTCCTTGTCGACGAGGAACTTGACCTTGTCCTCGATCTCGGGCGGGATGCCCATGAACTTGGCCCCGCCGCCGGTGCCGCTCCAGTGCTGCGCGCCCTGGCCGCCGCCTCCGCCGCCCCACATGCCGCCACCACCGCCGCCCCACATCAGACGTGGCCCAACATCAGACGTGGCCCAACATCAGACGTGGCCCGACATCAGACGCCGACGCCAGTTCGGGCGGAGCGGCGGCGCCGTCGCCGCGGCCGAGGGCCTGCTCAGTGAGCTCCTGGATCCGCGCCAGCCGGCGCGGCCTCGATCTCCTCGTCGGTCTTCGCCTCGTGCTCGCGCTCGTACTCGGCCTCACCGTGGGCGAGGATCTCGCGGTAGAGCGGGACGTCGCGCATGAGCGTGGCGTGCGTGCCGTCGGCGACGATGTGCCCGCCGTCGAGCACCACCACGCGCTCGGCGAGGCTGATGGTCGACAGGCGGTGCGCGACGATCAAGCGTGGTGCGCCCCTGCATCAGCGTGCGCAGCGCGCCGTGGATCTCGAACTCGCGCTGCGCGTCGATCGCGCTCGTCGCGTCGTCGAGGATCAGGACCCGCGGGTTGTCGAGCAACGTGCGCGCGATCGCGATGCGCTGACGTTGACCGCCCGAGAGCGTGTAGCCGCGCTCACCGATGACGGTGTCGTAGCCATCGGACAGCTCCATGATGAAGTCGTGGGCGCCGGCTGCGCGCGCGGCGGCCTCGACCTCCTCCCGCGACGCCGACGGCCGCGCGAACGCGATGTTGGCGGCAACCGATTCGGAGAACAGGAACGGCTCGTCGGTGACCGTGCCGATGTTCGACCGCAGGCTCGCGAGCGTGAGGTCGCGGATGTCGGTGCCGTCGATGAGGATCGCACCCCCGCTGACGTCGTAGAAGCGCGGCACGAGACGCGCGACCGACGACTTCCCGGAGCCGGTGCGCCCGACGAGGGCGATGGTCTCACCAGGGTGCAGGTGGAGGTCGAGGTGCGAGAACAGCGGTGCGTTCTCGCCGTACGCGAACTCGACGTCACGGAACTCGACGTCGCCCTGGCAGTTCAGGAGGTCGACGGCACCGGGCGCGTCGACCATGTCGGGCTCGGCGTCGAGCACCTCGAACACGCGCTGCGCCGACGCCGCCGCCCGCTGGGCGATCATCATCAGCATGCCGACCATCACGAAGGGCATCTGGAGCATCACGACGTAGACGTTGAACGCCGAGAAGGTGCCGTAGCTCAGGTTGCCTTCGATCACCTGGTAGCCACCGAACAGCAGGATCACCGCCAGGCTCATCTGCGGGATGATCTGCATGAGCGGCGCGAACTTGGCCTGGTTGTAGACCTGCTCGATCGAGACCCACCGCAGGCGCCGCGCCGCACGGTCGAACAGGCTGATCTGCGCGTCCTCCGCCGCGAACGACTTCACGACGCGGATGCCGGTGACGTCCTCCTCGACGATGGTCGAGATGTCGGCCATCCGGGCGAGCATGACCCACGAGATCGGGAACAGGCGCTTCCGCATCCGCGCGCCCACGACGTAGAGCGGCGGCAGCATCAGCATCGTCACCAACGTGAGCTTCACGTCCATGCTCAGCATCAGGATCAACGCGGCGACGAAGCTGAGCCCCGAGACCGCGAGCATCGGCCCGAAGCCGAGGAACATCTGGATGGCGCGGATGTCGGAGTTGGCGCGCGAGATGAGCTGACCGCTCTGCACCGAGTCGTAGAAGTTGAACGACTGCCGCGAGAGGTGCTCGAACATCATCGTGCGCAGCTGGCACTCCATCTCGACGCTCGCGCGCTGGAGGCCGAACCGCTGCGCGTACCCGAACAGGAACTGGCCGATGCCGAGCACCACCATTGCGATCACGTACGGGCCGAGCGGCTCGTTGTGGACGGTGATCGAGTTGTCGAGCGCGCCGCGTAGCACCTGCGGGATCGAGAGCTGCAGCGCGAGCATCACGATCGAGGCGACCATCGCGCCGATCAGCACGCGACGGTGCGGCCGCAACACCGGGAGCAGCCGGCGGATCCAACCCTTGCTCTGGTCGGGATCGATCCAGGCGCGCGGCGGGCTGAACGTCGCCGGCGGCGGGGGTGGCGCGAACGACGTGTCCTCGAGCGCGGAGCTCTGCGAGTCGGTCGTGACCGCCATGCCGTTAGGTTATCGAACTGTTCGTCCCCCTGACGCTTTTCCGGGCGTCAGGGGGACCCTCGTCAGCTACCCGCCGGTGGACACCGGGCACGTCGGACCACACGGGTTCGCCGCAGGCTGCACGCCGTTGGGGAACGTCGCCGTCAAGGGGACCTGGTCGACCGACGACGCGACGTCGAAGAACTTCGCGCCCTTCGGGAACGACCCGAACGAGAAGCGCTTCCCGTTGTTCAGGTACATCCACTTGCCCTTGCCGACTGCCTGCGCGACGGCGTTGGCGCCACCGGTGATGTTCGGGTTCCACCAGATCATCTCGACATCGGTCCCGAGCCCGAAGTACTCGTCGTACGGCAAGCCCACGGTGCGGCCGTACCCCGACTGGAACGTCACCGTGCCGTCCGACGCGCCACCGACCGCCGGCACCGAGAAGATGCCCTTCTGCACGTTGGCGACCGTCAGCTTCGGGCCGGCGTACTGGATCGCGTTGTAGATGAAGGCGAACCAACCGCTGCCCGTCGCGCTCGTGGTGCCCTGCTTGGTGCCCCAGTACCAGGGGAACGCGCCGTTGGTCGCGAGCGCTCCCGTGACGAGCGGGTTCAGCACCCCGACGCCGAACGCGTGTGACGCCTGGTCCTGGTCCCACCCACGCGCGTACCCGTCGAAGTCCGAGAACTGATAGCCGGTCTCGATCCACTCCGGCTTGAAGTTGTTCGACGTCGCCGCGGCCATCATCGACTTGATCATGGTCTGCGTCGCCACGAGGATCACCGAGGTGACCCCTGCGGACTGGAGCTTGGCGATGTTGGTCTTGGCCACCTCGTCGAACGAAGCGGTCGCGGTCGAGTCATACGTCACTTCCGCGACCGGCGCGGTGACACCGTTCTTCTTGAGCTGCGCCTTCAGGAGATCGACGTCGATCCCCGTGCTGGGTGTCACCAGACCGAACGCGCGGGTCTTGCCCTGGAGGCTGGTGTCGCCCGCGTACTGCGCCTTCTGCCCCGAGATGGTCCCGAGGAAGCTCGACATCAGGTAGAGGGACGCGGTGCTGTCACTCTGCGTCGCCCAGCGGTACGGCGCCTGCTTCTGCAGGTCCGACTGACTGAGCGACGTGGCCGCGGCGCCGTTCACGATGATGTGCGCCTTGGCGATCTCCGACTCGAACACCGGGGCGCCCAGGCCCTGGTCGTACGCGTCGATGACGATGAACGGCTTCTTCGCGATCACCGCGAGCGCGTCGGCGCGCTGCGCGGCCTCGTCGGAGCCCGTAGCTTCGACGAACTCGTAGACCGGGTGACGACCCCAGGTCTGGTAGCTGCCGAACGTCTTGATCGCGTACTGGTAGACCGTGTCGAAGTCCTTGAAGTTGTCGCGCCAGCCACCGGGCTGACCCGTCGTCTGGTTGATCGGGCCCGAGCCGCCGCGTGCGCGTTGCGCTGCGAGGTCCTGGTCGGTCGGGATGTAGACGACGACCTTGACCTCGTCCTTGGTCACGCCGGGCGCGGTGGCGCCACCGTTGTTGGCGCCGTCCTTCCACGGGTTCACGCAGAACGGACCCGTCCCGATGTACTGCAGGTTGGTGCGCCCAGAGGCCTTGTCGCACGTGCTCTGGGCGAGGGCGGCCTTCGACCTCAGACCCAACCCTGGGGGCTGCGGCCCGGTCTTGCCGGTCCCCGTCCCTGCGGCACCTGCTGGTGAGACGCTCGCGAGGCCCAAGCCCGCGACCAACGAGAGCGTGGCGAGAGCTGCCACACACCGTGCGCGCGATCCTCCGGTCGAGACCATCGGTCAACCCCCCTGTGCTCCGTATGGTGCTCGGGGCAACCTAAACGATCCGACCTCTGATGTCACTTCACCCCTGCGCGGGCTCCGTCGCGCCCCGGCTACCCCCCGGTGGTCACCGGGCAGCTCGGCCCGCACGGGTTGGCGGCCGGAGCAACCCCGCCCGCGTAGGTGCTCGAGAGCGGCACCTGGTCGACCGACGACGTGAGGTCGAAGAACTTCGCGCCCTTCGGGAACGACCCGAACGAGAAGCGCTTGCCGTTGTTCAGGTACATCCACTTCCCCTTGCCCACGGCACTCGCCACGGCGTTCGCACCACCCGTGATGTTCGGGTTCCACCAGATCATCTCGACGTCGGTCCCCAACCCGAAGTACTCGTCGTACGGCAAGCCCACGGTGCGGCCGTACCCCGTCTGGAACGTCACCGTGCCGTCCGACGCGCCGCCCACCGCCGGCCGTGAGAACAACCCCTTCTTGACGTTCTCGACCGTCAGCTTCGGGCCCGCGTACTGGATCGCCCCGTAGATGAAGCCGAAGAACCCGTTGCCGCCGGCGCTGATCACGCCCTGCTTGGTGCCCCAGTACCACTGGAACGCGCCGGTCGTCGCCGACGCGCCGGTCACGAGCGGGTTCAGCACGCCGATCCCGAACGCGTGTGACGCCTGGTCCTGATCCCAGTTGCGGGCGTAGCCGTCGTAGTCCGAGAACTGATAGCCGGTCTCGATCCACTCCGGCTTGAAATTGTTCGACGTCGCGGCCGCCATCATTGCCTTGGTCATCGCCTGGTTGGCGATGAGCACCACGCTCGTCACCCCACCCGTCTGCATCTTGGCGACGAGCGTCTTGGCCAGCTCGTCGAACGTGGTCGACGCGGCGTTGTCGTACGTCACCTCGACCGCGGGTGCGGTCACGCCGTCCTTCTTGAACTGCGCGTTGAGCAGATCGACGTCGATCGAATTGATCGGGGTGATCAGCCCGAACGTGCGCGTCTTGCTCTGCATGCTCGTGTCGCCCGCGTACTGCGCCTTCTGCCCCGAGATCGACCCGAGGAAGCTCGACACGAGGTAGGTCGACGCGGTGCTGTCGCTCTGGACCGCCCACCGGTACGGGGCCTGCTTCTGCAGGTCGGCCTGACTCAGCGAGGTGGCCGCGGCGCCGTTCACGATGATGTGGGCCTTGGCGATCTCCGACTCGAAGATCGGGGCGCCAAGGCTCTGGTGGTACGCGTCGATGACGATGAACGGCTTCTTCGCGATCACCGCGAGCGCGTCGGCGCGCTGTGCCGCCTCGTCGGTTCCCGACGCTTCGACGAACTCGTACACGGGGTGACGACCCCACGTCTGGTAGCTGCCGAACGTCTTGATCGCGTACTGGTACACGATGTCGAAGTCCCGGAAGTTGTTCTGCCAGTTGTCCGGCTGGCCGTTGACCTGGTTGACCGGCCCCGAGGTGCCGGCGGCGCGCTGAGCCGCGAGTTGCGCCTCGGTCGGCACGTAGACGACGACCTTCACCGTGTCCTTCGTGACGCCCGGCGCGGTGGCACCGCCGTTACCGGCGCCGTCCTTCCACGGGTTCACGCAGAACGGAGCGTTGACGTCGTCCTTGTACTGGAGGTTCGTGTGACCGGTCTGGTTGCACGTGCTCTGCGCGAGCGCCGCCTTCGACCCCAGTCCGAGACCAGGAGGTTGCGCTCCGGTCTTGCCCGACGAGGTCCCCGCGGCACCCGCGGTGCCTGCCGTCGACACCGCGGCGGCGAGCCCTGCCGTCAATGCCAGGCCGACCACCACGGCCGCCCGCGCGCGCCAGTGTCGCGTCTGCCCCATATCAGAATCCCCCCAATTTGATACAAGATAAGTTCTCGGGAACCTAGACCGTCCCGGGCAACTTGTCCCGGCACCCCGGAGTGGGTCCCCCGAGGAGCCGGGCCGCGCAACCTCGGCTGTTAGGATCACGAACTGTTCGGAGTCCTGACGGGGAACGGGTGGCTGCACGGATGCGACGGGTACTGCTGCTGTGTGCGCTGGTCGGCGGAGCGCTGCTCGCAGCGATGCCGCCTGCCACCGCGGCGGTGAGCTGCCGGCACGCCGTGACCCAGCTCAAGCAGGACATCGCCGCGCTCGTCCCGGCCACGGGTCCGCCGGTCAAGGACAGCGCCGCGGCCAAGAAGCTCTCGGAGCATTCGTACGCCAAGTTCCAGGCCGCGATCGCCCAGCACCCCGACTGCCAGTCCGAGTTCGCCCAGTTCGGCCAGCAGCTGCTGGGGTCCCGCAAGGACACCCCGCAGGGCACGCCGTTCCTCGGCCCGATCGGCTGGCTGTGGAACGAGATCTACTACTCGATCTTCCAGGGCAGCACCGTGCTGATGATCATGTTCGGGTGGGAGCTGTTCCTCTCCCCGTTCATCCTGGTGTTCTGCATGCTGGCCGTCTTCCGCGGCACGTCGGGTCTGCTCAAGAAGCCCTACGTGCCGCCCGAGCTCCGCACGAACGAGCAGTGAGATGAAGATCGGCATCGCCTCCGACGCGCACTGCAATGTCGCCGCGCTCCAGGCCGCGCTCGACCAGATGGGGTCCGTCGTCGACGAGATCCTCTTCGCCGGCGACGCGGTCTACGAGTACCGCATGTCGAACGAGATCGTCGACCTCATCCGCACCACCGGCATGCACTCCGTGCTCGGGAACCACGAGATCGAGCTCCTCTCCCCCGGCGGCATCCGCGCGCGAGGCCGAGGGTGTGCGTCAGGACGCGCTCGACTTCCTCACCTCGCTCCCGTACCGCGTCGACCTGAAGATCGACGGCAAGCACCTCGTGATGGTGCACGGCAGCCCGTTCCCGCCGTACAACGACTACGTCACCAAAGGCAGCGTCGCGCTGCGTCGCTGCGGCGACGTCGAAGCCGACTTCCTCGTGATCGGGCACACCCACGTGCCGTTGGCCGAACGCGTGAACGGCACGCTGGTCGTCAACCCCGGCTCGATCGGCGAGTCGCGCGAGCACGGCTTCAAGGATCTCGTCTCGTACGCGATCCTCGACACCACCACCGACGAAGTCGAGTTCGTGAAGTTCCCGAACCCGCGTCTCGCCGGCGCGATGTCGTAGGGATTCCTTCTACGGGTCGGGCCAGAGCGCTCCGCGGACGTCGATCCCGAGCGGGTTCCCCCAGGTGTTCCGGAACATCACCTCGCTGATCGGGGTGCGCTTCGCGATGCCCCATCGGCCCGACGGATATCCGAACGTGATGCATCCGAGCAACTGCCCCGATTCCTCTGCAGTGGTCCCGAGAACTGCCAGCACCTCGTCCCGGTTCAAGAAGCTCAACACCGACGTGAACGCGCTCCCGACGCCTTCCGCGCGCGCCGCGAGCTGCGCGCTCCAGAGCGCGGGGTACACGTCGCCGGCGCCGCCGAACCCGAAGAGCAGCAAGGGCACCTGGGCGAAGTTCTCCTGCAGCCATGATGCCGACCGGTACACCTTCAGCCACTGCGCGTGCTCGGGGTCGTCGGGATCCGCCAACGCGACGTCGATCTGCTCCTTGTAGAACGACGCCCACAGCTGGTCCATCGCATCGCGGTAGATGGGCGCAAGCTTCGCGATCTGATCGCGATCGTCGACCAGTACGAACTTCCACGACTGGGCATTGCCACCACTCGGCGCGCGGATCGCGGCGTCGAGGATGCGCGCGACGACGTCTTCCGGGATCGGATCGGGCTTGACACGCCGCATCGCGCGCGTCGTGTAGAGGACCTCACGGGCGTCCATGACGCTCCCTTCGGCTAGAACCGTGGAGGACGGTAGCTGCACGAGCGGCTCGTCGCACGAGAAACGAGTGGGGGGACGTGGGGACCGACAACGAACTCGCAGAGCTCGAAGCCTGGATCGGCAAATGCTGCGACGGCGAGGTCACCGACCTCACCCGCGGCATCGTGCGCCGCGAGGCCTACCTTGCCACCGTGCACGGCGCCGACGGCGCGCCGCAACGGCTCTTCGTGCGCGCGGGTCGCGACGACGACATCGCCAATCGCCCCGACGTCGTCGTCAGCGAAGCGCGCCTGACGGAGTTGCTCGGCGAGCAGGGGCTCAACGTTGCCCGCGTGCACGGTGTGAGCGCCGAGCTCGGCGCGGCGATCTACGACTGGGTCGAAGGCGAAGCCGAAGTCGAAGACACCGACCCCGACACCCAGCAACGCCTGCTCGAGCAGTACGTCGAGTTCCTCGGCGCGCTGCATCAGCTCGATCCCGACGCGCTCGGCGTCGACTGGATGGCGCGTCCGAGCTCGCCGGAAGACTGCGCGCTCGCGCACGCCGAGGCGATCTGGGACCAGATGGGCGGCCTCACCGTCGAGCCGCTCGCGACGTTCGGCATCCACTGGCTCCGGCGCAACGTGCCCCACGAAGTCGACCGCATCTCGATCCTCCACGGCGACGCCGGTGTCGGCAACTTCCTCTACGTCGACGACCGCATGACCGGCGTGCTCGACTGGGAGTGGGCACATCTCGGCGACCCCATGGAAGACCTCGGGAGCATGTGCATGCACGCGGGCTTCCACCCCGCGGGCTACCTCCCCGACGTGCTCGAGCACTACGAGGCGACGAGCGGCATTCCCGTCGACATCGGCAAGGTGAAGTTCTACTGCGCGCATCTCTACGCGCGTTCGGTGATCGCGCTCACCGCGCTCACCGCGTTCCTCGACCCGCACAACCCGGTCGCGCTCAACCTCTGCTACCGGATCGTGAACGACCGCCTCGCATGCGAAGCGTTCGCCGACGCGATGGACATCGATCTCGAGGCGCCGGCTCCGCTCGAGCTCGACCCCGACGCCGCGACCGACCTGTACGACGTCGTGGTCGCGAACCTGCACGACGACGTGAGCCCCGCGCTCACGACCGACTTCGAACGCAACCGCTCCGAGATGGCAGCGCTGCTCGTCGAGTCTCTCAAGCGTGAACGCGCCTTCGCCGACGAGGTCACGGAGGCCGAGCTCACCGAGCTCACGCCCCTGCTCGGCGCCCGTCCGGCTTCCGTCGCCGATGGCATCGCCGCGCTCGACGACGCGGTGCCCGCGCTCATGGAAGACCGCCAGGCCGACCTGCTGCGCTACCTCCACCGCCGCGCGTGCCGCACCGAGATGGTCTACGCGCCGATCGTGACGCTCTTCCCGAACCGCACCATCCGCCCCATCGACTGATCGTTCGGCGATCGGCCGGGGCCCCGCGCTCGCGAGTCAGGCGGCGAGGGTCATCGAGGGCGGTGACGGGCCACGAGGTCGTGGGCCGCGAGTCGGGTCAGGTCGGTGCGTGGTGATCTCTCCGTCGGGTTCGCGTTGGAGAATCCAGCCGCCCTCGTGACACATGACGTGATGTCGTCGACACAGCAAGACCAGGTTGTCGAGATCGGTGGTGCCACCGTGGACCCAGTGGACGAGGTGATGGGCGTCGGTCCACTGTGGTGGTCGGTCACAACCGGGGAACCGGCAATGCTGGTCCCGCACGGTCAATGCTCGCATCTGGGCCTGGGTCACGAGCCGGGAGCGCCGCCCGACGTCGAGCACCTCCGACTTGCCGCGCATGATGACGCGTCCGATGAAGGCATCGCAGCACAACCGCTCGATCGCCGCACGCGACAACGGCATCCGATGCACCGCGTGAGCGGGGATGATCCCCTCGGGCGGATCACCGAACAGATCATCCAAGACATCGTTCGCGTCGAGTACCGCATCGACATTCGGTGGGACTCGTCCACCACGTTCGGTCAACGCCATCGACTCGCGCGCGAGCTCGACCAGCGCGTCAGCGCGTCGCTGCCCCAACGACCGGGGCGGCGTCACACCGTTCACCGGATCGGGCCGATCGATCGCGTCGAGCGCCGCACCGAGGTCTGCCGCAGCCTCGGGATCCAAGAAGCCGTCGATCTTCGCGCCATCCAGCGTGGGGCTGATCCGAAAGAATCGACGCTCGAACACGTCGTCCGGATCAGGGTCGTCGTTGTCGTCGGCGATGCCGCGCCAATGACGCATCGAAACGACGAGATCGTCCACGCTCACCTTGCGCGCGATCCCCAGCAAGGTCGCCTCGTGATCCGGGTAGATCCCGTCGTGGCGGCCCACCAGCGTCGCGATGGTCTCCACCGCCGTCGCCGAGATCTCGCCCGCCGCGAGCGCGTCGCCGGTGGCGTCGTGGCGGAACGCGAACCGCGCCGTACGGACGAGCCGTCGTGCGGCGCTGCGAGTGAGCTTCGCTCGATCTGCAAGCCAGCCCGACGCACACAGCGCGCCGTCGTCGGCCCACGCCGACACCGCGTCCCACTTCCCCGCTGCCCGCAGCGCCTCTGCATCCAACCGTTCACGCACCGCCAGCAGATCGATCAGAAGGTCCGACAACGCACTCGACGGCCACTGTGAGCGATCCTCCGCCGCCAGGCACGCAAGACCCTCACGGATCAACCCGATCGGGTCATCGATTCCGGAGCCACGGTCATCGAACATGTGTTCGATGCTAATCGCCGAAACTGACCAGTGCAAGAGATTCCGGACATTTCCGTCGACGGGCGATCAGGCCGTTCAGCAGTGATTCAGGAACGACTCGTCACTGTTGGTGACGCGACGGCCCGTCCCTTTCCCCTGCCACCCACCCTCCCGGCAGCAGGAAGGTCGATGGGCCGTTCGCTTACGTGTGGGTTGCCACCGAGATGGTCTTCGTGGCGGTCTGGCCGTTCGCCGCTTTGGCCGTCAGCAGGTAGGTGTGGGTCTGGCCGTTGCAGGGGACGGTGATCGTCGTGCTGGCGTTCGGGCCGTACGAGCCGTAGACGCCGGGACCGTCGACGCTGATCGTGACGCCGGTCGCGTTCTGCGTGGTCCAGGTGAGCGTGACCGAGGGTGGATTCACCTGGGTGCTGACGGTCGGCGACGGGCACGCGATCGACGTCGAGCTCGCGGTGTACGACGTGATGACGGGACCGATCGTGGATGTCGTCGTGGTCGCGGACGACGCGGTCGTCGTCGATGCGCTCGTCGTCGCGGTCGCACTGGTGGTCGCGGGCGGGATCGTCACCGCCGGCTTCGTCGTCGTGACGGCCGCGGTCGTGGCGGTCTTCGATGCGGCGTTCTTGCCGTTGTCGTCGTTGCCACCCATGAGCAGCGCGACCGCGATCGCGATCGCGATGACGGCCGCCGCCGCGCCCAGCACGATCACCACGAGCCGCCGCCGGTCGGGAGCATCAGGCTCGCCCGGAGCCCCGCTGTTGCCGTTGCCATTCGACGCCGGCGTGGCGTCGGGACCGCTGCCGTCAGTGCCGTTCGCCATCGCGGGACTCTACCGCCGGCGTGCCGTCACTCGCTTCCGAACGAGGTCATGGCGGACGCGACCGCGTCGTCGAGCTCGTTCGTCGGACGGCCGACGCCACCCGACGCGCTGAACCCACCGTCGACCGGAAGGTTCACCCCCGTGATGTACGACGCCTCGTCGGATGCGAGGAACACCGCCGCGTTCACGATGTCTTCCACTTCGCCGATGCGCGGGATGAGGCACTTGCTCGCGAACAGCACGCGGAGTGGCGCATCCGGTGCCTCACCGAGGAACGGGCGGAGCTGCGGCGTGTCGATCACGCCCGGCGAGATGCTGTTGACGCGCACGTTGCGGGTCGAGAGCTCGATCGCAAGGTTCTCGGTCAACCGGATCACCGCGGCTTTCGACACGCAGTGCACGAGGTTGCCGGCTGCATTGCCCGGCATCCCGGATCCGACCATGCCCGCGATCGAGCCGACGTTGATGATCGCACCACCACCGCGCCGTTCGAACACCGGTATCGCGTGTTTCACCGCGAGGAAGACGAGCGTCACTTCGTTGGCGATGTTCCAGTCCCAGTCTTCGCGTCGCAGGTCTTCGAGCGCGGCTGCTTTCGCGACTGCCGCGTTGTTGTACAGGGTGTCGAAGTCGCCGTACGCGTCGACCGCGAAGTCGATCCACGCCTTCACCGCGTCCTCGTCGGTGAGGTCGATGGGCTGGAGCGACACCATCTCGCCGCCCGCCGCCGTCACCATCTCGACGGTCTCGAGCGCGCCTGCTTCGTTGAGGTCGCAGCCGACGACCTTCGCACCCTCGGCCGCGAACTGGATCGCCGCCTGGCGGCCCTGGCCACTCGCCGTGCCGCTGATCAGCGCAACCTTGCCCGCGAGCCGTCCCGCCATCGTGATCCCCCAGTTCCGTCGGGCGCTTCCACTCCCGACCAAGCGCTTGCTACCGCGCCGGGAGACTAGCTGGCAGGCCGGGCTTCGTCGCCTGCCCTCCGCTATCTCCCGGTACGCACCACCACGCGCCCCGTGGTCCGACGGGCAGCGAGGTCGGCGAGCGCGGCGGGGACTTCGTCGAAGTCGATGACGCGCGTCGGGGTCGAGCGATACGCGCCGCGGGCCATCAGCTCTTCGATCGCCGCCTGCGTCTCCGTGTGCATGCGCCGCATCTCGACGGGGCCGTACCCCGCGAGGTTCACACCCACCAGCGTGTGATTGTGCAGGTAGAAGTGGGGATCGATCGGCGGCAGCCCACCGGCGTGGCCGCACAGCACGTGGCGTCCGCCGACGCGCAAGCCGGCGCGTACCGCAGTCGCGTCATCACCCTGCACGGGATCGATGATCACGTCGACCCCGCGACCGTCCGTGAGCGCGCGCAGCTCCGCCGCGACGTCACTCGCGACGTGGTCGATCACCTCGTCGGCGCCGATCGACCGGCAGAACTCGGCTTTGTCGACCGCGTCGGTGCCGCCCACGATGGCGACGACACGCGCGCCGATCGCGCCCGCGATCTGCACGCACGCAGCCCCAAGCCCTCCTGCCGCGCCGCGCACCGCGACGACCTCGCCTTCGGTCACCGCGCCGCGCCGTACGACGGTGTGGTACCCGGTGTGCGCGGGGATCATGAGCGCGGCGGCATCGGCGTCGGAGATGTCGGGCGAGACCTCGACGATCATCCCGACTCCCACCGCGATCTCCGCGAGGCTCCCGAACGGCTGGATCATGCACGACGCGATCCGCTTGCCGATCAGGTGGTGATGCGGCGGCCCCGCCTCGAGCACGATGCCGACGCCTTCCTGCCCGCTCGTGTACGGACGCGGCACCGGCACGGGATAGGTGCCGCGTGCCATGGTGACGTCGGGCAGCGCGAGCGCGGCCATCGACACCTGCACGATGACCCAGTCGTCACTCGGCGTCGGCGCCGCGCCCGGAGTGTCAGGCGTGACCCAACCCGCCATGCTCATGCGCAGCTCGCGCAGCATCGCGGGGGTCGGCGGCTCGACCTCGTCCAGCACCAGCACCTCGTCGGGCTCGCCGACCCCGTGCACCCTCAGCGCGCGCATCCACTCCCCCGTCGTCGATCGGATCGTCCCTTGCGTCAGTCTGACGCAATGCGTGCGGCGGCTGCCT
Organism: uncultured Actinomycetes bacterium; assembly: GCA_963721435.1. Taxonomy (GTDB): domain Bacteria; phylum Actinomycetota; class Acidimicrobiia; order IMCC26256; family DASPTH01; genus CAVRJC01. Next base: position 280,659 of record CAVRJC010000005.1, read on the forward strand.
CCTTTCTCCACCCGCCAGTACGGTTGACGCAGATGTCAACAGAACCGCACCGACCCACGGGGAACTGCCCCTGTTGCCACCGCACGGACATCAGCCATCGCGTCGTGATCGGGTCGTTCGAGCGTGTCACCTGTCGCATGTGCGCCGATGGCTACAAGAAGACCCGCGGCGTCGTGATCGAGGTCTTGACCAGCCGTCAGATCCAGAAGGTGCGCGATCGCGTTCTGTAGCTGCGCACCAACGGCGCACCCAAACGACGCCGGGCGAGCGTGAAGAAGCCGAGATCGGGTCGGTCGACATGACCGAACGTGAACGCTCGCAGGAACGTGCCGAGCGTCGAGGGAGCCATCACCCGGAACGGCAACACCCGTGCGTCGCACCCGCGCGCCGCATGTCGGCATGGCGGCCGCGGTGTGGCGCCAATCGCGCTTGGTCAAGGCGGGGTCGGTCAGTGTCCGCCAGACTTGCTCAGGGTGGCCTTGATGTAGTTCGTGGAGACGAAGGCCGTTCGGTCGCTCGGCTGGTCCGTCGGCATCAGCCGTCGCTTACCCCCCGGAAGCCGAGCCCGTACGTGTACGCCTCCTTCTCTTTGAGTCCGAGCTGTCGCATGCGAGTCGTGACGAGTTCCGGCAGCGGCACGAGTATCCCCGAACGCCGGCTCGGCGGCTGAAGCTTGTAGCTACTTCTCCCGGGCAAGAGTCAGCCGACGTTGCGCTGGAGCCACGCGTTGAGAGGGCGAGCCGCGTCCAGGCAGGCGACCACCCGACTCTTGGCCGTCTTGGTGCCGAGCCACGCCCCCACCGACCAGGACTTCGACATCACGATGCCCTTGTGCTTCAGCAGCTCGATGCGGGTGTGGTCCTTCGGATAACCCTTGGGCGCAGTCTTGAGGACCTCGTGGGCGCCGACGTCGTAGCCGTCCTTGCGCAGCATGGACACGATCGACTCCAACTTCGAGCCGGAGTCGCCATCGTCGACGGCGGCGCGGAAACGCTTGAGTTGGTCAGGGCCGGGCATGTAGAGGCCGCTTCCGACGAAGAGCTCGTCGGCCGAGAACGAGAGGTATCCGCCTGGCAAGTGGGCGGCGCAGTTCAGCTTGTACGGCGTCTTGTCCTTGCTGAAGCGGACGTCGCGGTAGGGCCGGAAGACGCGGCCGGAGCCGAAGTCTTCGGCCAGCTCGGCCAGGAGCTCGTCCATCGGCGCCTTGACGCACCGCTCGTAGACCGGCTTGTGCTCCTGCCAGTACGTCTTCGTGTTGTCGGCCTCGAGCCCCTCGTAGAACTCGACCGCCTCGACCGGCCACCCCTTGAACGCCATCTCCACCATGATGCCCGCGCCCGAGGTGGGTTGTCCCACAACGCCGCGTCGGCGCCGCGACGATCTGTGCACACGTTCGGGCGCGAATCGCGGCTCGTCCACTGAGCGCGGAGCGAAGCCAGTTCTGTATCGGTGCGTCGAATCATCGTGAGGAGGCGTGCTGTTCTGCTGAACTTCCTCCGGCGACAATCGTCTTTGGACGGTCGCCGGGTCGGCGAGATCACGCTCCGGTGCGCGAGCGCACCTGTTCCCGGCTAGCGGGGGCGCTCCCGAGCGAGCGAGCAGGGCATTCTGTATGCCTCCGCGATGGCGGGTCAGCGATGAATCCTGCCGCGTGATTGAGGTCTGAACTGGTGTCGTCGCCATCAGGAGGAGGAAGACACCATGGGGAAGCTCATCGTGACCGAGTTCGTGACGCTGGACGGGGTGGCGCAGGCCCCTGGAGGGCCCGACGAAGATCGCGACAACGGCTTCACGCACGGCGGATGGCAGGCGCCGCTGCTGGATCAAGAGTCCGGCAGCGCCTTGTTCGAGCACGCGAGGAGCATGGACGCCCTGCTCCTCGGCCGGAAGACCTATGAGATCTTCGCCGGCTACTGGCCAACAGCTCCAGACGAGATGCCGTTCGCCGGCCTGCTCAATCGCGTCCCCAAGTACGTCGCCAGCCGCACGCTGACCGGCCCGCTCACATGGCAGGGCTCGACGCTCGTCACGGGTGACTTCGTCGAGAGGATCACCGCCGTGAAGGAGCGCCACGACGAAGTCCATGTCATAGGCAGCCTTGACCTCGTGCAGTCACTCCTGCGTTTCGGCCTCGTCGACCGACTGAACCTGTGGCTGTACCCGCTGCTGCTCGGAAGCGGCAAGCAGGTGTTCGCCGACGGGACCGTACCGACCGCGCTGCGCCTGACCGAGTCTGTCACCTACCCCAACGGCACCCTCCAGCTCAGCTACGAGACTGCCGGCGCGCCCACCTACGGCAACCTCGCCGGAGATGACTAGCTGTGCTGCCCGGTGACGTTGTTCACGCGGGTGATGGGTGCTTGTCCTCCGAGTGAGGTGGCTGCCAACGGTCGCGCGCAACGCAGCCGAGAGCGTCGCGTCCCAGTCCTTGATCTGCGCGAGCTTCTCGTGGGCGACCGCGTACTTCGGCGCTCCCAATCACCTACCGCCAAGATCCGAGAATCGCGTCGGCGCGCGCTCGCCAGGCCTGGGACCTGTTCCCTTGTAGTCGGGCTGCCGGGACTTGAACCCGGGACCTTTGGTCCCCCAGACCAACGCGCTAACCAAGCTGCGCCACAGCCCGCCTTGTGGGCGCAGTGTAGACGGGCGAGTTCCCGCGACTTCTGAGCAAAACGCTCAGAACCGGTGCGCGATCCACTCGATCCCCTGCCACGCCCGGTACCCGAGGTAAAGCGCGAGCGCGCCGGCCAGCAGCTTGAGATGCCACGGGACCGGGCCCAGCGGCTCGGAGTCCTCGGTGACATCGAGCGGGCCATCGCCGCCTCCCGCGGCCACGTCGACCGCAGCACCGTGCCCGCGCCCCGCGTCGACGGCGCGGCCACAGGTCGGGCAGGTGCCGTCAGCCTTCACCGTCGACGGGGAGAGGAAGCGATCACAAGTCGCACACCAGGGCACCGCCCCATTGCACCACGCCACCCGCCGCCGCACCTATAGGAGCAGCGCTCCTACTGGATCAAACGGACCGGGTCGCCGAGCATGTACGCCTGCCACGTCGTCGTGTCACTCACGCTCGTGCCCACCGGGTAGGTGAATCGCAGTCGGGTCCAACATCCGAGCGGGTCGGCGTCGTTGCAGGTGTAGGTCTCAGGGATGGGGATGTCGAAGGTGATCCATTGGCCGTTGAAGCCCGCGTTGTTGACCGGGATGAGGCAACCGGAGTTGGTGTTCACGAGCGTCCCGAATGGAGGTCCGGTCGCGTTCCCCGGTGGCGCGGTATAGGTACAAGTGCTGAACGCGCCGCCGGAGACGTTCGAATCCGGTGGCGGCAACACGCTGATCGATCCAGGCTGCGAAGCGTCACCGACGTCGTAGAACTGGATGACGAGCGTGTGGCCGGCGTCACCAGGGAGCACGCGCGTGAGATAGAAGCGCGTGTCGGCACCGGTTGCGTTCGCGTAAATGCTCATCTTCTGGTTCCCGTACACGCGCACGTTGTTCGAGGTGGCGAAGTTCGAGCCCAAGCCGACCTTCACCGAGTACCGGTTGGAGCCGCCGCCGAGCGGCGTGAGCGTGCCGTCGATCTTTGTGACCGTCTGCACCTGGAGGAAGTAGGTGCCCTGCACCGGGTTCGCGACGCTGCAGATCTGGACCCATTGCCGGAAGAAGGCCGCGAACGTTCGGGGCGGGTTGGTTCCCGGGTACGTGGTCGCCGACTGCAGCAGTGTCTTGAGCTGAGTCGAGCTCACAGTACCGTTCGGTAGATTGTTGCTGGTCTCCGGGTACACACCGGGGAACTCCGCCTGGCACACGATCGGGTTGTTCGTCGGGTCCCACGTCGAGACGTCGGGTGCGCGCACGGTCCAGACCGTCCACGGGTTCAGCGTGTTGCTGCCGTCTCCGTAGAAGTTGTCACCAGTGCAGAACGGGCTGCTGCCGGCTGAGGCATAACGGGCGGCCGGCGTGATGGTTCCCGTGTAACCCGGGATTTGCGCCGCGGTGAGCGTCGCAGCTTGATCGAGGCTGGTTTTGGCATTGCCGTCGCTGTTACCACACTGGTCGCCGACATGCACGAAGGCGGGGTCGAAGACCTGCACGTTGAGGTTGCCGGTCGCGCCGGCAGGGACGTCGATGCCGAAGAAGTACCCGGCCGCGTCGTAATCCTTGTTCACGCCACTTGGGCAGTTGTCGCCATCGCACAGGCTGGTCGGCCCGCGCGATGAAGCCGACTGCATCGCGTCGCCCTTCGACTTGTTCGACGACGGCCCGAAGATGTTCCCCCAGAACTGCGGCTGCGCCGAAGCCGACTCGGGGTCGTTTCCGAAGCTGTTCTGCGGGGCTCCCATGTTCTGGGGCAACTGGTACTCGGCGACTGCGACGCGCTGGATCGTGGTCGCGTTGTAGCCGATGATGCCGCCGAAGGGGTTCTTGGTCGGGACCTTGATCGTGACCTTGAGCTGGTTCGGAAGACGGCCGGCCGCCGTCGTGATCACAATCCCGTTCGAGCCGTCGGTGAAGCCGTTTTGTGACGCAATGGACTTTGCGGTGGTGAACGCCTTGTTGCCGACGTTCTCGGGCATGAACACCGCACCGGCGAGCGCGGCCGCGTCGGCAGCTTTCTGCACCCGATTCCCGATGTTCTCCCAGCGGTTGTACTCGATCGCGAGGCCCGCGAACGCGGTGAGCGTGACGAAGGTGAGCGCGAACCACACCATGAAGAAGCCGCGCTCCTTCGTGGTGGCGTCTTCGCGGGCACGACGAATGAACCGGTGCATCGCGTTATCCGCAGAGCTGCGTCGGCGCCGGTTCGAGTCGGAACACGGCGTGGTCGGTCAGGTTGATGCTCGCCCCGAAGAGCTTGGTGATGTACTTGTGGTTGAGCTTCACGAACACACCCACGCTGTCCCAGTTGCTGGAGTCGCACGCGTGCTGTTGCGTCGCCGGCCATCCGCCGCCCAGGGGGTTCGCGGTGTCGAACGACTTCGTCGTCGTGTTCCAGTTGTATTTGATGCAGTTGGTCGAGCAGCTGCTGAAGTCGGTGAGGGTGCCGGGGTAGCCGTTCGAGTTCGCCTTGTAGATCCACATCTCAACCGGCTCGTCGGGTTGCACAGTGTGCAGCGCGGTGGCGGCGGCAGTCGCAGCGTCGACCGCATAGGTGCTGATCAGCGCTTCGGCGGAAGCAGTACGCGCCGCCGCACGCGCAGAGCTCGAGGCAACGGACGCGGACTGGTACGCCGACGAGAACTCGATCAACCCGAACGTGATGAGCACGATGACGGGGATGAGGATGGCCGTCTCGACCAGAACCGCCCCTCGTTCGCCATCGGCGCGCGCCCGCCGGTGCCGTGCTACCCATCGCTCCAACATGTAGGACCCAATCCGACTCACAGATGTGACTGTCAGAGTGAGTCGGCACGAAGCAGGGGGCTTCTTGAGCCAAGAAATGGTGAATGGGATGCGCGTCCGACGCGCTGGGGATGCGAATTGATCAGGCGCTACGGAGACGCACCCGGAGCTTGATCGGGGTGGGGCCGAGGTCGAACGCGTCCCGGATGCGGTGCTCGAGGTACCGGAGGTAGGTCGGTGGGATCTCGTGGGTCGCGAACAGGGTGAACGTGGGTGGGTCGTTGGCCCCCTGGGTCGCGTAGAGCACCCGCGGGCGGTGCCGGCTCCGGCCCCGTGCGGGCGGAAGATGCCGCTGCTGGGCTTCGCGGATCACCCGGTTCAGCGCCGCCGTGGGCACGCGGGTGTGATACGCCGCTTCCGCTTCGCGGAGAGCCGGGAGGATGCGCGCGGTCATCCGCCCCGTGGTGGCGGACACCGTCAGCACCGGCGCGTACGAGAGGAACGCCAAGCGGTCGGCGACGGCGGCCTTCGCCGCGGCACGGCCTTCGGCGTCGAGCAGGTCCCACTTGTTGAGCACGATGACGATCGCGGTGCCGGCGGCGTCAACGCGCTCGGCGAGACGCTGGTCCTGGTGCGACACGCCCTCCGATGCGTCGATCACGAGCAATGCGGCGTCCGCACGGTCGACGGCCTGGAGCGCGCGCACGAGGCTGAAGTACTCGGTGGGCTCGTCGATGCGACTGCGACGACGCATGCCCGCGGTGTCGACGAAGCGGATCGGGCCGTCGTCGGTGTCGACGATGGTGTCGATCGAGTCGCGCGTGGTGCCGGGCGCGTCGTGCACGACGGAGCGGTTGTCGCCGACGAGACGGTTGAACAACGTCGACTTGCCGACGTTCGGGCGGCCGACCACCGCGACCGAGAAGATCGTCGGGTCCGCGGGCTCTTCGGGCTCGGGCTCCGCGGGCGGCAGCGCTTCCACCACACCGTCGAGCAGGTCACCACTCCCCCGTCCGTGGATCGCCGACAGCGGGTACGGGTCACCGAGCCCGAGCGATGAGAACACCCACATGTCGGACTCGCGTCGTTCGTCGTCGACCTTGTTGACCACGACGAACACCGGCTTCTGCGTGCGCTGCAGCACGCGCGCAACTTGCGCGTCGTCTTCCGTGATTCCGACAGTGACGTCGACCACGAGGAGGATCACGTCGGCGTCGGCGATCGCGCGCTCCGCCTGCTTGCTCACCAATTGCGCGAGCGGCTCCGCGCCTTCATCGGACGACGGCACCAGCCAGCCACCGGTGTCGACGACGATGAACGCGCGACCGTTCCACTCGACCGGCAGCTCCTTGCGGTCGCGTGTGACGCCGGGCCTCTCCTCGACGATCGCATCACGGCGACCGACGAAGCGGTTGACCAGCGTCGACTTCCCGACGTTCGGGCGGCCGACGACCGCGACGGTGGGCGCGTTCACGAGACCCTCACTCGCGGGCGGAGCGCGGCGACGAGCGAAGCACCGTCGGTCGGGACGAACTCCACCGGGCGCGGGAGCGCGTCGGGCGTGCTGCCGTCGAGGAACCGGCCGTTGGACAGCACGACGTCGGGAACGAGGTAGCGCTGTCCCGACGGCTCGCGCTCGAGCGCGGCGGCGATGTCGGCTCCGGTGAGCAGGCCGGTGACGCCGATGTTGCCGCCGAAGAACCGGTTGGGCACCGTCACCAGCCGCACGGGAACGCCGGCGGCGTCGGCGAGGTCGTCGACGAGCGGCGCGAGCACGTGGGCGCCGTATTCGCCCGTGACCAGCGCGACCGGAAGCGTGCGATCGGGCTCCTCGGGCAGCGGCCCCGCATCGATGACGTCGAGGAGACGCGGCGCGCGATAGCCCTCGGCGGGCGCGCCCTCGACCCACGCGAAGAAGCCGGTGTGCGTCCCGCGTCCCTCCGCGTCGGATCCGCCGAGCGCGTCGCGCACGTCTGCTTCGAACTGTCGCGCCATGCCGATGCCGTTCTCGTGCTGCGGGAAGTCGTCGTACTCGCTCGGCGCAGGGAAGGCCCGTCCGGCAAGGAGGTAGTACTCGTCGGAGGCGTACGCGAGCCGCCGACCCAGTGCCGCGTGGTACCGCGACTGCCAGGTCTCGACCGTGTCGACGACGCGCTCCGCTTCGGCGCGCGTGTGAGCGCGCATGTCCGGCTCGGTCGTGGAGTCGCTCACCCCCAGTGGCACGATGCCGACGGTCGCGAGACGAGGGAAGCGGTCGAGGATGCCGAGCAGTGTGTCGTCGAGCGCGTCCCCGTCGTTGATGCCCGGGCACACGACGATCTGGCCGTGCACCTCGATGCCGCCGTCGAGCAACGCCGCGAGCCACCGCAAGCTCGTCGCGCCACGGCGGTTGCGCAGGAGGCGCGCCCGCAGATCGGGGTCGGTCGCGTGGATGCTCACGTAGAGCGGGCCGAGCTGCTCGGTGAGCACGCGCTCGAGGTCGGCTTCGGTGAAGCGGGTGAGGGTCGTGAAATTGCCGTACAGGAACGACAGGCGGTAGTCGTCGTCCTTGAGGTAGAGGCTCTTCCGCATGCCCTTGGGCAGCTGGTAGATGAAGCAGAACGGGCAGTGGTTGTCGCACGTGCGCACACGGTCGAACACCGCGCTCTCGAGCTCGAGGCCGAGCGCGGCGCCCGCGTGCTTCTCGACGACCACGAGCTGCTCGAGGCCGCCGCGGAGCACCTCGAGCTCGACGCGCGGCTCGTCGGCTTGGATCTGGTAGCGGATGACGTCGCGCACGGCCTCACCATTGAGCGAGAGCAGCTCGTCGCCGGGGAGAAGCCCGGCGGTGTGGGCAGGCGAGCCGGGCGCGACCGCCACCACACGGGCGGTCGGCATTCCTTCAGTCTAGGAGCGAAAGGCGGAACCGACGACACGCGACGGGGTGTTTCACGCCGAGCCGTGAGCGACCCAGAGCCAGGCAACCTGCGAGGATGGCTCGATGGCGACGATGACCGCGTTCCGAATGATCGAGTGGGAGCGTCCCCCCGAGTACCAGGACATCCCGGTGCCGGATCCGGGACCGGGTGACGTGCGGGTGCGGATGGCGGGTGTCGGGCTGTGCCACACCGACATCCACTTCCTGCACGCGCGCCCTGGCGCGTTCCCCTACGACCCGCCGTTCACCCTCGGGCACGAGAACGGCGGCTGGGTCGACGACGTCGGCGCGGGTGTGACCGATCTCGACGCCGGCACGGCGGTGCTGGTCGGGCTGGGCCCGAAGTGCTGGCGCTGCTTCAATTGCCTGTCGGGTCGCGACAACATCTGCACCAACCGGGCGAGCGGGCGGGGTTGGGGCCAGGACGGCGGCCTCGCCGAGTACCTCGTCGTCCCGCGGCGTGAGCTCGTGCCGCTCACCACACTCGACCCGAGGGTTGTCGGGCCGCTGGCCGACGCGGGCGTGACCCCGTACCACGCCGTGCGCAAGGTGGCACCGAAGTTGAGCGCGCCGTCGACCGCGATCCTGATCGGCGCCGGCGGGCTCGGTGGGTACGCGATCCAGTACCTCAAGTTGTTCTCGGTAGCACGGGTGATCGCGGTCGACACCGCTCCGCACCGCCTCGTGCGGGCACGGGAGCTGGGTGCCGACGAGATCGTCGAGTCGAGCGATGACGTCAGCGAGGTGCTGCGTGAGCTCACCGGTGGTCGTGGCGCGGACGTGGTGTTCGACTTCGTCGGCATCGACACCACCATGCAGACCGCGCTGGCGCAGGCCACCCCCGGTGGCAGCGTCGCGATCGTGGGGGCCGGTGGCGGCACCGTCGGGGTGGGTTGGGGCTCGCTCCCTCCGCTGTGTGAGGTGTTCATCCCGTTCGGTGGCACGACCGCGGATCTGCACGCGGTCGTCGCGCTGGCGGAGGCCGGCAAGCTGCAGATGGACGTGCAGCTGTTCCCGTTCGCCGAAGCCGCCGAGGCATACGCGCGTGTCGAGTCCGGCGACCTGACCGGCCGCGCGGTGGTGACGCTCGACGGCTGAGACCTCCGATCTCGACAAGTACCCTCGGGGCATGCCGGTGCAGCGCGTGCTCCTCGCCCAGCCGCGGGGGTTCTGCGCGGGCGTCGAGATGGCGATCAAGGCGCTGTCGTCGATGCTCGAGCTCTTCGAGCCGCCCGTCTACTGCTACCACGAGATCGTCCACAACCGCCTCGTGGTCGACCGCTTCCGCGAGCAGGGCGTGATCTTCGTCGACGACATCGACGAGGTGCCCGAGGGCGCGCCGCTCATGTTGTCGGCCCACGGCTCCGCGCCCGAGGTCGTCGCGGCCGCGCGCACCAAGGACCGGTTCGTGGTCAATGCGGTGTGCCCGCTCGTCACCAAGGTCCACCACGAGGCCAAGGTGCGGGCAAACAAGGGCTTCACCGTGCTGTACGTCGGCCACCAGGGGCACGACGAGGCGACCGGCACGCTCGCGGTCGCGCCCGAGGCGATGCGCCTCGTCGAGAGCGAGGCCGATCTCGACGCCGTGCTACCGACCGTCGCCGACCCGTCACAGGTCGCGCTCCTCGCGCAGACCACGCTGTCGGTGAACGACTGGGAAGGCATCATGGCGCGGGCGCGCGAGCACTTCCCCGACCTCTGGACCGCGACCCGCGACGATCTCTGCTTCGCGACCACCAACCGTCAGGCTGCGCTGCCGCGCCATCGCCGAGCGCGCCGACACCATCGTCGTCATCGGGAGCGCGAACTCGTCCAATACCATCGCACTCACCAAGGTCGCGCGCGCCGCGGGCTGCGAGCGCGTGTTGCGGGTCGACGGCCCCGACGAGATCGACGACGACACGCTCGCGAGCGCGCGTGTCGTCGGTGTCACTGCAGGCGCGAGCGCACCCGAGGACCTCGTCCAGGCCGTGATCGCGCGTCTCGATCCTCTCGAGGGCGTCGAGAACGTGCACGTCACCGACGAGGACGAATACTTCCCTCCGCCCCGTGAGCTCCGCGAGCTGGCCCGGCTGCGGGCGACGGACCAACCCTTGGTCTAACTGGTCGTCTCGTCGGCGACGCGCCGGGCTTCGGTGAAGACGCGTTGGAGCTCGGCGGTGAGCTCCGCGGTCATCGTGGTCGTCGCGGTCCGCCGCGAGCGGCCCTCGACCGGCGGCGGGGGGATCGGCTTGCCCACCACCACTGCGACACGGTGGAGCCGGGGCAGGACCTTGCCCTTGGCCAGGATCTGCTCACTCCCACCCACTCCGACGGGGACGATCGGCACGCCGAGCTTCACCGCGAGGTAGGCCGCGCCGTCGAACAGCGGGGCGATCTCGGGCCCGCTCGCGCGTGTCCCTTCGGGGAAGAGCGCCACCGGCGTGCCTTCCCGCAGCGCGGCTTCGAGCACGCGCAGCGCACCGCGGTCGGCGGTGCCCCGCTCGACCTGCACCGCGCCGAGCTTGGTGAACAGCCAGTTGAGCGCCGGCTTTCGGAACAGCTCTTCCTTGGCGAGGAACCGCACGCTGCGATTGGTGATGTACGCGCTGAACGGCACGTCGAAGATCGACCGGTGCGACGGCGCGACGATGTACGCGCCCGACGGCGGGACGTTCTCGACGCCGGTCACCCGCACACGGAATGCGAGCGAGCACAGGCCCAGCACCACGAGACGCGCGAACTTGTAGAAGGTCATCGCGCCACCGCATCGACCCGGCTGACGATCTCGGCAATGACCGCGTCGGCGTCCCGATCGGTCGTGTCGATCACGAGCGCATCGTGCGCGGCGTCTTCCGGACGGAGCGCCCGGCCGAGCGACGCGTCAGCGCGGTCACGTGCGGCCATCGCGCGCTCGAGCTCCGCGAGATCGGCGTCGCGTGCCGCGGCGATCTCGTCGCGGCCACGGCGGCGGGCACGTTCGGCGTCGCTGGCGGTGATGAACACCTTGACCGGCGCGTCGGGGAACACGACGGTGCCGATGTCGCGGCCCTCCACCACGCCGCCACGGTTCTCGGCCACCCAGGCGCGTTGCCAGTCGACCAGCACCGCGCGCACCGCGGGGTGCGCGGAGACCGCCGACACTGCAGCCGTGACCTCCGGGCCGCGGATGGTGTCGTGCACGTCACGTCCGTCGAGGAGCACCGCGCCGTCGTCGAGGTGGATGTCGGACGCGCGCGCCAGCTCGGCCAGCGCGCCGGCCGCGTCGAGCGGGACCCCGCCCTCGAGCGCAGCGAGCGTGACGGCGCGGTACATGGCGCCAGTATCCAGGGTGTGGAGGCCGAGGGCACGGGCGACGCCTCTCGCCACCGTCGACTTCCCCGAGCCCGACGGTCCGTCGATGGCGATGACCAGGGCTTCCATCAGGCCGTGTGCCCGGTCAGCACGGCGAGGTCGTCGGAGAACTCGGGGTACGAGACGCCAGCGGCGCGCCAACCGTCGATCGTCGATTCCCCCTCGATCGCGTTGGCCACGATCGCCGCCGCCATCGCGATGCGGTGGTCGCCGTGACTCTCGAACGCGGCCGACCGCGGGCGCCCGCCGATGATCACGAGCCCAGCGGCCGACGATTCGGCACCGATGCCGACCGCGCGTACGAGCTGCTCCACGGTCGCAATGCGATCACTCTCCTTGACGCGGAGCTCCGACGCGTCGCGGATCTCGGTGACGCCGTCGGCGAAGGCGGCGGCGACCGCGAGCGCGGGGATCTCGTCCTGCACCAGCGCGATCTCTGCTCCCGCGATGGTGGTGCCGGTGAGTGAGGAGGTCGCGGCGCGGATGTTGCCGACCGGCTCACCGAGCACCTCGCCCGTGATCTCGACCTCCACGTCGGCGCCCATCCGACGGAGCACGTCGACGAACGCGATGCGCGTCGGGTTGCACGCGACGCCTTCGACCACGACACCGGAGTCGGGTGTGACCACCGCGCCGACCAGCCAGAACGCGGCCGACGACGGATCGCCCGGGATCGCGGCCTCGAACGCCTGCGGGACACCGGACCGCACGCGGATCGTGGTCGCGTCCACGCGCTCGATGGGCGCGCCGAGTGCGATCAACATCCGCTCGGTGTGGTCGCGGCTGCGGTGCGGCTCGGTGATCTCGGTGACGCCGCTCGCCTGCAAGCCCGCGAGCACGAGTGCGGTCTTCACCTGCGCGCTCGCGACCGGAAGCACGTGCGCGCAGCCGACCAGCGCGCCGCCGTCGACGGCGAGCGGCGGGAACGCGCCGTCATCGGGGCCGTCGATGCGGGCACCCATCGCGCGCAGCGGCTCGACGACCCGGCGCATGGGACGCCGACGGAGCGACTCGTCGCCCGAGAGTGTGGTGCGGAACGGGCGTCCCGCGACCAGCCCGGTGAGGGTGCGGATCGACGTGCCCGAGTTCCCGCAGTCGACGACATCCGCCGACGCGACGAGTGCATCGAGGCCGCGGCCGTCGACCGTGATGCCCGAGCCGGCAACGGTGATCGACACGCCCAACTGTGCGAGCGCGCGCCGCGTGCGGTAGACGTCATCGCCGCCGGCGAGCCCGATCGCGCGCGAACGCCCGTCGCCCATCGCCGCGAACAGGAGCGCGCGGTGCGAGATGCTCTTGTCGCCGGGTACCCGCAGGCGCCCCCGCAACGGCGCGACTCCCACGACCGTCAGCTTGTCCTTCACGCGAGCGGTGTCCGCGCCGTGTGGTAGCCGTGCTCGTGCAGCGCAGCTTCGAACGCGTCGGTGCCACGTTCGCCGACCACCAGCACGAGCACACCGCTGCGGCCTTCCAACGAGTGGGCGATCTCGAAGTCGCGGATGTTCACACCGAAGGTCGCCGCGAGCGTCGCGACCTCGGCGATCACACCCTCGCGGTCGGGCACCGGGATGCGCAGCTCGAACAGCACCTCTTCGATCGGCAGGCCGACGGGCAGGTTGCGGCGCGCGACCCGCGCGGTCTCCAGCAGGTCGAGGAGCTCGGCGCGCTCACCACCCGCGACGATCGCGCGCACGCGCGTGAGCTCGTCGAGGTAGCCGTCGAGCGCGGTGACGATCGCGTCGCGATTCGCCAGGCAGATGTCGGGCCAGATCGCGGGGTGGCTCGACGCGATGCGGGTCATGTCGCGGAACCCGCCGGCCGCGAGGCGCAGCAGGATCGAGTGCTCGTCACCCCGCGCGCTGGCGACGTTCATGAGCGTCGACGCGGCGAGCTGCGGCACGTGGCTCACCACCGCGACCAGCGAGTCGTGCAGCTCCGGCGCGACCGCGATCGCCTCCGCGCCGAGCGAGGCGACGATCGCCCGCACCGACGCGAAGGCCTGCGGATCGGTCCGCCCGGTCGGCGTGAGCACCCACGTGGCGCCCACGAAGAGGTCGGCGTCGGCACCGGCGAGCCCCTCCTGCTCGGAGCCCGCCATGGGGTGACCACCGACGAAGTGTGCCGCCAGCTCCGGGCGCGCCCGTTCGACCTCGGTGACGACCGGCGCCTTCACCGACCCGACGTCGGTCACGAGTGGCGCACCGGCGTCGAGCGCCTCGATCACCATCGCCGCGACCTGCCCCACCGGGACCGCGATCACGGTGAGGTCTGCGCCTGCCACGGCGTCGGCGAGCGTCGGCGCCGACGCTCGGTGATCGCACCCACCGCGACCGCGGCCTCCGCGCGCTCGACGTCGCGGTCGAACCCGAGGACTTCGTACCCGGCCTTGCCGAGCGCGAGGCCGATCGAGCCACCGATCAAGCCGGTGCCGACGAGCGCGAGCCGCCGCGCGTCACTCATGTCGCGGCGTTCCGTCTACTTCGCGGCGTCGGTGGGCGCGTCGTCGTGCTGGACGAGGTCCTGGCGCAGGGCCGCCGCACCTTCGAGGAACACGTGCTGCAACTCCGACCTCGACCGCGCGGTGTAGCAATGGATCAGGACCCGCACGCAGCGCGGGGTGCCGTGCGGGACGGCCTGCTCCTGCGCACCGAGCAGGGGGATGTCACCGAGGTCGAGCGCGCCACGCGCCGACGTGGCCGGGAACTGCGCGGTGAGGTCGGGGGTCGCGGTGAAGATCATGCTGACGACATCGTCGTTGGTGAGGTCGTTGCGCGCGAACAGCTCCTTGACCAGGCGCGACACCTTGGTGTCGATCTCGATCTTGGAGTCTTCGTCACACGTGGTCGCGCCGCGCAGCGCCTGCAATCTCACGCCGAGCGAGGTTAGCCGGGGGCCGGCGGCGGGCTCGACGCGTTCTCGCGCGCGTTCATCACCTGATTCGGCTCCGGTCGCGGCCTCGTAGAGCGCGCGCACTTCCTGCGGCGTCAGCGGTCGCCACTCCCCCGGCGGCAGACGCCAGTCGGCGAGCGGCCCGATCCGCGTCCGCACGAGACGACGGACCGGGTGCCCGATGGCCTCGCACATGCGCCGGACCTGACGATTGCGGCCTTCGTGGATCGTGAGCTCGATGGCCGCGCCCGGCGCGCGCTCCTGCACCAACGTCACCGTGGCCGGCGCGGTCGGGCCGTCGTCGAGATCGACGCCGGTGCGCAACGAGCGCAGCTCGCCCGGGGTCGGCACGCCGTCGACCTCGGCGAGATAGGTCTTGGCCACGCCATGGCTCGGGTGAGTCAGCAGCTGCGTGAGGTCGCCGTCATTGGTGAGCACGAGGAGCCCCTCGGTCTCGTAGTCGAGGCGACCGACGGGGAAGACGCGCGGAGCGTCGGGCACGAGCTCGACGACGGTCGCGCGTCCTTCGGGGTCCGACGCGGTGCTCACGTAGCCCGCGGGCTTGTTGAGGAGGTAGTAGACGAGGTCGTCGCGGGCGGAGACGCGCACGCCATCGACCGCGATCACGTCGACCTCGGGATCGACGCGTCGTCCCGGTTGCGCCTGCTCGCCGTTCACGGTGACGCGACCATGCGAGACGAGATCGTCGCAGACGCGACGCGAGCCGTAGCCGGCGCGCGCGAGCACCTTCTGGAGTCGCTCGCCTGACGGTTGGTCGCTCACTGGACCGACGTGTCGGCCTCGGGATCGCTGCTCAGGTGCAGGCCGCGCTCGAGCGCCTCCACCACGGACGCATCGGGGACGAAGTCGCCGAGCGGCGGCAGGTCGGCGAGCGAGTGGAGGCCGAGGCGCTCGAGGAAGAGCGTGGTCGTGCCGTACAGCACGGCGTTGCCGGGCCCGGGATCGCGACCGACCTCGTGCACGTAGCCCCGCTGGAGGAGTGTGTTGACGGTTGCTTCGACGTTGACGCCCCGGATCGCGGAGATCTGCCCGCGGGAGATCGGTTGCTTGTAGGCGATGATCGCGAGCGTCTCGAGCGAGGGCCCCGACAGGCGCGAGTGCTGCGCGTCGAGGACGAAGCGCTCGACGTAGGGCGCGAGATCGGGATGGGTCTGGAAGCGGTAGCCACCGGCAACCCGTGCGAGCACGAACCCGCGGCCTTCGGCCTCGTACTCGAACGCCAGCGCGCTGCAGATCTCCTCGACGCGGGTGACCGGGAGCTCGACGAGCTGTGCGAGCACGCCCGGTTCGATGGGCTCGGTGACCGCGAGCACGACCGCTTCGATCGCCCGCCGCGCCTCCAAGTCGCGTTCGTCGATCTCGGGCCCCGGATCGCTCACGACGCGCCTCCCGATACCGTCTGGCCTTGCACCGTCTGGCGTTGCACCGACTCGGCGGCGTGGTCGACAACCGGCTCCGCGTCGGCAGCGGGCTCGTCGTCCCAGTCGTCGAGGCTCACCATGTCGAGCGCCATCTCACCTTCTTGGAGGCGGCGCACGAGCAGCTCACCGAAGTTCTCGAACTGCAGGATGTCGACCATGCCCTGCTTGTAGAGCTCGAGCACCCCGAGAAACCGCACGACCACTTCGAGGCGGGTCTCGACACCGGCCACCAGGGCGCGGAAGCTCATCGGCTCGGATGCGGGGAGGAGCCGCAGCAGTGACTCCACCGCGTCGCGCACGCTTGCGCGCACCGGCGCGATGTGCTCGGTGTCGACGACCGGCTCGGGCTTGGCTGCGAGCATTCGCAGCGCCGCGGCCCGCAACGCCGCCGGGCGGACCGATTCGAGCGGGTCGGGTACCAGCCAGCGGTAGGGCTCCTCGGGGCCTGCGAGGCGAGGCACGCTGCGACCCGCTCGGCGCGCGAGCGCATCGAGGGTCTGCGCGGCATCCTTGAACGTCTTGCACTCGAGCAGTCGGGCGAGGAGCAGGTCGCGCTCCTCGAACCGCAGCAGCTCTTCGTCGAGCTCACCGTCGTCGACACCGGGCAGCAGGCGCCGCGCCTTCAGCTCGACGAGCGTCGCCGCGATCAGCAGGAACTCGGTCGCGACGTCGAGATCGAGGGAGTCCATGCGGTCGAGCTCGGCCAGGTACTGGTCGATGATGCTCGAGAGCGACACCTCCCAGAGGTCGACCTCCTGCTTGAGGATGAGGTGCAGCAGCAGATCGAAGGGGCCTTCGTAGACGCTGGTGTGGACGTCCAAAACCATTGACTCGACAGTACCGGAGCACCGGTAGTCTCACGCGCCATGCCGCGCGTCTTTTCCGGAATCCAACCAACCGGCGAGAAGCATCTCGGAAACTATCTGGGCGCGGTGCGCTACTGGGTCGCGGCACAGGACGCCGCCACTGCCCCCGACGACTCGCTCTACTGCGTGGTCGACCTCCACGCGATGACGCTGCCCTACGACGCCGGCGAGCTCGCCGAACGGACCCGCCGCACGGTGATGTTCCTGCTCGCGGCGGGCCTCGACCCCGAGAAGTGCATCCTCTTCGTGCAGAGCCACGTGCCCGAGCACGCCGAGCTCACCTGGATCCTGAACTGCGTCGCGACATTCGGGGAGCTTCGCCGCATGACGCAGTTCAAGGACAAGTCGGGCGGGCAGGAGTCGGTGAGCGTGGGTCTGTTCGACTACCCGGTGCTCATGGCCGCCGACATCCTCGCCTACGACACCGACCGCGTACCCGTCGGCGACGACCAACGTCAGCACCTCGAGCTGGCGCGTGACATCGCCACGCGGTTCAACCACCGGTACGGCCCCACGCTCGTGGTCCCCGAAGCGACGATCCCGCCCGTGGGGGCGCGCATCATGGACCTCCAGCAGCCCACCAAGAAGATGTCGACGTCGTCGGAGACGCACCAGGGCACGCTGCACCTGTTCGAAGACCCGAAGGTGCTCGAGAAGCGCATCAAGTCGGCGGTCACCGACTCGGGCAGCGAGGTTCGCTACGACCCCGACGAGAAGCCCGGCGTCTCGAACCTCCTCGACATTCTCGCCGGCACCACCGGCCGCTCGATCCCCGAGGTCGAAGCCGAGTTCGCGACTGCGCAGTACGGCACGCTCAAGAAGGCCGTCGCCGACGCGGTGATCGAATTCGTCCGCCCGCTCCAGGAGCGGTACGCCGAGCTCGAGCAGGACCCCGCCGAAGTCGCGAGGATCATCGCCGACGGCGCGGCACGCGCCCACGCGCTGGCAGCTCCCGTCGTCGAACGGGCCCGCCGCGCGGCAGGGCTCCTGCCACTCTCGAGCTGATGGACGGCGAGCCGCACAACGACCCGCCACGCAACGACCGGCCCCGCTACGAGCGCCACTCCCCCGGGCTGGAGTTCGACCGCTTCGTGTTCTTCAGCGACGCGGTGTTCGCGATCGCGATGACGTTGCTCGTCGTCGGCATCGGGATCCCGCACGTCGCGAGCGACAACCTCGAGCACGCGCTGCACAACAAGAGCGACGAGATCATCAGCTTCTTCATCAGCTTCCTCGTCATCGGGTACTACTGGCTCGCCCACCACCGCTTCGTCGCGCAGCTCGTGACCATCGACACCGGCTTCATGGTGTTGAACCTCGCGTATCTCGCCGCGATCGCGTTCGTGCCGTTCCCCACCGCACTGGTCGGCGTGTACAACGGCCACACGGTGTCAGTGGTGCTGTATGCCGCCACGTTGGGCGCGGCGAGCTTCTTCGAGGTGATGATGTTCGTGCGCGCGCACCGCGAGAACCTGTTCCGGCACGAGATGTCCCGCGAGGCGTTCCGGTTCAACGTGCTGGCGTCGTCGGCACCCGTCGTCGTGTTCTTCATCTCGATCCCGCTCGCTTACGTGAACACCACGCTCGCGCTCTCCAGCTGGCTCATCATCTTCCCGATCGAGTGGGCACTCGGCACGTACTTCAAGCCGGCTGACGCCGACGACGAGCTCGTCTGAGCTCAGTCGTTGTCGCAGCTGTCGAGCGCGACCACCACGACGTCAGGGATCGCCAGGTCGCCCGGCTTCGGCGTCGTGTGGTGGGCGGCGGCCCAGCGCGCCGCTTCCTCAGGCCCGCGCACGACCCGAATCCGGTCGGCGCCGAGCTCGGGGTGGCGCAGGTAGAGGCCGACCCGGCGGGTGAAGCCGCTCTTCTCCGACCACGCGTCGGCCATGTCCCGCCCGGCGGCGGCGCCCGCCACCGTCGCGACCACGTGCCCGTACACGCCGAGCCGCGCGTCGAGCTTGCCGATGTCGTGCAGCAACGCACACGAGATCCACATCGGGTCGTCGGCGTACGGCGTGTCGACCAACTGGGCCTGCACGCCGCGCGCGACTGCAATCGCGTGGCGGCGATCGTGGCTGGGCTGCCGCTGCCACAGGGCGAACGCGTCGGGACCGAGCACCGACTCCGCCCACTCGACGTCGTCGACGCGTGGCGGCCCCGGGCGCAAAGCCCCGAAGAAGCGGCGGGTGAGATGGACGGCCTTCATCAACCGGACAAGAACACGAAGTCGATGAGGCGGTTCTCGAACGGCCGGAGGAACTCGCTGATGATGCCGGTCGAGAACACGAGCAGGAACAGCACGAGGAAACCGTAGGGACGGAACTTGTACCAGTGCGGGAGCCAGGCCCCCGGGAGCGCGCGCTCGATGATCGCGGAGCCGTCGAGTGGCGGGATCGGCAACAGGTTGAACAGCCCGAGGAACAGGTTCACGAGCGCGAACGAGAACAGGATCTGCACACCGAGCGGGAGATCCGCGATCCCGAACCGAAACGGCACCGTGGCGGGATCGAAGGCGGCGCGTGCCGCGAGCGCGGCGCAGACCATCAGGATGAAGTTCGTCGCCGGCCCGGCGAGGCTCACGAACAGCATGTCACGTCGCGGCTTGTGCAAGCGGCTCGGATTCACCGGTACCGGCTTCGCCCACGCGATCACGGGAACACCGAGGATCGCACCCATCGCCGGGAGCACGATCGAACCGAAGGGGTCGATGTGCGGCACTGGGTTGAGGGTGAGCCGGCCCGCGTCCTTGGCGGTGCGATCGCCGAACCACAGCGCGACGACGCCGTGGCTGATCTCGTGGAGGATCACTGCGACGACCAGGCAGCCGAAGAAGACGAGCGCCTGCTCGACGTTGGTGCTCACTCGGCGCGTGCCGTCGGCGTGGTCAGCGGCGCTGAGACGCGCAGGTGATGCAGAGTCGTGCCTCGGGCATCGCTTCGAGCCGGGGTTCGCTGATCTGCTGCTGGCACGACTCGCACGTGCCGTAGGTACCGGCATCGAGCTTGGCGAGCGCGTCGTTGATCTCGGCCAGTGTCTCGGTGAGCTGGCCCGCGACGGCGTCGTTCTCACCGCGCTCGGCGGTGACCTGACCGGAGTCGGCGAAGTTCTCGTCGAAGTCGAGCTTCTCGCCGCCACCGAGCTCTCGGATCTGCGCGAGCAACCGGTCACGCTCTTCCTGGAGGTGATCGCGCACCACCGTGAGCGAGGTGTCAGGCATGGGGCGAGTGTAGTGCTGTGCCCTCCGAGCGGCCCGCGGCCTTACTGCCGAACCGGACTGCCCCGATCGTGGCGCGCCCGGGGATGGGCGGCGTCGTAGACGGCCCGCAACCGCTCCGGTGACACCTTCGTGTACACCTGCGTGGTCGAGAGGCTGGCGTGCCCGAGCAGCTCCTGCACGACGCGGATGTCGGCGCCGTGGTCGAGCATGTGGGTCGCGCACGAGTGACGGAGCACGTGCGGGAAGAGCCGGTCGGAGAGACCGGCGCGGTCACCCGCGGCCCGCACCACCAACCAAGCGCCCTGACGCGTGAGCCGGCCGCCGCGTGCGTTGAGGAAGACCGCTGACTCTGCCCGCGCTCGAGGACGCGCGAGCGCGGGACGACCGCGCGTGAGGTAGTCGCCGATCGCGGCGCGCGCGGTGCGACCGATCGGCGTCACCCGCTCCTTGGCCCCCTTGCCCAGCACCCGGACGAGCCCGTCGTAGAGATCGAGGTCACCGATGTCGAGCCCCACCAGCTCGCTGATGCGCAGCCCGGCGCCGTAGAGCGTCTCGAGCATGGCGCGGTCGCGGAGTGCACGCGGCTCCTCGCCCGTGACCGCGTTCAACAAGGCGGTCACCTCCGCCTCGCTGAGCGCCTTCGGGATCCCCTGCGGCACGCGCGGGCTGCCGATGTCTTCACTCGGGTCCGACGCGAGCAGCCCTTCCTCGGCGCAGAAGCGATGGAACGAGCGCACCGCGGCGACCGCGCGCGCGATGGTCGCCGGCGCATACCGCGGGCGGCCCTCGTCGTCACGCGCGTTGCGCAACTCGTCGACGTAGGCCGCGACGGTCGCTTCGTTCACCGTGGTCGGGTCGAGCTCCCCGACGCGACGGAGGTAGCTCTCGTACCGGCGGAGATCGCGGCGGTACGCGGCGAGCGAGTTCGCAGCCAGCCCGCGCTCCACCCGCAACCACGTCTCGTACTCCGCCAGCAGATCGGAGAGGCGCTCGTCGCGCGCACGCGCGGCCTGAGCCATACGCGGCAGTCAGATGCCCGGGTACTCGCCGGCGAGGAGGCGGCGCGCGAGCTGCAAGCCAATGATGCTCTTGGCGTCGACGATCGCGCGCGACGCGATCAACGCGTCGACGTCGGCGAACGCGATCCGCTCGATGGTCATGGCCTGCTCCTCGGCGCTCGTGGCCGTGCGCTCGCTGTGACCGAGCTCCGTCGCGAGGAACAGATACGTGTACTCGTCGGTGAAACCGGGCGAGTTGTAGAACTCGCACAACGCGCGCAGGCGACCGGGCACGCGGCCCAGCTCCTCCTCGAGCTCGCGCGCGGCGGTGGCTTCGGGCGGCTCGCCGTCGATGTCGCGCTTCCCCGCGGGCACCTCGAGCAGCGCCGCGCCGACGGCCACCCGGTATTGCCGGACCATCAGGACCCGACCGTCGTCGTCGACCGGGACCACGACGACCGCACCGGGGTGGTGCACGACGTGACGGTCGAACTCCTCACCGTCGGGGCCCGCGACGCGCTTGCGTGCGAGCTGGAGGAACCCGACATCGCACAACGTGCTCGAGCTGAGCACGCGGAACTCGTCCATCGCGGGCTACCGCGCCGAGGTCGGGTCTCCGGCCTCGACCGACAGCGGCAGACGCGGGAGACGGCCTTCCGCGCGATCCCGGGCCGCCCGCACGAACGCGGCGAACAGCGGGTGGGCGCCGTCCGGACGGCTCTTGAACTCGGGGTGGGCCTGGGTACCGACAAAGAACGGGTGGTCGGGCAGCTCGACGAACTCGACCAGCCGGTCGTCGGGTGAGGCGCCCGAGCACACGAGCCCGGCCTCCTCGAGCTTGGCGCGGTACTTGTTGTTGACCTCGTAGCGGTGACGGTGACGCTCGTAGACCAGCTCTTCGCCGTAGGTCTTCTGGACGATCGAGCCCGCGACCAGCTTCGCCGGGTACACGCCGAGGCGCATGGTGCCGCCCTTGTCGACGACGTCGCGCTGCTCGTCCATCAGGTCGATCACCGGGTGCGGCGTGCGGGTGTCGAACTCACTCGAGTTGGCACCCGCGAGCCCGCACATGTCGCGCGCGAACTCGATCACCGCGCACTGCATGCCGAGGCACAGGCCGAGGAACGGGATCCCCTGCTCCCTGGCGAAGCCGGCGGCGGCGATCTTGCCCTCGATGCCGCGGATGCCGAAGCCCCCCGGGATCACGATGCCGTCGAGGCCACCGAGGCGCCCTTCCGCGAGCAGGCCTTCGGCGTCGTCGGACGCGATCCAGTCGACCTCGACCTGCGCGCCGACCTCGAAGCCGCCGTGCTTCAGCGCCTCGACCACCGAGAGGTAGGCGTCGGGCAGGTTGATGTACTTGCCGACGAGCCCGATGCGCACCGGCTCGGTGGCGGCCTCGACGCGCGCCACGAGCGCGCGCCACTCGTCGAGGTCGGCTTCGTGCTCGGCGAGGTTCAGCACCCGGCACACGTAGTCGTCGAGGCCTTCGTCGTGGAGGACGAGCGGGATCTCGTAGAGCGTCGGGGCGTCGACGTTGGAGATGATGCCCTCTTCGGGCACGTCGCAGAGCTGTGAGATCTTGGCCTTCAGGCGCAGCGGGATCGGGCGGTCGGAGCGGCAGATGATGGCGTCGGGCTGGATGCCTCGGCTGCGCAGCTCGGTCACCGAGTGCTGCGTGGGCTTGGTCTTCTGCTCGCCCGACGGGCCGATGAACGGCACCAGCGTGACGTGCACGTAGAAGACGTTCTCGCGGCCGACGTCTTTGCGGAACTGCCGGATCGCCTCGAGGAACGGAAGGATCTCGATGTCGCCGACGGTGCCGCCGATCTCGGTGATCACGACGTCGATGTTGTCGTCGCTCGCCAGCGCGAGGATCCGGCGCTTGATCTCGTCGGTGATGTGCGGGATGACCTGCACCGTGTACCCGAGGTAGTCGCCGCGGCGCTCCTTGGCGAGCACCTCCTGGTAGATCGATCCAGTGGTCGCGTTCGACTTCTTGCTCAGCGCGATGTCGACGAAGCGCTCGTAGTGCCCGAGGTCGAGGTCGGTCTCGCCGCCGTCGTCGGTGACGAACACCTCACCGTGCTCGAAGGGGTTCATGGTGCCGGGGTCGACGTTGATGTAGGGGTCGAGCTTCTGCATCGTCACCCGGAGGCCCCGGGCCTTGAGCAGGCGGCCGAGGGACGAAGCGGTGAGGCCCTTCCCCAAGCTCGAGGCCACACCACCGGTCACGAAGATGTGCTTGGCCACGCCCTGAATTCCTCCATGGATTTCTCTGGCATCAATGCCGTCGGCGGAGCAACCGGTCGACGGTACCACCCGGCTTCCGCGGCTCCGGGGACCGCGGGCCTCAATGTGACGGATTCGCCGAGGGATTCGCCGAGGGCGCCGGCTTGCGGCCGGCGCGGTCGAACGCGCGCAGCGGTGGGACCCGGTCGATCACACGGCTGAACGACACGAGCTCGGCCGCGACGTTCAACGCGACCAGGGCCACCATGACGATCAGGCGCGTCGTCTCGCTCGTGCCGAGGACGACGGCGAGGCCGAGGACGGCGCCGATCACGTTGGACCCGGTGTCGCCGAGCATGAGCCGCTCGCGCACGTCGTCGCCGAACAAGCCGAAGGTCGCGCCCATCACGACCGCGATCGCGACTCCCGTCGGGCCGTCGCCCAACACGAACGCGAGTGGCACGTAGACGACGGCGGCGGCTTTGATCGTCCGGCCAGGCGCGCGGTCGAGCAGGTTGCCGAGATTCGCGGCGAGCGCGATCAGCACGCCGTCGACCAGCAGCGTGCGACCGGACTTGAACCCCGGAGTCGCGACCAGCACGACCGCGACGCACACGCCACCCACCAACTTGAGCAAGCCGGTCGTGACGCGCCCCTGCCGCAGCGCGCTCAGATGCCCACGGAAGCCGCGGTCGTTCCCCACCGCGACGAGGTCGTCGACGAGGCCGAGGAACCCGAACCCGAACACCGCGAAGAGCACCTCGCTCCGCGCGAGCGTGAGGCCGGTCTCCGGCCCCACTCCGAGCGCGCCGAGCACGGCGCGACCACCTTCGACGATGAGGAGCGCGAGGACGATGAACACGCCGCCGGCGGTCGGGAGCGACACGTCGCGGAAGTTGGTTCTCTGCAACGCCGGCGCGCGGAGGAAGTCGGTGCTCGCGACCCGCAGGAACCGCACGGTCACGAAACCGACGAGGAGCGCGACGACGACAGTCACGAGACCGTCGTCGCCCGTTCCTCGGGCGGACCGTGGGGCGGACGCGCCGACAGGTGCACGACCGCACTCTCCAACACGACCGCCATCATGCCGGGGATGCTGACTCCGGGGTCGTTCAGCGCGATGCCGAGCACGGCGACGATCAGGAACGCGAGCATCGTCGGCCGCGCGGTCGGGATCGCCGCCACGAGCCCGCGCAGGGACTGCGGGCGCACGTACCAGAGGTACGCGAGCAGGAGCCCCACGACGAACACCATGCCGACCAGCACCGAGTGCTGGAACAGGGGCAGGTTCTGCTTCGCCGTCCGGGTCGCGTCGCCGAGGGCGTTCCCGCGACCGCTCGCGACGACGCCGACCACGACTGCGAGCACGAGGAACCCGACGATGGCCGCAGTCGCCGGGAGCAGCGCGCAGCGGGCGGCCGGCGATGCACCATGCCAAGAGCCCGAACGCGATCGCGGCGACCACCATGCCTTCGAAATCGTTCCCGAAGATCGGCGCACCGATCACGATCACGCTGATCGCGAGCACCGCGAACGCGATCCGCTTCCCCGCCGGCGACGGCACCCGCCACACGAGGAGACCGGCGAACAACATGGCGGCCGCCGTGAGCTGGGCGAACGCCCAGCCTCCGACTCCGCCGACGCGCACGTCGAAGGTCGCCGAGTAGCCGAACACCGTGTTGAGCTCGAGGTGCGCGCCGGCGACGAGGTCGACGACGTGGAGCGCCACCACGATCCCCAACGCGACGAGCACCGCGTCGGCCGCGTGACCGAGCCGGCGACCGACGAGCCACGCGATGACGGCGAGCACGACCGCCACCCCGATCACGAACCCCCAGTAGGCGGCCGCGCCCCCGTGGCGCCCGAAGTGGAACGGGCCCGCAAGGAACGTCGCCACGAGGAACCCGAGCAGCCACAGCGCGCCGAACGTGAGGAAGGCCCGTGCACGCTCCACCCGGCTCGACGAGGGCGCCGGTCGCGAGCGCGAGGAGCAGGCCCACTGCGAAGACGACGCCGGCGGCGATCCCGGCCTGATCGTCGCGGAAGATGCTGTCGGTGTTCTCGCCCGCGAGGTTGCTGATCCGCGTCGCGACGGTTGCGTCCGACGACACGCTTTCCATCGCGCGCCCGTGCATCGTGTCCGGCGCGTCGATCCCGAGCAGGTCGAGCACGGTGGGCGCGACGTCGACGATGTTCACGTACCCGGCGCGGCCGGTCGTCGACGACTTCAAGCAGCCCGCTGCCGAATCCCGGCGGCGCGGACCGCGGCGACAGTGAGCGCGACGTCGGGCTCGGGCGCAGCAGGACCGACGACGATCGACCGCGTCGCGCGTGAGATCGACGTGCTGCATGAGCCTCCCGACCAGTCGGTCGGTGTCGCGCAACGCGCGGTCGTGCAACTTCTGGCGTGCCTGCTCGGACGAGAACTGGCCCTCGATGTCGGCGCGCACGAGATCCGATCCCTCGACGAGCACCACCGCGCTCTTGCCCGCGTCGCCCCACGCGCCGCCGAAAGCCGAGACCACGGCGTCGTCATCGAGCCGCAGACCGAACGGAGCAGTCGAGTCCTCGGTGAGGAGCTCGCGGTCGACCTTCCCGCCGGGGACCTTGCCGGTGCGGGTCATCAACGCGCTCACTGCCGCGCGTCGGGTCGACGGGTAGAGCCGCTCCGGGGTGCTCGGATCGCCGCCGTCACCGTTCGCGATCACGGCACGCGACACGCCCGCGCGGGCGAGCGCGTCGCCCAACGCGCCGACGTGGGCGTCGTAGCTCTCGGCGGCGTTGATCTGGGTGAGCCCGGCGACGGGCAGGAACACGAGGCCCGACGGCGCAGGAACGCCCGTGCGCGTCGTGAACACCCGGCCCGCGGTGTCGGCGCCCACTTCCTCGTCGACGCCGAAACCCTGGCCGACGGTCAACCGGTCGGACGTGGCGGGCGCACTCGCGCCCAAGCTCACGTAGCTGTCACCCAGCGGGCTCGGCGACAGCACGCCGTTCGTCGCGAGCGAGCCCAGCGCGGCGCCCGCCAAGAGCCGGTGCAGGTTCGGCGTGTGCGACCCGTTCGAGATCGCTCCATTCCACGGTCGGGAGCGAGAGCACGAGCACGCGGGTGGCATGCGGTCGCGCTGCCGTCGTGGTCCGCGCGCCTGCGGCACCCGAACCGAGCGCGACGAGCAGCAGCATCACGAGGGCGAGCGCCCCCGTCGTGAGCCCCCGCTTCACCGCGCGGTGGCTGACGTGACGAGGCCGCGACACGCGGTCGCGAAATCGGGCAACGGGCGCGTGTCGGGGCCGTAGCCGTAGTGCCCGACCACCGGTGGGACGCACGTGAGGTCGGAGAGCGCCAGCATCACCGTCAGCGGGCCCTGCGCGAGGTCCAGGTCGTCGACGGTCGAGATCGTCCGCGACAGGTCAGTGGCCCGGAAATCCTTGAACACGTCACCGCGCGCGGGGCCGATCTCGAGGTCGGCGTACACGTCGGCGATGGCGAGGTCCAGGTTGGCGTTCGGAGAACGCGGTCGCGGCCGGCATGACGACGTTCTCGCTCGGCACGTCGCCTTCCTCGCCGATCACGAGCGCGAACAGCGCGTTCCGACCCGGGAACGCGCTCATCGCCAGCCCGCCGTCGACTTCCGCGTACTGCACGAACCCCGCCGACTGCAGCACGGCCAACGGGTCCTGCACGGTCTCGGGCACGAGTGGCGGTCGTGCCAGCCTGGTCGCGAGCATCGCCCACGCTGCGGCCCTGAGCTTCGCGCCGCGGAGGCTCGAGTCTCCGACCGCGGTCGCGAGCGCCTTGGCGTCGTCGCCCGCGGTCCCCCACTTCGATTCGATCCACAAGACGCCGCTCACCGTCGCGCCGGCTTGCCGCGCCGCGGCGATCGAGTCGTTCACGCGCTCCTCGTCGATGCCGCGCACCGCGACGAACGCGACCTGCTCACCGGTCAGCCGCCCGACGAGCACGTACGGCTGCAGCGCGGTGATGGTCGCGCTGTCGCGATCGACCGCGGCGCTCAGGATGTCGTTCTGGAGCTGGATGCGGTCGGCCTTCGCCTCGATGTTGTTGATCCGGTTGTCGAGGGTGTCGACGATGCCGCGGTCGATGACGCCCGCGCCGATGACGATGCCGAGCGCAAGTGCGAGGAAGATCGCGATCAACGACACGATGTGGAACCGGAAGTTGATCATCAGCTGCCGAAGATGTCCTTCATCGTGACCCAGAACCCGCGCAGGAACACGTGGATCGGCTGGGCGACGATCCCGACCACGATCATCGCCACCACTGCGGCACCGACGAGCAGCAGGATGTCGAGCCGGCGGACCCGGCCCTGGTACAGGCTATTGACGCCTTTGGCATCGACCAGCATCGGTCCGAGGCGCAGTCGGGTCAGGAACGTGGACGCCATGCCACGACGACCCTTGTCGAGGAACTCGACCATCGTCGCGTGCGTGCCGACCGCGACGATGAGCTCGGCGTGCTGCTCGAACGCGAGCAACATCGCGACGTCTTCGCTCGTGCCCTCGGCGACGAACTCCTGATACTCGACGCCCCACGCCTGCAGCTCTTCGCGCCCCGGCGCGTGACCGCTCGGATGGACGTGGTGCACGAGCTCGGCACCGCAGTACAACGCGCGCTCAGAGACCGAATCGAAGTCGCCGATGATGATGTCGGGCGTGAAGCCGATCTCCAACAGCGCGTCGGCACCGCCGTCGACACCGATCAGCACGGGCTTGTACTCACGCATGTAAGGCCGCAGCGCCGCGAGATCGCTCCGGTAGTCGTGACCACGCACGACGACGAGCGCATGGCGGCCCTGGCACTGCGTGCGCAATGGCGGCAGCGTCAGCGGCTCGAAGAACAGCCGCGCTTCCCGGTGGATGTACTCGAGCGTGTTCTCGGCGAACAGCTCCAGCTCCACGCCGATCGCCTGGCGCGCGGCCTCCAGTCGCTCGTTCAGCTCGTCTTCGGTGAGCACGTGCCCGACCGCGACGAGCTCGTCGTCACACCAGATCTCGCCGTCGGAGAGGCGAATGATGCTGCCGTCGCGGATCACGTCGAGGAGATCGGGGCGATCGACGTCGATGAGGGGGATCCCTGCCTCCACCACGCGCAGCGGCCCGATGTTCGGGTACCGGCCCGTGGTGGACGGGGCCGCGTTCACCACCGCGAGCACGCGGCCTTCGACGAGACCGTCAGCCGCGACACGGTCGAGGTTCTCGTGCTTGATCACCGCGATCTCACCGGGCTCGATGCGCTTCAGCAGATCCTTCGTGCGCCGATCGACGCGTGCCGTGCCCTCCAGCGGTTGCAGCACGCGGCTGCGGCGCCGCATCCGCAACTGCATCAGCGGTCCACCAGGGTGCGCGCCGACTCCAGCAGCTCGCCCGCGTGTCGGCGTGCGTGGTCGGAGTCGCCGACGCCGGCAAGCATGCGCGAGAGCTCGGCGACGCGCTCGTCACCGTCGACGACTGCCGCGCGCGCGATCGTGCGCGGTGCGTGCTCCCCTGCCGGTTGCTCGTCCACTGCTTTCTCCACCACCACCTGCGTGTCGGCAAATGCCGCAACCTGCGCCAGGTGGGTCACACACAACACCTGATGCCGGTGGCCCAACGTCGCCAACAACCGACCGACCGCGAGGCCCGCCTCGCCGCCGATCCCGGCGTCGATCTCGTCGAAGACCAGCGTGGGAGGCGCCGCGGTGAGGACCACACGCGCCGCCAGCATCGCACGCGAGAGCTCGCCGCCGGACGCGGCCTTGGCCAGCGGGCGGGCCGACTCCCCCGGGTTCGGCGCCAGCAGGAACGTGACCCGATCGGTGCCGTCGTCGGTGGCCTCTCCGGGCTCGACGGCGACGGTGACCTCTGCCGACGGCATCGCCAGCTCGCGGAGATGGAGCTCGACCGCGGCCGCGAGCCGCGGCGCGGCCTTGGTGCGCGCCGTCGACAGCGCACGGGCAGCCGCGGCCTCGTCGGCCGCGAGCCGGGCGACCTCGGCTTCGAGCGTGGCCGCGCGCGCTTCGTAGCCCTCCACCTCGGCGAGGCGAGCGGCGGCCTCCTGCGCGAAGGCCATGACGTCGACGAGGGCGTCGCCGTACTTGCGGCACAGCTCCCGGAGCTGCTGGCGACGGCGGCGAAGCTCTTCGAGTCGCTCGGGATTGTCGGTGACGCGCTCGCTCGCCACGCGGAGCTCCTGCGCGACGTCGTCGAGCTCCGCTTGGGCCGCGCGGACGCGGGCGTCGAGCTCGGCGAACGGCGCGCGACCGGTGAGCGCGTTGACCGCCTCCCCGAGCGCGTCGAGACCGGGGCCCTCGATCGCGTCGTGGGCGCGCGCGAGGGCCTCGCGGTGCGAGGCCGCGTCGGCGAGCAGCGCCTCTTCCTGCTCGAGCACCGCTTCCTCGTCGGCGTCGACGATCGCCGCGGCCGCGATCTCGTTCACCTGGAAGCGCAGCAGGTCGACTTCGCGGGCGCGCGCCCGCTCGTCACCGCCGAGCGACGCGAGATCGTGGGCAACCGCGCGAGCTTCGGCCCGCGCGGCGCGGTACTCGGCCAAGCGCCCGCAGGGCCGGCTGTCCCGCGTAGCGGTCGAGCGCGCCGCGCTGCACCGCGGGATCGAGCAGGGTCTGGTGCGCGTGCTGCCCGTGCAGGTCGACGAGGCAAGCGCCGCGCTCGGCGAGCTCGCCGACGGTCGCGAGCCGCCCGTCGATGTAGGCACGACTGCGGCCGTCGCGAGGTACGACCCGCGTCAGCACGATCTCGGTACCGGCCTCGGGGTCCACGAATCGGCCTTCCACGCGCGCCTCGTCGGCGCCGTCACGAACGAGTGACGTGTCGGCACGACCGCCGACGAGCAGCTCGAGCGCCTCGACCAGGAGCGTCTTGCCCGCGCCGGTCTCCCCGGTGATCGCGGTGAGGCCGCCGCCGAGGACGAGATCGAGATCGGCGACGATGCCGAGATCGACGACGTGGAGCTCGAGGAGCATCGCGTCAGCGATCGGAGAGGCCGAACTTGGCCTTCAGGATCTGGTGGAAGTCACGGAGCCCGAGGGTGACGATGCGAGCGGGATGCTTCCCGCCGGTGCACGACACCGCGTCACCACCTGCGAGATTGCCGAGCTCGAGCCCATCGGCGGTGAGGACGACGCTGCGGTCCTCGCACACGACGAAGCGCACCGACTCGTCGGCGTCGAGCACGAGGGAGCGATCGAACAACATGTGCGGCGATACCGGCGTGAGGAGCAGGCACCGGTGACGGGGCGACACGATCGGCCCGCGCGCGGAGAACGAGTAGGCAGTGGAGCCCGTCGGCGTCGCGACGATCACACCGTCGGCGGCATACGTGGTGAACGGCGCGCCGTTGATCTCCACTTCGAGTCGCACCAGGCGACCGGTGTGCACCTTCTCGAGCACCGCCTCGTTGAGTGCGTACCACTTGCCGCGCGCGGGACCGTCCGACTCGACGGTGATCTCGAGCACCATGCGCTCGGTGACTTCGTAGTCGCCGGCGATGACGCGTTCGAGCGCGGCCGGGAGATCCTGCGGCTCGACCTCGGTGAGGTAGCCGAGCTGCCCGACGTTGACGCCCAGCACCGGGACACCGGCTTCGTAGGCGAGGTCGACCGCGCGGAGCATGGTGCCGTCACCACCCAACGACACGACCACATCGAGACCGTCGGCGAACGTGCTGGGGCTCGCGGCGTCGGGTGTGCGCACGTCGATGCCGTGCTCCGCCAGCACCGCGGTGACCTTGGCCGCGAGCTCGAGCGCCTGCGGGCGATCCGGATGCATGACCACCCCGACGGCGCGCGCGGTCATGCGTGGGCCTCGCTCGACGCAGGCGTCGAGCACGTCGATCGCGACCACCGGGCCGGTCCGGTTGCCGCGGACCAGGAATTCGACATTGCCGTCGGCGCCGCGTAGCGGCGACACCATGACGTCGACCACGAACAAACCCGACGACTCCAGTCCGAGCACGACCTCGCGGAGCACCGCGCGGTGCACGTCGGGATCGCGCACGATGCCGCCTTTGCCCACCCGCGCGCGGCCGGCCTCGAACTGCGGCTTCACCAGCAGCACGAGATCGGCGCCGGCCGTGGTGCAACGCACGAGCGCGGGCGCGACGGTACGGAGCGAGATGAAGGACAGGTCGGCGACCGCGAGATCCACCGCACCGCCGAGGTGCTCCGGCTCGAGGTTGCGGGCGTTGGTACGTTCGAGCACCGTCACCCGCGCGTCGGTGCGCAGGGCCCACGCCAGCTGGCCGCGCCCCACGTCGACCGCGAGGACCGACGCCGCGCCGGCCTGCAGGAGGCAGTCGGTGAACCCGCCGGTCGACGCACCGAGGTCGAGCGCCCGCGTGCCCGCGACCGGCACTGCGAAGCGGTCGAGCGCGGCGGCCAGCTTCTCGCCGCCGCGCGAGACGAAGCGCGGGGCCTCACCCTGGAGCTGGATGGGCTCCGCGGGGTCGACGAGGCGCGCCGGAGCGTCCGCACGACTCCCGGCGACGAGCACCCTCCCAGCGCTGATGGCTTCCACCGCCTGACTTCGGCTTGCGAGCAACCCTCGGCGCACGAGCTCGGCGTCAAGTCGCCGGCGCTGGGTCATCCAGCGAGGATACGCGGGAAGGTCACCCGAACGCTGCGATGAGACGTGGCGCGAGGTCGCCGAGATCAGCGGCGACGAACGGCGGTGGTGGATCCGGGATCGCCTCCCCGCCGGGGGGCGCGACCGCCGCGGTCACGCCCGAGAGCACGAGCGCGAAGGGCCACCCGAGCGCGGCGGCGAGGGCGCCGTCAGTGGACGGCCGATCGCCGACCATCACCCCAGTGGGACCGAGCCGATCCTTGACCAGCTCGACCGTCGGCGGCTCGGGCTTGCCCGCGACCTCCGGCGTGACCCCGGACGCCGCCGCGACCGCGGCGACGAGTGAGCCGGTGCCGGGCAGCAGGCCACCCGGTATCGGGTAGGTGGCGTCCATGTTGGTGGCGACGAAGTACGCGCCTTCCCGCACTGCCCGGGCCGTGCGGTCGAGGTCGTCGAAGTCGAAGTCGCGGTGGAAGCCGACGACGACGGCCTCGGCCGGCTCCTCTCGCACTGCTTCCAACCCGCACGCAGTGAGTGCCTCGATCACACCGGGGCCCGCGCTGGCGAGCACCCGCGTGCCCGGCGCGAACTTCTTGGCCAGGAGCGTCGCGGCCGCGATCGCGCTCGTGAGCACCTCGTCGGGCGCGGCCGCGAACCCCAGGTGCTGCAGCTTCGCGGCGACGTCGCCGACCGGCATGCTCGAGTTGTTCGACAGGAACGCGACGCGCAGCCCCGACGCGCGCAGGGCCTGCACGCCCCCGATCGCCGGGGCGATGACCTCGTCGCCGCGCCACAGCACGCCGTCGAGGTCGAGGCAGACGACGGGCGATTCCGTGCCCGTGTCGCTCACGTGGGCTCGTCGAGCGTGCGCTCGAGTGCCTGCCGGTAGTCCTCGTTGTGCGGCCGCATCGCGACCGCCAGCTTGAGGTGACCGCGAGCGCCGATGCGGTCACCCTGGCGCAGGAGGCACAGCCCCAGGCCGAAGTGCGCGTAGTCGTTCACGGGGTCGATCTCCAGTGCCCGTTCGAACTCCTCGCGCGCGGCCGGGAAGCGGCCGGTGCGGAAGTAGGCGCGGGCGAGGGTCTCTCGCACCGAGCCCTTGTCGGGCTCGAGGTCTCGGACCTGCTCGAGGAGCACGACCGCGGCGTGCGGGTTCTCCGTCGCGAGGAGACGAGAGCCCTCCTGGAACGACTCGTATGCCGACTTCATCACGCTGTCTCTCTACTATGCGGGCAACATTTCACAAGCCCCCGAACGAACGGCGCCGGTGCCCCAGTTTCTTCCCTTCCGAGGAATTCGCTACGTGCGCGGCGGCGTGCTCGACCCGGTGTGCGCTCCACCCTACGACGTGATCGAGCCCGAGGAGCGCGCTGCGCTGCTCGCTCGCGACCCGCACAACTCGGTGCGCCTCATCCTTCCCGACACCTACGACGGCGCGGCCGCGACGCTCCGGGCGTGGCAGGACGAGGGCGTGCTCGGCCCCGACGCGACGCCGTCGTTCTCGGTCTACCGCATGACCTTCACCGACGAGACCGGTCGCACCCGACAGACCACCGGGGTGATCGGCGCGCTCGCGCTCGAGGGCCTCGGCACCGCGATCCTGCCGCACGAGCGCACGCTTCCCAAGGCCAAGACCGACCGACTGGAGCTGCTGCGCACGACGCGCGCGAACACCGACCCGATCTGGGGCCTCTCCCTCGCGACCGGCTTGTCGGGTCTGCTCGGCACCGACGCCGAGCCGCTCGCCACCGCACGTGACGACGACGGCGGGGTGCACGAGCTGTTCCGGCTCGAAGCCGCGGATCGTGTCGATGCGATCGCGCGTGCGGTTGCGAGCGCCTCGCTCGTGCTCGCCGACGGTCACCACCGCTTCGAGACCGCGTCGACCTACGCCGCCGAGCGCGACGCCGACGACGTCGAAGACCCGGGCGCGCACTCGATCATGGCGCTTGTCGTCGAGCTCGCACCCGACGAGCTCTGGGTGCAGCCGATCCACCGCATGATCACCGGCGTCGACGCCCGAACATTGCGTGCCGGCCTGGCCGCCTGCTTCGACGTCCGCCCCGCCGGCACGAACGTGCCCGAAGCGGTCGCCGCGCTCGAACACGACATGGTGCGCACCGGCGCACTGGGCCTCGTCGACACCGACGGCCTCGCGCTCCTCGTACCCCGCCCGGAGCTCGGCGACCGCCTGAACGATCTGCCGAAGTCGATTCGTGACGTCGACGCCGCACGCTTCGACGTCGGCGTGCTCCCCGCGTTGGGTGACGCCGAGGTGACCTATCGCCACGACGCGGCGGCGACCGCGGCGCACGTCGACAAGGGCACGGTCGACGCCGCGATCCTGCTCCGCGCGGTCACCGTCGACCAGATCCGCGCCGCGGCCGACGCCGGCGTGCGGATGCCGCAGAAGACCACGTTCTTCGCGCCGAAGCCCCGCACCGGGATGGTGTTCCGCAGCCTCGATCTCTGACCCGCCCGCCCGTGAGGGCGTGTCAGTGCGTCAGTCGACGTCCCACGTGGCGCCCGACGCCAGCAACGACTCGAGGTCGCCGGGGCCCTGCCGGTCGACCGCACCGACGATCTGGCGCTGCACCTCGTCCTCGTACGTCGCGTGCGACACGTCGCGGAACACGCCGATCGGCGTGGGCATCGTGGGCGCGTACGCGAGCCGTGACAACGCGAACGCGAGCGCCGGCGCGCGGCGCGACTCGTCGTGCACGAGCAGCTTGTCCTCGCCGACGTCGGCCACGTTCACGATCTCGCACTCGCCGAACGCGTTGAGCACGACACCGCGCTCGCCGTTGTCGCCGAAGCGGATCGGCTCGCCGTCGTGCAGCTCGATGAGCATCTCGGCGCGTGACTCCTTCGCGGTGATCCCCTCGAACGCGCCGTCGTTGAACACGTTGCAGTTCTGGTAGATCTCGAGGAACGCGCCGCCCTCGTGCTCGTGCACCCGCTTGAACATCTCGAGCATGTGCTTGCGGTCCATGTCGTGGGTGCGGGCCACGAAGGTGGCCTCGGCCGCGAGCGCGACCGAGATCGGGTTGAACGGCGTGTCGAGCGACCCGAACGGCGACGACTTGGTGATCTTCCCGACTTCACTCGTGGGCGAGTACTGACCCTTGGTGAGGCCGTAGATCTGGTTGTTGAACATGATGATCTTCAGGCTCACGTTGCGGCGCAGCGCGTGGATCAGGTGGTTGCCACCGATCGAGAGCATGTCGCCGTCGCCACCGATCACCCACACGTCGAGGTCGGGGCGCGCCAGTGCCACACCGGTCGCGACCGCGGGCGCGCGACCGTGGATCGAGTGCAGGCCGTAGGTGTTCATGTAGTACGGGAAGCGCGCCGCGCAGCCGATGCCCGAGACGAACACGAGGTTCTCGGGCTTCACCTGTAGGTCGACGAGCTCGAGTTGGAGCGCGGCGAGGATGGAGTAGTCGCCACACCCCGGGCACCACCGGACTTCCTGGTCGGACTGGTAGTCCTTGCGGCCGAACTTGACCGCGACCCCTCCACCGTTGCTTTCGGCGCCGTTGCTCTCGTTGGTGTCAGCCACGTCGCTTCCGTTGTTGTCAGACATTGATCAACTCCACGAGCTTCGTCTCGATCTCGGCGGCACTGAACGCGAGCCCCTGCACCTTGGTGAGCGATTGCGCATCGACGAGGAACTCGGCCCGCACCAACTTGGCGAGCTGACCGAGGTTCATCTCCGGTATCAGCACCTTGCGATGCGAGCGCAGCACCTCACCGAGGTTCGCGGGGAACGGGTTGACGTGCACGAGGTGGGCGTGCGCGGCCTTCTGGCCCCGGCCCCGCACTCGCCGCACCGCCTCGCTGATCGGGCCCCACGTGCTCCCCCATCCGAGGACGAGCACGTCGGCATCGGCGTCGCCGTCGACCACGAGCTCCGGGATGTCCTTCGCGATCCCCGCCACCTTGTTGGCGCGGATGTGCGTCATGAGCTCGTGGTTCGCGGGCTCGTAGTTGATGTTGCCGGTGCCCTCCTGCTTCTCGATGCCACCGATGCGGTGCATGAGGCCGGGCGTGCCGGGGATCGCCCACGGGCGGGCGAGCGTCTCGGGGTCGCGGAGGTACGGCCAGAACTCGTCGCCGTGGTTCGGCGCCTCGGCGAACGGCACCGAGATGTCGGGCAGCGCGTTCACATCCGGGAGGAGCCACGGCTCGGCGCCGTTGGCCAGGTACCCGTCGGTGAGCAGGATCACCGGCGTGCGGTACTTCAGTGCGATGCGCACCGCCTCGAACGCCGCGTCGAAGCAGTGGCTGGGCGACTTCGCCGCCACGATCGGCAACGGCGACTCGCCGTGGCGGCCGTACATCGCGAGCAAGAGGTCGGACTGCTCGGTCTTGGTCGGGAGCCCGGTGGACGGCCCGCCACGCTGCACGTCGATGAGCACGAGCGGCAGCTCGAGGCTGATCGCGAGGCCGAGCGCCTCACCCTTGAGGTCGACACCCGGGCCGCTCGTGGCGGTCACGCCGAGCTGACCCGCGAACGCGGCACCGATCGCGACCGCAGCCGCGGCGATCTCGTCCTCGGCCTGCAGCGTGCGGATACCGAAGTTCTTGAGCTTCGAGAGCTCGTGGAGGATGTCGGAGGCCGGCGTGATCGGGTACGACGCGTACAGGATCGGCAACGTGGCCTTCTGCGCTCCGGCGACGATGCCGTACGCGACTGCGACGTTGCCGGTGATGTTGCGGTACTTGCCCGCGGGCAGCGGCGCCGGCGGGATCTCGTAGGTGTGGCCGAACACCTCGGCGGTCTCGCCGAAGTGGAGGCCGGCCTTGAACGCCGCCGCGTTGGCGTCGTGCACCATCTGCTGCTTGCCGAAGCGCTGGTCGTTCCACGCGAACGTGGGCTCGATCGGCCGCGTGTACATCCAGGAGATCAGGCCGAGGGCGAAGAAGTTCTTCGAGCGCTCCGCGTCACGCGGCTTCACCCCGAGCTCCTTGCACGCCTCGAGCGTGAGCGTGGTCATCGGCACCTGGATCACGTGGTAGGCGTCGAGCGAGCCGTCGTCGAGTGGGTTGGCGCTGTAGCCGACCTTGTTGAGGTTGCGCTCGTCGAAGGCGTCCTCGTTGACGAGGATCGTCGACCCGATGGGCACCTCGGCGAGGTTGGCCTTGAGCGCGGCGGGGTTCATTGCGACGAGCACGTTGGGCGCGTCGCCCGGCGTGACGATGTCGTCGGCGCTGATGTGCACCTGGAACGACGACACGCCGGCGATGGTGCCCGCAGGGGCACGGATCTCCGCCGGGTAGTTCGGCATCGTCGCGAGGTCGTTGCCGAACAGCGCGCTGGCGTCGGTGAACCGATCGCCGGTGAGCTGCATCCCGTCGCCGGAGTCGCCGGCGAAGCGGATGACAACACGCTCGAGACGTTCGGTCTCGACGGGTGTGGTGGTCTCTGGGCTCACGCGTCCCTCACCTCGTTGTGTGGGCAGTGGCGGTTTCGATGTCGGACGCCGATCTCCGCTCGGGTACGCGTCCCGGGCGGCGGCTCCGGGCGACTCGGAAGTCGACGGCTGTGAGTGTACCGACCACAGCGCGCACTTCAGGGACCGGAGGGGCGTGCCGCACGCGGCGCGCCCCTCATTCGAGAGCCTCGAGCGCGGCGAGCGCCCTCCGGTGCGCGCTCGCCACCTTGCGCCGATCGTGTGCGCGTCCGACGAGCTCGGCCTCGAGATCGACCCGTGAGCCGACACCGCCGGGGCGTTGGAAGAATCGCCGCCGCAACCGCCCGACGACCACGACCGCGTCGCCGGCTTCGAGCGTCTCGATCCAGGCCGCGGGGTTCCACACCGTGACCGGCACCGAGGTCGTGCGGTCGCCGTCGCCGGCGGCGCCGCCTCCCGGGCATCGCACCCCGAAGGTCGCGAGCCGCGTCCCCGACTCCAGGACCCGGATCTCGGGCGCACCGGAGCACGGTCCACAGACCACGCTGATGTTCACGCCGACTTCGAGCTCGTCCGCTCGTGTTGCCATCTCGTTCCCCTTCCACGTCGTGCACGTGCTGCGGGGAAGTGGGCGGGAAAGTGATGGTTTGCGGTGGCGCGCCGCCACCCTACGACGAGGGTGTGTCAGCTACGTCGAGCCCGAGGTCAACCGAGCGCGGCGCGGCGCTCGGCGACGTCGGCAAAGCTCGGGTCGGCGCGGCGGACCCGGTCGAACAGGTCGCGCGCGACCGAGAGGTTGCCGGCGCGCTCCTCGAGGTCGGCGAGCGCGTACCAGAGCCGCAGATGGTGGTCGCTCGGGTTCTTGACCACCGCGGCCCGCTTCCGGAGCGCGGCGAGTGCCTCGGGCATGCGGTCCTGGTCGGCGAGCGCGCCCGCGTAGACGATCCGACCTTCGGCCACGAGCTCGCCCGCCGGCGAGACGGCCGCGAGCTCCTGCCAGAGCTCGGCGACGCGCTTCCACTTTCGCTGCGCGCGGTAGCAGTCCATGAGCACGGGATGCTGGTCGACCGAGTCGGTGAGGCTCACGTACACCTCGAGCTCCTTGGCCGCGGCGGCGTAGTTGCCGATGCGGTACTGCGCGAGCCCCATGAGCTCACGCACGCTCGGCGAGTCGGGGACATGGTCGCGCAGCGGGCGCAGGATGCGGATCGCCTCGCGCTCGCGGTCGTGCTGGTACGCGTCGGCCGCCGCCATGAGCTGCGTGAACGCACGGTTCGCGTTGCGCCCGGCGAGGCGCCCCATCTCCTCCTGGACGTCCGCGGGCCCCGCACGACGGCGCCGGCGCCGCGACGACGGTGCCGGTGTGGTCCGACGGGTCCCGCGTTTCGCGGGCGCCGATGCCTTGCGCTGACCGACGACCCGCAACGCCGGACGCGCGGGCGCACGGCGCTCCGGTGCTTCGTCGCGGTCCCGATCCCGGTCCCGATCACGCGGCGGTCGATCCGACCGCTCCTCGCGCCCATGATCCGATCGGCCACCCCGATCACCCCGGCCGCCCCGGTCGGGTCGGTCGCCTCGACTGCCGCGGTCCGGCCGATCGGAACGACCGCTGCGGGGCGAGCGATCGGGTCGAGTCGCCTTGGGCGCGCGTGCCCCACGACCGGCGGTCTCGTCGTCGGTGTCCTTGCGGTAGGGCCCGAAGCCGCCTTCGGCGCGGCCGCCTTGGCGGCTGGTGCGGTCCGGAGCGCGGGTGCCGCTGTCGCCGGCCGTCCGGTCCCGCTCTTGCGCACCGCGCCCGAGCCCGGGGCGCGCGGGGGCCCCGGCTTCTTGCCCGACGACGCACGGAAGCCGCCCTCGGGCTTGCCCGGCGCACGGCCGGTCGACGATCGGCCGGCAGATGATCGTCCCGATGACGGTCGCCCGGCGGACGGACGTCCGGACGACGGCCGTCCGGTGCTCGCGCCCCGGCCCGATGTGCCTCCGGCGCCACCCCGTGCACCGCGGCGCGCGGCGGTCCACCTCGTGCGTCGCCCTTGGCGCCGCCCTTGGACCCTCCGGCCTTGGACCCCCCGGCCTTGGACCCCCCGGCCTTCGACCCCCCGGACGGGCGCCCCTTCGAGCCACCTTTCGGCGCGCCGGAGCCAGGTCGTCCTTCTGCGAGATCGTCCTCGCCCCGGTTCGTACTTCGGCATCGTCTTCCGTATCCGTCGATCGTTGGAGTGGTGCGGTGGTGTGGTGAGCGTATCCAGACGCGAAAAACGCCCCCGCTGCGGCAACGTGTGCGCAGCGGGGGCGTCTGAGAAATCCCGGCGGCGACCTACTCTCCCAGGGAGTTACCCCCCAAGTACCATCGGCGCTGGCGGTCTTCACGACCGTGTTCGGAATGGGAACGGGTGTTTCCCCGCCGCAATTGCCACCGGAAACCTATGAAGTTGTCATCGATCAATTGCTTGATCTCGAATTGCGTGGGCTCCTCGAGAGAGCTCCAGAGCGAGCACGAGCATTTGGAAGAAAAATCCCAAGCCCTCGGCCGATTAGTACCGGTCAGCTGAACACGTCACCGTGCGTACACTTCCGGCCTATCAACCTGGTGGTCTACCAGGGGCCTTACCCGGTTAACCCGGTGGGAGATCTCATCTCGAGGCAGGCTTCGCGCTTAGATGCTTTCAGCGCTTATCCTTTCCGCAGGTAGCCAACCAGCCATGCCCTTGGCAGGACAACTGGCACACTAGAGCTGCGTCCGTCCCGGTCCTCTCGTACTAGGGACAGCTCCCCTCAAATCTCCTACGCCCGCAGAGGATAGGGACCGAACTGTCTCGCGACGTTCTAAACCCAGCTCGCGTACCGCTTTAATGGGCGAACAGCCCAACCCTTGGGAGATGCTTCACCCCCAGGATGCGACGAGCCGACATCGAGGTGCCAAACCTTGCCGTCGATGTGGACTCTTGGGCAAGATAAGCCTGTTATCCCCGGGGTACCTTTTATCCGTTAATCGACCGCGCTTCCACACGCCACGGCCGGGTCACTAAGCCCTGCTTTCGCACCTGCTCGACTTGTAGGTCTCGCAGTCAAGCTCCCTTGTGCCTTTACGCTCAACGGCTGATGGCCGACCAGCCTGAGGGAACCTTTGGGCGCCTCCGTTACTCTTTAGGAGGCGACCGCCCCAGTCAAACTACCCACCTGACGCTGTCCCCGACCCGGATTACGGGCCCAGGTTAGAGTCCCAATACATACAGGGTGGTATTTCAAGGTTGTCTCCACCGAAGCTGACGCCCCGGCTTCCAAGACTCCCACCTATCCTACACAATATGAACCGAAACCCAACATCAAATTGTAGTGAAGGTCCACGGGGTCTTTCCGTCCTTCTGCGGGAAACGAGCATCTTTACTCGTACTGCAATTTCGCCGGGTCTCTGGTTGAGACAGTAGCCAAGTCGTTACGCCATTCGTGCAGGTCGGAACTTACCCGACAAGGAATTTCGCTTGAGTCTGTTACTTGTGGACCAATCGGTCATGGCGAACTCCGATTGGCGGGCTGGCGTTGGCCAGCCTCCCTACGTCGCCGTAGGGTCCGGACCATCTCATCCTCTCCTCACGAGACTGTGAAGAGGGCTCGGCGTATGGCCTCTGAGGATTCTCAACGCTTCGGACGGCTTCCGAAGGTTCATCGTCTCTACGATCTCCGCGATCTCGATCGGAGACCTATCACCGTGAGGTGCCGGCGGAGCCGCATCAACTCGATGATGTCGGCGAACTTGGCGAAGTCGTCTCGCTTCGCCGTTCGCAGCGGGTTGCTTCGAAGAACGGGACGATCACATCCCGTCAGGTCTCCGAAACGAGAGACGTAATAGCGGTAGAGCATCTTCCCGATGGTTGTCGTGGCGACGGTTGACGTAAACCTTTCCGCAACCGAAGAACTTGACCATCTCTTCAAGACGTCGCGGCTTGACTCCCCTTGGACGACTGCAGAACTGCAGGTTGTACCTGCCAGCCGAGAGTCATCGAGCCGTTCCGAACGACGGGGCAGCTGAGAAGCAGCCTTCACCGTCGACGAAGCCCACGAGCCAGCTGCTGATGACGGTGAGTCTTTCCTGCTGATTTTCCGCACTCTCACGGATTTTCACTGCTGTTCATGCGCCACACCCTACAAACGGGGTATGACATCAAACAACGAGTAGTGGAGGATACACCGGGTTTTCCAGCATATAGCCGACTGCGCATCCCGTGGTCACCCACGAGGAGGGGCAGCACCCTCATGCCTGCTTGAGGGTTTCATGCTACCTTAGGACCGTTATAGTTACGGCCGCCGTTTACCGGGGCTTAGGTTCAGAGCTTCGCCTTGCGGCTAACCCTTCCCCGTAACCTTCCGGCACCGGGCAGGCGTCAGTGCGTATACGTCGTCTTGCGACTTTGCACGCACCTGTGTTTTTAGTAAACAGTCGCTTGGCCCTGGTCTCTGCGGCCTCCTCGAGCTCGGGACGCGAAGTCCTTCACTCTACTAAGGCCCCCCTTCTCCCGAAGTTACGGGGGCATTTTGCCGAGTTCCTTAACCAGAGTTCTCCCGATCGCCTTCGTATTCTCTACGTGCCCACCTGAGTCGGTTTGGGGTACGGGCACCGTGTCAACTCGCTAGAGGCTTTTCTCGGCAGCATGGGATCAGTCACTTCACCTGAAACGGTTCGGCATCGCATCTCGGCGTTGATGCCCGACGGATTTGCCTATCGGACCGCCTACCTGCTTACCCCGGGTACAACCAGCGCCCGGTAGACCTACCCTCCTGCGTCCCCCCATCGCTACCCGTCGTGAAGTGGGTCGGCTCGGCCCGAAGGCCATCCCCTTAGCAACCCCACTTGGGTTGGGCGCGGACACGGTGGTACAGGAATATCAACCTGTTGTGCATCGACTACGCCTTTCGGCCTCGCCTTAGCTCCCGACTAACCCTGGGCGGATGAGCCTTCCCCAGGAACCCTTGGGCATTCGGCGGAGGGGTTCCTCCCCCCTCGTTCGCTACTCATACCTGCATTCGCACTCGACCACGCTCCACGACCGCTCACGCGACCGCTTCACGGCTGAGATCGACGCTCCCCTACCCATCACGTGATCCGAAGATCACACAATGACGCAGCTTCGGCTCTGTACTTGAGCCCCGTTACATTGTCGGCGCAGGATCACTCGACCAGTGAGCTGTTACGCACTCTTTTAAGGATGGCTGCTTCTAAGCCAACCTCCTGGCTGTCTGGGCAATCCCACATCCTTTACCACTGAGTACAGAATTTGGGGCCTTAGCTGGCGTTCTGGGCTGTTTCCCTCTCGACTATGAAGCTTATCCCCCATAGTCTCACTGCCGTGCTCTGGAGTATCGGCATTCGGAGTTTGGCTGATTTCGGTAAGC
This sequence comes from uncultured Actinomycetes bacterium, assembly GCA_963721435.1. Classification (GTDB taxonomy): domain Bacteria; phylum Actinomycetota; class Acidimicrobiia; order IMCC26256; family DASPTH01; genus CAVRJC01. The sequence continues at coordinate 323,287 of CAVRJC010000005.1, forward strand.
TTGTAGGCCCCCTAGACCATCCAGTGCTCTACCTCCGATACTGAACGCACGACGCTGCACCTAAATGCATTTCGGGGAGAACCAGCTATCACCGAGTTTGTTTGGCCTTTCACCCCTAACCACAGGTCATCCCCCAAGTTTTCAACCTTGGTGGGTTCGGTCCTCCACGAGGTCTTACCCTCGCTTCAACCTGCCCATGGATAGATCACTCGGCTTCGGGTCTACCGCCCGCGACTGAACGCCCTGTTCAGACTCGCTTTCGCTCCGGCTCCCCCTCTCGGGTTAACCTCGCCACGAACGGTAACTCGCAGGCTCATTCTTCAAAAGGCACGCCATCACGGACCGCCGGACCAAAGTCCGACGACGACGCTTTGACGGCTTGTAAGCCAACGGTTTCAGGTTCTATTTCACTCCCCTCCCGGGGTTCTTTTCACCCTTCCCTCACGGTACTCGTGCACTATCGGTCGCCAGATTGTACTTAGCCTTACGAGGTGGTCCTCGCAGATTCACGCGGGCTTTCCCGGATCCCGCGTTACTCGGGAACACCACTTGGAGGTCGATGACTTTCGCGTACGGGGCTCTTACCCTCTACGGCGCGAGGTTCCACAACGCTTCCGCTAGTGATCGACTTTGTAACTCCATGAAAGCACTGCCGTACTTTCGGGTGGGTCCCACGACCCCGCTGCAGCATCGCCGGCAGGCTGTACCACTGCAACGGTTTAGGCTCGTCCCGTTTCGCTCGCCGCTACTCAGGGAGTCACGGTTGTTTTCTTTTCCTCGGGGTAATGAGATGTTTCAGTTCCCCCGGTTCCCTCCGCTGACCCTATGTGTTCAGGTCAGGGTGACTGGGCATGACCCCAGCCGGGTTTCCCCATTCGGATATCCACGGATCAAAGCTTGATAGGCAGCTAACCGTGGCTTATCGCAGCCGTCCACGTCCTTCATCGGCATCTGGCGCCAAGGCATCCACCGTTGGCTCTTTGTAGCTTGGGAGTATTTCTTCTTGTACTAAAAGATGCTCGTGCTCGCTCTGCAGTTCTCAAAGGGCAGATCGGTACGGCGAACCCACGACGCAGGCATGTTGCCGGCCTCGTGGGGAGCTCGTACCGGGATGCAGCACACGCCCACCTGCAATGAGGTGGGGGGCCGCACTTCCCTGGGAAATGGCCGGACGCGCCGAAGCGCGAGCCAGCGACTCCCTCAAAACGGAATAGTGACGTCAGGCGACTCGGGGCTCTCGGTGGTGCCCGCTTTGCGAACCCGAAGGTTCGACGCGAGGGTCGAGAGATCACCCATGTGCCAACTAACCAGTGCTCGACGTGGGAGCTCCCCGATCTCGATGACGAACCTCGAGACCGAGCAGTGTGCTCCTTAGAAAGGAGGTGATCCAGCCGCACCTTCCGGTACGGCTACCTTGTTACGACTTCACCCCAATCGCTGATCCCACCTTCGACGGCTCCCTCCCAAAAGGGTTAGGCCACCGGCTTCGGGTGTTACCAACTTTCGTGGTGTGACGGGCGGTGTGTACAAGGCCCGGGAACGTATTCACCGCAGCAATGCTGATCTGCGATTACTAGCGACTCCGACTTCATGCAGTCGAGTTGCAGACTGCAATCCGAACTGAGACCGGCTTTCTGGGATTGGCGTCTTCTCGCGAAGTAGCGACCCTTTGTACCGGCCATTGTAGCATGTGTGCAGCCCTGGACGTAAGGGGCATGATGACTTGACCTCATCCCCACCTTCCTCCGGTTTGGCACCGGCAGTCTCCCACGAGTCCCCGGCATTACCCGCTGGCAACATGGGATAGGGGTTGCGCTCGTTGCGGGACTTAACCCAACATCTCACGACACGAGCTGACGACAGCCATGCACCACCTGTTTGGGGCCCCGAAGGACACCGTATCTCTACGGCTTTTCCCCAAATGTCAAACCCAGGTAAGGTTCTTCGCGTTGCATCGAATTAAGCCACATGCTCCGCCGCTTGTGCGGGCCCCCGTCAATTCCTTTGAGTTTTAGCCTTGCGGCCGTACTCCCCAGGCGGGGCACTTAATGCGTTAGCTACGGCACGGAATCCGTCGATAGAACCCCACACCTAGTGCCCAACGTTTACGGCGTGGACTACCAGGGTATCTAATCCTGTTCGCTCCCCACGCTTTCGCTCCTCAGTGTCAGTATCGGCCCAGAGTGCCGCCTTCGCTACGGGTGTTCCTCCTGATCTCTGCGCATTTCACCGCTCCACCAGGAATTCCACACTCCTCTACCGAACTCTAGTCACGGCAGTATCGAATGACCCCTCCAGGTTGAGCCTGGAGATTTCACATCCGACTTACCGAACCACCTACGAGCTCTTTACGCCCAATAAATCCGGACAACGCTAGCCCCCTACGTATTACCGCGGCTGCTGGCACGTAGTTGGCCGGGGCTTCTTCTGCAGGTACCGTCAATTTCGTCCCTGCTGAAAGCGGTTTACAACCCGAGGGCCTTCATCCCGCACGCGGCGTCGCTGCGTCAGACTTTCGTCCATTGCGCAAGATTCCTAACTGCTGCCTCCCGTAGGAGTCTGGGCCGTGTCTCAGTCCCAGTGTGGCTGGACATCCTCTCAGACCAGCTACCCGTCGAAGCCTTGGTGAGCCGTTACCTCACCAACAAGCTGATAGGCCGCGAGGCCATCCCGAAGCGGAATCCATTTCCTCGATGAACCATGCGATTCTTCGAGGGCATCCGGTATTAGCAACGGTTTCCCGATGTTGTCCCGGTCTTCGGGGCAGGTTCCTCACGTGTTACTCACCCGTTCGCCACTGTCCACCCGGGCAAGCCCGGGCTTGTCGTTCGACTTGCATGTTTTAGGCGCGCCGCCAGCGTTCGTCCTGAGCCAGGATCAAACTCTCCATCGAGATCTCGACCTCGCCGGCGAACCGGTTCGGCCTTTGATCGGAGAGCTGCCGGATCCGCCCACTGAGGTCGGTTCCGGCAACTTGCACGACGGCCCCCGAGGGGGTCTCGCCGTGCGGAATAACAGGTGACGTGTCTCGCGACACGCCCGCACTGGCTTTTGGCGTCACTATTCCGTTTTCAAGGAGCCGCATGCTCAACACGGCCCCCGGAGGGACTCGCGCAAAGCTGACACTCACTGCCTCGCATCAGATCGCATCGATCGGGCCACCGCACACGAGAGGCGCAGTGGTGCCGGCGAGAAGCGTCCGTGTCAATCCCGTCCAGTGCAGCGCACCGGGCGGGCTGGTCACTGTACGCGCCGCGGCGCCGGTCTGCAAGCCGGAACCCGGCCTTTTCACGGGAATCCCGGGAATTCCGGCCCGCTCATTCGATCGAGCGCGTCCCCCACTCCCGGATCGCCTCGTGCCGAGCCTGCGAAGTGGCATCGGGTGCCGCCGGCGTACCGTTCCCGTCGTCGACCTGCGCGGCCGCGAGCGCGCGGAGGGCCCGGTTCCGGTCGACGACCCGCGCCACGGCGGCCGCGTCGGGGGACGCGCTGTTCTCGTACCACTCGATGAGCGCCTGCTTCGTCGCCTTGGCGTCCATGGGCTCAGATCACCCACAGGCCGGTGACGTCGATGAGGAAGTCGGTGGTGCCCTGGCCGCCGGCGTGAATCCGCACGTTGCCGGTGGCGTTGTCGGCGGCGGTGGCGACGCCGTTGGCGGTGATCTGCCCGTTCGTGAACCAGTTGATGCTCGAAAACGGTGACGAGGGGTCCCACACCTCGTCGGCGGCGAACATGGCCAGGAACCCTGCTCCCGTCGTGGCCACCACGGTCAGGTTCACGAAGATCGCGAGCACGTTCGACCCCGGGACCAGGATGTGGACGTCGCGCTCCTGCCCGATGTTGCCGTTGATGCTCCCCTTGACGCCGGTCGCCGGCGGTGCGCCGGACCGCGAGTCGTACGCCCGGATCGGCGGCGACACGGGGAGGAAGGCGGCGGTGAGCGAGACCGGGTGGAGTCCGGTGTCGGCGCCGGCGCCGTTCTCGAGCGCGTACCAGAGGATGTCGTTGTTGTCGGTGACCAGGGAACCGGCCTGGAAGACGTGCGAGTCGTTGGTGTCGAGCAGGTCGAGCGAGTTCGGCGTGAGCTTCAGCTGGGCACCCACGTTGGCGCGGCCCTCGATACCGACCGCGTTGCTCGTGTCGTGCTGGCCGACGAGACTCACGTCGCCGTTGCCGTTCAGTGCGAGGAACTGCGAGCCGGTGAGCTTCGTGGTGGTGGTACCAGTGTTGTTCGCGTCGTTGGCACTGCCGATCTTGATCGTGTCGTTGTCGGCCGCCGCGGCGGGCCGTGCGATTGCCGCCGCGCCCGCAGCCGCCACCGCGGCCGTGATGGCTCCCCGACGGAGAAAGCGCCGGCGGTCGACGCCGGTGCTTTCCGCATCGTCCTGCCCGACACCCTCGTCGACCTGCGCCATCACGTCTCCTGCTCGTCGAACATCCGGCAAAGGGCCCGACGCGCGGCGGACCGCACGTCCGGCGCAGGATAATCTCCTCGGCCATGGGCCGAGCCGGATCCAAGAGCCGCAAGACGCACAAGAAGCCACAGCACCTCCCGAAGGTCGGCACTGCGCAGGCGGAGCACTACGAGCAGCAGCACGAACGCCGCGCGGTCATGGAGAACTTCGGCGTGCACAAGAAGGGCGTCGGCTACTGGATCGCCGCCGTCGTCGCCGTCCTGATCGTGGTGATCGGCATGATCACCTGGATCGCCGTCACGTAGCTCGACGCCAGGGCGGTCGAGCGACCCGCGCTACGCGCGGAGCCGGGCCCAGTTCCTCCGGCCGAGCTGGAGGAGCTTGCCGTCGAAGTCGGCGGCGCTCAACGCGAGGTCGGGATCTGCGATGACGTTGCCGTCGATGCGAACACCGCCCTGCTCGATCTTGCGCCGGCCTTCCTTGTTGGACGGCACCGCGGTCGGGAACGCGAGCGCGAGCAGCCGGGCCACGCGCACGCGACCGTCGGTGAGCTCCGACGGGTCGACGGCGAACTCGGCGACCTCCTCCGGGACGGCGTGGTCGCGGAAGACACGGTCGAACTCCGCTTCGGCCTCGGCGCCCGCGCCGTCGCCGTGGTACAGGTCGACGACCGTGCGCGCGAGCAGGCGCTTGCCGTCGACGGGCGCGAGCGCACCCGACGACAGCGCGCCGGTGACCTCGTCGATGCGGTCGGGATGCCAACCGGTGGTGAGCGTGAGGTAGCGCGGCATGAGCGCGTCGGGGACGCGCATGAGCTTGCCGAACTGCTCCCCCGGCGGCTCGGCGATGCCGATGTAGTTACCGAGCGACTTCGACATCTTCTGCACCCCGTCGGTGCCCTCGAGCAACGGCGTGGTGAGCACCACCTGCCCCTCCTGGCCAACCTGTTCCTGGAAGTGCCGGCCGACGAGGTTGTTGAAGAGCTGGTCGGTGCCGCCGAGCTCGACGTCGGACTCGACCATCACGGAGTCCCAGCCCTGGAGCAGCGGGTACAGCAGCTCCATCACCGAGATCGGCACGCCGTCGCGGAGGCGACGCGAGAAGTCGTCACGTTCCAACATGCGGGCGACGGTGGTGCGCGACGCGAGGCGCAGGACGTCTTCGATGCCCATGGTGCCGAGCCACTCGGAGTTGCGGCGGATCTCGAGGTTGTCGGGCAGGAGGATGTTGCCGACCTGCTCGATGTAGGTGACGGCGTGGCCGTCGACGTCTTCCTTGGTGAGACGCGGGCGCGTGGCCGACTTACCCGACGGGTCGCCCACCTGGGCGGTGAAGTCCCCGATGATGAGCACCGCGACGTGACCCAGCTCCTGGAACTGGCGGAGCTTGCGGAGCACGACTGCGAACCCGAGGTGGATGTCGGAGGCGGTGGGGTCGATGCCGAGCTTGGCCCGCAGCGGGCGGCCGGCCGCGAGCTTGCGCCGCAGATCGGCCTCGGTGATGAGGTCGACCGCGCCGGTGCTGAGGATACGGAATTGTTCGTCGACGCTGACGGCCATGACGCAGGAACGCTACCCGGCAGTCCCCCGTCGATCCCGGCTGATACGAGGATCGCCGGGGACGCAGTAGCGCCACTCGAAGTCGTCGCCGCGACCGGGTGACAGGCCGATGCGCGTGGTCACGAGAGGATCGGTCGGCGGTGGCATGCCGTCATCGACGATGCGGAGCGAACCACGGGCGACCGTGAGGTCGGTGCCGTCGTGGGTGCCGGTGATCGCGAACGCCTGGCACAGCTTTGCGGGACCCGACAGGAGATCTCGGTCGCGGCGGGCCTTCACCCGCCGGGTGCGCATGAGCTCGATCCCGCGGACGGGTGTCGCGGCTCGCAAGAGCACAGCACTGCCCTCCACACGCTCGCCCGCGACGACGTTCGCGCACCAGTGCATCCCGTAGGTGAAATACACGTACAGATGGCCGGGTGGCCCGAACATGGTGGCGTTGCGCTTGGTCATCCCTCGGAACGCATGACTTCCGGGATCCTCAGCGCCGCGGTACGCCTCGACCTCGACGATGCGCGCACTCAACACCTCGCCCGTGGCGTCGCGTGCCACCAACAGCTTGTGCAGCAGTGCTCGCGCGAGGTCCCGTGCGTCCCGCTCGTAGAACGACCGCGGGAGTGTGCGGCTCAACCGAGCCAGAGGGCCTGGTCGGCGAGACGCGCGCGCGCGGCATCGAGCTGCGCCGCGACGGGCGCGGGGCCGGCACCGCCCGGCGTCGTGCGCCGGAGCACCGCGGCACCGGGCTCGAGCAACGCGAGCGCGTCGGGCCCGAGGTCGGGATCGGTGAGCACGAGCTCCTCGAGGCCGACCCCGCGCTCCGTCGAGCTCCGCACCATGGCACCGACGCGCGCGTGCGCCTCCCGGAACGGCACGCCCTTCTCCACCAGCCACTCGGCGAGATCGGTGGCGGACGACGTGGCGGTGTCGGCCGCGGCCCGCATGCGAGCTTCGTCGACCTCCGCGGTCGCGAGCAGCCCGGCGACCGCCCGCAGCGCGAGCCGGTGTTGGTCGAGCGCGTCGAACAACGGCTCCTTGTCTTCCTGGAGGTCCCGGTTGTACGCCAGTGGCAGGCCCTTGAGCGTGGCCAGCAGTCCCGTGAGCTCGCCGATCAGGCGGCCGGCCTTCCCGCGGGCGAGCTCGGCGATGTCGGGGTTCTTCTTCTGCGGCAGCATCGACGAACCGGTGCTGTACGCGTCGGCGAGGCGCAGGAAGCCGAATTCCTCGGTCGACCACAGCACGATCTCCTCGCCGAGCCGCGACAGGTGCACCTGGCCCAACGTGGCGACGAACAAGGCTTCAGCGACGAAGTCGCGGTCCGACACCGCGTCGAGCGAGTTGTCGAAGCGCGCTGCGAACCCGAGCGCAGTCGCGACGCTGTCGGGATCGAGCGGCAAGCTGGAGCCCGCGAGCGCACCTGCGCCCAACGGCGACACGTCGGCACGCGCCAACGCGTCGCGCCAGCGGTCGACGTCGCGGGCGAACGCCCAGAAGTGCGCGAGGAAGTGGTGTGCGAGCAGCACGGGTTGCGCTCGCTGCAGATGGGTGTAGCCCGGGAGTGACGCGTCTCCTGCCGCGACCGCGCGGTCGAGGAGGACGACTTGCAGCGCGTGCACCGAACGGGCGACGTCGAGCCCCTCCCGCCGCACGAAGAGGCGAAGTGCGGTCGCGACCTGGTCGTTGCGACTCCGACCGGTGTGCAGCTTCGCACCGGCGTCGCCCGCGAGCTCGGTGACGCGACGTTCGATCGCGGTGTGGATGTCTTCGTCGGTCGGTGCGAACTCGAACGTGCCCTCGGTGATCTCGTGCTCGGTCCGATCGAGGGCGGCGAGCACGAGCGCGCCTTCCTCGTCGGTGAGCAGCCTGACGCGCACGAGCATCTCCACGTCCGCAGCGCGAGCCCGCGATGTCGTCGACCGCGAGACGCGCGTCGAACGAGAGGCTCTCGGTGAACGCGAGCAGCTCGTCGGCCGGTCCCTCGCCGAAGCGGCCGTGCCACAGGGGCTTGTTCATGATCCGGCCGGGCCGCCCTGCTCGCGTGCCCACGTCTCCACGCCGAGGCCCCAGAGTCGCACGAAGCCGGCGGAATCCTCGTGGTGGAAGGTGTCGGCCGCGTCGTAGGTCGCGAGCTCGTAGCTGTACAGCGGGCGATCGGCCCGTCGCCCTACCACGAAGCACTGGCCCGGCTCGAGGTGCAGGCGCACGTCGCCGGTCACGAACTTCTGCGAGTGGGCCATGAACGCGTCGAGCGCCTCCTTCAACGGCGAGAACCAGAGGCCGTCGTACACGAGCTCCGCGTACCGCGGCTCGAGCCGCGCCTTCTCGCGCATGAGGTCACGCTCCTGCGTGATCGACTCGAGGTCGGCGTGCGCGAGCAGCACCGCCAGCGACCCCGGGCACTCGTAGGTCTCGCGGCTCTTGATCCCGACCCGGCGGTTCTCGACCATGTCGAGTCGGCCGAACCCGTACGCGCCGACGGCAGACCCGAGCGCGGGCACCAGCTCGTGCAACGGCATGGAGGCACCGTCGAGCGCGACCGGCACCCCACTCTCGAACCGCACGACGAGCTCCCTCGCCTCGCGCGGGGCATCCGCCGGATCACACGTGAGCACGTACGCGTCGGACGGCGGCGACACCCACGGGTCTTCGAGGATGCCGCACTCGATCGCGCGACCCCAGAGGTTCTCGTCGATGGAGTAGATGCTCTTCTTGTTCACGTTGATCGGGATGTCGTGCTTCAGCGCGTAGTCGACGCTGTCTTCGCGGGTGAAGCCCCAGACGCGGACCGGCGCCAGCACCTCGAGATCGGGCGCGAGCGCGCGCACCGACACCTCGAAGCGCACCTGGTCGTTGCCCTTGCCCGTACAGCCGTGCGCGACGGCATCGGCGCCGTACTCGCGCGCCGCGAGCGCGAGGTGACGCGAGATCACCGGCCGCGACAGTGCCGACACGAGCGGGTACTTCCCTTCGTACAAGGCATTGGCGTGGATCGCAGGGACGAGGAAGTCGTCCGCGAACTCGGCGCGCGCGTCGACCACCTTGGCCTCGATCGCGCCGGCGGCGAGCGCGCGCGCCTTGATGACGTCCCACGGGTCGTCGGCGGTCTGGCCGACGTCGACCGCGAGCGCGATCACCTCGGCGCCCCACTCCTCCTGGATCCACTTCACCGCCACCGACGTGTCCAGCCCGCCGGAGTACGCGAGCACCACTCGCTTCGCCATCACTCCTGCCTCTCTCGCTGCGGGCCGGGATACCCGGCCCGCAGCCGCTCGTTCGGCTTCGCAAACATCGGTACGACGCGATTCACAATCCCGCCAGGGCAGCGAGCTCGGCGGCGACGGGGGCACCGCGGACGGATTCGGAGCACACGACGAGGATGGTGTCGTCGCCGGCGACGGTGCCCAGGATGTCGGGCAGGCCGGCGCGGTCGATCGCGCTGCCGACCACGTGGGCGGAGCCCGGCGGCGTGCGCAACACGACGAGATTCCCGCTCTGCGCGACCTCCACCACGAACTCGCCGATCACGCGCCGGAGGTGGTCGTCGGAGACGGTGCCCTCTTTGGCGTGCTCGGGGATCGCGTAGGCCATCGCGCCACCGGGGATGCGCACCTTCACCGCGCCCAGCTCCTCGAGGTCACGGCTCACCGTGGCCTGTGTCGCGACCACGCCGTCGGATGCGAGCATCTCGACCAGCTGCGCCTGGCTCGAGATCGCCTGCTCCTCGAGCAACCGCGCGATGCGGTGCTGCCGTTGCGGCTTGCCCAGCGTCGCCACCTAGACACCTCTCCTGGTCGGCTCCGCAACCGCGACCGGGGAAAGCGTTCCTGCCATCGCTACGCCTCCTCCACGAGGAACGCGAGGACGGCGCGCGCGGCGTCCATGCGGTTCCCCGCTTGCTGCCACACCGCGCTGCGCGGGCCGTCGATCACGTCGTCGGTCACTTCCTCGCCCCGGTGCGCGGGGAGGCAGTGCAGGAACCAGGCCTGCTCCCCCGCGGCATCCATGAGGTCGGTGTTCACCTGGTAGCCCGCGAACGCAGCGCGGCGAACCGCGGTCTCCTCTTCCTGCCCCATCGACGTCCACACGTCGGTGTAGACGGCGTCAGCGCCGCGCACCGCTTCGTACGGGTCGACCGCGAGCTCGATGATCCCGCCGAGATTGCGAGCGCGGTCGACGGTCACGTCGTCGAGCTCGTACCCGACCGGCGACGCGACGGTGAGCTCGACGCCCGACAGCGCGGCCGCGTACGCGAGCGACGCCGCAACGTTGTTGCCGTCACCGACGAACACGAGCTTGCGTCCCTCGAGGTCTCCGACCAGCTCCTGCAGCGTGAGGAAGTCGGCCACCGCCTGACACGGGTGCGCGCGGTCCGACAACAGGTTGACGACCGGGATCTCCACCACGCTCGCCATCTCTTCGAGCGTGGCGTGGTCGAACACCCGTGCCGCGATCGCGCTGCACAACGCGTTCATGGTGCGCGCCACGTCGGCCACCGACTCGCGCACGCCGAGGCCGACCTCCTCGGGCCGGACGTACATCGGGTAGCCACCCATCGTGAAGACGGCCATCTCCGTCGACACACGCGTGCGCGCGGAGGGCTTCTCGAACAGCAACGCCACCCCGAGCCCTTCGAGGTGGTGCGGGATCGCGAGCGAGCTGTCCTTCCACCGCGATGCGTTCTCGAGCACCTCGCCGAACTCGGCCGGCGTGAGGTCGTCGACCTCGAGGAAGTGGCGACCCTTCATGCGTCGTCCTTCATGCTTTCTCCTGGCATCCGGCGTCCTGCTCGAGGACCTTGTGCACGATCGCGACCGCAGCGTCGATCTCGTCGTCGGTGACGAGCAACGACGGCTCGAAGCGCAATGCCGTCGGCGTGACTGCGTTGACCACGAGCCCCGCGTGCAGCAGGGCGAGCGCGACCCGGGGCGCCTCGTGCGGCGGCTCGAGCTCGGCTCCGAGGATGAGACCGGCGCCCCGCACCGCGGTCACGCCGGGCGTCGCCGCCAGCCCGGCGGAGAGACGCGCACCGGCGCGGTTCGCGCACGCAGGCGCGTCGACGGTTTCCATCACCTCGAGGACGGTGAGCGCGGCGCGCGCGGCGAGTGGCTGCCCGCCGTAGGTGGTGGCGTGGTCACCGGGCTTGAACGCGGCCGCGACCTCGTCACGCGCCCAGCACGCGCCGATGGGCACGCCGTTGCCGAGCGCCTTCGCCATGCTCACGATGTCGGGAGTGACGCCGGGCGCGTGCTGGAAGCCGAACCACTTGCCCGTACGCCCGAGACCGGTCTGCACCTCGTCGATCACGAGCAGCGCCTCGCGCTCGTCACACAGCGCACGGACCGCTTCGAGGTAGCCGGGCGGCGACGGCAACACGCCCCCCTCACCCTGGATGGGCTCGAGCATCACCGCGCACACCCGCTCGTCCATCGCCGCCGCGAGCGCGTCGAGATCGCCGAAGCTCACCTGCCGGAAGCCCGACGGCAAGGGCTGGAACGTCTCCTGCTTCTGGGGCTGGCCGGTGGCAGCGAGGGTGGTGAGCGTGCGCCCGTGGAACGAGCCGAGCGCGGAGAGCACGTGGTAGCGCTCCGGCCCGCCGTTGGCCTGGCCGTAGCGCCGGGAGAGCTTGATCGCGCACTCGTTGGCCTCGGCGCCCGAGTTGGCGAAGAACACGCGACCGCCGCCACCGAGCAACGCGTCGAGACGCGCCGCGACCCGAGGCTGCACGTCGTTGTAATAGAGGTTCGACACGTGGAGCAGGGTGCGGGCCTGGTCGGCGAGCGCGTCGGCCACCGCCGGATGCGAGTGACCGAGCGCAGTGACCGCGAGGCCACCGAGGAAGTCGAGGTACTCGTTGCCTTCGCTGTCCCACAGCTTCACGCCCTCGCCGCGCACGAACGCGACCGGCAGACGGCCGTAGGTCTGCATCACGTGCTCGGCGTCGAGCTGTTGGATCTCGTCGAATGCGGTCATGCTCTCACGCTCTCGTCGCGACACTTCGGGCCGCACTGCGCCCCGCCTGCGCCCCGCTCCGCTGCGCTCATGCGGGTCCGATCATCGTGCCGATGCCCTCCCGGGTGAAGAACTCGAGCAGCAACGCGTGCGGGATGCGGCCGTCGAGGATGTGCGCGCGCGACACCCCGTTGCGGAGCGCGTCGACGCACGAGCGGATCTTCGGGATCATCCCCTCCGAGAGCTTGCCGTCGCTCGCCAGCCGCTCGAGACCTTCGACGTCGATCCGCGAGATCAGGGACGTCTCGTCGCCGAAGTCCTCGTAGAGACCGGCGACGTCGGTGAGGTACACGAGCTTCTCCGCGGTCACCGCTTCCGCGATCGCGCCGGCGACGGTGTCGGCGTTCACGTTGTAGGTCTGGCCGTCGGCGTCGACGCCGACTGTCGCCACGACCGGGATGAGCTCCTCGCGGATCAGCCGCTCGAGGATCGACGCGTCGATGTTGGTGACGTCCCCGACGAAGCCGAGCCGCTCGTCGCGCATCTTCACGGTGATGAGCCCGGCGTCCTCGCCCGACAAGCCGACCGCGAGCGAGCCGTGCTGGTTCAGCGCGCCGACGACCTCCCGGTTGACCTTCCCCACGAGCGCCATGCGCACGATGTCGACGGTCTCGGCGTCGGTGACCCGCAGCCCGTCGACGAACTCCGGCACCTTGCCCAGCCGCTGCATGAGGTCGCTGATCTGCGGGCCGCCGCCGTGCACCACGACCGGGTTCATGCCCACGAGGCGCATGAGCACGACGTCTTGCGCGAACAGGTCGGCGAGCGCGGGGTCTTCCATCGCGTGGCCGCCGTACTTGATCACGACCGTCTTCCCGGAGAACTCCCGGATGTACGGCAACGCTTCGGCGAGCACGCCCGCTTTGGTGAGGATGTCGGCGGAGACGCTCACGATGTGCCCATGTTCTCGTCGACGTACGCGTGGGTGAGGTCGGTGAAGAGCACCGATGCCGTGCCGGTGCCCGCGTGCAGGTCGCACTCGATCTCGATGTCGCGCTGTTCGCATGAGCGGCCCGAGCGCGGCCGCGTCGTGCGGCGCCGCGTACCCGTTCCGGCACACGAGCACGCCCTGGTACGAGATGTCGGTCCGGTCGGGATCGAACCGCGCGCCGCTCGCGCCGAGCTCGGAGAGCACGCGCCCCCAGTAGGGATCGCACCCGTAGAGCGAGCACTGCACCAGCTGGCTCGCGGCGACGGCCCGCGCCGCAGTGCGCGCCTCGGCGTACGAACGCGCGCCGCGCACGGTGACGCGCGCCAGCTTGGTGGCACCTTCGGCGTCGGCCGCCATCTGGTGCGCGAGGTCGGCGCAGGCAGCCGTGAGCGCGTCGCTGAACTCCTGATAGCCGCGCGAGCTCCGCGCGACCGGCTCGTTGCCGATCGCGCCGTTGGCCAGCACGAGCACCGTGTCGTTGGTACTGCGCGACCCGTCGACGAGCAACGCGTTGAACGAGTCGGTGACCGCAAGCTCGAGCATCCCGCGCAGCGCGCCGCCGTCGACCGCGGCGTCGGTGGTGATCACCGCGAGCATCGTCGCCATCGCCGGCGACAGCATCGCCGCGCCCTTCGCCATCCCGCCGATGGTCGCGGTGACCCCGGGCGCGAGCTCGGCCCGCTGCACGGTCTCCTTGCGCACCGTGTCGGTGGTGAGGATGGCGTCTGCGGCATTGGTGCCGCCGTCGGCACCGGCCGACAGCATCCCGGTGAGCTTCGGGATCCCCGATTCGACCGGGTCCATCGGCATCGGGATCCCGATGAGCCCCGTGGAGCAGACGAGCACGTCACGCGGGAAGCAGCCGAGGCCGGCTGCAGTGAGCTCGGCCATGCGCAACGCATCACGCAGGCCCGCCTCGCCGGTGGCGGCGTTGGCGTTGCCCGAGTTGAGCACCACCGCGACCGCGCGCGCGTCGGTGAGGTGACGACGGCACACCTGGACCGGCGCCGCCGCGACGAGGTTCGACGTGAACACGCCCGCAGCAGTCACCGGGCGATGATCGACGGTGGCGACGATCGCGAGATCGGGCGCGCCCGACGGCTTGATCCCCGACGCCAGGCCACCCGCTTCGAAGCCCTTCGCGGCAGTGACACTCACGGTTGCGCCCTCATGGCATGAGCCCGATCGCGCTGAGGCCCGCGGTCTCCGGGAGCCCGAGCACGAGGTTGGCGCACTGCACGGCTTGGCCCGACGCGCCCTTCACGAGGTTGTCGAGCGCGCCCAGCGCGAGCACCGTGTTGGTCCGCGCGTCGTAGCGCACGCTCAGGTGCGCGGCGTTCGAGCCCATCGTCGCCTTGGTGACCGGGGGCTCGTCGGTCACGACCACGAACGGCTCGCCCGCATAGAACTCTCGGTACTGCGCCAGCAGCTGATCGGTGCTGAGGGCGTCGACGGCGGGACGCGCGTAACAGGTGGCGAGGATGCCGCGCGTCATCGGCACGAGGTGCGGCGTGAAGAGCACCTGGACGGGCTCGCCGGCCACGTGGGTGAGCGCGAGCTCCATCTCGCCCGTGTGCCGGTGCGTGAGCAAGCCGTACGGCACGGCGTTCTCGTCGACCTCCGCGAACAGGCTGGTGGTCTTCAGGCCGCGTCCCGCGCCGGACACGCCGGACGCGGCGTCGACCACGATGCCCGCGTGCTCCACGAGACCCGCGGCCAGGAGCGGCGCCAGCGCCAACGAGGCGGTGGTCGGGTAGCAGCCGGGGGCGGCCACGTGCCGCGCCGCGACGATGTCGTCGCGGTAGAGCTCGGGCAGGCCGTAGGCGAAGCGGTCGAGCAGCTGCGGCGCCGCGTGCTCTCCGCCGTACCACTGGTGGTAGGAGTCGATCGGCAGCCGGAAGTCGGCGCCGAGGTCGACGAGGTGCCCGACGGTGTCGACGAGGTCGGGCACCACCCGCTGCGACTCGCCGTGCGGCAGGCCGAGGAACACGACGTCGAACCCTGCCAGGTCGGTCGTGGCGACGGGCTCGTAGGTGAGATCCGGGTACGCAGCCGCGAGCGACGGGTAGAGCTCGCGCACCTTGGCCCCGGCGTTCGAGTCGGCGGTGACCAACCCGACCTCGATCTCCGGATGCCCGGCGAGCAGCCGGAGCAACTCGGCTCCGGTGTACCCCGATCCTCCGACGACGGCAGCTCGATACGCCATGCCGCATAGCATACATCTATCTGCATAGCTATGCCACCGAGTTCCGGCGGGACCGCGCTACCTCCGGCGACGGGCGGGTGCGGAGAGGCCGGTCATGAGCTGGTCGAACACCTCGTCGAGCAGGGCCGGGAGCGATCCCCGCGGCCCATGTTCCTGCCAGAGCGTCAGCGCCACCCGGGCGGCCGCCATCGTCGCGCCGGCGACGACACCGGGGTACGGGTCGCGATCGGCGTCGAGCCCAGTACGCCGGGCGATCTCCAGGACCAGTTCCCGCTCGAGATCCGCGAGCCGAGCCGCGTACCGGACCGCGAGCGACGGGTAGCCGCGCACGAGTCGGTTCCGCGCGATCCACTCGTCGGGATCGGTCTGTAGATGGTCGATGCTCGCGTGCATCGCGGCGCGCAACGCGTCGAGCGGCGGCTCGTCGGATGGGCGCTCGGCGAGATGCTCGACGAGCCGCGACGTGCTCGCCGACGTGTTGCCGAGGATGGCATCTTCCTTCGACGCGAAGTAGTTGAAGAACGTGCGCGGCGACACGCCTGCGGCCTTCGCGATCTCGTCGACCGTCACACCGTCGGGGCCGAGGTGCACCGCGAGCCGCAGTGCCGCCGATGCGAGCGCGACGCGCGTCTCCGCCTTCTTGCGCTCACGCAGGCTGACGGTCACGTCGCGCCGCCAGTGGGCAACGAGTCCTGCTGCGCTTCGATGTCGTCGTACGGGAACGCGGGGTCACCGAAGGCACCGAGGCTCTCCTCGGCGAACTCCACGTCGAAGGCGACCGCGCGCCGAGCCTGACCCGACGCGGTGCGCAGCGGCGTCTCCTTCAGGAACCACGTGAGCACGAACGCGAAGAGCAGGAGCGGCACCGCGAACAGGAACACGCGCGTGATCGCGTCGGAGAACGCCTCGGCAGTCACGACGCGTTGCGCGTGCGGCAGCTTGCGGATCATCTCCGGCGTCACGTCGAGGTTGGCGGCCTTGCCCAACAGCTCGGTGAGGCGGCTGCTGAACAGTGCGCCGAACAATGCGACTCCGACCGACCCACCGACCGCGCGCGCGAACGACACCGTCGACGTCGCGACGCCGAGATCCTCGACCGGTGCCTCGTTCTGGGTTGCGAGCACGAGCACCTGCATGACCATGCCGATGCCGAGCCCGACGACGGCCATGTAGAAGCCGGACTGGAAGCGCGAGCTGTGTGGGTCGAGCGTCGACAGGAGGTACATCCCCACGGTGGCGATGCCACACCCCGCGATCGGGAACCGGCGCCAGGTGCCGGTGCGACTGATGACCTGGCCGGCGAGGATCGACGACCCGAACACACCGAAGAACAGCGGGACCAGAAGCAGCCCGGAATTGCTCGCGGAGGCGCCGTTGGCGACCTGCAGGAACGTGGGGAGATACGTGATGGTGGTGAACATCACGATGCCGGTGACGAAGAGGATCGCGCCCGCGAGGCAGAACGTGCGGTTGCGGAACAGGCGCATCGGGATCGCGGGCTCGTCCACCCGCTGTTCGACGAGCACGAACGCGACGCCGAGGCCGATGGTGAGGGCCGCGAGGCCGAGGATTTCCTTCGAGCCGTACGCGTACTGGTCACCGGCCCAGGTGGTGAGAAGCACGAGGCACGAGATCGCGGCCGCGAGCAGCGCGCTCCCGACCCAGTCGATGCGCACCAGGCGGCGCCGCACACTCGGAGGCAGCGTGACGCTGGTGACGACGAGCGCGGCCACGCCCACGGGCACGTTCACGAAGAAGATCCAGCGCCATGACAGGTGATCGGTGATGAACCCGCCCACGAGCGGCCCGATCACGCTCGCGGAGCCGAACACCGCGCCGAAGTAACCCTGGTAGCGGCCCCGTTCACGCGGGCTGACGACGTCGGCGATGATCGCCTGCGCGGTGACCATCAGCCCGCCCGCGCCGATGCCCTGCAACGCACGGAACGCGATGAGCTGCACCATCGACAGCGACAGGCCCGACAGCACGCTGCCGATGACGAACACGACGATCGCGATCTGGAACAGCAGCTTGCGACCGTAGAGATCGCCCATCTTGCCGAAGAGCGGCGTCGCGATCGTCTGGGTCAGCAGGTACGCGGTGACGACCCACGCCAGCTGGTCGAGCCCGCCGAGGTCGCCCGCGATCGTCGGCAGCGCGGTCGCGACGATCGTCGCGTCGAGCGCGGCCAGCAGCATGCCCAGCATGAGACCGCTGAAGATGATGAGCACCTGGCGCTTCGGCAGGTTCGGGCCGGCGTCGGCATCGACGGCAGCGTCGGGCCGCGGTGACGTGGACGATGCGATCGGACCCCTCCCTCGCATGCTCGGCCCGGATGCTCGGCCGCCCTCCGCAGCGAGCCCGACCTTTTTGCAGACTCTGCAACTTTACGGATTCCGCAACGTCAGCGCAAGGGATTCCGGAGCCGGTGGGTGCCGACCCACACCGCAAGGGCACCGCCCACGAGCAGCTTGACCGCGACCAGCCACAGCGTGACCGTGCGCCCGGTCTGGTTCCCGGCGCCGGAGCCGGGATCGGTGAGCACCCACGCCATGACCGCGATGGCGAGCGCCAGGCACGCGATGCCGGCGCCCAGCACCCAGTGGGCGCGCGACCGGGTCATCTCCCAGCCGAGCACGGTCGGCTGGGGAGGCACGGCGGGGGCCCGGCTGGCCGGTGCCGGCATGGGCGCAGGGGCAGCCGGTCGCGCGGGCGGGGGCCGCACGGCTCCCGATCGGGTGGCGTCGTAGCGCGCCCGCTCGGCGGCATCCGAGAGCACGCGGTATGCCGCGCTCACCGTCTTGAACCGTTCGGCCGTCGCGGTGTCGGGATCGGCCTGAGGACGGGCGTCGGGATGGAGCTCCCGCGCGAGGGCGCGGAACGCGGCCGAGATCTCCTCGGGTGACGCCGTGGCGGTCACGCCGAGATCGGCGTAGAGATCACGCGACGGCACCCGAATCGCCATGCTCTGATTGTGCCCTGTCAAACTGCATTTCGTGGCGTCGTGGTCCGACTTCTCGCTCCAGGCACCCGACCTGGCCGCGGCCATCCGGGCCCGGTTCGGCGCGCACATCCACTCGGTGCTGGCCACGCTCAGGCGGGATGGCTCGCCACGCGTGAGCGGGCTGGAGACGCACTTCTCCGACGGCGAGCTGTGGTTGGCGATGATGCCCGACGCCCGCAAGGCCGCCGACCTGCGCCGCAATCCGAGCTTTGCGCTGCACTCGGCGCCGGAGGCCGAGCTGGTCGACGGCGACGCCAAGCTCAACGGCCACGCGGTCGAAGTGACCGACGACGAGACAATCGTGCGATTCATGGGCGCGCTCCCCCAGCCACCCCCGCCGAGCGGCGTCGGGTTGTTCCGCGCCGACATCACCGACGCGTCGCTCACGCGCGTGCAGGGCGACGAGCTGGTGATCGACTTCTGGCGCGACGGCGCACCCCCGCGCCGGACCCGCCGTCAGTAGCTCGCGGCGACCGCTTCGAGCTTCTCGCGCAACACCGGTGGGATCGGCGTGGCGTCGTGCGTGCCGGGGACGACCGACACGTACGTGATGACGCCCTCGCACGCGGGCGCGTCGCCGACCGCCGCGGTGTACGTGAGGTCGAACGACGCGTTCCCGATGCGCGTCGGCGCGACCGCGATCGCGACGTCGTCGTCGAAGCCCGCCGGGCCCTCCCACTCGACGACTGCCTTCACCACCATCACGTCGAAGTCACGCACGAACGCGACCGCAGGCGGGAACCCCATCCAGTCGAAGAAGCGCGTGGACGCCTCGTCGAAGTACGTGAGCCAGTGCGCGTTGAAGACGACGCCCTGCACGTCGACCTCCGCGTACCGGGGGCGCAGGTGATGCACGAACGCCATGCGGTGCGTCAGCCGCGGAGCTGTGCGCCGTGGCCATCGACGACAGCGTCGATGGCGCGTTGGCGAAGCTCGCCCACTTCGGCATCGGTGAGTGTGCGATCCGGTGCGCGGAGGCGCAACGCGAACGCGAGCGACCGCTTGCGCGCACCCAGCGCGTCGGAGCGGAACACGTCGAAGGTGCGCACGTCTTCGAGCAGATCACCGCCGGCCGCTCGCAACGTGGCCACGATCGCGCCCGCGGGCACACCGTCGTCGACGACGAACGCGAGGTCGATCGCCGACGCGGGGAATCGTGACGGAGTGCGGAACGACCGGTCGCGGCGCGGGGCGTCGAAGAGCGCGTCGAGCGAAAGCTCCGCCGCGACCACCGGGCCGTTGAGCCCTACGGCGTCGAGCACGTCGGCGGCGATCTCGCCGACCACACCGGCGTCGACCCCACTCACGAGGACGCGCGCCGCGCGCCCGGCGCGGAACCCACGCACCGAGTCGGCTTCGAGGCTCAGATCGGCGATGCCGAGCGCGTCGGCGATCACTCGCACCGCGTCGACCGCGTCGTAGACGTCGCGCTCGCGGTCGGTCTCGACCGGCGCGCGGCGCACCGTGCCCGAGAGCGCGACGGCGACGTGCTCGGGCTCGTCGGGGAGCGGGCCTCCGCCGCCCATCGCGGCCGCGAACACGCGGCCCTGCTCGAACAACGCGACATCGACGAGACCGTGCGCGTGATTGGCCGCGACCACGCGCAGCAGCCCCGCGAGGATGCGCGTGCGCAGCACCGACTCCTCCGCGCGCAACGGGTTCGAGGCGCGGACCATGCGGTCGACGGGCGCGCCCGAACGTTCGAGGTCGGCGGGCGCGACGAGCGAGAGGGTGATCGCCTCCGACATGCCCAGCCCGACGAGCGCGTCGGCCACCGCCCGGCGCTCCTGCTGGCGCGGCGTGAGCGCGCCGACCTGGCCGTGGCCCTCGGGCAGGGTGCGGCCGATGGCATCGAAGCCGATGCGCCGCGCCACCTCCTCCACGAGGTCGATCTCGCGCGTGAGGTCGGGGCGCCACGACGGCGGCGTGACCGAGACGGTGTCGTCGTCGGGCTCGGCGGCGTCGGGGACGTCGAGCTCGATCCCGAGCGGTGCGAGCGCGTCCCACACGTCTTCGGCGTCGAGCGTGGTGCCGAGCACCGCGTTCACGCGGCGCGTGCGCAGCGTGATGCGCGGGCGGGCGATCGGTGCCGGGTATTCGTCGCACGCGTCGGGCGCGACGCGCGCGTCCGCCACCTGCACGAACAGCTCCATCGCCCGCTCGGCGTTGCGCGCGACCGCGTCGGGATCGATGCCCCGCTCGAAGCGCGCGCTCGACTCGCTCCGGAGCTTGAGGCGCTTGGAGCTGCGGGCAATGCCCATGGGCTGGAAGTACGCGGCTTCGAGCAGGATCTCGGTGGTCGCGTCCGACACTTCGGCGGTCGAGCCACCCATGATCCCGGCGATCGCCTGTGGGGCCTGCTCGGCGTCCGCGATCACGAGGTCCTCGGCGGTGAGCTCGCGCTCGACACCGTCGAGGGTGGTCATCTGCTCGCCATCGCGCCCGAGCCGCACGACGATGCCGCGGCCGCCGAGCCGACCGAGGTCGAACGCGTGCAGCGGCTGGTTGCGCTCGAGCAGCACGTAGTTGGTGACGTCGACCACGTTGCTGATCGGCCGCATGCCCGCCTTCACGAGGCGCTGGGCCATCCACGCGGGCGACTCCCCGATCGTGACCCGTGCGACACGGCCCAGATAGCGCGCGCAGCGCTCGGAGTCTTCGATGACCACCGTGATGTCGTTGGCGACCGACGCGTCGACGGCCGCGTGCGGCTCGGGCACACCGAACGGGAGCTTGAAGTGCGCCGCGAGCTCGCGCGCGACGCCGACGATGCACATGGCATCAGGACGGTTGGGCGTGATCGACAGGTCGAAGATCACGTCGTCGAGGCCGAGGATCACGCGCACGTCGTCGCCGAGTTCGCTCGACTTGTCGAGCTCGATGATCCCGCTGTGGTCGTCGCCGAGCCCCATCTCGCGTGCCGACAGCAGCATGCCGTCGGACACTTCGCCGCGGATCGTCCGGCGCTCGAGCGTGAACCCCCCGGGGAGCGTCGCGCCCGACGGCGCGTACGGCACGACCATGCCCGCGATGATGTTCGGTGCACCGCACACGACGCGCGTCTGCCCGCTGCCGAAGTCGATGTCGGCGAGGCGGATCTTGTCGGCATTCGGGTGCGGCAGCACGTCGAGGATGCGCGCCGCGATCACGCCGCTGATCTCGCGACCGGGCTCCTCGACGGCCTCGACCTCGAGCCCGAGCTGGTTCAGCGCCGAGACGATGTCGGGCACCGGCGCGGTGACCGGCGCGAAGTCCCTGATCCAGGAGAGGGGTGCGAGCATCTATACCAGTCGATTCCGCTCCGGCGTCCCGGCCGTCCGGCCACGCCTCCGCTGCATCTCCATCAGTACTGCGCCAGGAATCGGACGTCGTCGTCGAAGAAGGTCTTGATCTCGTCGATGCCGTAACGGACCATCGCGATGCGCTCGAGGCCGAAGCCGAACGCAAATCCCGTGTACTCCTCGGAGTCGATGCCTACGCCTTCGAGCACGTTGGGGTCGACCATCCCGCAGCCGCCGAGCTCGAGCCACCCGGACCCGAAGCAGACGCGACAGCCCTCGCCACCGCAGAAGATGCAGCTCACCGCGAGCTCGGCCGACGGCTCGGTGTAGGGGAAGAAGTCGGGACGGAAGCGCGTGCGGATCGACTCGTCGCCGAACAGCGCGCGCACGAAGGTCTCGATGGTGCCGAAGAGATCGGCCAGCGTGATGCCGCGGTCGACGACCAGCGCCTCGATCTGGTGGAACACCGGCGAGTGACGCGGCGACGGCGTCTCGTTCCGGTAGGTGCGGCCCGGCGCGACGATGAAGATCGGCGGCTGCATGCTCTCCATCGTGCGGATCTGCACCGGTGACGTGTGGGTGCGCAGGAGGATCTGCTCGGGCGCGCCGAGTTCGACGTAGAGGGTGTCCTGCATCGAGCGCGCGGGGTGCGCCGCCGGGATGTTGAGCGCTTCGAAGTTGTGGTAGTCGTCTTCGACCTCGGGGCCTTCCATCACGAGATAGCCCATGCCCACGAAGATGTCCTCGAGCTCGCGCTGTATCTGCGTGACGAGGTGCAGGTGCCCGCGCTCGGCGCCGTGACCGCCGAGCGTGAGATCGAGACGGTCGCGATCGGCCGCCCCCTCGGCGTCGGCGGCCGCGAGCTCCGCCCGTCGCGCGTCGACGAGTGCCGTGAGGGCGGCGCGGCACTCCCCGACCGCCTTGCCCACGATCGGTCGCTCGGCGCCGTCGAGGCTCTTGATCGCCTCGTTCACCTCCGTGAGCACCGACTGGCGGCCGAGGAACTGGCGCTCGACATCCTTGAGCTCGTCCAGGGAGGAGGCGGCCGCGAGCGCCGCGCCGGCGACGGCGCGCTCGGCATCGAGCCGGGCCGCGAGATCGGCGGCCGAGGTCATGCCCGGGCCGCCGCGAGCTGACGGGCGGATTCGAAGCACAGCACGGTGCCGGCCATCGCCACGTTGAGCGACTCCGCCGACGCAGTCATCGGGATGGTCACCTGGCCGTCGAGCAACGCGACGACCTCGTCGCCGAGGCCGTGGGCCTCGTTGCCGAGCACCACCGCGGTCGGGCGCCGGAAGTCGACGTCGGCATACGGAGTGCCGGTTCCGGCGACAGCACCCAACCGCTGCCGGCCGAGCTCGCCGAGCGCGTCGAGCGCCTCCACCGCGGACCACTCCTCCATCACGGGAACCCCGAAGATCGCACCTGCTGACGCACGCACGACCTTGGGATTGTACGCATCGACGGATCCGCGGCTCAGCACGATTCCCGCGGCTCCCGATGCCTCACCGCTGCGCAGCAACGTGCCGACGTTGCCCGGATCACCCAACTCGACGCCCACGACCACGAGACCCTCGCCCACCAGCCAGTCCCTGCGTGGCGCGGGCTTGCGCGCCACCGCGAGCACCGGCTGCGGCGTCACCGTGCTGCCCACGCGCTCGAGCACGCCCTCCTTGAGGACCTGCCAGTCGACCCCCGCGGCCTCGACCCGCTCCCGCAACGAGGCGAACGCGACGTCGGCACCGGGGCCGAAGTACACGACTTCGATCGGCGCGTCGTGATCGAACGCCGCGTTGACCGCGCGCGGCCCTTCGACCACGAACGCCGCCTCCGCATCGCGCGCCCGCCGATCGTTCAGCAGGGCGCGGAGTCGCTTGACCGCCTGGTGCCTCGGCCCCAGTCCTTGCGAACCGTTGTCAGGCAGCTTCGAGCGCCTCGCGCGCGGTGGAGACCAGCGCACCGAACGCCGCGGAGTCGCGCACGGCGAGATCGGCGAGGATCTTGCGGTCGACTTCGATCTCGGCGGCCTTCAGCCCCGCGACGAACCGCGAGTACGAGATGTCGTTCTGGCGGCACGCGGCGTTGATGCGGGTGATCCACAGGCGGCGGAACTCGCCCTTGCGCGCCCGGCGGTCGCGATAGGCGTAGTTCCCGGAGTGCATGACCTGCTCGTTGGCCTTGCGGACACTCCGGCTGCGCGCGCCGCGGTACCCCTCGGCGCGCTCGAGGATCTTGCGGCGGTGCTTCTTGCTGTGGACGGATCGCTTGACCCTGGCCATTGTGGAAACTCCCTCACGGACTACGAATGATCAGACGGGCGAATGTCAGCGGCCCAGCAGGCGGTCGACCCGCTTCTTGTCGCCGCCGACCACCTCGGCCGGGCGCCCCAGCGAGCGCTTGCGCCGACTCGACTTCTTCTCGAGCAGGTGCGACCGGTTCTGCTTGCGCCGCCGGATCTTCCCCGTGCCCGTGACCTTGAACCGCTTGGCGGCTCCACGGTGGGTCTTCATCTTCGGCATCACACTGCTCCGTTGCTCTCGGGTGGTTCGGGTGCCTCGGGCACCGCGACCGGTGGTTCGGGACTTGTCGGTTCAGGGCTGGTCGGCTCTGGACTTGCGGCTGCACTCGCCGGTGCAGGGCTTGCGGCTTCGTGCCGCGGTGCCGGCGCATCGGACTTGGCCTTACGGCCGTCCTTGCGGACGGGGTGCAGGACCATGGTCATGTTGCGACCGTCCTGGCGCGGTGTGGACTCGACCACCGCGACGTCACCGACGTCTTCTGCGACCCGGTTGAGGATCTTCAGGCCGAGCTCCGGGTGCGCCATCTCACGACCGCGGAACATGATCGTGAGCTTGACCTTGTTGCCCTCGCCCAAGAACCGCACCACGTGCTTCATCTTGGTGACGTAGTCGTGCTCGTCGATCTTGGGCCGGAACTTCATCTCTTTGATGACGACGTTCGTGGCCTTGCGCTTCGACTGCCGACGACGCTGTTCCTGCTCGTAGACATAACGCCCATAGTCCATGACCCGGCAGACCGGGGGGTTGGCATTGGGCGCCACCTCGACCAGATCGAACTCGAGCTGCCGGGCGTACGAAAGCGCCTCCGGGAGTGGCTTGACGCCGAGCTGCTCGCCCTCGGGACCGACGAGGAAGACTTCGCGCGCTCGAATGCGGTCGTTGATCCGGACCTCGTGTGCAGCTATCTGGTCACCTCGTATCGTGGGAGATTGGGTCGGGAACGCAAAATGACGGACACGGGAAGTGTCCGTCATGCAGATGTGAGCCCAACACTCGTGAAAGAGCCGGGCTCGACCGTATGAGCGGACCCGGCGCACCATCTACGAACAACGTTGGCCGTAAACGACTTTCGAAGTTCTCGAGTGGCCGGGTGGGGAACGGATCCCACTTCCCTGGTTGACTTCCGGAAAGGATACCAGCGTGAGCAGCATCTGGACACCATCAGGCGAGCACCCCACAGATCCATTGGGCGATCCGAGCGAGCCGGGGACGCGTGGCGGGCCCGGCGGCGACGTCGCCGGCTACGACGACGAGGAGCTCTCCCCCGAGCAGATCGCCGAGGTCGAGGCCGAGATGTTCCGGGCCCGGGCCGAGCTGGCGTCGGTGCCGGTGGCCGACATCGTGGCCAACCACGCCGTCGGGCTCTGGCAGCTGGCGGTGCTGCACCTCACCCCGGATCCCGGCCCCGACGGCCGGCCGACGGAACCCCGTCTCGACGAGGCCGGGCTCGCGATCGACGCCTTCGCGGCACTGGTCGAAGGCCTGGGCGCGCGCCTGGCCCCCAACGACGAAGCCCTGCGGGACGCGCTCGCGCAGCTCCGGCTCGCCTTCGTCCAGGTGTCGGACCGGCCCTTCGAATGAACTGGGTCGAATGAAAGGCGTCGAATGAGAGCAGGCGCATGACCTCCCGGATCGAGCAGTACGCGCTGATCGGTGACACCCAGACCGCCGCGCTGGTCGCCGACGACGGCTCGGTCGACTGGCTGTGCGTCCCCCGCTTCGACTCCGGGGCGTGCTTCGCCGCGATCCTCGGCGACAACCGAAACGGGCACTGGAGCATCGCCCCGAGCGCGGGCGGCCGTGCCACCCGCCGCCGGTACATCGACGGCACCCTCGTGCTCGAGACCGAGTTCGACACGCCCGAGGGCAGCGTCCGCATCACCGACTGCATGCCGGTGCGCGACCGCGTCATCGACCTCGTGCGGATCGTCGAGGGCCTGTCCGGCGCGGTGCCGATGACGGTGAGCCTCGTCGTGCGCTTCGACTACGGGACGGTGGTCCCTTGGGTGCGCAACATCGACGGGCACGTCCGGATGGTCGCGGGCCCGAACGCGTTGCGGCTCACGAGCACGATCGCGCTCGAGGGCGCCGACATGCGCCACAAGGCCGAGTTCACCGTCCGCGCCGGCGAGAAGGTGCCGTTCACGCTCACCGGGTTCCCGTCGTACGAGAAGCCACCGAAGATCATCGACCCCTTCCGCGCCGTCGACCGCACGGTGAAGTGGTGGAAGCACTGGTCGCGCCAGTCGCGGTACGACGGCATGTGGCACGACACGGTGCTGCGCTCGGCGATCACCCTCAAGGCGCTCACGTACGCGCCCTCGGGCGGCATCGTCGCCGCGCCGACCACGTCGTTGCCCGAATGGCCGGGCAGCGTGCGCAACTGGGACTACCGCTACTGCTGGTTGCGCGACGCGACCTTCACGCTCTTCGCGCTGATGAGCGCAGGCTTCGTGCAGGAAGCCACTGCTTGGCGCGAGTGGTTGCTGCGCACGGTCGCGGGTGATCCCGCGCACCTCCAGATCATGTACGGCGTACTCGGCGAGCGCCGCCTGACCGAGTACGAGCTGCCGTGGCTCGACGGCTACGAGGATTCGAAGCCGGTGCGCATCGGCAACGCCGCGCACGAGCAGTACCAGCTCGACGTCTACGGCGAGGTGCTCGACGCGTTGCACCAGACTCGCCGCGCCGGGCATCGAGGAAGACCCCAACGCGTGGGCGGTGCAGCGCGCGATCCTCGACTTCCTCGAAGGCGGTTGGAAGGACCCCGACGAAGGCATCTGGGAAGTGCGCGGCCCGCGTCGCGACTTCACCCACTCCAAGGTGATGGCGTGGGTCGCGTTCGACCGCGCGGTCAAGGGGATCGAGGAGTTCGGCCTCGACGGGCCGCTCGACCGGTGGAAGGCCGCGCGCGACGACGTGCACAAGGAAGTCTGCGAGAAGGGCTTCGACACCGACCGCAACACCTTCACGCAGTACTACGGGTCGAAGTCCCTCGACGCGAGCGCGTTGATGATCCCGCTCGTCGGCTTCCTCCCGGGATCCGACCCCCGCGTCGCGGGCACCGTCGACGCCATCCAGCGCGAGCTGCTGCGACAACGGCTTCGTCGCGCGCTACCCGTCGGAAGACGGCGTCGACGGCCTGCCGCCCGGAGAGGGCGTGTTCCTCGCGTGCTCGTTCTGGCTCGCCGACAACCTGTGCATGCTCGGGCGTGTCGACGAAGCGCGCGCGCTTTTCGATCGCCTGCTCGGGCTGGCCAACGACGTCGGGCTCCTCGCCGAGGAGTACGACCCCACGGCGAAGCGGATGCTCGGGAACTTCCCTCAGGCGTTCACCCACGTCTCGTTGGTGAACACCGCATGCAACCTCGCGATGACCACGAGCCCGGCCCGGCACCGCGGCGAGGACGACCGAACCACCGGCATGGGTGCGCTCCCGAAGATGCCCAGGACCCCACGGCGAACCGCGAAGCCGACCGCGCGCCGCGGTGGGCTGATCAGCCGATTGCGCGGATAGCGCCCGCTTCGAACCGCCCCACCGGGCCGGGCACAAGCGTGAACTCGACACGCGCGTCGCCCGCGATCGTGCGGGTGCCGTCGGCGATCGCGGTGCAGTGGAAGTCGTAGCGCGCGCCCGCCGACGACTCGACCGCGCCGAGGCCACGCCGTTCGTCGAACGCGACGACGCGGCCCGTGAGCGTCTCCATCGTGACCTCAGTGCACGATCTTCGAGATCGGCAGCTCGATGATGTCGGCGGCGCCCGCACTCTTGAGCGCGGGGATCAGGGTGTTGATCTCGCGCTTGGCAACGACGGTCTCGACCGCGTAGGCATCGTCACCGAACAGCTTCGACACCGTCGGCGACTTCAACGCGGGGAGCATCGCGATCACTGCGTCGAGGTTGGGGCCGTCGACGTTGAGCTTCAGCAGCACACGACCACGCGCTTCGAGCACGCCGGTGAGCAGCGTCTGCAGCTCTTCCATCGCGGTGCGCTTCACCGGGTCGGCGTACGCCACCGGGTTGGCGATGAGCTCGGTGTACGACACGAGGACGGTCTCGATGACACGCAGGCCCGCGGCACGCAACGCGCGGCCGGTCTCGGTGATCTCGACGACCGCGTCGGCGATGTCGGGCACCTTGGCCTCGGTGGCGCCGTAGCTGAGCTGCACGTCGGCGTCGATCCCCTGCTTGGCGAAGTACCGCCGCGTGAGCTCGGGGTACTCGGTGTGCACGACGAGACCGGGCGGGAGGTCCTGCACGCCCTGCGCGGGCGAGTCGGCGGCGACCGCGAGCACCATCTGGATCGGGCGCGCGGTGGCCTTGGAGTAGTGCAGCTCGGTGAGCGTCACGACCTCGGCGTTGCGCTCCTCGATCCAGTCGCGGCCGGTGACGCCGACGTCGAAGCGGCCCTCGGCGACGTACTGCGGGATCTCCTGTGGGCGCAGGATGCGCACCTCGGCGACGCGCGGGTCGTCGATCGAGCCCCGGTAGTCGACGTCGGAGCCCCGGGAGACGGGGAGGTCGGCGTCTTCGAACAGTTGCAGCGTCGCGTTCTCGAGCGAGCCTTTGGGGAGCACGATCCGGAGCATCACTTGCCTCTTCTCGGTTGCGGAGCACGGGGGAGGTTGCGGAGGAGGTCGATCATCTCGACCGCGGTATGCGCCGCTTCGATGCCCTTGTTGCCTTCCGACCCGCCGGTGCGGGCCATGGCCTGGTCGAGGTCGTTCACCGTGAGCACGCCGAAGACGCACGGTACGCCGGTGTCGAGCGACACGCGCGCCACGCCGGCCGCGCACTCCCCCGCCACGTAATCGAAGTGGGGCGTGTCGCCCCTGATGACGGCACCGATGCAGATCACCGCGTCGTAGCGGTGTGAGATCGCGAGGCGTTGCGCGACGAGTGGGATCTCGAATGCGCCCGGCACCCAGTGCACGGGCACGGTGTCGGCGCCGAGGTCGTCGAGCGCGGCGAGCGCGCCATCGAGCAACGGCTTGGTCACGTGGTCGTTGAACCGGCCCGCGACGATCGCGATGCGCATGCCCGTCGCGTTGAGCGTGCCTTCGAACTCGGAGTACGTACCCACCGTGATGCCTCTCGCCTCTAGCTCGTTCCCAGCTCTTCGGTGCCCTCGTCGATGTCGAGGAGGTGACCCATCTTCTGCTGCTTGGTGAGGAGGTAGCGGATGTTCTCTTCGTTGGGCAGCACGCGCAACGGCACCCGCTCGACGATCTCGAGACCGTAGCCCTCGAGGCCGCCGTACTTCGCGGGATTGTTCGTCATGATCCGCATCGTCGACACTCCGAGGTCGACGAGCATCTGCGCGCCGATGCCGTACTCGCGCGAGTCGGCGAGGAAGCCGAGCTCGACGTTGGCTTCGACGGTGTCGCGCCCCTGGTCCTGGAGTGTGTACGCGCGGAACTTGTGGCCGAGGCCGATGCCGCGCCCTTCGTGACCGCGCAGATACACGACCACACCTTCGCCCTCGGCCGCGATCGTCTGCATCGCGAGGTCGAGCTGCACGCCGCAGTCGCAGCGCATCGAGCCGAACACGTCGCCGGTGAGGCACTCGGAGTGCACGCGCACGAGCACGTTCTCCTTGCCGCTCACGTCGCCGTGCACGAGCGCCATGTGCTCCTCGCCGTCGAGCAGCGACTCGAAGACGTATGCGGTGAACTCGCCGTGCATGGTGGGGATGCGCGCTTCGGAGACGCGGCGCACGAGCTTCTCGCGGTGCCGGCGGTAGCGCACCAAGTCGGCGATGGAGATGATCAGCAGGTCGTGCGCCTGCGCGAACTTCACCAGCGACGGGCCCCGCGCCATCGAGCCGTCCTCGTTGACGACCTCCGCGAGCACGCCCGCCGGGGTGAGCCCGGCGAGACGCGCGAGGTCGACGGCCGCCTCGGTGTGACCGGCGCGCTTGAGCACCCCGCCCTCGCGGTACCGGAGCGGGAAGATGTGGCCGGGACGGGCGAGGTCGGTGTACGTGGTCTCGGGGTCGAGGACCGCGAGCACCGTGGTGGCACGGTCGGCCGCCGAGATGCCGGTGGTGGTGCCCTTGCGGGCGTCGATCGACACCGTGAACGCGGTGCGCTGCGACTCGGTGTTGTCGGCGACCATGAGCGGCAGGCGCAGGTGGTCGAGGTGCTCGCCTTCCACCGGCATGCAGATCACGCCGCTGGTGTGACGGATCATGAAGCCCATCGTCTCGGGCGTCACCTTCTCCGCTGCCATGATGAGGTCACCCTCGTTCTCGCGGTCGGCGTCGTCGACGACGACCACGAGCTCACCCCGTTTGATCGCCTCGATGGCCAGTTCGATCCTCGTGAAGGGCATCCTTCTCAGCTTTCTGCTTGTTGTTCGTTCGGGCACGGCGCCGGTTCCTTGCGCATCTCCATGAGACGCTCCACGTACTTGGCAACCACATCGACTTCGAGATTCACAGGATCGTTCGGCCCCTTGGTGCCGAGTGTGGTGACCGCGAGCGTGTGCGGGATCACCGCGATGCTGAAGCCGTCATCGGTGAGCGCGGCCACGGTGAGGCTGATGCCGTCGACCGTGATCGAGCCCTTCTCGACGACGTACCGCAACACCTCTCTCGGCGCGGAGACGACAACGTGCACCGAGCCGTCGCCCATCGGGTGCTTCCCGACGATCGTGCCGACCGCGTCGACGTGCCCCTGCACGAGATGACCGCCGAGGCGATCGGCCAGGCGCACGGGGCGCTCGAGGTTGACCGCATCGCCGTCACGTAGCGCGCCGAGTGACGTGCGGTCGAGGGTCTCGGTGACCGCGTCGGCGGCCCACCAGTCGCTTCCGAGCTCGACGACGGTGAGGCAGCAACCGTTGACCGAGATCGACGCCCCGATCTCGGCGTCGCCGAGCACGCGGTGCGCGGTGATCTCGAGGCGCGCGCCACCATCGTGATGGCTGATGCGGCGCACGGCGCCGAGCTCCTCGACGATGCCGGTGAACATCTATGCGTCCCCTCCACGTTCCGGCTCGTAGGTGAGGCGGACGTCGGCGCCCAGGCGGGCGACGTCGACGAGTTGCCACCGGCGCGCGTCGACCATCGTGGCCGGCCCGTCGTGTGCGAACGCGGGCAGCGCGCGGGTGCCGAGCAACGTGGGCGCGACGTACATGAGCAGCCGGTCCACGAGACCGGACTCCACCAGCGCGCCGGCGACCTGCGCGCCGCCTTCGAACATCGCCTGCAGCACACCGAGGCCCGCGAGAGTCTCGAGCGTCGCCGCGAGATCGACACCCCTTCCGTTCGCCGCAGCCGGCAGGGTGAGCACCTTGGCGCCCGCTGCAAGCCACGCGTTCGTCGCGTCGTCGGGCGCGGAATCGGTCGTGAGCACGAGGGTCGGCGCGAGGTCGACGTCGAACAGCGGGCCGGTTGCAGGAACGCGCCCGCGTGCGTCGAGCAGCACGCGGAGCGGTTGCCGCTCGACCGGCGGTTCGACGTCGCGCGCGGTCAGGGTCGGGCGGTCGGCGAGCGCGGTGCGCGCGCCGATCACGACTGCTTGTGACTTCGCGCGCACGACGTGCGCGTCGGCGCGCGCCTCCGGGCCGGTGATCCACTGCGACGAGCCGTCGGCCGCGGCGATGCGGCCATCGACGCTCATCGCGGTCTTCAGCAGGCAGAAGCTGCGACCGAGCCGGCGCTGCAGCAGATACGGAGCGAGCGACAGGCGAGCGTTCTCCGCCCCGACGCCGACGTCGACGGTGATGCCGTGCTCGCGCAGACGCGCGATGCCGCGACCGCTGACGTTCGGGTCGGGATCCTCGAGCGCGACCACGACTCGTGCGACACCCGCGGCGATCAGCGCGTCGGTGCACGGCGCCGTACGCCCGTGGTGCGCGCACGGCTCGAGGGTCACGTACGCGGTGCCACCATGGGCGCGGTCACCCGCCGCCAGCAGGGCCTCGACCTCCGCGTGGGCGCCGCCGGGCGGCTGGGTGGCGCCCTCCCCGACGACCTCGCCGTCGAGCACGATCACGCACCCGACCCAGGGGTTGGGAGGCGTGCGGAGCCGGGCGCGCCCGCCAAGGGCCAGGGCCTGTCCCATCAGCTCGAGGTCGGTGCTCATGCGTGCCGGTCCGCTCCCGCCCCCGAGTCGAGGGAGCGCAGGAAAGCAGACGGCGCGGCGCGGGCGACGTGGGGTCGGCCCGTCCTCTCCAGCTGATCCGGCGCCCTCTCCCATCCGGACTCTGACCGTCGGCCCCGGACTCTCACCGGGTCGACCACACGGCAGGCGGCCGTGGGCTCGCGGGCTCCCGCACGTCACAGGTGTTCGGTGCGAATACCGCCGGTCGGGACTTTCACCCAACCCCGAGGGCATTCCATGTATGTGCCGACAATCGTAGGCCCGTCTCTCCGTGGTCGGGCAACCCGAACCACCGTGCGAGCATCGGCGGGATGGGGTGGTTTTCGGCGGCTCAGAGGGCGTGCTTCATGACCTTGCCGGTCTCGGTGTAGGGCAGCGCGGTGCGGAATTCGACCGACGCGGGCACCTTGAAGCCGGCGAGGCCGGCCGCGACCCACTCCTGCACGTCCTGTGAGGACAGCGCTGCGCCCTCTCGGGTCACCACGAAGGCCTTGAGCACCTGGCCGAGCTCGCGGTCGTCGACTCCGATGACCGCGGCGTCGACGATGTCGGGGTGCTCCACGATCCGGTGTTCGATCTCGATCGGATAGATGTTCTCGCCACCACGGATGACGAGGTCCTGGCGCCGGCTGTCGATGGTGAGCACCCCGTCGTCGATCCGGCCGTAGTCACCCGTCCGGTACCAGCGGTCGGGGTACAGCACCTTCTCAGTGGCCCCGGGGTCGCGCCAGTAGCCGAGGAACACGCAGGCGCCCCGGATGCACACCTCGCCGACCTCGCCCTCGCCGAGCACGGTGCCGTCTTCGTCGCGCACCTGGAGCTGCATGGTGGGGACCGCGGGCCCGACCGAGTCGGGACGGGCGCGGCTCAGCGCGCCGCTGAGCACCGTGCCCACACCCGTGGTCTCGGTGGCGCCGTAGCCGTTGCTCACGTCGACGTCGTGGATGCGCTCACGGATGAGGCGGATCAGCTCGGGCGGGAACGGCGTCCCACCCGAACCGACGCTGAGCAGGCTCGAGAGGTCGGTGGTGTCGAAGTCGGGGTGCTCGAGCATCCGCCAGTAGTGAGTCGGCACGCCCGACCAGGTCGTGACGCGGTACTTCTCGGTGAGCGCGAGATGAGTGCCGGGATCCCAACGGCCCGGCGGCGGGAACACGATCGTGCTGCCGAACCGCGGCCCGCTCATGAACAACGCCGCGGTGCCCGAGATGTGGAAGAACGGCGAACCGCACACGGAAGCGGGCGTTCCTGCAGTGGCCGACGGCCGCTCCGCACGCGCGGCCGACACCGCCCGACCGGCCGCGTTCGCGAGCCCGAAGTGGATGACGTTGCGGTGCGAGAGTGTCGCGCCCTTGGGACGACCAGTGGTGCCGCTCGTGAAGAGGATGAGCAACGGATCGTCTTCGTCGATGTCGACGGTCGGAAGCTCGGTCGCGTCGCGCTGCTCGGCGCGCGCGAGCACGTCGTCGAGGTCGGCGATCGGCACGTTGACCTCGATGCCCGCTTCGGCAATGCGCGCGAGGCGCGGGCCGTCACCCATGATGGCGGCGGGATCGCTGAGCTCCACGCCGTACGCGAGCTCGGCGGCCGTCCACCAGCCATTGAGCCCGGCGACGATCACGCCGAGCGAGACCGCACCCCACTCGACGAGCGCGTACGCGCGGGAGTTCGCGGCCGCGATCGCCAGCCGGTCACCGTGCCGGAGGCCGAAGTCGTCGGCGAGCACCGCGGCAACGCGCGCGACGATGCCGGGCATCTCCGCGAACGTGATCGTCTGCTCGGGGAACACGAAGAACGGGCGATCACCGAAGTGCTCCGCCGCTTCCTCGAGCATCACCCGCACGTTGCGGGGCCGCCGCGCGAACACCTGCACGCGCGCGCCCTGCACGTCGTCGAGCACGATCTCGAAGGGCGAGCCGGGCCCGAGGACCGCGGCGCGCTGCCTCGGGGTGAGCAGCTCGTCGTCGTGCCACTCGAGGGTCGTCACGCGACCTTGAGCACCCGTGCCGCGTTGTCGCGCAGGAACTTCGGCCACACGTCGTCCTTGAACCCCACGTTCGGCATCTCGGTCATGATGCGCTCGAGCGTGAGGCCCATCGGGTAGTAGCCCGCGTAGATGACCTTGTCGGCGCCGCGCGTGTTGGCGAAGTCGACGATGTCCTGCGGGTAGTACTTCGGGGCGAACGCGCTCGTGGAGTAGTAGAGGCCGGGCCACTTCAACATGAGCTTCACCGCGAGCTCCGTCCACGGCTCGCATCCGTGGCGGGTCACGATGGTGAGCTCGGGGAAGTCGAACATCACCTCGTCGAGGTACTCCACCCTCTGGGCGTCGAACTTGAGGCGCGGCCCGGGCACACCGGCGTTGACGAACGCGGCGATGTCGAGCTCGCAGCACTTCGCGTAGATGGGGTACATGAGCTTGTCGTTGATCGCGACCTGGGGGAACGTGCCGCACGGGAACACGCCGACGGCGCGGATCCCGAACTCCTCGTAGTTGCGCACGATCTTGCGCAGACCGTCGACGCCGTCGTTCGGGTCCGCGCTCATCGACGGGATGAAGCGGTCGGGATGCTCCTTCAGCGCGCGCTTGCCCTCGTCGTTGTGCACGCCGATGAGACCGCGCTCGACGCCGAACTTGTCCATCTCGCGCAACGTGATCGCGACGGGATCTTCATCGCCGTCGTGCTGCTTGGGCGCCTGCTTGAACATGTACTCGGCCGGGAACGCGGACTGCTTCGAGTCCGCGTCCTTGGTCTGCTTCTTGATGAACTCGTAGACCGCTTCGGTGTCGCGCATCGGGAACCCGATCATCGTGTCGATGATCCCGATGTCGGTCGGCATTCCCATTGCTGGTCCCCCAGGTCGGCAGTGGCCGAGACTGTAAACGCGAACAGGGACCCGAAGACTGAGCGCTCAGTGCGGGCGTTCGCCTGCCAGCAGCTCGAGGATGTGCGGTATTGCGGGGAGGATCGCCTCGAGACATTCGAGCGCGCCATTGCTCGATCCGGGGAGGTTGCACACCAGCGCCTCGCCCACCGCGCCGCACACGCCGCGCCCGAGCATCCCGAACGTGCGGCCGTCGGCGTCGCTGGCGCGGCGCATCGCCTCCGCGAGGCCCGGGGCTTCGCGGTCGATGATCATCCGCGTGCCCTCAGGGGTGAGGTCACGCGGCCCGAAGCCGGTGCCGCCCGTGGTCACCACGACGCCCTGGAAGCCGGCGACCAGCTCGCGCAGCGCGAAGGCGACCTCGTCGATGCCGTCGGGCGTCACCTCGTGGTCGATCACCGCGAAGCCGGCGTCGACGAGCCGCTGCACCACCTTCGGTCCCGCGCGGTCGACGCGCGTGCCGTGATGCACACCGTCCGACACGACGAGCACCTTCGCCGCGAGCGCGAACGTCATGATGCGGTGAGCGCGGCGTCGGCCGCGGCGAGGATGGCGCGGCCCGCGGCGACGGGATCGTCGGCCTTGAACACCGCGCTGCCCGACACGAGGATGTCGACGCCCGCCTGCGCGGCCGCGGGCGCAGTCACTTCGCTGATCCCGCCGTCGATCTCGATCTCGACCGCGAGCTCCCGCGCGTCGATCTCCCGGCGCGCGACCGTCACCTTGTCGAGCACTTCGGGGATGAAGGACTGCCCGCCCCAACCGGGATGCACACTCATCACGAGCAGCAGGTCGATCTCCTCGAGGTACGGCAGGACCGTGTCGACGCGGCGTCTCGGGGTTGAGCACGAGCCCCACACCGACGTCGCGCCGGCGGAGCTCGTCGAACAGCGGGCGCGGATCACCGAGCTCGATGTGCACGATGCACCGGTCGGCGCCCGCGCTCGCGAAGTCGGCGAGCAGCACGCCCGGGTTGTCGACCATGAGGTGGCAGTCGAGGAAGAGGTCGGTGTGCTCACGCAAGGAAGCGACGACCGGAGGGCCGATGGTGAGGTTGGGCACGAAGTGGCCGTCCATCACGTCGACGTGCAGGAGGTCGGCAACTTCCGCGACGCGATCGACCTCGGCGCCCAGGCGTGCGAAGTCCGCAGACAGGATCGACGGCGCCAGCTTCACGCCGTCAACCTAACGCGTGCGCCCTCGAGCTCCCGCGAGACTCCCCTCCTCCGCGAGGAACCGTCAGAAGTGATTGACACAGCTACTTCACCCTGACGGATCCTCGCGAAGAGCGGAGTTGCCTCAGCTGGCACGGGCCAGGTTGAGGACGAACATGCCGTCGGTGCCGGCGGCGTCGGGGAGGAGCAATGCGCCGCGGCCGTGCGGGATCCACGGGTCGCCGGGCGGCGCCGAGCGCGGTGAAGTCGGGGAGCTGCTCGGCGGCCCAGGAGTCGATGTCGACGGTCTCCTCACGCGTGAGCGTGCACACGGAGTACACGAGCACCCCGCCGGGGCGCACGAGCGCGGCGGCCGACGCGAGCAGCTCACGTTGCAGCGTGGCGAGCTCGGGAATGACGTCGGGTTGGAGCCGCCAGCGCGCGTCGGGGCGGCGGCGGAGCACGCCGATGCCGCTGCACGGGGCGTCGAGCAGGACGCGGTCGAAGGCGCCCACCTCGACGGGCAGCGCGCGCCCGTCGGCCACGACGCACGAGACCTTCGGGAGTCGCAGGCGCGCGGCTGCTTCGGCGATCAGGCGGACGCGTCCGGCATCGACGTCGACGGCGACCACCTCGCCGTCGTCGCCCACCCGCTCGGCGATCGCGGTGGCCTTCCCTCCGGGCGCCGCAGCGAGATCGGCGACCCGCTCCCCCGGCTGCGGGTCGAGCACGGCGACGACGGCCTGACTGCCCTGGTCCTGGGGCGTGGCACGCCCGTCGCGCACCGCGGGCAGTCGGGCGGGGTCGCCGATGCCGCGGACCACCAGCGCAGTCTCGATGAGCCGACCGGCTTCGACCCGTCCACCCGCCCGTGTGATCTCGGTGCCGACGCCGCTCGGGCTCCCTCGCTGCGGGTTGACCCGCAGCGTGACCGTCGCCGGCTCGTTCATCGCCACGAGCACCGCATGAGCGCGCTCGGTGCCGAGCTCGCGCGTGAGGCGCTCGACCAGCCAATCGGGGTACGAGAGCGCCACCGCCTCGCTCATGGGCTCGGGAAACGGAGGGCCGAGCCGTGTGATGCCGCGCAACACGCCGTTGGCAAACCCGCGGGCGCGCGGCGAGCGCGCCACGAGGGCCTTCACCGTCTCGCCGACGGCCGCGTGCGCGGGGACACCCTGCACAAGTTGGTACGCGCCCATACGCAATGCGGCGCGCACCGGAGGGTCGAGTCGCCTGACCGGACGCGACGACGCGCGCTCGACCAGGTCGTCGAGTCGGCGTTGCGCGCGCACGGTGCCGTACACGAGGTCGGTGGCGAACGCGCGGTCACGGTCGTCGAGGGTGGTGTCGCGCAACATCGTGGGCAGCACGACGTGCGCGTACGCACCTTCGTCGATGCGCACCAACGCGTCGAGCGCGACCAGCCGGGCGCTGCTCACGAGCCCAGCTCGAACGGCTCGCCGCGGCGGCCGCGGATCCAGTCGTCGAACTGCATGCGTGCACGCCCTTCGGGTTGGACTTCGAGCAGCTCGAGCGCGCCGTCGTCGGCGACGCGTGCGCACCAGATCTTCAGCCGCTTCCCGTCGACGGTCGTCCACGCGCCCGGGCGCGGATTGCCGGCACGGATGATCCGGTGCAGCTCGGCCGCGGGGCGCGACCAGTCGATTTCGAACTCCTCGACCGTCAGCTTGTCGGCGTAGGTCGGCTCGCCCTCCTGCGCATCGGGTGCGGTGTGCGCCACGGCGGGGAGGGTGTCGAGCAGCAAGTCGGTACCGAGCTCCACGAGACGAGCGCGCAGCTCGCCGGCGGTCTCGTCGTCGGCGATGCGGGTGGACGCGCGTGCGTACACCGCGCCGGTGTCGAGGCCCTTCG
This sequence comes from uncultured Actinomycetes bacterium, assembly GCA_963721435.1. GTDB lineage: Bacteria > Actinomycetota > Acidimicrobiia > IMCC26256 > DASPTH01 > CAVRJC01. Next base: position 361,011 of record CAVRJC010000005.1, read on the forward strand.
CGATCTGCATGATGCACACGCCGGTCTCGTCGTCACCCGCGAGGATCGCCCGTTCGACGGGCGCCGCGCCGCGCCAGCGCGGCAACAACGAGAAGTGCACGTTCACGAACCCGAGCGGCACCGCCGTGAACAGCGACTCGGGCAGGATCTGGCCGAACGCGACGACCACACCGACCTCGGCGCCGCTCGCCGCCACTTCGTCGCGCACCTCACGGGCGCGCTCGGGCGTGCGTACCGGCAATCCGAGCTCGAGCGCGGCTGCCTTCACCGGGCTCGGGTCCGCGGCACCGCCCCGCCCGCGCCGACGATCAGGCTGCGTGACGACGAGCGCGATCTCGTGTCCCGCCGTGCGGAGCGCGCGCAAGGAGGGAACCGCGTCGTCAGGTGTGCCGAAGAAGATGATGCGCACGAGGCGCTTTCCGTCAGGAGACGCAGCGGAGCCGTGCTCGGACGAGCGGGGCGGCGTGGCGGAGTCGACCAGTCATTGTCGGTCTGAGGGACCGGAGAGCGCAGGGAGCTCGCGGTTGCGCATCTCGCGCAGGGCGTCGCGGCGGACGTCGGGATCGACGCGGTCGAGCACGAGCACACCGTCGAGGTGGTCGATCTCGTGCTGGATCATGCGGGCCAGGAGGTCGTCGCCCTCGAGGATCACCTCGTTGCCGTCGAGGTCGAAACCGCGCATGGTGACGAATTCGGCGCGCACGATCTCGAATCGGAAACCCGGCACCGACAAGCAGCCCTCACTGTCGACCTGCTCACCCGACATCTCGACGATCTCGGGGTTGATGACCACGTTCGGGCCGTCACCCTCGTGGAGGTCGTAGGTGAAGAGGCGCTTGCGCACACCCACCTGCGGGGCGGCGAGGCCGACGCCCTCCTCGAGCTCCATCGTCTCGTACATGCCGTGCACGATCGGGATGAGCTCGCCGGTGATGTCCTCCACCTCGCGCGCGCGCTGCTTCAGCACGGGGTCGCCGAACGTTCGCAGCGGATACGCAGTCATGCCCCCAAGTTACAGGAGCGATCGAGAGCGAGACGGCCGTCCGCCGAGCCGAGAGCGACCAGTCGAGTGGGTGAGACTGCGGATTCAGACCCTGCGGGGATCGACGTCGACCCGGAGGCGACCGACGGCATGGGCCGCGTCGACCTCGGGGAGCGCGAGCGCATCGCACAGCTGCGCGAAGCCCGGCGCCCGCACCAGCGCCCGCTTGCCGTCGTCGACGGGCCCGAGGACCATGACGCTGCCTTCCCGGCCAGGCACGGAGCCGGCGGCGCGCTTCAGCGCGTCGCACGCGTGCGCGACCGCGTCGACGTCACCGCTCAGCTCGGCGAGGCCGCCGAACGGCGGGAACCCGAGCGCGCGGCGATCCGGCCGCTCGGACTCCGCCACCACGAGAGGGTCGGCGTCGACCGCCGCCTGCACCACCTCGTGCCCGGGCAACCGGGTCTGGAGCAGCAGCACTCCCCCGTCGGCCCGGGGCCCGAGCAGCCGGGCCGCTCGCACCAGCAGCCACAACGCCTGTTCCGCCGCTCGCACCCGGGGCGCGAGCAGCTCCTGGTCGAGCTCGAGGAACGCGACCAGGCGGACGGGCCGGTCGGCGACCACCGGGACGCGGTGCAGGACCGCCTCGGTGCCGATGAGCACGTCGGCGTCGGCCGGTATCTCGTCGGTGGCGGCGTCGACGGCCACCACCGACGTACGGGGCAGCAGCGCGTCGAGGTCGTCGCGCACCTTGTTGACACCCGGTCGCAGGGCGCGGAACTTCGTGCCGTGACAGTGGGTGCAGATCTTGGGCCGCTCGAGCGCGCAGCGAGGGCACGCCAGCCCTGTGTCGCGCTCCACCACGGTCGCGCCACATCGCTCGCAGCGCGCGAGCTCGGAGCACGTGACGCACGCCAGCAGGCGCGCCCGCCCGCGACGGTTGAGCACGCACACCGACCGTCCACCGTCGTCGTCGCGTGCGCGTCGGAGCGCATCCGCGAGCGCGGTCGTGAGCAGACCCTGGCCCGGCGCGTCGTCGCGCGGGTCGACGACCTGCACACGCGGCCACGACATCCGGGGTGACTGCGCGGGCGTGAGCGGGCGTGGTGCGCCGAGCGCTTCGAGCGCATCCAACGTGGGCGCGGGGGTGATCATGCGCACCGATGCGCCCGTGCGCCGCGCCCGTTCCACCGCGACGTCGCGCGCGTTCCACGTGGGCGCGCGCTCCTCCTCGAGTGCCTCGTCGCCCTCGTCGACCACGATCACCGTGGCGAGATCCGGTACCGGCGCCCACACCGCGGTGCGGCCACCCACGATCACGCATGCGCCCGCGCGCGCGCGATCCCACGCGGCGGTGAGGTCGGCTGCGCTGTGATCGGAGCGGATCACCGCGACGTCACGACCCTCGTCGAGCAGCAGCGCGACCAGCCGCGCCGCGCGCACGGGGTCGGGGTCGATGACGACGGTCGAGCCTTCGGGCGCGGCCAGCGTCGCGACGACCGGGTTCGGGTCGTCGGCCGGCTGCCACACGATGAGCGCGTCCGCAAACCACGGATGCGCCGGGGCGAACGCGGTCGGGTACACCGCGGCCTCGACCTCGGGCGGCGCGTCCGGCGTCACGATGTTCGGGGCCGACGCCGCGCGCAGCAACGTCGCCAGAGGGCCCGCCCAGCGCCACGCCGTCCACTCGCACAGCGCGACCACGTCGGCCGGCGGGCCGTCGGACACGACCGCGGCAATGTCCCGGATCCGAGAGACATCGGTCTCGGGCAACGCGACGTCGTCGTCGAGCACCCACCCGCGCAGCCGACGTCCATGGAGCGGCACGCGCACGATCGTGCCGACCCGCACGTGCTCCACCAGCCCGTCGGGCACCGAGTAGTCGAACGCGCGGTGGATCGCCGGCACGTCCGGATGCACCCGCACGACTGTCATGGGCTTCCTCGAACCCGCAGCATCCGTCGGTCGAGGCCCGCAGACGCGTCTCGAGTGACGGATGCTCGGAAGGGCTGAGAGTTATGCCAGGGCCTCGGCGGCTTTGCGGAGGTCGGGGGCGGCGTCGGTGCGCTCCCACGTGAAGTCGCGCTCGTCGCGCCCGAAATGGCCGTACGCCGCCGTCGGCTGGAAGATCGGGCGCCGGAGATCGAGGCGCTCGATGATCGCAGCGGGCCGCAGGTCGAAGTACTCGCGCAGCAACTCGGGCAACTTGACCGGGTCGACTTCCGACGTGCCGAACGTCTCCACCATCATCGACACCGGGTGCGCGACGCCGATCGCGTACGCGACCTGCACCTCGCACCGGCGCGCGATCCCCGCGGCCACCACGTTCTTGGCGACGTGACGCACCGCGTACGCGGCCGAGCGGTCGACCTTGGTCGGGTCCTTGCCACTGAACGCCCCGCCACCGTGGCGGCTCATGCCGCCGTACGTGTCGACGATGATCTTGCGGCCGGTCAGACCACAGTCGGCGTGCGGCCCACCGAGCTCGAACGCGCCGGTCGGGTTGCACAGCACGTCGAAGTCGTCGTCGGCGAACTGCTCGGGCAGCAGCGGACGGATCACGTGCTCGATGAGCTCGTTGCGCATCTTGCCGTCGATGTCGATCTCGGGCGCGTGCTGGCTCGAGATCAGCACCGTACGCAGACGCGTCGGCATGTTGCCCTCGTACTCGATGGTGACCTGCGTCTTGCCGTCGGGCCGCAGGTAGTCCATCGTGCCGTCCTTGCGCACCGCGGCGAGCTGGCGCGCCAGCCGGTGCGCGAGCCAGATCGGCATGGGCATGAGGTCGGGCGTCTCGTTGCTGGCGTACCCGAACATCATCCCCTGGTCACCGGCGCCGACCTCGTCGAAGCGGTCGGCCACGCCGTCGCGCACTTCCTTCGCCTTGTCGACGCCCATCGCGATGTCGGGCGACTGCTCGTCGAGGGTCGTGATGACTGCACACGTGTGGGCGTCGAACCCGTAGGACGCGCTCGTGTAGCCGATGCTGCGCACGGTGTCGCGCGCGACACGGTTGATGTCGACGTACGCATTGGTGGAGATCTCACCCGCCACGACCACGAGGCCGGTGGTGACCAACGTCTCGCACGCGACCCGGCTCTGCGGGTCCTGCTCGTAGATGGCGTCGAGCACCGCGTCGCTGATCTGGTCGCACATCTTGTCGGGGTGGCCTTCGGTGACCGACTCCGAGGTGAAGGTGTAGTTGTCCGGCATCTCTACGCTTTCTGGGGGTTCAGGAGAGCCGCCACCCTATCGAGGATGACGTCCGCGAGGTCGGTCTTGGCGAGCAGCGGGAGCTCTTGCACACCGCCGTCGGCATCGAGGATGACGGCACGGTTGGTGTCGACCTCGAAGCCGGCGTCTGGTTGTGAGATGTCGTTGCCGACGATGAGGTCGAGGTGCTTGGTCCGCAGCTTGTCGGCCGCGTTGTCGAGGAGGTCGTCGGTCTCCGCCGCGAACCCGACCAGCACCTGGCCCACGGGCTTGTCGCGCCCGAGGTCGACGAGGAAGTCGTGGGTGGGCTCGAGGACGATCTCCGGGATCCCCTCGTGCTTCTTGAGCTTGCGCTTCGGCGGTTCCTTCGGCCGGAAGTCGGCGATCGCGGCCGCCATCACGATCACGTCCTGCGCCGCGGCGCGTGCGAGCACCGCGTCCTGCATCTCCGACGCGGTCTGCACGCTGACGATCTCGATGCTCGGCGGCGCCGGGCGCCCGATGGTGGTGACGAGGGTGACGGCCGCGCCGCGTCGAGCCGCGACCTCGGCCACCGCGTAGCCCTGCTTGCCCGACGAACGGTTGGTGATCACGCGCACCGCGTCGATCGGCTCACGCGTGCCGCCGGCCGTCACCAGCACCCGCACGCCCGCGAGGTCGTGGCCCTCGGCGAGCACCGCGGCCGCAGCTTCGACGACGACGGCCGGGTCGGCGAGTCGGCCCTCGCCGACGTCACCACCGGCGAGCCGCCCGCTCTCGGGATCGACCACGTGCACACCGCGGTGGCGCAACGTCGCGAGGTTGTCCTGCACCGCGGGGTGCTCCCACATCTCGGTGTGCATCGCCGGCGCTACCAGCACCGGTGCGCGCGTCGCGAGCAGCGTGGCGGTGAGCAGGTCGTCGGAGATGCCTGCCGCGTACTTGCCGAGCGTCTTGGCGGTGCAGGGCGCGACCACGATGAGATCCGCGGTCTGCCCGAGCCGCGTGTGCGGGATCGGCTCCGGGCCGTCGAACAACGATGTGCGCGCAGGCTCCGACGCAAGCGCGGAGAACGTGAGCGCGCCGATGAACCGCAGCGCGTCGTCGGTGAGCACCGGCATCACGTAGGCGCCGGCATCGACCATGCGACGGCAGATCTCGACCGCCTTGTACGCGGCGATCCCGCCACTCACACCGAGCACGACGCGCCGGCCGCGCAGCGCGGCAAGCGGATCGTGCACGGGCATGTCGGCGGGTGCCATGCGGGGCGCCCCGGGAAGCTCCGGGCTCAGGCCTCGGGCGACTCGACGGCGGCGGCTTCCTGCGCCGCGAGCAGCGCGGCCGCGATCTCGGCCTCGGCGGCCGCGACCTCTTCTGCGGTGAGCTCGGGCGGCAGCGGCACGGCCTCGATCTTGTCGGCCTCGATCTCCTCGAGCGCGATCGACAGCGGCTTGCGCGACACCGACGTGACCTGCGGCGGCACGATCTTGCCGAGGCCCTCGCCGAGCTGGTTGTAGTAGTCGTTGATCTCACGGGCACGCATGGCGGCCAGCGTGACCAGCGTGAACTTGGAGTCGACGCGCTCGAGCAACTGCTCCATGCGGGGGTCCATGAGGGTGGCCTTCGGCGGCATCAAAGCTCCAGTTCGGGGGAAATCGACGCCGGTGCGGTGCGCGGAGCGCGGCCGTCAACGGCGAGCAGCAAGGATACCAGCCAGCTGATCGACCGCTGTATCCACGTCGTCGTTCACCACCACGGCGTCGAACGCCCCCGCCTGGGCCTCTTCGGCCGCCGCGGCCGCCAAGCGGGCGTCGATGTCCTCGCTCGCGGCGCTCGGGCGCGACAACAGGCGTCGGCGGAGCTCGTCGGGCGACGGCGGCTTCACGAACACCAGCACCGCCTCCGGGAACCGCTCCTTCACCGCCAGCGCGCCCTGGACGTCGATCTCGAGCACGACGTCCTCACCGGCCGCGAGGTGTTGCTCCACCGGGCCCCGGGGCGTGCCCTTGAGGTCGCCGTAGACCTCGAACCACTCGAGGAAGCCGTCCTCCTCCCGCAGGGCCTCGAACCCGGCACGGTCCATGAAGAGGTAGTCGACGCCCTCCTCCTCGCCCGGACGGGGTGGGCGGGTGTTGGCGGACACCGACAGCCAGAGGCTCGGGTCGCGCGCGAGCAGCTTCCTGACGATGGTTCCCTTGCCGACCCCCGACGGGCCGGCGATCACGAGCAGCACTGTGGGCGACGTCGGAGAGGTCAGCGCGGTGCGAGTGGAGGCGGGGCGGGCGTCAGGCGCTGCGCGCGATCTTGGGGTGCTCGAGCAGCCCCTCGCGCTGGTTACGGCCGAGCCCACGGAGGCGACGGCTCTCGCTGATGTCGAGCTCGACCATGATGCGGCGCGCCTGCACCTTCCCGACGCCGGGGAGCGACTCGAGCACGCTCACGACCTTGAGCTTGGCGAGCGCGTCGTCGCGGGTGCCCTGGTCGAAGAGATCCTCGAGGCACATCGATCCCTGCTTGAGCTTCGCCTTCACCTCGGCACGTTGACGGCGGGCCTCTGCAGCCTTCTTGAGTGCGGCCTGCCGCTGCTCGGCGGTGAGCGCAGGGGGAAGTGGCATGCGACAGACCTCCGGGTCAGGAAGCCGCTCAGTATACGCAGCTGCATTTTCTGCGCAACCGGTCAGCCCGGAGCGCTCCCGAGCGCCTCACTCACCGCGCGCGTAACCTCGACGGCCGCGATTTCCGGCTCCTCCGCCTCGGTCACCGTGCGCCCGATCACGAGCCAGTCGGCGCCGTTCGCGATCGCGTCACCAGGGGTGTCGACGCGCGCTTGATCGTGCGCGTCACCACCCGCGAGACGGATTCCGGGCACCATCGTGCGCAGCCCGCTCGCGCGCGAGCGACACGTCGGAGCCCGCGCACACGACGCCGTCGCACTGCGCGTCGCGCGCGAACTGCATGCGTTGCGCGAGCGCGTCGGTGTTCGCTTCACTCGTGAGCACGGTGACCGCGAGCGAGATCGGCACGTCGACGCCCGCGTCGATCGCGCCGTCGTGCAGGCCTTGTACACCCGCACGCAACATGTCGACGCCGCCGGCCGCGTGGAAGTTCACGAAGCTCACGCCGAGCCGCGCGAGGTTGCGCGCGCCGTGCTCGACGGTGTTCGGGATGTCATGGAGCTTGAGGTCGGCGAACACGTAGAAACCGTTGTCCCGTAAGGCTTCCAGGGCCTTGGGACCCTCGGCCGCGTAGAGCTGGTAGCCGATCTTCACCGTCGCGAACCACGGTTCGAGCGGGCGCGCGAGCGCGAGCGCGTCGTCGATCGAATCGACGTCGAGTACGAGCACGAGATGGTCACGCGGTTCGGGCATCTATGCATCCTCCATTGCGCCGATCAAGCTTTGCACGCGCGCGACGTCGTGGGTCGCGCACCAGTCGATGAGCTCGTCGAGCACGCGGTACGGCGCGCGCGGGTCGAGAAAGCTCGCGGTGCCGACGCCGACTGCAGTCGCGCCGGCGAGCAACATCTCGACGGCGTCGGTTCCGGTCATCACACCGCCGGTGCCGATCACGGGCACGTCGGGAAGTGCGCGCGTGACGTCGTGGACTGCGCGCGAACGCGACCGGCTTGATCGCGGGGCCCGAGAGGCCGCCGCCACCCCCGCCGAGGACGGGCCGCCGCGTCTCGGGGTCGACCAGGAGCGCGAGGAGCGTGTTGACCAGTGTGAGTGATGTTGCTCCCGCCTCGACCGCCGCGCGGGCGATCGCTGTGAGATCAGTCACGTTCGGTGAGAGCTTCGCGAGGACGGGGAGGTCGAGGCCGGCGTCGACGACCGCTCCGATCGCGGCCGCGGTGGCATCGGGATGGTGGGCGAAGATCTGCTCGCGCGCGTGGTGGTTCGGGCAGCTGACGTTCACCTCGATCGCGACGAGCCCGTCGCGCGCGGGCAGCAGCAACTTCGCGGCGCGACCGAAGTCTTCGACGGTCGTGCCCCACACCGACGCGATCACGCGCGCGCCCGCGGCGCGCAGCGCGGGGAGATCGTCCGCGATCCACGCGGTCACACCGGGCCCCTGCAGCCCGACCGCGTTCAACATGCCCGCGGCCGTCATGTGCAGTCGCGGCGCGGGCTTGCCCGGCCACGGGTCCGCCGACAGTGACTTCGCCGTGATCGCGCCGAGTCGCCACGCGTCGCCGAGCTTCGCGACCTCCGCGCCGTGCCCGTACGTGCCCGACGCGGTCACGATCGGGTTCGGCAACGTGAACCCCCCGAGCCTCACCTCGGTCTCCACGTCCACGTCCCCCTCCCCCACGTTTTGGCGTCGCTGCGGCCACCTCTGTCGGTCCGTACCGACGCCAAAACGTGAACGGCGGGGACGCGACCGAGTCATACGTCGAGTCGCAGCTGGTCGTCGCGGTGGTACTCCTGGAGAGAGCGGACGGTCACCTCGTGGTGGGCCTTCTCGAGCAGGCCGGCCGAGGCCGCGAGGGCGGCGGCGACCGTGGTGACACACGGAATCCCCCGGGCGGTGGCAGTACGGCGGATGTGGGCGCCGTCGGCCCGCGGCCCCCGGCCTCGGGGCGTGTTGATCACGAGGACGATCTTCCCCGACTCGAGCAACTCGACCGCATCCAACTCCGCGGTCAGGTCACCGCTCCCGGCGCCGGTGAGCTTGCCGATCACCTCTTCCACCGCCAGGCCCTCCGCCTGGAGCGTCCATGCGGTGCCCGAGGTGGCCACGAACGTGAAGCCGAGCTCGGCGAACCGGCGCGCCACGACGATGCCCGATGCCTTGTCATGGTCGGCGAGCGACAGGAAGATCACGCCGCTCGACGGCAGCCGGTTGCCCGCCGCGCTCTGGCTCTTCGCGAACGCGAGCCCGAACGAGCGGTCGATGCCCATCACCTCGCCGGTCGAGCGCATCTCGGGACCGAGCACCGTGTCGACGTCGGGGAAGCGGTTGAACGGGAGCACCGCTTCCTTGACCGAGATGTGACCACCGACTGCGGGCGGTCGGAGCAGGCCCTCGTTGCGCAGCTCGGCCAGCGTCGCGCCGAGCATCACGCGCGCCGCGGCCTTGGCGAGCGGCACGCCCGTCGCCTTGCTCACGAACGGCACCGTGCGCGACGCGCGCGGGTTGGCCTCGATCACGTAGATGTCGCCGTCCTTCACCGCGTACTGGACGTTGAGGAGGCCGCGGACGTCGAGCGCGTCGGCGAGCGCGTGGGTGGAGCGTTCGATCTGCGCCACGATCGACGGGTGCAGCGTCTGCGGCGGGATCGCGCACGCGGAGTCACCCGAGTGCACGCCCGCCTCTTCGATGTGCTCCATCACGCCGCCGATGACGACCTCGCCGGCGGCGTCGCGCAGCGCGTCGACGTCGACCTCCACCGCGTCCTCGAGGAAGCGGTCGACGAGCACCGGCCGCTCAGCCGACAAGCCACCTTCACGCCCGAGCGTGCCCTCCTCCGCGAGCTCGGCCATCGCGAGGTCGAGCGACTCGACGTCGTAGACGATCTGCATCGCCCGCCCGCCCAACACATAGGACGGTCGCACCAGCACGGGGAAGCCGAGGCCGTCTGCGATCACCCGCGCCTCCTCGGCGGTGTGGGCGGTGCCGCCCGGCGGCTGCGCGATGCCCAGCTCGTCGCACAGCGCGTGGAAGCGCTCGCGGTCTTCCGCCAGGTCGATCGAGTCGGGTGACGTGCCCACCACCGGGATCCCGGCGCCCTCGAGCACGCGGGCGAGCTTCAGCGGCGTCTGTCCACCGAGCGCGACCACCACGCCCGCGAGCTCCCCTCTCTCCTGCAGGCGACGGCAGATCGCGAGCACGTCTTCTGCAAACAGCGGCTCGAAGAAGAGGCGGTCGCTGGTGTCGTAGTCCGTGGAGACGGTTTCGGGGTTGCAGTTGACCATCACGGTCTCGTAGCCCGCGTCCGACAGGGCGAACGCCGCGTGCACGCAGCAGTAGTCGAACTCCACGCCCTGGCCGATGCGGTTCGGGCCACTGCCCAGGATCACCACCGCCGGCTTGACCAGCGGCGCCACCTCGTCTTCGTCCTCGTAGGTGCCGTAGTGGTACGGCGTGCGCGCCGCGAACTCCGCCGCGCACGTGTCGACCGTCTTGTAGGTCACCTCCACTCCGGCGGCGCTCCGCGCCGCGAAGATGTCGTGTTCAGGAACGCTCCACAAGTACGACAACTGCGCGTCGGAGAAGCCAAACCGCTTCGCCCGTCGCCAGGAGCGGCGCGTCATCGTCGACGGCGTCTCGCCCGCAAGGGTGGCGCGTTCCTCGATGATCGCGAGCATCTGGTCGAGGAACCACGGGTCGATGCCGGTCGCGCCGTACAGGCGCTCGACCGACACGCCCCGCTGCAGCGCGGCCGCGAGCAGGAACGGGCGCTCGGGCGTGGGCTGCGAAACCAAGCGGACGAGCTCGTCGTCGGAGTGGGCGTCGTACTCGCGCTCGGTGGGGTCGCAGTTGAGGCCCCACCGCCCGGTCTCCAGCGAGCGCAGCGCCTTCTGGAACGACTCGGGGAACGTGCGGCCGATCGCCATGACCTCGCCGACCGACTGCATCATCGTGCCGAGCACACCCGACGACCCCGGCAGCTTCTCGAACGCCCAGCGCGGCACCTTCGTGACCACGTAGTCGATGGTGGGCTCGAACGACGCGGGCGTCTCGCCAGTGATGTCGTTCATGATCTCGTCGAGCCGGTACCCCACCGCGAGCCGCGCCGCGATCTTGGCGATCGGGAAGCCGGTCGCCTTGCTCGCGAGCGCGCTCGACCGCGACACGCGCGGGTTCATCTCGATGACGACCATGTCGCCGTTCTCGGGGTTCAGGCCGAACTGGATGTTGGAGCCGCCGGTGTCGACGCCGATGCGGCGGATGCACGCGAACGCGGCGTCGCGCATGCGCTGGTACTCGACGTCGGTGAGGGTCTGCGCGGGCGCCACCGTGATCGAGTCGCCGGTGTGCACGCCCATCGCGTCGAAGTTCTCGATCGAGCAGACGACGACCACGTTGTCGGCGTGGTCGCGCATCACCTCGAGCTCGAACTCCTTCCATCCTGCCACCGACTGCTCGATGAGGATCTCCGACACCGGGCTGGTCGCGAGACCGTGCTCGGCGACGCGCCGGAATTCCTCCGCGTCGTTGGCCATGCCGGTGCCACCGCCGCCGAGGATGAACGACGGCCGCACGATGAGCGGGAAGCCCACCTGCTCCGCGATCGCCACGGCTTCCTCGATCTCGTACGCGAACCCGGAGCGCGGCACCGCGAGCCCGATCTGCTCCATCGCGGCCTTGAACTCGTGACGGTTCTCCGCGGTGTTGATCGCTTCGACGCTCGCGCCGATGAGCTCGACGTTGTACTGCGCGAGCACACCGGCGTCGTGCAGTTCGATCGCGAGGTTGAGCGCGGTCTGGCCGCCGAGCGTGGGGAGCAGCGCGTCGGGGCGCTCCCGTTCGATGATGCGCGTCAGTGACTCGAGGTCGAGCGGCTCGACGTAGGTCGCGTCGGCGAACTCGGGGTCGGTCATGATCGTCGCCGGGTTCGAGTTCACGAGCACGACGCGGTAGCCCTCGTCGCGCAGCACCCGGCACGCCTGGGTGCCCGAGTAGTCGAACTCGCACGCCTGCCCGATGACGATGGGGCCGCTGCCGATGAGGATGATGGAGCGGAGGTCGGTGCGCTTGGGCATGTGGCCTACCGGCTCGCTTCCATGAGGGTGGTGAAGTCGTCGAAGAGGTAGCGGGCGTCGTGCGGGCCGGGCCCGGCCTCGGGGTGGTACTGCACGCTGAACGCGCGCTCCCCGGCGACCCGCAGGCCCTCGACCACGCCGTCGTTGAGGTTCACGTGGGTGAGCTCGATGTTCCCACGCGCCGAATCGGCGACCGATTCGGCGGACACCGCGTAGTTGTGGTTCTGGCTGGTGATCTCGACCCGGCCGCTGGCCTCGTGGCGCACGGGATGGTTGGCGCCGTGGTGGCCGAACCGGAGCTTGTAGGTGTCGAGGCCGAGCGCCCGCCCGAGGATCTGGTGGCCGAGGCAGATGCCGAACAGCGGCACGTTGCCGAGCAGCGCGCGCACGTTGTCGGTCACGTGGGGGACGGCCGCGGGATCGCCGGGCCCGTTCGAGAGGAACACGCCGTCGGGATCGCGGGCGAGCACTTCCGACGCCGGTGTGTCGGCGGGCACGACGTCGACCGCGCACCCGTGCGCCAGGAGGCTGGCGAGGATGGTGCGCTTGATGCCGAAGTCGTAGGCAACGACCGAAAAGCGTGAGCCGTCGACGCTCACGAGATAGGGACGGTCGGTGGTGACGCCCGCCACCATGTCGATGCCGTCGGTGGTGCGCGCCTTCGCCGCCGCAGCGCGCACGGCCTGCTCGTCGGTGCCGAACGCGCCCGGGAGCGCGCCATGGTCGCGCAGGTGACGGGTGAGGCGCCGCGTGTCGACGCCCGCGATCCCCGGCACGCCGTGCCGCTCGAGGAGGTCGTCGAGCGATGCGGTGGCGCGCCAGTTGCTCGCGCGCCGAGCGAGGTCGCGCACGACCACGCCCGCGCAGAACGGTCGCCGGCTCTCGTCGTCGGTCTCGTTCACGCCGTAGTTGCCGATGTGTGGGTAGGTGAAGGTGATGATCTGCCCCGCGTACGACGGGTCGGTCACGATCTCCTGGTAGCCCGAGAGCGCGGTGTTGAACACCACTTCGCCCGGGGTGGCGCCGGTGAGGTCGAGCGCGCCGATCGCCTCACCCTCGAACTCGGCGCCGTCGGCCAACACGAGCAGCGCGTCGGGCCGTCCGCCGCTCATGCCGTCCCCCGCGGATTCATTGGTCCGTTCGGGCTCATATTCGGCCCGAAAAGCAAAGTGAATCGGTGGACGGGCAGTTGGACCGAGGTCATCGGGTGGCCTCGGCGTCGATGACGACGGGGGCGCCGCGGAAGATGGTGTGGCGCACCTTGCCGGTGAGCTTGAGGCCGACGTAGGGCGTGTTGCGGGCGCGGCTCGCGAGTCGCAGGGGATCGACCTCCCATTTCACGGCGGGGTCGATGACGGCGATGTTCGCGACCCGGCCCACCTCGAGCGCGCCGCCCTGGTCCCGCATGCCGGCGATCTCCGCCGGGCGCCACGAGAGCGCACCGAGCGCGGTGCGGAGGTTGAGGTGCCCCGGCTCGACCAGCTTGGTCAGCGTCAAGGCGAGCGCGGTCTCGAGACCGAGCATCCCCGGGGGCGCCTCCTCGAACACGCGCTCCCTCGCCTCGGGGGTGTGGGGTGCGTGGTCGGTGGCGATGGCGTCGATGGTGCCGTCGGCGAGACCGTCACGGATGGCGGCGACGTCACGGTCGGTGCGCAGGGGCGGGTGCACCTTGAACATGGGGTCGAAGCTCGCGCACTCGGCGTCGGTCAGCGTGAAGTGGTGGGGCGCGGCCTCGCACGTGACCGGCAGCCCGCGGGCCTTGGCCGCGCGCACGAGGCCGACGGTCTCCGCCGCGCTCACGTGGAGGAAGTGCATGCGCGTGCCGGTCAGCGCGCAGAGCTCGATGTCGCGCGCCACGATGACGGTCTCTGCGGCCGACGGCCGTCCCGGGATGCCGAGCCGTGACGACCACGCGCCTTCGTGCATGGAGCCGCCGCCAGCGAGGTTCTCGTCTTCCGCGTGCTGTGCGATCACCGAGCCCGGGAGCGAGCGCGCGTACTCGAGCGCTCGGCGCATCACGTTTGCGTTCATCACACACGCGCCGTCGTCAGTGAAGATGCGCACGCCGAGTGCGTGCAACTCCCCCATCGGCGCGAGCTGCTCACCGAGGCGGCCCTTGGTGATGCACCCCGACGATGCGACCTCACACAGGCCTACCTCGTTCGCGATCGCGAGCACCGAGCTCACGACCGATGCGTCGTCCAATGGCGGCCGCGTGTTCGGCATTGCGACCACACCGGTGAACCCACCGCGCGCGGCCGCGCGGCATCCCGTCTCGATGGTCTCGGCTTCCTCGTCGCCCGGCTCGCGCAGGTGCACGTGCAGGTCGACGAGCCCCGGCGTCACCACGCAGCCGCCCGCATCCAACACTCGAGCGTCACTCGCATCAGAGGCGAGCGACTCCCCGACTTCGGCGATCAGGCCGTCGACGATGCGCACGTCGGCGACGCGCTCTCCCGCCGTGTCGATGACGCGCCCACCGCGCACCACTACTTCAGGCAACCGGAGCCCCCGATCCGAGCAGCGTGTAGAGCACCGCCATGCGGACGGCGACTCCGTTGGTCACCTGTTCCGTCACCACCGACAGCTGCCCGTCGGCAACCTCAGCGGCCACTTCGATCCCCCGGTTCATCGGTCCGGGATGCATCACCAGCGCATCGGGCTTCAGCCGGGACGCCCGCGCGGCCGTCAGCCCGTAGCGCGCGGTGTACTCACGCAGCGTCGGGAACAGCGCGGCCTGTTGCCGCTCGAGTTGGATGCGCAGCAGCATCACGACGTCGACCTCGGAGATCACGTCGTCGAGGTCGTAGCTCACCGCAACGGGCCAGCCCTCGAGCGAGGCGGGCAGCAGCGTGGGCGGCGCCACCAGCGTGACCTCGGCGCCGAGCTTGTGCAGCGCGGCGGTTGCACTCCGGGCGACGCGGGAGTGCGCGATGTCGCCGACGATGGCGACGCGCAGGCCGTCGAGCGAGGGGCCGCGGTGCTGGCGAAGCGTGAGCACGTCGAGCAGCGCCTGGGTGGGGTGCGCGTGGCAGCCGTCGCCGGCGTTGATGATGGCCGCGTCGATCCAGGTGCCGACGCGATGGGGCGCACCGGCGGCGGGGTGACGGATGACGAGCGCGTCGATGCCCATGGCGGCGACGGTCTGCACGGTGTCGCGCAGGTCTTCGCCCTTGTTGACCGACGAGGTAGCGACACTGAAGGTCATGACGTCGCAAGAGAGGCGCTTGGCCGCGGTCTCGAAGCTGAGGCGGGTGCGGGTGGAGTTCTCGTAGAAGAGGGAGGCGACGACCTTGCCGCGCAGCGCGGGGACCTTCGGGATGTCGCGCTGGTTGACGGCGACGAAGTCGTCGGAGAGGTCGAGGAGCGCGTCGAGCTCGGCGCGGTCGAGGTCGTCGATGGCAAGCAGGTGATTCACGCGCGCGCCTCCCAGTCGGGATTCGGCCTGTCAGGATTCGGCCTGTCAGGATTCGGCCTGCCGGAGTTCGGCTCATCGCTGGTGGACCCTTCGGCGGGGCCCCACAGCTCGACGCCGTCGGTGACGTCGTCGACTTCGGCAAGGCGCACCCGCACGTCTTCACCCACCCGCGTCGGCAGGTTCTTGCCGACGAAGTCGGGGCGGATCGGCAGCTCGCGGTGGCCGCGGTCGACGAGCACTGCCAGCTGGATCGCACGCGGGCGACCGAGCTCGATCAGCGCGTCCATCGCGGCGCGGATGGTGCGGCCGGTGTAGAGGACGTCGTCGACGAGCACCACCACCTTGTCGGCGATGTCGCCGGGGATCTCGGTGGGGCCCGTGGGCGTGACCGCGCGCAGGCCGATGTCGTCGCGGTAGAAGGAGACGTCGAGGGCGCCGACGGGCACTGCTACGTTCTCGAACTCCTCGATCGCGGCGGCGAGCCGGCGAGCGATGGCGAGGCCACGCGTATAGAGGCCGACGAGGACGACATCAGAGGCGCCGCGGTTGCGCTCGATGATCTCGTGGGCAATGCGAGTGTGCGCACGCCGCAGATCATCGGCGTCGAACACGCCGGTCCGCTTGACCAGTGCCGCGTCCGCTGCAGCACGCGCAGACCCTGTGGGGGCTGTAGCCATCTCATCCTCCGTAGGAGCCTCACAGGACTCCCTTCACGGTCGACCTCAGAGTACCAGGCAACCGCTCGCCGTCAGCTCATCCACTTCTTGTCGTGGCACCCTGTCCCCTGAATGGTTCGTGCGCACCGTCAGCACCGGCCGCACCAGATCCGCGCATCGGTATGTGCGGCACGCCTTGAAGTACGTTCTGGCCTGTCGTGGTGATCTACATCTCGCCAGATTGAGACGCGGGCCATGGACTTCGGCGCTCATCTCCCGCTGATGGACTTCGGGGGTCACCCATTTACCCTCGATCATCTCGTCACGTACACGAAGACTGCGGCGCAGCTGGGCTTCCGTGCACTGTCGGTGAACGACCACATGGTCTTTTCGGTGCCCTGGCTCGACGGACCGATCGCACTTGCGGCGGTCATGGAGCACTCAGCGGAGATGGCGCTCGCGACGACGGTCGCGCTCGCGGTCGTGCGTGGCCCGGTGCCGGTCGCGAAGACGCTGGGGGCGATCGATCGTCTGTCCGGCGGTCGGCTGGTCGTAGCGGTAGGTCCGGGCTCATCGCCTGAGGACTACGCGGCTGTCGGCATCGATTTCTCAGAACGTTGGCAACGCTTCGACGAGGCAATCGGCGTGCTGCGGGCGCTGTGGCGTCGCGACGGCGTCCCGTTCGTCGGCAGGTTCTATTCGACTGAAGGTCTGTCCCTGGACCCCTTGCCGGCGCAGCCCGGCGGACCACCGATTTGGGTTGGTAGCTGGGGTTCTGACGCTGGTCTTCGACGCGTGGCACGTCTCGCCGACGGCTGGCTGGCATCTGCCTACAACACCACGCCAGACCGGTTTGGCGAAGCCTGGCAAGCCTTGCGCTCGAAGCTGACCGACCGCGGGAAGGACGCCGCCACGTTCCCCAACGCGCTGGCGACAATGTGGTGCTACATCACCGACGACCGCGACGAAGCCGACCGCATCCTCCGAGAGCGGGTCGTTCCCACCGTGCACCGGCCCGAGGACGTGCTGCGCGAACGTCTCCCGATCGGCCCTCCTGAACTCTTCGCCGAGAAATTGACGGCGTTCGCGAAGGCAGGCGTGCAACGCGTCTTCATCTGGCCGGTTGCCGACGAACTGCGCCAGCTCGAACGCTTCTGGCACGACGTGCGACCGCTTGTCGCTCCGTAGGTAGCGCAACTGATTCTCGCCCTGCGATCCCATCGCGGCGACGCGTTCTATAATCGGAATGGTGATTCCGGTTATCGACAGGCCCAAGCGGTCCGATGCCCGCAGGAACCGTGAGGCCGTGCTCGTCGCTGCCGAGGCGGAATTCTCCCGCGCCGGGCTGAAGGTTCCGATCGAGGCCATCGCCAAGCGGGCCGGGGTCGGAGTGGGCACCGTCTGCCGGCACTTCCCCACCAAGCAGGCGCTGATCGAGGCCGTCCTCACCGCGATGTACGAGTCGCTGCTCTCCGACGCCGAGACCGCGCTCGAGCACGACGACGCCGGCGCCGCGTTCCTCGAGTTCTTCGAGGCGGTCACCACCTTCCAGTCGCGCCACCGCGCGCTCGCCGAGCAGATGGCGACCGACGTCGGGCTCCCCGCCTCGGAGGAGTCGCTGCGCCTTTCGCTGCACGACGCGATCACCGAGATCGTGTCGCGCGCGCAGGCGGCGGGCGCGGTGCGGGCCGACATCGGCCCTGCCGACGTGGCGATGCTGTTCAGCGGCGTCGCGCACGCGACATCCACCCTCGCTCCGCTCGAACCCACGCTGCGCGAGCGTTACATGCGCATCATCCTCGACGGTCTCCGCCCAGCCGACGCATCGCCATTGCCGGGCCGTCCGCTCGACTTCGCCGAGTTGCGTCGCTTGAGGCGCCGCAAGCCCCGCACGCGCGCATGACGGCCATCCACGGCACCAGCCTCGAAGCGAACCACAACACTGACCCGCGCCGCTGGCTCACCCTCGCGATCGTCATCCTCGCGGCGTTCATCGTGGTGCTCGACAACTCGGTGCTCTACGTCGCGATCCCGACCATCCTGCGCGAGTTCCACACCACACTGCCCTCCCTGCAATGGGTCGTCACGGGCTACGCGCTCACGTTCGCGACCCTGCTCATCATCGGCGGACGGCTGGGCGACGTGTACGGCCATCGCCGCATCTTCATCATCGGCGCCGGGCTGTTCGGCCTGGGGTCGTTCGTCGCATCCATCTCGCAGTCGGTGCCCCAACTCGTGCTCGGCGAAGCGGTCATCGAGGGCGTCGGCGCGGCGTTGATGATGCCCGCGACGCTCGCGATCCTCTCGGGCACGTTCAGCGGCAGAGAACGTGGCACTGCGTTCGCGATGTGGGGCGCGACTGCGGGCGTCGGCGTCGCGTTCGGCCCGGTGGTCGGCGGCTTCCTCACCACCAACTACTCGTGGAGGTGGGCGTTCCGGATCAACGTGATCGTCGTGCCCATCGCGATCATCGGTGCGCTGCTGTTCATGCGGCGCGGACACCGCGGCGAGCGCACCCTCGGCATCGACTTCCCCGGGGCGATCCTCGTCGCCAGCGGCATGTTCCTGCTCGTGTTCGGCCTGAGCGAAGGCGGCACGTACGGGTGGCTCGCGCCGCGTGACAGCTTCGTGGTCAATGGCGCGACGATCTGGCCATCGTCGGCTCCCATCTCGATCGTCATGATCGCGTTCGGGATGGCGGCGGTGCTGCTCACCACGTTCGTCGTGTACGAGCGCGCCAAGGAACGACGCGGCGGCAACCCGCTGTTCGAGTTCTCGTTGCTCCGCACGCACAAGAGCCTCCGGTGGGGACTCCTCACCGGGACGATCCTCGCGATGGGCCAGCTGAGCCTGCTGTTCGTGCTCCCCGTCTTCCTCCAGGACGGCAAGCACCTCAGCGCGGAGCAGAACGGTTGGTGGATGCTGCCGACCGGCTTGTTCGTGATCGCGGGCGCGCAGATCGGCGGTCGCCTGATCCGCCGCATCGGCACCATCTACGTCGTGCGCACCGGCCTCGTGATGCAGGCCGCCGGCATCCTGCTCGTCGCATTCGTGGTGCGGCCCGACCTCTCACTGATCGAGCTGATGCCGGGCTACCTGCTGTACGGCATCGGGATCGGGTTCGGCGCGTCGCAGCTCACCAACGTGATCCTCGAGCACATCCCGCGCACGAAGACGGGCGTCGTCAGCGGCGCGAACACCACCGCGCGCCAGGTCGGGATGGCGCTCGGTGTCGCGGTGATGGGCGCGCTGCTCACGGCGCAGACGGTCCGCCGCGCGACGACGGACATCGCCGCGGCGGCGCTCGCCTCCGACGTGAAGACACACGCGCTGTCGCGGATCCACGTGCTGGGCACGAACTTCGCGCCTCCGCCCGGCACGAGCACGCACGATCTCGCGACGCTGCGCAACGTGCTCGAGAGCGCCGTCGCCAGTGGTGCCCGCTTCGCGTTGGTGTTCGCGACCGTCGTCGTGATGATCGGTGCGATCGTCTCGTTCCTGATCCCCCGCAGCGAGCCGCCGCCCGTCGATCCCGCCTTCGCGGCCGTCGAGCGGTTCGAGGCCTTCGAGCCGCTCGACGCCGATCCTGCTCTCGTCGACGGCATCGGCTGAACCGCCGGGTGACAACCGGTGTCACGAGTCGTAGCGTCGACGGTACTGGTCGGGCATCGGCGACCGCGCCACTCCTCGGGAGGCAATCGTGGGTATGTACAGCGACAAGGTCGTTCCTCGCATCATCGACAAGGCCTGCGGCATGAAGGCGATGCGGCCCCGTCGGGAACGGGTGTGCGAAGGCCTCTCCGGCGAGGTCATCGAGATCGGGTTCGGATCAGGGCTGAACGTCCCGTACTACCCGTCGGCCGTCACCAAGATCTCCGCGGTCGAGCCGTCCGACCTCGGCTGGCAGCTCGCGGAGAAGCGGCTCGAGAACGCGACGGTCCCGATCGAGCGATCCGGGCTCGACGGCCAGTCGCTGCCGTTCGCCGACAACACCTTCGACGCGGCACTGTCGACGTGGACGATGTGCACGATCCCCGACGTCGACGCCGCGCTCCACGAGCTCCGGCGCGTCCTCAAGCCCGGTGGCACGTTGCACTTCGTCGAGCACGGCCTCGCGCCGGACGAGAAGGTGCAGCGCTGGCAACACCGGTTCGATCCCCTGCAGCAACGCCTGTTCGGTGGCTGTCACCTGAACCGGCCGATCGTCGACCTCGTCGAGCACGCCGGCTTCACCGTCACCGAGGTCGACCGGTTCTACGAGAAGGGTGCGCCCAAGATGATGGCCGCCGACTCGATCGGCGTCGCGGTCTC
The DNA here is from genome assembly GCA_963721435.1 of uncultured Actinomycetes bacterium. Lineage (GTDB taxonomy): Bacteria > Actinomycetota > Acidimicrobiia > IMCC26256 > DASPTH01 > CAVRJC01. The sequence continues at coordinate 381,276 of CAVRJC010000005.1, forward strand.
ACCCTGATCGACGAGTGCTGATTGCTCCGCGTGTAGTCGCCGCTCGGCTGCATGGTGAGGTGGTAGATGCCGTCGAAGAACGAGTTGTTCCCGGGCCCGGACGCAATGATGCGAGATCGCCAAATCGTGGTCACGGTGTCCGTCCCGCCCGCGTTCGGGCCGCGGTGACGATGGTCGGGGGTCGCGCGTGCACCGCACAATGGCGCACGAGCAACAATTGTGTGTCCGTTCAGCCGTGCGAGCTTGCCTTCCCGTTGCCATGCTCAGTGCTCGTGCGAAGGGTGCGTGCTCTCGGAGTCGGCCGGGTCGAGCTACTCCGAGCGGAGCACGATCGCGGCGCGGGTGCGGGCGGCGGCGCGGGCGGGGAACGCGGCGGCGGCGTTCCCGATGAGCAGCGCCAGCGCGACCACGCCGACCACTGCTGCACCGGGCACGACGACCCCGGCGACGACGCCGAGGTTGTCGGCGAAGCTCGACCACGTCCAGCGTCCGATCACGATGCCGAGCGGGATCGCGATCACGAGCGCGACGAGCACCAGCGTCGTGGCCTGCGCCGCGACCGCGACCACGAGCTGACGGCGGGTGAAGCCGATGGTCTTGAGCACCGCGAGATCACGCCGGCGCGCGCGCACCGACGTCACGAGCAGGTGCACGAGCACGCCTGCGCCGAGCAGGCCGAGCAACCCGGCGAGCAGGAGGGGCGTCGACCGGACGTTGCCGTAGGTCAAGATCGCGCCCGGTCGTTGCGGGCCGAGCGTCGTGGATCCCTCGCGGTGGCCGTAGGTCTTCTGCAGCTGCGCAACGCGCGCGCCCGGTGCGAGGTCGACGAGGAAGAACGATGGCTCGGCGGTGGGGTCGAGGCGCGCGAGACCCGCCGCGGTCAGCGCCGCGCCGTCGCCGAGCGCGTCGGTACCGTTCAACGCGAGTGCCGGCAGTGCCGTGCGCCCCACGATGCGCAGCCGTTCCAGACTCCCGTCGGACACGGACGCATCGATGCGTGTCGCCGACGTCCTTGCCGATGGTGCGCAGCGTCTCCGCACCCAGCGCCACCTCGTTCGCCCGCCGCGGCATCCGACCGTCGCTCGCGACGCGGCAGTGCATGACCGCGGACTCGGTCGAAGCCCGTACCCGTGAGCGACACGTCTTCGAGCGTCACGTTGCCCCGCGTGCCGATGGTGAGTCCGGCGATGCGCTGCGGTCGTCGCGCAGCGCGGCGACGAGCTCCGGCGACGTGCCGCTGTCGTACGTGTCGGTGAGGCACGTCCCATGTCCACCCGTAGCGCGCCGGGGTCTCGATCATGCGGTCGAGGCTCGTGCCGAAGGTCAGCGCGGCGATCACGGTTGCCGCGGCCACCACCAGACCCGAACAGCGTCGTGAGGATGGAGACGCGACGTCCGTCGCCGTCTCGGAACGCGAAGCGCACGCCGGTCACCACGCTCGCGGGTGCTCCGCTCTCCGCAAGCCGGTCGGCGACGCGCACCGGCCGCTCGGCGCTCGCGGCGGCGTCATCCGTGCGTGACGACGCGCCACGTGCCAGGCCCGCGCACAGCGTCGGGACACCGAGAGCACCGACCACGATCGCGACGAACCCGACCGCCGAGGATGAGCGCGTCGACATGCACACCCGGATCAGGCTCGGCATCGCGGGCACGACCCAACGGGAACAGTGGCGAGAGCGCGATCGCGCCCACGACCGCCAGCAGCGCGCCGAGCACGATCGCGACGCAGCGCGCGTCCGGACGCGATCGTCGCCCGAGTCGCGCGCGCGGTCCCGAGCGCCACGAGCACCGGACCGTCGGTCGCGTCGAGATCGACGACGCGGATCGAGCGCCTGCGCGACGACGATGAGCGCGGCGAGCGCGGCCGCGATGCCGAAGAGCAGCAGCGACGCCGAGTACGGCTCTGACACCGCCGCGAAGCGCACGCTCCGCTGGCCGCGCGCGTCTGGAGCTGGACCTTCTGGTCGCCGAGGACTCGGTTGAAGCGCGGAGTGAACGCGGCGAGATCGCGATGCGCCGTGCTCGAGGAAGACGCCCGCAACCTTGTAGATCGCGAGGTCTCGGTACTTGCTGACGAACGCGGGCGACAGCGTGACCGACCCCGCGTCCTGGTTCTCGTTCAACAGCAGATCGTCGATGGTCGTGCCGATGCCGACCACCGTGAACGTCACCGGGGTGAACACGGTGTCGGGGTTGATGCTGCCGTCGTCGAGGACGAGGTCCGAGAAGTCGTACAGCGACCAGTGCACCGTGCTCCCGACGTGCAGCCCGAGCATCCGGGCCGACGCCTCGTTGAGGAAGATCTCCTCCGGTCGGTCGGGATGCGGGAGCCGTCCGTCGTTCACCCACGGGCTCTCCGCATCGATCTTCGCCCCGGCGACCGACGGCCCGAATGCCGTTCAGCCCGAACTGCGTGTCGGCAGGAAGCGCGCCTTGCCCGGAGAAGTTCGCGAGCCCGAAGCCGTAGGCGCTCGCGGCAGACTTCACGCTCGGGATCTGTCGCGAGCTGCCGCACCGACACCGTCTCGCCGAAGTCGGGTGCGACCAGCACGTCGAGCGCGTGCAGGCGGTCCAGCAGGCGCGGGTACGCGGTGTCGGTGCGGCGGGCGCCGGCGAAGGCGGCGAGGGTCACGGCACCAGCCAGACCGATCAGCGCGGCGATGGCCAGCAGGCCGACGACCCTCGCTGCGGAGGAGGTTGGCCGTGCAGAACCGCACCGCTCCCATGCTGCGAGCCTACGGAGACCGCGGACTTTACCGGCGAGGTGGCTGGCCGTGCGACCCGGGTGGTGCCACCACCCTGCACCGACGTCGAGCTCATGAGGACTGGTTGAACCGCAGCACCTCCCCGGGGAGCGCGCCGGTAGGAGCGCCGTCGTCGATGACGACTTCTCCGTTGACGATCGTGGCCCGGTAGCCCTGCTGCTCCCAGATCATGCGGGCGGCGCCGGCCGGGAAGTCGCGCACCATCCGCGCCGCGCCGACCGCGAGCCGATCGCGTTCGAGCAGCACGAGGTCGGCCGCCGCACCGGGACGGATCTCGCCGCGGTCCCACAGGCCGACGGTGGCCGCGGGCACCGCCGAGAGCCGGCGTACCGCCTGCTCGAACGTGAACTCGTCGTCGACGTACTCCGTGAGCACGCGCGTCGTGTAGTCGGCGCCGCAGAACGTGTTGACGTGCGCGCCACCGTCACTCGACCCCGGCATCGTCAGCGGGTGCTGCAGCAGGAACGAAATCACCTCGCGGTCTTCCTTCGTGACCTCGCGGGAGATCACGAAGAGCGTCTCGAGCTCCTCGGCGAGCGCGAGGTCGAGCAGTGTGTCGAGCTCGTCGGTGTCGCGTGCGCGTGCGAGCTCGGCAATCGAGTGACCGACCATGCTCGTATGGCGTTCGTCGCGCACGCCCGCGACGAGCACGTCGGGCCACTCCCACTGGATCGAGCGGTGCGCGTGCTCCACGAGGTCGCGCCGGAGCGCGTCGCGAACGTCCGGATCCGCGAGCGCGCGCATCCGTTCGGGGAGCGGCAGGGACAGCGCCGAGCGGAACTCCGGCATCTCGTCGAGGACGATGGTGTCGTCGAGCGTGAAGTGCAGGCCCTTCGGGTTCGCGGACGCCATCGGGTAGAGGCGGAGGCCTTCACGCGCGTAGCCCTCCAACACGTCGAGGCACGTGCGCCACATGTCGGGGTCGTTGGTGAAGCGAAGCAGCAGGTTCACGTGCACCGGTTTGCCACCCGACGCCACCGCCATGTCACGGAGGAGCCTGCGGTCCGACTCGTCGTAGCCCCACGCGAAGCTGCGGCACAGGTGCTCGAGTGCGCCCTGCGGATAGGCCGCCATGACCGACGCCAACGCCACGATCTCCTCGGGTGACGCGAGGTTGGGCGGGACGGGCTTGCCGTCGTGGTCGGCGTGCACGTCGAGCTGGGACGTCGACAACCCGAGCGCGCCCTCGCGCATCGCCTCGTCGACCAGCACCTGCATGGCGCGGATCTCGTCGTCGGTCGCGGTGCGCTCGCTCGCGGCCGGCCCCATGACCCATCGGCGCACCGCGGCGTGGCCGACGTAGGTCGCCATGTTCACGCCGATGCGATCGTCGAGCCCGCGGAGGAAGTCGCCGATGCTGCCGCCGCGGAAGTCGACACCGGCACGCAGCGCGTCGGCCGACATCCCTTCGACCTTGGCCAGCATCAGTACCAGCCAGTCGAGGTCGTCGGGCTTCGCCGGTGCGATGGTGAACCCGCAGTTGCCGGTGAGCACGGTGGTGACGCCGTGCCACGACGACGGCGACGCCGACGGCTCGAAGTGCAGCTGTGCGTCGTAGTGGGTGTGCACGTCGACGAACCCGGGCACGAGATCGAGGCCGTCGGCGTCGATGACGGTCGACGCCGCGGTGCCGCTGAGGCGCCCGACTCTCGTGATGCGACCGTCGTGCACCTCGACGTCGCCGGTGAACGCAGGGAGGCCCGTCCCGTCGGAGATCCGGGCGCCCCGGATCAGCAGATCGGCGGTCATGTCGGCTCCTCCGCGCTCACCCTTGGGGATGTCGGTCTCGGCGATGTCGGGGACGGATCCCATACGCACGGCAGGCGCACCGCGGTGCGTGACGCGAGCCCGGTGATGTGGACGTCGACGGCGTCGGGATCGAGGCGCAGCCCGGGCAGCCGCTCGAGGATGAGCTCCAACGCGACCCGGAGCTCCATCCGCGCGAAGTGGATGCCGAGGCACACGTGGTTGCCCTGGCCGAACGCGACGTGCGCGCGCGGCGGTCGGAAGATGTCGAACTCGTCGGCGTCGTCCCAGCGCGCGGGATCGCGATTGGCGTCGCTCACGCACAGGTTCACGGTGGTGCCGGCCGGGACCAGCTCGCCGCCGATCTCGGCGTCGACGGTTGCGACGCGCCCGAACGACACCAGCGGCGGCTCCCAGCGCAGGCCTTCCTCGACTGCTTGCGCGACGAGGGCGCGATCGCGCGTGACCGCATCGAGCTGGTCGGGATGCGTCAACAGCGCGTACAGAAGATTGGTGAGCGTGCGGTAGGTGGTCTGCGCGCCCGCGGGAACCAGCAGGCGCATGAACGCGATGATCTCGTCGTCGCGCAGACGCTCGCGGCCACCGGTGTCCGGGTTCACGATCTCGGCGTCGACGAGGATGCCGAGCAGGTCGTCACTCGGGACCTGGCGACGCTCGTCGATGAGCCGCTGCACGAGCACGCCGAGCTCTGCGCTCGCGCGGAGCCGATCGGCTTCGTCGACCGCGACGTTGGTGAGCAGCGCGGCCTGCTCGTAGAACGTGGGGACGTCGTCGACCGGGAGCCCGGCCGCGGTCGCGATCACCGTGATCGGGTAGTGGAACGCGAAGTCGGTCGGCGAGATCGCCGCGGCCGTGCGGCGCGAGCCGATCGAGCTGCGCCGCGACGATGGCGCGCACGAAGTCATGCTCCCACTTCACCATCTCGTTCTTGCTGAACGCGCCCTGGAGCAGCAGCCGGTACCGCTGGTGCTCGGGAGGATCCATCTCGAGGATGGTGTGCCCGATCACCGAGCCCAGCAGCGGCTCGTAGTAGGAGCTCGAGAACGTCACCGGGTCGCGGAACCCGCGTTCGACGGCATCGAAGCCGAACACGGAGACCTGCTGGTCGTCGGGGGTCAGGAAGTTGTCGGGGCCGACGAGGCCGAACAGACCCGAGATCGAGCCCTGGTGCAGCGGGCACTGCGCGTGCAGCTCGTGCAGACGCGGATGCGGGTCGCGCACCACGCCGATCCCGAACAAGCGGTCCTTCGCCGCGAACGCGTCGTTGCGGTTCGCGGCGACGGGCTCCTCGTCACCCACTGCCACCCCCTACCGGCTTCGGACCGCGACCCTACCGTCCGGGGCGCGTCACTCGGTCCGCAACGCAACCGCGGCACGGGTGCGGGCCGCCGCGCGCGCCGGGAAGTAGGCGATCAGGTTGACGGCGATGATCGCGGCCGGGATCAGGAGCAGCACTGCGAGCGCAGGTACGGGCACCACCGCGACCACGCCCAGACCGTCGGCAACCTGACGCCACACGAGGCTCCCGACCAGGAACCCGAACGGGATCCCGATGACGAGGCCGACCGTCGCGAGTGTCGTGGCCTGCCACGCCACACTGCCGCGGATCTGGCGACGATCGAAGCCGAGCGTCTTGAGCACGGCGAGGTCGCGGCGACGGCGCCGCACGCTCGTGACCAGCGCATGGCCGACCGCGACCAGGGCGAGGAACGCGAGCAGCGCGGCCAACGTCACGGGGAGCCAGTTCACGTTGCGAAGGCGGTCGACCTCGACGGGGACGGTGGAGCCGAAGGGACGCTCCACGTCAGGGATCTGTGCCACGCGACGCTCGACCGTCGCCGTATCGGCCGACTGCTTCGCTCGTACCGCGATGTACGGCGTGCCGAATCGCGGGTTGTCGCTGCGAAGGACCCGTTCGAAACCGGCACTGGTCATGAGCGCTCCGCTGGCGAGAGGTTGCGCGCTGTCGAACTTGGGGAACGCGGCCTGGCCGACGATCGTGTAGCGAGCCTTCCCGTCGGGCCCTTCGCCGCTCACCGTGTCGCCGATGGACTTTCCGAGCGCGTCGAGGGTCGCGGCTCCGAATGCGACCTCACTGGCACGACGTGGCCGGCGGCCGGCGACGATCTCCGGATCGATCGACCCCCGGTAGGGGGTCGTACCCCACCCGATCACGGGACTGCCGTCGAACTGCACGTTCGCGGTCGTCAGGACTTCGACCGCGTCGATCCCCGGATCGTGCGACAGAGGACTGTCCGGGGCAAGCACGTTCGGCGAGTCGATCTGAGCGGCGAAGTCCCACTTCCAGCCGTGGAGCGCCTTCGCCGTCACGAGGTGATCGAGGCTCGACGCGAACACGAGCACGGCCACGACTCCGAGCACGCCGAAGACCGCACCGAAGACCGCCGAACGGACCGGAACCCTGGTCGAGCCGCGCCCGGGCTCGAGCGCCATGCGAACACCGGTCGTGACGACCGGCGTCACGCCCGCGCGGCTCGTGGCGTCCACCATCGTCGCGATCTGGCCACGCGTCGCGAGCTCGGCACCGCGTGCCGGCGCGTCACTTGCAGGGCCACGAGGAAACCGAGCAGCAGGATGCCCGCGAGCACGGCGACCGCGCCGAGCGCGAACGCAGTGCCGTCGACCCGGAACCCCAGGTCGGGCTCCGCGCGTCGGGCGACGCCGATCGGGAAGATCGGCGATGCGAGCGCGGCGCCGACAACCGTGAGCACGGCACCACCGACCGCGATCGGCAACGCCTGGAACCCGCCGACCGCGATGCGCTGGCGTCGCGTGAAGCCGAGCGCGCGCTGTGTCGCCTGATCTGTCGCGTGCAACGAGATCGCGCGGCTCAGCACGATCGTGACGGCGACGAGCCCGGCGAGAGCAGCGACCGCGGCGAACACCCAGAGCGCCACCGAGAGGACATTGATCGCGTTCTGCGCGCCCTGAGTCTCGATCGCGAGATCCTGGCTCCCGAACTGCGGTGAGGCCCCGAAGATCCGGCGCGCCGCCGCCGCGACCTGCGCGACATCCGCCTCTCCATGACGAGTGCGGACCCGCAGAATCGTGCCGTTGAACGTGCCGATGCTCGCGTCGTACTTCCGCGCGAACGCGGGGGTCAGCACGAGCACCCCGCCGGCAGAGCCCCGGTCACCGAGATCGAGCGGGCGGCGGACGATCCCGACGACGCGGAGGCGCACGTCGGGGCCATCGGGTGCGGGCGAGCCGGTGACCTCGCCCGCGACCAACCGGGCGATGAGATCCGGCGAGTACGACTGGCCGTCGAGATCGTCGCCGACCCGGATGTGGAGTTGCGCTGCGAGTGCCTCCCCCAGGTTGACCTCGTCGACGGCGGTCGGACGAGCAAGGCGGCCGGCGACGACCCGTGCGCGATCCACAGCAGTGCCGAAGCGGTTGTCTTCGGCTTCGGCGATGGCTTGAAGCTGCGGTGCGGTCGGGAACTCGAACGCGCCCCGCGCAAGGGTGCGAACGCGGCGACGTTCGCGACCCGGGTGAACGCGCGGAGCTGGGCCGGGGTCGCGTCCCCCACGTAGAGCTCGAGGTTCGCGGCACGACTCGACGAGTTGAACCGCGACAGCGCGGACGACGTTCGCCGCGCGCCGGCGACCGTCGACAGCACGATCGCACCGACCAGCCCGACCAGCACCATCAGGAAGACGACGTTTCGCCATCGTCGCCGGACTTCGTGCCCCGCCAGCATCCGTACCGCGCCCACGTGGTACCCCTCGATCTCACCCTCCGCCCCCATTGGATCGGTTCTGGCGGGTCACGACAAGGTGGACAGTCCCCCGAAGGAAGGGGTGGTAACCCCCCTTCAACCTGAGAGAATCTGCCTCATCGAACGCCGAGTTGGAGGGCAGATGCAATGACCGATCCCGGCGAACGCCCGCTCGAGACCGGGTGGCTGCCCGACACACCCGACGACGACACCATCGTGCGGGGCTTCACCCTCGCGCAGGCCGCGCTCGACGCCGAGATCGCGGACGCGATGGGCGGCCGCGTGGACGACGACGGTGAGGTCGCGCTCGTCGACAGCTCGGGCCCGGTGCCCTACTTCAACCAGGCCGTCCTGCTCCGACCGCTCTCGGGTCCGGACGACCCGCAGCTCGCGCGTATCGAATCGTTCTTCGCGTCATCCGGAGGACGACCGCGCACGCTGCTCTCGATGTGGCCGACGCCCGACCTGTCAGCACGCGGGTGGATGCTCATCGGCCATCCCGCGTTCTGTGTTCGGGCACCGGGTGCGCACCCGCACGCGCCGTCCGACGGTGTGACCATCGAGACCGTCACCACACCGGAGCAGCTCGCGGTCGCGGAGTCGATCGCGGTCGAGGGCTACCCGATGGACGAGCTCGAGGGGTCACCCGCCGGCACGTTGCTGCCCGCGTCGTTGCTCGCCACCGGTGTGTCGTGCCGGATCGGTCTCGTCGACGGCGAACCGGTCGCGGTCGCGCTGCGCCACACTGCGCACGGCGTGGTGAACCTGTGCCTGGGCGCGACGCTGCCCGCGGCGCGCCGCCGCGGCGTGTGGCAAGCCCTCGTCTGGGCGCGCGTCGACGACGCGCCCGACCTCCCCGCGGTCGCCTACACCAGCGACTTCAGCCGGCCGGGCTTCATCCGGATGGGCTTCCTGCCCATCACGCGGTTCACCCTCTGGTTCGCCGCCGGGTGACCTACGGCATCACCTTGTAGAGGTCGACGGCCGTCTCGGTGGGAGGCGCCTGGAACCCGCCCTCGATCCCCGCCTGCATCTTCGGCACGAGGACGTTGTCGCGGAACGACTCCCAGCTCTCCTGAGACTCGTGGACCGCCATGATCGTCCAGCCGCCCGGCGACGCGCCCGCCGCGTGGAAGATCTGACCGGCGGGCAGGCTCCCGTCGCTCGGGTGCACCGCGGCGATCGACGCCTCGTACTGCTCGCTCGTGCCACCCTCGAAGAAGTGCACGATTCCGTAGGCCATGTTCCGCTCCCGTTGGTTGAAGTGCCCTCCCCGCGGCAGACCGTACACCGGAGCCCCGAACCGGGACGTACGGCGCACCGATGACTTTCGCCTCTGATCGTCGACGACCGTCTTGCTCCATACTTTCGGAATGCGTTCTCGAACCTCTGGTGCCGTGCTCCTGATCCTGCTCGCAAGCGTGGCGCTCGTCGCGTGCGGCGGTGGCAACGACCAGTCGACGGCGACGAACAAGACGACCACGACCGCGCCGCCGACCACGACGACGATCCCGACGACGGGAACGACCGTCGCGGGCACCACCACTCCCCCGCCGCCCGCGGGCTGCACGACCGTCGGCAGCACCGCCGAGGTGCGCGTCGACTACCCGAACCTGATGACCTCATTGATCGGCAAGGACGTCCGGATCGGCACGCACCCGTGCATGGAGCGGTTCGTGATCGAGCTCCAGCCGACCGACCTGCCGAACCCGAACTTCCCCGGCTACTGGGTCCACTACGCGTCAGGCCCGATCACCGACTCGCCACGCGGGCAGCCGGTGACGGTCCGCGGCACCGCGACCCTGCTCGTGTCGATGGGCGCACCGATGCTGCGCACCGACGGGACGGGCTACACGGGCCCGCGTGACGTCGTCCCGTCGAATCCGAACGTGATCCTCGAGTACCGGCTCATCGAGGACTTCGAGGGGCAGAGCACGTGGGCCCTCGGGATCGACACCACACGCAACTTCAAGGTGTCGGTGCTCGACCGCCCGGCGCGGCTCGTCGTCGACATCCAGACCTGACCTGCCGTCGGATCGACGGCGTCAGCCGGCGTAGTTGCGCATGACCCGCAACGCGGTCGCGGCGTGAGGGCCGGTGGCGCCGAGCCCGGAGTCCTGCGGCGTCAGCCGGCGGGCGCCGACCCGGCAGAACGCACCCGCCGAGCCCGTAATGGTCGAGTCGGCGTCCGGCGGGCCGTACCGCCACGTCGAGCCGTCGGGGGCGACAAGCTCGCAATGCACCGCGTGCGGCTCCTCCCCTCCGAACGTGAACGCGTACGGCAACGAGCCGTGCGCGAGCCACGCCACGTGACGCAGACGGTCGGTATCGGGAAACTCGATGCCGAGCGGTTCCGTGATGTCGAGCCCGTGCGCCCAGTGCTCGGCAAGGCGCGTGGTCGCAAGGGTGGCCGGCTTCAGCGGTGCTGCCGCCCAGGGCAGTGGCCGTTGCGGATCGGCCGCACGCAGCGCGGCGATCGCGTCCCGACACGACGCGCGCCATCGGGCGAACACCTCGGCCGCGGGGCGCGCTCGGCTCGGACCTTGAGCTCCATGACCTCGTCGAGGGTCAGCGCGTCGGCACGCGCGCGGTCTTCTGCGTCACCGCCGAACGCGGACGCCGCATCTCGTCCCGCGGCGACGCCGACGACGACCTCGTTCGTCTGCGCGAGATGCAGAACGACGTCGGTGACTGTCCACCCTTCCGCCGAAGACGGCCGGCTCCACGCGTCGTCATCGAGCGTGGCGAGGATCTCGTCGAGTCGCGCCTGCTCGGCAACGAGGTCGTCGAAGATCTCCATCGCCCGCGAACTCTACGAGACGGACCCCGGGTCAGGACGCGGCGTCGGCGCAGTCGATCACGCACCACCGGAAGCCGGCGCCTTGCAACCGGATCGTCGCGAGCAGCGTGTCCCGGTACTCCATGGTCACGCAGGCCAGGGCCCCGCAGGTGCAGGCACGCGGAACAGCCGGAGCTGCTGCGCGATCAGTTGATAGAAACCGACGGTGGTCGACACCTCGATCACACCTGCGTCACCGAGCATGCGCTGCGCGCGCTCGTAGGTCGCGTCATCTGCGTCGCCCGTCGTGACGACGGCACGAGCGAGCGCGGCCGCGGCGGCTTCGGCGGGATCGTCGAACTCGACCGAAGACTGCGTTGCCATCGCGTCGACGTCCGCGTCGGCGATCCCGAGCGTGCGAGCGATCGGTGCGTGCGCGGCCCACTCGTAGTCGCTGTGCTCCGAGGCGGCGACGATCAGGATGACGATCTCCCGGATCCGCACCGTCAGCACGCCGTCGAAGCGCAAGCGCCGGCTCATCTCCTGCACCGCCCACCCGATGCCAGGGTGCGTGAGCCACGCGTTGAACGGCCCTTCCATCCGGCCCTCGCCGTCGACCATCCGGACGCCGGTCGCGTCGTCGGTGCCCCGCTGCACCATCCGGCCGTCGGCGGTCAACAGGTCGTAGAGCGCTTGCTGCTCGGCGTCGAGCTCGTCAGGTCGCAGGTGGTGAAGCCGCATGGCGCCGATCGTAAAGCTCGGCGATCGGTCATGGCACCCAAGGGATGACCATCACGGTCTGCTGCTTCGTCGCGCGCTTCTTCTTGGTCTTCCCGCCGGGGGACAGGTCCCGCCAGCTCTGCTCCGACACCTCGACGTCGAACTTCTTGGCGGCGCGGCGGCGACCCGAACAGATCGCCGGTGATCGTCGTGCCCACCTTCACGTCTTCGCGGTGGTGTCGAGCGTGATCGTGAGATCGAGGGTGCCGGTGGACCCGAACGTCGTGTTCTTCCACGGGCCGTTGTCGTGCCGACGAACGTCTGCGGACACATCAACGCACCGCCGCACGCATCGGTTGCGGCACGAGACGCGGTGCGACAGATCGTCGTATCCTCTGCGACTGTGCCCGAGGCTCGCGAGGACCAGCTCGACGTCGTGATCGTCGGCGCGGGGTTCGCGGGCCTCTACATGTTGCACCGCATGCGTCAGGCCGGCCGCTCGGTACGAGTCTTCGACACCGCGGGCGGGGTCGGCGGAACCTGGTATTGGAACCGTTACCCCGGCGCGCGCTGCGACGTCGAGAGCCTCGAGTACTCGTACCAGTTCGACGAGGACCTGCAACAGGAATGGCAGTGGTCGGAGCGGTACTCCACCCAGCCGGAGATCCTCGAGTACCTCAACCACGTGTGCGACCGCTTCGACCTGCGCGGCGACATCCGGTTCGACACGCGCGTCACGAGCGCGACCTACGACGAGGATTCGTCGCGGTGGCACGTCTGCACCGACCGCGGCGACGAAGTGTCGGCGCAGTTCATCGTGATGGCGACGGGTTGCCTGTCGTCGGCGAACACGCCCGCCATCGACGGCCTCGACACCTTCGCGGGCGACGTGTACCACACCGGCCGCTGGCCCCACGATCCCGTCGACTTCACGGGCAAGCGGGTCGCGGTCGTGGGCACCGGCTCGTCGGGCATCCAGGCCATCCCAGTGGTCGCGGAGCAGGCGGCCGAGCTGTTCGTGTTCCAACGGACGGCCAGCTACACGATGCCGTCGAGCAACGGCCCGATCGACCCCGACGAAGAGGCCGCGATCAAGGCCGACTACGCCGGCTTCCGCGATCGCAACAGCCTGATGCCCGCCGCGCTCGGATCACAGTGGGAGGGCAACCCCGACTCGGTGCTCGCCGTCGACGACGAGACCCGCGAGCGCGCGTTCGAAGAGGGATGGCGCAAGGGCGGCTTCGCGTTCCTCCGCAGCTACCCAGACCTCTTGGTGTCACACGAGGCGAACAAGTACGCGGCCGACTTCGCGCGGGCCAAGATCCGCTCGATCGTGCACGACCCCGAGGTCGCCGAGCTGCTGTCACCGAAGATCGTCGTCGGTTGCAAGCGGCCGTGCATCGACAGCGGCTACTACGAGACGTTCAACCAGCCGCACGTGCATCTCGTCGACGTGAGCACCACGCCGATCGACCGGATCACAGAGCACGCACTGCGCGTCGGCGACAACGAGTACGAGGTGGATGCGATCGTGTTCGCCACCGGCTTCGACGCGATGACCGGATCACTGCTGCGCATCGACATCCGCGGACGCGACGGCGTCGCGTTGCGCGACGCCTGGTCCGCCGGGCCCGTCACCTACCTCGGGCTCGGCGTCGCCGGCTTCCCCAACCTCTTCACCGTCTCGGGCCCGGGCAGCCCGTCGGTGCTGACCAACATGGTCGTGTCGATCGAGCAGCACGTGAACTGGATCGCCGACTGCATCGAGTACCTCCGCACCAAGGGGCACACCTCGATCGAGGCCACGCCCGAGGCGCAGGCCGCATGGGTCGAGCACGTGAACGGCATCGCGGCGATGACGCTGTTCAACGATCCCGGCTGCAACTCGTGGTACCTCGGCGCCAACATCCCCGGCAAGACGCGCGTGTTCATGCCGCTGATCGGCTTCCCGCCCTACGTCGAGAAGTGCAACGAGGTCGTCGCGAACGGCTACGAAGGCTTTGTCCTCCGCGCCTGAAGCGGCGCCGCAGCGGCCGCGGCAGTAAGCCGTCCGACTCCCCAGCGCTCGGTGCGCGTGCTCCAAAGCCTGCTGATGCACGTCGTCGGCATTGCGCGACGCACGAGCGTCTGGTCGATCGCCGTGCTTCGCAGTCCCATGTCGACCGCCCGCGTGTACCAGTCCAGGAACTCGCCGAAGACCACGCCCTCCCTGAACCCACCGACCCGACCGAACGACTCGGCGCGCACGCACATCGCACTGGGGAGCAACCCGGCCCGCTCCGCCCGCTCGAGGCTCCTCGGTGAGCCGGTGCGGTCGAGCTCGGGCGATGAGAACTGCTCGACGCCGCCGAACACCATGTCGAGCGCCGGATCACGGCGCAGTGCCGCGACCTGGAGCTCGAGCTTCTGCGGCAGCCACACGTCGTCGACGTCGAGGAACATGAGCACGTCGCCGGTCGCAGCCGCACAACCGGTGTTGCGCGCCGCGCCGGGGCCACCCCGAGGTCGCGTCACCACGCGGACATCGAGACGCGCGAAGACCGGGATGATCACACTCGTGCGGAGCAGCGCGTCACCTCCGGCGTCGAGCCAGCGACCGAGCTCGATCGGGCCGCCGGCGGCGCGGCGCCGGTCCAGGGACATCTTCAGCACCCGCGGCAGGTCGAAGCCGCGCGTCGGGCGCGCCCGGGTCATGTTCTGATCATGGAGGCGGTACACGAGCGTCACGTCGGGCAGGATGCGCACGCTCAGCGTGCGAGACACTGCTCAACACCGGCCCCGCACCGGCGCCGGCGAGCCCTTAGCCGCGGAAGCGCTGGAAGTCGCCCTTGTGGGCGACGACGAGCCGCGCTGCCCAGCCGGGGAGGACCTCCTTCGCCTGCGCGGCCTGGTCGGTCGAGAGCGCACCCGTGGACGCGGCCGCGTCGAGATCGAGGCTGACACTGCGGACCACCGCTTCGACCACCGCACCCTGCTCGACGCCGTGGGCGGCCGCGAGCTCGCTGATCGAAGAGCCGCTGTCGAAGCCGGTGCGCAGCTCCGCCGGGCTCACGCCGACCGTGGCCGCCGCGGCCACGAACCCGCTCCGGGCATACGGCCGCAGCACCCGGCGAGTCGGCGCGGTCGCAGTCGCGTGCGCGAGCGCCTGATCGCGGCGTCGGTGAAGCCTGAGGAAGAAGACGAGACGCACCGCCGCGAACCCGACGATCAGCACGCCGATGAGCGTCGCGCCGCTCGCGATGAGCACGGCACCGAGGATGAACCCGAAGCTCAGCATCAGGTACCGCGTGGTGTGCATTCCGCTACTGCCGTACATCCCGCGGCCGGTGCGCTGGTTCGTCATGTCCGTAGTCATCTCGACTCCTCTCGCCGGCCCACACGTCGTGTGAAGCCTTCACTCCATGCAACACCCCGAACTGTGAGGAGCGCGTGAGAGCACGGTCAGGTCGCGGTCAATCCACGGTCTCGGGCGCGGCGTCGCTGCCGTGCCGGGGCCGGACCAGGAAGCCCCACGTCTCGTCCTGCTCCGGCGCGTGGACGAGGGGCCGGTAGCCGTAGATGACCTCACGGACGAGCTCGATCACGCTCCTGCTCCTCGCCGAACTTGTTGCCCCGATGTGACGGGGTCATCCGCCGCGGGCTGCGGCAGAGTTCGGTCGGGTGAACGTAAGGACGTTGCAGGAACGGGTGCATTCGACCAAGGTGAGCCGTATGAGCGTCGAGTTCGAGCGCGTGGTACCGATCCTGCGGATCTTCGACATCGCGAAACGCCACGGCCTTCTACGTGGGCTATCTCGGGTGCACCGTCGACTGGGAGCACCGGTTCGCCGACGGCATGCCGCTGTACATGCAGGTGTCGCGCGGCAAGCTCGTGCTCCACCTGTCGGAGCACCACGGCGACGGCACCCCGGGCACGGTCGTCTACGTCGAGACTCACGGCGTACGGGAGCTGCACGCCGAGCTCGCGGCCAAGGACTACGGGTTCCTGCGGCCCGGGATCTCCGAGAGCGAGATCGGCACGAGCATCCACCTGCTCGACCCGTTCGGCAACACCCTGCGCATCAACGAGCGGCCCGCCGGCTGACCGCCGTGCTCACCTACGCGGTGAGCGGCGGGCCGTCGAACCGGTCAATGCGCGCGAACTCCTCCACCGGGCGACGCGAGAGCTTCGTGATCACCTTGCGCGGCTTGCCGATCGCGACCACCGCCGCGATCGCGTGCGTGTCGGGGATGTCGAAGATCGGGCGGAGCTCCTCCTCCTGACGCACGACCAACGTCGCGAGCAGGCTGCCCAGGCCTTCGTTGCGTGCGCCGAGGAGGATGTTCTGCACGAACGGGTACACCGAACCGCCACCCACGAAGCTCTGGCGGTCGAGGTGGTTGTCGGTGACCGACAGCACACCGAGCTCCACGAGGACGAGCAGGAGCACCGGCACCTCGTCGAACGAGTCCGCGAACGCGTCGGGATGCTCCTTCGCGTGCGCCTCCTCACGCGTGATCGGCGCATCCGCTCCCGCGTACTCGGGCGCGAAGGGCCGCAACCCCTGGTCGATGTAGGCCCACGACTCGCGGAACCCGAGCACGTAGTGATCGCGGAGGTGCTCGCGCTGGGCGCGGTCCTGCACGACGATGACGCGCCACGGCTGATGGTTGCTGCCGTTCACCGAGAACCGGGCGTTGTCGAGGATGCGGTACACGACCTCGTCGGGAACGGGATCGCGGAGATAGTCGCGGACCGCGGGCGTCGTGCGCATCACGTCGTAGAGCTCCATGGACCGGAACCTACCAAGGGCACGACGCGCGTGCCTGCGGACGCGACGTTGCCACTTGCGTCAGAGCTGGAGCTCGGCGAATTCCTTCACGAGGTCGGGGTTGGTCTTCCACTCGTCGGAGCCGTCGACGTAGAGCTCGATCTCGTTGCCGTCGGGGTCGTGCAGGTAGATCGACTGTGTGACGTAGTGGTTCAGCGCCCAGTGCACGTTCACGCCCGCGGCCTCGACCTCGGCCTTCACCGCGCGTAGCTCGTCGAGCGAGTCGCCGACCTTGAACGCGACGTGCGCGAGACCGGGGCTTCCGGGCGCCGCGGCCGGCGCGTCGGGCGGGACTTCCATGGTGGCGAAGTCGTGGTGGTTGCCGAGCGTGAAGAAGGTCATGCGCATCGGCTCGGTGAGTCGGGACGCGACGGGGATGCCGAGCACGCCGGTGTAGAAGCGCTCCGACTCCTCACAGCTCTTCACGTTCAGCACGACGTGACCGAGTGACAGTGGCTTCATGACGCCTTCTCCCCCGTGAACCGATGGCTGCGATCGCACCGGCAGCTTCGCGCGCGGATCACGGGATGTCGACCATCGGCGCGGCGTCGGCGGCCGCACCGGGAGGACCATCGGCCGTGCGGCGAGCCCGACGGGAGGCGCTGAACATGCCGGCGAGGCCGAGGGCGATGAGCAGGATGGCGAGGATCCAGCCGCCGCCGAAGTCGAACCCGGTCCAGTGGCCGAGCGCGTACGCGAGGCCGAGCACGGCGAACACCGCGCCGAAGACCAGCGCGATCGGGTCGAGGTCGTGACGGTACATGCCGCTCCGCTAACTCTGGATCTCGAGGTCGACGGTCATCCGACCGATCGCCATCTCGTAGCTGCGGTCGACCGCACTGATCGTGCACGGGCGATGAGTGTGGTCACCGATGCCACCGCGCAGCGGCACGTCGATCACACCGAACCCGCCGACGATCAAGGCGAGGAGGACGCCGAGCGCGAGAAGACCTGCTCTTCTCCTTCAGGCACCTCCGGCGACGATGCGTCCTCGGCCGGTGCGTCGAGCGCCGGTACGTCGACGACCGCGTGGTCGGCGGCCGGCCCGGCAACCGGGGCGTCGGGCCCGGGGACGTCGTCGTCGGGCGGCGTCCCCCCCTGGACGTCGCGGCTGCGGAGCCACAGCACCGCGACCCCGATGGCGATCAGGGCGACGGGCCAGAACGCACGACCGCCGGACCCGAGCCCGACCGTGCCCGGGATGACCGCGAGGCCGAGGGCGACGAGACCGAAGCCGAGGAGCTGGCGGGTGTCGACCTTGCGGCGGGGCGCGACCGGGATCGTCGGCTCGGCGCTCGGGAGCACGATCCAGGCCACGATGTAGGCGACGACGCCGACCCCGCCGAGGAACGAGGCGACCACGAACCCGAGCCGCACCAGCAGCGGGTCGATGGCGAAGTACTCGGCGATCCCTCCGGCGACGCCGCCGAGCACTCGGTCGTCGCTGCTGCGCAGGATCCGCGGCGGCCGGTCCGGGCCGGGCGTGGGCTTCGACGGCGACGGGGCGTCGTCGTCGATGGGTGGCTCAGCAGTGGTGGTGTCCATGCGCACATGGTGCGGGCGCGGCCTCGCCCTCACCATCGGGGATCACCCTGGTCGTCCGCCGACCGACCCCGACGTCAGTGGTGAGGTCAGATGCGTTCGATGATGGTGGCGGTGCCCATGCCGCCTCCGGTGCACATGGTGACCAGCGCGGTCGACGCATCGCGCCGCTCGAGCTCGTCGAGCGCGGTCTGGATCAGCATCGCCCCGGTCGCGCCGATCGGGTGCCCGAGCGCGATCGCGCCGCCGTTCACGTTCACGGTCTCCGGATCGAGGTCGAGATCACGCGTAGTCTTGAGCGGCACCGCGGCGAACGCCTCGTTGATCTCCCAAATGTCGATGTCGCTCGCCGTCATCCCCGCCTTCCGGAGGCACTGCTCGGCCGCGGGCCCGGGCGCGGTGAGCATGATGACCGGCTCCGCTCCCGCAACGCCGCTCATCGTGACGCGCGCGCGTCCACGCAGCCCGTTCGCTCGCGCGTAGTCCGACGACGCGAGGAGCAGCGCGGCGGCGCCGTCGACCACACCCGACGAGTTGCCCGCGTGGTGCACGTGGCGGACTTCAGCGACGTCGGGATACACGCGCTTGCACATGTCGTCGAAGGGCTCGTCGAAACCGGGCTGCGCGACCGCGCCCAACTTCGCGAACGACGCTTCCAGCGTCCCCATCTTCTCGACCGTGGAACCGGGGCGCGGGTGCTCGTCGACGTCGAGCGCGAGTGTGCCGTCGGCGTGACGGATGGCGATCAGGCTGCGGTCGAAACGACCTTCGGCCTGCGCGACTTCGGTGCGTCGCTGGCTCTCGACCGCGAACGCGTCACAGTCTTCGCGCGAGAGCTGCTCGAGCGTCGCGATGAGGTCGGCAGAGATCCCCTGCGGCACCAGCGGGTGGACCGCGCGCAGGCGCTCGTTGCCCGCGGTGAGGTCGGCCGGACCGCTCACGGGCGGGCGGCGCGACATCGACTCGACACCACCACCCACCACGAGATCCATGTGCCCCGCCGCGACGGCCATCGCCGCGAGGTTCACCGCCTGCTGCCCGGAGCCGCAGAAGCGGTTCACGATGAAGCCCGGCGTGGTGACGGGCCATCCGGCTGCGAGCACCGACATGCGGCCGATGACGTTGCCGTGGTCACCGACGTTGCTGTTGTTGCCGATGATCACGTCCTCGACCGCAGCGGGGTCGACCTCGACCCGCTCGACGAGCGCGTTCAGCACCTGCGCGAGCAGCTCCTGAGGGTGGATGTCGTGCAGCGAGCCGGTGTCCTTGCCGCGTCCCCGCGGGCTCCGCACACCGTCGATGATCCAGGCTTCAGGCATGCGCGCAGCGTAAGACATCAGGGATCACCCTGGCTCGCCCCCGAGCCGGCGCGACGGGAACGAGGGGACTCCCCTATGCCCGGTTCGGGGGCCAACGCGCGATCATCGAAGGCTCACGAACGCGACGCAACGGAATTCCAGGAGCCGGATGTGAACCAATCCCCTGGCTCGCCGTCCGCGACGGGCCCGCGCCTGACCCGGCGATCCCACAACAAGCTCATCGCCGGCGTCGCCAGTGGCATCGGTGACCACTTCGCCATCGAGCCGAACCTCGTGCGCCTGGCCTTCGTCGTGCTCGCGGCGCGCGAGGCGATGCTCAACGCGGCACGGCATTCCGGCGCGCCGGCGATCGCCGTCTACCTCGAAGTGGAGCCGGAGCAGGTGACGCTGTTCGTGCGTGACCGCGGTGGCGGCTTCGACGTGGATACCGTCGCGCATGACCGAGGCGGAATCGCGGAGTCGATCCAGGGGCGCATGCAACGACACGGTGGCACCGCAGTGATCCGGTCCCGGCCGGGCATGGGCGCGGAGATCGAGCTGACCATGAAGCGGACGCGCCCGTGACGAGTCCCTCGACCGGCGGTGCCGTACGGGTGTTCCTCGTCGACGACCATCACCTGTTCCGCAGCGGCGTGCGGGCCGAGCTCGGCGACGACGCCGACGTCGTGGTGAGGCATTGGAGACGGACGCCGCGATCGAGATGATCGGCCAGCGGCTCCCCGATGTCGTGCTCGTCGACGTGCACATGCCGAGCGGGGGTGGTGAGGCGGTGATCCGCGGCGTGCTCGCTGAGCATCCCGAGCTGAACTTCCTCGCGCTCTCGGTGTCGGACGCGCCCGAGGACGTGATCGCAGTCATCCGTGCCGGCACGCGGGGCTACGTCACCAAGACGATCTCGGGCGCCGAGCTCGTCGACGCGATCCGTCGCGTCGCCGACGACGACGTCGTGTTCTCGCCGCGCCTCGCCGGCTTCGTGCTCGACGCGTTCTCGCAAGTGCCGATGGAAGCCGTCGACCCTGATCTCGACCAGCTGACCGCGCGGGAGCGCGAGGTGCTGCGCCACATCGCGCGCGGGTACGCGTACAAGGAGATCGCGCGGCAGCTCAACATCTCGACCAAGACGGTCGAGACCCACGTGTCGTCGGTGCTGCGCAAGCTCCAGCTCTCGAACCGTCACGAGCTCACCCGCTGGGCCACCGAGCGCCGCATCGTCTGATGCGCAGATTCCTGCCGGTCGTCCTCGGCGCGTTCTTGATCTCGACAACGCCGGCGTTCGCGAAGGGGACGGCGGGGAGTGGACACACCGCCGATTTCTCGCAGGTCGACCGCGCGATGCGCGACCGTGTGAAGGAGGACGGCCTGACCGGTGGCGCGCTGCTGATCGGGACCGCGCAGGGCGGAGTGCTCGAGCGGAAGATGTTCCGCAAGTTCTCGCGCACCACCGTGATCCCGATCGCGTCGGCAAGCAAGTGGCTGACGTCGGCGACGGTGATGACGCTCGTCGACGAGGGGAAGCTCCAGCTCGACGACCCGATCTCGAAGTATCTCCCGGTGTTCACCGGCAAGAAGGCGGCAATCACGATCCGCCAGGCGCTCTCGCACACGTCGGGGCTGCCGCCGCAGGACTGCGCGGGCGATCCCGACGTCAGCCTCGAAGCGTGCGTGGCGCACATCGCCACGGTGACCGACGACGTGAACCTGCCGGGAACCGCGTTCCGCTACACGAGCGTCGGGTTCGTGATCGTCGGCCGCATCGTCGAGAAGGTGACGGGCATGTCGTTCGAAGCGGCGTTCGACGATCGCATCGCGCGGACCGTCGGCATGAGCAAGACGGAGTTCGTGCACGGCAAGGGCACGCACCCTGATCCCGCGAGCTCCGCGACCTCGACCCTCGACGACTACGGCAACTTCGTGAAGATGCTCGCCGCCGGCGGCACGGTGGGGAGCCGGCGCGTGCTCAGTGAGGCGTCGGTGCACGAGATCGAGCGGGACCAGGTGACCGGCATCGACACCCACTCCGACTTCGCGGTGCAGATCACCCAGATCCCCACCTACGGGCTCGGGGTGTGGCGGGACAAGGTCGGGCCGGGCGACGAGATCCAGGTGGTCAGCGGGAGCGGCGCCTTCGGCTTCTACCCGTGGATCGACCGGCAGCACGGCACGTACGGGATCGTGGCGGTCGCCGACCTCGAGAACGGTTCCGAGCGCGCAGTGCCGGCATCGCAGCGCATCGCCCAGCTCGCATGGACCGAGGCCGCTGCCGACCGTTGACGCACAAGAGTCCACCGCTCTGTTTCGGATCTGTGAACTGCCCCGCCAGCGCTCAAGGTAGGGGTGCGGGCAAGCCGAAACCTCCTTCAGACAGTGCGGAGTCAGCTGGGAAAGAAAAGAAGCGGGGCAAGCATGAGCACGAACGAGTTCTTCCAGTACCTGATGACCAGCAGCGAGACCGAAGACCTGGCCGCGCAGCTCGCGTCGGCCTACCTCCAGCGGGTGTGCACCCCGGAGCGCGCTGCCGCGGCGTAGCCGACGTCAGCCGCCCGGGAGCGGCTTGTACGCGAGGAGCGTGAATGTCAACGGCACGCGGGGCATGCCGGGCGGTGACGTCCAGTGGTGCTTGTCGTGGGTCACCAACCACGGGAAGCGCGGCCACACGGTCCAGTCGTGCTCGACGAGTGAGTCGATCCGCAGGCCGTGAGTGATGAGCGCGTTCACGATCTCGCCGATGCCATGGTTCCACTCGTAGTGACGGGTGTGCACGATCGGGTGGTCGCCGTCGGTGTAGGTCGTCTCGAAGTCGGCCACGTTCGGCTCGCGCTCCTCGAAGTACGAGTGCCCGAAGAAGGGTTGCTCGTCGTCGAGCGCCCACGAGACCGGATGACCGTCGTGGATGTAGAACCGTCCGCCCGGCTTCAGCAGCGCGCCGACCTGACTCGCCCACCGATCGACGCTCGGTAGCCAACACAGCGCGCCGAGGGTCACGTACACGACATCGAACGTGTCGTGGTCCAGTGCCTCGGCCGCGTCGAACACGTTCGCGCACACGAACCGCGCGCGGTCGTCGAGGTTGGCGCGGCGCGCGAGGTCGCGCGCCGCATCGATCGCCGCGGGTGAGAAGTCGATGCCGGTGACGTCCGCGCCGGCGACGCGCCCACTGCAACGCGTCGAGCCCGAAGTGGCACTGGAGCTGCACCAACCGCAAGCCCGTGAGATCGCCGAGCGCTTCGATTTCTCGCACCGGAGGACCGCGCTCGTCACGGAGCCAGCCGTCGACGTCGTAGAACTCCGACGCCACGTGGATCTCGGTGCGATCGTCCCAGTTCGCGCGGTTCGCCTCGAGCCGCTCGTCCACCGTCACTCCCCGCTCTCAGGACGTGGTGTCGCGCGTCCTGTCGGGGTTGCGAGATCCGTGATCACGTCGGCGTCCCGAGGGTCGACTCCGATCACGCGGTGTCCCGCGTCCTCGAGCATGGCGTGGGTTGCGGCACCGATCCCCGACGCGCTGCCCGTGACGACGTACGTGCGTGACATTCCCGGACCCTAACGAAACCGATCAGCGGGCGGCGGTGGATTCCTCGAGGCGGCGGGCGAGGTAGCGGCGCTCGGTGTCGGCGGGTGCGAGATCGAGCGCGGCGCGGTAGGCGACCGCCGCTTCGTCGTGGCGGTCCAGGCGCCGCAGGAGGTCGGCACGCGTCGCGGGCAGGAGGTAGTACGTGGACAGCGCGGCCGATGCATCGAGCGCGTCGACCAGGCGGAGCCCGGCGTCCGGGCCGTCGGCCATCGCGACCGCGACGGCGCGGTTGAGCTCGACGACCGGCGACGGCACCATGCGCGCGAGCTCGCCGTAGAGCCCGGCAATCTCCACCCAGTCGGTGTCGTGCGCGTCGAGCGCGGTCGCGTGGCACGCGGCGATCGCGGCCTGCACCTGATAGGGGCCGGGCTCGCCGCGCCGCAGCGCGGCGTCGAGCAGTGCGACGCCCTCGGTGATCGCGTCCTGGTCCCACTGCGTGCGGTCCTGCTGCTCGAGCAGCACGAGCTCGCCGGCGCCGTCGACGCGTGCGTCACGCCGGGACTGCTGCAGCAGCATGAGTGCGAGCAACCCGGTGACCTCGGGCTCGTCGGGCATCAGGGACGCGAGCGTGCGGGCGAGGTCGATCGCTTCGACGCACAGGCCGTCGCGCACGAGGGCAGCACCGGCGCTCGCGGCGTAGCCCTCGTTGAACAGGAGGTAGAGCACGCCGAGCACGGAGGCGGTGCGCTCGGGCAACACGTGCGCGGGCGGCACTCGGTACGTGATCCCCGCATTGCGGATCTTGTGCTTGGCGCGCACGAGACGCTGCGCCATGGTGGCCTCGGGGACGAGGAACGCGCGCGCGATCTCCGGCGTGGTGAGCCCCGCGAGCGTGCGGAGGGTCAACGCGATCTGCGCCTCGGTCGAGAGCGCGGGGTGACAGCAGGTGAAGATGAGGCGCAACCGGTCGTCTTCGACACCACTGTCGTCGGGGTTTCCCGGCTCGCTCGGCGGCGACAACACCGCGACCTCCTGCAGTTTGGCGGCACCCGTGGCCGCGCGTCGCAACCGGTCGATCGCGCGGTTGCGCGCGGTGGTGGTGAGCCACGCGCCGGGGACGCGCGGAATGCCGTCGCGCGGCCAGCGCTCGAGCGCCAGTGCGAAGGCTTCCTGCGCGCACTCCTCGGCGATGTCCCAGTCGCCCGTCACCCCGATCAGGGTCGCGACGACGCGGCCCCACTCCTCACGGAAGGCGACGGCGACCGCGGCCTCGACCGCGGTCACATCTCCCAGATCGGCCTCACTTCGATCGAGCCCGACCGCGCACCCGGGATCTTCGCCGCGACTTCGATTGCCTCGTCGAGGTCCTTGCAGTCGACCGCGTAGAAGCCACCGATCTGCTCCTTGGTCTCCGCGAACGGGCCGTCGGAGGTGATGACCTGGCCGTCACGCACCCGGACCGTGGTCGCGTCCGCGGTGGGCCGCAGCCGCTCGCCGCCCCCGAGCACGCCGCGGGCGCCCATCTCCTCGCCGAACTGGGCGTACTCGGCGTACTGCGCGGCCGCCTCTTCGGGGCTGAGTGCCGTGTCCGCGGACTCGTCGGTACAGATCATCAACAGGTAGCGCATGGTTCCTCCTCGTCGTGTGGTTCACCCGTCCGACGAACGAGCACCGGCCAGATCGACACGCGATCGGGAAAACGCTACCTGCGGTCAGTTCCCCCCTGGGAAGGTCGAGGCCGCGAGCACGGCGCCGAGCTGGTCGACGAGCGCGACCGCGAGCGCGCGGTCGTCGGAGGGCAGCGCCGTTCCCGTCGAGTCCTCGGGGAGCACGAGCACGACCCGTCCGATCTCGCGCCCTCCGCCCCATACGGGAAGTGCGACCTCGTTCGCAGGGCCCCTGGGGAGCGGCACGTCGTCGGCGCCGTCCTCGTCACCCCCGATCGTGACCTTGTCGTGCCCGAGGCGCGGAAGCGACGTGACGAACGGTGACCGCTCGAACCGCGCACCGCGCGCGCCGAGGATCTCGACGACCTCGTT
Source organism: uncultured Actinomycetes bacterium (assembly GCA_963721435.1). GTDB lineage: Bacteria > Actinomycetota > Acidimicrobiia > IMCC26256 > DASPTH01 > CAVRJC01. The sequence goes on from CAVRJC010000005.1 coordinate 406,271, forward strand.
CTCGACGATGGTGATGAGGCGACCGGTCGAGCCCTGCCCCGCCGCGAGCTCGGCGACCCGCCGGACCTGATCGACTTCCCGACGACTCGTGTACGCGACGTATCGGCTCCGCCACGCGCGCACCACCAGCTCTCCGACCACGAGGCCGACGACGAGCAGCACTACCACCGTCTCGATGTCGTCGCCCCTGTCGATGCTGAACGACGAGTACGGACGCGTGAAGAAGAAGTCGAAGCACAGCGCGGCAACCACGGCCGAGACGACGCCGCCCCGGCGCCCGCACAGGATCGCGGCCGCGAGCACGGGGAGCACGAGGACGAGTGCCGCATTCGTCGCGTACAGCTCGTCCCGCACGAGCACGAGGATCCCGGAGATCACGACGGGCCCGAGCACGGCCACGACCCAGCCGAAGGCGCGAACGGGCGGGTCGGGAGTGACAGGGGTGCTCTGAGCCACCCTTTCCTTGTACATGCAGGAGGATCGGGCCCGCGTCAAGGACACATCAAGGTCGGTGGTATCCGCGTGAAGAACGCGACAAGATCGTTCCGGCGGCCCCCGGCGCCTTGTAAGTCTGCTCGGTGCAGACCGAAGAGGCGCCCCCAATCCCGCCGGCGACTCCGTCCGCAGCCCCATCGACCGGCCCGGTGCGCGAGCGCCCGACGCCCGCGTTGATCCGACCGGCGACCGCGCTCCCCGAGCCCCGGACCTACCGGATCAAGAACCGCCTGTTGGGGCGGCCACTCGCGACGGAGCAGCTCGAGCACGAGCGGCTCGGCAAGCCCACCGCACTCGCAGTCTTCGCATCCGACAACCTCTCGTCGTCGGCCTACGCGACCGAGGAGATCCTGCGCGTCCTGGTGCCCGCGATCGGCGTCGCCGCGTTCGCGATGGTCGTGCCCATCACGATCGCGTTGCTCGTCGTCTTGGCCTTCCTCATCCTCTCGTACCTCCAGACCATCAAGGCGTACCCGTCGGCCGGCGGCGCGTACATCGTCACGCGCGACAACTTCGGGCTGCTCCCCGCACAGGTCGCCGGAGTCGCGCTGCTCACCGACTACATCCTCACCGTCGCGGTGTCGGTGGCGGCAGGGACGGCCGCGCTCGCGTCCACGTTCTCGGTGCTCGCCCCGTACGCGCTGTTCATCTCGATCGGCTTCGTGCTGATAATCGCGTACGGCAACCTGCGCGGTGTCCGCGAATCGGGCCGGCTCTTCGCGGTGCCCACCTACTTCTTCATCGTGAACATGGTGATCCTGCTCGGTGTGGGCATCACCAAGATGTCGCTCGGTGACCTGCCGGTCGCGAGCATCCACCAACCCGGCATGGTGCCGACGGGAACCATCGGTACCGGGATCTTCATGGGCGCGACCGTCTACATCGTGCTGCACGCCTTCGCGTCAGGAGGCGCGGCGGTCACCGGCGTCGAAGCGATCTCGAACGGGGTCCCGGCCTTCAAGGAACCATCGTGGAAGAACGCTCGGATCACGCTCGTGATCATGGGCTGCACGCTCGGCGCGATGTTCCTCGGCCTGTCGGTGCTTGCGTCGCAGGTGCACGCGTCGCCGTACGAGAGCGGCACGCCCACTGTCATCAGCCAGATCGGCAAGCTCGTCTACGGCGGCAGTCCGCTCGGCAACATGCTCTTCTACGGGCTCCAAGCGGGCACGATGCTCATCCTCGTGCTCGCTGCCAACACGAGCTTCGCCGACTTCCCGCGGCTCGCGAGCTTCCACGCCGAAGACAACTTCATGCCGCGGCAGCTCACGAAGCGCGGCCACCGTCTGGTCTTCTCCAACGGGATCATCTTCCTCACCGCGGCGTCGATCGGCGTGCTCATCGTGACTGATGCCAAGGTCGACCGCCTGATCCCGCTGTACGCGATCGGCGTGTTCACGAGCTTCACGCTCTCGCAGGCGGGGATGGCCAAGCACCACCTCAAACACAAGGAACCGCACTGGCACTACGGGTTGTTCGTCAACGCCACGGGCGCGGCGCTGTCGTTCCTCGTGCTCATCATCATCGCAGTCACGAAGTTCACGCACGGGGCGTGGTTCATCATCGTGCTGGTGCCGGTGATGGTGTTCGCGCTCGTGAGGCTCAATCGGCAGTACGAGGGTGAGCTCGAGGAGCTGGAGGAGGACGCGCCACAACTCGCGGAGGCGTCGATCCTGCGTCGGCACGCCGTGATCGTGCTGATCGACCACCTCGACGTCGCGGCCGCGCGCGCGATCCAGTACGCGCGGACGTTGACACCAGACGACCTCCGCGCCGTCCACTTCGACCTCGACCCGATCAAGACCGAGGATCTCGCCGCCGCGTGGCGCAACCTCGGGTTCTCCCGCCTGCCGCTCGACATCGTGGAATGCCCGGATCGTCGTCTCCCGAACGCGGCGGCAGAAGTGGTGGCGACCGCGCTGGCCGACGGCGAGACCGAGGTGACGGTGCTCGTTCCTCGCCGCGAGTACACGCACATCTGGCACCGCATGCTGCACGACCGCACCGCGAACGCGATCGCGCAGGCGCTGTCGGCACTTCCCCACTGCAACCTGACGATCGTGCCGTACCACCTGGGTCGGCGTCGCGTTGCCGACCAGGCACCGTCGACCGGCGGGACGGAACGGAAGGCCAACGGGAAGGCCAACGGGAAAGCGAACGGCAAGAGCAACGGGAAAGCTGCGGGCTCGATCCGCACCGACTGCACCCCGATCGCGGAGGCGCAGCACCGCAAGCGCGTCCGCGTCATGGGGAAGGTGCACACCATGCGGGTGCAGCCCCACAGCGGGGTCGGTGGCCTGGAGTGCACGCTCGTCGACGACACCGGCGGGATCGCGCTGGTGTTCCTCGGCCGCAAGAGCATCCCGGGGATGAAGGTCGGCGCGCGCGTCATCGCCGAGGGGACGGTCGGCGAAGACCACGGCCGCCTCGCGATCCTCAACCCGACCTACGAGTTCCTCCCCGAGCTGGTGCCCTGACCCACGCGATCGCCGTCGTGCGGTCAGATCTGGTCGGGGGGCGGCGGGACAGGAGGCGGAGGCTCGCTCGGCTCGTCCGACGACACCGCGCTGCGGAACTCGCGTGTGGCCTCGCCGAGCGAGCGTGCCAGCTTCGGCACGCGCGTGCTGCCGAACACCAGCAGCACGACGAACAGGATGATCAGGAGCTCGGGGACACCGACGTCCATGGGGCGTTCACCTCGCCGCTACTGTCGGGCCCGCTCCCTGAACTGGGGCTGAAGGTGTGACGCCTCCAGGTTCACTTCAGCCCGCATTCAGATTCAGCGACTCATCCTCTAGCGTCAGGAGGAGTCACTATGCGCGTTCTGGTTGTGGAAGACGAGAAGAAGGTCGCGGCCGCAGTGCGGCGCGGCCTCGAGGCCGAGGGGTTCGCCGTCGACATCGCACTCACCGGCACCGATGGGCTCTGGATGGCCACCGAGAACCAGTACGACGCCATCGTGCTCGACATCATGCTGCCGGGCATGAACGGCTACAAGGTGTGCAACGAGCTACGCGAGGCCGGCAATTGGACGCCCGTCCTCATGCTGACCGCCAAGGACGGCGAGTACGACCAGGCGGAAGCGCTCGACACCGGCGCCGACGACTACCTCACCAAGCCGTTCTCGTTCGTCGTGCTCGTCGCGCGCATCCGCGCGCTCGTGCGGCGCACCGGCAACGCACCGACCCTCATCTACCAGGCCGGTGACCTCACGCTGAACCCCGGTACGCACGGATGCTCGCGCGGTGACGTCGACATCCCCTTGACCGCGCGCGAGTTCTCGGTGCTCGAATTTCTCATGCGCCGCGCCGGCGAGGTCGTGTCGAAGCTCGAGATCCTCGACAACGTATGGGACTTCGCGTTCGACGGCGATCCCAACATCGTCGAGGTCTACGTCCGCCACCTGCGCCGCAAGCTCGACGAGCCGTTCGGCCGTCAGCTGATCCAGACCATCCGCGGCGTGGGGTATCGCCTGGATCCGAACGGCGGCTAGCCGTGCGCCGGTTCGCGACCGTCCGGGTACGGGTGACGATCGCGGCCGTTGTCGTGGTGGGGCTCGCGCTCGCACTGGGCGGCGCGGTGCTCGTGCACGTACTCCGAGACTCGTTGACGCGCGACGTCGAGACCGCGGCCCGCCTGCGCTCGCGTGACATCGCCGCGACCGTCAAGGGCTCGGAGCTGACCCGCACGCTCGCCGCGGCGCGCGGTGACGATCACTTCGCGCAGGTCGTCGACAGCAACGGCACCGTCGTCGCGTCGTCAGCGAACATCCAGGGCGACGCCCGGATCAGTACGCTCGTTCCCGGTCCGGGCGGGTACGCCGCGGAGACCGTGACCGGCCTGCCCGCGGGCGACAGCGAGTTTCGCATCGTCGCCCGTCGCGTCCGCACGAAGAACGACCTCTACACCGTGTACGTGGCCGGCAGCCTGGACTCCGTCACCAACAGCGCCGACAGCCTCGCCGGCCTCCTGTTGGTCGGCCTGCCGTTCCTACTGCTGCTGGTCGGCGCCACCACGTGGGTCGTGACCGGTCGTGCGCTCCGCCCGGTCGAGGCGATCCGCACCGAGGTGGAGTCGATCGGCGCGCAGGACCTCCACCGCCGCGTGCCGGAGCCGGCGACGAGCGACGAGATCGGGCGGCTCGCTCGCACGATGAACGCGATGCTGGCCCGCCTCGACGACGCGACGCAGCGGCAACACCGGTTCGTCGCCGACGCCAGCCACGAGCTCCGCAGCCCGCTCACCGGCATCCGCACCCAACTCGAGGTGGATCTGCTCCACCCCGAGCAGGCCGACTGGGAGGCGACCGAACGGAGCGTCCTCGACGACACCGTGCGGCTGCAACGCCTGGTCGACGACCTGCTCGTGCTCGCCCGCACCGACTCCGCGCCCACCGACGTGACGCATCGCGAGACCGTCGACCTCGACGAGATCGTGCTCACCGAGAGCCGGCGGCTCGCGGGGCACACCTCGCACACCGTCGACACGTCGGCCGTCTCGGGGGCACAGCTCTCCGGCAATGCCGACCTCCTGACCCGTGCGGTCCGCAACCTCCTCGACAACGCGAACCGGTACGCCGACAGCGCGGTCGTGGTCTCACTGTCGGAGACCGACGACAGTGTGGTGTTGACGATCGCCGATGACGGTCCCGGTATCCCGAGCGCGGAGCAGGCGCGCATCTTCGAACGCTTCACGCGGCTGGACGACGCGCGCACGCGGGAGACCGGCGGCACCGGACTGGGTCTCGCGATCACCCACGACGTGGTGAGCGCGCACGGCGGCACGATCACACTCGAGAACGCTCCCGGCGCGCGCTTCACGCTCACGTTCCCGTTGGACAACACGCCGTCGGGCAACGGCAACTTCAGTACGGGTTCAGCCGACTCGTCGTAAGCATCGCGACGCGTGATCGAGCGTCGCGATCTTGCAACTCATAATCCGGTTCGGGCCCCGAAGCCTCCCACGTTCCCGTGGCGGGACATCGTGAAGCCCTTCGTCGTGTCGCGTCTGCTGTCGGGCGGGCTCATCGTGGTGATGGTCGCAGTCGCCGGTCATCGCCTCGCGCGCCAGGGGTTCGCGCGCTGGGACGGCCGGTGGTACCTCGCGATCGCGCGGCACGGGTACCCGTCGGTGCTCCCCCCGGGCCGTCAGTCGGTGTGGGCGTTCTTCCCCTTGCTCCCGGCGTCGACCCGGCTCGTCGGGACGCTGGGCATCCCCTTGCAGGTCGCGGGCGTCGTCGTCACCCACTTCGCGTTCTTCTTTGCGCTCGTCGGGTTGCAGCGTCTCCTGTCACGGCGCTTCTCCGCGCGCGGCCACGTGTGCGGTCTGGCTCATCGCGCTGTTCCCGTCCGCGTTCGTGTTCTCGATGGTCTATCCGTCGGCGATCTTCCTCGCCGCGTCAGTCTGGGCCTTCGTGTTCCTCGCCGACGGACACGACGGCGCAGCCGCGGTGATGGGCGTCGTCGCGACTTTGGCGCGACCGAACGGCATCGTGCTCGCCCTCGCGCTCGCGTGCGCGGTCGGCATGAACGTGCACCGGATCGTGCGGGTGTGCGCGCCTGCCGTCGCCGCGCTCCTCGGCTGGATGACGTACAACCTCGAACGTACGGGTGACGCGCTCGCGTTCTTCCATGCCAAGCACGCGTGGCACGAGCTCACCCTCCTCGGTCTCCTCACCCGCAATCGGATCGCGGGGACCGTCCATCTTGCGCTCGCCGGCGCGGCCGTCGCGTTGGTGATCGCGGCACGAGATCGCATCCCGCGGTCGTGGTCGGTGCTCACGGCCCTGTACCTCGTGCCCTCGCTGGCGCTCGGCATCATCGGGCTCGGACGCTACGCCGGCGAGTGCTTCCCTCCGTTTGCCGCCGGCGGCGAGCTGCTCGCCCGCAGCCGACGACCGGCGCGCGTCGCCGTGTTCACGGTCGTCGTCTGCGCGCAAGTGCTGTTCGCGTACTGGGTGATCGCCCGCAGGCGCGTGCCGTAGCCGGAGTGGTGCACACTGTCGGCATGCCCGAGGATCCGGCGGAGGTCCAGCTGCCGCACATCGAAGCGTTGCTCGTACCGGGCGAGAGCGTGCGGGGATGGGTGATCGCGACGGAGCAGTCGACGAGCTCGCGTCGGTGTCCGCCGACGGTGCCGGTCACGGATGGTGGACGGCCACCGCCTCGATCATGGACGGCGCCGTGCTCGACGTGCGGCTCGAGACGACCGCGGGCGAGAAGCGCACGGTCACGATGATGCGTCGGGACCGTCTGGGGTGTCGACGATCACCTGGCCGACGCCCTGCATCGAGCTGAAGCCGTACTGACGGAGCGCGTTGTCGCGCATGATCTGACGGCGTTCGGCCTCCGGCACGGCGCGGAACTCGTACGCCGCGATGCGCTGCGAGTTCGGCCAGTTGGAGTTGGTGTGGGGGTAGTCGGTTGACCACATGATCTTGTCGAGACCGACCTCGTAGCGGTCGCGGATGCCGGGCGGGTCTTCGATGAACGTCGCGTGCACGTGGTCGTGCACGTACTCGCTCGGCATGCGGGCGAGGCTCACGCCGGCGCGGAACCGTCGACGGAGGAAGTTGTCGTCGAGGTGATGGCAGAAGTACGGGATCCACCCGATGCCCGCCTCGACGAGCACGAGCTGCAGCGCCGGGAAACGCTCGAACACCCCGCTGTAGACGAGGTCGGCGAGCGGGCGGTACATACCGATTCCCATGTCGATGAGCGCGGCCGACGCGAGATACCCGACGCCGGACGGCGCGCTGAGCGCGACACCGCTCGTGAAGCCGAAGTGGATGTGCACCGAGTAGTCCCAGTCGGCGACCTCCGACCAGAAGCGGTCGTCGGTCTCGGTGGGCACCGCCTCACCGCTCGGGTAGCCGCTGATCACGAAGCCGCGGTCGCCGCGGTCGGCGATGCGCCGCCACTCGGTGAGCATGTCGTCGACGCCGGTGGCGGGGGCCATGGGCATGCCGACGAGCCGATCCGGCGCGAACGACGCGAACTCGTGGATCCAGTCGTTGTACGCGCGCACGCACGCGTTCTGGAGCTCGGGATCGGCGCCGAACATCTGCGGCTGCGGCGCGAGGCTCGGGTACAGCACCTGTGCCTGGATCATGTCGACGTCCATGTCGGCCAGGCGCGCCTTCGGATCGTAGGAGCCGGGACGCACTTCGTCCCAACGCACGCCGTCGGCCGTGTACGCGGTCTCGTCGACACCCGCGCACGACGTGTTGACACGGTGCACGCGCTTGCCGCCCTCGAACGACCACCCGATCTTGCCGTCGTCGACCTCGATCATCTTCGGCGCGACGTCGCGCAGGCTCGCGGGCACGCGCGGCTGCCAGACGTCGGCGGGCTCGTTGACGTGACTGTCGGCGTCGACGATGCGGTAGTCCACGGTGGATCAGTAGCCCTTGCTCAGGTCGATGACGTTACGCAGAGGCTCCCCCGCCACGTACTTGCCGAGGTTCTCGATGAAGATGTCGAACACCATGTCGAAGTAGCGGTCCTGCGACGCCGACGAGTGCGGCGAGAACAGCAGATTCGGCGCGTCCCACAACTCGGCTTCGGGCGGCATGGGCTCCTCACGCGCGACGTCGATCGCCGCCGCGCGCAGGTGACCCGACTCGAGCGCGGCGATGAGCGCGGGCTCGTCGACCATGGTGCCGCGCGCGACGTTCACGAACACCGAGCCCGGCTTCATCGCCGAAAGCTCGGCCTCGCCGATCAGGTTCTCGGTCTCGGGCGTGCCGGCTGCCGCGAGGACGACGGTGTCGCTGCGCGCGAGGACATCGTGCAGCGAGTCGGGCCCGAGCAGCTCGTCGACGTTGGGTGCGGTCATGCCCGGCTCGTAGCGGCGCCGGATCGCGAGCACCTCCACACCGAAGGGCTTGATCCGTTGCGCGACTGCGGCGCCGATCGCGCCGAGCCCGATGATGCCGACGGTGGAGCCCATGATGAGCCGGCCGTAGCGGGACTCCCACTTCTTCTGCCGCTGCAGCTCAGCCAGCGCGGGGAAGTCCTTCCAGGCCGCAACGATCATGCCCACCACGAACTCCGCGATCGACGGCGCGCCGACGCCGGCCGCGTTCGTGAGCCTGATGTCGCCGTCTTCGAGGCGACTCGCGGCGAACTGCCCGATCCCCGAGCCCACCGCCTGGATCCACCGCAGGTTCGGCGCGAGCGCGGGCAGGTTCAAGGGGGCGTCGAGGCAGAACATCACTTCGGCGCGCGCGAGCGCCTCGCGGTAGTCGTCGTCGAGCGGGGGCGACATCTCCGCGAGCCCGGGCGCGTCGGGGCCGAGGCGCTTGGCGGTGCGCAGCTCCATGTTCTCGACGTAGCTCGTGACCGTCATCTCGATGCGGGGATCGACGGCGAGCACGCGTGAGACGTCGACCAGCTTTTCGATGTCGGGGTACGCGATCTGGACCAGCAGTGGTTCGGATGAGCTCATGCCCAGCGTTCTACCTCACGGGCAATGCGACGACCCATTGCTCACGCCTCGGAGTAGCCGAACCAGCGAAGGCGGCGGCTGCTGCCGAACTGCTCCTTCTCGGCGGCGTACTCGAGCGAGCCCGGGCTGAAGGTGCCGGTCGGCGCGTGAACCACCGAGGAAATTGACGTCGACGCGCGCGACGGTGCCGTCGCCGATCTCGACATAGCACGCCGCGGTGCCATTGTAGGGCTGGGCCGGCGCACCGCCTCCGAGCCGTTCGAGGAGCACATCGGCGACCGTGCGCGCCTCGCCTTCCGCGAAGACGCCGGCGCGCGGCACCGGTGCGCTGGTGACGTCACCGACTGCGAAGACGTCGGTGAACTTCGTCGCGAAGGTCGCGGGATCAACGGCGATCCAGCCGTCGTCGGTCAGCCCGGATTCGACGACGACGTCGGGCGCCTTGTGTACCGGGATGCCGAGGAAGAGGTCGTACGGCACGGCGCGACCGTCGGCGATCGTCGCGGTCTTCGCCGATGGATCGAGGCGCTTGACCATCGACTGCGGGTTGAACTCGATGCCGAGCTCCACGCACTGCTCGAGGATCGCCGCGGAGCTGTCGGGCGAGATCGGGATCGGCGACGGCAGCGGGCTGAACACCTGGATCGTCGTCTTGTCGCGCACGCCGCGCTCACGGAGCTGGTGGTCGAGCAGGAACGCGGTCTCGAACGGCGCCGGCGGGCACTTGAAGAACCCGCCGAGGATCCCGATCACCGCGGCACCCTCGCCGAAGGCGGCGATGACGTCGCGAGCACGGTCGGCGCCTTCGGGCGTATAGAACTCGTAGCCGCCTTCCTGGAGACCGGGGGTCGCGGCGAGGTCGAAGTCGGCACCGAGCGCCACGACCAGGACGTCGGCGTCGTAGGTGCCGCGGTCGGTGACGACCCGCTTCGCGACCGGATCGATCGACGCGATCGTCTCCTGGCGGAACTCGACACTGTCCTTGGCGATGTCGCGGTAGTAGGAGCGCACGCTGTCGAGATCGGTCTGCCCGAACATCACCGCAAGCTTCGCGAAGCCGAAGATGAACGAGTCGCTCTTGTCGATCAGCGTGACGCTGACCTCGCCGGCGAGATCGTCGGACAGGCGGGTCGCGAGCTCGAGCCCGCCGAACCCCGCACCCAGGATCACTACTCGTGTGGTCATGAGCGCAGTGTGTCACACGCGATCTGGGTCCCGGTTCAGCGCGCTGCTCGCCGACGTCCCGGAGGACGAGGCCGGTGCGATCGCCGGCGGCAACGCCATCACGGTGCTCGGGCTCGAGACTCCGTAGCGTCAGTTGGCGTCGGGGCGGAGGATCTTGCCGGGACGGCGGCCGCTGAGCTCGTTGGCGCGCACCACTTCCACGCCGGACACCAGCACGTGCTCGATGCCGGTCGGCTCACTGGACAGGCGGCCCGCCCCCGCGGGGAGATCGTCGCGCCAGGTGACCCGTCCTGCGCCGATGCGCTCCGGATCGAGCACCACGAGGTCGCCGACCGCGCCGATCCCGATACGACCGCGATCGGTGAGCCCGTAGAGGTCGGCCTGCACGGCGGTGACGCGATGGATCGCCGCCTCGAGCGAGAGAGCACCGTGGTCGCGAGCCAGGGCAAGGAAACGGGGAGCCCAGTCGTAGGTGGCGATGAGATCGAGGTGGGCGCCGGCGTCCGACGCGCCGATGACGACCCGCGGGTCGGTCCAGCTGTCGATCCGCAGGGCCCACGAGTCGTCGTCAGCGGCGGGAGGAAGCGGTGTCAGCCCGGTCCGCAGCTCGTCGGCGACGACGATGTCGAGGAGAGCGTCGAACGGCTCCTGGCCGCGCTCACGACCGATGTCACCGAGGGTTCGGCCCTCGTAGCCGCGGTGCTGCGGCGCGAAGGTCTCGTCCACGACCATCTCGGCCCAGCGCGCGACCGTGTCCCGGTAGTTGCCGGCCTCGGGTGACTGCGAGCCCGCCGCCAGGCGCGCCCGCACCTCGGGGTCCCGGAGCGCGGCGAGCTTCTCGGCCGCCGGCAGCGCCATGATCGGCGCCCAGCCCGGCATCGGATCGAATCCCGCGCCGAGGAAGGTCATCCGGGCGCGGATCACGTCGGGATACGTGAGGGCGAACACCTGCGCACCTCGGGCGCGCGCATGGTCGCTCGCCGAGAGCTTGTGCGCGCTTTCGTCACGTTGATTGCCGCGTGGGATGTAGACGTTCCAGTTGAGCGGTCGACCGCTCGTGAGCGACATGCGCGTCATCAGCTCGAGGTGCACGTCGGTGAAGTCGTCGTTGGTCGGGAGGAACTCGACCTGCGTGCCCGGGAAGTCGCCGAGCACACCACACAGCGCGATGAGCTCGTCCGCCGCGGCCGAGCGCGAGGGCACCGGCGCGCCGTCGCCGTCCCAGTGTGATGTCGACCACGACGATGAGAACCCGAACCCGCCCGCGGCCAGCCCGTCGCGCAATAGCCGCTGCATCGCTTCGATCTGTCCGGCGTCGGCAGGCGCGCCGACCGCGTCGTCGCCCATCACGACCCGACGGATGGCGGAATGGCCCACCATGAACCCGAGGTTGACCGCCGGCCCCGCAGCCTCGACAGCTGCGAGGTACTCGCCGGTGGTCCGCCAGTTCCAGGGCACGCCGGCCTCCAGCGCGGCGAGGGGAATGCCCTCGACCCGGGCCAGCATGCGCATGAGATAGTCGGCCTGCTCGGGCTCGAGCGGGGCGATGGAGAACCCGCAGTTCCCTGCCAGCGCCGTGGTCACTCCGTGCTGGGGCAGCGGCGTGCAGGCCGGGTCCCAGAAGACCTGGGCGTCGAGATGCGTGTGGACGTCGATGAAGCCCGGCGCCACGACGAGGCCGTCGGCCGCCAGCTCCACGCCGGCCGGCTCGGACGTCGTTCCGGGAGGGTCAAGCGTGACGACGCGGCCGTCCCGTACCCCGACGTCGGCACGGAACCCTGCGGCGCCGGTACCGTCGACAACGGTCCCACCTCTGATGACGACGTCGAGCACGTCGGTTCCTCCTTGGGCGACCGGCTCGGGCAACCGGCTTGGACGACCGGCTGTGACGACTCGGAGCACGACCGGTCCCCGAGCAACCGTACCGGCGTTCAGACCGGTCCGGCGAGGTGGTCGAAGGTCTCGCGCAACAGCATCGGGAGTCGGCCCGCGCCCTCGTTGAGCACCTGCATGTGCATGCGGGTGCGCTCGCGCACCCAACGGGCGCGCGGTTCGCGGCGGGCGACGAACGCGTCGAGTGCACTGTTCATGTCGGCCATGGTCGCCAGATGCTCGGCGAGCACCAGTGCGTCTTCGAACGCGAGGCTGCCGCCCTGCGCGAGGGTCGGCGAGCACGCGTGCGCGGCGTCGCCGATGAGCACCACCCGCTCGGCGCGCCACTGATCGCGTTCGATCTCCTCGGCGGGCCCGAAGTGGATGGCCTTCGGATCCAGCGCAGCCAGCGCGTCGGACACCGGCGCGGCGAAGTCGGCGAACCGCGCGCGCACTTCGCCGAGCCACGTATCGGGCGCGAGGTCGACGGGCTCGGGCCGGAACAGCTGCGCAGCCATGTACGTCTCGCCGTGGCCCAGCGGGAGCATGGCGACGAAGCGGTCGTCGTCGAACATCATGGTGGCGGTCGGTACGACCTCCGCGGCTACCGCCATGCGCCAGTACATCTGCCCGACGTAGCGCGGCGGCGAGGCGTCGAAGCAGGTGGCGCGCACCTGTGACCGGATCCCGTCGGCGCCGACGACGAGGTCGTACCGACCGCGCGTGCCGTCGGAGAACGCGACTTCGACTGCGTCCTGAGCTTCGGTGAGCGCGACGACCGTGGTCCCCATGCGCACGGGCGTTGCGGCGGCCGCCGCGCGCAACACTGCTTGCAGACGCGCCCGGTGGATCGCGACGGTGCGGCCGACTCCTTCCCAGACCTCACCGGGAAACTCACTGATCACCGCTCCGTTGGCGCTGAGCGTGCGCACGAGCTCGATGGGCTTCCCGGCGTCTTCGACGGCGTGATCGAGCCCGAGCGCGGCGAGCGCACGGAGGCCGTTCGGGTACAACGCGATGCCGGCGCCCACGGTCGTCCACTGCGGGTCGCGCTCGACGATCTCGCAGTCGATGACCCGCTGCCGGAGCGCGGTCGCGAGCGACAAGCCTGCGATCCCACCACCGACGATGAGGACCTGCACGAGCAGCGCGTCAGGAGATCCGGAGAGGCACTCGGCTGTAAGCCCGCGCCCAGATCGACACGGCCCTCGTCGGCTCGGCGGTGAGCTCGTAGTGGGGGAAGCGGGCGTGCCACTCCTCGAACGCCACACGCGCTTCGAGCCGAGCCAGGTTGGCACCGAGGCAGTAGTGCGCGCCGTGGCCGAACGCGAGATGCCGGGTGATCGTGCGCGTGACGTCGAGGCGCTCGGGATCGGGGAACTCGCGGTCGTCGTGGTTGGCCGCGCCCCACACCAGCATCACGCGTGAGCCCGCCGGGATCGTGACGCCGTGGAACTCGGCAGCCTTCACCGCGGTACGCGGCAGCACCTGCGTCGGCGACTCGATGCGGTTGAGCTCCTCGATCGCCGCCGGCCAGAGCGATGGATCGTCGACGAGCAACGCCCGTTGCTCCGGGTCGCGAGCGAGCATCACGATGCCGGATCCGATGAGGCTCGACGTGGTGTCGTTGCCCGCGAGCACGAGGAGGAGGCAGAAGCCGAGGAGCTCTTCGTCGGTGAGCTGCTCGCCGTCGACCTCGGCACCGATGAGCGCGGTCATCATGTCGCCGCGCGGCTGCGCACGCCGTTCGGCGAGGAGCTCGGCGAAGAGGCCGTAGATGTTGGCGGCGGCCTGCGCGAAGTCGCCCGAGTCCGTGATCTCGAGGAATGAGGCCGTCCACTCCCGGAACTTGGGCACGTGCTCGTCGGGTACACCGATCATCTGCGCGATGACGACGCTGGGGAGGATGGCCGCGAACTCGTGCTGAAACTCGCACTCGCCGCGTTCGGCGATCTCGTCGATCAACGCGCGCGCCGCGACGCGGACGTTCTCTTCCACCTCGGCGACGCGCTTGGGTGTGAACGCACGCGACACGAGCGCGCGGAGGGCAGTGTGGCGCGGCGGGTCCATGTAGATCATCTGCGGCAGCAGGCTGTCGGCCTCGGCGACGACGCTCGAGAACGTGTCGATGTCGTGCACCGCGCGCCACACGTCGTCGAAGCGGCTCAGCACGTACTGGTCCTTGTCGACGTCGTGGAACACGGGGTGCTCGTCGCGCAGGATCCGGTAGACGTCCCAGATGTCGCTCTGGAACTCCCGGGTCGACGGGTCGTAGTGGAACGCAGTCGTCGGAGACATCGACGTCAACTCTAGAGTCATCCGTCATGGGACACGACGGGCTGACCTTCGGCCTCTACTACGACTTCCGGTCGCTGGACCCGGAGCCGGCCGCCCTCACTACCCGATGGCAGGGAATCCTCGAGCAGGTCGCGTGGGCGGAGTCGATCGGCTTCGGGTCGGTGTGGGTGTCGGAGCACCACTTCCTCGACGACAACTACGCGTCGTCGACGGTCACGCTGCTCGCCGCGCTCGCGGCACGTACCGAGCGCATGTGGCTCGGCACCAACGTGCTCGTATTGCCGGTGCACCACCCGCTGCGGCTCGCAGAAGAGGCGCTGACGGTGGACGCGATCTCGGGCGGGCGACTCCGGCTCGGCGTCGGTCTCGGATACCGCGCGCAGGAGTTCGCGCCGTTCGGCACGAGCATGCGCGCCCGCCGCCGCACGTTCGAGGAGCACTGGGACGTACTGAGGCGGGCGTGCCGGGGAGACGCCGTCGACGCCGATGGCGCGGTGCGCGTCGCGCCGCGCCCGGTGCGCGACGGCGGTCCGGAGCTGTGGATCGGTGCGCTGAGCATGCCGGGCATCGAGCGCGCGGCGCGTCTCGGTGACGGCTTCGTGTGCGTGCTCCCGACGCAGATCCCCGAGTACGTCGACGTGAGACGCAGGCTCGGGCTCGACGACGGCCGCGTGACAGTGGGCAACCAGTGGATCGTGGCCGAAGACCCGGAACGCACCTTCGCTGCGATCGGGCACCACGTGCTGTACCAGGTGAACAAGTACATCGAGTACGGCGCGTTCGGCCCACCCGAGCTCATCCCTCGGTTGACCGATCCGCATCAGGTGATCGAGCAGGGGCACTACCGGTTGCTCGACGCGGCCACGGCCGCCGACGAGCTCGTCACGATCATCGCGAGCGGGCCCGTCGTCGATTGCTTCGGGTGGACCCTGTTCCCCGGCGAGGCGCTCGACAGCGCGGCGGCGCGGCTCGAGTACGCCGCGCAGCACGTCATGCCCGCGGTGCGCGCGAAGTTGGCGTGAGCTACGCGCGATTCCAGATGATGTCGTCGTCGACGCGCCGCCGCGGCGACGGGATGAAGTCGCCACCGGTCGTGTACGCGACGGGGATCATGCACGTCTGATCCCAGGTGTGCGGGATTCCGAGGATGTCCGCCATCGCCGGCTGGTCGAGCTGGTGCGCGGTCGTGAGCACCGTGCCGAGGCCGCGACTGCGTGCCGCGAGTTGGAAGCTCCAGACCGCGGGGTAGATCGACGCGTACATCCCCGACGTCATGCGGGGCTCGTCGGAGGGCTGGTAGAGGCTGCCGAGCAGCGTCTCGTAACGATCCTCAGCCGCGCCGATGTCGTAGCACGGGAACACGAGCACCGGGACTTCGTGCATGCGGTCGGCGAGGTAGATGATCGAGCTCGAGATGCGCGCACCACGCTCATCGCCCTGCGCGAGCTTCGTCTCCATCATCTGCGAGACACTCGGCACCGTGAGCTTGCGGTACTGCTCTCCCACCACCTTGCGCAGCTCCGGGTCGTCGACCACGACCCATTTCCAGTCCTGCGCGTTCGACGCATTCGGCGCGTAGCTCGCGAGCTGGATGCACTCGACGATCAACTCGCGCGGGACCGGGCGCATGAGGTCGAGACGGCGACGCACCGCCTTCGTGGTGCTCAGCAGCCGATCGGTCTCGGCGGTGTCGAACGGCTGCAACTCACCCACGAATTCCTCCTCGGCTCAATGCCCTTGCGTGTACGCGACCATCTGCTTGTGGATGCCGATCACCTTGCCCGAGTAGTTGGGGTCGGTGGCCCAATTGCCGTGTCCCATCTCGCTCCACGTCGGTGACCAGCCCTTGGCGAAGAACGTATCGAACTGGTGCGCAGCTCGGTCCGGGTCGGCGCTCCACCAGTAGGGGGAGGGCGGGTGATGCAACTTCGCGGCGCGCGATCCGGCGTCGGCGTAGTTCAGGAGCAACTGCACCTGCGCGCGGATGCCGTCGCGCGGCGTCGGGAACTTGGTGCCGCGGGCGCAGCTGTCGCACCAGCCGAGGCCCGAGTAATTGTTGTCGGGTGCCGACGCAAAGCCGCCGGTCTCGAGCACCGCTTGCGCGAAGGCGAAGTCGCCGCGCACGCCCTCGTCGGCTCCCTCCTGCAGGAAGATCGGGATGAGATCGGCGACCGTCGTCCCGCCGAGGTTGGGGTGGTACCCCTTCGTGTTGAACCACGCGAGGATCTGGCCCGCGGTGAGCGTGTTCGGCCCCATGATCGGCTCTCCGGCGAGGCGCAACGCGCCGATCGCGCGCGCCCGTTCGAGCGCGGCGTTGGCTTCGGCCACGCGCTGATCGACGACGGCCTGCTGCGTCGCGAGCTTCTGGAGCAACGAGTCGAGCGACGCGCGCTGTTGCTCGAGGTCGGTCTGCTCCGCGCGCAGGCTGTCGGCCGTGGCCGCGAGCTGCTCACGCGTCTGGACGAGGCGGTGCATCGTCGCCTGATCACGCTTGGCCGCGATGTCGCCGAAGTGCTGACGCCGGTTCTCGGTCTCGGCTTGTGCGACGTTCAGGTTGGGCACCGCGCCTTCGGGATTGCCTGACACATAGATCGCGACCGCGCGCGCCTTCACCTGGACTTCCAGCGCGTCGCGCTGCGCCGCGAGCTGGACCCGCTGCTGCTCGATCGCGGCCACCTGGGCCTCGTGGTCCGCGATCTTGCTCACGACGTCGTCGTGCTGCTCCTGGGTGGCTTCGAGCTGTGCGTACGCGGCGTGTGCCGCCGCCTGCGCGGCCTGCAGATCGGCGCGGGCCTGCACCACTCCGGGGTCCGCGTCGATGAGACCCTGTTGGGCCCCCGCCGGGAGCGAGGACCCAACCAGAGTCACCGAGAGTGCTGCTGCGATGAGCAACCACCCACTGAGCGCGCGCGCCCCTTTGCGTCCACCCCGCATCGACGCGACAGCGTAGGGAACTCCCGCAACACGGGCAACACGGGCAAACGCCGGTCAGGCGGCGCCGAGATGCCGGAGGAGCTCCCGGGTCCGGGCGCGGGAGGCGGCCCGGTCGCCCCCGACCGGGAACGGCGCCGCCCAGAAGTCGGTGCCGCCGGCCTCGAAGAGGGCCTGGATCTGGGCCGTCACCGCGGCCTCGTCGCCGACGATCGCGGCGTCGGCCGGAGCGTCGACCCCGCCATGGGCCAGGATCCGCTGGTAGTTGGGCAATGATCCGTAGACCGCGAAGCTGTCGGCGGCGACGGCACGCGCTTCGTCGACGTCGTCGTGGACCGCCACCGGGAGCCCGACCACGATGCGCGGTGTCGGGCGACCCGCGCCAACGGCTGCGGCGCGGATGCGCGGTGCCACGTGTTCGGCGATCGCACGCGCGTTCGCCATCCAGAGGATGGTGCCGTCGGCGCGCTCCACCCGCGACGCGCAGCAGCCTCGGCGCGAGTGCAGAGACGAGCAGCGGAACCGGAATCGCGGGTGGTGGTGTCGCGCCACGGTGCGCGTGAACGTCGTCGCCGTCGAAGTCGACGGCTTCACCGCGCAACAACGCGGCGAGGACCGTGACGTACTCCTCGGTGTGGCGACCTGCGCGGTCGTACGAGTAGCCGTACATGCCTTCGATCACCGGCGCGTGCGACGGCCCGATGCCCAGCGTGAAGCCGGGGCGACCGATCGCGTCGGCAACTGCGAGCGCGCGCTGCGCCATCTGCAACGGGTGCACCGGGTAGGTCTGCACGACCGACGTCCCGAGCTCGATGCTCGTCGTCGCCCGCCCCGCGAACGCGATGGGCAGCAGCGGATCCGCCGATGCCACGCCTGCGTACCACAGCGCGCTGAAGCCATCGGTCTCCGCTTCGACGGCCTGCTCGATCACTCGCTCGATCGTGGCACCGCCACCACTCAGCCCGATCCTCATCGGAAGAGTATGGCGCGGTCGCCGTGCGTGCTTCGGTGACGGCTCCCGTGTCAACCAGTGAACGAAGGCGGGAGCGTGACTGCGGGCGTGCCGCCGTGCGGCACGTCGACCTCGACGCGGCTCGGACCGGTGAAGGCCTGCGCGGTCGCGGTCACGCCGACGTTGCGCACGCCGATCACCCACTGCATCGTCGCTTCGAAGTTCTCGACCTGCATCAGCTCCACGACGGAGGGGAGGTTGAGCGCGAAGCGCATCGGACCCGTGTAGCTCGGGACCGCCGGATCAACGGTCAGGTCCACGGAAGATGCGGGGAACATCGTGATCAGGATCCGAGCTGCGCCCACGATCGGAGGCTGTACCGGCACCCCTTGCGGGTTCAACATCGCCGGACCCTGGATGTACTGCGCCTGGAGGATGTCGGGCGCGACAGGACCGGAGAACAGGAAGGTCACCCGGTCGAAACTGCCCATGTCCTTCACCTGCACGTCGGTCAGCAACGGGATGGACGGCGCCGCCGCCTCCGAGACAGGTGCCGCCACGACCAGCGTTGCCGGCACCACGAGCGTGAGGACAACACCGAGCATCAAGCGCTTGAGCACGCTCCGAACGTACGGATCACCCCGCCTGGAGTCACGGGCCGAAAGTCCCGAATTGGGGCTGCGATCCCGTGCGGTGGTTCTCAGCGGGCACCTTGGTGGCTGTTGCTCACCGTCGGGGCGTCGTCCTTGACGATGTCGGCGGCCTCGGTCGCCGCGTCGTCCACCGCTGACTTGATGTCGTCGGTCATGTCCTTTGTCGCGTCCGTCACTTGGTGCGCGGCGCTCGAGAACGGACCCTTGGTGCGATCGACGGCACCCTTGGCCCGATCCACGAAGTCGTTCGCGGGCTTCTGCAGCTCACCGGCGCGCGGCGCATACTTGTCGTACAGGGTCTTCGCGCCGAACGCCGCGAGCGCGAACACTGCAATGCGGAACAGAAATCGCATGGGAACCTCCCTCGGGGGTCCCTGTCGACTACCCGCTCGCACGTGACCGCAAACAGGTTCACGAGTTCGTGCCGGTCCTTCGCGAGGAAAGGTGCGGGGCGGTCTGCGCGCGCTAGAGGAGTTGGTCGACGAGGTCGCCCTGGAGGTGGGTGAGCCAGGCGTACACGTTGTAGGCGCCGGCGCGGGGGTCGTCGGGCGTGACGTCCCAGTCGTCCTCGGTGATCTCGAGCCGGGTACCGAGGACCAGGCGGACGTCGTTGAGGACCGCGAGCCACGCCTGCACGTCGTCGGGCTCGAGCGCGAGCTCCATGAAGTCACCCTGCCGGGTCGAGCGTTCCAGCGACGTCGCGACGGCGGCGAGCGCATCGAGGCGTTGGCGCATGAGATCGGGGTGCACCATGGCCTTCCATTCGGTCTCCGCGGCTTCCTCGGTGGGATCGAGGTAGGCCGCGGGGAACAGGCGGCGGCCGGCGGGATCGTCGAGGGGGCCGTCGAACACTTCGCGCAGCTCGACGGGGAGCAGCACGAGGAACTCGGCCTCCTCGGGCGCGAGCGACAGGATCAGCGTGTCGCCGGGACCTCTGCGGAAGCGCCGCCATCGTGGACTCATGGCGCTCCGGTCACGACGCTCGGCTCACGACTCGTGTTCCATCGTGGCCCACAGCCCGTGCGCGTGCAGGCGCGCGACGTCGGCCTCGCACTTCTCGCGCGTGCCGTCGCTCACGACCGCCTTGCCTTCTTCGTGTACCTGACGCATGAGGCGGGTCGCCTTCCTGCGCGAATACCCGAACAGCTTCTGGAACACGTACACGACGTAGTTCATGAGGTTCACCGGATCGTTCCAGACGATCACGATCCACGGCTTGTCGGTGGTGGTCTCCTCACCGACTTCGGGCTCGCGGATCTCGACCGGTGCAGTGCTCATGGCACTCGACGCGCCGGATTCACGACGTGTGCCTCACGATTGGTGCCTCACGACGGAGATGGCCGCAACTCCTCGGCGATGCGGCTCAACAACCCGTTCACGAAGCGCCCGGAATCCTTGGTGGAGTACTGCTTCGCGAGCTCGACGGCTTCGCTGATCACGACGGCAGTGGGCATCTCCGGCTCCCACCCGAGCTCGTACGTGGCCTGACGCAACGCGGCACGGTCGACGGCCGGCATGCGCTCCAGCGCCCAGTGCTCCGAGAACTTGCGCAACAGCGCGTCGATCTCGGTGTGGTTGTCCTCGACGCCGCGCACGAGTCGCACTGCGTAGTCGTCGGGCGGTGCGAGCTGCTGGTCGAGGAGGTCGTCGACGGAGATCTCGCGCACTTCGAGCTCGTAGCCGAGGCCGAGTGCTCGTTCCCGTGCTTCTCGACGGCTCCCGACGACGGCCATGACGTGATCAGGCTGCGGTCAGGCCCGCGCCAGATACTCCCCGGATCGCGTGTCGACCTTGATCTTCTCGCCCGGCTCCACGAACAGCGGCACCTGCACGATCAAGCCCGTCTCGAGCGTGGCGGGCTTGCGGGCACCGGACACGCGATCGCCCTGCACGCCCGGCTCGGTCTCGGCGACCAGGAGCTCGACGGCTGCGGGCAACTCGGCAGCGACGACCTTGCCGTCGTACATGTGCAGGATCGCAGTGTCGCCCTCTTTGAGGTAGTCGACCGCGCTCCCGAGGTCACTGGTCTCGACGTTGAGCTGGTCGTAGGTCTCGTTGTCCATGAACACGAGGCCGCTGCCCTCGCGGTACAGGTACTGCATCTCGCGCTTGTCGATCAGCGCGAGCGGGACCTTCTCGTCGGCCCGGAACGTGCGCTCGAGCACCGCGCCACCCGCGACCTTCTTGAGCTTGGTGCGCACGAACGCGCCGCCCTTGCCCGGCTTGACGTGCTGGAACTCGACGACCGTCACCAAGCCCTCGGAGGGAAGGTTGAGGGCCATGCCGTTCTTCAGGTCGTTGGTCGAGATGCTCAAACGAGGAGATCCTTCGGGAATTCCGTGAGGGGGTCGGAGCCGTCGGCGGTGACGACGACGGTGTCTTCGATCCGCACGCCTCCGACGCCGGGGAGATACACGCCGGGTTCGACAGTGACGATGGAACCGGTTTCCAAGGTATCACGGGCACTCGCGGCCACCCGAGGCGCCTCGTGGATCTCGAGGCCCACTCCGTGACCGGTGCCGTGCACGAACAAGTCGGCCCATCCGGCGTCGGCGATGACGTCGCGACACGCCTTGTCGACGGCCGCGCAGTCGGCGCCCGCGCGCACGGCTTCGCGCCCGGCCCACTGGCTCTCGCGCACGACGTCCCAGATGTGACGCGCGTCGATACCAGGATCGCCCACGCTCACGGTGCGCGTCATGTCGGAGCAGTAACCGTCGACGATGCACCCGAAGTCGATGACGACGAGCTCGCCGCGCTCGATCGCGCGCGTGGTTGGGCGCGCGTGCGGCTTCGCCGCGTTCGGGCCCGACGCGATGATCGGGTCGAAGCTGTTGCCGCTCGCGCCGCGTCGTCGCATCTCCACTTCGAGATCGAGCGCGAAGTCGCGCTCGGTGGGGCCATCGGCGAGCCGCGGGAGCAACGCACCGAGCGCGTCGTCGGCGATCGCGCACGCGGCGCGGATGCGCGCGACTTCACCGAGCTCCTTCACACGTCGGAGCTTCTCGACGAGCCCGTTGGTCGACACGAGTTCGTGCCCGTGCAGGGTCTCGGCGAAGTCCTGCTGCTGCGCCCACGTGATCGCGTGCGCTTCGAGCCCGACGCGCGCACCGGGGTCGAGCGCCTGCGCGATGGCGTCGCGCTGCGCGGCGGCGGTGGTGCCGATCTCGATCTGGGCGTCGACGCCCGCTCCGCCAAGCTGCTCCTCCGCCTGCGTGCGGTAGCGGCCGTCGGTGGTGAACACCAACGTGTCGCCGGTCACCAGCACGAGCCCGGCCGAGCCGGTGAAACTCGTGAGGTAGCGCACGTTGGGAAGGTGGGTGACGAGGAGCGCGTCGATGCCGGCATCGGCGAAGAGCGCCCGGAGTCGGGCCGCGCGCCCGGCGACGTCCATCGCGGGCAGGGCGTCGAGGGTGATGGTCATTTCGCCGGCGGGAGCTGGCTGATGGCCGCCTCGACCGCGAGGTGATACCCGGCCCGGCCGAAGCCCTGGATGGTGCCGGTGACGTAGGGCGCGATCACCGAGCGGTGGCGCCACGACTCCCGGGCCATCGGGTTCGACACGTGCAGCTCGACCTTCGGCCCCTCGAACGTCGTGAGCGCGTCGGCGATCGCGTACGAGTAGTGCCCGAACGCACCGGGGTTGATGACGATCGCCGCGCACGTGCCCCGGGCGGCCTGGATCGCGTCGATGAGCGCACCTTCGTGGTTCGACTGGAAGTGGTCGAGCTCGTGGCCGTGCGCCGTCGCGGCCGCACGAGCGTCGCCGACGAGATCGTCGAGTGACGCGGTGCCGTAGACCTCGGGTTGCCGCTGACCGAACAGGTTGAGGTTCGGACCGCTCAGGAGCAGGATGATCGCCATCGGTTCAGCCTTCCACGTCGGGGTCGATGCCCACCGCACGGAACGCGGCGGCGAGGGCGTTGGCGGGTGGGTCGTCGACGGTGTCGAGACCATCGGCGCCGGGGAGCACGAACGTGAGACCGCCCTTCGCCTTCTTGTCGCGCTGCATCACCGTGAGCAGTTGCGAGGCGCTCGCACCTTCGGCTACCGACGTGGGGAGACCCATTGATTCGAGCAGGTGGCGGTGGTCGTCGACGGTGCCGGCGTCGACCCGCTCGAGTGACTGCGCGAGCGCGTCGGCGAACACGAGCCCGATCGCGACCGCCTCTCCGTGGAGGAGCTCGTAGGCACCGACAGTCTCGAGCGCGTGCGCGAGGGTGTGGCCGTAGTTGAGCGTCGCGCGCAGCCCGGTGCGCTCCTCGGGGTCGCGTGCGACGACATCGGCTTTGATCGCGACGCACGCGGCGACGAGCGCCGTGAGTGCGTCGGCGTCGCGCACGGCGATCGCGTCGGATCGGTCGCGGATGGTGGACGCGACGCGCGTGCCTTGTGGCATGCACGCGTACTTCGCCACCTCACCGAGCCCGGCGCGGAACTCACGAGCCGGCAACGTCGTCAACGTCGAGACGTCGGCCGCGACCGCGATCGGCTGGTGGAACGCACCGACGAGGTTCTTCCCCTCGGGGAGGTTGACGGCGGTCTTGCCGCCGATGGCGGCGTCGACCTGTGCGAGCAACGTGGTGGGCGCCTGGACGACCGCGACGCCGCGGTAGTAGACGGCCGCTGCGAACCCCGCGGTGTCGCCGACCACGCCGCCACCCAGCGCGACGACGGCGTCGCCGCGGAGCAGCCCGTGCTGTGCGAACTCGCGGCACAACGCGTCGACCGTGACGAGCGACTTGGCATCCTCGCCGTCGCCGATGACCACGTGCGGCCACGGGAGCGTGTCGCCGAGCGCGTCGAGAATCCCGGGTTGGGTGACCACGATCACCTCACGACGACCTTCGAGCACGGCTGCGATCTCACCGAGCGCACCCGCGCCGATGATCACGTCGTAGGGCGCGTCCGGGAGCGCGACGGTCACGCGCTCCACGAGTGGAGCTCCTCGATCACGCGCGCGGCGACGTCGTCGACGGTGCGGTCCTCGGTGTGTACGACGACGTCGGCAGCATCCTCGTAAGCGGGGGCGCGCAACGACGCGAGCCGTTCGAGCGTGGCGATACTGCCGTCGCGCAGGAGCGGGCGCGTCGAACCGTCACCGACGCGCGCGCCGAGCACTGCGGGCGGAGCCTGCAACCACACGACGAAGCCGGAGGCGTGCAGGCGCTTGCGGGTGTCGGCGTCGAGCACGGCTCCCCCACCGCACGCGATCACGAGCGGATCGGGTGATGCACACGCGTCGGCGACTGCGTCGCGCTCGAGCTCGCGGAACTTGGCTTCACCGTGGCGCTCGAAGACCTCCGCCACCGTCATGCCCGTGGACGCAATGACGAGGTCGTCGGTGTCGACGAACGGCCGGTCGAGAAGCTGCGCGCAGCGCTGCCCGACTGTGGTCTTCCCCGCGCCCATGAGCCCCACGAGCACGAGGTGCTTCCCGGCCATGGCTCAGGTCTTCAGTGCAGCGACGTACGCGGCGTGGTTCCGCACCAGCTCGTCGACCGAGTCGCCACCAAACTTGCGCGTGACCTCGCTCGCGAGCACCAGCGCGACCATCGTCTCCGCGACGACTCCCGACGCCGGGACCGCGGTGACGTCCGTGCGCTCCTTGAACGACACCGTCTCTTCCTTGGTCTCGGTGTTCACCGTGCGCAGCACCGGGCGGTTGAGCGTGGCGAGCGGCTTCATCGCCACCCGCACCGCGAGCAGGCCACCCGTGGTCATGCCACCCTCGGTGCCCCCGGCGCGCGTGCCGCCACGCGTGTACTCACTCGTTTCGGCGTCCCACAGGATCTCGTCGTGCGCCTGACTCCCGCGTAGCCCCGCGACTTCGAAGCCGTCACCGAGCTCGACGCCCTTCATCGCCTGGATGCTCATGAGCGCCTGCGCGAGCAATCCGTCGATCTTGCGGTCCCAGTGCACGTGGCTCCCGAGACCCTGCGGCACGCCGTAGCCGAGCACCTCGACCACGCCGCCGAGGGAGTCGCCGTCCTTCGCCGCCGCCTCGACCGCGGCGATCATCAGCGCCTCCGCCGCGGGGTCGAAGCAGCGCACGGGCGAGTCGTCGACCGCGGGCAGGTCGGCGGGTGTGGGCCGCCGCTCGAGCGACGCGCGCACGGAGCCCATCTGGATCACGTGGCTCAGCACCTCGGTGCCGAGCTCGGCGAGCAGCAACTTGGCGAGCGTCCCTGCGGCGACGCGCGCGGCGGTCTCGCGGGCGCTCGCGCGCTCGAGCACGTTGCGGGCGTCGTCGAAGCCGTACTTCTGCATGCCGACGAGGTCGGCGTGGCCCGGGCGCGGCTGGTGGAGCGGCTTCTCGGTGACGCCGGGCGCGGGCGACATCTCCTCCTGCCACTTCGGCCACTCGGTGTTGTGGATCACGATCGAGACCGGCGACCCCAGCGTGCGCCCGTGGCGCACGCCGCCCAGGAGCTCGACGTCGTCCCGCTCGAAGCGCATCCGAGGCCCGCGGCCGAAACCGAGGCGCCGACGTGCCAGCTCGTCACCGATCTGGTCGACCGTGACCTCGAGGCCGGCGGGCAACCCCTCCACGATCACGGTGAGGGCAGGGCCGTGCGACTCGCCGGCAGTCAAGTAGCGCAACACACACCCAGGTTACCGGGGTGACTCCCTGCTCTCTCTGTTTTGGCGTCGGTACGGGTACCTCTGACGGCGTTTACCGACGCCAAAACGCGCAAGAAGGGTCAGGAACCGGTGTACCAGTCGATGATTGCGGTGCCGACGAGGATCGCGGTCATGGTGCCGGCGGCGAGGAACGGGCCGAACGGGAGCGCCTGATCACGGGCCCGGATGCGCGTGATGATCAGCGCGAGGCCGATGAACGCGCCGTAGAGGAACCCGAGGAACAGCCCGACGAACACCTCGCCCCAACCCAGCCACCCCAGCGAGAGCCCGAGCACGAACGAGAGCTTCACGTCGCCGAAGCCCATGCCGCGCGGCGACACCATGTGGAGCACGAAGAAGATGACGAACGCGATCGCGCCCGCGAGCAGGCCACGGGTGTACGCGTCCCAGTTGTCGTCGCCGACGGCGGCGAGCGCGAACAGCGCGATGGACACGAACGCCAGCGGGTACACGATCCGGTTCGGCAGGAGGAAGTGCTCGAGGTCGATCACCGCGAGCACGACGAGCGTGATGGTGACGACGATGTACGCCGGCAGCACCCACGTGTCGTCGTACTCGGCGGCAACCGCACCGCAGAGCGCGCCGCAGAGAATCGCGATCCCCAATCGCCGACCGCGCGGCGTCGGATGCTCGTCAGGACCGGCCGGGCCACGGACCGGCTGGCGCAACGGGACGCGCGTGATCACCGGGTCGGCCAGCCACCCGACCACGAGCCCGAGGATCGAGCACGCGACGACGAGGACGGCGGTCACTCGCGCGGATCCTTCGCGGCGGCGGCGCGCATCACGTCGAGCGGTGCGTCGGTGCCCGTCCACTGCTCGAACGCGAGCGCGGCCTGGTGGACGAGCATGCCGAGGCCGTTGGCACAGGGCACGCCACGGGCGCGGACGGCGGCGAGCAATGGCGTTTCCATGGGGTGATAGATGGTGTCGACCACCAGTTGCGACGGGTTGAGACGGTTCACGTCGATGACCGGCGGCTCCCCCTGCATACCGACGGGGGTGGCGTTGATCAGAAGGTCGAAGGCGCCGACATCGGCGTCGTCGATCGGCACCGACTGCGCCCCGCGCACCATGCCGGCCGCGGATTCGGCCGCGTCGAGCCGGCGCGCCGCGACCGTGACGTCGGCACCGACGTTCCCGAGCGCGAGCACGATGGCGCGCGCCGCTCCCCCGGCGCCGAGCACGAGCGCGCGCTTCCCCGCCGGATCCACGCCTTCGTCGCGCACCGAGCGCACGAAGCCGTCACCGTCGGTCGACGACCCGCGCACGCGTCCGTCGTCGAGCAGCGTGAGCACGTTGGCGACGCCGAGCGTGGTGGCGTCGGGCGTGAGCTCGTCACACGCCCACGCGGCATCGGCCTTGTGCGGCATCGTCACCGTGAGACCTGCGAGGTGCAGGTGCCGCATCGCCTTCACCGCGTCGGCGCCCTTCCCCTTCGGGACGGGGAACGCGAGATAGACCCAGTTCAGGGCCGCCTCCGTGAACGCGGCATTGAGGATCGCGGGCGAGCGCGTGTGCGCGACGGGATCGCCGATGAGACCGGTGACCCTCGTCTCTCCGTTGATCCTGAGCTGACCGGCCATCATTCACCTCGCACGCCGTACTTGGCGATGTTCTGTTCGTGCTCCGCGAGCGTGGTCGAGAAGCGGGTCACGCCATCCTTGCCGGTCACGTAGAACAGATAGGGGACATTGGCCGGGTGCAACGCGGCGGTGAGCGCCGCGTCGGTGACGGTCATGATCGGTGTGGGTGGCAGCGTGCTCACCTTGTAGGTGTTGTAGGGCGACGCGCTCGCCTTGTCGGCGTTGTTGGGGACGGGCGGGCAGCCGCCCTTGGCGTAACAGAGCGTGGCGTCGATCTGCAGCGGGATCCCCTGGCGCAGGCGGTTGACGATGACCGCGGACACGTTGGCCGCGTCCTTCGCTTCCGCCTCGGCCTGGATCAGCGACGCGCTGATGACGGCCTGGTACGGCGTGAGCGTGCCTCCGGTCGTGGTGGGCGCGCTCGCGAGGTTCACCGCGTCGGCATGCTTGTCGAACGCCGCCACGATGGTGCGGAGGATGTCGGTGTCGCTCTGCGTCTTGTCGACGAAGTACGTGTCGGGCCACGTGAGGCCCTCGACCGACGGCTGGTCGGCGGGCTGGTACTTCGAGCGCACGACGCCGGAGCGTGCGAGCTGCAGGAACGTCGCGCGGTCGTGCCCAGGGAGCTTGCCGACACGATCGGCGATCTGTTGCAGCGTGAGCCCGGGTGGCAACAGCAGCGTGAAGTGGTTGCCGGCGGACGCGTCGGGGCCACGCTCGAGCACGCCGCGCGCCTCGCGCACTCCCATGTGGGTGCTGAGCCGGTACGTGCCGGCCTGGAATGTGCCGCTGCCGGAGACCTTCGACCACAGCTGGAACGCGAGCGACGAGCCGATCACACCCGCCTGCTGGAGCGCGTCACCGGCCTCCTTGGTGCCCCATCCCGGCTCGATCACCACGGTGACGGGCGTGCCGGCGTCGCCGGGCGGGTCGAGCTCCCACACGAACCATCCGGCCGCGAGCACGAACGGGAGGACGAGGACCGCGAGCACGCCCACGACCGCCCAGTTGCGACGGCGACGGCGGGCACGCTCGCCGCGTCGCGCCGACCGCGCCGACGGCCCGGAAGGGACGGACGGAGCCGGGGCGGGTGAGGGCGGCTCGGAGGTTGTCGTGGCCTCGTCGTCGAACAGCCGCGGGCGATCGGTGACGACGGCCGGGGTTGCTTCGTCGCGCGGATCTTCCGTCATGCGTGCGCCTCGAGCCACGACTGGAGGATCACGGTCGCGGCGACCGCGTCGATGTTCGTCTTCTTGAGCTTCTTCACCTTGGTCTCGCGCAGCCCCTGCTCGGCGATGACCGTGGTGAAGCGCTCGTCCCAGGTCTCGACGGGGATGTTGTCGGCGTGCGCGACCTTGGCGAGCGCTGCGACCTCCGTCATCACCGAACGCGCCGCGGGCCCGATCTTCCCCTGCAGGGTCAGCGGCAGCCCCACGACGATGAGCGTCGCTTCTCGCTCGCGCGCCGCCGCGACGATCGCGCGGTGATCCTCGGCTTCGTCCCCACTGCGGTTCAGGACCGCGAGCGGGCTGGCCAGCGTGCCCGACGCATCCGAGCCCGCGAGCCCGATGCGCACCGTGCCGAGATCGACCGCGAGCACGCGACCGGCACGCCCGGCGCGTCCCGCGCGCCCGGGGTCAGCCACGCGCGGAGACGACGCGGCCGCGCGCAATCGCTCGAGCGCGTCGTCGACCGCGCCGACGTTCGGGCCGCCACCGACGACCAGCTCGGCGTTCTTCGCGGTGCCGCCACCGAGCGCCTGCGCCGCTTCACGCGCGATCTCGGCCGCCGACGCCCCCGCTGCGACCATCTGTTTCCCGAGCGCGACGGCGAGACCGGCCTTGGCGCCGTCGGGGCCCACGCCGACCAACGCGACGATGCCGTCACCGAGCGCGGCGCGGGTTGCGGTCGCGAGCTGACGGAGGTCGTCGTTGCTCAAGCCGTCGCGCCGGACCACGACCACGCCGTCGACCGCGTTCGCGGCCAACGTCTGCGCCTCCGCGCCGGCCTGCTTCGACCGCTCGGCCGCGAGATCGTCGGACAGTGCCTTCACCTGCTCGGCGAGGCGCACGACCCGATCCGGCAGCTCCGCCGGCGACACCTTCAGGGCCTGCGCGAGCGTGCGCAGCTCGACCTCTTCGTCGTGGATCCGAGCCAGCGAGTACTCCCCCGTGACCGCTTCGATGCGCCGAAGGTTGGCACCGATCGACTGCTCGCTCACGATCTTCACGGGCCCGATGAACCCGAGCGCGTGGACGTGCGTGCCGCCGCACAGCTCGATGGAGTGCTCACCCGCTTCGAGCACGCGCACGAGATCGCCGTACTTGTCGCCGAAGAACGCGATCGCGCCGAGGCTCTCGGCGTGCTCCTTCGTGGTTTCGTAGTGACGCACCGGCGCGTCGGAGATGATCTCGCGGTTCGCGAGGTCTTCGACCGCGTCGAGCTGCGACTGCGTGACCGCTTCGTGGTGGCTGAAGTCGAAGCGCAGGCGCTCGGGCGCGACCATCGAGCCCGCCTGCTTCACGTGCGTACCGAGGACCTCGCGCAGCGCCCAGTGCAACACGTGGGTCGCGGTGTGGTTGCGCCGGATCGCGTCGCGGCGCGCAGCGTCGATCGTCGCGGTCGCCTCATCGCCTTCCGCGATCGTGCCCTGCTCGACGGTCGCGCGGTGCATCACCAGACCGGGCAGGCCGTACTGCGCGTCGAGCACGCGCACCTGCGCGCCCGCGGGCGTGGCAAGGGTGCCGGTGTCGCCGACCTGGCCGCCGGACTCCGCGTAGAAGGGGGTGCGATCGAGCACGACGTCGACGGTCGTACCCGCGTCGGCATGCGTGATCCGCTCGCCACCCACGATGAGCGCGCGCACCTTGGTGCCCACGGTCTCGTACTCCTGGCGCCCGGTGAACTCGGTGGGCCCGAGCTCCTCGAGCAGCTCGCGATACAGCTCGACCGGCGCGTCGGTCTTGCCGCCTGCGACGCGGTGCGCTTCCTTCGCGCGCGTCCGCTGCTCGGCCATGCGCGCCTCGAACCCCGCGAAGTCGACGGTGTGGTTGCGCTCCTCCGCGATCTCACGCGTCAGGTCGATCGGGAACCCGAGGGTGTCGTGCAGGAAGAACGCGTCGTCGCCACTCACGTCGCCTCGCGCGAGCACGCCGTCGAGGAGCTCGAGGCCGCGTGCGAGCGTCTGGCGGAACCGCTCTTCCTCGCGGCCGACGACGCTGCGGATCAGGTCGTGCTGCTTCACGATGTCGGGGTAGGCATCGCCCATGACCTCGACGGTGGCATCGACGAGCGCCGGCGTGACCAGATCTTCGGCGCCGAGCAGGAACGCGTGCCGCACCGCACGCCGGATGATGCGCCGGAGCACATAGCCGCGCTCCTCGTTCGACGGCACGACGCCGTCGCCGACGAGGAAGGTCATCGTGCGACCGTGCTCCGCGAGGATCCGCACCGAGGCGTCCTGCTCGGTGCCGGGGAACGTGCCGTAGCGCACGCCGGTGACGCGCTCGGCGGTCTCGATCAGAGGGCGGAAGGCGTCGGTGTCCCACACCGTGGCAACGCCCTGAAGGATCGCGAGCCAACGCTCGAGGCCCGCGCCCGTGTCAACCGAGGGCTTGGGCAGCGGGACACGCGTGCCGTCGGCGCGCTGGTCGAACTGCATGAACACGAGGTTCCAGAACTCGACGTAACGATCCTCGCTGACGGCCGGCCCGCCCTCGGGACCGTGCTCAGGGCCAAGGTCCCAGAAGATCTCGCTGTTGTACCCACACGGGCCGGTGTCGGCCATCTGCCAGAAGTTGTCCTTGTCACCCAAGCGCTGGATGCGCTCCGGCGGGAGGCCCACCACTTCTTCCCAGATCTTGGCGGCCTCGTCATCGGTCTCGTGGACCGTCACCCAGAGGCGGGCGGAGTCGAGACCGAACTCTTCGGTGATGAGCTCCCAGGCCCATTGGATGGCTTCCGCCTTGAAGTAGTCGCCGAAGCTGAAGTTGCCGAGCATCTCGAAGAACGTGAAATGCCGGTTCGTGCGGCCGACGTCCTCGAGGTCGTTGTGCTTGCCGCCGGCGCGCACGCACTTCTGCACCGACGTCGCCCGGACGACACCGGGGGTCTCGTCGCCGACGAAGTACGGCTTGAACGGGACCATCCCGGAGTTCGTGAACAGGAGCGATGTGTCGTGCGGGATCAAGCTCGACGACGGCACCACCGTGTGCCCCCGCGCGGCGAAGAACCCGGTGTAGGCGTCACGTAACTCTTGGGCAGTTCGGGGCGGCACAACCCGCCAGGCTACCTGGCGTCCCTCTCGCTCCCCGGCCCCCTTGCGCGCAGCTCGGTCTCGCGTTCGCGTGCGGCCTCGCGGCCGTCGTCGACCGCGGCTTTGAGTTGGTCACGCAGCGCAACGACGCTGTCGGTGAGACGGTCGACCACCGCGTTGGGCTGGTAGCGGTCGACCTGCTTCTTCACGGCGCGGGCACCGGCCACGGTCGCGCCCACGCCCAGGCCGAAGCCGACGGTGAGCCACGTCGCGCGCTTGAACACCTACGACGCTCGCTTGCGGCCGCGCTTGGGCGGATCGCCCTTGAGCCGTTGGACGGCCCGCCTGGTACCCGTCCCGACCGCGAGCGCCTTCACCACCGGGCTCGTGAACGTGCGGTACGCGAGATCGGACGCCGCGTCGACTCGGCCCGTGACCGCCTCCGCGCCGCTGATGATGGCGTCGACCCGATCGAGCTCGTAGTCGGCGTCGCGGATCGCCTGCCGGAGCTCGTCGAGCAACGGGCCGGACTCGCGGCGGAAGTCACGCGCCGCGCCCCGCAGCTCGCGCGTCGCGCGGTCGAGGCGCACGATCATGACGACGAGGACGACGAGCGCGACGAGACAGATCTGCGCTCCGAGGATGGCCGCCCATTCCTCCCCGCTCATGCCCCACGCTCCTCACCGTCGTCTTCGCCAGACTCCACGCGCGCACCCGGACGCCGGTCGATGTCGGCGCCGTGGCCGGTGGGCCGCCAGTACTGCTCGACGTGGCCGTCGGGGCGGTACTGCTGCTCGACCCAGCCGTCGGGCGCGTCGTGCGGGTACACGTACCCGTCGCCGTGCCCGAGCTTTGCGGCGCCAGGGTAATGGGAGTCCCGGAGATGGCCGGGGACTGCTCCGGCCGGGCGGTCGCGCACGTTGGCCTGCGCGGCCCACAGCGCAGTGGCGGAAGAGTTCGACTTCGGCGCGCTCGCGAGGTACACGACCGCGTGCGCGAGGTTCAGCTGTGCTTCGGGCATGCCGACGAACTCGACCGCGCGCGCCGCCGCGTCGGCGACGACGAGGCCCTGCGGATCGGCCATGCCGACATCCTCCGACGCGAGGATCACCAGCCGCCGCGCGATCAACCGCGGGTCTTCCCCGGCCTCGACCATGCGCGCGAGCCAGTACAGGCCCGCGTCGACGTCGGAGCCGCGAATGCTCTTGATGAACGCGGACAACACGTCGTAGTGCTCGTCGTCGCCGTAGCGCAGCGCGCGCAACGCGAGCGCGGATTCGGTGTCGTCGAGGGTGATGATGTCGCGTCCGCTCTCCGAAGTGAGCGCGGCGGCGACCTCGAGTGACGTGAGCACGTGCCGCGCGTCGCCTTCGGCGCGGTCGACGAGGTGCGAGAGCGCGTCGTCGTCGATCGCGAGATGCTGATCGCCGAGCCCGCGGTCCTCGTCGGTGAGCGCGCGCTGCAACAGGACGCGCAGGTCGTCGGGCCCGAGCTGCTCGAGCCGGAACAGGGTGGAGCGCGAGAGCAGCGGGCCGGTGAGGGAGAAGAACGGGTTCTCGGTGGTTGCGCCGATGAGCACGAAGAGGCCCTCTTCGACGTGTGGGAGGAGGGCGTCCTGCTGCGTGCGGTTGAAGCGGTGCACCTCGTCGAGGAACAGGATGGTGCCCCGGCCGTGCTCCCCCATGCGCGCCCGTGCCCGCTCGGCGATCTCGCGGACATCCTTCACGCCGGCGGTGACGGCCGACAGGGGCTCGAACGCCTTCTCGGTGGCGCCGGCGACGAGCCGCGCGAATCGTGGTCTTCCCGGTGCCAGGCGGGCCCCACAACACCACGGACGACAGCCGGTCGGCAACGATGAGCACCCGCAGCGGGCGACCCGGCCCCAACAGCTGCTGCTGCCCGACCACTTCGTCGAGCGAACGAGGCCGCAGGCGGGCTGCGAGGGGTGCGCGACGCTCCAATCGGTCCAACACCGCGGCGGTGAAGAGGTCGTCGGCCATGACGCAAAGGGTACGGCGTGGGGAAATTCCGCGAGCACTGTCAACCTACCGACCAGTTCAGGCGTATTGTTCGCGTGGGCGTGGTCATGGAGGCTGACATCAACGTTGTCGACGGGCACGTCGACGGTCGGGTGGTTGCGACAACCGCACGCATCCCGACCACGATCGATCTCGGGTTCGAAGAGCAGTTCGACGACCTCTACGCGCGTGCGTACGGGGTCGCGTTCCAGCTCCTCGGGCGTCGCACGGAAGCCGAAGACGTCGCCCAGGAGACCCTCGCTCGCTGCTTCGTGCACTGGCGGCGGGTCCGGGACTACGCCGAGGCCTGGGTGGTGCGCGTCGCGGGCAACCTCGCGATCGACGCCTGGCGTCGTACCAAGTTGGTCGGTGGGCCGGTGGACCACTCCGCGACCGCCGACGTGACCACCCCCGGACCGGACCCGCAGCGTCTCGACCTGCACCACGCGCTCCGCGGGCTCTCGCGCCGTCAGCGTGAGGTGCTCGTGCTGCGGTTCCTGGCCGACCTCCCCGAAGCCGACGTCGCCCAGGCGCTCGGCTGCTCGCTGGGCTCGGTGAAGCAGCACGCCGCACGTGGACTCGCCGCGCTGCGTACCGCGGGGCTCTCTGCGGAGGAGAACGAGTAGTGCCAACTCTCACTGTCACCGACCTGCGTGACCCCGCTCCCCCCGTGCCCGGGCCCGCGCACCGCGCCGCGGTCGCGGTGCGCGCCAGGCAACTCACGCGTCGACGCCGCTTCACCCAGATCGGCGGCGCGGCCGCGGTCATCGCGGTGCTCGCCGTCGGTGGCGCCGCCATCGCGTCGTCGGGCACCGACCCGGCAGGTCACGTCGTCATCCGGGCCGCGAACGTGACCGGCAGCACGACGAGCCCGCCGGACAGCACGCTCACCGTGACCTTCACCGGCGCCGAGAAGACGCTCACCGTCGATGCCGACCCGAGCGGCACGTTCACGGTCAGCAACCTCCCACCCGGCGACTACCTCGTCGAATGGAAGTACGAGACGTCCGGCACGGCGAACGGTGGTGTCGACATCGGCACCGCAGTGTCGCGCGGAGGTATCCACGTGAATCTCAGCAGCGGCGACAACACCGTGAGGATCCCCCTCTCGTAGCCCCTGCGCAGATCGCCCCGCCCGGTCGTAGCCTGCCCGCGCCCCGCCCGGCTACGGCTCCGGGCGGGGCGTGATCCCCAGCCCCAGCTCCTTCAGCTGCGCGGCGTCGATGGCGGACGGCGCGCCGGTGAGGGGATCGGCGCCCGACTGCGTCTTCGGGAACGCGATGACCTCGCGGATGTTGTCCTCGCCCGCGAGGATGGCGGCGAGGCGGTCGATGCCGAACGCGAAGCCCGCGTGCGGCGGCGCGCCGTACCGGAACGCGTCGAGCAGGAACCCGAATCGCGCCTGCGCGATCTCCGGCGTGATGCCGAGCAGCGAGAAGATCCGCTGCTGCACCTCGCGCCGATGGATCCGCACGCTGCCCGAGCCGAGCTCCCAGCCGTTGAGCACGAGGTCGTACGCGAGCGAGCGGACCGCGAGCAGGTCTTCGCCCTTGCCGTCTTCGAGGATGCCGATGTCGTCGGGATGCGGCATCGTGAACGGGTGATGGGCCGGGATCGGGTTGCCGTCGTCGTCGAGGCCCTCGAACAGCGGGAAGTCGACGACCCAGAGGAAGTGCAGCCCCCCTTCGTGCACCGGCGGGCGCCCGAGCTCGACGCGCAATGTGCCGAGGACATGGTCGACGAGTCGGCGGGTGCCCGCGACCATCAGCACGAGGTCGCCCGCCGCGGCGCCGAGCGCGTCGACCAGGCCGATCTGCTCGGCCTCGGAGCAGAACTTCGCGACCGGGGAGTCGAGCGCGGCTCCCTCGGTGACCCGCATCCACACCAGGCCGGCTGCGCCGAGCTGCTTGGCCCGGTCGACCAGCTTGTCGACCTGGGCGCGCGACATCGTGCCCTCGCCGGGAAGGCACATGCCCTTGACGCTGGGCGACTGGAACGCGCGGAACTCGGTGGCCGCGAACACCTCGGCGAGGTCCGTGAGCTCGAGGCCGAAACGCACATCGGGCTTGTCGGAGCCGTAGCGCTCCATCGCCTGGTGCCAGGTCATCGTGCCGACCTCGCCCGGGCGCGTCCCGCTGACCGCCTCGGCCGCGTCGAGCACCGCGGGGCCGATCACCCGCATGACGTCGTCGGCGTCGGCGAAGCTCATCTCGGCGTCGAGCTGCATGAATTCGAATTGGCGATCGGCGCGGAGGTCTTCGTCGCGGAGACAGCGGGCGATCTGGTAGTACCGATCGAGGCCCCCGACCATCAACAGCTGCTTGAACAGCTGCGGGCTCTGCGGCAACGCGTAGAAGGAACCCGGCGAGAGTCGCGAGGGAACGACGAAGTCGCGCGCGCCTTCCGGCGTGGACGCGATCAGCATCGGCGTCTCGACTTCGACGAACCCCTGCGCGTCGAGCGAGTTGCGCAGCGTCGCGTTCACACGCGCGCGGATCCGGAGGTTGCGCTGCAGGCGCGGGCGGCGGAGGTCGAGGTAGCGGTGACGCAGGCGCAGCACTTCGTCGGCGTCGATGCGGTCGTCGATCGGGAACGGCGGGGTCTCCGCCTCGCTCAGCACCTCGAGCGCGGTGACGCCGACCTCGACCTCGCCGGTGGGGATGGCGTCGTTCACGGTGCCGTCGGGCCGGTGACGTACCCGCCCCTCGACCCGCACGACGTACTCGCCGCGCACGCGGTGGACGTCGGTGTCGGTGACGACGTCGGGGTCGACCACGACCTGCACGATGCCCGCGGTGTCGCGGACGTCGAGGAAGAGGACGCCACCATGGTCGCGGCGGCTGTCGATCCATCCGCAGAGCACGACGTCGCGCCCGATGTCAGTGGCGCGGAGATCCCCGGCCCGGTCGGTACGCATCATTGCTGGGTTTCGACCCTCTCTCGGATCCAACCGGCGAGGAGCTCGCGCGGGACTTCGACCTGCTCG
This sequence comes from uncultured Actinomycetes bacterium, assembly GCA_963721435.1. Taxonomy (GTDB): domain Bacteria; phylum Actinomycetota; class Acidimicrobiia; order IMCC26256; family DASPTH01; genus CAVRJC01. The sequence goes on from CAVRJC010000005.1 coordinate 442,594, forward strand.
GCAGTGCGGAGGTCCTTCACCACGACGGTGCCACGCGCGGCTTCCGTCGCCGCGAGCATCACGCCGTAGACCGCGCCCGACCGGTCCGCCACCTTCCACTGCGCTTTCACGGACCGGTCGCCGTACGCTCGTTCGGTGCGCACCCCGTTCTCGCGGAGCTCGGCGACGGTGATCACGACTTCGACGTCGGACCCGGCGCCCAGCGCGTTCACCACGAAGGCGTCGACGCGCGCGCCGGTCGTGGGGAACGTGCCCTCGGCATCGCAGGCGATGAGCACACGCTCCACGCCGATCCCGAACCCGATCCCCGACGTGGGCTTGCCGCCCATTTCCTCGGCGAGCTTGCCGTAGCGGCCGCCGCCGCCGATCGCGTTCTGCGCGGCGTCGAGCGCCTCGCTCTGGAACTCGAACGTGGTGCCGGTGTAGTAGTCGAAGCCGCGCACCAGGCGCGGGGCGAGCTCGTACTTGATCCCCAGCGCGTCGAGCTGGCGCTGGACACGCTCGAAGTGCTCGCGCGACTCCTCGCTCAGGTGCGCGGTGATCTGCGGCGCGCGTTCGATGACGTCCTGCCAGTCGTCGCGCTTCGAATCGAGCACGCGCAACGGGTTGGCCTCGACCCGGTCACGAAAGTCGTCGCCGAGCGACGCGGCGTGGTCGAGCAGGTACTCGCGCAGCAACGCCAGGTACTCGGGACGGCTGTGCTCGTCGCCCATCGAGTTGAGCAGGAGCGACACGCGGGTGAGGCCGAGGCCTTCGTAGAAGCCGTGGGCGAGCGCGATGAGCTCGACGTCGACATCGGCGTCCTCGAGGCCGAGCACCTCGGCGCCGACCTGCCAGTGCTGCCGGTAGCGACCCTTCTGCGGGCGCTCGTACCGGAAGTGCGGCGCGAGGTACCAGACCTTCCACGGCACCGGCGGGTGGTGCTGCACGAATGCCCGCACGACCGGCGCGGTGCCCTCGGGCCGCAGTGCGATGCGACGACCGCCCTTGTCGTCGAAGTCGTACATCTCCTTGCGGACGACGTCGGTGGACTCCCCGACCCGCTGGAACACCTCGACGTGCTCGAAGATCGGCGTGAGGATCAGCCCGAACCCGAACTGCTCGGCGCGCGTCGCGAACGTCTGCACGAGCTGCTGCCAGCGACCCGACTCCGGCGGCAGGACGTCGTGGGTGCCCGTGGGCGCGCGGAACTTCGCCTTGTCATCCGGGCTCAACGACGACGGCTCGACCACCGGCGCATGGTACCGGTGACCCTCTCGCGACCTCCGGACGGTTTTGGAACGCCGGTCAGGCGCCGACGCGGGCGTGGCCGGGGAGCACGCGGTACGCAGCGAAGACGCTGTCGATCCGCTTGACCGCCACAAGGATCGAGTCGAGATGGCCGGGGTCGGCGAGCTCGAACTCGAACCGGAACTTCGCGACCCGGTCGCTCGACGTCTGCGAGGTGCACGACAGAATGTTCACGTGGTGCTCCGACAACGTGTGCGCGACGTCGCGCAGGAGGTTCGAGCGGTCGAGTGCCTCGACCTCGATCGACACGACGAAGGTCGCGGGCTGGTCGTGATCCCACTCGACTTCGATCAGGCGCTCGGCGTGCCCGACCAGCCCGGCCGCGTTCGCGCAGTCGGTGCGGTGCACCGACACGCCACGGCCGCGGGTGACGAAGCCCATGATCTCGTCGCCCGGCACCGGCGTGCAGCACCGCGACAGCCGGACCATGACGTCGTCGAGGCCTTCCACGTGCACGCCGGTGGCGCGGCGCTCACGGCGACGGGGCGTGAGCGGCGGGCGCGCAATGGTGACGGGCAGCTGCTCCTCGCCGCCGCGCAGCTCGCGGTCGAGGCGTTGCACGACACCCTTGGCCGACACGTGTCCCTCGCCGACCGCGGCGTACAGCGCCTCGAGGTCGGCGTAGTGCATCGCCTGCGCGACCTCGAGCAACGTCTTCGACGCCGCGAGCTTCTGCACCGGCAGTCCTTCGCGCCGGAGCGCCTTCGCGAGCTCTTCCCGCCCGGTGTCGATGGCGTCGACGCGACGCTCACGTGAGAACCACTGGCGGATCTTCGTGCGCGCCTTCGGCGTGTGCACGAACTGCAGCCAGTCGCGGCTCGGCCCCGCGCCTTCGACCTTGCTGGTGAAGATCTCGACCGTGTCACCCGACGTGAGCGTGGAGTCGAGCGGCACCAGCCGGCCGTTCACGCGCGCACCGATGCACCGGTGTCCGACGTCGGTGTGGATCGCGTAGGCGAAGTCGACGGGCGTGGCGCCGGTGGCGAGGGTGATCACCTTGCCCTTGGGTGTGAAGACGAAGACCTCGTCGTACTCGAGGTCGATCTTCAGCGACTCCATGAACTCCGACGGGTCGCTCGTCTCCTGCTGCCAGTCGACCATGCGCTGGAGCCAGAGCATGTCGTCGGCGGGCTCGTGCTCCTTGTAGCCCCAGTGCGCGGCAATGCCGTACTCGGCGCGTCGGTGCATCTCCTGCGTGCGGATCTGCATCTCGACCGGCTTGCCCGTGGGCCCCATCACCGTCGTGTGCAGCGACTGGTAGAGGTTGAACTTCGGCATCGCGATGTAGTCCTTGAACCGCCCCTGGATGGGCTTCCACATCGCGTGGATGGAGCCGAGTGCGGCGTAGCAGTCCTTCACCGATTCGACGACCACGCGCACGCCGACGAGATCCTGCACGTCGTCGAACTGCTTGCCCTGCGTGATCATCTTCTCGTAGATCGACCAGTAGTGCTTCGGGCGGCCGGTGACCTCGGCGTCGATGCGCAGCTCCGACAAGCGCGCGCGCAGTTCGACCAGCACCTTGTCGAGGAACTCCTCGCGCTCGGGCGCCTGCGTGGCCACCATCTGCTCGATCTCGGCGTACCGCAGTGGATGCAGCACCGCGAACGCGGTGTCTTCGAGCTGCCACTTCACGTCGGCGATGCCGAGGCGGTGCGCGAGCGGTGCGTAGACGTCGAGGGTCTCCTGCGCGATGCGCTGCTGCTTGAACTCGGGCAGCGACGCGATGGTGCGCATGTTGTGCAGCCGGTCGGCGAGCTTGATGAGCAGGACACGGATGTCTTTCGCCATCGCGACGAGCATCTTGCGGAGCGATGCTGCCTGCTGCGCTTCCTTGGAGTCGAACTGCACCCGGTCGAGCTTGGTGACGCCGTCGACGATCGTGGCGACGTCGGAGCCGAGCTCGCGCTCGATGTCGTCGGGGGTGATGGTGGTGTCCTCGACCGCGTCGTGGAGCAGCGCGGCCGCGATGGTGACGTCGTCGAGGCCGAGGTCGGCGAGGATCAGCGCGACGCCGAGCGGGTGGGTGATGTAGGCCTCGCCGGAGCGGCGGACCTGCTCCCGGTGGGCGTCCCGGGCAAGCTCGAAAGCATGCTCGATGAGGGCGGTGTCGGAGCGCCGGTGCCGCTCGCGGTACAGGGTGATGAGCGGGGCGACCTCGACGAGCACCGAGTGGTGGCGGCGCCAGGGCAGCACGGAACGGCGGTCGGTGCGAAGGTCGACACGCGGCTCGGTCGTGCTCATGTAGGTGAAAAGTCTACCGGCGAGCCTTTGTTCCCCCGCGCCGACTCGCCCGTGTCCTCAGCGCCGCGGCTAGCGGCGCTTGCGCCCGCGATTGGTGCGCGGTCGAGGGTTCGCCGATCCCCGTGAGGGGGGTGCCGCGGGCGACGGCGACGACGGCGCGGGCACCTCGACCTCCTCGGCCGACTCGGCTGCATCTCCGTCGAGCGCGGCCGGCTCGAGGGTGTCGTCGGAGGCGGCATCGGGCTCGGGCTCGGCCGCGACCTTCGGCGCGGCCTTCGGCGTGGGCCGGGGTGCCGCCTTCGGTGCGGCCTTGGGCGCGGCGCGTGCCGGTACCGGCGCCCGTGCGAGCTCGGCCGCGGCGCGCTCGCGCAGCGCACGGTTGCGCGGCTCCTTCTCCTTGAACCACGCGACCAACGGCGTCGCCACGAAGATCGACGAGTACGCCCCGGTGAGCAGGCCCACGAACAACGCCAAGGCGAAGTCGCGCAGCACCAAGCCGCCGAACACGTACGTGCCGACGAAGAGCAGCGACGCGACCGGGAGCAGCGCGACGATCGACGTGTTGATCGACCGCATCAGGACCTGGTTGAGCGACCGGTTGACCATCTTCGAGTACGTGTCGCCGCGCTCGGTGCCGATGCGATTCTGGTTGTCTTTGATCTTGTCGAACACGACAACCGTGTCGTAGAGCGAATACCCGAGGATGGTGAGGAACGCGACGACCGTCGCGGGCGTCACCTCGAACTGCGTCACGGCGTAGACGCCGACGGTGATGATGATGTCGTGCACCACCGCGATGAGCGCCGCCAGCGCCATGCGCCACTCGAAGCGGAACGTGAGATAGATCGCGATCACCGCGAAGAAGACCAGGAGCGCTTCGAGCGCCTTCGAGCTCACGCGGTCACCCCACGTGGGCCCGACGCGGTCGATGCTCACGCTCTGCGCGTCGATGCCGGCGTACTTGGCGAGCGCCGCCGCCGCCTGCTGCTGCTCCGCCGGCTTGAGGTCCTGGACCTGCACGCGCACGTCCTTGTCGCCGACGATCAGCACCTTGGCGTCGCCGAGGCCGAGCGGCTTCAGCGTGTCGCGGATGTTGGTCGAATCGGCGCTGCCGTGGGCGACGGTGAACGAGAGCTGGGTGCCGCCTTCGAAGTCGATACCGAGGTTGAGCCCCCGCACGCCGAACGCGACCACCGAGATGAGGATGAGGACCCCGGACAGGATCGCCCACCGCCGGGAGTGGGCGATGAACTGGAAGTGCGTGCGCTCGTGGTAGAGGTCCTTGAGCGTGTGGCGCTTGTGCTCGGGGACCTCGGCTTCGGCGGTCGCGGGCGTCACGCGATCGCCTCCCGCGCGTCGAGGCCGGCGCCGATGCCGACCCCCGGCATGCCCACGAGCCGCGGGTTCCGCGAGAGGATCGACACGAGCGGATGCATGAAGAAGTACGCCACGAGCAGGTCGAGGATGGTCGACAGGCCGAGGTAGAAGGCGAACCCTCGGACCGATCCGATCGCGATGAGGTAGAGCACGATCGCGCCGAGCAACGAGACGAGGTCGGCGGCGACGATCGTGCGGAACGAGCGGGTGAAGGCGCGGTCGACCGACGCGCGGACGGTGGCGCCCGCGCGCACTTCGTCTTTCAATCGTTCGTAATAGACGATGTACGAGTCGACGGTGACACCGACCGAGACGATGATGCCGGTGACACCTGCGAGTGTGAGCGTGAGGCTGATGGTCTGCCCCAGGAACGTCACGAGGGTGTAGATCGCCATCCCCGAGAGGATCAATCCGAGGATCACGACGAGCCCGAGGACCCGGTAGAAGACGAGCATGTAGATCGCGACGAGCAGCAGCCCGATGATGCCGGCGGCGATCCCCGCGCTGAGCTGGTCGGAGCCGAGCGTCGGCGAGACGCTGCGTGCGGTCTGCTGCTCGAGCTTGACCGGCAGGGCGCCGTACTTGATCAGCTTGGCGAGGTTGTCGGCGTCGTCATTGCTGAAGTTCCCCGTGATCTGCACGTCGCCGGTGAAGTTCGCGGACTGGAACGCGGGGTTGGACTGCACCACGCTGTCGAGCACGATCGCGACTTCGTCCTGCGGCGACGTCTGCCCGAACGACGAGGCGGCGAGCTTGTTGAACTTCGTCAGGCCGTCGCTGGTGAGCGTCATGTCGACGGTGTTGCCGACGCCCGACTGGAAGCTCTTCTTCGCGGTGTCGACATCCTTGCCGGTCATGACCGTGGGCCCGAGCAGGAGTCGCGCCTTGCTGTTCCGGAGCTTCAGCGCAACGCACTTGTTGCGCTTGTCGTCCGATCGCCGCGTGGTCGGGATCTCGGTGAGCGCGCTGATCGCAGTGCTGTCGCACGACGCGACCGCCGCGCGCGCGGCAGAGTCGTCGACCGGCGCGGTGGTCGTGGGAGGCACCGTCGTCTCGCCCGGAGTGGTGGTGCCGCTCGGCTTCGTGGTGGTCGTGGTGCTGCTCTTCTTCGTCACCGGCGGCAGGTTGGCGAGCACGGGCCGGAACCGCAGCTCCGCGGTCTTGCCGATCACTGCTTCCGCCTTCGTGCGGTCCTTCACGCCGGGGAGGTCGACGACGATGTCGTTGCCCTGCCGCGAGATCTCCGGCTCCGCGACGCCGAGGCCGTTCACGCGCTGCTCGATGAGGTCGCGCGCGACGTCGAGGGAGCCCGAGCTGAACTTGCCCACCGGCGACAGGACGACCGAGAACCCGCCCTGGAGGTCGAGGCCCAGGATCGGCGTGTTCCCCGACGCGAGCGTCGCCACGAACGTGCCCACGATGAGCACGACCGAGACCACCAGAAACCAGACGTTCCTCCGCACGATCAGCGGCCCGGATCGTCGTCGGAGGACGGATCGTCGCCTTCGGGACCGGCGATCTCAGGAGTGTCCGAAGCTGCGCCGGAGCCGGTGCCCTCGCCCGTGTCGTGGTAGGCACGCTGGGCGACCGCGGCCCGGGCGAAGGTCATCACGATGCCGGGTGCCACCTCCAGCTCGACGGCTTCACCCCGCAGCGCGCGCACGGTCCCGTAGATCCCGCCGGTGGTGACGACGTCGTCGCCGAGCGCCAGTGCCGACACGAAGGCACGGTGCTGCGTGACCCGACGCCGCTGCGGCCGCACGATGAGGAAGAAGAACGCCAAGGCCAGCAGGGCGAAGTAGACGAGCGCGATCTCCATGGTGTCCTGACAACGACAGTGGCGGCGGCGGGGTTCCGATTGAAGCCGCCCAAAGATAGTGCCGGGACTCCGCTACTCCGGGACAGGGCCGGGTGTGCTCTCGCCCTCGAAGAGATTCGGTGGCACGAGCACCGGCGGGGGCGCGGTACCCAGGTGCACGTAGGCGCCGGGAGTGGCGATCCGGCCGCGAGGGGTGCGCTGGAGCAGGCCCGCCTTCAGGAGGAACGGCTCGTAGACCTCCTCGACGGTCTCCGCCTCCTCCGCCACTGCCACCGCGAGGGTGGTGAGGCCCACGGGCTGCCCGGCGAAGGTGTCACAGAGTGCGGTGAGGATCGCGCGGTCGACCTTGTCGAGGCCCAGCTCGTCGACCTCGAACAACGAGAGCGCGGCGCGCGCGGTGTCGGCGTTGACGGTTCCGTCGCCCCGGACCTCGGCGTAGTCGCGCACCCGCTTCAGGAGCCGGTTGGCGATGCGGGGTGTGCCACGGGAGCGCCGGGCGATCTCCCCTGCGCCCTCGAGCGCGAGCGGCACGCCGAGGATGCTCGCGGCACGTTCGAGGATCGCGACGAGATCGTTCGTGTCGTAGTAGTCGAGGCGGGCGATGAAGCCGAAGCGGTCGCGCAGCGGCCCGGTGATGAGCCCGGTGCGGGTGGTGGCACCGACGAGCGTGAACCGCGGCAGCTCGAGCCGGATGGACCGCGCCGATGGTCCCTTGCCGATCACGATGTCGAGCTCGAAGTCCTCCATCGCGGGATAGAGCACTTCCTCGACCGGCCGCGGGAGGCGGTGGATCTCGTCGATGAACAGCACGTCGCCGTCGTCGAGGTTGGTGAGGATCGCGGCGAGGTCGCCGGCGCGTTCGAGTGCTGGGCCACTCGTGATGCGCAGGGTCACGCCCATCTCGGCGGCGACGATCCCCGACAGCGTGGTCTTGCCGAGGCCGGGCGCACCCGCGAACAGCAGATGGTCGACGGCCTGGCCGCGGCCGCGCGCCGCGGCGAGCAGGATCTCGAGGTGCTCCTTCAGCCGCGGCTGGCCGACGAACTCGTCGAGCCGGCGCGGACGGAGCGTGACCTCCTCCGCCTCCTCGACCGGATCGGCGATCGGACGCAGCAGCTCCTCTCTCATGCTTGCCCCGCGTTCATGCGTTGACCGCCAGGAGCTTCAGCGCGTCGCGCAACATCTCTTCGACCGACGCGTCACCGGTGTCACCGAGCAGCGCGAGCACGTCGCGCACCTCTTCGGGCCCGTACCCGAGCCCGCCGAGCGCAGCCCGCACCTCACCGCGCGCCGACATCGCCATGCCCGCGTCGGTGAGGTCGAAGTCGGGGACGTCGAGACGGGCCTTGAGCTCGATCATGAGCCGTTGCGCGGTGCGCTTGCCCACACCGGGGACGAGCGTGAGCGCGGCGAGGTCGTCGTCGAGCACCGCGTGCCGCAACGCCTCGGGCGAGTGCACCGACAGCATCGCGAGCGCGAGCTTGGGGCCGACGCCGGTCGCGCTGATGAGCGCCTCGAACGTGTCGCGCTGGTCGCGCGTCGCGAACCCGTAGAGCACGAGCGCGTCGTCGCGCACGTGGAGGTGCGTGAACAGGAACGCAGTCGCGCCCGGTGCGAGCACCGGCAACGACCCGGTGGGGACGAGGACGCGGTAGCCCACGCCCCCGACCTCGACCAGCACTTCACCGGTGGGCGTGCGTTCGAGCACCGTGCCGCGCACTGAGCCGATCATCGGGTGGCGTTCTCCTTGGCGACAGCGGCCGCGATGGCGGCGTTCAGACGATCAGGTGTGGCCGGGCTGGTGCCCCCGACCGCGCGCAACGGCGCCTGCCAGCAGTGGCACAGCGCGAGCGCGAGCGCGTCGGCGGCGTCAGGCGGGTGCGGCGGCTCCGCGAGCGAGAGCAGGCGCGTGACCATGTGCTGCACCTCGGCCTTGCCCGCGCCGCCGTCGCCGGCGACCGCCAGCTTCACTTCGTTCGGGCTGTACTGCACGACGGGCACGCCGGCGCGCCCGGCGAGCGCGAGCGCGAGCCCGCTTGCCTGCCCCACCGACATCGCGGTGCGGGTGTTCACCTGGAACAGCACTCGCTCGACGGCCATCGCCGACGGGGCGAGCTCGACGATGAGCGCCTCGAGCTCGCGGTGCAGGGTGGCGAGCCGCTCGGGGAGCGGGTCGGCGGGCGGCGTGCGGATCACGCCGTAGGCCACCGCGCGGAAGGTGCCGCCGTCGCGCGTGATCGCGCCGTACCCGCAGCACGACACGCCGGGGTCGATGCCCAGCACGACATCGGGTACGACATCCGGCGCGGAGTCCTGATCGAACACGGGTTCGATGCTACGAGCCGCGACCGCCCGAGCGGTGGATGGGCCGGGCGTTCAGCTGCTCGTGGCAGCTTTGCGGCGCTTCCGGCGCTTCCGGAGCGCGCGCAGGGTGAGCAGCGCGACGAGCACGATGACGATCGGGACGACGCGCTTCGCCACTGCACCGCCCGCGCTGTCGAGCAGGTCGACGGGCTGCGCTTCCGGCGAGTCGATCTTGCGCGGGCCCGTCGACGCCTCTGCCGCGGCGGCCGCGGTCGGCGCGCTCGTGATCGGCGTCGGCTCGGACGTGCCCGCGCCGTCGGCCCCGCTCGTGGACGCGTCGCCACTCAGGACGTCGCGCTCGAGGTTCTGCGCGAACTGGCCGAGAAGCTTGCTCGACACGTCGGCCATCACGCCGCGGCCGAACTGCGCCACCTTCCCGGTGACGTTGAGGTCGGTGTCGATGTGCACGACGGTGCCCGAGCCGTCGGGAGTGAGCGTGGCCGTGACCGTGGCCGACGCGGTGCCCTGGCCACGCGTGTCGCGCCCCTCGGCCTGCAGTACCACGGTGTGCGCGGTCTCGTCGGTCTCGGTGATCTTGGCGACGCCCTTGTACTGCGCGGTGATGGGGCCGACCTTCACCTTGACGATGCCGCGGTACTCGTCGCCTTCGACTTCCTGGAGCTGCGCACCGGGCATGCACGGGGCGATGCGCTCGACGTCGAGCAACACCTTCCATGCTTCGTCGACCGGCACGTCGACGCGGAACTCGTCTTCGATCTTCATGAGGTCTCCTGGTTCAACCGCTCGAGATCTGCGGTGGTGTCGACGTCGTCCGGGCTCCCGGTGTCGTCGCAGGGCACTTCCACCACTTCGTGGCGTTGCATCAACGCGCGCGCGCCCACATCGCCGGTGAGCTCGCGTGCTTCGGCCCAGAGGCTACGCGCCAGCAGCACCGGATTGGCACGCTGACAGTCGTACGTCGCGACCGCGAGCTCGGCACCGTCGGCGTACGCGGCGGCGAGCCGGCGGTAGGCCTCGCTGCCGACTCGCGGCTGGTCGGCCAGGCCGATGCACACCGCGCCGACCCGAGTGAAGGGATCCACGAACGCGAGCACGGCGTGGAGGCTCGACGCGATGCCCTGCTTCCAGTGGCGATTGTGGACGACGGTGATCCCCTTGAAGCCGTCGAACCGCTCGGCCACGACCTTCCCCACCTCGTGCCGCTTGTAGCCGGTCACGACGATGATCGGATCGAAGCCGGTGCCGGTCGCCGCGGCGAGCGCCCACGCGAGCAGCGGGCGGCCCTGCCACTCGAGCAGCGGCTTGGCGTCGTCACCGCCGAGGCGCGACCCCCGCCCTGCCGCCAGCACGGCGATGGCGACGTCGCCGCGTGGTGCCACCATCAGCCCGAGCGGTCGGGCCCGGCGCGGGTGAGATTGATCCTGACGATGACGCGCCGCTCGCTCTCCATCGCGGCCCGGTACTCGTCCCAGTCGGGATGCTCACCACGGATGGAGCGGTAGTACTCGACGAGAGGCTCCATCGCCCCCGGCAAGGAAACCACCATGGCCGAACCGTCGACCTGGATCCAGTCGCCGTAGAAGCCGTCGCTCAGCACGCACAGCGAGACACGCGGATCTCGCATGACATTCTTCGTCTTGAGCGCGGTCTCCCGCGTGCTGACCACCACGAAACCGTCGGCGTCGACGCTGCAGGCGACCGGGGATGCCTGCGGCCAGCCGTCGGCCCGGTGCGTGACCATGACCGCCTGGTGGTGCTCCCGGATGAAGTCGCGCGCTCGAGCGAGGTCCATCACACGTACACCGGCTGCAACACGTCGTCGGGGAGAACGACAACAATCCCCGCATCACTCAGGCCTGGCATCGGGAGAGTGTTGCCTTCCCGGACGACGGCAACAAGTCGCCGCCCCGCGTCGGGCGGGATTCGTGGTCTCCAGAACGGAGCCGCTCCGTGCCGCATCTTGAACGCGCGGCGCATCAGGAGTTACTCCGCAGGATGCCCGAGCTGGGTGGGTGAGCCTGTGCGGTTGTGCAGATCACAGCGCATTTGCGGCCGGAGAAGGGTCCCGGAAGCTTGGAGCGGTCGCGCTCGTAAGAGTGCAAACCCGGTCAAGCTCCCGGGACGGCGAGCAGGCTAGCGACTCTTCGGATCGGTTCCTCGGTTGGCGTTGGCGCCACCCGCGCTCGACAGACCCGCGCGCCGGCGCCCGGCGGGTTCCGCCGTCGAAACCCCGCGCCCGTTCAGCCGCGGTGTTTCAGCCGCCCTTCGATTGCCTCGCGTCTGGATGCCAACGAGGTCGGTTGCGGCGGAGCGTCCGCCGGCGTGCTCGCCGCTTCGTGATCGTCTTGGAGACAATCGACGTCATGCCAGACACGCTCCGGCCGTTCCGGAACCGGTTCGCCTTCCCCCCACCCCGCCCAACGGGCGATGCCGCGCCTCGCCCTGCTCAATCGCACGCCCACATCCTGCACACCTCAACACTTCGTTCATCGCAGAGGTCGCGAGGCGCTCCAGCTCGGGACGTCCGTCATTCGCATTCACCTTGAGGACACTCTCGAATGCCTCAGACTCTTCCGACGTCCAGTAGCGCGTCGTGTCAGTCTCGGACGGCCGTCTTCTGAACCTCAACGGCATCCCTCCTCATCCCGCAAGGTGCAACATCTTCCGTCGTCGCTGCTGTAGCCGACCTGAACGAGTCCACGCGAGGGCCGACCTCGGCATCGCGCGACCCGCCACGCCGTGACCCTGTATCGAGGATCGTTGCGGGGCGAAGATGGAGCAACGCGCCGCCGTCCAGCCACCCTGTGGGCGCCATCGTTCGGTTGCGACGCCGACGATGCCCCTACACCGAGAGAGTTACAAGGATGTCGTCGGGGATGTCGAAGTTCGCGTACACGTTCTGCACGTCGTCGTGCTCTTCCAGCGCGTCGATCACGCGCAGCACGTTCTTGGCGCTCGCCGTCTCCGAGAGCTCCACCGCGGTGGTGGCGACCATCGTGGTGTCGGCGCTGGTCACCGCGATCCCAGCGGCTTCGAGGGCGTCGCGCACCGCGTGGAGGTCGCTCGGCGGCGTGGTGACCTGCCACGTGTCGCCGAGGTCTTCGATGTCTTCCGCGCCGGCGTCGAGCGCCGCGAGCATGAGGTCGTCCTCCGAGGCCGCGGCCTTGTCGAGCACGATCACACCCTTGCGCTCGAACTGCCACGCCACCGCACCCGGCTCGGCCAGCGAGCCGCCGTTGCGCGTGAAGACGTTCTTCACCTCCGACCCGGTGCGGTTGCGGTTGTCGGTGAGCACCTCGACGTAGACCGCGACGCCATTCGTCGCGTAGCCCTCGTACGTGATGCTCTCGTAGGTGACACCCTCGAGCTCACCGGTGCCGCGCTTGATCGCGCGCTCGATGTTGTCCTTGGGCATCGACGCGTCACGCGCCTTCTGCACCATCGTGCGCAGCGTTGGGTTGGCGTCGACATCGCCGCCGCCGTCGCGCGCCGCGACCTCGATCTGACGGGCGAGGCGCGCGAACGCCTTCCCGCGCGCGGCATCGGCCGCGCCCTTCGCGTGCTTGATCGAATGCCACTTGCTGTGACCACTCATGTGCGCACCCTCATGTCGAGACCTCGTCCACAAACAACATGTGCAGCCGCAGGTCGCCGGAAAGCTCGGGATGGAAGCTCGCGACCCAGGTGGCCCCCTGGCGCACGAGCACGGGATGGCCGTCGTACGACGCCAGCACCTCGACGGAGTCGCCCGCGGTCTCGATGCGCGGCGCGCGGATGAACACGCCGCGGAAGCTACCGCCCGGCAAGCTCGGGATGTCGAGATCGGCCTCGAACGAGTCGCGTTGGCGCCCGTAGGCGTTGCGCCGCACCGCGATGTCGATGACCCCGAACGACTGCTGGTCCGGGCGGCCGTCGACGACGTCGCGGGCGAGCAGGATCATCCCGGCGCAGGTGCCGAGCACGGGCATGCCGTCACGCAGGCGGTCGGCGAGCCGCCCACGCAGCTCCGATGTGTCGAGCAGCTTGCTCATCGTGGTGGACTCGCCACCGGGGAGGATCAGCGCGTCGAGCGCACCGAGGTCTTCGGGCACGCGCACGTCGACGGTCTCGACGCCGAGCGCGTCGAGCACCTCACGATGCTCGCGAAACGCTCCCTGCAGGGCCAGGATGCCGATCTTCATGACCTGGAGGCACCTCGGTCACCAGCCCCGGTCTGCGAGCTTGACGTCGAGGGTCGAGATCTCCTCGCCGCGCATCGCCTCGCCGAGACCACGCGACACCTTGGCCACGATGGCGGCATCCCGGAAATGGGTGGTGGCTTCGACGATCGCCTTCGCGCGCGGCATCGGGTCGTCGCTCTTGAAGATGCCGCTGCCGACGAACACCGACTGCGCGCCGAGCTGCATCACGAGCGCGGCGTCGGCGGGTGTGGCGATGCCGCCCGCGCAGAACAGCGGCACGGGGAGCTCACCGCGCTCGGCGACCTCCTGCACCAGCTCGACCGGCGCCCGCAGCTCCTTGGCCCATCCGTAGAGCTCGGCGGAGTCGGCCAGGGTGAGCTTGCGGACGTCGCCCAGGATCGAACGCAGGTGGCGGACGGCTTCCACGATGTTGCCGGTGCCGGCTTCACCCTTCGAGCGGATGAGGCACGCGCCCTCGGAGATCCGCCGGAGCGCCTCACCGAGGTTGGTGGCGCCGCACACGAACGGCACCGTGAACGCCCACTTGTCGACGTGGTAGGCCTCGTCGGCGGGCGTGAGCACCTCGCTCTCGTCGATGTAGTCGACGCCGAGGCTCTCGAGCACCTGCGCCTCGGCGAAGTGACCGATGCGGCACTTGGCCATCACGGGGACGGTGACCGCGGCCTGGATCCCCTCGATCATGGCGGGGTCGCTCATGCGGGCGACGCCACCGTCGCGGCGGATGTCGGCGGGCACCCGCTCGAGCGCCATCACCGCGACTGCGCCCGAGTCCTCGGCGACCTTCGCCTGCTCGGGGGTGACGACGTCCATGATGACGCCGCCGCGCAGCATCTCGGCCAGCCCCCGCTTCACCCGCGCGGTGCCAGTCTGCCGTTCAGGCACGGAGCCGGTCTCCCGATCTGTCATGACGAAAGCCTACCCATCGCCCTCGATTACTTCTTCTTCGGTTTCGTCGTCGTGGTGGTCGTCGGCACGGCGGTGGTCGGCGGCGAGGTGACCGGCGGGCCTTCCACGACGTCGACGGGAGCGTCCGAGGGGAGCAGCTCCACCCACGTGCGCCCCGGGCGCAACAGGATCGGCTGGCCGTTGGCGTCGACGTACTTGGCCGGCTGCGTCTTGTCGGGCCGCACCCACGTGCCCTTCCGGACCACGCCGTCGGAGAAGACCCACACGTCGCCCTGGCCGACGGTCTGGCCCTCACCCTCGTTGGCGTAGTGCGTGAACTGCACGACCACGTTGGTCGGCCCGATCTGTGCGCCACCGACCACGGTGAACGGCACGCCACTCTGGCTGCGCATCCACGTCTTGGAGGTCGCGTCCCACGTGTAGGTGGGGTCGTAGCCCTGGATGAAGCCGATGCGCATGCTCACGACGCCGGTGCCGGTGAGCGGCGGAGCGTCGGCCGGAAGGTACTGGAACAACGCGGGCGGCGGCTTCGGGTCACCACCGAGGTCGAGCAGCTTCGGCCCGATCGCATAGAGGTTGTGCGGCGCATCGCGCGGCGGCTGGCCCTGGGCGTTGCGCTGCATCGCGCCGTTCGCCTGCGCGGCGCTCTCGTCGACCGCGTTCACGGGCGCCGCGTTGATCGCGTTCACGTTCACCTGCGCGCCGCCCGAGTAGGCGAAGATCCCGCCGATCGGCCACACGATGTCGGGGTCTTCGGCGCGCACCGAGCGCACGGGCCCGATCACGTCGGGGATCTGCGAGTTGAAGATGGCGATGAATCGCGTGATGTTGCCTTCGACGACTTCCTCGTACAGCACGTCGGCCTGGTCGATGCCCGCCTGCGGCCGCGCGTCCGGGGTGTTCTCGACCTTGACCGACATGGCCGGGCGCGTCAGCGAGGCACCCGAAGGATCGACCAACCCCGTGAGCGGCGCGATCGGCGGCGCTTTGGTGGTGGTGGTCGCGGGGATCGTGGTGGTCGGGACGGTGGTGGTGGCGGCCTTCTTCGAGTCGCCGCCGCCGCTCGTCAGCGCGAACACGCCGACGGCGAGCGCGATCACGAGGACGACGGACGTGCCGATGACGATGTTGCGGGTGCGTGGGGTCAAGAGCTCGCTCCGAGCGCCATCACATCTCCTTCAGGCGCTGGATGCGCGCTTCGAGTGGGGGGTGGGTATCGAACAGCTTGTTGATCTTCGAACTGGTGTTGTTGGGCGCGGTCTCGAGCGGCTGCTCGATCCACATCTGTGCGGTGGCCTTCGTCGCGTAGTGGACGACCGCGTTGTCGTCCCGCAGCTTCTCGAGCGCGGAGATCAGACCAGGCGGGTACCGCGTGAGCTGCACGCCACTCGCGTCGGCGAGGTACTCGCGGTTGCGGCTCATCGCCATCTGCATGAAGTACCCGATCAGCGGCGCGAGGACCAGCAACGCCAGCGACAAGATGGCGAGGATCGCACCGACACCGCCATCGCCCGAGTTGTTGTCGCGTCGGTCGCTCATGCCTCCCCAGAACGCGAACCGCAGCCCGAAGTCGGCGAGCAGCGCGATCACCCCGACCGCGAGGACCGCGATCGTGGTGACGAGGATGTCGTAGTTCTTGACGTGCGAGAGCTCGTGCGCGATCACGCCTTCGAGCTCGACCCGGTTCATGGTGTCGAGGAGGCCGGTGGTGACGGCCAGCGCGGCGTGCTTCGGGTTTCGCCCCGTCGCGAAGGCGTTGGGCGCAGGATCGTCGACGACGTACAGCGCCGGCTTCGGAAGGCCGGCCGCGATGCAGAGGCCTTCCACGAGGTTGTGGTAGCGGCGGTACTCGTTCTCGTCGGCAGGCTTCGCGTGACTCGCAGCCAACGCGATCTTCGCGGAGTTGAAGTACGAGAAGAACGCCATCCCGCCCGCCACGAAGACCGCGACCACGATGAACCACGGCCCGAACGAGAAGAGCAGGTCGATCGCGACCGCGACGGCGAGGATCAGGCCGACGAAGAAGAAGAGGATGAGGAACGTGCGGCGCTTGTTACGCGCGATCTGCTCGTACACGAATGTCCAGGAAGGGCCAGGGAAAGGAGCGGCGGGAGCGGCGGCTCAGAACTGCACTTGCACGGGCTCGGTGTCGCCGGGCTCGGCGTCGAAGAAGTCGCGCTTGTCGAAGTTGAACATGCCCGCCAGGATCACGGTCGGGAACGACTGGATCTTGTTGTTGTAGTTGAGCACGCTGTCGTTGTAGAACTGCCGCGCGTACGCGACCTTGTCTTCCGTCGCAGTGAGCTCTTCCTGCAGCTGCAGGAAGTTCTGGTTGGCCTTGAGGTCGGGGTACGCCTCCGCGACCGCGAACAGGCTCTTGAGCGCGCCGGTGAGCTGGTTCTCGGCTGCGGCCGACTGCGCCGGGCCTTGCGCGTTGATGGCGTTCGCACGCGCGTTGGTGACGGCCTCGAAGGTGCCGCGCTCATGGGCCGCGTAGCCCTTGACGGTCTCGATGAGGTTCGGGATGAGATCGTGACGGCGCTTGAGCTGCACGTCGATCTGCGACCACGCGTTGTCGACGCGGTTGCGGTTCCTGACCAGGCTGTTGTAACCGAGCCAGAAGAACAGCACCACGATCAGCACGATGGCGCCGATGATGATGGCAGGGGCCACAGGAGTCTCCTAGGTGTCTGGAGGACTTCCGATCATACGGCCCGCCCTGCCGCCGACTCCGGCATGGGCGCGCCGGCGACGGCCTCTTCGTAGAGACCGACGAAGCGCTCGGCGACCGCCACCATCGAGAACTTCCCGGCCCGCGCCCGGCCCGCGGCGACGAGCTGCGCCCGTCGCTCCGGGCGGTCGAGCAGCTCGGTGAGGACCTGACGGAGGCTCGCGGCGTCGCCGGGTGGCACCAGGACCGCCTCCACACCGCCGCGGGAGACGTCGCGGTAGCCGTCGATCTCGGAGGCGACGAGCGCGGTGCCCGCCGCCATCGCCTCGAGCAGCACCAGCCCGAACGACTCGCCGTCGAGCGACGGGAAGCACGCGATCGTGGCACCGCGTAGCCGCGCCCGCTTCTCGGCGTCACTCACCCGGCCGAGCCACTCGACACGCGACACGCCCCTCCCTCTCAGCGCCGCGGTCTGTGGGCCGTCGCCGACGATCCACAGCTCCGCGTCGCGGTCGAGCTCCGCGAACGCGTCGAGCAGCACCTCGAGGCCTTTCCGCGGCTCGTGCCGGCCCACGAACAGGATGGCGGGCATGGGTGCCGGCCACGCGTCGCCGTCCGCGAACTCGGCGAGCTCGATGCCGTTGGGGACGATCTCGCAGCGGATGCCGAACGTGAGCTCCACGATGCGTTGCGCCTCGGCCGACACCGCGGTGCGGATCGCGAGCCGCTTGAGCAGCGCCTGCAACGGCGAGCGCAGCGTCTCGTACCAGCCGTTGCGCCCCTCGCTGGCCGAATGGAACGTGCCGACCACGGGCACGGTCGTGCCCATCAGCGCCGCGTGGTTCGAGCCCGGCGTGAACGGCTCGTGGAGGTGGAGCACGTCGGGGCCGAAGCTGCGGATCGCCTCGAGCGTGCGCCGCGCGACCGGGCGACCGGCGGCGATCGGCGCCACGGAGCCGTTGCTCGGCACGCGGGTGCTCGGCCCCACGGTCGTGATCCCCGGCTCGGGCGGTGGGCCGTCACAGGGGGCGATGATGCGCGCGTCGACGCCGAGCTCCCGCAGCGCGTGGGCGAGGCCGAGCACCTGCCCCTGCACGCCGCCGAACACCGACAGCGAGTACGGGCACGACAGCATCACCCGCATCGGCTTCCCATCCCTCCCACGCCTGCATATTGATGCAGGTGAAGTCGCTCGGCCAGTCGGACGGTCATCCGGAATCTGTCGTAGCGGGATGGAATTCCTGCCCGACGGCGTTGTGGACCATGCGACGGCCTGTCCCCTGGCGAAGACCCTGCCCCCTTCGTTCGTGGGTCGATAGGCCGTCGCTGCTTCCCCGCTCCGGGCGGTGATCGCGGTCAGACGGGACGGAATGCCGCGGAGAGGGCGACGTCGGACGAGATGGGCGCGCCGATGAGCATGGGCCCGATGTCGGTGCGGGACTCGATGCAGGGGTGTTCGCAGGTGTCTGCCATGCAGCGAGGGTAAACCCACGCGCAATCGTGCTCCGACCTGCGATTTCATCAGTCGTCGTTCCGCCGTCAGCACTTGTCCAAGAATTGGATCAAGCAGCGCGGGCCGTCCCGTCGATGACGTCCAGCAAGTGGGACGGGTACACAGCCGCCACAATCAGGATGGTGTCCGCATGAACCTGTTCATATTGAAGACCTGGCTGGAGACGAAGCTCTCCAACGACGAGCGTGGAGCGAGCATGGTGGAGTACATCCTCCTCGTTGCTCTCATTGCTCTCGCCGTGATCGCTGCCGTCGTGTTCCTGCGCACGCAGGTGCAGAGCAAGTTCAGCGACGCGGGCAGCCAGCTGAGCAACAGCGGCACGTAACCGAATCCGGCACACGCGACGTTGCCCCGCCTTCGGGCGGGGTTTCGTCGTGAGCAGGGATTCATCGTCGATCTCGAGACCGCGGCACGCCGAAGGTAGAGAGTCGCCCCTGGCGAACGAGCTCTGGCACCACCGAGACAACGTCAGCACCGGCGACGAGCATGAACACCCGCGCAGCCGTAGAAGCACGGCTCACTGGACACGGCCGACGATCCACGTCGTGACCTACCGCCAGGGCCACACGAGCGTGTACGAGCTTCCCAACGAATACGAACTTGCCGGAGCGACCGGACAGCACTCTTCGCACCGCACTGTCGACGTCGACGCGCCTCCTCGAAGTACGCGGTGAGCGGCTGACCGCACGGCTCCGCTCGTGCTTCCGCATGTTGACCTGGCAGACGCGAGAGAATGCGCACAGACGACGGCTGGGGTCGTCCCGCTTCATCCTGCCCGGAGCGCGGACGACCACAGCCGTCGTCGTGACAGCAATACGTCTCCGCGACCGTTTTGGATTCCTCGAACACGCCGATCCGTCGCAGCCGATCTTCCTGCCAACTCCGCGTTCCGCGTTCGGCGAGGAAGCACGGCGGACTCAGTGAGGACTGACGAGGCGGTGACGGCCTCTGGCGATGCGCTGACCACCGCAGATGCGCCTACGCGCGGTCGGACGGCCAGTTGGGCTGCATCAGGTGCCAGTGCTCGGGCGCCTCGCGGATCATCGCCTCGAAGCGGTGCGCCAGCTCCTGGGTGATGCGGCTGATGTCGTCGCGGATGCTGCCGGTGCGCTCGACGGGGATCGGTGGGCCGATGCGTGCCTCGCCGCGGCCGTCGGGCATGAAGTAGCAGCCCGTCGGGATGAGCGGCGCGCCGGAACGGAGCGCGAGCATCGCGGGACCCGCGGGCAACGTGGTGATCTCACCGAAGAACTCGACCTCGATGCCGTCGCCGGTGAGATCGCGATCGCACAACAGGCAGATGGCCTCGTTGTTGCGCAGGGCCGCGAGCATCTCTGCGCCGGCGCGCGGCGACAGTGGCACCACGCGCATGCCGAGGGTCTCGCGCGTCGCGACGAACCAGTCGAACAGCTCGGGCGGCTCCAGCACCTCGGCCACCACACTGACCTTGTAGCCGCGCCCCGCGAGCCACGCGCCGGCGAAGTCCCAGCTTCCCAAGTGCGGCAACGCGAGCACGACGCCCGTCCCCGCGTCGATGCCGGCGGCGATGTGCTCCTCGCCGAGCCCGCGGAAGTGAGCCTGCACCCACTCCGGCGACTCGTTCGGGAGCCGGAACAGCTCGTACCAGTAGCGACCGTACGAGTCGAACGTGGCCGTCACCGCGCGCTGCAGGGCGATGCCGCCGAACTGCGGGCCGTAGACCCGGCGCAGGTTGCGCTCGACCTGCCGGCGCCGCTCGCGCATCAGCGCGGGCGCGAGTTGCGCGACGCCACGCGCGAGCGGAGCCGCAACCGTTCCCGGGACCACGCGGACGACTTCGGCGCCGGCTCGGTACGCGAGGTACGTGGCGTGGGCCACGCTTTCGTGCATCCGACCGGGGATGAGTGGCGACACCGTGGCAGCGTCGGATCGACGAGATCGACGGGCTCAGCGAGGACGCGGCGTGGCCGAGCGCCCGCCCGCCTCGCGCTCGGCGCGCGTCTGCGGCCGGTGGGCGGCCCACCATTGCGCCAGCCCTCCTGCGTGGGGCTCCTCGAGGTCGGCGCCGCGTGCGTGACGGGCGCGGCGGCGCCCGAGATCCGGCGTGGCCTGACGCCACACCATCACGAACCGCTGCACCGCGGTGAAGGCCGTGAGCACGAGCATCGCCCAGAGGACGGGCACGAGGATGTTGAACGCGAGGCCGACGCCGAGGAGCACCAGGCGCTCGGCGCGCTCCATGAGCCCGCCGCGCGCGGTGAAGCCCAACGACTCGGCACGGGCGCGCTCGTAGGTGATGAGCATCGACAGCGCGAGCACCGCGAGCACGAGCACCGGGAGGTACTTGCCCTCATCGGCGAGGTACCACGCGACGCCGATGAAGATCGCGGCGTCGGCGACTCGGTCGCACACCGAGTCGAAGAACGCGCCACGCGGCCCGGCCCGACCGCTCTGACGGGCAACCGACCCGTCGAGGATGTCGGGGAGACCGGTGAGGATGAGGCCGATCACGCCGAGCACGAGATGGCCGTCCGCGATCGCGAACGCGGTCCCGACGGCGAAGGCAAGACCGATGATCGTGAGGCTGTCAGCCGTGATGCCGACACGGTGCAGGCCCCGACCGACGGGTTCGAGCCCTCGCTCGACATTGGCGCGCCAGCGACCGTCGAGCATTGTGCGTGGAGCCTCCGAGATCCTTTGGGCGAGATCTTTGGGTCGCGGCCGAGGGTACCACCGGGTACCCGTCCGACCGGTGCTGCGTAGACTCCCGGCACACCACTGTGTGCGTGCGATCGCTGGACCTGGGGGGTTCGCGTTGGCTGCAAAGACGTACTCGACGGAGAAGATCCGCAATGTCGCCCTCGTGGGCCACGGCGGGGCGGGGAAGACCTCCCTCGCCGAGGCGCTCCTGTTCACCGCGGGCGCGACGTCGCGCCTCGGGAAGGTCGAGGACGGCAGCACCGTCACCGACTTCGACCCCGAAGAGGCCCGCCGCGGGATCTCGGTGTCGCTCGCGCTGGCGCCCTTCGAGTTCGAGGGCTGCAAGATCAACGTGATCGACACGCCCGGCTACGCCGACTTCGTGAGCGACGTCGCGGCCGCGCTGCGCGCCGCCGACCTCGCGGTGTTCCTCGTCTCCGCGGTCGAAGGTGTGGAGGTGCAGACCGAGATGGTGTGGCGCATGGCCGACGAGCTCGGGCTCCCCCGCGCCATCTTCGTGAACAAGCTCGACCGTGAGCGGGCGTCGTTCTCCCGCACCCTCGACGAGCTGAAGGCGAAGTTCGGTGCCGGTGTCGCGCCCCTGCAGCTCCCCATCGGCGACGAAGCCGACTTCCACGGTGTGGTCGAGCTGCTCAACGACGAAGCCGTCCTCTACGACAACGGCAAGGCCACCACCGGTCCGGTGCCCGCCGAGATGGAGGCCGAGGAGCACTCCGTGCACGACGCGCTGATCGAAGGCATCGTGGTCGGCGACGACGACCTCATGGAGCGCTACCTCGAAGACGAGAAGATCTCGATCGACGAGCTCGCCGCCGCGCTCGCGCAAGGCGTGAAGTCGGCGTCGGTGTTCCCCGTGCTGTGCGGGAGCGCGACCAAGCTCGTGGGCGTCGACCGCCTCGCGCACTTCCTGGCCGAGGAGGCCCCCGCGCCCGACGTGAGCGACGGCCAGCCGGTCGCGTTCGTGTTCAAGACGATCGTCGACCCCTACGTCGGCCACGTGAACCTGCTGAAGGTGCTGCAGGGCACGATCAAGACCGACGCCACGCTGGTCAACGGGCGCACGATGGCCGAGCAGCGCCTCCATCAGCTCACGGTCATGCGCGGCAAGGATCAGGACCCGGTGCCCGAGGTGCCCGCCGGCGACATCGCGGCCGTTGCCAAGCTCGCCGACACCACGACCGGTGACGTGCTCGGCGCGCGCGGCGCCGACCTCGCCGTCGACCCCTTCGACGCGCCGCAGCCCGTGCTCGCGGTCGCGATCCACGCCAAGGCCAAGAACGACGAGGACAAGCTCGCCAACGCGCTGCACCGGCTCCTCGACGAAGATCCCGCGCTGCGCCTCGAGCGCAACCCGGAGACCCACCAGACCCTGCTGTGGGGCATGGGCGAGACCCATCTCGGCATCGCGCTGGAGCGGCTGCACCGGAAGCTCGGTGTCGAGGTCGAGACCGAAGTCGTCAAGGTCGCGTACCGCGAGACGATCACGGCGGAGGCCGAGGCCGAGGGCAAGTACAAGAAGCAGACCGGCGGCCACGGCCAGTTCGGCGTCGCGTTCGTGCGGGTCGAGCCGCTCCCGGCGGGCAGTGGCTTCGAGTTCGTCGACCAGATCGTCGGCGGCGCGATCCCCCGGCAGTTCATCCCCGCGGTCGAGAAGGGCGTCGCGGAGACCATGGAGCACGGCGGCGTGTTCGGGTTCCCCGTCGTCGACGTGAAGGTCACCTGCTTCGACGGCAAGTACCACAGCGTCGACTCGTCGGAGATGAGCTTCAAGATGGCGGGCTCGATCGGGTTCAAGGACGCGATGGCGAAGGCCTCGCCCACCCTGCTCGAGCCGATCAGCGAGCTCACCGTCATCGCCCCGGAGGCGAACCAGGGCGACATCATGGGCGACCTCAACGCCAAGCGCGGGCGCATCCAGTCGTCGGGCGCGATCGGGCGGGGCGAAGTGGAGATCGTGGCGTTCGTCCCGACGTCCGAGGTGCTGCGGTACGTCATCGACCTCCGCTCACTCACGGGCGGCCGTGGGCGCTTCAGCCTGCAGCACTCCCATTACGACCCGGTGCCGGCACACATGGTCGACAAGCTGCGCGCGCAGGCGGAGCCGGTCAAGGTCTGAGCACGAACGCGCCGCGATCGACTGCCCCTCGTCGCGTTCGGGTCTCCCGGCGAGGTCGCGTCCGCGTCGTTCCGCCCCATCTGACTGACCCGCGCCACTTGCGCCGCGCCGGCTCGCGGGATCGGGACCAATTGCCCCTGGCAACGCGGCGCCCGGAGCGCGACACTTCGCAGCACGGGGCCTCGCCGGCGAGCGATGGGAGCCATCCATGGCGGTACTGGATGTGCACGTGCAGGCATCGAGATTCGGGTTTCGCCTCGACGAGATCGAGGAGGACGGCCGGACACTCTGGAAGTGGCGACGCGGGACGGACGAGCGGTGGCCGGCGTTCCTCACCGAACGCGCCGCGCTCGAATGGATGCAGGATCACATGAGCCGCGCCCGCGGCTGACGCAGCGCGTTTCACACGCGAGGTCACTGCACGATGAACGTCGTGACCATGCCGAACATCCCGTTGTCACTCTCGGCGTGCGTGAGGATGTGGCAGTGCCAGGCCCACACTCCGACTTCGGTCGCGTGCACGAGGACGGTGTAGCGCTCGCCCGGCGCCACATTCAGCGTGTCGACGAGATATGGGCTCGGCACCGCGAACCCGTCCTTGGCGATCACCAGCTGCGGCAGCCCGTGCAGGTGCATCGGGTGGATCTGCAGGCCCTCGTTCATGTACTGGACTTCGACCCACTCGCCCTGCTTGGCGACCACGGGCGCGGTGCCCGGGAACGACTTGCCGTTGAGCGACAGGCCGATCACGCCCGCGTCGTTGAGGA
This sequence comes from uncultured Actinomycetes bacterium, assembly GCA_963721435.1. Classification (GTDB taxonomy): domain Bacteria; phylum Actinomycetota; class Acidimicrobiia; order IMCC26256; family DASPTH01; genus CAVRJC01. Next base: position 466,524 of record CAVRJC010000005.1, read on the forward strand.
CCATCGGCACCTCTTGCGAGACGGTGACGCCTGCGGGGAGCGGCTCGTCGCCGATGATGAACGCGCCCATCAGGCCGTCGGGCACCTGGTGCTCGGCGTGGTGATGCGAGTGGTACATCCCGACCGCGGGCCCCTTGGCCACGAAGTCGTAGGTGAACTTCTCCCCTGGCTTCACCGGATCCTGGGTCACGTACGGCACGCCGTCCATCGCGTTCGGCACGTCGATGCCGTGGAAGTGGATGGCAGTCGACTGCGGAAGCTGGTTGTCGAGCACGACGCGCACGTGGTCGCCCGGCTGCACCTTCATCGTCGGGCCGGGGACGGTCCCGTTGTAGGTCCACGCCTGCACGACCTTGCCGGGCGACACCTCCCAGGCGGTGATCGCCGCGGTGAGGTCGAACTCCTTCGTGCCGTCCGCGAGCACCTTCGGCGCGAGGACCTGGGCCCCGACGCCCTTCGTGTTGGCGCCGCTCGTGAGCTGCGCGACGTAGGCGTCGACCGGCTTCTTCTGCGCGGCGTCGAGCTGATCGTTCGAAGCCGCCAGCGCCTTGTCGCTGGTAGCGCCGCCGAGACCGACGTGCAACATCGCGGTCATCCCCGCGTCGGCGTGCCCGGCGATCGCGCAGAACGCGGTGTACATGCCCGGCTCGAGCGACGACAGGTCGAGGCGCTCGCTCCCCCCTGGCGCGATGTCGGGCGTCTTGAGGCCGGTGCCCCTGATCTCGAGGTTGTGCGCAACGGTGCCGTCGTTCGTGACCGTCAGCGAACCACCCTCGTCGACCGCGATGATCGACGGGTCGATCGTGAACTCCGACAACGACACCGCGGTACCGGTCACCGCCGCCGCCGCGTCCTTGGCGTCGTTGCTGCGCACGAACGCCTGACCGGCGACGACGACCGCGGCGAACGCCAGGAGCATCGCAATGGTCGCGAACGCCCACGCCCCCGCACCCATTGCCTCGTCCCTCTTGTGCTTGCGTCGCGCCACGATCGCTCCCTCTCGTCGAAGTCCGACGAGTCTGGACAACGGAACGACGCGCCAGGCAGGGCCAGAGGTCCCAATCAGGCCGGGCCGACGAGCGGGAGGTTTCTGCCTACGCAGCGGTGACGTGCGCGCGGACGAACGCCGCGATCTGATCGACCGCGTCGCGAGCTTCGGGTACCAGCGGCGTCATGACGTGCCACACGTGGGTCATCTCCGGCCACAGCTGGAGCTCGACCTCGCCGCCCGCGGCTTCGATGCCCGTGGCCAGCAGCACCGCGTCGTCGGCGAGGACTTCGCAGTCGGAGGCGTGCACGAGCACGGGCGCGAGACCCGAGAGGTCACCGAGCGCGGGGGACGCGAGCGGATTCATGGGATCGGCGCCATCGAGGTAGTCGGCGGCCGACTCCGTGGCCTGCGCCGCGACTGAAGTAGGGATCGGTCGCGGCGCAGCGCTCGTACGACGCGGCCGTCACGGTGAGGTCGGCCCACGGCGAGATGCAGACCGCCGCGGCGGGTTGCGGAAGACCGGCGTCACGCAACGCAAGCAACGTGGCGACGGTGAGCCCGCCGCCGGCGGAGTCGCCCGCGATCGCGAGCTGCGAGGGCAGGGTGCCCGCGTCGAGCAGCGCGCGGTAGGCCGCGACGGCATCGTCCACTGCCGCGGGGAAGGGGTTCTCGGGTGCAAGCCGGTAGTCGATGGCCACCACGGTTGCGCCGGCGGCCGCCGCGAGGTGCGAGCCGAGCCCGCGGTAGCAGGCCGGGGAACCGATGCGGTATCCCCCGCCGTGCAGATAGAGCATCACCGCGCCCTCGTCGACGGGTGGGCTGATGCGCAACGCAGGGAGACCCGCCAACGTGAACTGCTCGAGCGTGGTCCCGGCGGCGGTGGGCGCGCCGGCCATCGTCTCCTCCATCGCGCGGCGCGATGCAACCACGTCGCCGTCGAAGGAGGGTGGGCTGTCGCGCAGGGCGTCGAGGATCGCGGTGAACTCCGGGCTGGCCATGCCGACGAGTCTCGACGCCACGCCAAGCCCGCGCAAGGCGCGGACGCGTCGTCGGTGGCGCGGCTCGCCGTCCGCCTGAGAAGAATTCAGGAACCGTGTTGTGGCAGGTGCGGCGACGCGCGACGCTGGCAGCACACGCGAAACCCCTCCCAAGCGGACACAGCGTGCGACGCGGCCCCGCCTCCTCAACCGGGCGGGGTTTCGTCGTCGGTCACACGTTTGGCTCAGTTCGCCTGACCCGCGGGCTCACCCAAGCCGTACTTCGACCAGTCTTCGGGGTTGCCAAGCCCTAAACGTTGTAGCCCGTCGGAACACCGAACGTGCGTAACGAATGGGCGCGAGCGCTGTAGCCGAGGATTAGTCGCGGTGCACGACTTTCCGGAGGATCACTGTGACCGACACGAACGAACTCATCCGACCGCTTCCGTTGCGCGCGTATCTCGAAGCGGGGTGCGACCCGCGGACGATGCTCGGCTACAAGAAGATGGCGGTCTTCCTCGAAGACTGTCGGGAAGCACAAGCCGGTTTCGACACCGCGCGGCGTGTGGAGCTCTGGCGGCGCGAAGTCGACTGCGCGCTGCGCGGCGACAGTCCGGGCGAGTGGGCGTCTGGCCGGCCGATGGACCCTGCGACCGATCAGGCAATGCTCACGATGAACGCCTGGTGCGCGGACGTCTACGAAGACCCGTCGCTTGTCGAGCAGGTCGTCGCGTGGCTCGATCCGATCGAACGCGCCGACTATTACGCGTCTGCCGACAAGGTGAAGCGCCCGCATCCGCTCGAGCTCGGCCGCGGGAAGGAGTCGCACTGCGCGGGTTGCGGCACCAGCCTTGGTGAAAGCCTCACCATGATGGTCGGCCACCAGGAGGGCTACACAGCGCCGCTCGAAGATGGTGGTGCTTGGTGCTTCGAATGCGTCACGAACGTCTACGAGGCAATGCGGGCCGCGCAGGCGTAACGTTCCCGCCGACTAAGCCGACGTTGCCCCGCCTTCGGGCGGGGTTTCGTCGTTCAGCAGCGGCTCGCCACCGGTCACCTCGCTACCGCTGCAGGCGGGGCCTGAAGGACAGTGATGCTCTTGGACGTCTGGCCGAAGGCGTTGACGGCGGTAATTGTGTAGGTGTGTGATGTGGGCACGGCCGCGCACGTGAACTCGGGGTCGTCGGAGAAGTCTTCGATGCCGGTCACGGTGACCTTGTGCATGGTGTAAGGCGCTCCGTCGATGATCACAGCGACATCGGTGGCATCCGACGTTCTGTACGTCAGCAGTAACCTGTTCCGTCTCGCGCCGGGGATTACTGGACTCGTATCGCAGGTGAACGGGCTTGGCGAAGCCGAGAAGCTCACGACCCACGCGGCTGCCGGCGAAACAGTCGCCGAGGTAGTCGGCGATGCAGTTGTCAGCGGCCTCGACGTGGTCGACGTGCCCGGCTTGGTCGACGGCGTACTGGATGTCTTGGCCGTGCTCGTCGGCGCTTGCGAGCCGTTCGCGGAACTCGCCGCAGTCCCACCCTGCTTCGGCGCGCTCGACGCGAGCGTGGACTGGTCGGACGCGGCCGCTACCCCAGGCTGGTTGTCGTCATTGCCACTCGCGAGCACCGCGACGAGAACACCGGTGACGATGATCAACAGGGCAACGAGGCCACCCACCAACCAACGAGTGCGATTCGATCTCGCACCTACCCCTGACCCAGGCGAAGACGGAGGGACCGTCGGATCGACCGGACCTTGAGTCATCGGCGCGCCTCCCCACCGTCCCAGCAGCTCCGACAAACGGTATCTGAATCAGACTTCTAACGCACAAGGTCCACATTCAACCAACGAAGCAATCGACAACCCAACTGCTGCCCCGCCTTCGGGCGGGGTTTCGTCGTTCTCGCGAGCGCAGATCGGCAGGGATGATGTTCGTGCGGCCGTGTTGTGTGGCTGCGAGCATGCGGCGGGGTTCGTCTCGTGTTGGTCTGACTCCCTGATCGGCTCGACCCTTCGGGTGTCCTTGAACTGACCTGTCGGCCGGGCGAGGCGAGCTCTGTCGTGTGGCACAACCGGTCGGGTGAATCGTGACCGAAGAGGCGCCTGAGCGACCAGGCCTGCTCCCTGTCTTGTCCACCCGCCCGGCCGTGCGTGCCACCCCGCCAACCAGACGAAGGAGGGCGGCATGTCCACCATCGCAGACGACGACCGGCGTGTCATTGCCGGGGTCGATACGCACAAGGAGTTCCATGTCGTGGTCGTGCTCGACGAGCTCGGCCGTCGGCTCGATCACGGCGACGTTCTCGACCACGCACGCGCGGGTATCGGGACCTGACCGGTTGGGTGACCGGCTTTGGTGAAGTCCTCGCGGTCGGTGTCGAGGGCACTGCGTCGTGGGGCGCGGGGCTGTGTCGGCACCTGCGAGCTCGAGGTTTGAACGTGATCGAGGTGAACCAGCCGGATCGACACCGTCGCCGCCGGCGCGGGAAGTCAGATCGGATCGACGCCGAGATGGCGGCACGGTCCGTGCTCGCGGGTGATGCCACCGCGGTTCCCAAAGCTGGTGACGGACCAGTGGAAGCGTTGCGGCAGTTACGGGTGGCGCGCACCGGAGCGATGAAGGCACGCACTGCTGCCGCGAACCAACTGCACAGCGTGTGTGACACCGCGCCCGAGCAGATCCGCGCTCAGCTCCGCGGGCTCACCACCCGTCACAAGGTCGGAGTCGCGTCCCGCTACCGGCCCGGCGATCCACTCACTCCCACTGGCGGAGCGAAACGCGCGCTCGTCACCATCGCACGGCGTTGGCGCACACTCGACACCGAGATCCGCGACCTCGACCACGCGATCCGAACAGATCCTCGACACGATCGCCGCCCCGCTGCTCGCAGCGTCACGGCGTCGGCTACGAAACTGCCGGCGCGCTGCTTGTGCACGGCAGGCGACAACCCCGACCGACTCGCGACCGAAGCCAGCTTCGCGTCCCTGTGCGGCACCGCACCCGTTCCCATCTCCACCGGCAACACTCAACGGCGACGACTCAACCGAGCCGGCGACCGCAACGCCAACTCCGCGCTCTGGACCATCGTCATGGTCAGGCTCCGCAGCCGCCACGCAGCCACCGTCGCCTACCTCGAACGACGCGTCGCAGAAGGACACTCGAAACGAGACGCGATCCGATGCCTCAAACGCTTCGTCGCCCGCGAGGTCTACCACGACATCCAAGCCATCACCGCGTCACACACACCACGACCAGCACTCGACATCGCCGCTTGACACCAAGAGGCGCATTCAGTTCTGGCGTCGTATGCGATTCGGTCGGTTCTGGTATGCGCGAATCGGTCGACTCCGAACGGGTGCGTCAATGGTCACGTTCGTTTACGGTCCCCGGTGTGGCCGACGATGACATCGAGTTCCCGGTCGACAATGCCGACGAGCGCGAGCTGCTGTTGCAGTGGCTCGGCTATTTGCGCGAGGCGGTCCTACGGGACGCGGACGGCCTCGACGATGAGCAGGCACGCTGGCGTCCAGAAGGGCGGTTGATCTCGATCGCAGGGGTCATCAATCACCTCACCCGCCTCGAGTGGCGCTGGATCGACGGCGCTTTCCACGGCGCGGTGGTCAACCGGACGGAGTCAGAGTTCGCACCCGGGTCCGAGCTGTCATTGGATGCCGCCGTTCTCGCATACCGAGAGCGTGCGGCCAAGACCGATGCTGCAGTCCGTGCCATGCCGCTGGAGCAGCTCTCGGATCCGTCGGGCTGGGGCGAAGGCAAGAGCCTTCGATTTGTGGTCCTGCACCTCATCAACGAGACCGCTCGACACGCCGGGCATGCAGACGCGACGCGGGAGCTACTCGATGGATCAACGGGTGAGTAGCCAGCCGCCGAAGTCGATGGGGATGCAACGCGCAGGGTCCCGATGCCGATAAAGACGCGCCAGATTGCCCGATGAGCGACGACAGCACGGCAGATATGGCGTGCTTGAAGCATCTCCCGACGTGCTTGTTGCGGCAGCATTCCTAGAGTGTCTCGCATGACTCCGGCTTGGACACGCGATCCGAACGGTATCGACGAGCCTGTCACTATTAACGGCGTCCATCACGTTCGGCTGCCAGTCTCGGACATTATTCGCAGCCGAGATTGGTATACGAGCGCACTGGGATTCGAGACTCGCCTCACCGTTGAGGAAGAAGACCGCGTCGTCGGAGTCGTCGTTGTCCATCCCAGCGGCGTGACACTCGGGTTGCACGAAGCGCCTGCGCTTGCTCGCGCGCTCAGGGGGTTCTGTGCAGTCGCGCTGAGCGTTGGTAACCGTAGCGACCTCACGCGGTGGTGCCAGTATCTCGACTCCCTTGGTGTCAGCCATTCCTTACCAACCGAAGGCCACATTGGCTGGTGTGTAGAAGTCCCGGATCCCGACGGCATCATCATCGAACTTCACACGAACGGGAACATCACAGCTACCGGCGCGTAGGCGGAATCGCGTACAGATAGCCCGATCCGATACCGCACAGTGCGGCAGTTTGGGTTCACGGCTCGGATCGGTTGTCAGACTCAGAACCCGGCTAGAACCTCGCGCACCTCGACCGTTCGTACCGTTACACCCTCTGGCGACTCCTTGCCGGGAGGTTCACCAACATGGAACCATCCCGCAGCTTCACGCGCCTTGTCCTCAGAGTCGTTGACGACCACACTGACCCCGCGTCCGCCCGTCTTCCGAATGACCAATGCCAGGCTCCGCACTGGGGTTACGTCATCAAGGGCAAGCTGACCTTCAAGTCGGCAGCAGGAGACGAGACGTTCGAGACCGGGGACGCGTACTACGTGCCTGCAGGTCACACTCCTGTGCTTTACGCGGGTACCGAAGTCGTCGAGTTCAGCCCGACGAAGGAACTTCACGAGACCCTTGAGATCGTGGAGAAGAACATGACGTCAGCCGCGGACTGACCTACTGACGCTGCGGCTCCTCGGCAAGGCCACCGACTTGCCCCGCCTTTGGGCGGGGTTTCGTCGTGTAGACGATCTCCAAACACTCTGTAACGATCCGCGCCGCAGAGTGACCGATCTGCCTGTACGGCACCGATGAGGAGGAGAAGGCATGGCTATCTGCGGCTCAAGTAAGAAGCGCGGGCGTCAGAAGTACTCGACTACCGCGACCTCGTAACGCTCGACCCTCGGTGCTGTCGTCGCGTGTATCTCCTCAGCGGCCTGCGCCCGAAGAGCGTTGGCCGACTCCTCCGAGGCGCGCATCGCGTCCTCGCTCTGCCACAACGTCACCCCGATCGCCTTCCCGCTCTCTCGGTCGAGCAAGAGGAGTGCACCCGTGCCCCCGCTTTCACGAACGCCGGGCACGACCTGATCCCGGAACGAGGCGACTCCCGCATCGATGGCGTCGGGGGAACCTTCAATAAAGCTCAGTCTTGCGTGCACGTTGAGCCTCCTCTGTTCGCAGCCAGTTGTCGATCCGCCTGCCGCAGCCAGGCGACCAACGGAACGTACTCGGCTGCGGCACGCGCGTCACGCGAGCCGAACAGACTGCCCGGACTGCGCTCACGACGCCAGCACACTCGGCGCGACAGAACGACGACCGCGCCTCATCTCGGCAGCTATGTGTGTGTCGGAGGTGAGGCAGGTTCAGCAGCTTCCTCGCTCATGACGGTGTTCATGACTTCGTCGAGCCAGGTGTCATGGTGACCGCGGGCATCATCCTGAGCGGCGATGGCCGCGACTGTCGAGCGAAGACCGACCTCGCGCAGCAGGTCCGCCCGCTCGCGAAGTAGGCGGTTCTCGGTAACCAGTTCGTGCTCGACATCACTCACGGGACGAGCAACACCCCCTCGGACTCCTCATTCCCCATTCGTGCCGAACGTCACCCACGACACGCCAGTGCGGCAGATATGAACGCACGTGAAAGTGTCGGACCAATGCCGCGTGGCCAGTGGTCCGGCGATTCTGCGAAGCTCTGCCCGTGGACGCGCCGCCAAAGACCCGGTACGCCAGAAACGGAGAGGTTCACCTCGCATATCAGGAACTCGGCGAGGGCGGGCTCGACATCGTCGAGATCGAGAGCTGGGTCCATCACGTCGAGGCGTACTGGGCGGTTCCAGAGCTCGCGCGCCAGCGCCGACGGCTGGCGGCGATCGGGCGTTTGATCATGCTCGACCGTCGAGGGACCGGCCTCTCGGATCCGGTGGCGCTCGACCGGCTGCCCGACCTGCAGACGCAGGTGGAGGACGTCATCGCGGTGATGGATGCCGCGGGCTGCGAACAGGCCGCGATCTGCGGGTTCACCGATGGGGGCGCGCTCGCGCTGCACCTTGCCGCGGCGTACCCCGAACGGTGTCGGGCGCTCGTGCTCTGGAACACGGCCGCCCGGTTGATGCAGGGTGTCGACTACCCGTGGGGTGCGCCCGAGCGCGTGCTCCTCGACCTGGTGGAACGCCAATCGGCCGACTGGGCTGACGGCAACCCCGGGCACTTCCGCATGCTCATGCCGAGTCGTGCCGACGACGAGCGCTTCCTCGCAGAGTGGATGCAACTGGGGCGGAGCGCCGTCTCACCGGGTGCTGTCGCGCACTACTTCCGCCAGGCCGTGTCCGTCGACGTCCGTGACCTCCTCCCGCGGGTCGCGGCGCCGACGCTCGTGTTGCAACGGGCGCAAGGCCCGATCGTCAACAGCGCAATGGGGCGCTACGTGGCCGACCACATCCACGCGCGCACAGTACGTGGAGATCGACGGCGTCGATCACCTCTGGTTCACGGAACACGCGGACGAGGTGGTCGACGAGATCGAAGAGTTCCTGACCGGTGGGCGCACAGCGGCCGACCCCGACCGCCGGCTGGCGACGGTTCTCTTCACCGACATAGTTGGGTCCACCGCACAGGCCGCCGAGCTCGGCGACACCCGATGGCGGGCGCTGCTCGACCGACACGACCAGATCGTCCGCGCGGAGATCACCCGCTTCGGAGGCGAGGAGATCGACTCGGCAGGCGACGGCTTCCTCTCGACCTTCGACGGACCGGCTCGCGCCATTCGGTGCGCGGCGGCGATGTCGGACGCGTTGTCGGAGATCGGGCTCGCGATCCGCGCCGGGGTTCACACTGGCGAGGTCGAGGTACGGGGCCAGAACATCGGCGGCCTCGCGGTCCACATCGGCGCGCGAGTCGCCGCAACCGGCAACAGCGGCGAGATCGTCGTGTCGAGCACCGTGAAGGAGCTCATGGCCGGGTCAGAGCTGACGTTCCTCGATCGCGGAGAGCACGAGCTCAAGGGCGTTCCGGGAACCTGGCGCCTCTACGTCGTCCAGCGCTGACGGGCGAGCCGAGGTCACGCGGCCACCCGCGTCTCGCCGCCACGTCAGGTTCCTTCGGCCACACCGTGGCTCAGCTCCGGGCACCCACGTAGCGCCGGAGAGCAGCCTGTTCGGAACGGCCGCACAGATCTGCCGCTCTGGAGCGTTATTGCAGGTCTTGTCGTACGGTCCTTGTGCCTGATTGGTGCCGGGGTTCGCGTGACCCGGTGGTGGCGTGTGGACTCCGGCTCGATGCTTGGAGGCTCCGCATGCACGATGACGTCTTGTCGACATCTCTCGTTCCGTCCACCGAGCTGTTCACCCCCGAGGAGGACCGCCGGGGTTTCCTCGCTGGCTATAGCGGCCTCACCCATGAGGCGTATGCATTGGATCTCCGCCAGTACGTGAGCTGGGTACAGAACACCGGATCGCGTTGTTCGGTGCGCGCCGTGCGGACATCGAACGGTTCGGTCGTCATCTCGAGTCGCTGGGTCGGGCACGGTCGACGATCGCGCGACGGCTGTGCACGATCGCGGTGTTCTACCGCTACGCGGAAGAAGAAGCGTTCATTCCGGTGTCGCCCGCGGTGCATGTCCGTCGTCCGAGGCTCGATTACGAATCGAACGCGACGGGCCTGGATCGCAACGAAGTCGGCTCGCTGCTCGTCGCGGCCGGGTTGGGGAGCCCGCAGGATCACGCGTTGATCAGTTTGTTGGCGTTGAATGGGCTACGAGTCTCCGAAGCGACCGGGGCTGACATCGAAGCGTTGGGTCTCGAGCGTGGGCACCGGACGCTGACGATCCTGCGCAAGGGCGGCAAGGTCGTGACGATCCCACTCGCGCCGCGGACCGCCCGAGCGATCGACCTCGCGGTCGGGGAACGCTGCGACGGCCCCATCTTCTGCGGGAACGACGGGCTGCGTCTCGATCGGCATGCTGCGGGCAGGGTCGTGCGACGCACCGCGCGCCGAGCCGGGATCAACAAGCGGGTCGGACCGCACACGCTTCGTCACGGTTCATCACCGCCGCGCTCGACGCCTGGCGTCCCACTTCGCGATGTCCAAGAAGCCGGTCACGCCGACCCGCGCACCACCATGCGCTACGACCGGGCTCGCGTCACTCGACCGACACGCGACCTACATCGTCGCTGCGTTCCTCGCCGGCGCCGCCCGATAGCACCATCCAAGGCCCGCTCGGGCGCAGTCTGACGCGGGCGCGGTTCGTATCGTTTGCGCGACGATGCTGCGATGAAGCGCTCGACGGTGATCAGCCGGCTCAACGACATTGCCGACGGGCTCGATCGCGCGGTCGGGTGGCCCGGCGTCACGGTGGTTGCCGGGTACGTCTTCGGTGGCCTGCTCGAGCCGGATGCGCAACTCGAGCGGATCGAGCTGGCGCTCGTCGTCGGCGTCGCCCGAGACAGTGCCATGGATGGCGCGCCCGAGCGACTGGAGGCACTGGCCGAGTCGCTTCGCCTCCCGCAGTTGCCCGTGTCGTGGTGGTGGCGCCCGGCGGACAGGCCGGTCTGGAACCACACGATCAGTCGCGCGGTGCGCTTCTGGAGCGCCGACGGAGGTCGAGATCAACAAGCACTCGACGGGTTGGCCGCCGGAAAGCTCGAGAACGTCGCCGTCGAAGCCGCCGCGGAACCGTGGCGAGCTCGCCGCGCAAGTCTTGGCGGAACGCGACGTCGCCCGCGAGCACCTCATGACAGTGACCGAGTCCTTCTACGACCCCGACTGGCGTCGAGACCACCGCGCGTGGGCGGCATCTACCCGGAGAACCATCTCTGGTCCGCCACCGCCGTGTACCTCGAACTCGACGACACCCTCCAGCGCCTCGATCACTGACCCGCGCCCCACGTAAACGCTCCAGAGCGGGCAACGAGTATTCGGGTTGTGAGTTCTTGGGCTTGGTCTGACTCGAATATGCGGGCTGGCGCCTGTTCGCGGGTGTGCCTTGAGATTGATCTGTCGGCCGTGCCCAGGAGCTCACCCGACACCTACCGGTCGGGCGGAGTGACTTTCTAGGAGCCTGTCGTAGAGGCTCGTCGTTGTCTTGTCCGCCGTCCCGGCAGGGCGGGTGTCTTCCCTATCGGTTGACGCAGAGAGAAGACACGAACATGGGATCACAAATCACGGGTGGGGTCGATACCCACCTCGATGTGCATGTCGCGGCCGCGCTTGATGAGCACGGTGGATTGCTGGGGACGGCATCGTTCGACACGACACCTGAGGGTTACAGCGCGCTCATCGGATGGCTGTGTTCATTCGGTGATGTAGCGCTGGTCGGCGTCGAAGGCACCGGCAGTTACGGCACCGGACTTACTCGCTATCTCCAAGGTGTGGGGATCGCGGTCGTGGAGGTTGACCGGCCGAATCGTCAACGGCGTCGCCGGGCCGGCAAGTCCGACACGCACGACGCCAGCGCAGCGCGGACGTTCGCGGGTGACGCGCTCGGAGCGCCCAAGACCCCGCGGCAACGTCGAAGCGATCCGGGTGCTGCGCGTGGCTCGGGGCAGTGCCCGCAGGGACCGCACCCGGGCGTTGAATCAGATCCGCGCGTTGATCACGACCGCGCCCGACGAGCTGCGGGCCCAACTCCGTGGGCTGACGATCCCCAAACTGCTTCACGCGGCTGGGGGTTCCGCCGGGAGGGCGAACCGATGTCGCCAACGCGAATCGTCTTGCGCTCAAGACCCTCGCCGTCGAGTCCGTGAACTCGACGACGAGATCACCATGCTCGACGAGTTGCTCACGCCTCTGTCGCCGAAACCGCACCCGAGATGATCGAACGTGTCGGGGTCGGCACGACACCGCCGGTTGCTTGTCGCCGCTGGCGAGAACGCCGACCGGATCCGCAACGAACGCTCCTTCGCCGGACTGTGTGGAGCTGCGCCCACGCCTCGAGCGGCAAACAACAACGACATCGCCTCAGTCGATCCGGCGACCGTCAAGCCAACAGTGCGCTGTGGCGCATCGTCATCACACGCCTCTCCTACGACCCCGCGACACGCCACTACCTCCAGCGGCGCTGCGCCGAAGGCAAAACCAAAGCCGAAGCCATCCGCTGCCTCAAGCGTTACGTCGCACGCGAGCTCTACGCATGCCTCCCCACCGAAACGCTTGCTTGACAACACCTAGGAGCATCAATCTGTCGTGTCGCGCTGAACCGTTTCCCGACGCCGATTCGGGACCTTCGGCACGTGTGACATGGCCAGGCTCGGCGCACCATGACGAGGGTGTGTTCAGCGAGGAGGTCAAGTATGACGAACTCCGAGATCGAATCAGCTTCACGCTCCGAGCAGGCCCAGGAGCCTGACAGCGATTCCGCAACACGAGCGCGAACTTGCTCGCCGACGTCTCCGTGCCAAGCGGAAGTTCAATGCTGACGTCGTGGCCTACGTGGTCATCAACGTGTTTCTGTCGGCGTGTGGGCGGTCAACGGCGGTGGGGACTTCTGGCCGGGTTGGGTGCTCGCAGGGTGGGGAGTGCTCCTCGTCTTGCAGGGTTACGACGCCTTCTTCCGGCGGCCCGTCACCGAAGCCGACGTGGACGCCGAGGTGCTGCGCCAGCGCCAGGCGTCGTGAACTCGGCAAGACATTCGACACGACCGCAACCGTCACCTCCGGCGACGACGGTCTCGGACGGCGATAGCCGCCGATCCGTGCTTCGTGGTGGACTCGCTTCGATAGATCGGTCGTGGTCGTCGCTGCGCGGATCGTGAGTAGCAGTCTCCGGGTTCGAGGGCGGATTCGGAGTTCAGTCGGGGCGTCGACCCCAGGCAGATACCAGGAGAGGCAAGACAGGAAATTCGGCACCGGCGAGGAGGTCGAGCGCGGCGGGCGAGATCGTCTTGCGATACCAACCCGACTTGCGCTGAGTTCGTCGCCGGTTTGGAGGAAGTTGGCGCGGATCGCGCCGATGCCGGACGCTGCGGCGTGTCCGAGAACCAGGCGACCCTCAACCGACACGCCTGTGAGGCCCGCCGATCGAAGCAGCTGCGGCAACCGACGCGCGTAGCGAGTATCGGCGCCTCGCCGGTGAAGAAGTTCCTGCAGGCCGCGATGCACGCGGCGATACAACTCATCGTCGGGCGTCGTAGGCCCCCAACCATCTTGGATGACAAAGTCGAAATCTTCGATGAGGACCGGATCCACCCGGTCGTAGCGACTGGGCAAGAGCGCAGTACCTCTCTCGCTCGGGTAGGTGCACGAGTACGAGGCGTGCGTGCACGAGGTCGTACTCGGCCGTCGGGATCGCATCGTGCACCACGTCGTGACGCACGAAAGCGAGATTCGAGGGACTCCCTTTGGATACGAGTGAGGTCAATGTCCGTCGCAAGCACCGTGCCGGTTGGGGCTACTCGCTCAGCTAGCCAGCGTGTGATCGAACCACCTCCCGGCGCCCGATTTCCCAACATTTCCAACCAGCCCCGACACCAACGTTCGACAGGTAGCGGATCGTGCTCTCATCCCACAGACCCTCGAGTCCCGCGGAACCGTGCCGGCGTCTCGCCGCTCGTGTTGTCGAACAGGTAGCCGGCGTCTTCCATCGGCGAACGCTCCCTCGAGGTCGCCGCCAACCCGCGACGACACGCCAACCTACGTCCCGTCGAAAGACGCGTCCACACTGACCGAACGCTGTTTTCTCAATCGCAACATATCTGCCGCACTGTTGCTTCGTCCTACGTCAACGTTCCGGGCGAGGCGAGCTGGCCGGTCATCGCTGCGAGCGACTTCATCACGTGATCACGGTCCGAACCAGGTCGTCAGCGCATCGCGGAATCCCGCATCGGTTCCCTCCCCACCCAGGCGACGTGTCCGTCGGCCTGACCAGCACGGCCGACGGCGCAGTCACCTCGCCGACCACCGGGAGCTCCCACGTGCCGGCGTAGGAGGCATCGACGAGCTGAACGCGGTCGGCCCACCGTGCGATGTTGAACCCACCGGCTTGACCGAAGTTGAGGAGCACGGGCTTGGCACGATGCAGCAGCGAGAAGACGCTGATCGGCCGATGAACGGTCACCAGATCCAGGTCCGGCATGCGGCGCCGAGCAGCGGATGTCCCCCGCCGAGGTCGTAGGCGACGTCGAGGCCGGAGATCATTGCGGCGATGTGCTTGCGCGGTTGATCCATCGTCAGCAACTCGGCCAGGAGGCCGCGAAGCGTGGCCGGTGCGCTCGTCGGCGGCACCCACCGCACGCTGCGCCATCGTGTTCTGCAGCACACGCGCAGCAACCGGATGTCGTTCAGCGTGATACGTGTCGAGCAGGCTCTCTGGTGATGTTCCGTTGACAACCTGAGCCAGCTTCCACCCCAGGTTGACAGCGTCCTGCACGCCGATGTTCAAACCCTGTCCGCCCATTGGAGCGTGCACATGTGCGGCGTCACCTGCGAGCAGCACGCGCCCGACGCGATACGCCACCGCCTGACGCGTCATGTCGGTAAAGCTGGAGATCCAGCGCGGGCTATGCACGCCGTAGTCCTTGCCGTCGACGCGGACGAGCGCGTCGCGGACGTCCTGCAGGGTGGGCTCATCGGTGCGGTCCAGGTCCGGCACGATCAGGGTGACGCCCACCCGTCCATCTTCGGCCGGGCCGACGCCACCACCGCCACGCAAGCCGAACTCCGGCACCTCCTCCATCTCGACCTCGGCAATGATCCAGCACGTGGTTGGATCCCAGCCCGCGAAATCGATTCCGGCCGCGTTGCGCACCGCGCTGCGGCCCCCGTCACAACCAACCAGATACTGCGCCCGCAGCGATGTGCCGTCGGACAGCGCGACATCGACCCCGCTTTCGTCTTGCGTGAAACCGGTGACCTCGCGTTCGCGGCAGGATGGGAACGCCCAGCTCGTCGAGCCACCCGGCCAGGATGCGCTCGAAGTGGCTCTGCAGCAGCGCCATCCCATAGTTGTGGCGGGTGGGGAAGTCGCTGATGTCCATCGGGACCCCGGCGAACGCCTGCACCTGCATCGCCTTCCCCTCGGCGAAGAAGCGATCGACGACACCGCGCTGATCGAGCACCTCGATGGTGCGGGAGTGCAGACCTCTGGAGCGCGAGCTTTCGAGCTTGAAGCTGGCGCGTCGCTCGACGATGAGGACGTCGGTCCCCGCCAGCGTCAGCTCCGCCGCCAGCATCATGCCCGTCGGACCGCCGCCTGCGATCACAACTGCATGCTCGGACATACACCACTCCTCACAAGAGCCCGAACAAGAAGTGTCTCGCATGATTCCACGCCGCACGGCTATGGCCACCCACGCTTGACTCGCTGACTCTCCGGGCGCGCCAGATCTGCCGATCTCGCGCACCTCTCTGACGCGTAGACCCGAACAGATCGCCCGCACATAACGCTCGCCGGAGACGGGAGTGCGTACGTCGCTCCAAGCCGCTCCCCCGGAGCATCGCAAACGTTGGCTGACGCGGCACTAGTCGCTGAGAACAGAGCCCGTCGTGAGCGAGCGGCGCTGCTTCGAGACGTGGCCCGTCGTTCGACGGTTGCGGCGATACATGCCCAAGACTCTGCCTTCGGCAGCCACGCCGTCTGGCTCGACGAGGCCATGAGCACGGTCCTCGCCGACGAAGCGACTCAATCCGCCTGACCTCAACGCGCGCACCGAACAGCCGCACTGGTCGCACAACCCTTCGCAACGTCGGCGAGCACCGGCACAAGGGTCGTCGTGGCCGCACCAGATGGCCAAGCTGATCTGAGGCTGCGCGATCGAGTGTGAGGATGGCGCTCCGCCTCTATGCGGCCTCGCGATACTCGTGAGGTAGCGGATAGGAGCGCAGTTCACGCACCACGGCGACTCCTTCGACCAGCTCAACGATCTGCACGCGGCAAGAATCGATCAACGCGTTACTGAGCGCTTCGTCCCAGAATCCACTGCCGACACGCGCCCGTGCGTCACGAATCAACAGCCACGCGACGAACGCTGCGAACTGCATGATGCCAACAACGAACCCGATGGCGATCTCGACCACGAGAAGACCTCCCGCTCGATACCGCCCGCCGTTTCAACCTATCGGCATCTGCCGGACTGAACCAAAGCGTCGGATCTCACACGGGTCGCATCGTCGCTTTCACGAACGCTACGAACGCCGCCGGTCTGCCAAGACCGCGGAGCGCGAAAGGAACGTGTGCGGTCTCTGCACAAGGGACACACCTCAGCGCGCGTGTCCTCAATCTTTCGGCTCTCGCAACATCTGCTGGAGATGTTGCGAGAGTCCGTGTTGTAGCTCCCGGCCGCACCGTCATGGCGAGCGCCGTATTAATGGTGGTCGTCGCCTTAAGCGCACGAGAGCGGGCAATATGCGCTCGTGCGTGGCAGCTCCCGAATGGAGATAGCCTCGCCCATGCTGTCCGGGGGTTGGAATGCGTCGTCTCGTCACGTTCATTGGTGTTATCGGCGTACTTGCTGCGTCGTTCGTGACGGCAGAAACCGCACAAGGCGTTGACGCGACCGCGACACCGGACGTCTCGGTGACGAAGCTCGCGCGACGCGACGTTCGGCTTTCAGGACTGCGCCACATTGCTGTCTCAACACGCGACGTTCCGGTTCACACGCACCGATACAACCGGTTCGCTCGACGCGTCGATCAGTACCAGCGGCTCGGCCGTTGCAGGCGAGGATTATGTCGCACCAGCGTCGGTGGCATTTCCCGATGGAGTTGCGTCCGTTGATCTCAGCATCGACGGACATCATCACGGGCCTTCCTCGTTCCTGCGCGTACGCGAAGCCTCACGATGACCGTCGATGCCGGTTCGGGGTACACGGTCGGCACCTCTGGCAGTGCCGAGGCATCGATTACGTACGTCGTTCCGGGGCAGTGTGCGCCAGCGACGTTCGCCGGGCTTCCCGTCAACCAACTGCAAACCATTGGGCCCGGTGAGCTTCCGCAACCGCTCGTCGTCGATCCTGCGCCGCCCGGCGCGGCGCTCATCTATTTCTGGCACCCGTCCTATCCGCCGGATACGCCGCGGAGTTGGTTTCCCCGGACGGTCTCGGCTGGTACTTCAGTTACGACGGTCGGCCCAATCAGTTCGCCTGGTCCTGGCAACTGTCGTACCCGCCAGTGACACCGGTGACCATCGCGCCCGGCGCGTACTCATTCGACGTTGTCACTTGCGCGTACTACCAACAGATCGGCGATCTACTACTGGGGTCAGGTCTTCGCCAGCAGCTGTTCAACGATCAAGTTCAACCTGAACGTGGAAGCAGCAAACACGCGACTTCCATCGTTCACCGGCTAGGAGTTGCGCTCGTGGTAGACGCGTCTTCTCCGACGGGAATCTGGCTTCGGTCCGGCGTCGAGGTGGGCTATGTAGCGGTCGTCGCGATCCTGGCGATCATCGCCACAAGCGACCCTAACAACCTCCGCCCTTGGGCATTCATCGCCGCGCTCGTGCTCTGTCTTCCGTCGATGGTCCTCGTGTTGCCGGTCTTCTACATCGCGGTGAGCACCGCGTTCAACATCACGGGCGCAGACAATGGCGGCACGACCTGGCCCGTCACGGCCACCTACGTCGCGGTCTTCACGATCGCGGCCGTGCTGAACGTCTGGCTGGTGAGCGTCTTCATTCGATCCCGGCAGAGCAAGAGAAAGTCGGAGACTTCGACGCCATAGCTGCCGATCTGCAGTGCCTCGACCATGCGATGACCCGACCCGAGCTGTACGGCATTTCGGGCCGCCTGACATCCCACGAGCGTCAGCGCATGCGACGAGCGTCAGCGCATGCGACGTGAGCTCCGCGCCGCCTCATGAGGGAAGCGCGATACCGTCTCGCTTTGGGGTTTGGGGCGATCGGTGAGAGCGTCGCACACGGCGGCAGAGCGCGAGTCGTGAAGATCACCTACAAGATCGCGCACTTTTCAATGGCCGAGTTCGCCCATCGAG
This sequence comes from uncultured Actinomycetes bacterium, assembly GCA_963721435.1. GTDB lineage: Bacteria > Actinomycetota > Acidimicrobiia > IMCC26256 > DASPTH01 > CAVRJC01. The sequence goes on from CAVRJC010000005.1 coordinate 484,677, forward strand.
TCTGTCGTTGAAACCCGCGTGGTTCGCCTCTCCGGTACGCTCATTCTCTTCGGGGCACAGTAGGAGTGGGGTAATGGGAGCTCAGAGCCTTCGAAATCGCCTGAGTCAGTCTGTGTATCGTGCGATCGGCGCACATCGAGACGCACTGGATCCTGCGGCTTGGGGCACTCGCGAGCGCTCGCTACCTCGACGCGTTCGGGAATCGAAACTTCCATGGAGAAAGCAACGGGGAAGACTGGGCTCTGTCCGTGCTCCGCGGTCACGCTCTCGATACGGTGTTCGATGTCGGAGCGCACCGAGGTAGCTACACGCAGATGGTCCTGCACGCGAACCCGGCAGCGAGAGTCCATTGTTTCGAGATCACTCCTTCAATCGCGAACGAGCTGGCCGAGCTGATGGCCAATGAGGCGAAGGTCGTCGTTAACTCGTTTGGCTTAGGGGCAAAGGCGGGCACGGCAACGCTGTATCTGAGTGAGCCTGACCCACGCCAGAACTCGCTTGTGCCGTCTGATCCGTCGCGCAACTGCATAATCGTCGAGATCCGAACGGGTGACGACTACTGCCGCGAGGAACGGGATCACGAGGATCGATCTGCTCAAGGTCAACGCCGAGGGCTCTGACCTCGAAGTGCTTCGTGGGTATGCCGAAATGCTTCAGGCGCAGACGCGTCGCCGTCATTCAGTTCGAGTACTCACGTTGGAACATCCGGAGCCATGCACTCCTCATCGACTTCTATGAGCTGCTCGAGCCCGCTGGGTATCGAATCGGCAAGCTGCGACCACACGGCGTTGAGTTCAAGCCTTATGAAACCGCCGATGAAGACTTTCGCGGACCCAACTGCATCGCAGTGCTTGCGAGTACGACCGACCTCACACCAGCGCTCGCATCGCGATAGCGCTCGTTCCGAACCTGATTCGTCGAGTCTCGGCTTTCGTCGGGTCGTACCTTGGAGCGACGCTCGAAGCGCCATTCCGCCGGACCACTACCACGCCACGGTAATCCGCGCTCTGCCTGTTTCGTCATCCTTGACGGATACGCCGGAACAGTCGCCGCCGCTGGGATCATGGTCCAACAAAGGTGTATTTAGATATCCGCCGGGTCGGGCTACTTCTCCCTCGACTGCCGCGGCAAGAACGCTCCAGATCGGGCAACGAGTATTCGGGTTGTGAGTTCTTGGGCTTGGTCTGACTCGAATATGCGGGCTGGCGCCTGTTCGCGGGTGTGCCTTGAGATTGATCTGTCGGCCGTACCCAGGAGCTCACCCGACACCTACCGGTCGGGCGGAGTGACTTTCTAGGAGCCTGTCGTAGAGGCTCGTCGTTGTCTTGTCCGCCGTCCCGGCAGGGCGGGTGTCTTCCCTATCGGTTGACGCAGAGAGAAGACACGAACATGGGATCACAAATCACGGGTGGGGTCGATACCCACCTCGATGTGCATGTCGCGGCCGCGCTTGATGAGCACGGTGGATTGCTGGGGACGGCATCGTTCGACACGACACCTGAGGGTTACAGCGCGCTCATCGGATGGCTGTGTTCGTTCGGTGATGTCGCGCTGGTCGGCGTCGAAGGCACCGGCAGTTACGGCACCGGACTTACTCGCTATCTCCAAGGTGTGGGGATCACGGTCGTGGAGGTTGACCGGCCGAATCGTCAACGGCGTCGCCGGGCCGGCAAGTCCGACACGCACGACGCGGTCAGCGCAGCGCGGGCAGCGTTCGCGGGTGACGCGCTCGGAGCGCCCAAGACCCGCGCCGGCAACGTCGAAGCGATCCGGGTGCTGCGCGTGGCTCGGGGCAGTGCCCGCAGGGACCGCACCCGGGCGTTGAATCAGATCCGCGCGTTGATCACGACCGCGCCCGACGAGCTGCGGGCCCAACTCCGTGGGCTGACGATCCCCAAACTGCTTCACACGGCTGGGGGGTTCCGCCCGGGAGGGCGAACCGATGTCGCCAACGCGAATCGTCTTGCGCTCAAGACCCTCGCCCGTCGAGTCCGTGAACTCGACGACGAGATCACCATGCTCGACGAGTTGCTCACGCCTCTCGTCGCCGAAACCGCACCCGAGATGATCGAACGTGTCGGGGTCGGCACCGACACCGCCGGCGCGTTGCTTGTCGCCGCTGGCGAGAACGCCGACCGGATCCGCAACGAACGCTCCTTCGCCCGACTGTGTGGAGCTGCGCCACTCGACGCCTCGAGCGGCAAACAACAACGACATCGCCTCAGTCGATCCGGCGACCGTCAAGCCAACAGTGCGCTGTGGCGCATCGTCATCACACGCCTCTCCTACGACCCCGCGACACGCCACTACCTCCAGCGGCGCTGCGCCGAAGGCAAAACCAAAGCCGAAGCCATCCGCTGCCTCAAGCGTTACGTCGCACGCGAGCTCTACGCATGCCTCCCCACCGAAACGCTTGCTTGACAACACCTAGGAGCATCAATCTGTGCGCCGGGTGAAACGACACGGAGATGAATCCAGATGGCACGCATTTCGGGTCACATCCATATCGAACGTCCGCCCGAGGTCGCGTTTGTAGGACTCGACCACTGAGTCTTACTCACTTTTCTCTACTCCCCTTCTTGCCGACTTCTTGCTCGTACACCCCAATGCTGGCTCTCCGACCGGGGGCCGTGGTGTTCTCCACCCCCAAAGTTCAAGGAGCGTGCAGTTTCAAACCACACCCCAGCTAGTGACGCCGGTGCAGGAGACGGTCGGCACCCGTCCCGAGGTTGACGAGTTCATCGTCGCGGTGATGGACGAGGACGACGAGTTGATCGAGATCAAGGTCACGCGGCGCAACAGCCCCTACTGGATCAGTTCTTGGAGGGGGCGGACTTTGAACCCTCCGACACGCGCCATCCCCACCATGCCTGACGACACCACCTTCATCCCGAGACTTGGGGACTGGCGACAAGTCCACACCACCGAAGCTGCGAGGATGAGACGCGCCGCATCCAGCACGCCATCTACTCCACCGGAAGGAAGCGATGCCGTATCTCACCGTGGTCACCAACCAGCCAGCCCCATTGTCGAACGGCCATTTCATGTGCGCGTTCGTGGACAACGGCGACCAGATCACCGAGGTGGTCGGGGACACCGACTTCGCCATGGGCTTCCGTGATCCAGGGAGGACATTCCATGCGGTCCGGCTCAGCGATCGATGGCGTCCACGGCGAAGGCGACGATCGCATCGTTCACGGATCTTCCGGGAACGCATAACCAGCTTCACCGATCACCAACTCGTTGAGGTCCGCCGAGTACGCACCGCTTGTCGTCACCGTCCGGACCGTGCTGCGCAAGGAAACGCCGTCTTCGAACGCTGACGTAATCGGTGCGCCGGATCGCCCGCTACGAGCTCCGCGCCTTGACGATCTGGGTTGCAATGGCGTAGATCGCTGTTCCGACAGCGAGTCCAATGATGACGTCAGCTGTGAGCACACCTATGACGATACCGACGCCGGCAGCAATGCCGATGAGAGCGAGATTCGCCCATCGGCCTGTCATTCCGTCCGCGCTTGTCGTCTGTGGCTTTCCTCCTGCCACCGCGCGGGCCTTTCGCATCCATGCGCTTGTGCTTTCGTGACGCGGACGAGTCTCGGCGCTTGGATTCCGTGTCGTTGTACCTCGCCAGGCTTCGCGTAGTTTGAGCGTGGCTCCGGTGTGGAGGACAGCGCCGCTGTAGACACGGCCGGCGAACAGCACCAACGCCGTGATGGCGGCGAGGGTGAACGCGACGGCGAGCACTGGCTCCCACCATGTCGCTGCACCCATCGCGATGCGGCCGGGCATGGCCATTGGGGCAGTAGCGGGGAAGAGCGCGATCACACGTGCCCAACTGCTGTCGGGGCTCCCGATCGCAAGGAACGAGGCCCAGTACGCCACGAGCAGCACAGCGGTCACCGGACCAGTGACGCTCGACGCGTCCTCGGGGCGTGACGCCAGCGATCCGAGCGCGCCGAAGAGCGTGGCGTAGAGCGCGTAGCCGAGCACGAACCACACAACGACCCAGGCGATCACACTCCCGCGGGCTGCGGGGACGTCGACGGAATCGACGGCAGCCATGGCGACGACCGCGATGACGGCGGTCGCGCCGATCTGGGCCAACCCGAGAAGTCCGATGCCCGTGATCTTTCCGGCCAACAGACTGCGGGCAGGCATTCGAGCGAGCAGCACTTCCACCACCCTGCTGCCCTTCTCTTCCACGACGCCGGCCAACACCAAGCTCCCATACGTGGCGATCGCCACCAGCAGAATGACGCCCATTACCATCGCGACGGTCTCGTCGTCGGGGCTGCGTCCCGCCACGGTGCCGAGTTCGACGTTCCGAACCCGGACGGGGGCGACGATGGCGCGCAAGCGCGTCGGGGCTGATCCCTGTAGCCGTGGCCCGCTCGCTCACCGCGAGGAGCTGTATGGCCCCGGTCACGACGGCTCGCAGCTGCTCGTCGGTCCGGCGCGGCCACTCAAGCCGTCGAGCGTCGAGCACGAGCACGTCCACGTCGCCGTGGCGGACCGCCTCCTCACCCGCGGCAACGCTGTTGTAGCGGCGTACACGCGCCTCCGTGCCGACTGCGTTGCTCTGCGCCTTGATGCTTTCAGCCAGCCCATTCGGGATGGAACCGCTCAGCCCGACGTCTCTTGTACTGCCGCCGAGGTCGACCACGCTCGGCACGATGACGACAGCGGCGACCAAGAGCATCATCATCACCAACGACACGCGGAACGCACGAGAACGGCTGCGTTCGCGTATCTCCCGGGCCGCTACCAGCCAACCCTGACGCACGCCGTTCATGCGACCACGGCCTGACGGAAGAGTTCCGACAGCGTCGGGGGCGCGTAAGTAAACGACACGATGTCAGTGGTACGTCGAGCGAGGGTCACCACCGCGGCCGGGTCGGTATCGCGCTCGACACGCAACCGTGCATGGCCCTCCGTCGACTCGACGAGCGCGACGGACGACAGCCGTGACCACTCGGGTGCGGTACCCCGGTAGCGGATGTCCACGAACCGCTGCGGGACCGCGGCCCGTAGCTCGGCGAGGTCGCCTGCCAGGACCACTCGGCCGTGGTCGATGATGACAACGTCCTCGCAGAGCTCCTCAACAAGGTCGAGCTGGTGGCTGGAGAACAGCACAGTCGCGCCCGCCGATCGCGACCTCTCCGAGGAGCGCTGCCATATTGCCGATCGCGATCGGATCGAGCCCAGAGAACGGCTCGTCAAGCACGAGCAGATCGGGCTCGTTGACCAACGCGGCGATCAGCTGCACACGCTGCTGATTGCCGTGCGAGAGGGTGTCGAGGCGGCTCCCAGCCCGATCGCCGAGGCCGAGACGCTCCAGCCAAGTATCGACGGTCCGACTCACCTCGCCAGCAGTCCGGCCGCAGAGCCTGCCCAGGTAGACGAGTTGGTCCCGCACCCGCATCCGCGGATACAACCCTCGCTCCTCCGGCATATAGCCGAACCGCATCCGCGGTCGTCCGACCCGATCGGTGCACAACGCCAACACACCGCGCCGGCGTCCAACTCAACCAATCCGAAGACTGCCCTCATCGCAGTGGTCTTGCCCGCCCCGTTCGGACCCAGGAAACCCGTCAACCTTCCGGGCTGCGCAGTGAACGTGCAGGCGTCGAGAGCCGCCAACTCCCCGAACCGCTTGCTCGCGCCTTCGAACTCAAGCATCGGTGCGCCTCGCTATGTCTCCGCGCTGTTTCGACTCAGCGTCCACTGTCGTCACCCGGTCCCGGGCGGACCTGCTCCTCGCGCCCATGGTGCGCATCACAACGGCCAGTCGCCAGGGTCATTCGGCACCACTACGGCGGCAGTCCTCCACACGCGGAAGTCCCTTGCCAGATTGCCGAACACAGACGCTCGCTCGTGTTCCGCGCGATCGACGCGCGACCAACATCACCGCGCCCATGGCATGAGTGCATCAGAAATGGTGGGCACCGTGCCGCGTGACCCGTTCGGGGCTTGCGCAACGCCGCTCGCACCGGCCGCGTACGCAACCTGCACAGCTGCGAGCGGCTCGGAGAACCGTCTGGCGTCTCCCAACCGGTGCGTGACGTGGGCGCACCAGAACGGGCATTCTGTGTGCTTCGTTTCATATGGAGGTTGGCGGCGTCGACTCGGTAAGCGCAAGGCTCGGCGTGGGAGTCAACGGTCATCCTGACCGGTGCGGTGTGCCACTACCTTCGGTGCGCTTGGGTTCTTGCGCTGCTCAAGGGTTGGAAGGTGACGGATGATGCTGCGACGTCGCTTGGTGGTGGGTATCTCGGCGGTTTCGGTGGCCGGGCTTGGTGTTTTTGGCGTGGCTGCGTCGGGTGGCGGCGCTCAGACAGTCGTGGACATTCCGGTGCCGTTCCGTTTACCGGCGTGTCCCAGACATACACCGTGCCGGACGATCCCAATGTGTGCGATCTCACCATCTCGGCAGCAGGCGCGAATGGCGGCACTTCGGGGGTCGCGGGGGGGCACGGGTGGTCAGGTGGTCGCGACGTTCCCGGTTGTGCCCGGTGACGTGATCACGGTCGATGTGGGTGGCGTGGGCGAGAGCGTGTCAAGCGGCGCGGCTGGCGGTAGCGGAGGTTTCGGTGGAGGCGCGGCCGGTGGTGTCTCCGTTGGTGCTGGTGCGGTCGGTGGTGGCGGTGGCGGTGGGGCCACGACCATCAGCCTGAACGGCAGTGTGATCTTGGTCGCGGGTGGTGGGGGCGGCTCGGGCAACGCTGGTGGAAACGGCGGGGCTGGTGGCAGTGGTGCGACCGCGGGATCTGATGGCCAGTTGGGTGGTGGCTTGTCTGGCGGGTTTGGTCTCGGTGGGACCACGTCCGTCGGTGGTACGGGCGGTGCCGCGGCAGGTGGCGACGCGACTGGCGGGCGGCGACGGCTCGTCGGGCGTCGGTGGCGTGGGTGGTACTGCCGCGACTCCGACGGGCGTGTACAACGGTGGTGGCGGTGGTGGCGGCGGCGGGTTCTTCGGTGGTGGTGGCGGCGGCGGCGGGGTCAGTGACCCGCAGGGCGACAGCGCCAGCGGCGGTGGCGGCGGCGGCGGTGCCGGGTTCGCGGCGGGCATCCGCGACGGGTATTGGTGTCGGGTCACTCGGCCAAGACACCTCGGGGAACGGCCAGGCGCAGATCACGCCGGTCGCGGGTGTGTGTCAGCCCCTCGTCGACACTGAAGGTCGTGACGGGTCAAGCCCCTGCAGGTACGACCTTCACCGTCCATGTGGTCTGTAGTCACGTCGTGATCACTGGCGTGAATGCGCAGGCCTCGCAGACGACCGTCGACAGAACCTTGGTCTTCGATGCATCGGGTCATCCGTTCAGCGGCGGCAACCCAACAGTCATTGCGGCGTTCACTGATACCTGCAACGTGACGGAGACTGCGAGCGGAGGCGCGACGACCGCTCCCTACGTGTGTAGGGACAACCACTCGACCGACGCTCCGTTCTGTCAACCCTCCAACCAGGACGTCGTGTTCGGCAGGAGCCGTATCGAATCCGCGGGTGTCATCGTGACCAACGCATTCCCGACACCGCAGGTGATCATCCAACCGACCTTCGCTGGATAGCAGAAGTAGCCGGATTCACACGGCGAAACCACCACGAGGTTCGCTCGTCGGCGAATCGGAGGAGCCGCGCCATATCTCGCTCTTCTGCTGCTTCCGTGGGTGGTGTGGGTGTCGGTTCGCGGTCGCACCCCGCTTGATTCCTAGGTTCGGAGTTGTCTGACGACTTCGATCGGGAGGCAAGCGGGGTGCGGAACAAGAGCGTATGGGAACGTGCGTGCGGGCTCTCTGAAACGGTGGTCGAGGGTGTCGACTTCGACGATGCAGCAGACGCGATGGTGGTGGCGGTTCGCGGCCGGACGCGTGCTCGTGGCCGGTGTGGTCAGTGCCGGCGACGGTCACCGCGTTATGACGCTGGTGAGGGTCGTCGTCGGTGGCGAGCGTTGGATCTCGGCACGACTCGCGTGTTCCTCGAAGCCAGGGCGCCACCAGTGCGTTCCGCGCATGGGGTGATCGTGGCGGCGGTGCCATGGGCGCGTCGTCGTGCCGCCACACCCGCGTCGATGACCTCGCCCTTGACTGGCGCACGTCGGAGAGTGCAGTTGATGGAACTGCTCCGCGTTGCCTGGCGCACATCGGGTCGATCGTGACCCACGTCGACGCGGACATCGACGCGACCATCGACCGGCTCGAGGGACTGGTGGGATCGGGATCGACGAGATCTGCTACGGAGCGGCCACCGCTACCTGATCGTCGTCGTCGACCACGACCGCGGCCACCTGGTGTCGGCCGGCCCCGGCCGACGACGCCGCGCTCGACGTCTTCTTGAGCGGCTCGGCCCCGACGCGCGGCACTGCTGACGCATGTTCGGCCAACATGGCGGACTGATCGTGACCACGACTCGTGTTCCCCACGGTCGACGGGAGCCCACGGCATCCGGACGGTGTCACCGACCACGTTCGGTCGGCTGGTCGCCCGCGACGGACTACCACGGCTGATCGTCCACGGGCTCCGAAGCAGCCATCGCCTCCCACATGATCGAAGCGGGCAGGCACCCGAGCACGTCGCGGACCGGTTAGGGCACTCCTCGGCGTCGTTCACGCTCGACCGCTACAGGCACTCCTCGGCCAATGGGCTTCCGCGCGCGGCGCAGCCGTCCACGGCGCTCTATGCGACAAGCGGCGTGCCGGTTCGCCGATCAGTCGAGTCGCCCCGTTGCCGGCGTGGACACGCCACTGCGTGCCCGACAGCTTGCCCGCCCGCACGCGACGATGGGACCACGGTGCTTACGTCCGATCGACGGTCAGCACCAGCATGGACGGCTGCGAGATAGCCTGCACCGAGAAGCGCTTCGAAGACCGAGGAGCTCGGCGACGACTTCAAGCGCCAGCTCGAGAAGGCCTGCGATGACAAGGGCCTTGACAGACCTGATTGGGGCTCTGGCCTCTGGCGGCGATGGAAGAAGCTCCAGGGGCTACTGTTGACTACGTCCACGCAGCGTTTCCCAGGACCGACTCTTCGCCCCGGTGCAGAAGAGGCGGAAGGCGCGGTGATCGGTTCCGCACGACGGAAGTCGAGGACGTGTTCGCTTTCGCCGGCGAGGGCAGAGACCGGCGTGGGTCGACGACAACCACGAGCCTCGAGGATCCCTCGAGGTCAGCTCACGAACTTGACGATCACCAAGGCTGACACGCGGATGCCTCAGATCCTCCACAGTGCGGTGGTCTCAGGTTAGGCAGAGGGTCA
>CAVRJC010000006.1:0-773115 GCA_963721435.1 uncultured Actinomycetes bacterium
CGTGTCGCGCCAGTGCGGCAGTTCGGTCGTCTCTCCCGGTTCGGTGCCCGGACACTTAACTAGTGGCCGGTCACCCGGTAGAGGCGCCAGGTTCCGGGTACGCCTTTCAGGTCGTGTTCGCCGTGGTCGTGGAGGTCGATGTCGGCGCCAGCGATGAGATCGGCGACGGTGCGCGACACGAGCACTTCTCCTGCTCCGGCATGAGCGCATACACGCTGGCCGATGTGCACCGAGATTCCTGAGACATCGTCGCCGCGCAAATCGATCTCGCCGGTGTGCAGTCCGGCGCGCACGGAGAGTCCAAGCGCTGAGAGCGTGTCCCGGATCGCGCACGCGCAGCGGATCGCACGCGCCGGCCCGTCGAATGTTGCGAGCACCCCGTCGCCCGTAAACCGGATCACCTTCCCACCGAACCGGTCGACTTCAGAGCGGGTGAGCGCGTCGTGGGTAGCCATCAGGTTGCGCCATCGTCGATCACCCAGTTGCACGACCTGATCGGTCGAACTGACGAGATCGGTGAACAACACTGTCGCGAGCACCCGATCTGACGTCGGTGCGCTCGGCGCGTCGGTCACGAACTCTTCGACCACGTCCAGCATCAGCGATGAGTCGACGAAGAAGAACGAGTCCTTGCCATCGAACTCGACGAGCCGCGCTCCAGGGATGTGATCCGCGACGAAACGGCAGCGCTCGGCGTCTGCGCCGTCCCGGCGGTGTATGACCAGCGTCGGTGCCTGAACCGAGCCGAGCACGCTGCGCACGTCATGGTTGAACAGGGCGCGCAGTCGAACCCGGCGGTCATTCGGTGGCACCATCAGGCGCTGAGCGCGCCCGAGCCAACGCTCGAATTGCACGTCTCCAACGAGGCTCGGCGCCGGGTTCGTGAAGGTTGGCGGCGCGAGTGCCGCCGCCAGACGCTGCTCGATTTCGGGTTCAGTAAGGCCTTGTGGATAATCATCAGCGCGTCGCCGTCCCGCGACGGTATCGACAAGCACGACTGCAGCGGTCCGTTCAGGGCGCGTCGCGGCGAACACCAACCCCGCGGGCGCGCCCATCACCAACAACATCACACGTTCACAACCCACCGCGTCAACGACGGACACGATGTCATCCACCATCGTCTCCAAGAGCCGACTCTGCGTCGGTGCGATCGCGTCTGATGCGCCGGTACCACGAAAGTCAAGCCAGATGTGACGACTGAAGGCAGAAAGCCTCTCCAGGAAGTAGACGAGTCGCGGTTCTTCCCACATCGAATCAATCGAAAAGATGGAAAGTGCGCACCACCAACACATCGACAGAGCCGTGCCCGACTACCTGATACGCGACCTGATCGCCGCGACTCGACAGCGCAAACCGGGTCTCGGGAATCTCCATCGGCCCCCCACGCGCTACAAACGATGCAGAAGTACAGGATGCCCGATCCCACGACGCCAGTGCGGCATCAGCTTATGGCGCGCCGGTCAAGCGCCTCGGTCGCGAGAGCGTCGGACCAACCCCGCGTTGGTCGATGGTCCGGCGATTCTGCGAAGCTCTGCACGTGGACACGGCCCCGAAGACCCGGTACGCCCGAAACGGAGGGGTTCACCTCGCGTATCAGGAGCTCGGCGAGGGGGCGCTCGACATCGTCGAGATCGAGAGCTGGGTCCACCACGTCGAGGCGTTCTGGGCCGTTCCCGAGCTCGCCCGCCAGCGCCGACGACTGGCGGCCATCGGGCGTTTGATCATGCTCGACCGTCGGGGTACCGGCCTCTCGGATCCGGTGGCGCTCGACCGGCTGCCCGACCTGGAGACCCAGGTGGAGGACGTCATCGCGGTGATGGATGCCGCGGGCTGCGAGCAGGCCGCGATCCTCGGGTTCACCGATGGGGGCGCGCTCGCGCTGCACCTCGCCGCGGCGTACCCCGAACGGTGTCGGGCGCTCGTGCTCTGGAACACGGCCGCCCGATTGATGCAGGGTGTCGACTACCCCTGGGGTGCGCCCGAGCGCGTGCTCCTCGACCTGGTGGAACGCCAATCAGCTGACTGGGCCGACGGCAACCCCGGGCACTTCCGCATGCTCGTGCCGAGTCGCGCCGACGACGAGCGTTTCGCCGCAGAGTGGATGCAGCTGGGCCGGAGCGCGGTCTCACCGGGTGCTGTCGCGCACTACTTCCGCCAGGCGGTGTCGGTCGACGTCCGTGACCTTCTCCCGCGGGTCGCAGCGCCGACGCTCGTGCTGCAACGCGCGCAAGGCCCGATCGTCAGCAGCGAAATGGGACGCTACGTCGCCGACCACATCCCGCGCGCACGGTACGTGGAGATCGACGGCATTGACCACCTCTGGTTCACGGAGCAAGCAGACGAGGTGGTCGACGAGATCGGAGAGTTCTTAACCGGTGGGCGCACCGCGTCCGATCCCGACCGGCGGCTGGCCACGGTCCTCTTCACCGACATCGTGGGCTCCACCGCACAAGCCGCCGAGCTCGGCGACACCCGATGGCGAGCGCTGCTCGACCGACACGACCAGATCGTGCGCGGCGAGCTCACCCGCTTCGGCGGCGAGGAGGTCGACTCGGCAGGCGACGGCTTCCTCTCGACCTTCGACGGACCGGCACGCGCGATTCGGTGCGCGGCAGCAATGTCGGACACGCTCTCGGGAATCGGGCTCGCGATCCGCGCCGGGGTACACACCGGCGAGGTCGAGGTGCGGGGCCATCAGATCGGCGGTCTCGCGGTGCACATCGGCGCGCGGGTCGCCGCGACGGGCAACGGCGGGGAGATCGTCGTGTCGAGCACCGTGAAGGAACTGATGGCCGGATCGGAGCTGACGTTCCTCGATCGCGGAGAGCACGAGCTCAAGGGCGTCCCGGGAACCTGGCGCCTCTACGTCGTGAAGCGCTGACGGCGACCTCGGGCGAGCCGAGATCAGGCGGCCACCCCGATTCTCTCGCTACGTCAGATTCCTTCGCCACACAGTGGCTCAGCTCCGCACGCCCAAGTATTGCCGGAGACCAGCCTGATCGGAACGGTCGCACATGTAAGCAACACCGGCTCGGGGGATCCACTTCGGGTTCGGGGTTCCGGGGTTGCATTGTCATCCCGGCTGGTTCGGGTGGTGGCGTTGAGAAGCGCACTGAGGGAGGTCTTGGGCCTGGCCTCGTCAATCTGATCGTCACACCTGACCCGGCCACGGATGCCCCGCATGAGGGAAGTGGATCGACTCGGTTGAGGTCGGATTCGTTTGCAGCACATGAGTGGGTGCCGCGGTTTGGGCGGTGTCCTTGGGACCGTGGCCGAACGTGAAGCGTCGCTTCTCGAGCGAGCCGGTGACAACGGACAACCGAGGAGACGACATGAAGCACAGACGCCTGGTCGGCATCGATCTGGGAATCGCGTCCGCGCACACGGTGCGTGTGCTCGATGGTGAGGGCACCACGTTGGCGAAGCGCAAGGCGTTGCCGACGGTGGAGAGCCTGACCGAGATCGAGACTGCCGCGTTGGAGGGCACACCGGCGGGGTCGCGCCTGGAGGTGGTGATCGAGCCGACCGGGCCGGCGTGGTTACCGATCGCGGTGTTCTTTTCGAGCCGCGGGCATCTGGTGTATCGGGTGAGCTCAGCGGAGTCGGCAGACCTGCGCCGCTATCTGTCCAAGCACGTCAAGACCAACGGCATCGACGCGGACACCTTGGCGCGCGTCCCGTTGTTCCATCCCGCCGGCGTGCAGCCACTCGTCCTGATCGGGGCCGAAGCGGCGGCGTTGGATCGTCGGGTGCGTGCTGCTGATCGACTGACTCGCGACATCGCGGAACGTAAGACCCGCATCAAGGCGCTGGTCCGCCAGCTGATGCCGATGAGCCCGCTCGCCGGCAAGATCACCAACGCCGATCTCACGGTGCTGGAGCGGTGGGCGGACCCGAACCTGCTGGTCAAAGCAGGAATCAAGCGTCTCGCCACGGTGATCGCCAAAGCGTCGAACAACCATTCTGGTGTCGAGCGCGCCCAGGAATGGCTCGCCGCTGCTCACGCGGCGATCGATCTCTACGCCGCTCACCCTGCCGTCGCGTTCGGAGATCTCGCCGCGGAGGTCGCAACCGAGGTGCGCCTCTTGCGCGTGACCCAGACCGAGCTGGCCGTGCACGCCGCTGAACGTGAGGCCGCCTATCGATGGGTGGATCCCGGTGGTCTCGCTCGGAGCCTGCCCGGGCTCGCCGACATCGGCGGACCCGCGCTCGTCGCCGCGATGGGCGACCCGGCCCGCTTCGCCAAGGGCAAGCAGTTCCGCTCCTTCACCGGGCTCGTTCCCAAAGCATCCGAGACCGGCGACACCGACCGCAAGGGCCAGACCATGTCCAAGGCCGGGTCATCGCTGCTACGCACCACCCTGGTGCGCGCCGCCGACACCGCCCGCAAACAAGACCCGCAGCTTGCGCGGATCTACTACGTGCAGATGGTCGAGCGCGGCAAGAACCACCTCGGCGCGCTCTGCGTCGTCGCCGCGAACCTCGCCGAGCGAGCATGGACCGTCATGAACCGCCGGATGCCTTACGTGATCTGCGACACCGACGGCACGCCCGTCACATCCGAGAAAGCAACCGCGATCATCGCGCAACACTGGACCGTGCCCACCGACGTTCGCGCTCGACGCCGCAACAAGAAGGGGAAGGCCCCCCAAGCCATCTCAACGAGACGACACCAACGGGGCGACCTCCCCCACAGCGCATGGTCAACCGCCCACGACCGCGACGTCAACAGCGACACTCGCCATCAACGACTCATCGCTTGACACCCGATCCGGCATAGGGAATCAGATTGCCCTGAATCCGGAGCGGTTACGCGTGCGGCTTCGGGCGGGTTTCGTCGCGACAGAGCATCAGTTCGGGCGTGTGCGATTGGACGTCGGCTTGTGTAGATCGCCTCAAGGAGAACACGTCACTCCGTGTCGATCAGGAACCAAATGGCTCCCGTACCGGGGAGATAGACAAACGATCCGATCACCTCGAAGGCAGCGGTCGTCTCATTGGGGAAGCTGAACGTCGGGTACGCCCACCCGTCCACGATCTTGAGACACGGGTCGGGGGATTCGCCTTCGGGGTGACCCCGTGCCCGGTAGCCCCACGCGCCATCGATGCGAAACCACGGGTTCCGAGATCGTCCATCAGGATGACCATCGGCCGGAAACCAGTAGGTCGTCACGCATACAGAGAACGCCCGCGCATCGATCTTTGCAAGAGGAGAAGTCCTAGCGGCGATGTACCCGTTGGCGCATTCGCGCTGCTACACAGGCACGCGAATCGAATGCCCAATCCGGTGCCGCACGGCTTCGGCCGTTATGCACGACGCGAGAGTCGGCAGGGAGGTGGACCTGGACACGGCTCGTACTTTCTGACGGGCCATCAGATAGCCTCGCTGCCGCATGGATCTCCGGTACACCGAGGAAGAAGCGGCATTCCGCGCCGAGGTGCGCGCCTGGCTGGCGGAGGTCCTCCCGTCAGTGCCGCCCGAGCCCGATCGCAACGACTGGGCCGCCCGCCGGGTCTACGACATGGGCTGGCAGCGCATGCTCTACGACGCCGGCTACGCGGGCATCAACTGGCCCAAGGAGTACGGCGGTCGCGGGGCCACCCCCACCGAGCACCTCATCTTCCTCGAGGAGACCGAGCGCGCCCGCGCCCCCTACGTCGGCATGAACTTCGTCGGCCAACTGCACGCGGGCCCCACCCTCGTGGTCGAGGCCACGCCCGAGCAGAAGGCCTTCCACCTCCCCGGCATCCTCAAGGGTGAGCACGTGTGGTGCCAGGGCTTCTCCGAGCCCAACGCGGGCTCCGACCTCGCCAGCCTCCGCTGCAAGGCCGAGCGCGACGGCGACGACTACGTCATCAACGGCCAGAAGATCTGGACGAGCTACGGCCACGTCGCCGAGTTCTGCGAGATGCTCGTGCGCACCGACTTCGACGTCCCGAAGCACAAGGGCATCACGTGGCTCATCGTGCCGATGGACCGACCCGGCATCGACATCCGCCCGCTCCTCACCATGGAGGGGTCGTCGGAGTTCTGCGAGGTGTTCTTCGACGACGTGCGCGTCCCCGTCGCGAACCGCGTGGGTGACGAGAACGACGGCTGGCGCGTCGCCAACGTCACGCTGAGCTTCGAGCGGGGCACCGCGTTCGTGTCCGACGTGCTGCAGACGCAGGTGCTCGTGCGCGACCTTGCCGAGCTCGCACGCAAGATCACGACTCGCGGCGCGACCAGGTGGGAGGACGCGGGGCTCCGTCGCGACCTCGGCAAGATCGCGGCCGAGCTCGACGCGCTCTGGGCGCTCACCAAGCGCAACATCTCGCAGGCGCAGCGCACCGGCCTCGTCGGCCCCGGCGGCAGCGCGTTCAAGCTCGCGTTCACCGAGCTGCGCAACCGGCTCGGTGACCTCGCCATGCACCTCCTCGACCGCGCGTCGCTGAGCCTCGACGACATCGACGACATCCGCGTCGACGAGCAGATGCGCGGCCGGTTCTGGGCCCTCTCCATGACCATCGCGGCGGGCACGTCGCAGGTGCAGCGCAACATCGTCGCCGAGCGCGTGCTCGGCCTCCCGCGGGATCGCTAGGACGCACCAGTGGACTTCGAGCTCACCACCGACCAGGTCGACCTCCAGGAAGGGATGCGGTCGTTCGTCGACGGCCGCTTCCCGATCGACTTCGTGCGCGCGATCGAAGACGGCGGTGGTCGTCTCGACCGGGCGAGATGGCAGGAGCTCGGCGAGACCGGCGTGTTCTCGCTGCGCCTGCCCGAAGCCGACGGCGGGCTCGAGCTCGGCGTCTCCGAAGCGGTGCTCGTGTTCGAGGAGCTGGGCCGTGCGATCGTGCCCGGACCGCTCGTCGCGAGTCACCTCGCGGCCGAGCTCATCCCCGAAGCCGCCACGGGCGAGCAGATCGTCGGCATGCTCGAGCCGTCGGTGCCGGTCATCATGGTCGAGTTCCTCGACGACCTCGACGTGCTGCTCGTGCTCGGCCCCGGCGGCGTGCACCGTGTCGACCCCGCCGAGCTGACGACGCGGAACGTCGACCGCCCGCTCGACCCGCTCTCGCCGGTGCGCATCGTCACCGGCGACATCCCCACGGGCGAGCTGATCGCCGGGCCCGAGGTCGCGCACCGCTTGCTCCTCACCGGCGCGGTGCTCACCGGTGGCCTGCAGGTCGGGATCGCCGACCGCGCCGTCGAGCTCGCGACGGCGTACGCGAAGGAGCGCGAGCAGTTCGGGCGCGCCATCGGCTCGTTCCAGGCGATCAAGCACCTCATCGCCGACATGTTCGTGAAGGCCGCGGTCGCGCGTGCGGGAGTCGAGAGCGCGGCGTGCGCGCTCGACGGCCGGAGTGACGACGACCCTGTGCGCGCGGCGTCCTCGGCGAAGATCATGGCCGACGAAGCTGCACGCTTCTGCGCCCGCACGTGCATCCAGGTGCACGGCGGCATCGGGTACACGTGGGAAGTCGACGTGCAACGGTTCTGGAAGCGGGCGTGCGTGCTCGACACGCATTTCGGCACCCTCGAGGAGCACGCCGAAGTCGTCGCGTCCACGCTCTGATCCGACGCGGCGGCACACGTCACCACACACAACCGAGCAACGAGGAACGGCATCGATGGGCATCTGTGACGGACGGGTCGTGATCGTGACGGGCGCCGGACGCGGCCTCGGGCGAGCGCACGCGCTCGCGTTCGCGGCCGAGGGTGCGAAGGTCGTGGTCAACGATCTCGGTGCCACGCTCACCGGCGAGGGCACCGACCTCTCGCCCGCTGCGGAGGTGGTGCAGGAGATCGAGGCTGCAGGTGGCGAGGCGATCGTGAACGGCGACGACGTGAGCGACTGGGACGCCGCCGGCGCGATGGTGCAGCAGGCGATCGACACGTTCGGCGGCCTCGACACCGTCGTGTGCAATGCCGGCATCGTGCGCGACCGCATGATCGTGAACATGAGCGTCGAAGAGTGGGACGCGGTGATGCGCGTGCACCTGCGCGGCATGTTCTGCCCGGTGCGGCACGCGGTCGGCTACTGGCGCGAGCAGCAGAAGGCGGGAACGCCGCGCGCGGCGCGGATCGTCACCACGTCTTCGGGCGCGGGACTGTTCGGCAGCGTGTCGCAGGCGAACTACTCGGCCGCGAAGGCCGGCATCGCGACGTTCACGATCATCGCGGCCGCCGAGCTCGCGCGTTACGGCGTGCTCGCGAACACGATCGCGCCGTCGGCGCGTAGCCGGATGACGGAAGACGCGTTCGCGGAGATGATGGCCAAGCCCGACGACGGCTTCGACGCGATGGACCCCGCCAACGTGTCGCCCTTCGTCGTGTGGTTGGGGAGCGGCGAGTGCGACATCAGCGGGCGCGCCTTCGAGATGTCCGGCGGCCAGGTGGGCGTGGTCAACAGCTGGTCGCGCAACCCCGTCGTCGACAAGGGTCGTCGCTGGGAGCCGTCGGAGGTCGGTGACGCGCTCCGTGACCTCGTGGAGCAGGCACCCGACCCCGTCCCTGTCTACGGCGCCGGATGACCTCCCCGAAATGACTGGCCGCACATGAACGAGCCGGCGCTCGCTTCCGACGGCCGCGTCATCGGGGCGCGCGCGCAGCGGACGCGTCGCCGGCTGCTGGACGCGACTGCAGAGCTCCTCGACGTGCGGGGCGCGTTCGGGATGCGGGTCGTCGACATCACGCGCGAGGTCGGCATGTCGCCCGCGACCTTCTACCAGTACTTCGCCGACGTCGAAGCTGCGATCCTCGTGCTCGCCGACGAAGCGAGCGACGATGCGCAGTTCCTCGCGGATCTCCTCCAGAAGTCGTGGCTCGAGCGCGACGGAGAGAGGCACGCGCTCGAGTTCGTGCGCACGTTCATGGACTACTGGGACCGTCACCGCGCGATCCTCCGCGTCCGCGACCTCCGCGCCGAAGAGGGCGACAAGCGGTTCTGGAGCGCGCGTCTCGACGGCTACGCGGCGATCATCCCGGGATTCACCGGGATGATCGAAAAGGGACAAGCGGCGGGCAGCGTGTCGAGCGAGCTCAATGCGTATGCCGCTGCCTCCGCGCTGGCGGCGATGATGGAGCGGCTCGTCACCTACCAGTCGGAGTTCGGGCGACGGGGTGTGAGCACCGACGCGATGACCGCAACGCTGGCGACGATCCTCTTCCAGACCGTCACCGGCTTCACCAGTTAGAGCGACACGAGACGAAGCGGCGCCGTGCTCGGAGAGCGGGACGGCAGAGCGGAGTCGACCAGAGAAGAACGGGAGCACCACGCCATGACCGAGACCCCGCGCATCATCAGCGTCGACGACCACGTGGTGGAGCCTCCGCACCTCTTCGAGCGCTGGCTGCCGAAGCCGTTCCGTGACGACCCGCGCGCGCCGCGCATCAAGCGGGTCGGCATCGCGTCGATGACGCACCTCGGTGGCACGAGCTACGACATCGTCTACGACGACACGCAGCCGAAGTCCGACGCCTGGTACTACGAAGATCTCGTCCAGCCGCACAAGCGGCACGTCGCGGCGGCGGGCTTCGCGCGCGACGACATGACGCTCTCGCCGATCACCTACGACGAGATGCGCCCGGGCTGCTACGACCCGCACGCACGGCTCGACGACATGGACCTCGACCACGTCGAAGCGTCATTGTGCTTCCCCACGTTCCCGCGCTTCTGCGGCCAGACATTCGCCGAAGCGAGCGACAAGGACCTCGCGCTCGCGTGCGTGCACGCGTACAACGACTGGATGGTGGAGGAGTGGTGCGGCGACTCCGGTGGCCGCCTGATCCCGTTGTGCATCGTGCCGCTGTGGGACGCCGAGCTCGCGGCGGCCGAGGTCCGGCGCAACGCCGCGCGTGGTGTCACCGCAGTGGCGTACTCCGAGATCACCGCCAAGCTCGGTTTGCCGTCCTTGCACTCCGGCTACTGGGAGCCGTTCTTCGACGCGTGCGACGAGACCGACACGCTCGTGTGCATGCACATCGGCTCGTCGTCGCAGATGCCGGCCACCTCGCTGGATGCCCCGGTCGCGGTGTCGGCCACCCTCAGCTTCGGCAACGCGATGTCGTCGCTCTCCGACTTCCTGTTCTCGGGGGTGCTGGTCCGTCATCCGAACCTCCGGCTCGCGTACAGCGAGGGCCAGATCGGGTGGATGCCCTACATCCTCGAGCGGGCCGACGACGTCTGGCTCCAGCACCGCGCGTGGGGCGGCGTGCAGGACCTCGTGCCGGAGCCGCCGTCCACCTACTTCCACCGGCAGGTGTTCGGCTGCTTCTTCCGCGACCGCCACGGGCTCGAGTCGCTGCACCGCATCGGCGTCGACAACGTCACGTTCGAGACCGACTACCCGCACACCGACTCCACGTGGCCCGACTCGAAGAAGATCTTCGAGGAGCAGGTCGCGGGCCTCGACGACGAGACGGTGTGGAAGCTCGCGCGCGGCAACGCGATCCGCATCCTGCGGCTCGGGCTCGACCGGTAGCTCGCCGGCGCAGGCAAGGGGGAGCATGAAGTTCACGTACACAGTGTCGATGGTGGCGCCGGAGATGCTCGTGCCGCTCGCGCAGGCCGGCTCGAGGAGCAGGGGGGTCACCTACACCGGCGGTGGGTTCGGGCGGTTCAACCCCTACGGCACCGAGCCCGACACCGAGACGCTGCAGGAGAAGCTCGACAACCTGCACCGCTACGCCGACGACGTGATCCAGCGCGTGAAAGGCTGACGCCATGAGCACCGAGCAGGCAGCTCCCACTGCGGAGCCCACCGCCGCATCCACTGGCGACGTCAAGGGACGGATCAAGTTCTCGTCGCGCGGGCGCACGTGGTTCATCGTGCTGCGACCGCCCTACGCGCAGCCGATCGACCGCTTCCTCGTGCGGTGGACGGGTTGGTCGCCGGTCACCACGCAGTACGCGCTCGCCGGGGGTGCCGACCTCCGTGCGTTCAAGACCCAGGTGCTGTTGCTCACCACCATCGGTCGCAAATCGGGTGCACTACGGTCGACGGTCCTGCCGTACTTCGAAGTCGACGACGACCTGGTGATCTGCGGCACCAACGGCGGAGGCCCGCACGATCCGCAGTGGGTCAAGAACATCGAGGCCGACGGCACGTGCTGGGTGACGGTGAACCGTCGCCAGCTTCCCGCGACCGCGCACGTCGCACGCGGCGACGAGCGCGAGCGTGTGTTCGAGGCGATCGCGCCGAAGCACGGCGGCTTGCGCCGCTACCAGGAGCAGACGTCGGCGCTCGGCCGCGACGTGCCGCTCGTGGTGATCACGCCGAGGCCAGGACGATGACCGGTTCGGTGAGCGACGAACGCGCGCTGATCATCTCGGCCGACGGCCACGCGGGCGCGCCCATGCGCGAGTACCGGCCTTACGTCGACGCCGACTTCCGCGACGACTTCGACGCGTACGCGACGGAGTACGAGACGCGTATGGGTGGCTCCCGCATCACGCCCCCGAAGCACTTCTTCAACCCGAAGGTCATCGAGCCCTACGAGGAGCGCATGATCGCCAGCGGCGCGATCGACGGCGAGTTCGATCCCGCAGTGCGGCTCGACCGGTTGGAGTCGGACGGCATCGTGGGGGAGATCATCTTTCCGAACCAGGGCCCGTTCGGCATCGGGTTCGGCCCCGCCAACGTCGGCGCACCGGATCACGCGCGCGCCGCGGCCCGTGCCTACAACCACTGGATCACCGACTTCTGCCACGGGCGCACCGATCGGCTCGGCGGCCAGGCGCTGCTCACGTTCCTCGACGTCGACGAAGACCTCCGCACGATCCGCGCCGCGGCCGACGCCGGGCTCAGGGGCCTGGTGATCCCCGGGGTCGACACGACGGGTCGCATCCCGATGCTGTGGGACGAGTCGCTCGACCCGATCTGGTCGGCGTGCGAGGAGACCGGGCTCCCCGTCAACCTGCACGCGGGCGTCGGGATCCCGACATACAGCGCGCCTCGGCCGGGCATGCCCGCGAAGGTGCTGATCATGCTGGTCGGCACCGAGTTCCCGTGGTTCGCGCACCGGCCGCTGTGGTTCTTCATCTACGGCGCGGTGTTCGAGCGCCACCCGCGGCTCAAGGTCGTGTTCACCGAGCAGCACTGCGACTGGATCCCCGGCATCCTCGCCCGCCTCGACTACAGCTACACCAACTTCGGCACTGACGACCTCTGGGGGTACGTGCCCCGTAAGCCGAGCGAGTACTTCGCGACGAACTGCTGGGTCGGCGCCTCGATCCTCTCGCGCGCGGAGGCGGAGCTCCGCCACGACATCGGCGTCGACCGCATGATGTTCGGTGCGGACTTCCCGCACGTCGAGGGTGCGTGGGGACAGACCACCGAGTACCTGCGGGCGACGATCGGCCACGCGGGGATGTCGGCGCCCGAGGCGCGCGGCTTCCTCGGCGCGACCGCGGCCGACGTGTTCGGCTTCGACACCGCCGCGCTCCGTGACGTCGCGGCGCGGTGTGGCCCGATCCTCGATGACGTGCTCACCCCGTCCGACGCGATGCCCACCCCGGATGTCCGCCGACCCCCGATCTGATCCTGATGGAGAGGTTGTTCTGACGATGACGGATCTGACCCTTACGGGCCTCGAGGGCAAGGTCGCGGTGGTGACCGGCGCGGGGCGCATGCGGTCGATCGGGCGGCCGATCGCGGTCGAGCTCGCGCGTGCGGGCTGCGACGTCGTGATCACCGGCACCGGTCGTGATCCCGATCGCTATCCCGACGACGAGAAGGAAGCAGGCTGGCGCGACATCGAGTCGGTTGCCGACGAGGTGCGCGCGCTCGGCCGGCTCGCGATGCCCGTCGTCAGCAACGTCGCCGACGCCGACGCGGTCGACGCGCTCGCCGAGCAGGTGATGCGCGAGCTCGGACGCGTCGACATCCTCGTGAACAACGCGGGTGCCGCGCGGGGCTCCGACCGCGTCCCGGTCGTCGATCTCGCGGTCGACGACTGGCGCACCGTGATCGACGTCAACCTCAACGGCACCTTCTACATGAGCCGCGCGTTCGGGCGGCACATGGTCGACGGCGGTGAGGGCGGCAGCATCGTCAACATCTCGTCGATCGCCGGAAAGATGATGGGCGCCAACACCGCGGCGTACTCGGCGTCGAAGGCAGGCATCCACGCGCTCACGAGCGCGATGGCGCAGGAGCTCGGGCGCTCACGGGTGCGGGTCAACGTGATCTGCCCCGGGCTCATCGACACTTATCGCATGGACGACATCCCGCGCGGCGAAGCGTGGGACGACATGGTGAACCGGATCGTGCCGTTGGGGCGCGCCGGCACCGGCGACGACATCGCGTGGATGGTCGTCTACCTCTGCTCCGACCAGGGCTCGTGGATCACGGGCCAGCTCTACAGCGTCGACGGCGGCACCCTCACCGGCCGCTGATCCCGCCCGTCGAGAGGAGACCGGCACGTGTCGAGTGCTGCGAATGATGAAGGGGCGCCGCCGGCCGCGGACGGGGTCGACCCGGCGTATCGGCGACTGCCCACCGTGGGCCCGCACGCGGCCCAACTCGGTGGTGCGCTGATCACGTGGGTGGAGCCGATGCCCGAGCACGTCGTCGGCTACAACCGCTGGTACGAGGACGACCACATGATCACCGGTGCGATGGTGATGCCGTGGATGTTCTCGTGTCGCCGGTGGGTGTCGCCGACGTGGTTGCAGCACCTTCGTGGCCCGGTGGGCTCGCGCGTCGCAGTGCCGTTGGAGGCGGGCAAGTACATCGGCATCTACTGGATCAACGCCGGCCGCCTCGAGGATCACGAGCAGTGGGCTCTGGGCGCGAACTACCGGCTGCACGCCGAGGGGCGGGGGAGCTACCGCGGCGCCGGGCACGACCCGCTCGAGGAGCGGCGGCACGTCTTCACGTCCTTCAGTGACTATCTCGGTGCCGTGTACCGCGCCGACGACGTCCCGCGCGACCTCCACACGCTCGTGCAGCCGTATCAGGGCCTCGTCGTCGAGGTGATCGACGCGGTCGACGGCGATCGTGGCGCCCTGGATGCCTGGCTCGCCGCGGCGCACCTCCCGACCGTGGTCGGTGGCCCCGTCGCAGTGTCACTGCGGTTCGCGCCGCGTCCGCTGCCGGGCGACAAGCTCGCGCATGTCCGCGAGCTCGAGGGCGTGGAGCACGTCGTCACGGTCCTGCACTTCCTCGAGGTCGACCCACGCGAATGCTGGGACGAACGCTTCGCCTCGAGCTCACGGGCGCTCGCGGCCGCGGGGGTCGGCTCGCTCGCGATGCAGGCGGCGTTCATCCCGACGCGTCACGGCACGAACGCGTACACCGACGAGCTGTTCTGAGGGCCCGCGTCTCAGGGAGCGTCGGCGCGCGGCCGGTGATGCCGAGCAGGCGGTTCTGCAGCGGCGCGTCGTCGGGGACTGCGACGGCGGCCGGGAACACACCCATCGCGCGCCACTCCTCGGCGTGCGGCGACACTTCAGCCCAGACTCCCTGCACCAGCGCGGGCGGGAGCGTGGTGTCGGCGCCGATCACCTTGGCGATGTCGTGGGCGCGCAGCGCCCGGAACGAATTGATCTGCCAGAAGTACTCGCGGGCGGAGAAGTCACCGAACGAGAGGTGCACGACGCGGTCGAGGTCGTCGAGCGTCTTGGCCGCGGCGCACGCGGCGTCGACGATCCTGCCGAAGCTCTCCACTGGGTCGTCGCCGAGAAGGTCGCCGTCGAACTTGTCGCGTCCGGCTTCGTCCATCGTCAGGCCCGCGAGCATGTCGGGCACCCACGCGTCGTCGTAGGCGTGGTAGTTCACGATCTCGCGCATGGTAGGTGTCTGGTCGCTGCGGCTGGTGGCGAACCCCTCGGGGATCGGCTGGTCCCACGCGTCGTCGGGGATCTGCGCGACGACGCCCAGCAGGGTGCGGTCGGCGAGGACGAAGACGTCGGGCTCGTTCACGGACGCTCCTTCGGGGACGCACGCTTCTTGGCCGGTTTCTTGGCGGGCTTCTCGGCCGCGGGCTTCTTCGCTCGACTGGGCGCGACCCGCGGCGGCTCGCCCGGGCATCTTCGGGTACACGGGAGGCCACGGCGCGTCCTGGAGGCCGGACGCGAGATCGCGCGCCGACATCTCGAGCAGCGGCAGCAGCGACTGCGGCCGTTCGTCGATCCCGGCCCACGCGTCGCCGCGCGCCGCGACGCGGGGTGGCACGGTCACGATCGTCAAGGCGTCGGGCTCGATGTCGTCGAGCTCGTCCCACGCAAACGGTGTCGACACCTGGGCGCCGGGGCGTGCGCGCACCGACCACGCGCCGAACACCGTCTTGTGCGGCGCGTTCTGGTTGAAGTCGATGAAGACGCGTTCGCCGCGCTCCTCTTTCCACCACGCGTCGGTGATCAAGTCAGGACGACGACGCGCGAGCTCACGCGCCATCGCCACCGCGCCGGCGCGTACTTCGATCGGTGACCACTCGCGCGCGAGCCGCGCGTACACGTGGATGCCGCGGTTGCCCGTCGTCTTCGGGTGCGCCTCGATCCCGAGCTCCTCGAAGAGCGTGTGGGTCTCCGCGGCCGCGGCGCGGACGTCGTCGAAGGTCACGCCCGGTTGCGGGTCGAGATCGATGCGCAGCTCGTCGGCGTGGTCGGGATCGTCGGCTTCGTTCGGCCACACGTGAAAGCCCAGGCAGCCGAGGTTGACGGCCCACGCGACGTGCGCGACGTCGGCGGCGACCAACGCTTCCGACGTCGTGCCGTTGGGGGTCGACACGGTCGTGGTCTCGAGCCACTCGGGAGCGTCCTTCGGGACGCGCTTCTGGAAGAACGACGATCCGCCGACGCCGTTCGGGAAGCGTTGCATCAGCACGGGCCGGTTCCCCATCGCGAGCATCAGTGGGACCTCGACCGACTCGTAGTACCGCACGAGATCGAGCTTCGTCGTGTGCGAGTCGGGGAACATCAGCTTGTCGGGGCTCGTCACGCGCACGGTGCGTCCCGCGAGCTCCACGTCGACATGATCCGGTTCGGCCACGACGAAACCGTAACGCCGGCGATCAATCATTGGGAGCAGATCGTCGTTCGTCGAATAGGCTGTCGGCAGTTCGAGGATCGGTGAACCCACGCGAGACCTGCGTGAGTGTGCCCGGGGGGCCCGAACGCAACAAGTGTCCGGCGGACGAATGTTCAGTTCGCCGGTGCTCAGTCGAAACGTCATGGTCGTCGTCTCGAAATGTGGGGCGTCGACACTCATGACGGATCGAGAAGTGTCACCGCGAGGCAGGAGTGCTCATGTTCGACCCCCGTGATACCCATCATCCCGACGAATCGCGTGTGCCCGCGTGGCTGGCACGCGACCTCGGCATCCACCCCTCGACCCGCCTCGGCGCGAAGAGCCTCTCGACCCCGTGTCGTGGCGCGCGGTTCGGGCGGCTCCGTCGTCGCTCCGGCACCGACGAGCTGATGGCCGCGATCCCGCTGTTCGACGGACTGTCGAAGAAGGACCGCCAGCTCGCTGCGCAGATGTCGACGACCGTGACCGTGCCGGCAGGGGCGATGCTCACGCAGGAGGGCGCGGCCGGCGCGGAGTTCTTCGTCGTGCTCGAAGGAGAGGTCGAAGTGTTCCAGGGTGGCCAAGTGGTGGCCACGCGCGGCCCGGGCTCACCGCTCGGTGAGGTCGCCCTCCTCGAAGGCGGCCCGCGTACGGCGACGCTGCTCGCGAAGACTCCCGTGTCGACGCTCGTCTCGGGTCGCCAGGAGTTCAACAACCTGCTCACTGCGGTGCCCGAGATCTCCGAGCGCCTGCGCGCGCTCAGCGCCGAGCGTCGCGCCGCGTAACCCGCGGCGCGACGCTCCGCTCAGGGCGCGCGTTCGGTCCGTTGGATCACGGAGTTCAGCAGGCCCGGGAAGCGCGCTTCCAGGTCGTCGCGCCGGAGCGTGTAGTAACGCCGTGCGCCGTCGACGTGCGCGCGTACGACGCCGGCTTCGCGCAGCACCTTGAGGTGGTGGCTCCCGGTCGACTTGCTGACGGGGAGCGGGATCTCGCGGCAACACATCGCGCCATCGGCGTGGTCGAGGATGCGCACGAGCTGCAACCGGACGGGGTCGCCGATGGCCTGGAGCACGTCGACGAGCTCGATGTCGTCGCGCGCCGGGGAGTCGAGCTCGCCGGGCTGTGTCATCTGGCCTCGACCGGGTCGTGGGCCTCGGCCGACTCGGTCACCGCGGGCCGGAGGAGCCAGGAGACCAGGCCGGACGCCAGGACGAGGACGGCCATCGCGACCCACAGCGTGGAGGTGAACGCGTCGACGAACGAGCCGCGCGCGGCAGTCGCGATCACACCGCCACGCGCACCGCCGACGGCCGCGGCGTGCTGCAGCGCCTCGGCGAGCGAGTGCGTGGCCTTCGCCGGCAACCCACCGAGCGCGTCGTGGAACGACGACCGGAAGTGCGATGCGACCAGGCTGCCCAACACCGCCACGCCCAGCGCGCCACCGAGCTCACGCGTGGTGTCGTTCACCGCCGAGCCGACACCGGCCTTGTGCAACGGCAACGAGCGCATGATCGCGCCCGTCGACGGTGCGGTCGTGAACCCCATTCCCAACGCCTGCACGACCAGACCGGCCGCGAACAGCCAGTAGCTGCTGGTGAGCGTGCTGGTCGCCGCCACGATCGCGAGGCCACCACCGGCGACCAGCAGACCCGCGCTCACGACGCGTCGTTGACCGAAGCGCTCCACCGCCTTCGCCGACTGCGTGGCCGACAGCATGTAGGCGAGTGCCCACGGCAGCATCCGCACCCCCGCTTGCAGTGGGTCGTACCCGTGCACGAATTGCAGATACTGCGTGAAGACGAAGTACGAGCCGAACATGGCGAAGAACACGAGCGTGATCGCGGTCGTCGCCGCGGTGAAGCGCGGGTTGCGGAAGAACCGCAGGTCGAGCATCGGGTCCTTGGCCCGCAGCTCCCACGCCACGAACGCAACGAGGATCACGACCGCGAACGCGAAGGTCACCAACGTCTGCGCCGAGAGCCAACCGTGGTCGGGTCCCTCGATGATCCCGTACACCAGCGCGCTCAGGCCTGCGATCGACAACAGCGCGCCGAGCGGGTCGAGCGGCGCGTGGATCTTCTCGCGCGACCGCGGGATGAGGAAGCAGCCGGCGACCAGCGCCGCGATCACGACGAACACGTTGATGAGGAAGATCGAGCCCCACCAGAAGTTCTCGAGCAGCGCCCCACTGACGATCCCACCCATCGCCACACCGACGCCGGCGAAGCCGGCCCAGATCGCGATCGCACGCGGCCGCTCCGCCGGCGGGAACACGTGCGCCAGGATCGACAACGTGGCCGGCATCACGAACGCCGCGCCGATCCCCATGACCGCTCGTGCGCCGATCACCGCGCTCGCGGAGCTCGACAACGCCGCGAACAACGACGCAGCACCGAACACCACGAGGCCGCCGTTCAGCGCCAGCCGTCGCCCGTACCGGTCGCCGAGGCTGCCGGCGGTGAGGAGCAGGCCCGCGAAGACGAGGCTGTACGCGTCGACGATCCACTGCAGCGAGCTCGAGGTCGCGTCGAGCGACCGGGCCAACGTCGGGAGCGCGACGTTCAGGCTCGCGTTCGCCATCACGATCATCACGAGGCTGATGCACAGCACGCCGAGGGTCCACCACCGGCGCTCGTACTCCCGCGCCGACGCCAGTTCCTGCGCGTCGAGCGCCCGCTCGAACGCCGTTTCCTGGGGCACGTCGTGTTCGATGGTCATCGAACGACGTGCAACGTTCGACGACCATCGAACTATTCCGACCGGCTACCCCGAATGCTCGGCCACGACCGTCAGGTCGATGAACTCCGGGGCTCCGTCGAAGATCTCCGCCATCGTTGCCCTCGCAGCCTGCAGCCCGTCCTGGCGCCGCGGATCGCTCTCGCGCGCGCGGGCTGTCTCCTCGCTCTCGAAGACGACCAGCATGTAGACCCGGCTCGGGTCGTTCTGGTCCCGCATGGCCATCGTGCGCACGAGTCCCGATCCTGGTTGCTCGGCCGCCTGCAGCTGATCGAACAAGGTCGACAGCTCCTCTTCCTTGCCCGGCTTCAGACGCGTCGTGATCAGCTGTGCCCACATATCAGAGATCCTCCGATGCTCGGCGATGCCGAACCTTACGTTGCGGACGATTGCGCCGAGCGCGCAGGTGAGGCACGGTCCGCGGTGTGCAGGACGCCTGACCCGGCAACGTCGCGTCAAGCGGCGTCGAGCCGTGCTCCCCATTTTCGGGCCGTCCCTGCGACGGGAGTTGCGGCAGACTATTGGAGGCGTGCTTTCGTCTCGACCCAGCTGTTGAGCGCGGCTTCCATGTCGCTCGGATCCCACAGGTCTTCCTCGTAGCTCCAGAGCCCGTCGCCCGCGTACTTCAGCAGGCTGAAGCACTTGAACTCGTGGACGCTGCCGTCGCCCGGGTCGGCCATGCGGCACCAGAACTGGCATGACACCCAGCCGCGCTGCTCATCGATCATGTACCACTCGACCGGGTAGTACCAGAGGTACTTCAGCGGCTCGGTGCTGAACGCCTCCCGATACCACTTCTTCATCGCCTCACGGCCGCCGACGCGCATGGCGCCCGGGATCACCATGACCGCGTGCTCGGTGTACAGATCGCAGAACGGATCCCAATCGATCGCGGGGCCGCATTCCAGCGCGACATCCTGGTAGCGCTTCCACTCGCGTTCGAGCTCCTCGCGGGTCCATGTCATGGCGCACTTCTAGCCGAGCTGGTCGGAAGCGTCAACGACGCGGGCTCCGGTTCCTGATCCGGCGGCTCGCGGCCGGCAGGCTCGACGGGACGAGTGTCGTCGGCGTGCTGCACTGCGTCGGTCAAGACCAGCCACACCAGCGTCGCGGTGAGCACGGTGAACATCACGGCCGGGATCGCGATGCCGGAGTCGTTGAGCGCGTAGCCGAGGAACGCGAGCAGCGCGAAGCCGATCAGCGTGGCGCGGTACTCGGGGATCACGTCGACGATCCGGCGGAGCCAGCGGCGGGACGACCACGCGAGGAACCCCACCAGCACCAGCCCGATGATCAGGTTCGGTCGCCAGTCGGAGTTGGTGAGGGTGACGATGTTCTGGTCGAGCTTCCGCCCGATCACGCTGAACAGCTTGTCGGGGCCCTTGTCGCCGATGCTGCTGATGAGGCGTCCGACGTGCGTCTGGTCTGCGGTCGGGCGTGACAGGTCGATCGCGGCCATGACCACGAGCACGAGGAATGTCGCGATGCCCGCGATGACGACGGTCCGGAGCCGCACGCGGATGTGGATTCCGAGGAGCAACGCGCCCATGACACCGAACGCGGGGACCATGGAGAGGATCCCGCCGAAGTCGGCACCCCAGAACGGGGCGATGTCGATGACGAGCGCGGTCGCGAGGATCGCGATGGCGACGTACGCGCCGCGGCGACCACCGATCAAGTGCGCGACGAGACCCGCGAGCAATACTGCGGCCGACGACAGGAACGCGTAGCTGATGTTGCCGAGACCGGCGACGCGCACGCCGATCGTCGCCGAGTAGCCGAACGCGCTCCCGAACTGCAGCCGCGCGCCCGTGACCACGTCGCCGATCTGCAGGGCGACGATGGCCCCGAGCGCGAGCATGATCGGCCCGTACCGCATTCGCCGCCCCACCAGGGCATAGAGCGCGCCGAGCACCAGGCCGGCGATGCCGAGCGCGAGGCCGAACATGAGCGTGCTCTTGTCCTGGAACGCGATGCGGCGTGAGAGGTAGACCGCGGGCACGAAGCCGAGGGTTGCGAGCGCGGCGTAGCGCACCAGGCCGCGGGACTTCGGGCCGCGTCGCTGCCGCAGCACCAACCAGGCACCGATCACGAGGACGGCCTGGATGATCGTGTACGCCAGCACGACCGGGCCCCGCACGCGGTCGCGGAACGCGCCCGCCTTGCTCTCCGAGATCAGGTACGCGCGCCGCGCCGCGGCGTCGCGAGTGACCGTCTTCGCCACGAACGGGCTCCCCGACATGTCCTTGTCGCGCGGCAGGCCGGTGAGATCGAGGATGGTCGGCGCGACATCGGCGAGAAGGACGAAGCCGTTGCGGCGCGTGCTCGCGGAGCGCAGGAGCCCGGGCTCGACCGATGGTGCGCGCATCGTCGCAACGGTCAGCGCGTCACCGTTGATGCTGGGCCCGGTACCGAGCACGAGCACCGCGTCGCGCGCGGGTCGACCTGGTCGAGTAGGCGGCCGATCAGCTCGTCGCTGCGCTGCAGCGCGGTGATGAGCAGGTGCTTGCGCTGTGCCGACGACGCCAACGGCGCGTAGTCGCCGAGCCGCGCGAGGTCGGACGCTTCGACCAGCACGACGGAATGCGATGTCCACGCTTCGGTGAACGCGTCAGTCGTCGCGTCGAGGTCGGCCTGCACGCCGAACGGCGCGGCCGCGTCGGGCTCGTTCAGCGTCGCGTCGACGCGTCCGGCCGGCACCGTGCCCGTCGAATCCATCATGGTGTTCACCGCGAAGCGCCGGTAAGTGACGACGTCGTCGTCCACGGTGTACCCGTCGCCGTTCCCGACGACGGCGCGTGTGTACCCACCCTTGGCGAGCGCGTCGCCGAGTGCGCCGACGGTGACGTCGACGTCCTGTTCGTCGTTGGCCTGGGTGATGACGGGGATGCCGAGCTGCACGATCCCGCTCGACGGGGACGCTCCGGTGCGCTGGCGCATCGCCTCCGCGGCGGTGAGCGTCCCGAACTGCTCGTCGACCTGGAGCCCCTGCCCGTCGTCGGGCAGGGCGGTCGACGCGGCGCGGTTGCCGGCGCCGATGCTCAGGTAGGTCGCCGCGAGATCGCGCTTGCCGATGGTCCGGTTGGTCATGTCGGCGATCGCCGACTCGGAGACCAGGCGATCGAGGTTCGGGAGTCGCACGCCCTCGAGGTCGCGCCACGCGACGTGGGGGAGCGAGATCACGAGCACGCGCTGAACGGGAGCCGCGCCGGGTGACGCGGTCGACGCCGCGGCGCTCGGCGTGGCCCTCGTCGTGGTGGCCGCGGCCGCGGTCGGCAGGGTCGCGATCCCCACTGCCGCGAGTATCGCGACGACGAGAACGCTCGAAGCGACGCTGCGGTGCATGCCGGGGCGGATGGTAGCCTTGGCGCTCGCTCACGCTGCGTCGGCCCCTTTCTGACATCTTCGGAATCACTCGGTGACCTCACCCGCTGACGCCGACGACGCCCGTCCCGCAGCGGACGACGGCGACCGCATCCTCGTGCTCAAGGGGCTGGGCTGGTCGTCGATCGCGTACCCGCTCAGCGCGGCGCTGCTCTTCGCGTCGTCGGTGCTCGCGGCGCGGATGCTCACCAAGAGCGGCTTCGGCACCTATTCACTCGCGGTGAGCATCTTCTCCACCGTCGCGCTCATCGCGCAGCTGGGGCTCCCGCAGTCGCTCCTGCGCCGGGCGTCGGCCGCGCTCATGATCGGCGACGACCACGAGGCGCGCCACGAGATCGTGTCCACGTTCGCGCTCAGCGGCATCGCGGCCGCCGTGTGCATCGCGGTGATCGCGTCGCCGCTCGGCACGAAGCTGCTGGAGCTCACGTTCCCCGAAGTCGGCGTGGCCGCGGTCGCCGGGCTCATTGGGATCAAGGCCGGGTTGCGCGTGCTCGAGAATGTGGTGCCCGAGGGCATCCGCGCGTTCCGCGACTACCTGCCGCGTCGCGATCTACGACGGCCTGCTGACGAACACGTTGCTCTGCGTCGCGTTCGTGATCGCGATCGTCAGCACCGCGCACGTGTCGGTGAGTGACGCGCTCTGGATGAGCGTGGTCGTGTCGTTCGTCGCGCTGATCCCGGCGTTCTGGACTGTGGCGTTCAAGCTCCGCCACACGAAAGAGGCGGGCTTCGCGCTGCGCAACCCGTTCGAAGCGTCGATGTGGGCGTCCACCATCGGCCGGGCGATCCTCGCGCAGCTCGACCTGCTCGTGGTCGGCGCGGTCGCGACCGCGAGCGAGGTCGCGTTGTACGCGGCGCCGTTCCGGCTCGCGCTGTTGGTCGGCTTCCCGCTGATCGCGGTGAACCAGGTCGTCACCCCGCTCATCGCGGGGTGGTACGCACGCGGAGAGCGCGGTCGACTCGAGCACATGCTCCGGTCGACCGCCGGGCTCGCGCTGCTCGGCGCGTCGGTGTTCGGGCTGGTGTGCGTCGTGGCCGGCGGCGACCTCCTCGCGTTCCTCTTCGGGCCCAGCTACCGCGAAGCCGCGACCGTGCTCGCCATCCTCGCCATCGGGCAGGTGATCCAGACGTGGGCGGGTTCGTGTGGCTACGCGTTGATGATGACGGGTCATCAGCGGCCGTACGCGTGGCTTCTCGCCGCGAGCACCGTGATCACGGTGACGCTCGACGTGCTGTTCTACGACCGCTGGGGCATCGAGGGCATCGCGCTCGCGACCACGGGGATGCTGGCGCTCCAGAACATCGTGCAGGTCATCTACCTCAAGCGCGTCGCGTCGTTCAGGACGACGGCCGACCTGCGCGCGACCTTCGCCGAGATCCGCACCTTCCTGACGCGTCGCCGCGCACCCGCCGACTGAGCCCGTTGCGGCAGCGTCAGCCGGGCCAGTCCCAGTGGCGGTCGAGGAGCGTGAACAGCCGCTCGTTGTGGGGTGCGAAGTACTCGGCGAGGCGGTCGACGAGCGCGAGCGGAGGCGGCGTGTACGAACCGACGTTGCGGTCGGGGATCACCGGGGCGTCCCGCATCTCGTCGAGCCCGAGGAAGTCCAACACGCGGGCGAACGCGTCACCGTCGCGCAGCTCCGAGCTCTCGACGATCAGCAGCTGCTCCCGGGGATAGTGGGCCCACCAGCGCTCGAGTTGCTCGGCGTACCGTCCGCGGGCGAGGTAGCCGCGCAGGCGCGCCGGCGACTGCCGCTCGTCGAACCAGCCGTCGTCGGCGGTGTTCGCGAGCCGCTCTTCGTTGTCGGGGTCGAGCGCGACATCGATCGGGCGTCGCTCCTGGCCGAACCGGACGGCGTGGTGGTATCCGGACACCGCGCGCGCAACGGGGTTGCGCAGCACTGCGATCAGCTGCGCGTCGGGGACCACCGAGTACGCGCGCGCAGGCGCGGTGGGGTGGAACAGGTAGTACGGCGTCGCCTCTCCGGTGAGCGCGGGTGCGCCACACCGTTGCTCGATCTTCGCCCGCTCGCCGCTCGTGGGGAAGTACGCGCGGTAACGATCGGGGTGCGTGGGCGCGCCGGAGTCGAAGTAGTGGACCTCCTTCCGAAGGGCCGGCAGCACGCGCGGGTGGGAGACGAGACGCGCGTACAGGCTCGACGTGCCCGCCTTCTGCGCGCCCAGGATCACGAAGTCCGGCAGCGGACGGTGCGCGGCGCTGCTCCGACGTGTGGCGACGAGCACTGCGTCGCGCGCGCGTCCGGCCTGGAGGCGCATCGACTCGACGGTGGAGCGGACCGTCATCGACCGGGTCCGAGCGACTCGAGCACCGCTTCGGTGGACTCGGCGGCGCGGTCCCACGAGAGCTCGTCGCGCGCTTCCACGGTCGTGCGCGCACGCGAGCCGAGCGCGGCGCGCAGGTCGTCGTCGGCAAGCACCCGCCGGAGCGCGTCGGCGAGCGCCAGCGCGTCCTTCACGGGGTACAGCACGCCGGCGTCGCCGATGACCTCGACGTGGGCGGGGATGTCGCTCGCCACGATGCAGCAGCCGTGGCTCATCGCTTCGAGCATGGTCAGCGGCTGGCCCTCCTGGAACGAAGGCGCGAGATGCACGCGCGCGCCCGCGTACAGCTCCTCGATGGTCTCGGGCGGCACCATGCCGAGGAGGCGCACGCGCATCTCCGCGCCGTCGGCGCGCTCGTGGAGCGCCCGCACATAGTCGGTCTCGATGCGGGCGCCGCCGGCGATCACGTACTCGAGGCCCGCGGTCTCTGCCGGGTCGAGCAGCGCGATGCCGTCGAGCGCGACGTCCCAGCCCTTGTCGGGCACGAGGCGGCCGACACTGAGGATGTAGTGCCCGGGCACCACGCCGAGCGCGTCGAGCGCGGCGGTGCCGGTGTCGCCCGGCATGGTCGCCCCATTCGAGATCACCTGGATGTCGCGACCGCGGCGGTGGCGCCGCGTGACATCGTCCTTCAGATGCGCCGACACCGAGATGACCGCGTTGGCGAAGCGCATCGCGCACCATTCGCTCCAGCGAAGGAACTGGCGGGTGACCGCGCCCCACTTCTCGTCCTGCCACTCGATCCGGTGCACGGTGACGACGACGCCCTTCGACGCGAGCCGCGGGAGGAAGCAGAACCCGGTGTTCGCGAGCGAGTGGTAGTGCACCACGTCGTAGCGCCCGAACGTCGCGAGCACCGTTGCGAGCAGGCTGTACGCGAGCCGGTCCCAACCCGGGATGCCCAGCGAGGGGACGCGCCGCAACGTCATGCCGCGGTACCGCGCACCTTCGGGCCGCGTCGAGCAGTAGATCGACACGTCGTGACCGCGTTCGGCGAGGCGCGCGTAGATCTCCTCGCAGTGACGGCTCATGCCGCCCTGGCGGTTCGGCATCATCAGCGGCCCGATGACCGCGACGCGCAAGGCGCGGTTCCCGCCGGCTCCCACGCGTGTGGTCGTCACGCGAGACGCGCGAAGTTGGTCCAGAGCGCGAGGTCGAGCGTGGGCACGAGCTCGGCGACGCGCGCGACCTCGTGCTCGTAGCACTGCACGAGCCAGCGCCGGTGGTCGTCGTCGATCGTGGGCTTCGCGACGCGCGCTGCGTTGCGCGGTGACGCGAGGTCGCTGGGCGCGAACGCGGCATCGAGGCCGAGGAACTCGTAGGTGCGCGCGAGCTCGGTGGCGGGGTCCTTCACGCACCGTTCGAACTGGAGCACGAGCACCTGCTCGGCGGGGAAGGACCGCAGGAGATGCTCGAGCTGGCTGCCGTACTGGCCCAACCGGAACGCCGCGCTCGCCGACGCGGCGCCCGAGCGACGGGTCTCGCTCTGGAGCCCCACTCCCGAGGCGTAGCGCTCGACCGGATCGCGCAGGAGCACCAGCACGCGGGCGTCGGGCGCCGCCTGGCGGAGGCACGGGGGCGCCCAGTAGTGAGCCAGGTAGCCCGGCGACCATTCCCCGGCCTGTGCCCCGGCCGGGCGGGGGAAGTAGCCGGCGTAGAGCGCGGCGTCGGCCGCGGTGAACGGCCGCCGGGAGTAACGGTGGAAGAAATGGAGCTCCTTGGCCACGCCGTCTTGGACGCCGGGGTGCGACGCGATGAGGTCGTACCACCAGGTGGTGCCGGACCGTTGCGCGCCGACACCCACGAAATCGGGCGGCCCGGAGTGGTGCCCGGGGGGACAGGTCGGCGGCTTCCGCAGCTTGTAGTCTGCGCGAACTCGTCGGATGACGGCCTCGAGTCGCACGTCGCCAAGGTAGCGCGGGCCGGTGCGCCGTTCCGAGCAGCCGTCTCCGGTGTCGCCAGAGCGTTGCGCCGGAAGAATTTCGCGTCGGAGAGATCGTCTTACATGAAGACCGCTGGGGGACGGCTCCGTGCGCACGCGCTCGTCGTCGTGCTGCTCACCGCGACGCTCGTGGCCGTGGCACCACTGCGGGCCGACGCGCGAGCGCGCCGAAGCGCGCCCGAACATCCTGTTCGTGCTCACGGACGATCTCGCGGCCGGCGACGAGGCGTACATGCCGAACACGCAGGCGCTCGTGGCCGACACCGGCGCAACGTTCGCGAACTACTTCGTCAGTGACTCGGTGTGCTGCCCGTCACGCATGACGACGTTGCGCGGCCAGTTCGCGCACAACACCGGGGTGAAGACCAACGGCAGCACCAATGGCGGGTTCGACACCGCGTACAACTCCGGTGTCGAGCACGACACCATCGCGACCTCCCTGCAGAGCGCGGGGTACCGCACTGGGCTGTTCGGCAAGTATCTCAACAAGTACCCAGGGGTCGCGGGAGCGCGGTACATCCCGCCGGGATGGTCGGACTGGTCGAGCCCGGTGGCCGGCGATCCGTACAAGCAGCACAACTACGTGCTCAACCACAACGGTCATCTCGAGCACTACGGCAACCGACCGTCGGATCACGCCGACAGCGTGTTCGTCGACCAGACGCAGCAGTTCATCGAGCACGCGGCCAAGGAAGGCGTGCCGTTCTTCGCGTACCTGAACGTTTACGCACCGCACTCGCCCGCGCACCCGGCTGACGGCGACCGCAACTCGTTCGCAGGCTTGGCGTCACCTCGCAACGCCGCGTTCGACCAGGCCGACGTCAGCAAGATGCCGAGCTTCATCCGGTCGCTGCCGCAGTTCACGCCGCAGGAGGAGGACGCGATCACCCGGCTGCACCGCCGCCGCATCGAGACGCTTCAGGCCGTCGACCGCGGGATGGCGCGTCTGGTCACCACGTTGCGGTACACCAAGCAGCTCGACAACACCTACATCATCTTCACGTCCGACAACGGCTTCCACCTCGGCGACCACCGACTGCCCGGCGGGAAAGGCACCGCGTACGACACCGACATCAAGGTGCCGTTGTTCGTGAGCGGTCCCGGGATCGCCGCGGGTTCGAGC
Source organism: uncultured Actinomycetes bacterium (assembly GCA_963721435.1). Taxonomy (GTDB): domain Bacteria; phylum Actinomycetota; class Acidimicrobiia; order IMCC26256; family DASPTH01; genus CAVRJC01. Next base: position 27,525 of record CAVRJC010000006.1, read on the forward strand.
CCCGAGCGCTTCGCGGGCAACGTCGACCTCGCGCCGACGCTCGCCGACCTCGCGCGCGTCAAGGCCGCGTCGTTCACTGACGGCCGCTCGCTCGTGCCGTTGCTGAAGGGCGAACCGACGCCGGCGTGGCGCACGCGCTATCTCGTCGAGCATTGGCACGAGACCAGCGAGGAGGGTGGTGCGCCGCCACCACGGAAGGGGACGCTCGAGCCCGCTGACCTCGACGCCGGGAAGGCGGGCTCGCTCGGTCCCGTCTCCGGGAAAGGCCTGATCGACGACAAGTCCCTGCTCGCGCGCTACGGCAAGATCCCGGATTACTCGGGGCTGCGCACCAGCCGGTACCTCTACGTCGAGTACTCGAACGGCGACCGCGAGCTCTACGACGTACGCGACGACCCGGCCGAGACCGTGAACCTCGCGGGCACGAAGCCCGCGCTGGAGGCGTCGTTGGCGAGGAAGCTCGTCCGCCTGCGCGACTGTCGTGCCCAGGAGTGCCGCGCCGCCGACCGCGGCCCCGTCAGCGACCTCTGACTACCAGCCCTTGAACTGGACGTCGCGGCGCTCGACGAACGCGGCGACACCCTCCGCGGCGTCCTCGGTGCGGTTGATGAGCTCCTGGCCCCACGCTTCGTCGTCGAACGCGCCGTTGCGGTCGCTGTCGAGCGAGCGGTTCAACAGCCACTTCGTGATCCCGATGGCCTTGGTCGGGCCGGTGGCCAGGCGCTCGGCCCACGCCTGCGCCTCCTTGGCGAGGTCGTCGGCCGGGACGACCTTGTTCACCAGCCCGAGGCGCTCGGCGTCGGCGGCCGAGAGGTCGTCGGCGAAGAACATGAGCTCCTTCGCCTTCGGGAGGCCGATGATCCGCGGCAGCAGGTAGGCGCCGCCGGCGTCGGGGATGATCCCGCGACGGGTGAACACCTCGATGAACTTCGCAGTGTCGGCCGCGATGATGAGGTCGGACGCGAACACCATGTGCGCGCCCATGCCCGCGGCGGTGCCGTTGACCGCGCAGATGATCGGCTTCTCGCAGTCGAGCATCGCGGTGATGAGGCGCTGCGCGTTGTTCTTGATGTTGCGGGCGATGTCGCCCACCGCGCGCTCGGGCGCGCCCTCGGGACGTTCGACGACCGCGGTCGGCTGCGAACGGAGGTCGGCACCCGTGCAGAAGTGCTTCCCCGTGGCGGTGAGCACGATCGCGCGCACGCGCAGGTCGGAGCTCGCGTTCTCGAGCATCTCGCGCAGCCGCACCCGCTGATCTCCGGTCACCGAGTTGCCCTTGTCGGGACGGTTCAGCGTGATGGTGAGCACGCTGCCCTCGAGTTGCTCGAGCAGATCTGCTTCGGGCGCGTCGCTTCCTTCTTCGGAGCTCATCGTGCAGTCACGGTCTCCGTGTCGCGGCCCGAGCGCAAGGTGACGCCGGGAGTAGCGCCGGTGGCCTTGCCGTTGTCGACGATCGCGGTGCCGCTGACGAGCACTCGGACGACGCCGTGCGACCCCGCGGTGAGTCGGGCGGAGTCACCGGGGAGGTCGCGCACGAGGGTGGCGTCTTCGGAGCCGACGGTCTCGGGGTCGAACACCACGACGTCGGCGATCGCGCCCTCACGCAGCACGCCGCGGTCCTTGAGGCCGAACAAGCTCGCCGGCGAGCTGGTGATCAGCTGCACCGCCCGTTCGAGGGACACGAGCTGACGGCCGCGGATGCAGTCGGCGAGGAACCGGGTCGTGTACGGCGCGCCGCACATGCGGTCGAGGTGCGCGCCCGCATCGGAGCCACCCAGCATGGCGCGGGGGTCGTCCCACACCTGGCGGCGCAGCTCCCACGAGGCGGCGTCGTCGTCCTTCGGGACCGGCCACAGCACCGTGCGCAGCTCGTCGGCGATCACGATGTCGAGCAACGTGCCGAACGACGACTTGCCGTGCTCGGCAGCGATGTCCTTGATCGTGCGGCCGCGGTACTGCTCGTTCTCGTCGGCGTAGACGTCGCCGAGGCGGTAGTCGCCCCAGTCGGCGAGACGGCGGAACACGCCGGCCTCCTGCGACAGCGAGCGCTCGAGCATCCAGAGGCGGGTGTCGGGGTCGGAGAGCTTCTTGATCCGCTCGGCGACCGGCACGCCCATGATCTCCTGCCACCCGGGCAGTAGCCACAGCGCGCAGAAGTTGAGGAAGCTCATGTTCATCGGCACGCCGACCGGCATCGTCAGCGCGACGAGCCTGCCGCCGAGCTCCGTGGCCCGCGTGCTCGCGCCGAGCTGACGCGGGATGCGGTCGGGCTCGCGTGCATCGATGGTGAGCACGTTCCAGTTCAGCGGGCGGTCGGCCGCGGCGCTGAGCTGCCCGAGCAGCTCGATCTCGTCGTCGGAGAACATGTCGAGGCAGCCCTGCACGATGCCCTCGAGCGTGGTGCCCGGGTGCGCGCCGGCTTCCTCGCACATCGCGATGAGCTCGTCGGGGGTGGCCCAACGACTGGCGACCGGGTCGCCGTTGCCGTCGGAGTGCGAGCCCGCTTGCGTGAACGAGAACCCGAGTGCACCGGCGTCGAGCGCACGACCGAGCTCGGCGCGCATCTCGGAGATCTGCTCGGGCGTGGCCTCGTTGCCGATCGCGTCCGGGCCCATGACGTAGCGACGGATCGCGCAGTGGCCCGCGAGGAAGCCCACGTTCACCGCGATCTTGCCCTCGAAGCGGTCGAGGAACTGGTCGAAGGTCTCCCACCCCCAGTCGGCGCCCTGCTCGAGCGCGGGCAACGGCATGCCTTCGACCTTCGCCATCATCTTGCGCAGATAGTCGGCCTCGTCGTCGGTGTTGTGCAGGGGCGCGAGGCTGAAGCCGCAGTTGCCGCCCACGACGGTGGTGACGCCGTGCATGCTCGACGGACTCGCCGTCGGGTCCCACATGAGTTGTGCGTCGTAGTGCGTGTGGGGGTCGACGAAGCCCGGCGCGACGATGCACCCGGTGGCGTCGGTGACCCGCGCCGCGGGCTCGTCGATCTCGCCGACGGCGACGATCCGCCCGTCCCTGATGCCGACGTCGGCACGGACGCTCGGTGCGCCGGTGCCGTCGACGACGGTGCCGCCCTTGATGATCTCGTCGAGCATGCTGACCGCCTGGTTCGTTGGGCTTGGTCGATGGGCTGAATCGCTTGGGAAACGGGGCGCGCCAGTCGCTCGGGACGGTTCTGACGCCGCGTCAGATTGTAGCCTTGGCCGGATTTCGGAATCCGAGGGAGACGATCGTGGCACCAAGTGGGCCGACACGAGTGAAGGTGGGCGACGTCGCCGAGCGGCCCTGGAAGCTCCTGATCGGCGGCGAGCTGGTCGACGGCGCGGCCGGCACCTCCCCGATCGTGAACCCGGCCACGGAAGAGGTCGTGGCCGAGGCGCCCGAAGCGTCGGTGCAGCAGGCCGAGGAGGCCGCGCGCGCGGCGCAGGAGGCGTTCCCCGCGTGGTCACAGACGCCCGCGGCCGAGCGTGCCCGCCTGCTCACCGCGGTCACCGAGAAGCTCGTCGAGCTGCAGGACGACCTCGTGCCGCTGATCATCGCCGAGACCGGCGCGACCGCCGCCGTCGGCTCGCGCATGCAGGTGCCCGTCGCGATCGAGCGCTTCACCCGCTACTCGCGTGACGCGGCGAAGAACATCGGGATCGCGCTCCCACCGTCGCCGGTGCAGAGCACGCCGCTCGCTCCCGGCGCGCTGATGGGCGCGCACGTGAACCGGCTGCCCGTCGGCGCGGTCGCGTGCATCTCGCCGTACAACTTCCCGCTCACGAACGTCGCGGGGAAGATCGCACCCGCGCTCGCGGTCGGATGCACGGTGGTCGTGAAGCCCGCGCCGCAGGACCCGCTCGCGATCCTGATCCTCGCCGAGATCATGCACGAGGTCGGGTTCCCGGCCGGAGTGGTGAACGTGATCACCGGCGCCGAGGCGGCGCCCGCGGCCGCGCTCACGTCGTCGCCCGACATCGACATGGTGTCGTTCACCGGCTCCACGTCGATCGGCCAGCGCATCTACCAGGCCGGCGCGATGGGCATGAAGCGCATGCTGCTCGAGCTTGGCGGCAAGGGCGCGTGCGTCGTGCTCGACGACGCCGACATGTCGAAGGCCATCACCGCGATCACGAGCGTGTGGTCGTTCCACTCGGGTCAGATCTGCACCGCGCCGACCCGCGCGATCGTGCACCGCAGCAAGTACGACGAGATGGTCGACTCCCTCGCTGCGTTCGCGGGCAACCTGAAGGTCGGTGACCCGCTCGATCCCACGACCGTCGTCGGCCCGGTGATCTCGGGTATCCAGCGCGACCGCATCGAGGCGCACGTGGCCACCGGCGCGAGCGAAGGCGCCACGGTCGTGGTCGACGGCCGCCGTCCGTCGCACCTGGAGCGCGGCTATTACGTGGCGCCCACGCTGCTCGCCGACTGCAAGCCTGGCATGGGCCCGGTACAGCAGGAGATCTTCGGGCCGGTCGTGGTGGTGCTCCCGTTCGACGACGACGAAGAGGCGATCGCGATCGCCAACAGCACCGACTTCGGCCTCTACGACTACGTGATGACGAACGACACCGAGCGCGGCTACCGCATGGCGAGCCGGCTGCGCTCGGGCAACGTCGGCGTGAACACGGCGCAGCGCAACATGGAGGCGCCGTTCGGCGGCTTCAAGCTCAGCGGCATCGGTCGCGACGGCGGCGACTTCGGGCTGCATGCCTACACCGAGATGCAGTCCGTCATGTGGCCGGGCTGACCTGAGCGACTTCCCGCTTCATTCCGCATCGCAACGGAGGACGGACAACATGAGTGGCGGTTTTCTCGAAGGCATCCGCGTGGTCGAGTGCGCGCTGTTGGGGCCGAACGTGTTGGCAGGCCACCTCGTCGACTTCGGCGCCGAGGTGATCAAGATCGAGTCGCCCGCGGGTGACTACGTGCGCCAGATGACGTGGCCGATCATCGAAGGCGACTCGCTCCTGCACCTGCACATGAACCGGGGCAAGGACTCCCTCGTCCTCGACCTCAAGGTGCCGGAGGCGGTGGCGGTGTTCGAGGAGCTCGTGCGCAACGCCGACGTCGTGATCGAGGGAATGCGCCCCGGGTTCCTCGACAAGCGCGGGCTCGGGTACGAGCGGCTCAAGGAGCTCAACCCCGCGATCGTGGTGTGCAGCATCTCCGGCTACGGCGCCACGGGCCCGTACCGCGACCTGCCGTCGCACGGCATCGCGTACGACACGTGGGCGGGTGTGCTCGCGCCGGTCGTCGACGACGACGGCTTCACGCGCATCCCGAACCAGGTGAACGTCGGCATCACCGCGGGCCCCGCGTTCGCCGCGCTCGCGATCGTCGCAGCACTGGTGCGCGCGAAGACGACCGGTGTCGGTGCGAGCATGGAAGTCGCGCAGTCGGATGCCGCCGCGTACTTCGACTGGTACCGCATCGAGACCTACAAGGCGTACCAACGACCGCAGTCGGAGGTCACGGGGAACGCGAGCGACAACTACGAGCGTCGTCCTCCCGGTCTCGCAGGGATGTGGCAGGGCGTGCGCTACCAGATCTACGAGTCGTCCGACGGCCTCGTGCTGTTCATGGCGTCGGAGCAGGCCTTCTGGAAGAACTTCTGCGAAGGCATCGGCCGCATGGACCTGTTCGAGAAGTGGCCGGGCAAGAAGATCGCCGACCACGCGCTCGGCAACCTCGAGCTCCAGGCGATCCTGCGCGACACCTTCCGCACCAAGACCACGCAGGAGTGGCTCGAGTTCGCCAACGAGCACAACACGACGATCGCGCCGGTGAACACGCCGGAGACGATTCTCGACGACCCGCAGGCGGCCGACCGGCTCACGTGGTTCTCGAAAGAGCTGCTCGGCGCCGACACGATGGCGGTGCCGATCCATGTCGAAGGCGAGGAGCTGCCGGTCCCGCACCGCGCGCCCACAGTCGGCGAGCACAGCGACGAGGTGCTGCGGCGCGTGCTCGGCTACGACGACGACCAGATCAAGCAGGTGCGCGCCACCGGCGCACTGGGCTAGTTCCGCGAGATCCACACCGACAACGGGGGTTCTGCGATGGGAAGGCTCGACGGCAAGGTCGCGATCGTCACCGGCGCGGCGCGCGGTCAGGGTGAGACGGAAGCGCGGCTGTTCGCGCGCGAAGGCGCGTCGGTCGTGCTGTGCGACGTGCTCGACGACGAGGGCGAGGCCGTCGCCGAGGACATCGGCTCGGCCGCCGCGTACGTGCACGTCGACGTGTCGCAGGAGAACGACTGGAAGGGCGCGTTGGAAGCGGCCGCCGGTTTCGGCCCGCTGTCGGTACTGCTGAACAACGCGGCGATCTCGGGCTTCGGATCGATCGAGCAGACGTCGCTCGACGACTACATGCGCGTCATCACCGTCAACCAGGTGGGCACCTTCCTCGGGATCAAGTCGGCGATCGGCCCGATGTCGGCCGGTGGCGGCGGTTCGATCATCAACATCTCGTCGATCGACGGGCTGGGCTCGAAGAACGGGCTCGTCGCGTACACGTCGTCGAAGTTCGCGATCCGCGGCATGACGAAGACTGCAGCATTGGAGCTCGGGTCGCGCGGCATTCGCGTGAACTCGATCCACCCCGGCGGCGTGAACACGATCATGGGGAACCCGACGGGCTCGAGCCTCGAGGAGCTGGACCCGTACTGGCGGCACCGTGTCGCGCTGGGTCGCATTGGCGAGCCGATCGACATCGCGAACATGGCGTTGTTCCTCGCGTCGGACGAAGCCGGCTACTGCACGGGCGCGGAGTTCGTCGTGGACGGCGGCTGGACCTGCGGCGACATCGAGCCCCTGCTCCCCGGCGCTCCCGACTGGGGGTAGCAGCCGACCGTTCGAGATGTCTCGCGCATTCGGAGGCGGCTGGTTGCAGATCCCGGACGCGGCGGCCGCACGCGAGTCATGCGACCGAGACCGGTCTCTCGGGCGCGAATTCCGGGAGCGGATCCCCGATCGCGCTTCGGTCCCGCCGCGGTGTCCGACCTCGCAGCACCCGGGTGGAGGTCGACTGCCACGGGATCGTCAGACCGCCCGACGGCGTCGCCAACGCGGGCTCCGCAGAATGCAACACCGCAAGGACGAGGTCGATCTTCGACTCGTCGCCCTCGGCGACGTGTTCGTTCGTGCAGAAGGCTTCAAGGAGCGAACCGACGTTGCACGGCACGACCAGTTCGGTGCTCGACTGTCCCAGCATCACGCTGGGCGCGGGGCCGCTCGCGCCACCTGACGAAGAAACTGCGGCGCTCATTCCGAGGCGTTCGTCGAGCGCGAGCGGCGACAGGGGAGGGCAAAACAGGTGACCCTGCATCTCATCGCACCCGTGCGCGAAGAGAAACCGCTTCTGCCCGTCGGTCTCGACGCCTTCGGCGATCACTCGCATACCGAGGCTGCGCGCGAGGGTGATGACGGCGTCGACGATGCGGTCTCCGCCGAACGATGAGCCGATCTTCTTGATGAACGATTGGTCGATCTTCAGGCTGTAGATCGGCAGCCGAGTGAGGTACGTCAATCCGCTGTACCCCGTACCGAAGTCGTCGATCGAGCACCGGACGCCCATGTTCCGGAGGTTGAACAGTGCGTCGCTCGCGGTGGCGAGGTCGTGCATGAAGATGCTCTCCGTGATCTCGAGCTCGAGCAAGTCGGGGGAGAGGTCGTGTCGATCCAGCGCGTCAGCGATGCGGTTGTCGATGCGCCGGTGCGTGAATTCTCGAGCCGAGATGTTGATCGCGACCGGAATCTGGAGCCCTGTCGTATCCGACCACTGGCGAATTTGGGCGCAGGCCTTCTCCAGGACCCACTCTCCAAGAGGGACGATCAGCCCTGTCTCCTCGGCGAGCGGGATGAACGCGGCAGGCGGAATGAAACCAAATTGTTCGTGCGGCCAACGGGCGAGGGCTTCGAGGCCGACGATCTCGTCCGTCGTCGTTTCGATCTTCGGCTGGTAATGGAGCTCCAACTCGTCATTCTCGAGCGCGGCACGCAGACGGCTCTCGAGGGAGTGCTTCACCTTTGCGCGTGCACTCAGATCGGGCGTACAGATCTGGAACGCGTTCCTTCCGTTGGCCTTTGCGCGGTACATGGCGATGTCCGCGTTTCTCGTCAACGTGTCTGCGTCCTGCCCGTTGTCCGGAAACATGGCAATTCCGATGCTGGTGCTTGTGACCAGCTCGCGTGAGTTCACGAGGAACGGTTCTGCAACTGCGCGGAGCAGCTTCTCGGCCACGGCCACGCAGTCCGGGCTGCTCTCCACGCTCGGCAGCAGCACCATGAACTCGTCGCCGCCCATGCGCGCGACGGTGTCCTCAGCACGGACACACAGCTTGAGTCGGTTGGCAACCCGCTGCAGCAGCTGGTTGCCAACCGCATGGCCGAGGCTGTCGTTGATGCTCTTGAAGCGATCGAGGTCGAGGAACATGATGCCGACCCTCGTGCCCGCTCGTCGGGCGTGGGCCAGCGCCACCTCGAGCCGGTCGTGGAACATCGCCCGGTTCGGCAAGCCGGTGAGGGGATCGTGGTTCGCCCGCAGTTCGGCGCGCGCGCCTTCTTGGACCTGTCGAACGAGGTAGACGGCAACGAGGAACGCAAGCAGGCTCGATCCTCCGAGGACCACAGGGAGGGGAGGAGGGTTTCCCCCGACTGCTTGCAGCGCGAACAGCGCGGGGGCGACCAGGGTGAGTCCGAGCGGTGCGGCCACCCTCCCGGCGCCGAGGCGGCGTGGGAATGTCTGCATCGAGTCGACGGGCTGCCAGATCGCGGGAAGGAGGGCCACAGCGCCCAGGACACAGCATGCCCAGATCCGCGCCGCTTCGAGCTGGTCCTGCGCGGGCCGACTGACTCCGAGGACGTGCACCGCGAGCGCGATGTCGATCGCGAGCAGCCAGAAGAGCGCGCTGAGCGCGCACGCGGCCGTCGGCCAGGGAACCGCTCGCCTCTGCAACAAGCGGACGCAGACCCAGAGGACGACGGCGTCGACCATCGGCGGAACGCATCGCAATGCGACGTCGAGGGGTGCCGCATGGCTTGCCGCGAGTGCCCAAGGTATGAAGCTGAGAGCCACGACGCAGAGAACGGCTTCGAGCAGCACTCCGAGAGAACGCTCCCGCATCTCCACGCGCAGCAGGAGGAAGAAACCCAGCCCGACGAGGCCGACGCCGGCGACGGCGACCGAGGCGAGGGGCGAGGGGAACGGTCCGGTGGCAATGGGGCCGGATCCGCCCACGACGGCGGTCTCCGCCAGCACGAGCACACCGAGCCACACGAGAATGGGAGCTTGCCGTTGCGCCACCGCGAGGTCGCGTCGACGGAGGAGCAGCGAGAAGCCGACCCCGCCGAGAGCCAGGAGAGCGAGGACGAGCACCGCCAGCACGGCGCGAAGACCGAGGACGATGCTCAGGCCCCAGATGACCGGCAGCGCGGCCCACGCGATGAACGCGGCCGACGCGATGAAGGGGCGCGACTTCGTCACGAGGCACCTTGTGCGGAGCAGCTGAGAGTGTCGAGGAGCGTCGAGTCATCGACGAGCCCGAGCCTGCGGATCCCGTCCCGAAGCTGACGGAGCGCCTTCGAAAGGACCTGGCAGATACGGCTTTCGGTCACGCCGAGTGCGGCGCCAATCTCCGCCTGGGTCAGACCTTCGTAGAAGTAGAGCGTCAGCACGAGTCGCTCGCGATTGGGAAGGCGGTTGACTGCCCCGGCGAGGAGCCGCTTCGTCTCGTCGACTTGGTAGAGATCGACCGGCCCCAGTGAACGGTCGGCGATGCGGTCGGCGACGACCGCCGGCCCGTCACGGTCAAAATCGGTTTCCGGCTGATCGAGTGCGACGAGCCGGGTGTGGGAGACCTGCACGCGTGTCCGATTCAGGGCGTCTTCCGACACGCCGAGCTCGCGTGACAGCTCTGCGTCGCTCGGGCGTCGGTTCAGCTCGCCTTGGAGCTTCGCGCCGGCGCGCTCGAGTGCGGTGGCCTTTCTGCGTACTGATCGCGGGACCCAGTCAACGGCACGGAGTTCGTCCCGAATCGCACCCGCGATGCGCCGTGGGGCATACGTCTCGAACTTGACGCCGCGCGAAGGGTCGAACCTCTCGATCGCATCGATCAAACCGAAGACGCCCCAGCTCATGAGTTCGGCATCCTCGACGGAGTCCGGCATGCGCCCCCGAGCTCTGCTGGCAACGAACTTCACGACGGGCGAGTAGTGCAAGATCAGGCAATCGCGCGCCGATCGACTCCGGGTCTGTTCGTACTCGCGCCACATGTCGTCGACCGTGCCGTTCCCTGGTCGGCGTGTCGCGCCCGAGCAGCACGTCCGGGAGTCCCCTGCGAGCGACGCCAGTGGACCTGCTCGGTCGTTTGCGGTGGAATCCCTGCTCATGTCACGGATCCCGGCAGGTGGCTCGACAAGACCTGCGATGCCGCGAGCCGTCCCGCCCGATCGGTAGAGCACCGTGCTCGCCACATCAACGCCCCTCTGGGGGCGGCCGAGCGCCCCGCAAACACTCTTCGTGGTGATTGAACCACTTAACGTGAGATCGCGCTACCCGCAGCGCATCGGATGTGACGTCGGCCACGTTGCGGTGAGATGGCATCAGGCAGCAAGGATGCGCAACCGACGGCAACGGCGCCGTCGACAGCTCATTGCCGCGTGTCCGGTTCTGGCAGGATGGGAGCGTCGCCGGCGAGGGGGGAACGTGATGGGTCGCAAGTACCAGGTCATCTCGGGGGACGGTCACCTGGAGACGCCGCCCGACTTCGTCAAGTTCGTGCCGGAGAAGTGGAAGGACCGGGCGCCGCGCCTGATCCGCCTGCCGGACGACGGCGGCGACGCCTGGATGATGGAGGGCATGCCCCTCACGTACGCGAGCCAGAACCTCAAGGGCCGCGGCACCGTGAAGTTCGCGGGCCAGAGCTACTTCCACGCCGACGGCTCCCGCGCCGAGGGCACCGGCGACGGTGTGCAGCGGCTCCAGGAGCAGGACGAAGACGGCATCGACGCCGAGCTGCTCTTCGTGCCGGTGTTCGCGAGCCGGTTCATCGAGCGCATCCCCGAGCGCGACGTCTACATGTCGATGGTCGAGGCCTACAACACGTGGCTCGCCGAGGACTACTGCGTCCCCGCGCCCGACCGGCTGATCGGCAACGCGCTGATGCCGATCAGCGGCATCGACGACGCGATCCGCGAGCTCGAGCGCGTGCACCGCATGGGCTTCAGGACCGTGCAGCTCATCAACTACCCGAACGGCGGCAGCGCGCCCAAGCCCGAAGACGACCAGTTCTGGGAGAAGTCACTCGAGCTCGGGATGGCGCTCTCGCCGCACTTCGGGTTCGGTGGCCCGATCAACGTGGGTGGCCCGCGTCACGACACGTCGCAGTGGCCGGCCGAAGCGGGCATGACCCAGCACGCGCAGGGGCGTCCGTGCGACACGATGGCCCAGATGATCGTGCACGGCGTGTTCGATCGCATCCCCGAGTTGCGCTTCTACTTCGCGGAGATCAACGCCGCGATCTTCCCCGCGTCGCTGTACTACATGGACCGCGACTACCTGGAGTACAACGACTGGTTCCAGCTCGAGCTGCCGATGATGCCGTCGGAGTACATGCGCAAGCACGCGCGCTACGGCATGGTGCGGGAGCCGCTCGCGATCAAGATGGGCGAGGAGCTGCCCGACGGAGATGCCGCTCGACCTCTTCATGTGGGGGAGCGACTTCCCGCACTCGGTGGGCACCTTCCCGCACTCGAAGGAGTACATCGAGGAGGCGTTCGCCGGCCTCGACGACGAGCTCCGTCGTCTGCTCCTCGTCGGCAACGCCGCCGACCACCTCGGGCTCGACCTCGACGCCGACATCACCGAAACGCCCGTCGCCGCGTGAGCGCGAGCTCCCGCGAGCGCCCATAGTGGCGGCTCACGCGTTCCACGACGTCGCGATCGCGGCGGGCTACAACACCGAGCAGGCGAGAGCACTCGTTGGGCACGACTCCGACTCCATCGCAGTCGACGCCGCGCGCGGCGCGCTCGCGCTCGCCGGGCTCGACCCGTCAGATGTCGACGGCGTCGCCGGGCGGCACTCGGAGGCGGTGAGCAAGGCGCTCGGCGTGTCGCCGCGCTGGACCACACCGGGCTTCACCGCGGTCACCACCTTGCTCGACGCGTGCAACGCGATCGCGGCGGGGGAGTGCGAGGCGGCGGTGCTCGCGTGGGGCGGCGCAGGGCTCTACACCGAGCGCGCCGCGACTGCGCCGTGGACGCGCCCGAACAACCAGTTCACCGCGCCGTTCGGGATGTTCACCGCGGTCGAGTTCGCGCTCATGGCGCGCCGCCACATGATCATGTATGGCACGAAGCCCGAGCAGCTGGCGACGGTTGCGGCCACGATCCGCAACAACGGGCACGTGAACCCGGGCGCGGTCTACTACGGGCGCGGGCCGTACACCGTCGACGACATCCTCACGTCGCGCATGATCGCCGACCCGTTCCATCTCCTCGACTGCGCGATGACGGCCGAAGGCGGCGCGGCCGTCGTGCTCACCACTGCCGATCGCGCCCGCGACCTGCAGCAGAAGCCGGTGTACGTGCTCGGCGGCTCGCGTGACTACCTCGGGCAGACCTACGACCAGGTGCCCGCGTGGGACTACACGGTGCCCGAGCTGGAGGGCGAGCCCGCGGGCTACGTCGGCCGGCTCGCGGCGCGGCGGTCGTTCGCGATGGCAGGCGTGACACGCGACGACGTGAGCGTGTGCGAGTTCTACGACCCGTTCTCGTTCGAGATCATCCGGCAGTTCGAGGCGTTCGAGTTCTGCGGCCCCGGTGAGGGTGGCGACTTCGTCATGGGCGGCACCATCGAGCCCGGTGGGCGGTTCCCGGTCACCACCGACGGCGGCACGATGTCGTTCGGCCACGGCGGCGGGATCGTGCAGCTGCTCCAGCGCGTGATCCGCGGCGTCGAGCAGCTGCAGGGCGTGTGCGCCACGAACCAGGTGCCCGACGCATCGGTCGCGCTGTGCACGTGCGGCGGCGCGGGCGCGCTGTTCACCGACGTGATGATCCTCGGAGTGGAGCGACCATGAGCCTCCTGCAACCCCAGGCCGACGGCATCCCACTCCCGACGGTCACCGAGGTGTCGAAGCCGTTCTGGGAGGGCTGCGCGCGCGGCGAGCTGCTGTTCCAGCGCTGCTCGTGCGGTCGCATCATCTGGATCCCCGAGGCGACCTGCCGGTGGTGCGGATCCGACGAGTACACGTGGGAGCGGGGCGAGGGCAAGGGCGAGATCTACAGCTGGTCGAGCGCGTGGCGGCCGGTGTCGCCTGCGTTCTCGGTGCCGTACGTCGCGGTGATCGTGAGCCTCGACGAGGGCTACCGGATCCTCAGCAACCTCGTGGGGTGCGAGGTCGACGACGCGCGTGAGGGCATGCCGGTCGAGGTGATGTTCCGACCGTACGAGGGTGGCATCACGCTGCCGTTGTTCCGGCCGTCAGCGAACCAGTAACTCGACGGCGCGCTCGGCGAGGGCGGTGACGACCAGGTTCGTGTTCGAGCGCGGGACGGCCGGGATCACCGACGCGTCGACGATGCGAAGCGCTTCGATCCCGCGCACGCGGAGCTCGGGGTCGACGACCGAATCGTCGTCGTCCCAGTCGCCCATCGCGCAGGTGCCGACACCGTGGTAGAACGCGGTGTGCTCGTCCGCGATCAGCGTGTCGAGCGCTTCGTCGGATGCGGACAGCGCCGCGCGGACCGGCGAGTCGTCGATGACGAGACCCGTCGCCGCGCAGATGCGCGCCGCGAGCCGCCATCCTTCGCGTAAGCGCGCGACGTTCGTCGGCAGCTGTGTGAACGGCCACGCGATGCGCGCCGGCGTGTGAGGATCGGCGCTCGTCGGCGTGGCACTGCCCTCGCCGTCGGGAAGCTGGCACGACACGCTCATCCCGAGCGCGCGCCCGCCGTCGGGATGACGGCGAACCCACGGTGTGAGCTGCAGATCGTGCACGCGGTCGCTCCCATCGGTGGTCGCGCGCAGGATGTTCTGCAGGGTGGGCGCGTCGTCGGGCGCGAGCTCGGGCGGCACGTCGGCGGCGAAGCTCATCACGAAGTGGTCGGTCATGTGTGCGCCGACCGCAGGACGGTCGAGCACCGGCTCGATGCCGAGCGCGCGCACGCGGTCGGCGGGCCCGACGCCGGAGCGCCACAGCAACAGCGGGTCCTGGATCACTCCGGCGGCGAGGATCACCTGCCCGGCGTCGATGCACTCACCGTCGTCGAGCTCGACTCCCGTGGCGCGGGCGCCCGCGACGACGATGCGGCGCACGTGCGTGTCGCCGCGCACCGTGAGGGTGGCGCGCTCGCGAGCCGGCTCGAGGTACGCGAGCGCGTTGGAGATCCGCATGCGCTCGACCCGGTTCATCGGGATCGGGCCGACGCCGGTCGTCCCGGGCGCGTTGTGGTCGTCGCACTCGGCGAACCCGAGGCTCCTGCACGCGTCGTGGAACGCGACCTGCAACGGCACCCACTCGGCGCGCGGCCAGCGGACCACAGGGATCGGGCCGGCGTCGCCGTGGTAGTCGAGGGTGCCGAAGTCGAGGTCGTGCTCGGACCGGCAGTAGGAGGGGAGCAGCGCGGGCCACTGCCACTCCGCGGGCCAGGTGGCGAAGTCCTCGGGCTCGGCGCGCAGCGCGACGCCGCCGTTGGTCGCCGACGATCCGCCGACCCCGCGGCCGCGGCCGTAGAAGAGGCGACGGTCGTCGACCGACACCACGGCGTCGCCCCAGTCGTAGGGCCACTTCACGGGGCGCGACAGGTAGCGCAGCTCCTCGGGGAGGTCGGCATCACGGTGATCGGGGCCGGCTTCGAGCAACAGCACGCGGTGATCGGTCTGCTCGGTGAGCCGCGCCGCGAGCACGCAGCCCGCGGATCCTGCGCCCACGATGATCGTGTCGAAGGCGGTCACGCGTCGAGGCCGTCGACCCACGCGGCGATGCGGTCCCAGAGCCGCTCGCGGTTCGGTGCGACGTTCTGGTTGTGCCCGGCATCGCGCAACACGAAGAGGGTGATGTCGTCGCACGACGGCAGCGCGTTCGGGATCTCGCGCGGGTCGTCCTGCATGATGTCGCGGTCACCGACACCGATGAACACCGGTACGTCGACGGCCGCGAGGATGTCGGAGCCGCGCGCCAGACGCTCCATGCCGTCGAGGGGGACGAAGTCGGTGCCGCACGTCTCGAGCACCGGGTAGAGCCCGATCGGGATGGGCATGCCCGCGAGCAGCAGGTCGGACGTCGCGGTGCCGCCGGGCGCGGCGTCGTCGGTGCTCCACGCGGCGCGGTTGCGCTTCGACTGCGCGGTGAACTCCGCGAGCTCCTCGATGCGCAGCCCGCTCGCACCCCACCCGAGCAACGCGAGCGCGTCGAACGGTCGGTGGCGCGCCTGCTGCCAGATCGAGAAGATCGCACCCATCGAGTGGCCGACCGCGATGCGGTGCGCGTGCGGGATCGGCGCGAGACCCGGGAGCGCGGCGCCGTCACGGAGGCGGGCGGTGACGTGATCGACGACGAAGGCGTCGACGTCGGCGACGACTTCCGACGTGTACTCGGCAGGGTCGTCGACCCGGCTGCTCGCGCCGATACCCAGGTGATCGACGGCGACGACGACGAACCCGCGGGCGGTCATGTGCTCGGCGAAGCTGTAGTTGCCGGCCGTCGGCGCCTCGATGTGCCAGTAGCCCCGCGTGATCCCGCCGCCGGGGAAGCAGAAGAGCACGACCGGCGATTCGCCGACCGAATTCGCGCGGGCGAACACGTCGCACACCACCGTGTCGGCACCGGCCGGTGCGCTGTCCGACACGTCGACCGCGAGCGTCGCCCGCAGCATCCCGGTCACGACGGTCTGGGGTTCTCGCGATCGAGCGTCGCCGAGCTCAGCTTCACCTCGCCCGCAACCAGCCGACCTTCGCGGTGGGCCGTCATCGTCGCGATCTTCTCGGGCAGCGCGTCGGGCTGCCAGCCGTCGACGAGCTTCGTGCCGGTGAGGTCGTGCACCGGCTGGTCGAGGTCGGCGAGCAGCTGCAGGCTGTACCCGATGACTCCCGTCAGCTCCGCGGGATCACCGCTGCACAGCGCGAGCGCGCTCTCGGCCATCGTGTCGAGCGGCTCCGTCAGCGCTTCGGGCACCTTCGAGAACGTGACGAGGCTCTCGGTGGCCGCGGCGGCTTGCGGCGAGATGGTGTTCACCGCCACCCCGCTCCCGTACAGCTCGGAAGCCAGCGACGCGGTCCAGCGGTCGAGGAAGGCCTTGGTGCCGCCGTAGATGGTGCCGAACTGCGACGGCGCGCCCTTCGGGAAGGGTGGGCCCTGCGGGGCGATCGCGCTCGCCGAGCTCACATTCAGGATCCACCCGCGCCCGCGCGCTTGCATCCCCGGCAGCGCGGCGCGCACGAAGTTCCACGGCACCCAGAAGTTGAGTTGGAGCACGGTCGCGATCTGCTCGTCGGTCCATTCGAAGAACGGGCGGTAGCCGCCACCCGCGACGTTGTTCACGAGGATGTCGACCGGCCCGAGCGCGGCATCGGCCTCGGCCACGATCGCCGCCGGATCGGCGCCGGGAGCCGCGAGGTCGGCCTCGATGCCGTGGGCCCGGCGCCCGAGCGACTCGATCTGCGCGACCGTCTCCGCGGTCGACCCGAACTGCGGCATCCCCGGCTTCGGCCGCGACACCACCGCGACGTCGGCGCCCTCGGCGGCCAGGCGCACCGCGATCGCCCGCCCGATGCCCCGGCTCGCGCCGGTCACGAGCGCCACCCGTCCCTCACATGCGTTCCCCATGCGCGTGACCCTACGCTCTCTCACGATGAGCCTGCCCAAGCCCCTGCAGCCCGTGTTCACGTGGATGGCGACCCGGCGCGGCCTGCATCTCGACGCGCGGATCGTGCGTCTCACCGGCTGGTCGTTCTTCTCGTGGTTGATGGCGAAGCACATGGGCTTGCCGAAGCGCGACCCGAGCGCGCCACGAGTGTCGGGGCCGATCACGGTCGAGACCATCGGGCGCACGAGCGGCAAGCGCCGCATGATCGCGATCGCGGCCGGCTACCTGCCCGACGGCACCTTCTCCATCGTCGGCTCCGCCGGCGGATCGCCCAAGGAGCCCGACTGGCTCAAGAACCTGCGCGCCAACCCCACCGCGCGCATCTGGGTGCAACGCAAGCAGCACTCCGTGCGCGCCGACATCCTCGAAGGCGACGCGAAGGAGCCGCTCTGGTCGCAGACCGTCGCCCGCGCCCCATCTTCGGCGAGTACCAGAAGAACGCCGGCCGCGACATTCCGATCGTCGTCCTCCGGCCTCAGGCGTGATCGGCGATTCATTCCGCTTTTCGGGTCGATAATGAGCCCGAATGGACGAATGAATCACGCGACGGCTCGTCAGTCGGTGCCGAAGACCTCGTCGTTGTGGGCGCCGAGACGCGGGGGAGGGTCGTCGGCGACGAGGTGGCCCCAACTTTTGAACACCGCGGGGTAGCGCACGTAACGCGCCGGCCCGGCGTCCTCCCAGTCGGCCACACGGAAGAGGTCGTTGTAGACGGCCTGCGCGTCCTCGAGCACGTCGTCCATCGTGGCGCACGGCGCGCACGCGACGTCGTGTGACCGGAAGCGCTCGATCCACTCGTCGACGGTCGCGCTCGGTGTCACCTCGGAGATCCGGTCGAACAGGCGGTTCACCAGCTCGACCTGGACCTTGATCGACAGCACTTCGTCGACCCACTCGGGATGTCCCACCGCCTCCAGCGCGTACGTCATCTGCCGCGCGGTCGCGGGCGCGATCACGAGGTAGCCGTCGGACGCGGGGAGGGGCCGCAACGTGAAGAGGTGGCGGTTGTGCGGATCGTCGGGTTGGTGGTGGAGAAATACGCGGTTGGTGAAGAGGTCGGGGAAGTTCACCGATGCGGCGGCGTCGAGCATGGCGAGGTCGATGCGCTCGCCGCGACCGGTGCGCTCGCGTTCGTACAACGCCGCGAGGACGGCCTGCGTCGCCATGAGCGCGGTGATCTTGTCGACGGGGTAACCCGGCAGGATGCGCGGCACGCCGTCGGGTGAGAGCGCGTCCATCAACCCACTGCGCGCCTGCACCGCGGTGTCGAACGCGGGCTCCTTCGAGAACGGGCCGTCCTGCCCGTAGCCCGTGATGAGGACCCGGATCAGCCGCGGGTTGCACGCCTCGAACGCCTCCTCGGTGAGCCCGAGGCCCTCCGCGACGCCACCCCGCCAGTTGCACAGGAACACGTCGGCGTCGGCGAGCAGCGCGAACAACTTCGCGAGCCCCGCGGGGTCCTTGAGGTCGAGCACGACGCTGCGCTTGCCGCGGTTCATGTTGGCGAACGGCGCGCTCACATAGGTCGGCGGACGCCCGAAGTTGCGGAACGTGTCGCCGCTCCCCGGCGCCTCGACCTTGATCACGTCGGCGCCGAGATCGGCGAGCTGCAACGTCGCGTACGGGCCGGTCATGTAGGTCGCGGCCTCGACGACCTTCACGCCCGCCAGCGGGCCCCTCTTCTGAGACAGTGCGTTCATCGCACGAACTCACCGGGTTGACGGCCCGCGCCCGGAGGGCCGGCGAACGCCTGCGCGATCGTGAGCCACTCGGCGGCGACGTCACCGTCGGCGACGAGATCGGTGTCGTCGCGATGACGCCGCTGCGTGACCAACAGGCAGAAGTCCATCGCGGTCCCGCGCACGACCTGCTCCGCGTCGTCGGCGCCGAACACCCACGTCGATCCATCGGGGGCCGCGAGCTCGACGCGCACCGGCGTGTCGGGCACCGCACGCCGATTGGCGCGGTAGCTGTTGGGCAACGCACGCGCGCCGATGAACGCCACGTGGTACAGCGTGCCCGACGGCTCGTGCTCCACGCCGAGCGCGTCGAAGCAGTCCTGGCCGTGCGCCCACGTCTCCATGATCCGCGCGGTGATCGACGACGCGACGGTCATGTCGGGCCCGTACCACGGCACCCGCGTGCCGGGATCGAGGTCGCGCACCGCGGCGATGAGGCCGGCGCGCTGCTCGTGCAACCACGCGAGCACTTCGGGCCCCGACTTCTTGCGGTCTTCCTCCGTGGCGCGCTCGACGAAGGCGTCGACGTCGGCGAGCACCTCGGCGCGGATCGCCGCGAACCGTTCGGGGTCGACCGCGCCGATGCGGGCGTCCTCGTCGAAGTGCGCGAGGTGCGCGACCTGGTCGTGCACCGTCCAGCCCGGTGCCGCGGTCGGCGTGAGCCAGCCCGCGTCGTCGAGTGGGCGAACCAGCGCGTCGAGCACCGCGGTCTCCGCGAGCAGGTCGTCGCAGAGCGACGGCATCGATGCGGCCACGGGCGGCCTTCCTCTCGTCGGGCGCTACTCGGCTTCGCCGGCTTCGGGTGCTTCGTCTTCGTCGACGACCGCGAGGACCTCGCCGGTGTCGACCTGCGTGCCCACTTCGACGCGCAGCTCGGCGAGGGTACCGCCGTGCGGTGCGCGGATCTGGTGCTCCATCTTCATCGCCTCGATCACGACGATCGCGGCGCCGCCCTCGACCCGGTCACCGACCGCCGCCTCGACCCGCACCACGGTGCCGGGCATGGGCGCGACCAGCGATCCGGCGGCGGTGTGCACCTCTGGCAGCGGGAAGCGCGGGAGCTCCTGGAACGCCGACGCGCCGAGCAGGCTGTCGACGTACCAGGTGTCCCCGACGTGCTGGGTGGCGAAGCGCCGGCGCACGCCGTCGACCGCGAGCTCGACCAGCTCCGCGCTCGCGCCGAAGACCTCGATGCCGGTGAGTGTCTCGCGATCGCCGTCGATCTCGACGACGACTTCTGTGCCGAAGATCGCGTAGCCCACCTTCACCACACCGTCGGCGTCCTCGAACTGCGTGGTCTCGAGCGCCGATCGCACGTTGCGCCAGCCCGACGGCAGGTGCGCGAGCACGCGCGCCGACGCCCGGCGCTCGGCCTGACCCGCCAACGCCGCCGCAACCGCGTGAACCCGGCGTGCCGACTCGTCGGCCGACGGTGCGCTGAGCTCGACGGGATCGTGGCGTTGCAGGAAGCCCGTGTCGGTGCGGCCGTCGAGGAACTCGGGGTGGCGCAGCACCCGCACGAGGAGTTCGCGGTTGGTGGTGACGCCGTGCACCTGCGCGGTGGCGAGCGCTTCCGACAATCGACGCGCCGCGTCGGTGCGCGTCGGCCCCCAGGCGATCACCTTGGCGAGCATCGCGTCGTAGAACGTGCTGACGACCGAGCCGTCCTCGAAGCCGGCATCGACGCGCACGCCGTCGGTGAGTGCGACCCGCAGTCGATCGACGGGACCGCTCGCGGGCAGGAACCCCGCGGCGACATCTTCCGCGTACAGCCGCGCTTCGATCGAGTGGCCGTTGATGGCGGCGACGACCGCGTCGTCGGGGAGCGGCTCGCCCTGCGCCACCAGCAACTGCATGCGGACGAGGTCGAGGCCCGTGATCATCTCGGTGACCGGGTGCTCCACCTGCAGGCGCGTGTTCACCTCGAGGAAGAAGAACTCACCCTGCTGGTCCATCACGAACTCGACCGTGCCCGCACCGACGTACCCGAGCGCCTTCGCCGCGGCGACTGCCGCGTTGCCCAGCGCGTCGCGGCGGGCGCCGTCGACCGCGGGCGACGGCGCCTCTTCGATGATCTTCTGGTAGCGACGCTGGATCGAGCATTCGCGTTCGAACAGGTGGATGACGTTGCCGTGGGTGTCGCCGAAGATCTGCACCTCGATGTGTCGAGGATCGACCACGAAGCGCTCGAGGAACACCGTGCCGTCGCCGAACGCCGACGCCGCCTCACGCTCCGCCGATGCGACCGCCTCGGCCAGCTCGTCGGGCGCGTGCACGACCCGCATGCCGCGCCCGCCACCGCCGAACGCCGCCTTCACCAGCACGGGGTACCCGACCGCCTCGCCCGCGGCGATCACGTCGTCGCCGGCGGTCACGGTCGCGCCGGGGAGGACCGGCACGCCCGCCTGCTCCATGAGCGCCTTGGCCGCGAGCTTCGAGCCCATCGCCTCGATCGCCTCCGGCGTGGGGCCCACGAAGATCACGCCCGCGTCGGCGCACGCGCGCGCGAACGGCGCCTGCTCCGACAGGAAGCCGTAGCCCGGGTGCACCGCGTCGGCGCCGGTCGCGGCCACCGCCGCGAGGATCGCCGGGATGTTCAGGTAGGTGTCGGCCGGGATCGAGCCGGGGAGGTGCACCGCCTCGTCGGCTTCGCGTACGAAGGGCATCTCGGCGTCGGGATCGGAGAACACCGCAACCGTCGCGATCCCCATCGACCGGGCGGTGCGCATGACCCGCTGCGCGATCTCGCCGCGGTTCGCGATGAGCAATTTGCCGATGAATTTCGGAGGTGGTGGCCATCGGCGGTGTCGCGTCCCTACATCCGGAACACGCCGAAGCCCTTGCGGCCCTCGACGATGTTGTTGTGCGCGGCCGAGATCGCGATGCCGAGCGCGGTGCGGGTGTCGCGCGGATCGATGATGCCGTCGTCGTACACCTTGCCGCTCATGAAGAAGGCGTGCGACTCGCGCGTGATCTGATCCTCGATCGCCTGGCGCTGCTTCTCGCCGGCTTCCTCGTCGTACTCGCGGCCCTGCGACGCAGCCGACTCGCGCCCGACGATCGTCATCACGCCGGCGAGCTGCGAGGGGCCCATCACCGCGATCTTGGCGTTGGGCCACGTGAACAGGAAGCGCGGGTTGTACGCGCGCCCGCACATGCCATAGTTCCCGGCGCCGTACGACGCGGCCATGATCACCGTGAACTGCGGCACCGTGGAGTTGGCGACCGCGTTGATCATCTTGGCGCCGTCCTTGATCATCCCCTTCTCCTCGTAGTCCTTCCCGACCATGTAGCCCGTCGTGTTCTGGAGGTACACGAGCGGCGTGTCGATCTGGTTGTTGAGGAGGATGAACTCGGTGGCCTTCTTCGACTCTTCGTTGAACAGCACGCCGCGCGCGTTGGCGAGGATCCCGACGGGGTAGCCGTAGATCGACGCCCACCCGCACACGATGCTGGTGCCGTAGTGCTCCTTGAACTCGTCGAAGCGCGAGCCGTCGACGATGCGCGCGATCACCTCGCGCGGGTCGAAGGGCACGCGCAGGTCACCCGGCGCGATGCCGAGCAGGTCGTCGGCGTCGTAGAGGGGCTCTTCGACCGGCTGCGACGGCACGGGCCCGAGCTTGCGCCAGTTGAGGTCGCTCACGATCTGACGCCCGATGCGGATGCAGTCGAGCTCGTCGGTGGCGAAGTAGTCGGACAGCCCGGAGATGTAGGAGTGCATGCGCGCGCCGCCGAGCTCCTCGTCGCCCGACTCCTCGCCGGTCGCCATCTTCACGAGGGGCGGCCCGCCGAGGAACACCTTGGCGCCTTCGTCGACCATCACCGAGTAGTCGCACATGCCGGGCACGTAGGCGCCGCCCGCGGTCGAGTTGCCGAACACGAGCGCGATCGTCGGGATCTGCATCGCGGACAGCTGGATGAGGTCGCGGAAGATCTGGCCCGCGTTGATGAAGAGGTCGGCCTGGGTGGGCAGGTCGGCGCCGCCCGACTCCACCAGCTGGATCAGCGGCAGCCGGTTGACCTTCGCGATCTCGAGCGCCCGCAGGTTCTTCTTCAGCGTCCATGGGTTCATCGACCCGCCCCGCACCGTGGGGTCGTGGGCGATGATCACGCACTCGACACCCGACACCACGCCGACGCCGGTCACGATGACGGCCCCGACGTTGAACTCGGTGCCCCACGCCGCGAGCGCGGAGAACTCGAGGAACGGGGAGTCACGGTCGACGAGCAGCTCGATGCGCTCGCGGGCGAGGAGCTTGCCGCGCGCGCGGTGCCGTGCCTGGTAGCGCTCGCCGCCGCCCGCGATCGCGAGCGCGACCTGCTCGTCGTGCTCGGCGATGAGCTCGAGCAGCGCGGCCCGGTTGGCTTGATAGGTCTCGCTCGACGGATCGACCGAGGTGCCGAGGACGGGCACCGTCCACCTCCTGCTCTGGCCGGGACGCGAACGTTATTCGCTGATCACATCCGCGGTCACGCCGGAGTGAGGATGAGGGCCCCCGCACCCGTCGCGCAGAGCACGTGCTCGGCACCCTTGATCTGGTTCGCCGCGGTGCCCGCGGATCTGGCGCGTGCCCTCGAGCACGTTGTTCACGCCGTGGATGTAGGCCTCGCCCAGCAGGCCGCCGTGCGGGTTGAGCGGTGACTTGCCGTCGAGGTCGATGTTGCCGTCGGCGATGTAGTCCTTCGCCTCACCCTTGCCGCAGAACCCGAAGCCCTCGAGCTGGAGGAAGACCACCGGGCTGAAGTTCTCGTAGATGGTGACGACGTCGATGTCGTCGGGGCCCACACCGGCCGACTCGTAGACCTGGTCGGCGGCCCACTTCGACTCGGGGAACTCCGCGATGTCGTCCCAGTAGTAGTTGTACATGACGTGCCCGTGGCTGAAGTGGGCCTCGGAGATCCCCGCGAGGCGGACCGCCGGGTTGGGGAGGTCGGCGGCGCGGTCGGCGCGCGTGATCACGAGCGCGACGCCGCCGTCGCTCTCCTGGCAGCAGTCGAGCTTGCGCAGGATGGGCTCGACGATCCATCGCGACGCCTGATGGTCGTCGATGGTGATCGGCCGCTGGTAGAACCACGCCGCAGGGTTGGTCGCCGCGTGCTTGCGCGCGATGACGGTGTACTGCCCGAAGTCCTCGTTCTTCACGCCGAACTCGTGCATGTAGCGCTGGTACCAGAGCGCGTACGTCTTCGCCGGCGTGTCGAGCCCGAACGTGTAGTAGTTGTCGATCGGACGGAGCGAGCCGTCGCGCGGTGCGTTGGGCTGGCCGAACCGTCGCCCCGAGCGCTCGTTGAACGCGCGGTACACGAGCACCGCGTCGGCGGCACCCGACGTGACCGCCGCGGCCGCGTGCTGGATGGTGCTGTTCGCGCCGGCACCGCCCCACGGCGTCTCCGACCACCACTTCAGGCCCTTCACGCCGAGGTTGCGGGCGAGCGCGATCTCGTCGTTGGTGTCGATGGTGAACGTCACCATGCCGTCGATCTGATCGGGTGTGAGGCCGGCGTCGAGGATCGCGGCGCGTGACGCCTCGGCCGCGAGCTGCAGCTCGCTGCGCCCCGAGTTCTTGGAGAACTCGGTCTGGCCGATCCCGGCAATGATCGCGCCGCCCTGTACGGGGTGTCCCATGCTCACTTGCCTCCGGAAACAGGAAGGAATTGGTGCAGGAAGATGCCGTCGCCGCGGTCGTAGTAGTCGACCGTCACCTCGATGTCGTTCGTCATGTCGCGGGGCTCGATGCCGGCGACGTTCGACACCAACCTGATCCCTTCGTCGAGGTTCACGAGCGCGACGAGACGCGGCGGGATGTTGTCGGCGTTGTTCGGGTGGTGTGACAGGATCCACGTGTAGACGGTTCCGTGGCCGCTGGCCTCGAACGTGCCCCATTCGAGCGAGCCGCAGTTGCCGCACATCGGCTCGATGGGATGACGGACGGTGCCGCAGTCGCTGCACTGCTGGAAGAGCAGCTTGCGTTCCTTCAGCCCGTCCCAGAAGAACTGGTCGTCGCGGATCGTGCCGCCTTCAGCGGTGTAGGCCATCAGAGGTTCCAGACTCGTGCAGCGTTGCCGGCAAGGACGAGGTCGCGTTCTACAGCTGACATGCCGGCAGTCTGCTCTTCCGCGATCTTGCGTGAGTTCGGCCAGCTCGACACCGGGTGCGGGTAGTCGGTGGACCACATGATGTTGCGCACACCGAGGCGGTGGCGCAGGAGCTGCACCGCGTCGGGCTCCTCGATGAACGTGAGGAACACGTTTCGGTGGAAGTAGAAGCTCGGGAGCTCGGTGATGCCCGGCAGGTCGTACTTCTGGCGGGTGGCCATGTCGTCGATGATGTACAGGTACCACGCGACCCAGCCGAGGCCGGGCTCGACGAACACGACCTTGAGGCCCGGGAAGCGCTCGAGCACGCCGGTGACCACCCACATGCCGAGCGCCTCACCCGCCGACATCCCGGCCATCGGCACCATCACCGCGTTCTGCGGCGTGGGGTCGCGGCGTTGCAGGTCGTCGAGCGCGGCGTTGTGGCCGATGTGGCAGCAGAGCGGGAGGTCGGCGGCCTGGATCGCGGACCAGAGCGGGTCGTAGCGCTCGTGGAAGTAGTCGTCGAAGCCGAGCTCGTTGGGGAACACGGGAAGCTGGAGTGACTTGCCGCCGAGCTCCGCGACCCGTTCGACCTCCTTGACCGCGACGTCGATCTCGTGGATCGGGATCTGGTACGAGACCACGAGGCGCTTGGGGTCGACGGACGCGAAGTCGACGAGCGCGTCGTTGAACGCACGCGTGCCCTCCTGCCACCCCTCCTGCATCTTGTAGAGATACCGGTAGGCGCTGACGTCGCAGTAGAGGACTTCGGCGTCGACGCCATCGATGTCCATGTCTTCCAGGCGGGCGTGCGGGTCGTGATGGCCGGGGCGCCCACGCGCGGGGTGGTTGTAGCGCTGCATGTTGGCGGCCTGCGCGCCGGCGTTGCCGGTGGTGGAGCGCTGCGCGAACGCGCCCGTGGCCTCGTCGTACGCGTCGTGGAACTTCGTGGCGAGGTGCGCCTTCACGTCGTCGTGCGAGCGCCCGACGTGCGAGTCCGACGAGATGAGCCGCTCGATCTCCATGCCGTTCCCCCCGAGGTGACGCGTTGCGTGCGCCGCGTTGTATAGCGGCCGCTATGAGCCGGAGTCTACAGGAGGTAGCGTGCGCGCATGCCGGTGCCGATCGCGCGAGACGCGGCCACGACGCGCGGCGAGCTCACGAAGTGGCTCGCGCAGACATTGCCCGACGTCGACGACGTCGAGCTCACGCGTCTCGACTTCGGCGGCGCCAACGGGTACTCGAACGAGACCATCATCTTCGACGCCTCGTGGCGCGCCGCGGCCGGCGTCGAGCACGGCGAGTTCGTCGCGCGGGTCAAGCCCACCGGCTACTCGATCTTCCCCGACTACGACCTGCTCGATGCAGGCCCGGGTCATGGACATCCTCTCTCGGCGCACCGACTCGCCGGTCCCGCGCGTCATCGGCGCGGCCGATGAAGACGAGAGCCCGCTCGGCCAGCCGTTCTTCGTGATGGAGCGCATCAGCGGGTTGATCCCGGCCGACCATCCTCCATACCCCCTGAAGGGCTGGCTCCACGACGCGACACCCGCGCAGCAGGCGAAGGTGTTCGACGGCGGGCTCGTCGAGCTGGCGAAGCTGCACGCACTCGACTGGCGGGCGCTCGGCCTCGATTTCCTCGACCGCACCGAGTACGGCCCCGCCGGCATCGAGCAGCAGATCGCGATGGCCGGGCCGCTGTACGAGTGGGTGCTCGATGGCCGCACGATGCCGTTGCTCGACGACGCGTGGCAGTGGCTACAGGCGAACGTGCCCGACGACGAGCGCGTCGTCCTCAACTGGGGGGACTCGCGCCTCGGCAACCTCATGTACCGCGACTTCGTGCCGGTCGCGATCCTCGACTGGGAGATGGTCACCGTCGGCCCGGGTGATCTCGAGCTCGCGTGGTGGCTCGTGTTCAACCACTACTACACGTACGGCCGCAACCTGCCCGACCTCCCCGGGTTCCCGTCGGACGACGAGGCGATCGCGCGCTACGAGGAGCTGCGCGGCGAGCCGGTCCGGCACTTCGACTACTACCTGAAGCTCCAGGCGTTCCGCGCCGTGCTGCCGTTGCTGCGCCTGCGCGACATGATGGTCGAACGCGGCGTGCTCGATCCCGCCAGCGACAAGGCCCCAGACCTCGGTGGCTACGTCGTGCTCGAGAAGCTCATGGAGAGGTAGCGGAGGCGTGCTCGGAGAGCGGGACGCCGAAGCGGACTCGACCAAGAATGATGCAGAGGTGACCCAGCCATGACGACGAGTCAGGAACTGCTCGGCGGCGAGCTCGCTGACGTACGCGACGCGGTGCACGAAGCGGCCCGTGGCGTCACCGAGCGCTACGGCCGCGCCTACTTCATCGACTGCGTGCACAGCCACAAGTTCCCCGAGGAGATGTGGGCCGCGATGGGGGAGCAGGGCCTGCTCGGGCTCGGCGTCCCCGAGGAGTACGGCGGGAGCGGCGGCGGCCTCGTCGAGGTCACCGCGGCGATGGAGGCGTTGTCGGCCGCAGGCGTGCCGATGGCCACCTTCCTGCTCACCGCGTTCGCGCGCGAGACGATCCTGCGCCACGGCAACGAGGAGCAAAAGGCGCGGTTCGTCGCGCCGACCGCGACGGGCGAGTCGCGCATGGCGTTCGCCATCACCGAGCCGAACGCGGGCACCAACTCGTGGCGGATCGAGACCACTGCGCTGCGCCAGGACGACGGCAACTACCTGCTCAACGGCCAGAAGGTCTTCATCTCCGCAGCCGACTCGTCAGAGCACATGATGGTCGTGTGCCGCAGCACGAAGCTGGCGGAGGTCGAAGACCGGCGCGCGGGCATGGCCATCGTCGTCATCGACATGAACAGCCCGGGCATCGAGCTCCAGGCGCTCGACATCGCGGTCGAGATCGCCGACCAGCAGTTCGCAGTCTTCTTCACCGACGTCGAGGTGCCCGCCGAGAACGTCATCGGCGAGCCCGACCAGGCGTTCCGCTACATGTTCGACGCGCTGAACCCCGAGCGCGTGCTCACCGCGGCGTGGGGGATCGGCATCGGCGACTACGCGCTCGCCAAGGCCGTCGCCTACACGAAGGAACGCGCGCCGTTCGGCAAGCCCATCGGCTCGTACCAGGGCCTCCAGCACCCGATGGCGCGCGCCAAGGCCCGGCTCGATGCGGCCCGCGTGATGATGTACACCGCGGCGCGCTTGTTCGACGAGGGTGGCGACGCCGGCTATCTCGCCAACGCCGCGAAGCTGCTCGGGTCGGAAGCGGGCGTCGAGGCGTGCGACGTCGCGATCCAGGCGCACGGCGGGTACGCGTTCGACCGCGAGTTCGACGTCATGACGCTGTGGCCGCTCGCTCGTGTGCTGCGCAACATCCCGATCAACAACGAGATGATCCTGAACTACATCGGCGAGCACGTGCTCGGCTTGCCGCGCTCGTACTAGACCGTCCGGTACTTCACGTCCGTCAGCAGGGGGGAACCATGCCTGAAGAAAGGCCCGCAGACCAGAAGAACGAGCCGTTCGACGAGCCGCCGTTCGAGGACATCGCAGGGGTGTCGCGCATGCACGTCGGCGGCATGAAGGTCACCGACGACGACATGGTGTGGGTCGGCGCGGGGATGAAGCAGCTGATGCTGCGCACCGTCGGCCGCAAGAGCGGCAGCGAGCACGAGGTCGCCCTCCCGTACTGGATCGACGAAGACGGCGAGCGCGTCGTGGTCGGCTCGTACGCAGGCAACGTGAAGCACCCCGCGTGGTACCTCAACCTCACCGACACCGCGAAGAACGGCGAGGTCTGGGTGAAGACGCAGAAGGCCGAGTTCTGGGCCGCGCCGAAGACGCTCGAAGGTGAGGAGCGCGCACGGGTGTGGGCCGAGCTCACGGCCGACCGTCCGTTCTACCTGGACTACCAGTCGCGGTGCGACCGCGAGCTCCCGCTCGTGAAGCTGGTGGAGGTGCGTCCGGCATGAGGACCGTCGTGGTGACCGGTGGCGCGTCGGGCATGGGCGCGGCCACCACCAAGAAGCTGCGCGACGACGGCCAGCGCGTGATCACCGTCGACCTGCGCGACGCCGACGTCATCGCCGACCTCGGCACCCCCGAGGGACGCGAGCAGGCGATCGCCGACATCGCCGGGCTGTCCGACGGCAAGCTCGACGGCCTGGTCCCGTTCGCGGGCATGGCCGGGTTGCCCGGTCGTCCGGGCTCGCTGCTCGTGTCGATCAACTACTTCGGCGTCGTCACGCTGCTCGACGGCCTGCGGCCGTTGCTCGCGGCCGGCGATCAGGCCGCGGCCGTCGCCATCAGCTCGAACTCGGTCACGTGTCAGCCCGGTGTTCCCGTCGAGCTCGTCGAGGCGTGCCTCGCCGGTGACGAGGCAGCGGCACGAGATCTGTGCGACTCGAAGTACGACTCGATGCTCGCCTACCCGAGCACCAAGACCGCGCTGGCGCGGTGGGTGCGCGAGCACGCGGTGCAGCCCGACTGGATCGGGGCCGACATCTGCCTGAACGCGATCGCGCCGGGGCTCGTCGACACGCCGCTCGTCGCCGAAGGCCGGGCGCACCCCGAGATCGGCCCGTTGCTCGACGGCTTCCCGATCCCGGTCGGTCGCCCCGGTCGCCCGGAGGAGCTCGCCGGCCTCGTCGCGTACCTCCTCGGGCCCGACGCTCGCTTCTTCTGCGGCTCGCTGATCTTCTGCGACGGCGGCACCGACGCGCTCATCCACCCGCACGACCTGCCCGCGCTCTGGGAGCCGATCTGATCCATGGAGTACACAACCGTCCTCGTCGAGCACCGCGACGATCACGTCACGACGATCACGCTCAACCGTCCCGACGTCATGAACTCGTTCAACCAGACCATGTGCGACGAGTTCAAGCACCTGTGGGAAGCGATCAAGTACGACGACGACGTGCACGCGGTCGTGCTGCGGGCCGCGGGCGACCGCGCGTTCTGCACCGGGGTCGACGTGAAGGAAGGCCTCCCGGTTCCGGAGAACGAGTGGTCGTGGGAAGACCCCGGCATGTTCCTCGGGCCGCGGCAGAACCGGATGTGGAAGCCGGTCATCGCGGCGGTGCACGGCATGGCTGCCGGTGGCGCGCTCTACTTCCTCAACGAGTGCGACATCATCATCTGCTCCGAAGACGCAACGTTCTTCGACCCGCACGTGAACTTCGGCATGGTCGCGGCACTGGAGCCCATCGGCTTGTTCCGCCGTCTTCCGATGCAGGAGATCAGCCGCTTCGTGCTGCTCGGCAAGGACATCCGGATGACGGCCGAACGAGCAGTGCAGCTCGGCTTCGCCAGCGAGGTCATGCCCCGTGAGGAGCTGTGGCCGCGCGCGCACGAGCTCGCGGCGCTGATCGCGACCCGGTCGCCGGGCGCGATCCAGGGCACCATCCGCGCCCTGTGGGACGCCATCGACATGCCCCGCTATTCGGCGTATTCGGCCGGCGTGATGTATCCCTTGTACGGCAATCGGAGGGCCCAGGAGGAGATGCGACGCACCGGCGAGATCGATGCGTCACGGAAGGTCTGAGGACGCGGACGGATGCCTGACGTCGAGCTGAGCGACGATCTGGAGCAGTGGCGGCGGGACGTCGCCACGTGGCTCGCCGACCACGTGGTCGGCGACTACGCGACGTTGAAGGGCCGAGGCGGCCCCGGCGACGAGGAGTACGGCTTCGACCTCCGCGTCGAGTGGGAGCGCGAGCTCGGCAAGGCCGGGTTCATCGGCCTCGGGTGGCCCACCGCGGCCGGCGGACGCGGCGCGTCGCTGATGCAGCAGGTGATCTGGTCGGAGGAGTACACGCGCGCGCAGGCGCCGGTGCGGGTGAGTCACATCGCCGAGCACCTGCTCGCGCCCACCGTGATCGCGTTCGGCACGCCCGAGATGCAGGAGCGCTTCCTGCCACCGATCCTGCGCGGCGACGAGCGCTGGTGCCAGGGCTACAGCGAGCCCAACGCGGGCTCCGACCTCGCCAACGTGCAGACGAAGGCCGTCCTCGACGGCGACGAGTGGGTGATCAACGGGCAGAAGGTGTGGACGTCGCTCGCGCAGTGGGCGCAGTGGTGCTTCGTGATCGCGCGCACCGAGGCGGGCTCGCAACGGCACAAGGGCCTCTCCTTCCTGCTCGTGCCGATGGACCAGCCGGGCATCGAGATCCGCCCGATCATCCAGATCACCGGCGGCGGCGAGTTCAACGAGGTGTTCTTCACCGACGCACGCACGAGCGAGGATCTCGTGGTCGGCGAAGTCGGCGAGGGCTGGCGCGTCGCGATGGGCCTGCTCGGGTTCGAGCGCGGCGTGTCGACGCTCGCGCAGCAGCTCACGTACGAGCGCGAGCTCGCGGAGCTGATCGACATCGCGCGCGTGCGCGGCCGCCTCGAGGACCCCGTCATCCGTCAGCGGCTGGCCGACGCGTGGATCGGCGTGCGCATCATCCGCCTCAACGCGTTGCGGTCGATGGCAGAAGACGGCGTGCCCGGCGCGGAGTCGTCGATGTTCAAGCTGTTCTGGGCCACGTGGCACCGCGACCTCGGCAACCTCACGATGGACATCCTCGGCGCCGAGGGCATGATCGCCGAGGCGTTGCCGTACGAGCTCACGCGCGAGCAGAAGGCGTTCCTGTTCAGCCGCGCCGACACGATCTACGGCGGGTCGAATCAGATCCAGCGCAACGTGCTGGGCGAGCGCGTGCTCGGGCTGCCGCGCGAGCCGCAGCCGCAATAGGGCACGCCTCCCGCAATGGCACCGGGCCTCGCCGTCATCGCACCGTACGGCGACGGGCTCATCACGTCCGCGGGCTTCCTCCGCGACTTCGCAGGCACGATCGAGGAGTGCGGCGTCGATTCCGTGTGGACGGTCGAGCACGTGATCGTCGCCGACGGCTACGACCCGAAGTACCCGTACTCGTCCGACGGGCGCATGCCGAGCGCGGCCGGTGTCGTGCCGATGCCCGACCCGCTCGAGCTGCTCGCGTTCTTCGCCGCGCTGACGACGAGACTCCGGTTCGGGACGGCTGTCGTCGTGGCCCCGCTGCACAGCCCGGCGGTGTTGGCGAAGCGGGCGGCGACGCTCGATCGGCTGTCGGATGGCCGTTTCGTGCTCGGGCTCGGCATCGGCTGGCAACGCGAGGAGTACGCCGCGGTCGGCGCCGCGTTCTCGGAGCGCGGGGCGCGGCTCGAGGAGTCGATCGCCGCGATGCGGGCGCTGTGGGCCGACTCGCCCGCGACGTTCGAAGGACGGTTCACGTCGTTCCGGGCCGTGCATTCGGAGCCGCACCCGATCAACGGCACCGTGCCGATCGTCCTCGGCGGCAACACCGACGCGGCGGTGACGCGCGCCGCGCGCGTGGGCGACGGCTGGTTCCCGTACGCGATCGGTGCCGAGGAGTTCGCGCAGCAGGCCGACGTGTTCCGCGCCGCCGCCGTCGACGCCGGACGCGCGGCAGCGCCTGCGATCACGGTGTGGCCGGGGAGCTTCGACCCGACGCGTGAACGCGAGCTCGACTGGGTGCGTCGCTACGTCCACGCCGGCGCGTCGACGTTGGCCGTCCGCCTCCCGATCCGCACGCCTGTCCGACCTCGCCGGTGTCCCCGACTTCCTGGCGAGCTACCGCGACGAGGTGCTCGCCAAGCTCTGATCAGATCGTGTCGCGGGACCAGAGCATGACGGCTTGGCGGTGGTGGATGCGCCAGGAGCCGTCGATGCGGACGACGTCGTCGAGGTAGCGGATGCCGAGCACCATGTCGCCGCCTCCTTCGATCCCTTCGGCCTCCACCCGATTCAGCTGGTAGACGACGGCGTAGGTGTCGAGGCGGGCGGTGTCGGAGCCCTCGACGAAGTCGATCAACGGGTCACCCAGCACGTGCATGCTCTGCTCGAACACGCGCGGCGATGTGCGCGTCATCTCCAGGTAATCGGGCACCGATGACGACCCCCGCGCGCCGTCGACGGATCCCGCGGGGTCGAACAGCGCGGTGAGCTCGTCGATGTCGCGAGCGTCGATGGCGCGGGAGTAGCGCTGGTTGAGCGCGCGGAGCGCGTCGACGTCGCTCACAGCACGGCGAGGGGGTTGACCGGGCAGCCGGTGCCGCCCACGACACGCAACGGCGACAGCATGAACAGGAACTCCCAGCGGTTGCGCGCCGCGCACGCGGCGCCGAGCGCGCGCAGGGCCATGTTGTCGACGAGGTGGATGCCCATCCCCGCGATGCCGATCATGTGGATCGGGAACGGCCAGTTGGGGATGCCGAGACCCGGGATCGGGTCGGTGATGCCGTCGCTCCCGAGCACGGCGATCTCCCGCTCGCGCAGCCACGGGAGGCACTCCGCGTGCACGCCCGCGAGCCCCTGGAAGCCGACCGCGTCGTCGCGCGACTCGCGGCCGGTCGCGATCATGAGGATGTCGCCGGTGTCGACGGTGACTCCCTCCCGCGCTTCGGCGGCGGCGAGGTCGTCGAGCGTGATGGGGTCGCCGGGCTCGAGGTAGGGCACGCCGCGCAGGCCTGCGATGTCGAGCAGCACACCCCGGCCCACGATGCCGTCGGCGATCGTCATGACCGTGTTCGTCTTCGCGCCGACGCTGGTGACGTCGGACGGCGGGCGCCCGTTGTACATCTGGTTCTTCACGAACATGTGGCACAACGCGTCGACGTGGCTGATGCCCAGGCCGTGCACGTGGGCTCCGAGGAAGTCGCCGGTCCCCTGGTAGCCGGGGATGTCGTGGTGATCGAGGGCGTCACCCGACGTGGTCATGTGGTGCTGCACCGGATTGGGCATCTCCGGCGCGGGGTCGACCCCCAGGTTGCGGGCGAGGCTCACGGTCACGCCGTCACGCACGAGGGTCGCGGCATGCGCCCGGTGCGCCTCGGTGAGGTGATTGAGCGCACCTCGCTCGTCGTCGTCGCCCCACCGGCCCCAGTTGGAAAGGGTGGAGAAGAGGTTGTCGATGTCTTGTTCGGTCAGTTCTGCAGTCATGACCGCAAACTAGAACAGTTGTGCGATGCTGGCAGGCGAGTCTGCAGTCGGAGGTGGCGTGTGAGCTTTGACCTTGTGATCCGGGGCGGGACGGTGGTCGACGGCTCCGGGCTGGGCGGCTACCGCGCCGACGTCGGCATCGTCGGCGACCGCATCGCGCTCGTGGGCCGGATCAAGGAGCACGGAGCTCGCGAGATCGACGCCGACGGCCTCGTGGTCACGCCGGGTTTCATCGACGCGCACACCCACATGGACGCGCAGATCTTCTGGGACCGCCAAGGCTCCAACTCGTGCTGGCACGGCGTGACCACCGTCGTGATGGGCAACTGCGGCTTCACGCTCGCGCCGGTGCAGTCGGACGCGCGTGCGCTCGTCGTGCGCAACCTCGAGCGCGCCGAAGACATGGATCCCGACGTGCTCGCGGCAGGGATCGAATGGAGCTGGGAGACGTTCCCCGAGTACCTCGAGACGATCGACAAGCTGCCGAAGGCGATCAATTACGCGTCGAACATCGGGCACTCGGCGTTGCGCACGTGGGCAATGGGCGACCGCGCGTTCACCGAGGCTGCGACCGCCGACGATCTCGCGCTGATGACGAGCCAGCTCGATGCCGCGCTGCGCGCCGGCGCGATCGGGTTCACCACCTCACAGAGCCAGCACCACGAGACGTCCGACGATCGTCCCGTTGCGTCGCGCCTCGCCGACTGGCACGAGGTGCGCGCGCTCGCGCAGACGATGTCCGACTTCGGTGCCGGGATCTACGAAGGTGTCGACCTCCCACTGGGCGACGCGACCGACGACGCCGATCGCGAGCGGTTGCGGTGGGAGCGCACGCGGGAGCTCACCGTCGACCTTGGGGTGCCCTTCACCGAAGGGTTGCTCGCGACCAATCCCGGCGGGCTCGACCGTCTTGCGATCTACGACCGAATCGCGGCCGAGGGTGGGCGCATGATCGGGCAGGCCCACTGCCGCGGCATCAACGTGCTGTTGTCGTTCCTCACCCGCCTGCCGTTCGACGCGCTCGACGAGTGGCAGGAGATTCGCGGCCTCACACACGCGGAGCAGCAGCGTGCACTGCGCGATCCGTCGGCGCGCGAGAAGCTCGTCGACGCTGCGATGCACGGCGACTACACGAAGTGGCGGGGGATCGGCGCGATGCCGCGCAAGCCCGACTGGGACGGCATCCGCGTCTACGAGCGCGGCCTCCCACCCAACCCCACGCTCAACGAGCTCGCCGTCGCCCGGGGTACGACCCCGGCGGACGTGATGATCGACCTCGCGCTCGACACCAACTTCGAGCAGCTCTTCATCCAACCGAGCCTGTACCCGCAGGACCACGACGTGCTCATGAAGGTGCTGCGTCACCCGCGCACGGTGATGACGTTCTCCGACTCCGGCGCGCACATGAGCCAGATCTGCGACTCCTCGATCCACACCCACCTGCTCGGGTACTGGGTGCGGGAGCAGGGTGAGTTCACGCTCGAAGAAGGCGTGCGCATGATCACACTCGCGCCCGCGCTGGCGTGGGGCTTCGCCGATCGCGGGCTGTTGCGTGAGGGCATGGCCGCCGACGTCAACGTGTTCGATCCCGATGTCGTCGCGCCGTCGGTGCCGCGCATCGTCACCGACCTGCCCGCGGGCGGGAAGCGCCTCGAGCAGCGGGCGGTCGGCTTCCACGCGACCGTCGTCGGTGGTGAGGTCACCCTCGTCGAGGCCGAGCCCACCGGCGCGCTCCCCGGTGCCCTCATCCGCAACCGTATCGCCGCGCCCCCGCCCGAAACGCGCTGACCGCCGCCCCGTTTGCGGTGATGGGCCGCGTTTTCTCCGCGTACCGCACGCTTGTGGCGCCCATTGGAGTCGAGTACCGATCTGGAGGTGACGATGACCGAAGCCGGATCCGGGGCCCGCTACGTGCGGCCCGGTTGGTTCACACAACACGTGTTCAACCCCCTCGTCGCCGCGCTGACTCGTGCCGGGCTCAGCGTCTGGGGATCGCGCGAGCTCAGGGTGCGCGGCCGGAAGACGGGCGAATGGCGGGCGACGCCGGTCAATCTCTTGTCATTCGACGCGAAGCGCTACCTCGTCGCGCCGAGAGGCGAGACCCAGTGGGTGCGGAACTTCCGCGTCGCCCGCGCCGGCGAGCTGCGGGTCGGCCGCCGCATCGAGGCGTTCACGGCCACCGAGATCGCCGACGCGGCGAAAATCCCGATCCTGCGCGCCTACCTCCAGCGGTGGAAGGCCGAAGTGGGCGTGTTCTTCGACGGCGTGAGCGGCAAGTCGCCCGACGGCGACCTGCTTCGCATCGCGCCGGACCACCCGGTGTTCGAGATCGAGTCCTCGCCGCCGAGCTGAGCGTCAGAGCCCGTACACGCGAGCGGCGTTGCCCGAGAGCATGAGCTCCCGCTCGGCTTCGGGCACGTCACCGAACGCGTTGTCGACGGCTTCGCGCGAGTGCGGCCACGTGGTCGCAGGGTGCGGGAAGTCGGTCGACCACATCACGTTCTCGACGCCGACCTCGTGGCGCAGGTCGATACCCACTCCGCCGATGAACGTGAGGTACATCTGGCGCTTGAAGTAGGTGCTCGGCAGCTCTTTCAGCTCGGGGAAGGAGTAGTGGCTGCCCGCACGCGCCATGCGGTCGAGCTGCTTCAGGTAGTACACGAACCAGGTGATGCCCGGCTCGACGAACGCGATCTTCAACTTCGGGAAGCGCTCGAGCACGCCGGGCATGATCCAGAACGCGAGGTTCTCGCACAGCATCATCGCGGGCAGTGACGTGAAGATGCCCTTTTGCGGTGTGGGGTCGCGCCGGAAGACGTCCCACATCGAGGCCTTGTTGCCGAGGTGCTGGCTGATGGTGATGCCGGTCTCCGACAGCGCGGCCCACAGCGAGTCGTAGCGCGCGTCGTAGTAGTCGGGGAACCCGAGCTCGGTCGGGTAGTTGGGCAGGTGCACCGACCGCGCTTCGAGTGCCGCGAGGCGCTCGACCTCGCTCACCGCGTAGTCGATCTCGATGATCGGCAGTTGGTACGAGCACACGAGCCGGCGCGGGTTCACGCCCGCGAAGTCGCTCATGCAGTCGTTGAACGCGCGCGCAACCTCCTTCCAGTCGTCGGGGATGAGGTGGAACTGCCGGAACGCGCTGAGCTCGGAGTAGAGCACTTCGGCTTCGACGCCGTCGCGGTCCATCGCCGCGAGCCGCGCGTTCGGCTCCCAGTACCCGGGATCGCGCGCGCCCTCGAGGTCGAAGTTGCCGAGGCCGAAGCTCTGGCCGCCGCGCAGCTCGTCCTCCTCCGCGGCCAACGCCTTCAGCGCGTCGTCGTACTGCGCCGCGACCTTCGCGCTGAGCCGCTCCCGCACCGAGTCGGCGGTGATGCGCACGTGCGAGTCCGCTGAGATCAGTCGCTCCGGCATCTCGACCCCCCATGATCGGTTGGCGAATTCATCCGTACTAATGGACAAGTCTTAACAGGGCTGGTATGCTCCACCGCGTCCAGCATTCTTGCAAGCTTTTCGGGAGCCTGTGATGTCGAACCCGTACCTGATCATCTCGTCCGACTGCCATGCCGGCCCGGAGACCCCGGACTACCGCGAGTTCCTCGACCCGCAGTACCGGGAGCCCTTCGACGAGTCGCTCGAGGAGCGTCAGCGCCTCATCGCGGAGAACAAGCTCGCGAGCCCGATCTCGATGGGCGGCGACGAAGAATTCCAGGAGGAGTGGTTCGGCCACGACGAAGGCGAGGAGAGCCTGCACGAGGGCGGGCTGCGCTGCGGCTGGGACGCCCCGAAGCGCGACAAGGAGCTCGACAACGACGGCGTCACCGCCGAAGTCATCTTCCCCGGCCCCGACGCCGCCACCGGCAGCATGGGCGCGCCGTTCGGTGCGGGCCTCGTGCTCCACGCCGAAGTGCCGCCCGACCTCATGCTCGCGGGTGCGAAGGCGTACAACCGCTGGCTCGCCGAGCTGTGCCAGCACACGCCCGAGCGGCGCAAGGGCCTCGCCATCGCGCCGATCCTCGGCAACGTCGACGCCGCGGTCGAGGAGATCCGTCGCTCGCACGAGTCCGGCCTCACCGGTGGCGTCATGATCCCCGCGATGTGGGGCGACTACCCGTCGTACGCACACGACATCTACGACCCTGTGTGGGCAGTGTGCGAAGAGCTGCACATGCCGGTGCACACGCACTCCGGCCCCGGCGCGCTCCACGACTACGGCGCCGGCGCGGGCGTGTTCGGCCTGTACGTGAGCGAGACGCGCTGGTGGACCGCGCGTCCGATGTGGTTCCTGCTCTGCTCCGGCGCGTTCGAGAAGTACCCCGGCCTGAAGTTCGCGACCACCGAGGCCGGCTGCTTCTGGGCCGCCGACCTGCTCTGGACGATGGACGAGGTCTTCAACCGCAACCACGGCGCGCGCAAGACCGAGCACCGTTTCGATCTCCTGAAGATGCGCCCGAGCGAGTACTTCGACCGCAACATCAAGATCGGGTCGTCGAACACGCGCCGCCGTGAGCTCGGCCGTCGCTACGAGATCGGCGTCGACAACATCATGTGGGGCAACGACTTCCCGCACCCCGAGGGCACGTGGCCGTACACGCGTGAGTTCCTGAAGCAGCGCTTCTGGGACATCCCGATCGACGAGACCGAGAAGATGCTCGGCCTCAACCACGCCGAGTTCTACGAGTTCGACCTCGAGCCGCTGCGGGCCATCGCGCAGCGCGTCGGGCCGACCCCCGAAGACCTCGGGCAGACCGACCCCGCGGCGTTCGCGAAGTGGGACGACCTGCGCGAGGTCGGCCGCTCGTGGCTCACCGGCAAGGAGCTCGCCGGCGGGAGCATGAGCTGACGGAGCCGGACGAGGGAGTTGGCCTAGCGTCCCCGATCATGGGGATCCGCAGAGTCATCACCGGTGATGTCGACGGGCGCTCGCGCGTCATCGTCGACGGTCCTGCGCACGAGGTCGGGGCGATCGACGAGATCTGGGTATCGAGCCCTGACGCGCCGCTCGGCGTCGATCCGACGGAGCTGGACATCACGTTGGAGCCGCCCGCAGGCGGCGTGCGGTTCCGCGTGGCGGCGATCCCACCGAACTCGCCGCGCTTCCACGTGACCAACACCGTCGACTACCTGTACGTGCTCGACGGCGACATCACGCTCGAGCTCGACGACGGCAGCGTGCTGTTGCACCCCGGTGACTGTGTGGTGCAGCGCGAGACGAACCACTCGTGGCGCAACGACAACGACTTCCCGGTCCGGCTCGTCGCGGTGATGGTGTCGCTGGCGTGAGATGACGGGCACGCTGGATCGCGACGCGATCCTCACCGAGGGCGCGGCGCGCGCGGGTGCCAAGTCCGGCGACATCGACGAGGGCGCCGACTGGGTGCACGCGCTGGGCGTGCTGGTCGACAGCGCGAACCGCGAGGGGCATCTCAGCGACGCCGGCGCCGCGGCCATGGGCGAGAAGCTCACCGATCTCACGCGCGAGCGGCTGCAAGCCGACGCACTGCTGCTCGACCACCCCGATCTCGCGGGGCGCCCGGTGTCGGTGCGGTTCGCGGTCTCGGGATTCGCGCGCTCGGGCACCACGGTGCTGCATCGCCTGCTCGGGTGCGATCCCGACGTCGACTTCCTCCCCACGTGGCAGGCGTTCCGCCCGGTGCCGAGTGGGCAGTGCGCGCCGACGGACGACCCGCGCCGTGACGAGATGAACGCGGCCGTCGAGATGATGCGGCAGATGGGCGCGCTCGCGGTGCATCCCATGTCGACCGACGAGCCCGAGGAAGAGGTGTTCCTCCTCCAGCACAGCTTCGCGTCGCTGCTCGCCGAGTTGAACTGCCCGCTGCCGACCTACGTCGAGTTCCTCGCAACCCGGGATCAGCGCGGCGCGTACGAGTTCGTGTTCGACCTGATCCGGCTCAACCAGTGGGCCGCCAGCGCTCCGTTCGATCGGCCGCGCGTCGCCAAGTCACCACAGTTCCTCTTCGACCTCGAGACCGTGCTCGACGTGATGCGCGACGCGACGATCGTGTGGATGCACCGCGACCCGATCGAGGTCGTCGGCTCGTACTGCAGCATCTACGCCAACGGCCGGATGCGGTTCATGGACCACGTCGATCGCCACGAAGTCGGCCGTGAACGCGTCGCCGAGCTCGAGCACATCGCACGACGCGGCGCGGCCGCGCGGGCGCAGCACCCCGATCGTTTCTTCGACGTCGACTACGCACGCATGATGCGCGAGCCGCTCACGGTACTCGCCGAGGTCTACGACGCAGCCGGCCTCGAGCTGACCGACGCCACCGTCGCGAACGCACGAGCGTGGCTCGATGCCAACCCCAAGGGCGCGGGTGGTCGTCACGCCTACGACCTCGCCGACTACGGCCTCGACCCCGACGACATCCGTAGCCGCTTCGCCACGGCCTGAATACAGAGGACAACAGTGCCCGCGTATCAGCACATCGCCTATGCCGTCGACGACGGCATCCTCACCGTCACGCTCGACCGCCCGGACCGGCTGAACGCGTTCACGACGCGCATGGGCCACGAGCTCTGCGACGCGTTCGACGAGTCCGACGCCGACGACTCGGTGCGCGCGGTCGTCATCACCGGGCGTGGGCGCGCGTTCTGCGCAGGGATGGACCTCGGCGGTGGGTCGTCGACCTTCGACGTCGAGGCGAAGGGCGGTCCGTCGGTCGACGAGTACCGCGACGCGGGCGGTGTCGTCACCCTGCGGATGTACGCGAGCAAGAAGCCGATCATCGCGGCGGTGAACGGCGCGGCCGTCGGCGTCGGCGCGACCATGACGCTGGCGGCCGACGTGCGGCTGGCGAGCGAGCAGGCGCGCTACGGCTTCGTGTTCAGTCGCCGGGGGCTCCCGACCGAGTCGAACTCGAGTTGGTTCCTCCCTCGCATCGTCGGCATCTCGCAGGCGCTCGACTGGTGCTTCGTCGGTGAGCTCATCGACGCCGCCGAAGCGCGGCGTGGCGGCCTGGTCAAGGAAGTGCTCGCGGCCGACGGGCTGCTCCCCGCGGCGTCGGCGCTCGCGCACCGTTGGGCCGACGGCACGAGCGCGGTCTCGATCGCGGTGATCCGCTCGCTGCTCCTGCGCATGCAGGCCGCCGAGCACCCGATCGCGGCGCATCTCGTGGAGTCGCAGGCGATCCACGCGCTCGGCAGCAGCCCCGACGTGCACGAGGGCGTGGCTGCGTTCCTCGAGAAGCGCACGCCCGACTTCCCGATGCGCGTCTCGACCGACCTGCCGGACTTGTTCGGGCCCTGAGAACGCGAGGTAGGGCTAGTAGCCGCGGGGGAGGCCCATGATGTTCTGGGCGACGTAGTTGAGGGTCATTTCCTGGGTGACGGGGGCGATGCTCATGAGGCGGGCTTCGCGCCAGTAGCGCTCGACGTGGTATTCGGTGGCGTAGCCCATGCCGCCGAGCGTCTGCATCGCGCGGTCGGCGGCGAGGAACGCGGCTTCGGCGGCGAGGTACTTGCCGGTGTTGGCCATCTCGCCGCATTCGAGGCCGGCGTCGTAGCGGCGTCCGGCGTCGCGGGCGATCATCAACGCGGCTTTCAGGCGCATCCGCGCGAGCGCGAGGGGATGCGAGATCGCCTGGTACGACCCGATGGGGTGGTCGAACACCACGCGTTCCTTCGCGTAGGTGACGGCACGGTCGAGCGCGACTTCGCCGATCCCGATCGACTCGTGCGCCAACAACACGCGTTCGGGGTTCAGGCCGTGCAGCAACTGCTTGAAGCCCTCGCCCTCGTTGCCGACGAGACGCCACTCCGGCACCGGCAGGCCGTCGTACGCGACTTCACACGACGCGACCGCGTTACGCCCGAGCTTGGGGATCGGGCGGATGTCGACATAATCGGGATCCAGGTCCGCGAGGAACAAGCTCAACCCGCGCAGCCCGGCTTTCGGGTCGGGGTTGGTGCGCGCGATCAACAACACCACTTCCGACTCGAGCGCCTTGGTGGTCCACACCTTGCGGCCCGTGACCTTCCAGCCACCCTTGCCGTCAGGCTCCGCGCGTGTCGTGATCCGCGACGTGTCGGTCCCCGCGTCGGGCTCGGTCACCCCGAACGCGACATGCAGCTCACCCGCAACCGCGCGCGGCAAGAACTCCGACTTCAACCGGTCGTTGCCGAAATGCACCACCGGGTTCAACCCGAACACCGTGAGATGCAACGCCGAGCAGCCGTTCATCGCCGCACCGCTGCGCGCGATCTCGCGCATCATCACCGCAGCTTCGCTGATGCCCATCCCCCCGCCACCGAACTCCTCGGGGATCGCGAGCCCGAGCCAGCCCCCCTCGGCCATCTTGGCGTAGTAGTCCCACGGGAACAGGTGCTCCCGGTCACATTTCGCCCAGTAGTCGTCGTCGAAGCCCGAGCACACCTTGC
Organism: uncultured Actinomycetes bacterium; assembly: GCA_963721435.1. GTDB lineage: Bacteria > Actinomycetota > Acidimicrobiia > IMCC26256 > DASPTH01 > CAVRJC01. Next base: position 69,576 of record CAVRJC010000006.1, read on the forward strand.
GCACGCCCTCCGCGATCAACTGCTGATCTTCACTGAGCCCTTCGAATCCGTCATCGATCATTGGGTCATCATGCCGCAGGATGAGGCAAGATCGCTCCCTCCCGAACCACCGACCAGGGGGAACGTGGTGGCTGATCTCACGCTCGGACGACTGATCTGCGGTACTGCGTCGGTCGTCGACGGCACGTATGTGTGGACCGACTACGCCTACGACGACACCGGCGCGTCGGCGACCGAGCTCGGGGGCGGCGCCGTCGTGTACCCCGACGGTGCTGCCAACGCCGCCGACCTGATCCAGCTGCAGATCCGCCCGGGCGTCGACGGCCTCCACATCCGCGCGGTGCTGCAGACCCTGGACGAGGCGTCGCGGCCCGTGCTCGCGGTCGGGTTCGACACCGATCGTGACCCCACGACGGGCGCCGCCACCTTCCCGGGCGATGCGTGGAATGCCGTGCCGCCGCTCGGCATCGAGCTGGTCGTTGTGATCACCGGCGCCGGGGGAGAGCTGCGCCGGTTCGAGTCGGGGCGTTGGGCGACGGTCGCGACGTTCCCGTCCGCCGTCGACGTCGACAGCACCATGATCGAGGCGACGGTGCCGAGCGCGCACCTCGACCCGCGTGGCGCGATCTGGCGCGCGTTCGCCGCGGTCGGGCTCGCGCACGACGGTGGGTCGTTCCTCGATGGCGCCGGCGCGATCTACGACCTCGCGTTCGTCGGGAACGAGACCGCCGCGCGGCGCGAGGTGTGAGCAATTCGTGGCAGGACCGCGACCAGGCCGACATCCTCGCCGGTCGGTACTCGTCGGAGCACGCCGCCGCGACCATCGACTTCGGCGCGCTCGCCGACGCCGGCGTACCTCCCGGCGCGATCGCCCCGGGGTATCACACCTTCCTCTACTGCTCGGAGCTCGATCTCGGTGGCGGGGTGCGGCCGTGGCCGGAGACCTACAAGCCCGAGCTCTGGACCGACCGCGGCCTCGACACCACGCCGACGCCGCCGTGGAAGATCTACGCGGGCCGCTACCAGCCGTACGGCGTGTACATCCCCGACCGTCTCCCGACGCCCGCGCCCCTCGTCGTGTTCCTGCACGGCACCGGCAGCAACCATCTCGCGCAGGCCGCGATGACCCTGTTCGGCCCCGGCCGGTTCAACTTCCCCGCGATCGTCGTGTCGCCCCTCGGCCGCGGCGGGAGCTGCGGCTACTTCGGTGCCGCGGAGCAGGACGTGCTCGACGTCATGGCCGACATCGGCGAGCGGTTCGCGATCGACGAAGACCGCGTCGTGCTCACCGGCATCTCCCAGGGCGGGTTCGGCACCTTCCGGCTCGGCGAGCTCTACCCCGACAAGTTCTGCGCGCTGATCCCGCTCGTCGGGCAGAGCGCGCTGCTCCCCGAGATCGAGATGATGATCTCCGGCGGCGAGCCGTTCATGCCCGACGCGCTCGAGAACCTCTGCAACCTGCCGGTGCGGATGATCAACGGCCGGCAGGACCCGTTGAAGAACGGGATCGCCGGGAACGTTCCCGACCTCGACGCATTCGCGCTGCGCAAGCTCCGCTACGACTTCCGGTACTGGCAGATGCTGCGGCGGGGCCACGAGGTCGTGCCCGAGTTGAGCAACGCGGTGTACCTCGACGCGCTCGACCATCCGCGTGACCCGAACCCGGCGCGCGTCGTGCTCTCGGTCGAGCCCTTCCTCACCGTGTCCGACCCGCGCACGGGGCTCGAGCTCCGTCATGACTCCGCGTACTGGGTGTCGGGCGTCGAGGTGCGGGGTGACGAGTTCACCCGCGGCGTCAAGGGAACCGTCGACGTGACCACGCTCGCGCGTGCCGACCGCGCGCGGGTCGCCACCGACTACGCGACCGTCGACACCAACAAGGCGGTGAGCCACGACTTCACCGGGCGTGACTTCATGGGCCCGAACCCGGCAACGTGGGGGTTCGACGAGTGGGTCGAGCAGGGCATCACGCTCGCGCCGGGCCCCGACCAGCCGGTCGAGAACGGGCTCGAGGCGTCGTTGACGCGCGTCGCCGCGGTCACCGTCGACCTCGAGCGCATGTCCATCGACCCGCGGCGCGAGCTCGTGGTTCGCGTCACCGGCGACGGCTGCACCGACCTCACGCTGCACGGCGCGTGGTCTGGTCCGGTCGAGGACACCTCGACGGGAAAGATCCTCGAGCCCGTCGGCGACACCCTCACGATCGCGCGTGACTTCACCGGCACCCACACGGTCGTGCTCCGCCCCCTGGGCTGATCCCGCCCTCGAAAGGGAGGTTCCTAACCGAAGGCGGCGAACTGGCGGAAGGCCCACATGCCGTGGCCTTCGGGGATCGCGTCGATCGGCGTCTGCACCTCGGCCGCCGTCGGCGCGTTGATCCGCTGCGCGACCTTGCGCAGCGCCTCGCCGTCGAGCCCGTACACCCGCACGCCGTTGAGGCCGATCATGTGCAGCACCTTGTCGATGGGCTTGTCCCAGTAGGTGTACCGCAGCGACAGCTGGCTCTGCGGGGTCTCGCCCTCACCGGGCCGACGCCACGTCCCTTCGACGTGCGGGTAGTCGGTGCCCCAGATGATGTTCTGCCAGTAGTCGTGCTCGATCGCGTCCTCGGCCTCGAACCGCGCCTGGAAGCTCGCGCCGAGGAAGATGTTGCGCTTGGCGTAGTCACTCGGCAACATGGCGTCGGCACCGCCGCCGTACATCCCGAGCGAGTCCATGTCGGCGAGCTTCACGCGCCACCAGTCGCCCGGCAGCTCGGTGAGCACGAGCTTGAGCGTGGGGTAGCGCTCGAAGACGCCCGCGAAGATCAGCCGGTGGATCGGACGGCGCGCGATCTCGCGTGACTCCTGGATCCACACCGGCATCGCGCCCGCGAGCTCCATCTGCGGGTCGCCCGCCCCGCCGTGCGAGACGAGCGGCATGCCGAGGTCCTCGCACGCGGCCCAGAACGGCTCCCAGATCGGGTCGTTGTAGTAGTGCAGGCCCGCGAAGCGCGAGCGCTTGAGCTCGGTGACCGGGCCGGCCTCGACCGGGAAGTTCACCGCGCGCAGGCCGTGCTCGCGCGCCCACGTGGCTTCGGCGATCGCGGCGTCGATGTCCCACATCGGGAGATGCGCGAGGCCGACGTGGCGCTCGGGCTCGACCGAGCAGAAGTCGGCGAGCCACTCGTTGTAGATGTGGCGGCCGACCGCGGCGTGCTCGTAGCTCACGTCGTACTTGCGACCCATCGTGGTGGCGCCGAGCGACGGGTCGGAGATGATGAACGGCACCGGCTGCCCGTTCTGGCTGCCGTGGAAGATGCACTCCGCCGCGGTGCCGTCGGCGTCGAGGTCGCGGATGCGCGCGTGAGGGTCGTAGTGGCCGTCGGTCGCGTTCAGGGCTTCGAGCCCGCGCGTGCCGCCCTTCTCCTCGACGTACGTGGTGAAGTCGTCGAAGTCGTCGAGGTACTGCTTCGGGCAGTACTCACGCAGGTCTTCGCGCAGGCGCGGGCCGATGTGCGTGTCGCACGAGACGATGACGACGCGTTCGTCGGGATCGATTGCGTGCGGATCGGGCGATGCCATGGTCATTCCCCCCGGCTGCAGCGTGCGGAAATTCAGACTACGCCAGCAGGTCCGACGTGGTGACGGGCACGAGGTTCTTCTGGGCGAGCCCGTCGAGGATCCCCGGCAGCGCGGCGAGCGTCCCGGGGTGGCCGAAGTGCAGGCTCACGACCGAGCCCGCCTTCACCGCCGCCAGCGTGCGCTGCGTGACCGCGGCTGCGCCCGGGTCGGTGTAGTCGAGGGGGTCGACGTCGAAGCCGAGCACGGTCGCGTACCCCGTGGCACCCGCGGTCTGCAGCACCGCGGCGGGCGGCGTGCTCGTGCCGTCGTCGGTGCCCGACGGCCGGAAGTACTTCCCCGGCTTGCCGGTGAGACGCACGAGCAGGTCACGGCAGCGCACGATCTCGTCGGTCATCTGCGCCTGGGGGAGCTGCGCGAAGGTGAGGTGGTTGTAGGTGTGGTTGGCGAGCTCGTGGCCCGCGGCGGTGAGCTTCGTCGCCCACGTGGGGTTGGCATCGAGCCACTTGCCCACGATGAAGCACGTGACGTGCGCGTTGTGCTGCGCGAACACGTCGAGGTACTGCTGCGCGAGTGTCAGATCGCCGTCGGTGTGGAAGGTCAGTGCGACCCGCCCGCGTGTGGTGGGCCCGGTGTCGACGAACTTGGCCGGGCCCGAGGGTGCCACGGTCGGGGGCGTGGTCGGCGGTGTGGTGGGAGGCGTCGTCGGGGGACTCGTGGGCGCGACCGTGGTCGACGAGCTCGCGCTGCTGCCGTCGCCGCCGCACGCAGTGGCCAGTGCCGTGAGCGCCGCGAGGGCACCGGCTTCGAGGAAGGTCCGACGGCTGATCACGAGCGGTCGACGGTACCTGACACCTGCTGAAATTCTCGTGGCGCGGTGCGCCGCTCGTGGTGCGGCCTGCGGCGGGCGCCGCTAGATTGCGCCCCCGCAAGGCCTTTCCGACGACGGACGGGGCGCGGATCAGGAGGTTGCGAGTGGTCCAGATTTCGGTGCGGGTCAACGGCGCCGGCCACGAGAACGATGTGGAGCCCCGATTGCTGCTGGTGCAGTACCTGCGGGAGACCCTCGGGCTCACGGGTACGAACATCGGCTGTGACACGAGCTCGTGCGGCGCGTGCACGGTGCTCCTCGACGGCCAGTCGGTCAAGTCGTGCACGGTGCTGGCGGCGCAGGCCGACGGTGCCGAGATCATGACGATCGAAGGGCTCGCCGATCCCGACGGCACGCTGCACCCGGTGCAGGAGTCGTTCCGGGAGAACCACGCGCTGCAGTGCGGCTACTGCACGCCGGGCATGGTGATGGCGATCGTGTCGCTGCTCGACGAGGAGCCGGAGCTCGACGAGCGCCGGGTGCGTGAGGGCCTCGAAGGGAACCTCTGCCGGTGCACCGGCTACCACAACATCGTGAAGGCCGTCCTCGCGTGCGCTGCCGACCGCGGCACGCTGGTGCAGTCGTGATCCCCGCGGCGTTCGACTACGTACGCGCGTCGTCGGCGGAAGAAGCCGTGTCGTTGCTCGTCGAGCACGGCGACGAAGCGAAGCTGCTCGCCGGTGGGCACTCGCTGCTGCCATTGATGAAGTTGCGGCTCGCGACGCCGTCGGTGCTGATCGACGTCGGTCGCGTGCCCGATCTCTCCTACATCGAGGAGCGCGGCGACGAGATCGCCATCGGCTCACTCGTGCGTCATCACGAGCTCGAGACCTCCGAGCTCCTGCACGCGCAGGTGCCGCTGCTCGCGCACGCCGCACATGAGGTCGGTGACCCGCAGGTGCGTCACCGCGGCACGTTGGGCGGAACGCTCGCGCACGGCGATCCGGCGTCCGACCTTCCCGCGGTCGTGCTCGCGCTCGGCGGCACGCTCGTCGCGCAGGGCCCGAACGGCCGGCGCGAGATCGCCGCGACCGACTTCTTCGAGGGCTTCCTCGAGACCGCGCTCGCACCCGACGAGATGCTCGTCGAGATCCGGGTGCCCAAGGTCCCCGGTGCCGGTTGGTCGTTCCAGAAGTTCAACCGTCGTGCCCAGGACTGGGCCATCGTCGGGGTCGCGGCCGTGAGCAACGGCACCACCGGCATCGCGCTCGTGAACATGGGCTCCACGCCCCTGCGGGCGACGGCGGTCGAGGCCGCGGTGCAGAGTGGCGCGTCGGCGACCGATGCGGCTGCGCTCGCGGCCGAGGGCACGGAGCCGCCCACCGACTTGAACGCGTCGCCCGAGTACCGCCGGCACCTCGCCACGGTCCTCGTCCGCCGCGCGCTCGAAGAGGCAGGAAAGTGACGTTCGCGGCGGGCTCGTTCGCCGGGTCGCCGGTGCGGCGGGTCGAAGACCCGTCGCTCCTGCGTGGCGCGGGCACGTACGTCGACAATCTCGATGTCGACGGCATGCTCGTCGCGCAGTTCGTGCGCTCGCCGATGGCCCACGCGCTGATCACGTCGATCGACACGACCGCGGCGCGCGCGATGCCGGGTGTCGTGGGCGTGTACACCGCGGACGACCTCGACTTCCCGGCCGCGCCCGCGTTCATGCTGTTGCACCCCGACACCGGGCACAACGCGCTTGCGCAGGGTCGCGTCAACTACGTGGGCGACCCGGTGGCGGTCGTCGTCGCGGAGACGCGCGCGCAGGCTGTCGACGCGGCGGAGATGGTCGAGGTCGACTACGAGGCGCTCGACGCCGCGATCGACATGGAGGCCGCGCTCGCCGCCGACGCGCCGTTGCAGTTCGAGTCGATCGGCTCGAACGTCGTCATCGGCATGCAGGCCGGTGGCGACGACCCGCTCGCGGGCGCCGATGTGGTGGTACGCGGCCGCTTCGAGAACCAGCGGGTCGCGGTGGTGCCGATGGAGGGCAGCGCCATCGCGGTCGTCCCGAACGACGGCGACTTCGACCTCGTCGTGCACCTCGCGTGCCAGATGCCGCACATGATCAAGGGCGTGCTCTCGGGCTCGCTGGGCATCGATGCCGAGCGCCTGCGCGTGATCGCGCCGAACGTGGGCGGCTCGTTCGGGGCCAAGCACCTCTCGGCGGAGGGTGTTGTCACCGCCAAGGTGGCGATGGAGCTCGGTCGCCCGGTGAAGTGGGTCGAGACCCGCTCCGAGAACATGATCGCGATGGCGCACGGCCGCGGCCAGGTGCAGTACGTCGAGCTGGGCCTCGAGCGCGACGGCACGATCGTCGGGATGCGGTGCCGGTTCATCGGTGACGGCGGCGCGTACGCCGGTTTCGGCGGGATCCTCGTGGTCGGCCAGACCAAGACCATGGCGCAGGGCGTGTACCACATCCCGAAGATCGCGTTCGACGTCGCGGTGGTGGTCACGCAGACGACGCCGATGGGCGCGTACCGCGGCGCGGGGCGGCCTGAGGCCGCGGCGTTCCTCGAGCGCATCATCGACATGGCGGCCGACGAGCTGGGCATGGACCCCGCGGAGCTGCGGCGCAAGAACTTCATCCAGCCCGCCGAGTTCCCGTACACCACGCTCATGGGTGCGAACTACGACAGCGGCGACTACGAGCTCGCGCTCGACGAAGCGCTGCGCGTCGCCGACTACCCGGCGCTGCTCGCGGAGCAGGCGGAGCACCGCGCGCGCGACGACCGCATGCAGCTCGGCATCGGCATGTCCGTCTACGTCGAGGTCACCGGGGGCGGCTCCGAGTTCGCCGAGGTCGAGGTGCGCGACGACGGCCGGGTCACGGTGAAGGCGGGCACTTCGGCGCACGGGCAGGGGCACGCGACCGCGTTCACGCAGATCGTCGCCGACCAGCTCGGCGTGCCGATGGAGCAGATCGACTACGTGCAGTCCGATACCGCGCTCGTGTTGCGCGGTGGCGGCACCGGCGGGTCGCGCTCGATGCAACTCGGCGGCACGGCGGTGCTGCAGACGTCCAAGCTCGTGGTGGAGAAGGCCAAGGCACTCGCGGCCGAGCTGCTCGAGGCCGCGCCCGAAGACATCGTCGTGGTGGGCGACGGCCGCCTCGGCGTCGCCGGCGTGCCGAGCAAGGCCCTGCCGTGGTCCGAGCTCGCGCGCGCGGCGTCGGAGCGCGGCGAGCCGTTGATGGTGCAGCACGACACCGAGCGGTCGGGATCCACCTTCCCCTTCGGTGCGCACATCGCGGTCGTCGAGGTCGACACCGAGACCGGCCGGGTCACGCCGCGCCAGCACGTCGCGGTCGACGACTGCGGTGTGATCGTGAACCCGCTGCTCGTCGACGGCCAGGTCCACGGCGGGCTCGCGTCGGGCATCGCGCAGGCGCTGTGGGAGCAGATGGTCTACGACGACGACGGCAACCCGCTCACGACGACGCTCGCGGAGTACGCGATCCCGAGCGCGGCCGAGCTGCCGTCGTACGTCACCTCGCACCCGGAGACCCCGTCGCCACTCAACGAGCTCGGCGCCAAGGGGATCGGCGAGTCCGCCACCGTGGGCTCCACGCCCGCGGTGCAGAACGCCGTGGTCGACGCGCTGAGCCACCTCGGCGTGCGGCACATCGACATGCCCTGCACGCCGGAGCGCGTGTGGCGGGCGATCCAGGACGCCAGGGCGGGCACGCTCGCCGACCCGTGGCGGGAGCCGCCGGCGGCGATGGCGTCGCTCCCGGTCGAAGGTGCGGCCGAGGAAGCACTCGAGCACGAAGCCGAGGAGATCAACCTGTGAGCGCCAAGGATCACAACAACAACTGGGGTCGGTGGGGCGACGACGACGAGCGCGGCGCGCTCAACCTCGTCACCGAAGATGTCGTGAAGCGCGGCGCGGCGGCGATCACGACCGGCAAGGTCTACCCGCTCGGGATCCCGCTCCAGGCCGAGGGCGTGCCGAACTACGACTACCGCGGCAAGCCCATGCGCCTCACGCTCGAGGACAGCACCGACGAAGGCGACTACGCGGAGTACGGCTGTGCGCCCGGGACCGGCGCGCACGAAGACGTGCTGGTGTTCGCCTCGCACGCGACGTCGCACATGGATGCGCTGATCCACGTCTACGAGGATCACGAGCATTACAACGGCGTGCCGCACATGGCCATGCGCGCGATGACGGGCGCGACGAAGCTCGGAATCGAGAAGTGCGGCGGCTTCGCGTCGCGCGCGGTGCTGCTCGACCTCGTCCGCTACTTCGACGAAGGCCCCTGGGTGCTCGGTGGTCGCAACGTGACGGGCGCCGACCTGCAGGGCGCGTGCGACGCGCAAGGGGTCGAGATCCAGTCCGGCGACATCGTGCTCCTGCGCGTTGGCTACCTCGACATGTGGTGGGCGCAGAACGGCGAGGTCGGCTTCGACCAGCCGGGTCTCGGGCTCGACGGTGCCGAGTGGCTCGCGGCGAAGGATGTGATCGCGGTCGGTGCCGACAACTCGGCGGTCGAATGTGTGCCGTTCGACGGCAACGACTTCCTCGCGGTGCACAAGGTGCTGCTCGTGCGGCACGGGATCTACCTGCTCGAGTTCCTGGATCTCTCCGCCCCCGCGCGCGACGAATGCTGGGAAGGGCTCCTGTCGGTCGCACCCTTGAAGATCACCGGTGCGACGGGGTGCCCGATCAACCCGATCTTCGTCGGCTAGTCGCGCGCTCCTTCCCCGTTTGGCTCAGTCCGCTTGGGGCGGGCTGGTGACGGTCGCCTCCGCCTGCAGCTCGAGCGCGGTCTCCTGCAGCTCGGCGTCGAACTCGTCGACTGATTCGAGCGGGAACCGTCGGTTCTTCCGCCACGTGCGCCACAAGAAGTAGGTGCCGATGGTGAACGTCACCGGCGTGATGTACCACTGGTATTCGCCGACGAAGCTCGCGAACTCCTTGAGCGGCGTCGCCAGCACGTCGCCGAGGAAGTAGATGACGGTGACGCGGGCGACCGTGCCGATGATCGCCAGCGCGAAGAAGGGCAACGGGGGCATGCCGGTCGCGCCGGCGACCGTGCTGTTGACCATCGTCGGGCTCCAGGCGACCAACGGGTAGAGGAAGCGACGGAAGAACCGCTCGAGGCGGGGCATCGCCGTCGACTCGGGCGCGAGCCTGCTCTTCATCCACCGGATCCCGACGTCGCCGTACCGGCGACCGAACAGGTAGTACACGGGCGCCATCACGAGGGGCCGTGCGATGGCGAGGCTGAAGAAGACGGCCGGGTGCACGAGCGGCTCGACGAGCAGCGCGCGTGTCGTGTTCACGCTCATCACGAGCAGCGTCCACGGTGCCTCCGCGAGGAGCGTCGGCCAGAACATCTTCGACACCTGCGCGAGCGAGAAGGCCAGCGCCATCGGCACGAGGAAGAGCGTCAGCTCGGTGCGGCGCGAGAACCGGCCCTGCCGTTCCCCCGGGTCGATCGCGAACTCCGCGCCCATGCCGCTGCAGTCTCCCACGCGGCGTGGCGTCAGAGTGCGGCGGCGAGCTCCTCGGCGAGCCGGGCGCTGCTCTCGGAGCGGGTGCGGAACAGGTCGACGTCGTCGTCGGTGTCTCCCTGGGCGCCGCCGAGCGCGCGCGAGTAGACGCCCTGGATGATGCACGCGAGCCGGAAGTAGGAGAACGCGACGTAGAACGCGACCTCCGACACGTCACGCCCGGACCGCGCCGCGTAGCGGTCGAGGAGCACGGCGCGCTTCGGGAAGCCGGGCACGAGTGAGGGCGCATCGGGGAAGGGTGCAGCCTCCACCTCGTTCTCCGGCCAGGTCGCCATGACGTACCCGACGTCGGCGAGTGGGTCGCCGAGGGTACAGATCTCCCAGTCGAGCACGGCCCGCACTTCGCCCTGCTCGCTGACGATGCAGTTGCCCATCCGGAAGTCGCCGTGTACGACCGTCGACTCGCGCTGCGCAGGGATCCGCGCCGAGAGCAACGCGTGCGCGCGCTCGACGGTCTCGTCGTCGCTGGTGCGACTGTGCTCGTATTGCGCGTACCAGCGCTTCAGCTGGCGCGCGATGTACTCCTCGCGCTTGGCGAGATCCCCGAGGCCGATCTCGTCGACGTCGGCCGCGTGCAGCTCGACCAGCGCGTCGATGAACGACAGCGCGGCCTTCTTCCGATCGCCTTCCGAGAGCTGTTGCGCGACTTCGTGGTCGTGGAGCACGAGGCCGCGGACGTACTCCATGATGTAGAAGGGCGCGCCGATCACGTCGTCGTCGGGGCAGTACGCGACCGTGCGCGGCACCGGCAGCGGCGTCGGGACGAACGCGGAGATGAGGCGGTACTCGCGGCCCATGTCGTGGGCGGTGGCCAGCACGCTGTGCAGCGGCGGACGGCGGAGCACCAGGTCGCGGCCGTCGGCGCTCGACAGGCGCACCGTGATGTTCGAGTGCCCGCCGGCGATCTGGACTGCGGTGTCGGGGACGAAGTCGGGGACGTGGGTCGCGAACCACTCGCGCAGTGGTGGGAGGTCGACGCCAGCAGCGTCGCCCGGCAGCTCCTGGGTCACGAGCCTTACCGTCCTGTGAAGTTCGGCGTGCGCCGCTCGGCCATTGCCTTCACGCCTTCGGCGAAGTCGTCGGTGCGGCGCAGGATCTCCTGCTGCTCGGCTTCGCGCTCGGTCGCGGCGCGGACGCGTGCCGCGAGGTCACCGCGCATGGTCTCGCGGATGGCGCGCACGGCGAGCGGCGCCGACGTCGCGATCTCGACCGCGAGCTCGCGCGCGGCCGCGCGCAACTCGTCGGCGGGAGCGACACGGTCGGCGAGACCGATCGCGAGCGCGGCCTCACCCTTCACCGAACCACCGGTGTACATCAGCTCGAGCGCGCGCTGCTGGCCGACGACGGCGGGCAGCGTCACCGAGATCCCGAAGCCCTGGTGGAAGCCGAGGCGGGCGAAGTTGCACGAGAAGCGGGTCTCGGGCGTCGAAACGCGGAAGTCGGTCGCGAGCGCGAGACCGAGCCCGCCGCCAACGGCCGCACCCTGCACCGCGGCGATGGTCGGCACCGGAGAGCCGGCGATGCGCGCGGCCTGCGAGTAGAGGTGACCCGTGTGGTCGATCACGTCGGAGCCGCTCAGGTCGGCGCCCGCGCAGAAGTTCTTGCCCTCGGAGCAGAACACGATCACGCGACAGTCAGGATGGTCGCCGAGGCTCTCGAACGTGTCGGCGAGCGTCGTGAGCACGCCGAGGTCGAAGTAGTTGTGCGGAGGCCGGTGCATCTCGACCGTGGCCACGTGATCCACGAGGTCGACGGAGACGGCCTCGGCGGCGGAGGAGGGAGCCATCGGCAGGAAAGTAGCCCGTGCCACGGGGGCGTGTCGGCTTGGCCACCTGCTGGGAGCTTGCTCACAAAACCCTGATCTTCCGGGCGTTGTATCAGTTGCAACGAAGCCGCACCCCCCGGCTCGAACGCATCGACAACAGTGATGGGGACAGGAAGGACAGACCATGGACACGAAGAAGCTGGTTGCAGGAGCGGCGCTCGCAGGAACCATCGTCGTCGGCACCGCCGGGATGGCCTTCGCGGCGGACAGCTCGACCACGACCCCCGGAGCGAAGGCCCAGAGCGGGCACCCCGGTCTCCGGCGTGAGGCCCGCAGGGGCGCGGCCGCCATCGTGCGTCAGGCGACGAACACCCAGCCCGGCGAGCTGCGGGACTACCTCAAGAACGGTGGGACCGTCGCGGGATTCATCACCGCGCACGGTGCCAGCGTGCAGGACGTCAGCAACTCCCTGGTGAGCGCGGCGACGGAGAAGATCCAGGCTGCGGTCGCGAACGGCAAGATCACCCAGGAGAAGGCAACCAAGGTCGAGGCCAAGCTCCGCGACCTCGTTTCCCGCTTGATGAACCGCACGTGGGGGCAGCACGCGCAGGCGTAAACCCGGCGCTCTCCCCGTACTGCGGGACTCCCTCCCCGCACCGAGGAACCGGCAGCTCAGGCACCCAGACGGGTCCCGGCTGCCGGTTCTTCGCGTTCCCGGCTGCGGCTGGTTGACTATCAGCAGATATCTGCTTATAGTTTCGGCATGCCACGACGCAGGGCAGGAGTGCTGCTCCCGATCGAAGTGTCGATCCTCGAAGCGGGCCTCGACGCCCAGCGGGGCGGGAGCCCCGAGTTCCACGGGTTCGCGATCGCGTCGGCGATGCAAGAGCGCGAAGGGGCCCGCCGCCTCACCGCGCACGGCACCCTCTACCGAGCGCTCTCGCGCATGGAGACCGCGGGCCTGCTCGAGAGCCGCTGGGAGGACGCGGCGATCGCCGAGGCCGAAGGCCGCCCTCGTCGACGGCTCTACCGCGTCACCGGCCTCGGTGAAGCTGCGCTCGCCGATGCCCGCCGCGCCGCGACGACGGTGCAGGCTCCCCACCCTCGACTGGCGTCGTCGTGAACCCGCCTCGTTTCCCTGAGCGCTGGGTGCGCCTGTACACACTCGGGCTCCCGGCGGAGATGCGCGCCGAGCGCCGTGACGAGATCGCGTCGGACGTGTCCGAGCACTGCGCGAACAGCCGTCGCGCGTCCGCGCGCGGCGTGCGCGCCTCGATCGTCGGGCGGACACTGCGCGGCGTGCCCGGTGACCTCATGTGGAGGTTGGAGGAAGGACACACGATGAGGCAGCAGCAGCGCGCGGCGCTCGGGAGGCCGAGCGGGTTCCAGGCGGCATGGGCCACCGTCACCCAGGCGTGGTTCACGCCGATTGCGGTGTTGCTCGGCATCTTCGACCTCGTGGCGGCGGTGTTGGTCATCGCCGATCCCAACGGGAAGATGCCGGGTCAGGTCATCGGTCCGATCTTCCTCGTGGGCTTCGCGTGCGCGATGTTCACCGGGCTCTGGTTGCGCTGGCGGTCGCAGTTTGCTCCGGGGACCTCGTCGCCGGCGCGTGGTCCTCGACCGGTCAGTGGAACCTCGTTGCTCATCGGCTTCGCGTTCCTCGCGATGGGGCTGATCGCCCTCGGTGCCATGACCACGATGCTGGCGATGGTCGTCGGTGTCGCGCTGCTCGTGGTCGTCGTCGGGATAGCGGCCTCCGGCGCCCGGAGGGCCCGTCACCGCGTGGCCGAACCGCGCCGCAGTGCCGCACCCCGCTCGTCCCGCTCGGCGTGGCTCGCCGACGGGCTCATCGTGGCCGGAACCCTGCCGGCCATCGGGCTCTTCTGGATGGTGCTTCCGCCGATCCTCGCCCTCGTCGTCGTCGGCGGGGTGATCGGGACCCAGCCGGGCACGAGGAGCCAGGTCGCGGCCTGACCCCGCCTGCCGGGCCGGAGCCTGCTAAGTTACCCACGAGTAACTTACGGGTTGGGCGAGGTTGACCATCAGCCTCTGGCCGACCGGTTCCCGAGCACCAGGAGCCCGCGATGGCTGACTTCTCCCTCGACCTCAACGAGGACCAGCTCCAGATCCAGAAGTGGGTCCACGACTTCGCCGAGGACGTCGTGCGTCCTGCCGCCCACGAGTGGGACGAGCGCGAAGAGACCCCGTGGCCCATCATCGAGGAGGCCGCCAAGGTCGGCCTCTACTCGTGGGACTTCTGTGTGAACGCCTACTCCGACCCCGCGGGCTTGATGTGGCCCATCGTGAGCGAGGAGATGTGCTGGGGCGACGCCGGCATCACGCTCGCCATCTTCGGCTCGATCCTCGGTGTCACCGGTATCGTCTCCAGCGGCACGCCCGAGCAGGTGGCCGAGTGGGTCCCGCAGTGCTTCGGCACCCCGGAGAAGGTCGCGCTCGGCGCGTTCTGCGTGAGCGAGCCTGACGCCGGCAGCGACGTCAGCTCGTTGCGGACCCGTGCCGTCTACGACGCAGCGACCGACGAGTGGGTGCTCGACGGCACCAAGACGTGGATCACCAACGGCGGTATCGCCGACGTCCACGTGGTGGTCGCGTCGGTCGAGCCCGAGCTCAAGGCGCGCGGGCAGGCGAGCTTCGTCGTGCCGCCGGGCACCAAGGGTCTCTCGCAGGGGCAGAAGTTCTCCAAGCACGGCATCCGCGCCAGTCACACGGCCGAAGTCGTGCTCGACGACGTGCGGGTGCCCGGACGGTGCCTCCTCGGCGGCAAGGAGAAGCTCGACGCGCGCCTCGCGCGCGCCCGTGAGGGCCGGAGCAGCGGCGTGCAGGCTGCGATGAGCACGTTCGAGGCGACTCGCCCGATTGTGGGCGCGCAGGCCATCGGCATCGCGCGCGCCGCGTACGAGTACGCGCTCGACTACGCCAAGGAGCGCGTGCAGTTCGGCCGTCCGATCATCGAGAACCAAGCGATCGCGTTCAAGCTCGCCGACATGAAGACCGAGATCGACGCGTCACGGCTGCTCGTGTGGCGCGCCGCGTGGATGGCCGCGAACCACAAGAAGTTCGAGAACGGCGAAGGCTCGATGAGCAAGCTGAAGGCGGGGGAGACCGCGGTGCGCGTCACCGAGGACGCAATCCAGATCCTCGGCGGCTACGGCTACGTGCGCGAGTACCCCGTCGAGCGCTGGCACCGCGACGCGAAGATCTACACGATCTTCGAAGGCACCTCGGAGATCCAACGCCTCGTGATCGCCCGTGCCATCTCTGGCCTGCACATACGCTGATCTTCGGGCGGTGACCGGCGGCGGCGCACGTCGTCGGACACACGAACCCGAGCAGAATCGTGCGCACACACTGTGCGCTGGAAGCTCGCCTCGGGCTGCCCCGTCAGTTTCTGGCCCGCTTCCTTCGGCCCGCCAAACGTTCTCGTTCAACCTCTTGCGGGCTCGGTGAGCCCTCCGGCGGCTCGAGCAGTACCGGTTCGCCCCTCGCGCAAGGTCGTGGGTGTCGGCAGCGTCGGCACCGAAGCATGCGCGACTTCTACTTCCGCCAACTCCGCGACTGGAAGGGCTCAGCCGACATTGCGGGCATGACGCCCGCGGGCGTGGACCTGGGCGCGCGCATGTGGGGCTGGACGCTCGCCGGGCGCACGCATGGTCGGGTGACCGCATCGCGATCGCGTCGTACCTCGGGAAGTCCGACACGTTCGACTGCGCGGTCGCCGACTTCGCCGCGACGTACGCCGATCAGAACGAACGCGACTTCGAAGCGCTGCAGGACGCGGTCAAGCGGGACGGCTCGAGGCCACGATCGGCATGTGAGCCAACCGCGCGGATCCGCGGGTTGGGTGGGTCAGCCGGGGAGGGGAGCGCCGACGCGGCACGCGCCGTCGACGTCGAAGACGCGGTTGAGCCGCCCGAACGCGATCCACGCGCCGACACAGAGCGCGAGGTCGACGAGCTCGTCGTCGGTGAAGTTCACGTGCAATTCGCTCCACATGTCGTCGTCGATCGAGAGATGGTCGACCGCGAACTTCGTGGCGAACTCGGCGCACAACCGCTCACGCGGTGAGAGATCGAGGTAGTCGCCGATCAGCACCGCGTCGTAGAACTGCTCGGGCACTTCGTCGGCCTGATCGGCCTTGCCGGGGACGTCGCGTGCCGAGCGCCAGTTGAGGCACACGTTGCAGTCGTTCACGCGAGCGATCGCGATCCGCGCGGCTTCGAACTCACGCAACGAGAGAAGCGACGTGCCGTACACCGCGTGCGACAGCGCGCCGGCGGGGGCAGTGAGGTGCGGCGCGCGCTGGGTCCACACGTACATCATCGGGTCTTGATCTGCGGGTACCGAGATGCGAGGCATGGCAGAAAGTGTACGTTCCCCGTCACGGGTACGACGGGTGTCGCTCCCGCACGAACAAGGGGGAACGGCGATGCTGGAGCTGAACGGGCGCAACGCGGTCGTGACGGGTGGAGCCTCCGGGATCGGCGCCGGAGTGTGCGAGGCCCTCCAACGGGAGGGCCTCCGCGTCGCGTCGTTGGACCTCCAGCCCGGCGGGCCCGCCGACATCACGCTCGCGTGTGACGTGCGGGATCCCGAGGCCGTCACCGCAACCATGCAGACCGCGGTCGAGCAACTCGGTGGTCTCGACTACGCGTTCGTGAACGCCGGGGTCGCGGGCATGGGCACCGTGCTCTCGATGCCGGCCGACGAGTGGGACCGCGTCACCACCGTCAACCTGCGCGGCGCGTTCTTCACCCTGCAGCAGGCGGCGCGCCACATCGTCGCGCAGGGCAACGGCGGCGCGATCGTGCTCACGTCGTCGAGCGCCGGCATCGTGTCCGACGTCGGCTTCGTGCACTACAGCGTCGCCAAGATCGGGATCCGGCACATGGCCCGCGTCGCGGCGCGTGAGCTCGGGAAGTACGGGATCCGCGTGAACGCGGTCGCGCCGGGCCCGACGCGCACGCCGATGATGGCGGGCACCGACGCGTTGCCGGGATTCACCGACACCATGATCGGCAACACCGCGCTCGGGCGGCTCGGTGAGGTGTCCGACATCGCCGAGGCGGTCCTTGCGCTGTTCGCGATGCGCTGGGTCACCGGCCAGACGCTCGCGTGTGACGGCGGCATCACCCTCGCGGCCGGTACCGACATTCCCGGCTTCGACCTCGACACCGCGGGCGACTGGTTCGACGCGAAGCTCGACGAGCCGACGTAGCCCGCGAGTCACATCGGCGAGCACACCATGGACACGATCAACACGGCGGTCGCCAAGGTGCCGACCACGTTCGACGCGCTCGCGCAGTCACTCGACACCGTCATCGCGGCTCAGAACAACGTCGTCGACGTCCACAACCGCGGTGTGTCGGTCGACAACACCGGGAACGACCGCGCTGCGGTCGCCGTCTGCACCGGCGACGGTGCCGTCGCGGTCGCCGACTTCGACGCCAAGGCCGCCGCCGACGACCAGCTCACGCCGCAGTTCGAACCTAGCGCACGAGCCCGAGCGAGGCTCCAACGACCGAACGACCATGCTCACGCCGCACGCTGCGAGCGTCTCGACCAGCAGATCTCGGCGCTGCAGGCTCCGGCGTCGCAGCGGGTGTGAGCCGTCGTCTCGTGTGCGGTCAGAGGAGCTGGCCGCGCATGAGCGCGAGGCTGCGCCACTTCCAGATGCAGTCGACGTCGCCGAACCCGACGTCACGGAGCCATCGCAGCTGACTCTCCACGTCGCGCAACACGTCGGACGGGTCGCCGCGGGAGCCCATCTCCTCGCGCCAGCGGTCGTGCAGCGCCTGCGTCGGGCTCGCGACGATGTCGAGGTTGGCGAAGATCCCGCCGGGGGCGAGGAGGCGCGCCACCTCGGCGAACAGGGTCGGCTTGCGGTCGTCACTGACGTGGTGAATGGCCAGCGACGACACGACCGCGTCGAAGGGGCCCGCGACATCGAGCGCGTCGTCGAGGTCGTGTTGTACGAGTGTGACGTCGGGGTTTCCGGCGAACTGCTCGCGGGCGGCGCGCAGCATGTCTTCCGACAGGTCGACGGACACCGCGGTCGAACCGGGATACGCGTCGAGCACCACGCGCGTGAGGCGCCCGTTGCCGGTGCCGAGGTCGAGGATCCGCCCGGGGAGCACGGCCTCGAGGTCACCCACGAGGACGGCCTCGCCTTCGGCTCGATGCGGGAGGTCGTCGACGCGCGCCAGGTAGCGCGCCACCTGGTCGGGATCCGTCCAGGAGTTCGTCATGCGCTCGCGAACGCGGGGATCACCTCTCGGCCGAAGAGCCGGATCATCGCCGCGTGGTCGTCGAAGCTGCCGAACGTCGACCGCTCCGATGTGTTGGCCGGAAGGCCGGCGCCGAACGCGGCATGGATGTGCGTGCACGCGGTCTCGGCGCGGTACCGCTCGATCTGCGCGATCACGTCGTCGGGCGCGCCCCACAGCAGGCGGTCCTGCGCGATCTCCTCGGGGGAGACGGGCTCGCCGGCGTCCATGCGGGCGAACAGCGCCTTCTCGACGTCGTCCTCGACCGATTCCCGCCAGTGCTCGACCAGGCCGTCGACGTACGCGGGGAGGACTTCCTCGGCGACCTGCTGGTGGTTCTCGCCGACCCACGCGTAGCGCCGCAGGATCCAGTCGTCGCCGGTGCCGCGGTCGCCGGTGCCGTGCGCCGCGCACGACGCTCGGTAGACCGCGAGGCACGACTGCGCCTTGGCCAGCGACTGCACCGGGCCGCACATCCAGGCATCACCGAGGCGCGCGGCGCGGTCGACCGCGGCATCGGCGACCCCGGCGACCCACAACGGCGGGCGGGGCCGTTGCACCGGACGCGGGTGCACCGTGAGCTCGGGGAATTGCCAGAAGCGGCCGTCGTACGCGGTGTTCTCCTCACCCCACACCAGGCGCAGGATCTCCAGGGCTTCTTCCATGCGCGCGCCACGCTCGCGGAAGTCCGAGCCGTGCACCTGGTACTCGAGCGGCCACCACCCGAGACCGACGCCGAGTGACACGCGGCCGTTCGAGAGCTGGTCGATGGTGGCCACCTGCTCCGCAACCCGGATCGGGTTGTGCACGGGCAACTGGAAGATGCCGGTGCCCACACGCAACGTGGTCGTGCGCACGGCGACCGCGGTGAGGAACGTGAGCGGGTCGCTCATGTTGCCGGGCATGAAGTGGTGATGGCCGATGGTCGCGGTGTCGAAGCCCGACTCCTCGGCGATGCGGGCGAGCTCGAACGTCTCCTGGAACGGGTCGGGATGCCCCGCGTTGCGCAGGACCGGGAGTGACAGCGAGAACTTCATGCGAACGCCACGACGCCGCGAACGTTGCGACCGGCCGCGAGGTCGTCGAATGCGTCGTTGATCTGCTCGAGCGCGTACGTGCGCGTGACGAGTCGCTCGACGGGAAGCCGCCCGCTCAACGCGAGGTCGGCGTACTTCCGCGCGTCCCGCGCCGGATCCATCCCTCCGTACGCGGTGCCCGTGAACGATGCCTGCTTCACGAACAGCGACGGGCTCACGGGGATGTGGTCGAGGCCCGCGGTCGACGCGCCCACCTGCACTGCGGCGCCACCGGGTGCGAGCACCTCGATCGCGAGCGGGTACATCTCGGGGCGGACGGTGTCGGCGGTGAGCAGCACGCGGTCGACGCCCCGACCGCCGGTGATCCGCGCGATCTCCTCGCGCGGGTCTTGCTCCGACGCGAGCACGAAGTCGGTTGCGCCGAGCCCGAGCGCGACGTCGCGCTTGGCCTCGAGGATGTCGATGCCGATGATGTGGCTCGCGCCGCCGAGCACGGCGCCGAGGATGGCGGCGGCACCGACGCCACCGACTCCGATGACGGCGACGGAGTCGCCCGGCTGCATGCGCGCGACGTTCAGCACCGCGCCGACACCCGTCGACACGCCGCACGAGATCAACGCGGCGATGAGCGGGTCGAGATCCTTCGGGACGACGGCGACGTTGACCGCAGGGGTCACGGTGTGCGCGCTGAAGCTGCCCAACCCGAGGGTGGTGGCGATGTCGGTGCCGTCGGCGCCGTGCATGCGGAAGGTGTGGTCGGCGAACGACCCGTCGGCGTGGGCGCGGGTCGTGCAGAACGTCTTCTGCCCGCGGAGGCAGTTGTCGCACTTCCCGCACGGCCCGACGAACAGATGCACGACCTGGTCGCCGACCGCGATGCCGTCGACGCCGGGACCGACCCGCTCGACGATCCCCGCGCCCTCGTGCCCGCACACCGCGGGGACTGCGCTCGGGAAGTGGCCGTGGAGCACGTGGAGGTCGGACCCGCACAGGCCGGCGGCCGTCATCCGGATCAGCACCTCACCGGCTCTGGGCTCGTCGAGCTCGATGGTCTCGATCGAAAGGGGCTGGTGGAGCGCACGCATCACTGCTGCTGTCGTCTGCACGGGCGCAACTCTAAGTTGGGGAGATGCCACTGGACCCGAACGCACGCGTGATTGTCGACGCGATGGCCGCGACCTTCCCGCCCGTCGACTTCTCCCGCACCGGCACCGAGAACCGGCAGCTCATCAAGGAAGCCGGAGCCAAGGTGATCCCGCACGACGCCGACCCGGTCGGCTCGGTGATCGATCGCGAGATCCCGGGGCCCGCGGGCCCGATCCCGGTGCGGGTGTACCGGCCGCTCGGTGCGGGCGACGGCCCCTTGCCGGTGGCAGCGTTCTTCCACGGCGGCGGTTGGGTGGTCTGCGACCTCGACTCGCACGACGGCATGTGCCGCGCGATCTGCAACGCGTCGGGGTGCATGGTGATGGCGGTCGACTACCGGCTCGCGCCCGAGCACCGGTTCCCCGTGGGCGTCGAAGACGCCTACGCCGCAGTGGTGTGGCTCGGCGAGCACGCCGCTGAGATCGGCGGGGACCCGACCCGTCTCGCGGTGATCGGCGACAGCGCGGGCGGCAATCTCGCGGCCGTCGTCGCCTTGATGGCGCGCGACCGGCGCGGGCCCGCGCTCGCGCTCCAGGTGCTCGTGTACCCGGTGATCGACTTCCGTTTCGACACCCCGTCGCACGGCGGCACCGGCGAGCCGAACGTCCTCCAGAGCGACGAGGTTCGCTACTACTGGTACGAGTATCTCGCCGACGAGGCCGACGGCGCGAATCCCTACGCGTCGCCGATCCGCGCCGAGTCGCTCGCCTCGTTGCCGCCCGCGTTGCTCGTGATCGCCGAGTACGACCCGCTGCGCGACGAGGGCGAGGCGTACGCGGCTCGGCTCGCGGCCGACGGCGTGCCCACCGTCGCGACCCGGTACGACGGCATGATGCACAGCTTCGTGACGTTCACTTCCCTCGATGACGCACAGCGCGCCATCGCCGAGATCGGCGACGCGCTCCGCGACGCGCTGCAGCCCGACTCCGCCGCGTGAGCTGGGCCGACTGGCAGACCGTCGCCACCGGCCTGGCGTTCCCCGAGGCGCCGCGGTGGCGCGACGGTCGTCTGTACGTGTCGGAGATCTTCGGCGAGCGGGTGGTCGCGATCGACGAGCGCGGACCGGTCGAGGTGGTGCTCGAGCTCCCCGGGAGACGGCCGTCGGGTCTCGGCTGGCGTCCCGACGGGTCGATGCTCGTCGTGTCGATGCACGAGCGTCAGGTCCTCACGCCGACCGCCGATGGCGACCTCGAGGCAGTCGCCGATCTCTCCGCGCTCGTCGACGGTGACACCAACGACATGCTCGTCGACGGGCGCGGGAACGCGTACGTCGGCAGCTTCGGCTACGACTACGCAGCGGGGGAGGAGCGGCGCGCGGCCGTGCTCGTGCTCGTCGACGGGCGTGGGAGCGCACGGGTGGTCGCCGACGACGTCTGGTTCCCGAACGGCATGGCCATCACTCCCGACGGCGCGACCCTTCTCCTCGCGGAGACCCCGGCGGAGCGCATCACCGCATTCACCGTCACGATGGGTGGCTCCGACGACGGCTCGCTCACCGACCGCCGCGTGTTCGCCGCGCTCGACGGTGCGCGCCCCGACGGCATCGCGCTCGACGCCGAGGGCGCGGTGTGGGTGGCGTCGCCCGGTACCGGCGAGCTGCTGCGAGTGGCGGAAGGCGGCGCGGTGCTCGCGGGTGGTCCCGCGCCACACGGGATGGCCCAGGCGTGCGCGCTCGGTGGTCCCGACGGCCGCACCCTGTTCGCCTGCTGCTCGCCGTCGCACGACCCTGCGGAAGCCGCCGAGGGCCGGAGCCTGATCGCCGCGACCCGGGTCGACGTGCCGGCCGCCTGAGTGGCTACGACGAGTTGGCGCGGCGGGCGACGAGCCAGGTGCCCCAGCCGGCGTCGGCGGTGACGCCGTCCCACTTGCCGGGGAGCGCCTTCACGACGTCGGCGGGCGGCAGGTAGATCGGGGTCGCGTCGCCGAGAGTGCTGACCCAGAGGAGCACGCCGTCGGGCGCGAGCACGCGGTCGACCTCGGTGGGGAACAGGAACATGTTGATCAGGGCGACGACCGCGACCACGCTCGACCGGACCGGCAGCACGGAGGAGTCGGCTTGCACGCGCGGTGCATCCGATCCCGCCAGCGCGAGCATCTCGAACGACAGGTCGAGCGCGACGACATCACGCAAGCCTTCCACCAAGACCGGAGTCGCGACGCCGGCGCCCGATCCGACCTCGATGCAGGCACCGGGCGGGAACGGCCCACCGCGGTCGAGCGCGTCGAGCACCGACGCGTGTCGTTCGGGCCCGTCCCGCTCCTTCCACGTGGGAGCGAGCGAGTCGAACAGCTCGCCGACCTTGGTGGCGCGTTCGGGTGTCCACGACTCGGGCGCGAACGCAGTGTCCGCGGTGACGCGCCGCATCGGATGATCGGGCCCGCCCACCTCGGGCCGCTCGGACGCGACCGTCACGATCGCGGGAAGCCGTGTGAGCGTCACTCCGGGGCTTGTGAGATCGCGGCGACGATCTGCTCGAGCACAGCTTGGTCGGGGAGCGGCGGCGGGTCGGCGGTCGCGAGCGTGCGCACGATCGCGAACGCCTCGTCGATCTTGGCGCCGCGCAGCACGGGGCTGTGGCAGGAAGCGAGCGTCTGGATCCCGAGGCTCTGGATCCCGTCGACGTGACGCTGGAACTTCGCATCGTCCGCGAGCGCGAGCCACGGCGCGACCGCGCCGTGCGCGAACAGCGTCATGCCGAACTGCCAGAACTCGGGGTCCATCTCCTCGATCTCCTCGACCGGCACTCCCGTGAGCGGCGTCGCGAAGCTGTCGACCGCCCAGTACACACCGGTGCTCGCGTCCCACAGCCCACGCGTGGTGGGTGAGTCCCACACGGGAGGACGGCGGGCCACGAGCTGACGGTCACCCGCGTCGAAGGCCTCACCTTCGTTGAGCCAACGGCAACGGTCGAGCGGGAAGTTGAAGCAGTTGGTGTGGCGCTCGACCATCGCCCACGTGCACACGAGCGTCGCGTCGGGGCACGCCTCCATCACCTGGTCGAGGTTGCCGGTGTGGTCGACGTCGTCGTGCGACAGGTAGATCCACCGGACGTCCTCGGGTGCCACCAGCGTGAACACCTCTTCGAGCCACTGCGTGCGGTTCGCGGGCGTCCCGGTGTCGACGATCACGGGCTCCTGCCCACGGATCACGAGCGAGTTGATGTAGACGAACAGCGGTTGCCCGCACGCCGGTTGCACCTGCTGGATCAGGAACGTCTCCGGTGCGATCTCGAGCGGCGGGAAGCTGACGCTGGGCGCTTCCGGGGCGAACATGGTCACGGGCGGATCCCTTCGTGTGTCCTCGTCGACCCACGACCGGGTCGACGGCTCAGCGGCCAGTGCCGAGCAGGGAGGGATCTTCGCGCACCTCGCGGCGCACTGCCGTCTCCCAGTAGCCGGTGAAGCCGTCGCCGTTGCCGGGGCCGAACTGACGGATGATCGCCTCGGGCGCGCCCGGACCGCCACCTGCGGCCTCGACCATCCAAGCGTTGCGGCACCGCCACTCGAGTGCGACCGCGCGGCGGTAGGCGCCGCCGATGCTGTTGGCGAGCACGAACACGCCGTGGTGGGCGAGGAGCGCGAGGTCCGCGTCGCCCATCGCGGCGACTGCGTTGGCCGCGGCACGGGGGTCACTGACCGCACCGCCGTACTCGTCGACGACGACGAGCTCGCCGCCGCCCTGCGCACCACTCTGGTCGTGGCGCGGCGGAACGCGTGCGAGGTCGGACCAGATCGTGCCCCACCGCGAATGGTGATGGAGTGCCACCTTCACCCCGGGGCGCGCCTTGTGGAGCTCGAGGTGCAGCGGGATCCCGAGCGGTGCGGGCCAGTCGCCTTCGAGCACGCGGCCGTCGAGGTCGATGCGGATCACGTCGTTCGGCGTGAACTCCTCCCACGTGAGGTACCACGGGTTGCAGAGCAGCGTGTCGTCGCCGAGGTTCACGGTGATGTGACCACCGAGATGGTCGTCGTAGCCCTCGCGCCACAACGCGCGCGCCAAGATCACGATCTCCTCGCGCCGCGAGAGATCCGGCGCGAGCTTCTCGGGTGTGGGCTCGAACGTCATCGTGGGAGCACGACTGCGGGGAGCGGGTGCCGGTAGAGCGCGGCGGCGTTCTCACTGCACATCGCGCGGAGCTCGTGGTTCGGGATGTGGCCCCAGTACTTCTCGATGACGAGTTGGGTGTCGGGCCACGTGCCGTCGCCGTGGGGGTAGTCGGTCTCCACCATGATGTTCTCGACGCCGATTCGGTGGCGGGCGTCGATCGTGGAGGGGTCGTCGAGGGTGCAGAACCAGAAGTTCCGCTGGAGCACGTCGGCGGGGCGGACGTCCCACCCGAGCCCGTAGCCGGACCGGTCGATGATGTTGTCGAGCCGGTCGAGCAGCATGGGCACCCAGCCGATGCCACCTTCGCTCATCGCGATCTTCAACGTGGGGTGTTCGAGTGGGTGCCCCGACCACAGCCACTCCGCGCACGCGTGCAACGACTGCTGACCGAACAGCGTCGCCCCGAGCTGGAGGTTGGGGCCGCCGGGAGGTGCGGGCACGCCGCCCGCGCTGCCGACGTGCAACGACACGACGGTGTCGGTCTCGATGCACGCGCGGATGATGGGGTCCCAGTGCTCGCGGTCCCACAGCGACGGGAGCCCGATCATGTGCGGCCGCTCGGGCATGCTCACGCCGGTGAACCCGCGCGCCGCGTTGCGACGGATCTCCGCCGCCGCGATCTCGGGGTCGGCGAGATAGGTGATGCCGAGGGGGATGATCCGGTCGGGGAACTCCGTGTACCACTCCTCGAAGAGCCAGTCGTTCCACGCGCGCACGCACGCGACGCCGACGTCGCGGTCGGAGGCGTTGAAGAACACGCGTCCGCAGAATCCGGTGATCATCGACGGGAAGTTCACCGACGCCCACACGCCGTTGATGTCCATGTCGCGCACGCGGGCGTGCACGTCGTAGCAACCGGGCCGCATCTGCTCGAAGCGGAACGGCTCGAGCTTCACCGTCTCCGGCCGACGGCCGGCGACCGCGTTCATGCCGACCTGCGAGAACTGCGCGCCGTCGAATTCCCACACCTGGTGGCCTTCGGGCGTCTCGACGATGCGTGGGGCGCGGTCGGCGAGGTGCGCGGGGACGCGTCCCTCGAACATGTCCGCGGGCTCGACGACGTGGTCGTCGACGGAGATCACGGTGTAGCGAACCTCACGGGGTGACGGCTCGGGGAGAAAGAGCTCCGGCGCGGTCTGCACTGCCACAGGATGCTACAGAGGCGGGCATCGGCGCACGGTGCGATGATGAGCCCGAACGGTGCCGCTGGTGCACCGAAGAATGTGGCAGATGACGGGGGAAGTGGCGTGGCGTTCGGACCCGACGACCTGGTGATGAGCCCCGGTACCGTGGGCAACCCGACACCCGAGGTCATGGCCGAGGCGTGCGCCGCCGCGGGCCTGGCCGGGGTGTCGATCTGGGGCACCTACGTGGCCGACGGCACGTCGCCCGCCGAGCTCGGGGCCAGGCTCCGTTCCGCCGGGGTCCCGGTCTTCACGGTCGAGGCCGCGGTGTCGTGGTGCAACGGGACGGCAGACGGCATCGGCGGTGACCCGAGTGCGGCCGCGGCCGGCGAGGCCGAGTTCATGACCGACCTGGGCGACGCCATCGGTGCCGAAGGCCTGTTCGCGGTGTCGATGGAGCCCGGCGAGCTCGACCTGGGCCGGGCGATCGACGGCTTCGGCGCGCTGTGTGATCGTGCGGCGGACCGCGGGCTCTGGGTCGCGATCGAGTTCCTCCCGTGGAGCAGCATCCCGAACCTCACGACCGCGCGCGCGATCGTCGAAGGCGCGGCGCGTGACAACGGCGGGCTCGTGGTCGACGCGTGGCACTTCACACGCAGCGGCTCGCGTCTTGCCGACGTCACCGAGATCGCGGGGCTGGTACGCGATTTCCAGATCTGCGACACCGCTCCCGACGCCGAAGAAGACTTGTTGGACGAGTGCATGCACCGGCGGCTCCTGCCGGGCGAGGGCACGGCCGATGTGGTCGGCCTCGTGCGCGCGCTCGACGCGGGTGGCGCGCAGTGCCCGGTCGCGATCGAAGTGTTCTCCGACGAGCTGGAGCAGCTCGGGCCGATCGAAGCCACGGTGCGTGCCGCGGACGCGACGCGCAGCATCCTGGCCGAAGCTCGCAACGCGAAGGGGGAGTAGACCGTGGGCAATCTGCACTGGACAGTCGGCGATGTCACGATCACACGCATCGTCGAGAGCGTGTCACCGGTACCACCGATCGGGCTGCTCCCGACGAGCACGCCGGAAGGCATCGAGCGCAATCTCTCGTGGTTGCGGCCCCACTTCGTCGACGACGACGGCAACCTCGTGCTCTCGATCCACGCGCTCTGTGTGGAATCGCAGGGTCGCAAGATCGTCGTCGACACGTGCATCGGCAACGACCGCGTGATCCCGGGCTACGAGATGCTGCAGGTCGACACACCGTTCCTCCAGAACCTCGTCGACGCGGGCTTCCCTCGCGAAGAGGTCGACTTCGTCATCTGCACGCACCTGCACTTCGACCACGTGGGGTGGAACACGATGCTCGTCGACGGCGAATGGGTGCCCACGTTCCCGAACGCGCGCTACATCCTCTGCCGTGAGGAGTGGGAGCACTGGTCGACCGAAGGCGAGGTGAACTACGCGCTCACCCTCGACGACGCCGTGCGCGTCGTCGTCGATGCCGGGCTCGCCGATCTCGTGCCACCCGACCACAAGGTCACCGACGACATCCGGCTCGAGCTCACGCCCGGCCACACTCCCGGTCACGTTGCCGTCCGCATCGAGTCGAACGGTGAGCAGGCGCTGATCACGGGTGATCTCGCGCACCACCCGGTGCAGTTCGCCGAGCCGTCGTGGGCCGCGGTCCCCGACACCGACACCGCGCAGTCGGAGGCAACCCGGCGTCGCCTCCTCGCCGAGCACGCAAACACGAGCACGCTCGTGATCGGTACCCACTTCGCACCGCCGTGCGCCGGGTACCTCGTGACCGACGCCGACGGCTTCCGCTTCGATACCGAGTCGAACGGCCAGGAGGGCTGACGTGGCGAACCCGCCGAAGGAGTACCCGATTCGTGTCGGCAGCATGTTGTTCGTGCTCACCGACCCCGGTGTCGGTCACGAGGTGGAGTACAACCGCTGGTACGAGCGCGACCACATCTACGCCGGCTGCATGATCGGCCCGTGGTTCTTCGCCGGTGGTCGCTGGGTGGCCACGCGCGCGCTCAAGGACCTGCGCCTCGGAGAGGGCCTCAACGACTTCCCGATCGACGCGGGGTCGTACATGGTGCTGGTGTGGGTGCTCGAAGGGCACCACGACGAGCTGCTCGACTGGGCAACCGACCAGGTGAACTGGCTGTACACCCACGACCGCGGCTTCGAGCATCGCACGCACATCGGCACGTCGATGTACATGGACGGCTGGCGTATCTACCGCGACGACGATCCCGTCCCCTTGGAGCTCGCACTCGACCACCGCTACGCGGGCGCGGTGTCGCTGGTGATCGAACGTGAGGAAGACGTGACACAGGCCGAGCTCGACGAGTGGATGCAGCGCCACCTCGAGCAGTGGATGGCCGGTTCGCCGGTTGCAATCGTGGCGTCGTGGTTGCCGTCTCCGTTGAAGGAGGATGCGCCGTCGTTCGTGCCGCGTGACCCGAAACTCGATGTGCGCAGCATGCAGACGCACTTCCTCGAAGCCGACCCGAGCACGTGCTGGGAGATGTACGAGCAGCTCGCGACCGATCTGTTGAACTCCGACCTCGGTCACGTCGCGTGGGCGGCGCCGTTCATCCCCACGGTCGTCGGCACCGACACCTACACCGACCAGCTCTGGTGAATTCCGCAACCCGGAGGTACGACAGCTACGACGAACGAAACCGCCGTGACGCCGCGTGGCGCCGAGCGTTCCTCCCGAGAGTCCGAACTGCAACGACGAATGCACGCCCGCCGAGGCGATCAGAGCTCCGGGTCCATCAGCACGTCGGCGCTCACGACGTTCGCGTGCGCGGCGCGGTACATGCCGAAATCGTGGCGGTACTGCCACGCTTCACAGTCTTCGCCCAACTCGCAAAGCCCTTCGTGTTCCTCGAAGACGACCAACGTGCCGTAGCAGCGAAGTTCCGGATGGCCCATCACGCGTCGAGACGCTACAACCGGTCTCCTGCTCTCCGCATCCGCGAGCCAGAGCGGTGATCGATCACATCCGCCGGCGCAAGCCGAGGGCGAACGCCGCGACTGTGGCGGTTGCCACCCGACGAAATACGCCGTCGTAGGATGCGCGCGTGACGGACTCCAGCATCCTGCTCGTCGACATCACCGACCGCGTGGCGGTGGTGACGCTCAACCGCCCGGAGCGGCGCAACGCGTTCACGTGGGAGCTGGTGCTGCTCCTCGGTGACACGATGCGCGCTCTCGATGCCGACGACGACGTCGACGTGATCATCCTCACCGGTGCCGATCCTGCATTCTGCGCGGGTGTCGACCTCAAGGAAGCGGGGAGCGACGGTGGCGTGTTCGCGCACGCGCACGAGCTCCCGACGCGCGGGTTGTTCGACGACACCGAGAAGCCGGTGATCGGTGCGATCAACGGTGCGACCGCGACCGGCGGGCTGGAGCTCGCCCTCACGTGTGACTTCCTCATCGCGTCGGAGCACGCCCGCTTTGCCGACACGCATTCGCGCGTCGGCGTGCAACCGGGTGGCGGCGTGACGGTCAGGTTGGCGCGCTGGGTCGGCGTGCCGCGGGCGAAGCAGATGAGCATCACCGGCAACTACCTCGATGCGGAGACCGCGCTCGCGTGGGGCCTGGTGAACGAGGTCGTCCCGCACGACGAGCTGCTGTCGCGCTGCCGCGCGATTGCCGCCGACATCGTGGGGAACGACCAGCGGGGGCTGCGACGCATCCTGCAGACCTACGACCTCGGAGGCGGCGCCACCGAGGAGCACGCGTGGGAGATCGAGCGCGCGGTGAGCTTCCAGTGGTTCGTGGCGGGCGTGGATCCCGCCGACGTCGAAGCCCGGCGCACCGGCGTGGTCGAGCGCGGCCGCAGCCAGCAGGGCTGACGGTTGCTGGTCGATCAGGGGAGCGTCGGACGCGAGACCGTCGACGTGCGCGAGAGCGCGCGGCACGCCGAGTCGGTCGGGTACAACACCTTCTTCTACGCGGAGACGAAGCACGACCCGTTCCTCCCGCTCGTGCTCGCCGCCGAGCACACCGAGCGCATCCGGCTGGGCACCGGCATCGCGCTGGCCTTCGCACGCAGCCCGATGACGCTCGCGGCGTCGGCGAACGACGTGCAGCAATTCTCGGATGGGCGATTGCTGCTCGGGCTCGGGTCCCAGATCAAGCCGCACATCACCCGGCGGTTCAGCATGCCGTGGTCTCGCCCGGCGGCCCGCATGCGGGAGTACGTGCTCGCGTTGCACGCGATCTGGGACGCGTGGAACAACGAGACCAAGCTCGACTTCCGCGGCGAGTTCTACTCGCACACGTTGATGACGCCGTTCTTCGCGCCCGACCCCAACCCGTTCGGGAAGCCCAAGGTGATGCTCGCGGGGGTCGGGGAGCGCATGAGCGAAGTGGTCGGTGAGGTCGCCGACGGCTTCCTCGGTCACTCGCTCACCACCGTCCGGTACCTCGACGACGTGATCCTGCCCGCGGTCGCACGCGGCCGAGCGAAGAGCGGCCGCCGCGCCGACGATTTCGAGGCGAGCGGTCAGCTGATTGTGATCACCGGTCGGGACGACGCCGAGATGGCGGCCGTCGCCGAGACCGCGCGGAGCTCGATCGCGTTCTACCTGTCGACGCCGGCATACCGGGGCATGCTCGAGGTGTTCGGGTGGGGCGACCGCCAGGACGAGCTCACGCGACTGTCGAAGCAGGGCGAGTGGGACGCGATGACGAGGCTCGTCGACGACGAGATGCTCGACACGTTCACCATCTGGGCCGAGCCCGACGCAGTCGCGGCCAAGGTCGTCGCGCGGTTCGGGGGCCGTTACGACCGTGTTAGCTTCACGCCCGACATGGGCGTGCCGCCTGAGATCTTCGACGAAATCGCGCGGCAACTCGCGGCCCAGGCGGAGTAGGGGGAATCGGCGTTGCCGTCGACCGTCGTCGCAACGGTGCTCTTCACTGACCTCGTCGGGTCGACCGCGCTGTCGACGTCGCTGAGCGCGGAGGCGGCCGAAGACCTTCGGCAGACGCACTTCGCGCTCCTCCGCAGCGCGATCCAGGCGACTGGCGGGATCGAGGTCAAGAACCTGGGCGACGGCCTGATGGTGTCGTTCACGAGCCCGAGCCGTGCCATCGCCTGCGCGGTCGGTATCCAGCAGGGCGTCGACAACCACAACCGCCGCGCCGCGCAGCCGCTCGCGATCCGGGTTGGCGTGAGCGCGGGCGAGGTGACCGAAGACGATGGTGACTACTTCGGCGATCCTGTCGTCGAGGCGGCGCGCCTGTGCGCGGCGGCCGACG
Organism: uncultured Actinomycetes bacterium; assembly: GCA_963721435.1. Classification (GTDB taxonomy): domain Bacteria; phylum Actinomycetota; class Acidimicrobiia; order IMCC26256; family DASPTH01; genus CAVRJC01. Next base: position 100,264 of record CAVRJC010000006.1, read on the forward strand.
GAGGCCAGATCCTCGCGGCCGAGGTGGTGCGCGCGATGGTCGGCCGCCACGCGACCCAGACCTTCGTCGAGATGGGACCGCTCGACCTGAAGGGGCTCCCGCACCCGGTGGACGCAGTCGAGGTCGTGTGGGAGCCGGAGGTCCTGCCCGGGACGGTGCCGCTGCCGTCGCGGCTCCTCGCGGCGGCGAACGACGCGGTCTTCGGGTTCGTCGGCCGCGCCGAGGAGCTCACGGAGGTCGACGACGCGCTGAAGTCGGCGATGGCCGACCGCCAGGCGCGGACGGTGCTGATCGCAGGAGAGGCGGGGATCGGCAAGACCGCGCTGGTTGCGCAGGTCGCGCGGGGCGCGCACGCCCGCGGCGTGACCGTGCTCCTCGGGCGTTGCACCGAAGAGCTCCTCGTGCCCTACCAACCGTGGATCGAAGTGATGGGTCACCTCCTCGAGCACCGCCCCGAGCTCATGGAGTCGGTGTCGCCCGCGCACCGAGCCGCGCTCACGCGGTTCCTGCCCAGTCTGCGCGACGGCGCGGGTCCCGACGTCGACGCCGAGACCGAGCGCCTGGTGCTCTTCGAGGCGCTGGTCCGCGTCCTCGAGCTGTCGGCCGGCGACGGGACGACGCTCGTCGTGCTCGACGACATGCACTGGTCGGATGCCGCGAGCGTGCAGGCGCTGCGTCATGTCGTCGCCGCCTCATCTGCCCTCCCCGTCGTGCTCGTGTGCACGTACCGCGACACCGACCTCGCGCGCGGCGACTCGTTGACCGCGCTCCTTGCCGACTTCCACCGTGAGCCACGCGTGAGCAGGCGGCGACTCGTGGGGCTCGACGACCAGGAGCTCACGGAGTACGTGTCGGCCGCCGCGGGCCACGAGCTCGACGAGAACGGGATCGGCCTCGCCCACGCGCTCTACCGGGAGACCGGCGGCAACCCGTTCTTCACCGGGGAGCTCCTGCGCCACCTGTACAACTCGGATGCGATCTACCTCAATGAGGGCGGACGGTGGGTGCTGCGCGGCGAGCTCGCCGATCTCGACCTGCCGGAGAGCGTCCGCGACGTCGTGGCTCGTCGCGTCGAGCGCCTCGGGCCGGACGCGGCGCGGATCCTCGGGCTCGCAGCCGTCATCGGGCGCGAGTTCGACGTCGACGTCCTCTCCGAAGTCGCGGAGCTCCCCGAGGACCCGCTGATCGACCTGCTCGACGCCGCGAGCGCGGCTGCGATCGTCACCGAGACCGACGTCCCCCTCCGGTACCGCTTCACCCATGCGCTGATCCAGCACGGCCTCTACCAGGACCTCGGCGCGGCGCGGCGCCAGCGTGCCCACCTCCGGGTCGCGCAGGTTCTGGAGGAGGGAGTGACGGGAGCCTCGGCGGCCGAGCTGGCGCGGCACTGGGTCGCCGCCACCCGGCCCGCCGACCTCGAGACCGCGCTCAAGCACGTCGAGGCGGCCGGCGACGACGCGCTCCGCGCGCTCGCGCCCGAGGACGCCATCCGGTGGTACCGCCAGGCCCTCGACCTCGTGGACCGGCAGGGGACGGCCGACCCCGAGCGCGAGGGCCGGCTCCTCGTCGGCCTCGGCACCGCGCAGCGCCACCTCGGTGACCCGGAGGCGCGCGCGACGCTGCTCGACGCGGGGCGGTTGGCGCAGGACGTGGGCGACGTCGACCTGTTGTGCGCGGCCGCGCTCGCATGCGTACGCGGCGGTGGGGCGGCCGCGCTCGCGGACCAGGAGCGGCTGGGGCTCATCGAGGCCGCGATCGCGGCCGCGAGTGAGGACGATCTCGCGCGCCGAGCCCGGCTCCTCGGTGCGGCGATCGAAGTGATGAACGTCAACGACGCCGACGCCCTCTTCGCGCGCGCCGGCGAGGCCATCGCCCTGGCCGAGGCGTCGGGCGACCCGCGTGCGTTGCTCGCGGTGCTGTGCTCCACGTACGCGGCCCGCTCGTGGCCCGAGACGCGGGCGCAACGGCGAACGGACGTCGCGCGCGGGATGGAGTTGGCCGACGCGCTCGGCGATCCGCTCGTACAGGCGCAGATGCGGGTGAGCGCGTGGCACGTGTACCTCGAATCGGCGGAGCTGGACGCGGCCGACGAGGCCCTGGCCGGTGTCACCAGGTTGGCCGACGAGACCGGGGTGGTTTACCTGAAGTGGGTGAGCGCGATGCTGCGCTCGCTCCGGGCGCTGCTGCGGGGCGACCTTGCCGAGTCGGAGCGGCTGTCCGAAGAGGCCCTCGAGATCGGCAGCGCGTCGGGTCAGCCCGAGGCGCTGGGCGTCTACGGCGGCCAGCTCATGGAGATCCGCCAGCAGCAGGATCGCCAGGACGAGATCCTCGAGGCGTTCGCGCAGGTCGCGGCCGAGAACCCCGGCATCCCGACGCTGGACGTGTGCCTCGGGGGGTTGCTGTGCATGCACGGCCGGGGCGAGGAGGGCCGTCGCCTGATCGAGGCATGGTCGCCGGACCGGTTCGTACGCCTCCCCATGGGCACGCAGTGGACGCCGGGGATGGTGTACGCCGCCGACGCCGCCGCGTCGTTGGAGGACGCCGAGCTCGGCGCCACGGTCCTCGACCTCCTCACCCCGTTCGAGGACGAGGTGGCCGCCCCGATGGCGACGGCGCCCGGCGCAGTCGCCCGGCCGATGGGCCGGGTCGCGGCCATGCTCGGCCGCCACGACGATGCCGACCGGTGGTTCGCGCTCGCGCTCGACCTGCACGCGCGGCTGGAGGCCCCGTACCTGATCGCGCGGACGGAGCTGGAGTGGGCCGAGTGCCTCATTGCGCGCGGTGTACCGATGAGCGACCCGCGCGTCGGTCCCGCGCTCGAGCGCACGCGCGAGACCGCCGTGACGTACGGCTACCCGGGCCTGGAGCGCCGCGCCGCGGCGTTGCTCGACGGTGGTTCCTGAACGCGAACGACGCGCTACGAATTCCGGAGCAGGAACGCGCGCACCGCGGCGACGTAGTCGTCGTACGCCTCGCGGCGCACGTTGTGGCCCGCCTCGTCGAATGTGACGACCTCGAGCGCGGGGTACAGCTCCCGGGCCTCCGCCGCGGTCGCGGGCGACACGATGCGGCCGCGTGTCACGTTGCCGCCGCGGACGAGCAGGACGGGGCACTCGAACTTCTTGACCGGGTCGCTCCACGGCGGGCGTTGCTGCGTGAACCGCTTGGTCCAGCTGTCGGGAGGCCGGAACTGGGTCTTTGCCTCCGCCCACGCGTCGAACTCGTCCGGGTGCCACATCGGATTGAACTTCCGGCCGCGGGCCGCGATCTCGTCCTTCGTGCCGTCGAGCATCGCCAGGAACGATTTCTGCATGCGGGCGCGGGTCTCCCAGTCGGCTTCCGTCGCCTCGGGCATCCACGGTGGGTCCTCGAGCACCGCGGCGCGGAAGAGATCCGGGCGTGCTGCGATCGCCACCGCAACCGCCGAAGCCCCCATCGAGTGCCCCAGCGCCGCCGGGTGCTCGATCCCGAGCGCCTCGACCAGCGCGATGAGGTCGGTGCCGCCGTCGCCCCACTCCTCGGACGCCTCCGACAGCCCGTGGCTCCGGGCGTCGTAGGCGATCAGCTCGAAGTCGCGCTCGAGCGCCTCGGCGACGCGATTCCAGCACGGCCCGCTGTCCATCGACCCGTGAGCGAGCACCACCGGCGGCCCCTGGCCGCGTCGGTAATGGTGGATCCGCATTCCGTCGATGATGACGTCGCCCTCAGCCCACGCCATTGTCACTCCAGGTCATGCTGCACTCCAGGTCATCGGAAAAGTCTGGCCGCCGTGATCATGACGCGGCAAGACTGCGCGTGTGAGCATCGAGCTGCGGAGCGTCACCGCCGACGAGTTCCCCGCGTACGCGCGCGCGATCGCGACTGCGTTCGGCGGCCTTCCCGACGAGCAGCTGGTCGCCGACTGGCGTTCCACGATGGAGCTCGACCGCACCATCGCGGCATTCGACGGGAACGACGTCGTCGGCACTGCGGGTGCCTACTCCTTCGAGCTGACGCTGCCCGGCGGTAACGCGGAACGCGCCGCGGGCGTCACCGTGGTCGGCGTGCGAGCGACCCACCGCCGTCAGGGCCTGCTCCGGCGCATGATGCAACACCAACTCGACGACGTGATCCGCCGCGGCGAGTCGCTGATGGTACTCACGGCGTCGGAAGCCGCGATCTACGAGCGCTTCGGGTACGGCGCGGCGGTGTTCGCGTCACGATGGACGCTGCGTACCGACGCGCTCGAGCTCGCGCGTCCGTCGACCGCGGGTGGGCGCATGCGCATGGTCGACTTCCACGAAGCCCGCAAGCTCGTTCCCGGGATCTTCGACCGCGCGCGGGTGCGTCACGTCGGCGCGGTCACCCGCAGTGACGCCCGGTGGGACACGCTGCTTTCCGACCGCACAGAAGACCGTCAGCGCCGGTCGTGGTTCACCGTGGTGCACGAGTCGTCGTCGGGTGAGCCCGACGGCTTCGTGTTCTACAGGGTCGAGCAGCGCGAGCCCGACGGCGGGCCGCAGAACGCGATCGTGGTCATGGATCTCGACGCGCTCGACGACGACGTCGAAGCCGCGCTCTGGGACTACCTGATCCACGTCGACCTCGTCGTGTCGATCCGCACCGAGAACCGGCCGGTCGACGAGCCGTTGCGCTGGCGACTGGCCGACCAGCGGCGCGTGCACCTCGACGCCGTGCACGACCACCTGTGGGTGCGCGTCGTCGATCCCGCGGTCGCGCTCACCGCGCGCCGGTACGCGACCGACGACGCGCTCGTGCTCGAGCTCAACGACCCGTTCCGTCCCGTCAACGACGGCTGCTGGCTCGTCGACGGCGCCGCCGACGGTGCGCCAAATGGTGTCGAGGTCGCGCGCACGGGGCGCGCTCCCGACCTGGCGCTGACCGCGCCCGAGCTCGGGAGCATCTTCCTCGGCGGAGTGTCGCCGAGCGCGCTGGCGCGCGCGGGACGGATCCGCGAGATCACGAGCGGCGCGCTGGCGCGTGCCGACGCGTTCTTCTCGTCGAGCCCGGCTCCCTGGTGCGCGACGCACTTCTGACTAATGTCGGCGCATCATCTGAGCTGGGGGAGAGGTGTTGAGTCGCGCAGCCGATCGTGACGGCGCTGCCGATCGCGAGCGTGAGCGTGACCTGCGGCGCCGGGGCTGGGGGCTCCTCGTCCACACGCTCCGGCAGCGCATGGGCCTGCTCGGCCTCGCGGTGCTCTCCGCGGTCATCTGGACCGCGGCGCGCCTCACCATCCCGTTGCTCGCCGCGGCCGCGATCGACCAGGGCATCATCCCGAACGACGGCGACGCCATCCTCCGGTACACGCTCCTCATCCTCGTCGTCGGTGTCGTGCAGGCACTCGGCTTCGCGCTCCGCCGTCACACCGCGTTCCGGCTCGGGTACCGGGTCGAGACCGACCTCCGCGACCGGCAGTTCGCGCACCTGCAACGGCTCCACTTCGCGTTCCACGACGAGGCGCAGACCGGTCAGCTGATCTCGCGGGCCAACACCGACCTGCTCCAGATCAGTCAGATGCTCACACTGGTGCCGCTCACGCTGTCGAGCCTGTTCACCCTCACCGGTGTCGCCATCATCATGGTGCTGGCGAGCCCACTGCTCGCGCTGCTCGCCCTCGGCACGCTGCCCATCCTCACCGCGCTGGCCGTCCGGTTCTCGCACCGGATGGGCCCGCAGACCTTCGCCCTCCAACACGAGCTCGGTGAGCTGTCGGGTGTGGTCGAGGAGAGCGTTGCCGGGGTCCGGGTGGTCAAGGGCTTCGGCATCGAACGCCGCCAGACGCGCCGCTTGGAACGGCGGGCCGACACCGTCCTCGACCGCGCGCTGGCGTCGGCGCGGCTGCGGGCCAGCTTCATCCCGCTGCTCGACCTGCTGCCCGCGCTCTCCCTCGTCGCCATCCTCTGGTATGGCGGCCATCTCGCGATCGACGGCCAGATCGAAGTCGGGCAGCTCGTCGCGTTCAACACCTACATCCTCATGCTCATCGTGCCGCTCCGCCTCTCGGGCCAGCTCATCGCGCAGTCGTCGCGTGCGTCGGCATCGGCGGGTCGGGTGGCGGAAGTGCTCGACACCGCACCCGAGATCACCGACACCGGCACGGGCCACGCGCTCCCGGCCGGTGGCGGCGAGGTCCGGTTCGAGAACGTGCAGTTCGCGTACGGCGACGGGCCGCCGGTGCTCGCCGGCCTCGACCTCACGCTGCGGCCGGGCGAAGCCGTGGCGCTCGTGGGCCCCACCGCGAGCGGGAAGACGACCGCGGCGTCACTCGTGCCGCGCTTCTACGACGTCGACGGCGGGCGCGTGCTCATCGACGGCGTCGACGTGCGCGAGCTCGGCCTGCACGAGCTCCGGCGCGCGGTCGGCATCGTGTTCGAGGACACGTTCCTGTTCACCGACACCGTGCGCGAGAACCTCGCGTTCGCCGACCCGGGCGCGTCGATGGACGACGTGCGCCGCGCGACGCAGCTCGCGGGCGCCGCCGACTTCATCGACGCGCTCCCCGAGGGCTACGAGACCGTGATCGGTGAGCACGGCTTCTCGCTGTCGGGTGGTCAGCGTCAACGCATCGCCATCGCACGCGCGGTGCTCGCCGATCCGCGCGTGCTCATCCTCGACGACGCGACGTCGTCGGTCGACCCCACGAAGGAGCACGAGATCCGGGCCGCGCTCGCGGAGGTCATGGAGGGCCGCACGACGCTGATCATCGCCCACCGCCCCGCGACCATCGCGCTCGCCGACCGGGTCGTGCTCCTGCACGACGGTCGTGCCGTCGACCAGGGGACGCACGCCGAGCTGCTCGAACGCTCCGACCTCTACCGATCCGTGTTGGCCCAGGCCGAGGCGAGCGCGGTCGACACTTCCGCAGCGGGCGCCGAGGGCGTGTGATGGATCTGCGCCGCCGGCTCATGGCCATGCTCCGCCCGCAACGGGGCAAGATCGTCGTCGCCGTGCTCCTGCTCATGGCCCAGACCGCGTGCATGCTCGCGGGGCCGATCCTCGTGCGGTACGGCATCGACCACGGCATCGGCGACGGCGACACGAGCGCGTTGAACCTCGCGGGTGCGCTCTTCGTCGCCACCGCGATCGCCGGGTTCTTCTTTGCCCGCTCGGCGATCCTGCTGGTGGCGCGAGTCGGAGAGTCGTTCCTGCGCGATCTGCGGGTGCGGGTGTTCCAGCACCTGATGGGCCTCGGCCTCGACTTCTTCGAGAAGGAGCAGACCGGCCGCCTCGTCGCGCGGATGACGTCGGATGTCGATGCGCTGCAGGAGCTGGTGCAGATCGGCATCACGTCGATCGTGCAGAACACGATGCTCTTCGTCGGCGCGCTGATCGTGATCTTCGTGCTGAGCTGGCAGCTCGCGCTCGTGCTCACGATCGCGGTGCCCCCGATCTGGTTCGCGACGCGGTGGTTCCAGCGCGAGTCGAACCGCGCGTACCACGAGGTGCGGGAGCGGATCGGGCACAACATGGCGAACCTGCAGGAAGGGCTCGCGGGCGTGCGCGTGGTGCAGGCGTTCGCGCGTGAGAACGCGTTCGCGGGTCGCTTCCAGGACACCAACGAGGCGCAGTACGACGCCAACATGGAGGCGATCCGGATCTCGACGCGCTACTTCCCGTTCGTCGACTTCTGCGGTGTCGCAGCACTCGCGGCGATCATCGGGCTCGGCGGCGTGCTCGTCGACCAGGGTGTCGCGACCGTCGGCACCGTGGCCGCGTTCGTGCTCTATGTCAACAACCTGTTCGAGCCGGTGCAGCAGCTCAGCCAGTTCTACAACACGGTGCAGTCGTCGGGCGCCGCGCTCGAGAAGCTGTTCGGCCTGCTCGACACGCCGCCGTCGATCGGTGAGCGCACGGGCGCGACGGACCTTCCCGTCGACGGCGCGATCGTGGTGGAGCACGTGTCGTTCGCGTACGGGAGCTTCGACGTGTTGCACGACGTGAGCCTCACCATCGCGTCCGGCGAGCGCATCGCGTTGGTCGGTCCCACCGGCGCGGGGAAGTCGACGCTCGCCAAGCTCATCGCGCGGTTCTACGACCCGCGGGTCGGCACGGTCTCGTTCGGCGGCACCGATCTCCGCGACGGGACGCTCGCGTCGCTGCGCGGCCGCATCGTGGTGGTGCCCCAGGAGGGATTCCTCTTCGCGGGCACGATCCGCGACAACATCCGGGTCGGACGAGTCGACGCGACCGATGCGGACGTCGACGCGGCCATCGACGCCCTCGGCCTCCGCGAGCGGTTCGAGGGCCTGCCCGAGGGCCTCGACACCGAGGTGCGCGAACGCGGCTCGCGTCTCTCGGCCGGGGAGCGGCAACTGGTGTCGCTCGCACGTGCCGCGCTCGCCGACCCTGCGGTGCTGGTGCTCGACGAAGCCACCTCGAACCTCGATCCAGGTACCGAGCAGGCCGTCGAGCTCGCGCTCGAGCGCCTCACCGACAATCGCACCGTGGTGGTGGTCGCGCACCGGCTGTCGACCGCGGCCCGTGCCGACCGTATCGGCGTGGTCGACGGCGGCGCGCTCGTCGAGCTGGGGACCCACGACGAGCTCGTCGGCCGCGGTGGCCGCTACGCCACCCTCTTCCAGAGCTGGTCCGCCGCCGCCCACTGATCCTTCCCGACCGGTTTTGGCGTCGCTGCGGTCCCTCAGAGGTGCCCTTTGCCGACGCCAAAACCTGGAGGGGTCAGGAAGCGGGGATGACGTCGGCGAAGACGAAGCCGTCGCGGCTCACGATCTCGCCGAGCTCGACGGCGATGGGCGACGAGAAGCCGGGCGCGTCCCACACGAAGGTGTGGAACTCGCCGTTCTCGCCGCACGGGTCGGCCGTCGGCGGTAGGGCGGCGAGGAGCGCGGCGTCGAAGGCGCGGCCCGCGAGCTCGGACGCGACCTGCTGCGGATCGACGCACGTGAGCACCGCGCGCACTCCCGCGTCGATCATCTCGACGGCGAGCTGATCGGTCGGCTCCGCCCACAGCGGGAACACCGGCCTGATCCCGGTGGGCTCGAGCATCCGCTCGCGATAGGCGCGGATGTCGGCGAGGAAGAGATCGCCGAAGATCATGCGACCGACGTCGTCGGCGAGGGCAGCCTCGACCGCCGCGGCCATCAGTCGTTCGTACTCCGAGTTCGGGCACGGCCACGGGAGCTCGACCACGTGGATGGGGAGCCCGAGGCGCGCTCCTTGTGTGAGCAGAAGCTCGCGGCGCACCGCGTGCATGGCGACGCGGTCGGCATCGGCGTTCACCGTGCACAGCATGCCCACGACGTCGAGCCCGGGATCCTGACGCGCACGGTGCAGCGCCAGCGCGCTGTCCTTCCCGCTGCTCCAGCTCATCCACGCGCGCTCGGCCACGAGCTATCGCAGCCGGGTCGCGCCGGCACTTGCCGGGAACGTGTCGGGGTGCAGTACCGAGGCGAGCAGCTCGACGCCGTCGACCACACGCGGCCCGGGGCGGGAGAAGTACGCGTTGGCGTCGAGCGCCCAGATCTCCGCGGTCGCCGCGAGCGCGGGATGGCGCAGCAGCGCGGCGCCTTCTTCGACCGCGCCGTCGAGGGAGTAGCCGCACGGCATGAACACCACGACATCGGGCGCGGCATCGGCGATCTCCGACCACTCCATGCGGCGTGACCGTGCACCCGGTGGCGACAGCAGGGGCTCCGCGCCCGCGGCGAGCAGCATGTCGGGGATCCAGTGGCCGCCGTTGAACGGCGGGTCCGCCCATTCGAGTGCGAGCACCCGCTGCGCCAGCAGGTCGTCGACTGCAGTGCGCACGTTCGCGACCCGCGCGCGCAGGTCGCGCATGATCGCGTCGGCCATGGCGCGAGTACCGGTGACCGCGCCGACCTGGCCGACGCACGCGATCACGTCGTCGAGGCTCGACGGGTCGAGGGACACGACGTCGGCGTGACAACCGAGTACGTCGAGCGCGTCGGTGACCGCACCCGACGGCACCGCGCACACCTCGCACAGGTCCTGGGCGAGGATCACATCGGGTTGGATGGCGCGGATGCGGTCGGCGTCGAGTGTGTAGATCGACTCGCCCGCGGCGACGCGCGTCGACACCGCTTCGTCGATCTCGCGCGCGGTCAGGTGCTCGTCGACGGGGAGCGCGGTGCCCGACACGATCGGGACCTGCTCGGCGGCAGCGGGGAAGTCGCACTCGAAGCTGCGACCTTCCAGCGACTTGCCGAGACCGAGGGCGAAGACGATCTCCGTGGCCGACGGCAGCAGCGAGACGATCTTCACGCGCGCCGCGCCGACACCACGCCACTGGGCGGGGGCGTCACGTCGCGGTCCAGTTCGGCGCGCGCTTCTCGCGGAACGCGAGCGGCCCTTCGCGCCCGTCGTTGCTCGTGTAGACCGGTGCCCAGATCTCGTCGCCGTACTCGAACTCCCCGGTCAGGTTCGCGGGCGCGTTCGTGTACACCATCTTCTTCGCCGCGCGCACGGTGAGCGGCGCGTTGGCGGCGATGCTCTCGGCCATGGCCTGCGCGGTGGCGTGCAGGTCGGCAAGCGGCACGACCTCGTTGACCAGCCCGATCTCGCGCGCGCGGGCGGCGTCGATGGGATCGCCGGTGAGCAGGATCTGCAACGCGACCTTCGGCGGTATCAACCAACTGAGCGGAGCCGCCCACGGCGAGCCGCGCCCCACCTTCGCCTCGGTCACCGCGAACTTCGCGTGATCGGCGGCGATGGTGATGTCGCACATCTGCGCGAGGAGAAACCCGCCCGCGTATGCGATGCCGTTCACCGCCGCGATGGTGGGCTTCTCGACCTCGATGTTGCGGCCGAAGAAGGGGACGAAGTCGGGCGGTGGGATCTCGAGCGCGGTGTCGGCCATCTCCTTGAGGTCGCCACCCGCGCAGAACGCCTTGTCGCCGCTCCCGGTGAGCACGAGCACGAGCGCGGTGCCGTCGTCGTTGAAGCGCCGCGTGCCGGCCCACAGTCCCTCGCGCACCGCCTTGCTCAGCGCGTTGCGGGCTTCCTCGCGCTGGATGGTCAGCCAGGCGACGCCGTTCTCGACGCGGTAGCCGACGACCTCGTTGATCATTGGGTCGTTGATCATCTCGTCGCTCATCCCGCTAGGTTATTGGCGAATCACATTCGGCGCGCAAGCCCGGAGCGCCAAAGCCAGAAGCCAAAGGCGGTGCCATGGACTTCAACGAGTCAGCCGAGCACGTCATGTTGCGCGAGGCAGTCGCCGACATCGCCGGGAAGTTCGGCCACGAGTACTTCGCCGAGTGCAACCGCACGGGCGCGAAGACCGACGAGCTGTGGCAGGCGCTGGCCGACCAGGGCTTCCTCTCCGTGCACCTCCCCGAGGCCGACGGCGGTGGCGGGGGAGGGATGACCGAGCTCGCGATCGTGTGCGAGGAGGTCGCGGCGCAGGGATGCCCGCTGCTCCTGATCCTCGTGACCGCCGCGATCTGCGCGGAGGTGATCAGCCGCTTCGGCACCGACGTGCAGCGGGGCGAGTTCCTGCCCCCGATCATCGGCGGAGAGAAGATGGCCTTCGCCATCACCGAGCCCGACGCCGGCTCGAACAGCCACAACATCTCGACCGTCGCCCGTCGCGACGGCGACATCTACCGGCTCACGGGCAGCAAGACGTTCATCTCCGGCATCGACGAGGCGAAGTGGGTGCTGGTCGTCGCCCGCACCGGCGTCGACGAGCAGTCGGGCCGCGCCAAGCTCTCGCTCTTCGTCGTCGACGTCGACACGCCGGGCCTCGAGATGCAGCCCATCGCGGTCGAGATCGCGGCGCCGGAGAAGCAGTACCTCGTGTTCTTCGACAATGTCGAGGTGCCCGCCGATCGCCTGATCGGTGAGGAGCACGACGGCCTGCGCCAGGTCTTCTACGGGCTCAACCCCGAGCGCATCACCGGCGCCGCACTGTGCAACGGGATCGCGCGCTACTCGCTCGACAAGGCATCCGTGTACGCGCGCGACCGCGTCGTATGGGGCGTGCCGATCGGGATGCACCAGGGCGTGTCGCACCCGCTCGCGCAGGCGAAGGTCGAAGTGGAGCTCGCACGGCTCATGACGTCCAAGGCCGCGTTCCTGCACGACCACGCCACCGATCGCGTCGCCGCTGGTGAAGCCGCGAACATGGCGAAGTACGCGGCGGCCGAAGCCGGCCTCCACGCGCTCGATGCCGCGATCCAGACCCACGGCGGCAACGGCATGACGTCGGAGTACGGCATCGCCGACATGTGGGGGATGATGCGGCTGCTGCGCATCGCGCCGGTGAGCCGCGAGATGATCCTCAACTTCGTGGCGCAGCACGTGCTCGACCTCCCCAAGTCGTACTGAGCGATGACGGTCACCGGCGGCACCACCCGCGGACGCGCCCGCCGTCAGCAGTTGCTCGACGCGACGGCTGAGCTCGTCGCTGCACGCGGGTTCCACTCGGTCGGCATCGCGGAGATCGGCGCGGCCGCCGGTGTCACCGGCTCCGCGATCTACCGGCACTTCGACAACAAGCAGGAGATGCTCGTCGCGGTGTTCGACCGTGTGCTCGACGATCTCCTCCGCGGTGCGCGCGCGGCCGTGGAGAGCGCGGGCGACGACGAGACGGTGCTCGAGGAGCTCGTGCGCGCGCAGGTGGCGTTCGCCTTGCGCAACCGTCCCGTGATCTCGGTGTACGGGCAGGAGGAGATCAACCTCCCGTTCGACGACCGGCGGCGGCTCCGCCGGAAGCAGCGCGCCTACGTGCAGATGTGGGTCGACACGTTGGCCGCGATCCGGCCCGAGCTCACCGAGGCCGAGCTGATCGCGGCGGTGAGCGCGGCGATCGGCTTGCTCAATTCGGTGGCCGCGTTCGACGCGCACCTGGGTGACGACGAGCTCGGCGCGTTCGTCGGCGACATGGCGTTGCGGGCACTGCACGCATGATCGAGCTCCCCGTCGAGTTCCGGGAGCGGTTGAGCACCGCGATGATGGACGGCTTCCCCGTCGTCCTCGCGAGCGTCGACGACGACGCCGTGCCGCACCTCTCCTTCTACGGCACCACGCAGATGTTCGACCGCGACCACCTCGCCCTGTGGGCGCGCGACCCCGAGGGTGGCCTGGCGACGCGGATCCTCGCCAACCCGCGGGTCGCGCTCGTCTACCGCAACTCTCCCGAGCGCGTGACCTGGCTGTTCGACGGCATCGCGCGCCGCGACGACGACGCCACGGTGCGCGACCAGGTGTTCGACGCGTCGCCGGAGTTCGAGCGCAACCAGGATCCCGACCGCAACGGGATCGCGATCGTGATCGAGCTCACCCGGGTGCGGGGCCGGGGATTCCTGTGGGAGCGCGACTCCGACACCTGACGCGGGCAGACTGTGCGCCGGTGAACGGATCGACGGAACCTTTGGAGCAACCGGCGCGGCCGACGAGACGCCCGGGGTTCTGGCGGCGTCTAGTCGACCCCATGAGCTACCTCTCTCAGGTGGAGCGAGGCGTCGCTCCTCGCCTCCGGCGCCTCGCGGCCGAAGGCGAGTCGACGCTCGGCGTCGCGAGCGCAATCCTGCTTGCAATCGCGCTCCAGTACTCGCTCCCGAATCGTGTGTCGCACTACCAGCGCTGGATCTTCCCCAGCGTCGCGCTCGTGCTCCTGGTCGCGATCGTGCTCGGGCACCGCGGGCGCCTGAACGAGCGGAGCAAGTGGCTGCGAGCGTTCACGCTGTTGACCGTTGCGCTCATGGCCATCGCGAACGGCGTCGCGGCCGGTCGACTCATCCGAGACCTGCTCGAGGGTCAAGGCATCCGCAAGCCCGGAACGTTGCTGCTCACCGGCGGCGCGATCTGGCTCACCAACGTAATCGTGTTCGCGCTCGTCTACTGGCTGTTCGACGGTGGCGGTCCCGTCGCCCGCTTCGCGCTCGAAGGACCAGGCGCCGAAGGCCTTCCTGTTCCCGCAGCACGAGTGGACGACGCGGCGCGGAGGGATGGGCACCGGTGTTCTTCGACTACTTCTACACGTCGTTCACCAACGCGACCGCGTTCAGCCCCACCGACGTGATGCCGCTCACTCGCTGGGCCAAGTTCGCGATGATGCTCGAATCGGCGTTGTCGTTGATGCTCGCCGTGCTCGTGATCGCCCGCGCCGTCAACATCCTGAAGTAATCGGGCTCACGGGGCGCCGGGCGCTCCGAGGGTCTCGACGAGGACGGCGAGGTCAGCGGTCTCGTTGCGCCCGGTCTCGAACGGCACCGCTCCGACCTCGGGGAGCTCGAGCACGAGTCGCGTCTTGCCGAAGCTGCCGGGAGTGACGCTGACGACCTCGACGTCGGCGTTCGGGAACTCGGCGAGCATCGAGCGCGGGAAGTGCGTGCGACCGGTCTCGAACAGCAGGACGCCGCTGATCGGTGACGATGATCGGTCGGTACCGGCGGTACGACTGGTAGATGCCGTCCTTCACCTTCCCCGCCGGCCCCTTCGGGCGCTGCGGGCACGTGCGCGTAGGGGAGGATCGCAAGGACGCGTTCTCCGACGCGCAGATCATCCGCGGCCATCTCTTCGAGCGCGGCCCGATCCTGATGACTGTTCGCCATGGCCGCGACACTACGTCGCCGGCCTTCGTGCCGAAGGGTGGAGCGGCTATGCCGCCGCCCGCTGCGTCCTCGAGCTGAGGATGGACGACGAGGCGTCACTCAGGCCGTAGCGGCGGCGGACGAACCGCTCGATGTTGCCGAACACCAGGATGTCCATGGTCACGCCGATGGCGAAGATCACCATCATGACCGCGACGATCCCGGCGGAGTCGCCGAAGTCACGGTTCACCTGCAGCTGCTGTCCCAGCGAGAACCCCGCGATGCCGCCGATCACCTCGCCGGCGAGCAGGCTGCGCCACGCGAACGCCCACCCCTGCTTCAGCCCGCCGACGAAACGACGGCAATGCCGCGGGGAGGATCACCGATCTGAACGCAGCCCAGCGGCGGGCGCCGAGCACGCGACCCGCGCGCAGCAGCACCGGCTGGATGGTGTCGATCCCGTTGATGAGGCCGTTGGCGATCGCGGGGGCCGCGCCGAGCACGACGACGAAGAGGATCGCGCCTTCACTGAGCTTGAACAGCAGCAGTGCGAGCGGGTACCACGCGACCGACGGCATCGTCTGCAGCCCGGTGATCATCGACCCGACGCCGGCGCGCAGCACGCGACTGCGCGCGACCACTGCGCCGATCAGTGTGCCGATGACCAACGCGAGGGCGTAGCCCTGCGCGGCGCGACCCAGCGTCGTGATCGTCGCCTCCTGGATGACGCTCCAGTTGTCGAACAAGGCGTTGAAGACGGCTTCGGGCGTCGGCAGAGCGTTGAACTCCTGCTTCCAGCCGATCAGCACGAGGAATTCCCACACCCCGAAGAAGATCGCGACCGCGAGCAGCTTGGGCCACGCGCCGTCCCAGAGCCGCCGGGCGCGGCTCTCGCGACGCGGCATCGGCAGCTCGAGCGCGTCGAGGCCCGACGACGAGCTGATCGAGGTCCCGGTCAGTGACTGCCATGACGACGTACCTCCTCGCGCAACTCGTCGGTGATGGTGGCCGCCGAGCGCGCTCACGTCGGCCGAGTCCATCCGGCGCGGCCGATCGATGACGACGGGGAACTCGTGCACCACCCGACCGGGCCGGCTCGAGAGCAGGACCACCCGGTCGCCGAGTCGCACCGCCTCGCGCACGTTGTGGGTCACGAACACGACGGTGAGGTCGGTCTCCCGCCAGAGCCGTTCGAGCTCGTCGTGCAGCACGTCGCGCGTCATCGCGTCGAGCGCACCGAACGGCTCGTCCATCAGGAGGATGTCGACGTCCTGCGCGAGCGCACGCGCGAGCGCGACGCGTTGGCGCATGCCACCGGAAAGCTCGTGCGGGCGCTTGTCGCCGAAGCTCCCGAGGTTCACGAGCCGGAGGAGCTCGTCGGCTTTGGCGCGGCGCTCGGCCTTCCCGACCTTGGCGAACTTGAGCGGCAGCTCCACGTTGCCGCGTGCCGTGAGCCACGGGAACAGCGCGGCTTCCTGGAACATCAGCGTCGTGCGCGCATCGCCGACGTCGATCTGACCGACCGTCGGACCGTCGAGCCCGGCGATGATGTTGAGCAACGTGCTCTTCCCACAACCGGATGCACCGAGCAGGCAGACGAACTCGCCGCGGCCGATGCTCGAGGCTGACGTTGTCGAGCGCGTGGACCGCGTCGCCGGCGTGCCCGAAGACCTTCGAGACGTCTTCGATCGAGATGGCGGGACGCGCAACGTCGGCCTCGGTGGGGGAAATCACCGAGGCCGACGTCGTCCCGCTGGGAGCGGAGGCGTCCAGCGTCATGTCTTCGCTGCCGCCACCGGTGGTTCGTTCGCTGCCTTCAGGGCCTTGTTGAGGAATGACAAGTCGTACAGGCCCCTGTAGCTGTCGGCCACCGGGAACCCGAGGGTCTTGGCGTCGGCGCTGTCCTTCAGGAGCGACGATGCGATCGGGTCGTTGGTGAACTCGATGTTGCGGAAGGCCGCGATCACGAGGTCACCGGAGATGGCCTTGCCAGTCGCCTTCTGGATGCCCTGCGACACGAGTGCCTGCGAGTCGGCGACGTTGGTCTTGACGTAGTCGTTCGCCGCGACCTGCCCGTCGACGAGCTTCTGGACGACGTCCTTGTGGGCCTTCAGGAACTTCGTCGTGACGATGAGCTGTGTGGTGACGTACTGACCCTTGGGCCAGAGATCGGCTTCGTTGACGAGGACTTTCGCACCGGCTTCGTTGACGAACCGGGTTGCCCACGGCTCGGGCAGCCAGGCCCCGACAATGTCGCCACGCTTGAAAGCGTCGAGCGACGTCGCGTTGTCCTGTGGCTTGATCGACACGTCGCCACCGCCGGTGGTGTCAGTCGCGAGCCCCTGCTTCTTGAGCCACGAGCGCAGCGCGACGTCTTGCGTGTTGCCGAGCTGCGGGGTTGCGACCGCCTTGCCCTTGAGATCGGCGGCGCTGCTGATGTTCGGCTTCACGACGAAGTACGCCCCACCCGAGGCCGAGCCCGAGAGGACCTTCACGCCCCTGTCGAACTGCGTCCACGCGGTGATGGTCGGGCTCGGCCCGATGTACGTGGCGTCGAGCGCATCGGCCTGGATGGCCGCGATCGCCTCGGTGCCGGAGTTGAACGTCTTGAGCTGCAGGTCGACGCCCGAGCCGAGCTTCTTGGCGAAGATGCCGCTCTCCACGCCGACGATCGCGGCGGCGTGGGTGACGTTGGGGAAGTAGCCGAGCCGCAGGGTCACCGGCTCGGCGCTCTTCGCAGAGGCGGGGGAGCCTGCAGCGGCGACAACGGTCACGACCACCGCGGCGAGCGCCAGGGCGAGGACCTTGCGGGACTTGCGGAGCTTGCGCATTGCGTGGGGCCCTCCAAGAAGGGATTTGTTAAGTAATCTGATGAACAAACTAGTGATACCGAACAGCGATTGCAAGCCACCTCGGTGAAGCGATGACGCGATGCTCAGCGAGCTGACGCGCGCGTACCGGCTCAGACGCCGGCGATCTCGATGCCGGCGATCTTCGTGAAAGCCTGCGCGGCGGGGGAGAGAGGTCCGGCGCGCCAGAGCACGAACACCGAGCGACTCACGCGTGGTCGCAGCGGCGCGATCACGGCACCCAGTCGGCGGGCGGTCTCCGCGAGTGGACGGGCGAGCAGCGTCGCGCCCGCGCCCGCGAGCACGAGCGGCAGGATCGCCTCCCGCTGCTCGGTGACCACCGCGATGCGCGGCGTCACGCCTGCGCTCGCGCACGCATCGTCGAGGAGCCGACGCGTCGACGTGCCTTCCGGTGATGTGACGAGCGAGAACGCCGCGAGCCGTTCGATGCCGATCGCGCCCCGCGGCATGAGCGTGCCGGGTGGGAACACCGCAAGGAGGTCCTGGCTCGCGAGCTCACGCGACTCGAGCCGTCCGGGCGCGGGCTGCGCGTCGACGCCGAGCTCGCACGCACCGGTGCTCACGAGGTGCACGAGGTCGGCGGAGTCGTCGGGGTCGGTGAGGGCCAGCGTCACTCCCGGATACGCGAGGCGGAACGCACCGACGAGGGGCGCCACCGGGTCGACGGCGAGGGTCGGGAGCGAGCACAGGTCGAGGCGGCCCGTGACGAGCCCGGTCACCGACGCGACGGCAGCCTCGCCGATCTCGACGTCGCGCAACACCTGGCGCGCGGGCCCGACGAGTGCCTCGCCGGCCGACGTGAGCACGACGCCGCGGCCGACGCGGTGGAACAGCGGCGTGCGGAGCTCTTCCTCCAGCTCGCGCATTGCCTGCGACACCGACGGCTGCGACACGAACATCGCGTCGGCGGCACGGGTGAAACCGCCCTCGTCGACGACTGCGAGGAAGAGCCGCAGTTTCCGAAGATCCATAGGTGAAAGCCTATGGGATGTGCCATATCAGCGCTTCGTGGCGTCGACGAGCGTGAGCACCGCGTCCGCGAGCTCGGGCCGGCAGATCAGGAGGTCGGGGAGCCAGGGGTTCTCCTGGTTGTAGCGCAGCGGCGAGCCGTCGATGCGCGAGGTGTGCAGCCCGGCCGCGGCCGCGACGCCGACCGGCGCGGCGGAGTCCCACTCGTACTGCCCGCCGCTGTGCAGGTAGATCTCGGCCTCGCCGCGCACGACGGCCATGGCCTTGGCGCCCGCCGAGCCGAGGGGGACGAGCTCCCCGCCGAGCGCGGCCGCGACCTGCTCCGCGATCGCGGGCGGGCGGGTGCGGCTGACGACGAGGCGCGGGCCGCCGTCGTGCGGCGGCGTGAGCACGGACGGGGGATCGGCGGTCAGGGTGACGTCGAGCCCGGGGAGCGCGACGGCCGACGCGACGACCCTGCCGTCGATCACGAGCGCGACGTGCACGGCCCAGTCGGACCGCCCTTCGCCGAACTCCCGTGTGCCGTCGAGCGGGTCGACGATCCAGACGCGCGGCGCGGTGAGGCGGGCGTCGTCGTCGGCGGCTTCTTCGGACAGCACCGCGTCGTCGGGCCGGGTGCGGCCGAGCTCCTGCATGATGAACTCGTGGGAGGCGCGGTCGCCTTCGGCCTTGACCGTGTCGAGGTCGGCGCCGGTGAGCGCGGTGCGCAGCTCGAGGAGCAGCCTGCCGGCGGCGGTCGCGATCGTCGCCGCGAGTGCATTGTCGTCGCGCATGCTCGTCATCGAGCGGCGACGCTACCTGCTTGCCTGTCCTGTCGGGTCGCTCACGGCTCGGCGGCGAGCTCATTCGACGGTCCGCCTCGCCGCCGTTCGCTCCTGATGGGTCGACGACCGAGGACGTCGGCGAGAATGGCCCAGTGGGCGAGCGTGACGTTCCGGTCTGGGTGGCGGCGCTCGCCGACGCCGCCGTGCTCGTGCTGTTCGTGGCGATCGGGCGTCGCAGCCATCACGAAGACGCCGGGATGGCGGGCTTCGTCCGGGTGCTCTGGCCGTTCGCGGCCGGTCTCGTGATCGGCTGGATCGGCTCCGGCCTCTACCGGGCCCCGATGGCCTTCCGCCGCGCCGTGGTCGCATGGATCATCACCGTGTTCGTCGGCGTCGCGCTCCGGATCGTCGTGCAGGGTCACGACTTCGCCCCGACCTTCATCGTGATCGCCTCGCTGTTCATCGGCGGCTGCATGCTGGGCTGGCGTGCCGTGGTCGTCAGGGTCTCCCGCCGCCGGGCACGGCGCGCGCTGTCCTGACGCTCTTCGTCGCGACGCCACATGTACATGGCGGCCGATCCGAACACCACGACCGTGGCGACGAGGACCGAGACGCCGGAGGCGACGATCGCCTTCGCGTCGGTGCCGGCCGACAGCATGTGCACCGTGCTGGTCGCGAACACGAAGTAGGCGAGCAGGTGCACCGCGTGCCACGCCTTGCGCGACATCCGGTTGCGCAACAGTGACGTGATCTCGATCGCCACGAGCAGGTACATCGCCACGATGCCCCATGCGACCGCGAGCGGGTTCCAGCTGCCGGTGAAGGGCACCAGCACGTTGACGACGCCGAAGTTGGTGTAGCTGTCGAGCACGATCGCGCCGACGTGCACGCCGAGGAAGACGAGCGCGAGCGCGCCGAGGTAGCGGTGCAGGCTCAGCAGCCACGCGGGCGTCGGGCGGTTGCCGAGGGCGCGGGTGGCGAGGAGCAGGCCCCACACGATCGTCGTCAGGATCAGCACCCACGTCACGAGGCCACTCGACCGGGCGACGTACCAGGTGATCTTGGCGTCCATGCCTCAGCTCCCCTTGGTCGTGGTGTGCGTGGTGGTCGCGGCGCTCGACGTCGAGCCCGACGTTGCGGTCGAGCTGCTCGTGCCGGCGGTGCTGCCCGATGTCGTCGCCGTGGTCGCGCTCGTGGTACCGCCGCCGCTCGACGTCGTGGCGCTCGTGGTCGTCGCCTTGGTGGCGACCTGGGTGGTCGATGACGACTGCGCCACCGCCATCGCGCCGCCGAGGCCGAGGAAGGTGGTGACGCTCAGGGCCGCGGCGACCCGGCGTGCGCGCAACGCGCGCGGCTTCCGGCGCCGGCGGCCGGCTCGGTTGCCAGTGGGGGTGGGGTTCCTGCTCTCGTGCATGAGGGCGACGGTAAGGACGCCGGGAATTGGCAGCGGCAGAGTTCGGTAAGAAGCCGGCAAGAAGCCAAAACACCGGCTGTACCCTTGTGGAAACGTTCCTGTAACCGAAGCGGCTGAGGATGATCTCGTGGGCGACCTGCTTGACGGTTACCAGCCGGTTCGCGCCTGGGACGAGATGTTCTCGGGTGTCGACGCGCCCCGGGCGCACTACGAAGCCCTGCACACGGTGCTGGGCACGTTGTCGCGCGACGACTTCGAGCTGCGGTGCGCCGCACGCGACCGGGCGTTCCGGGATCAGGGCATCACGTTCCAGCTGTCGGGGGAGGAGGAGCGGCCGTTCCCCCTCGACCTCGTGCCCCGCATCATCGACGCCAGCGAGTGGACCGTCGTCGATGCGGGGGTCCGCCAGCGGGTGCTCGCGCTCGAGCGGTTCCTGAGCGACGTCTACGGCCCGGGCGAGATCCTCGCCGACGGTGTGGTGCCCCGGCGGCTCGTCGCCAGCTCGTCGCACTACCACCGGTGTGTGAAGGGGCTCGACCCCATCGGGGGCGTGCGCATCCACGTGGCCGGGATCGACCTCGTGCGCGACGACGCCGGCAGCTTCCGGGTGCTGGAGGACAACCTGCGGACGCCGTCCGGCATCTCGTACGTGATCGAGAACCGCCGCGCGATGACGCACGTGTTCCCCGAGCTGTTCGCCAGCCACCGGATCCGGCGGGTGGCCGACTACCCGCTCCGGCTCCTGGAAGCGTTCCGGGCGACCGCGCCTCCGGGCGTCGACGACCCGTGTGTGGTCGTGCTCTCGCCAGGCATCCACAACTCGGCGTACTTCGAGCACTCGTTCCTGGCGCGGCAGATGGGCGTCGAGCTGGTGGAGGGACGCGACCTCGTGTGCCGAGACCAGCGTGTCTTCATGCGCACCACCGGTGGTGAGCAGCGGGTCGACGTCGTCTACCGGCGCGTCGACGACGACTACCTCGACCCGCTCCACTTCCGTCCCGACTCGGTGCTCGGCTGCGCGGGGATCGTCAACGCGTCGCGCGCGGGCAACGTGACGATCGCGAACGTGCCGGGCAACGGCGTCGCCGACGACAAGGCGATCTACCCCTACGTGCCCGCGATGATCGAGTACTACCTCGGCGAAGTGCCGATCCTCGCCAACGTCGAGACCTTCCGGCTCGAGGATCGCGACGTGTGCGAGTGGGCGTTGGAGCGGCTCGACTCGCTCGTGTTCAAGCCGGTCGGCGGCTCGGGCGGGTACGGCCTCGTCATCGGCCCGGTCGCGAGCGAGAGCACGTTGCGCGACCTGCGCGAGAAGGTGCTCAGCAACCCGCGGGGATGGATCGCGCAGACGCCGATCGCGCTCTCGACGTCGCCGACGTTCGTCGACGGCCAGATGGGGCCGCGGCATCTCGACCTACGCCCGTTCGCGGTGAACGACGGCCGCAGCATCTGGGTGGTGCCCGGAGGGCTCACCCGCGTTGCGTTGCCGGAGGGCAGCCTCGTCGTGAACTCGAGTCAGGGCGGCGGTTCGAAGGACACCTGGGTGCTCGCGAACGCGGAGGACGGCCCGGTGCCGACGCAGGGTCCTGCGGTCGACGGGGCCGACGTCGCACTGGCGCCGGCGCCCGCCGCGCAGGCTCCCACGCTGGGGCCGCTGCCCGCGCACGACGCGCAGCAGCAGCAATGAACGCTTCACGCGAGCGGACGCGGAGGCCGTCGTGCTGAGCCGTATCGCGGAGTCGCTGTACTGGATCGGCCGCTACGTCGAGCGCGCCGAAGACACCGCGCGCCTCCTCGACGTGCACTACCACCTGCTGCTCGAGGACCGGCGCGCCGACGAAGCGAGTGTGTGCCGTGCGCTCCTCGACGCGATGGGCGCCGACGCCGAGCTCATCGGTACCGAGCCCGACGCCGCCGCGGCCACGGCCCTGCTCACGCAGGATCTCAGCTTCTCGGGCTCGATCGCGTGCTCGATCGCGTCGGCGTGGGAGAACGCGCGCGGCGCGCGTGAAGCGGTGTCGTCGGAGCTCTGGGAGACGCTCAACACCACCTACCGCGAGTCGGCGGTTCGCACGCGCGCGGCGAGTGGACTCGCGCGTCACGATTTCTTCGGATGGGTGCGCGACCGTGCGGCCGTGTGCAACGGCATCGTCGACGCGACCATGAGCCGCGACGACGGCTGGCGCTTCTACGTGCTCGGCCGCAGTCTCGAACGGGCCGACATGACCACTCGGTTGCTGTGCGCGCGCTACGCCGACGCGTTCGGGCGCACCGGCTGGACCACGACGCTGCGCACCTGCTCCGCGTACGAGGCGTACCTCCGCACCTACAAGCACGCGGTCGACGCGTCGTCCGCAGTCGAGTTCCTCCTCCTCGATCGCCTCTTCCCCCGCTCCGTGTACCACGCCCTCACCACCGCCGAGCGGCGGCTCGGTGAGCTCGACCCGAGCTCGGCGCGAGCGGGCGTCGACGACGACGCCCGTCGACGGCTGGGACGTGTGGTGGCCGAGCTCGAGTTCCTGCGTGTCGACGAGGCGCTCGAAGACCTCCCCAAGTTGCTCGGCCGGCTGCAGCGCGAGTGCGCGGAGGTGCACGCCGACGTGGCCAACCGCTACTTCCGCGAGACCCGCGTGATCGAGTGGAGCGTGTGACGCGGTGACCCGAAGACTGCCATGACCTGGAGATTGCCATGACCCGGGGACTGCAATGACCTGGAGACTCAAGGTCAGGCACTCGACGACCTTCGGCTACCTCGGCGACGTCCACGCGTCCTACAACGAGGCGCGGATCTCACCGCTCGACACCACCAACCAGTTCACCCTCGAGCACCGGGTCGACGTCACGCCTGCCGCGAACCTGTACCGCTACCGCGACTACTGGGGGAGCCGGGTGCACGCGTTCGACCTCCACCACTCGCACCGCGAGCTCACCGTCGTCGGATCGTCGCTCGTCGAGACCGCCGAGCGCTCGCCGAACCTCGACGAGACCGTCGCGTGGGACGCGATCGACGCCCCCGGGCTCACCGATCGCCTGGTCGAGTACCTCACGCCCACCGAGATGACCGCGGCCGACGACGCGATCGACGCGATGGCCGCCGAGCTGCGGCGCGAGCCCACGCCCGCGGCGGCGCTGGCGACACTCGGCGATCGGATCCGGGCGCGCGTCGACTACGAGCCTGGCACGACCAGCGTGTCGACCACCGCGACCGAGGTCCTGCGAGTGGGCCGTGGCGTCTGCCAGGACTTCGTGCACGTCGGGCTGGCCGTGCTGCGGGCCGCCGGCATCCCCGGCCGCTACGCGTCCGGCTACCTCTACCCCGACCAGGGCGGCGTCATCGGCGAGACCTACGAAGGCCAGAGCCACGCCTGGCTCGAGGCCTGGGCCGGCGACTGGTATCCCCTCGACCCCACCAGCGGCTCCGCGGTCGCCGAACGCCACGTGCTCGTCGCACGCGGCCGTGACTACACCGACGTCGCCCCACTGAAGGGCATCTACCAGGGCGGCCCGAGCCACACCATGACCGTGACGGTCGAGATCACCCGCGTCGCCTGACCCGCGCTGCGCGCCGTCGACGCCCCCGGCTGCGCGATTCATTGTCGCGGAGACGACAATTATCGTCGCCTGGGTGACAATGAAATCCCGAGGGACGCCGTCTACCACCAACTCCGCGCCGACACGCTCCAGCTGAAGACGGGCCCGGGAAGGCAACCAGGGGACGACTGTTCCATCCAGCGTGGCCGGCCGCCCGTCGAGCGCCGGCATCGCGCGCGAACAACCACTTTGCACCGACAGGTCCGCACGGGAGCGATCTGCGCACCCGAGGCAAACCGCAGGCATCCGGCGTCCGTCGATGGCGAACGAACTCCGGGCGCCCGGGCCCGCGACCAGCCTGTTCATGTGGCTGTGCATACTCCGGGGCGTGATCGGTGCTCACAAGAGAGCATGCTTCGGGCGTCGATCGCGCACGAACCACGTCGCACCCGTAGCATCGGACGATGGCTGTCGCCGTGGTGATCGTGGTGGTGCTGGTGGTGGCGATCGGAGGCTGGAGCGCGTTCCGGTACTACGGGCCGCGCCTCAAGCGATCGGAGCAGCTCGCCGAGCAGGCCAGCGAAGCGGCGACGAAGCCTGAGCCCGAGTAGCTCACTCGTCGACGGTGAGGAACTTGCGGGTCTCTTCGTAGCCGTGCGAGTTGATCTCGATGACGTTGCCGAAGGGGTCGGCGCAGTAGGCCGCCGCGTAGTCGTTGCCCGGGATCTGACGCCACACCGAGCCCGACCTGCCGCCGCTCTCGGCAATGCGCGCGGCGAGCCCTTCGGGATCCGGGTCGGTGACGCACATGTGGAAGAAGCCGTGCTCCCAGAACGCCTCGGGATCGGCCGGCGGGTGATTGTGCGGATCGAGGTACTCGAACAGCTGCAGCCCGACGCCGTTGCCGCTGATCATGTGCGCCATGCGGAACCGCTTCGTGCGCGGGCCCATCATCTCCTCGAGCGCGGCGCCGAGTTGCGGGTCGGCGGTGTCCATCTCGGCGGGAGGTGTGACGAGGCGGAACCCGAGCACCGAGCCGTACCACTCGATCGCGGCGTCGATGTCGGGAACGCTGAGCCCGACGTGATTGATCGCGCAGCCGTCGCTCATCGGGTGAGCGGTCAGTCGAACTTCACGGCCGAGTACCGCATCAGCTTCTGCCACTTGTGGGTCGCGTCGATGGTGCGGATGGTGCCCGACTTCGACCGCATCACGATCGACTGCGTGCTCGCGCCGTCGCCCCAGTAGCGCACGCCGGTGAGGAGCTCGCCGTCGGTGACGCCGGTGGCGGCGAAGAACACGTCCTCACCCCACACGAGGTCGTCGGTCTCGAGCACCCGGTCGAGGTCGTAGCCCGCGTCGAGCGCGGCGCGGCGCTCTTCGTCGTTGCGGGGCCACAGGCGGCCCTGCATCGCGCCGCCGATCGCCTTGAGTGCGCAGGCGGCGATCACGCCCTCGGGCGTGCCGCCGATGCCGAACAGGATGTTGGCCTCGCTCTGGGGCCACGCGGCGGAGATCACGCCGGCGACGTCGCCGTCCTGGATCAGGCGGATGCGGGCACCGGCCTCGCGGCACTCGCGGATGATGTCGTCGTGGCGCGGGCGGTCGAGGATCACGGCGGTGATGTCGTCGACGTCTTCGCCGAGCGCCTTCGCCACCGCCTCGAGGTTCGCCTTGATCGGCGCGTTGATGTCGATGGCGTCGGCGGCCTCGGGCCCGACCGCGATCTTGTCCATGTAGAAGCACGGGCCGGGGTCGAACATCGTGCCGCGCTCGGCGACTCCGATGACCGAGATCGCGTTGTGGCGACCGAGGGCGGTGAGCGTGGTGCCTTCGAGCGGGTCGACCGCGATGTCGACCTGCGGCACCGAGCCGTTGCCCACCTGCTCGCCGTTGAAGAGCATCGGCGCTTCGTCCTTCTCGCCTTCGCCGATGACGACGATGCCGTCCATCGAGACGGTGTTGAGCACGAGGCGCATGGCGTCGACGGCCGCGCCGTCGGCCGCGTTCTTGTCGCCGCGGCCCATCCAGCGGCCGGCGGCCAGCGCGGCGGCTTCGGTGCCCCGCACGAGCTCCATGGCCAGGTTGCGGTCGGGTGCCTGGGGAAGAGTGTCCATGGCAGGGGAGGCTACCGGGCCTGCAAGACTCGACGCGTGGACCAGACGCTGCTCCAGGCAGCCCGCGCGGCCGAGGGTTTCATGCCCGACGACGAAGGCCTGGCGCTCCACGCCGCCGGCCTCGCAGCCGCGCCGTTCGGCCCGTTGCTCGAGATCGGGACGTACTGCGGAAAGTCCGCGATCTACCTGGGCGCGGCGGCGCGCGAGAGCGGCACGGTCGTGTTCACCGTCGACCACCACCGTGGCTCGGAGGAGAACCAGGCGGGGTGGGAGCACCACGACGAGCGGCTGGTCGACCCCCGCACCGGGCGCATGGACACGCTGCCGTGGTTCCGGCGCACCATCGAGGACGCCGGGCTCGAAGACGCCGTGGTCGCGGTGATCGGTACCTCGCCGACCGTGGCCCGGCACTGGGCGACGCCCCTCGGCTTGGTGTTCATCGACGGCGGTCACGCGTTCGACGTCGCCCTCGCCGACTACGAGGGCTGGTCACGTCACGTCGTCAGTGGTGGCCTGCTCGTGTTCCACGACGTGTTCGAAGACCCGGCCGACGGTGGTCAGGCGCCCGTACGAGGTGTGGCGGCGCGCGGTCGTGTCGGGTGACTTCGTGCCCGCGTCGACGACCGGCAGCCTGCGCGTCCTCCGCCGCGTTTCCTGACCGTTCTTGGCGTCGTTCCGGGTACCTCTGAGGGACCGCACCGACGCCAAGAACGTGAAGGGGGTTCAGGAGGACGGGCGGCGGGCGGCGCGCTCGTGTTCGATCTCGACGCCGGCGGCGAGCAGGGCCTCGGCGCTGAGACCGTCGGGCAGCCGTTCACCCCGGAAGAGCCCGGCGGTGGGACCGGTGCCCGCGAGCGCATTCGCCGCGAGCACGACCGCCGCCGAGTTCCAGCTCGGCTGCTCGGCAGGGTAGAGCTCGCCGTCGCCCTCACCGTGGAAGACGTCCGCGTCGAAGTTGGCACCGGTCCAGTACCCGCCGCCCTCGGCGCGCAGGAACTGCACGGACGCGAAGAGCTGCCGGGCCTGGTCGTCGACGCCGAGCGCGTCGAGCGCCATCACCAGCTCACAGGTCTCCGCCGCGGTGATCCACGGACGGTCGGACACGCACCGCACGCCGCGGCCGTCGACCGCGAACGTCGGCCAGCGTGACGCGATACGCGCGTGCGCGGGATACCCGCGCAGCACGCCCCCGAGGATGGGGTAGTACCAGTCCATCGCCCAACGTTCTTTGTCGAGGAACACATCAGGCCGGTGGGCGATGGCGATCGCGAGAGCGCTGAGCGAGATCTCCCAGTCGGGACGCTCGTGACCCAGACGCTCGGCGATTGCGATCGCGCACCGCAGACTGAGGTGGATGCTCGACGAGCCGGTGAGGAGCGCGCCGTCGTCGGGATCGTCGGCGCGCCACGCGATCTCACCCGTCTCGCGCTGGTGGTCGAGGGCAAAGTCGATCGCGGCTTCGACCGTCGGCCACTGAAGGCGCAGGTACGCGGTGTCACCGGTGGTCAGGTGGTGGTGCCACACTCCGGTCGCGATGTAACAGGTGACGTTGGTGTCGCGTGTCGCGTCCTCGACGGTGTCGCCGAGGTAGTACGCGTGCCATCCGCCGTCGGGCCGTTGCCGGCGCGCGAGCCAGTCGTAGGCCGCGCGCGCGGCGTCGTGCCGGCCACCGACGTCGAGGGCCATCGCCGCCTCGACGAGGTTCCACGGATCGGTGTGCGCGCCGGGCGTCCACGGGATGTTGCCGTCGGGAAGCTGGGTCGCCGCGATCGCGTCGACGGTCGCCGCGAGCTGACCCGCGCTGATGATTCCTGCGACGGCCGGCAGCTCCATCACGCGAGGGATTTCTCCGTGTAGACCACGAGGCTCTTGCCGAGCACCGGGTTGAGCGCGCGGTCGACCGAGCCGACCCACTCGGGCTGTTGGACGATCTGCCACTCGAGGAACTCGCGGTACTTGCGCACCGGCCACGCGCCGTCGTTGCTCACGCCGACCGCGCACTTCACCCACCAGTACGGCGAGTGCAACGCGTGGGCGCGGTGCGCGCCACGGAGCGCGACCCCGCCGCGCGCGAGCTTGGTCTCGAGGTCGCGCTGGCGGTAGATGCGGATGTGACCGCCGGGCGTGTCGTGGTAGTTGGTGTCGAGCGCCCAGCACAGCCGCTCGGGCATCTCCGAGGGCACCGTGACCGCCAGCCGGCCGCCGGGGCGCAGCACCCGCACCAGCTCGGCGATCGCGAGCTCGTCGGCCCAGATGTGCTCGAGCACCTCCGACGCGATGATGCGGTCGAACGCGCCGTCGGGGAAGGGGAGCGCGAGCGCGTCGCCGTTCACGACACCACCGGTGACGTCCGGCGGGATCTCACCGACGTCGCGCATCGCCCCCATCACGCCGCGCACCGCGCGCAGCTCGTCGAACGCGTAGTCGAGCGCGATGACGGTTGCGCCGCGACGCAGGGCTTCGAACGCGTGCCGTCCACCACCGCACCCGAGATCGAGGATCCGGTGCCCCGGCTGTAGATCGAAGCGCTCGAAGTCGACGGTCAGCATGCGGCCGCCCGCTCCTCGAGCATCGCGTAGTAGTTCTCGACCGTGCCCACCGCGCACGCGCGCCACGTGAACTTGTCGAGCGCGCGGGCGCGTCCGGCGGCGCCGACGCGCGCACGGAGATCGGCATCACCGAGTGCGCGCAGGATCGACGTGGCCAACGCGTCGGGGTCGCCCGGAGGCACGAGGAGCCCGGTTTCGCCGTCGGTCCCGACGACCTCCGGCACCGCACCGCCGGTCGTCGCGACGAGCGGCACGCCGCACGCCATCGCCTCGACCGCGGGGAGCGAGAAGCCCTCGTAGAGCGACGGCACGACCGCGACTTCTGCCTCCGCGTAGAGCTCGACGATGCGCTCGGTGGTCACACCCGACACGAAGCGCACCGCGTCCTGGAGTCCGAGCCGCTCGATGAGCGCGGGAATGGTGCTCTTGTCCTTGGGCTTGCCGATGCACACCAGCTCGGCGTCGTCGCGTTCGGTGCGCACCTTGGCGAGTGCCTCGAGCAGCGGTGCAAGGCCCTTCATGGGCACGTCGGAGCTCGTGGTGGTCATGAGCCGCCCCGGTACGCGCGCGATCTCGGGCATCGGCTTGAAGATCTCGGGGTCGACGCCGACAGGGACGACGTGCAGGCGGTCGAGCGCGACGCCCATCTGCGCCGAGATGTCGCGCTTGCTCGACTCCGACACGGTGACGACGCGGGGCATCGCGCGCGCGACCTTCATCTGCATGTCGAGGAACCCGTACCACCGTCGGAGCGTGAAGCGCCGGTACGCGTTCTTGGCGTGCGCGAGGTCGAGGTCGCGGTCGACGGTGATCGGGTGATGCAACGTCTCGAGGATCGGCCAGCCGTCCTTCATCATCCCGAGCAGGCCGGTGCCGAGGCACTGGTTGTCGTGCACGATGTCGAAGTCGGCCCGCCGATCCTTCAGCAGCCGCCGGGCGCGGAGGGAGAAGGTGTACGGCTCGGGGAAACCGGCGCCGCACATGATCCCGAACTCCTGGACGTCGATGCGGGTCTTGAACTCGTTCGGCCACGGCACCCGAAACGGGTTGTCGGGCATGTAGAGGTCGAGGCTCGGCACCTTGGTGAGCTGCGACGGGTCGTCGAGCTCCGGGTAGGGCTGGCCGGAGAACACGGTGATCTCGTGCCCGAGATCGCTGAGCTCCCTTGCCAGATAACGGGTGTAGACGCCCTGGCCACCGCAGTGCGGGTTCCCCCGGTAGACGAGCCACGCAATGCGAAGAGTCTCGGGAGACGGCATACAGCAGTCTCGCAGACGTGCCCTGACCTGGTCGAATGCGCCTCAGTTGGGTCGGTTGCCGACCCGGTCGACCGCGTCGCGGCGGGCGACGTCGGTGCGCTGGCGGGCGGCGGCGCGCACGCACAGGATCCCGACGGCGGCGAGGCCGACGCCGATGCCCGGCGTCAGTGGGATGCCCGCGTAGATCGACACGTGCGAGAAGGGGAAGCCGTTCATCCCTGTCGCCGCGACGACGAGGAACCCGCACGCGCTGAGGAACGCCCCGAGGCACGCGAGCAGCGACCATGGCATGCCCCCGCGCCGCGGCACGCCGGCGCGCTCGAGCCACGGGACCGGCAGGTGCTCGAACGGCGCCGCGAACGCCACCAGGATCGCGGTGAGAAGGAGCGCGATGGCCAGGTGCAGCGGCGTGGCCCACCAGAAGTGCGCCCCACCGACGCCGCCCCGGTCGAGCCCGAGCTCGTGCTCGGCCACGGTGAGGAGCACGAGCGCGGTCAGGTGCCACAGGTAGATGGTCATCGCGACGGCGCCGACCGTGACGACCCACCGCCACACACGCGGTGTGGCGCAGAGCACGCGCAGGGCCGGCCACGCGAGCCCCATCACTGCGACGAGCACCACGCTGTGGAGGGCGAGCACGAGCGTGGGTGGCGACATGTTGGAGACGCGCTCACCCGGCATGCCCACCATCGAGATCGGGTACGGGAGCTCGGTGACGACGACCAGCACGATGTTGACTGCCAGCGCACCGAGCGCAAGGAACGCGAGCGTTCGTCGATCGTGGTCGACCCGATCGCGCACGATCAGGCCGAGCGTCGCGGCCATGAACCACACCAGCACGAAGTTGACCGCGCCGAAGCCCGCCCACACGTGGAATCGCGCGAGATCGATGACGACGACCCCGATCAGCAACGCGAAGATCGCCGGGAGCCCGTGCCGCGCCAACCGGATCTCCCAGGGCGTTGCCGCGGTGATGAGGACGTAGACGCCGAGGAACCAGAGCAACTGCGTGGAGAGCTTGCCGAGCGGGCCCGCGGCGTCGGGGACGATCTCGGCGAGCGCGTACGCCAGCGGGATCACGATCGCGACGTAGAACACGACCGGGCGGACGAACCGGCGGACCCGGTGCCACAGCCACGATCGCCACGGCTCGCCGCGAGCGGTTGCCGACGTGATGGACATGCGGTTCGCGATCGCGCCCGCGGCGAAGAAGACCGGCATCACCTGGAGCGCCCACGTCGCGAGCTTCAGCTCGGGGATCTCCTGCAGGAGGTTGTCGACGCGTAACGAGGTGCCCCTCCACACGACGACGGCCATGAGCATGTGGCCCAGCACGACGATCACCAGGCTCCCGGCGCGGAGCAGATCCACGACCCGATCCCGGCTTTCCGGAGTCTGGGCCGCGGCGGTTCGAGCCGAGCGCACGATCGCGACGCCGGGGAGCAGGTCGCGCCGGTTCCCAGCCACGTCGCCATGCTGGGCCGATCCCTCTGTGATCACAAGGGCCGAACGTCCCTCCCGCCGGTCGTCGGTACGCTCACCGGATGGCCGAAGGACTGGTGACCGACTACGCGTGGCAGGGGCCGAAGCGGGGGGCGGATCGGGCCGTCCTGCTGGCGCACGGTGCGGGGACCGACATGACCGCCGCGTCATTGACCGTGGTCGCCGACGCACTGGCCGCCGCAGGGATCCCGTCGCTGCGCTTCAACTACCCGTACCGCAGCGCGGGCAAGCACGCGCCCGACCGGCCGAAGGTGCTCGAGGCCGCGACCCGGGAGGCGGCCGCGGAGCTGGCGCAGCGCGGCGAAGCTCCCACCCGAACGGCTGGTCCTCGGCGGGCGATCGATGGGCGGTCGCTACTGCTCGATGGTCGTCGGTGCGGTCGACGATCCGGTGCCCGCGCTCGGGCTCCTGCTGCTCGGCTACCCGCTGCACGCGGCCGGCAAGCCGGAGCAGCAACGGGTCGAGCACTTCCCACGCCTGCACGTGCCGGTGCTGTTCGTGAGCGGCACGCGTGACTCGCTCGCGGGCAAGGACGAGCTCCTCGAGGCGGCGAAGGCGATCACGGCGAAGAAGAGCCAGGTGAAGTTTCACTGGCTCGACACCGCCGACCACGGGTACCGCCCGCTGAAGTCCAGCGGTCGCACGGTCGCCGACGTCAACGCCGAAGTGGCTGCAACCGCCGTGGATTGGGTGTCCGGTCTGGCCGCTTGAAACATTGCGCACTTTGCGCCGTGGAGCGGTCACAATGGTGCGATGCGTGTGTTCCGGTGCTTCGCGTTCGTCGACCTGTGCGGCTTCACGCGCATGAACGACACACTCGGCGACGAAGAAGCACTCAACGTGCTCGCCACCTTCCGCGGCATCGTGCGGGGCCTCTCGCCCGAGCACGCCACCCGCGTCGGGAAGTGGCTCGGTGACGGCTGCATGTTCATCGGCACCGAGGTCAAACCCATCGTCGAGACCGTGCTCGACCTCTCGGAGCAGATGGAGAACGCCAACATCGCGTTGCCGCTCCGCATCGGCGTGGCCGCGGGCAAGGTCATCGTGTTCGAGGGTGACGACTACATCGGGATGGCGATCAACCTCGCGTCCCGGCTGTGCGACGCCGCAGCTCCCGGTGAGATCCTCGTCAACGACGTCGTCGCCGATGCCCTCGGCGACGAGTTCCCGATCGTGCCACTGGGCGAACGGGTCATTCCGGGCATCGTGACGCCGATCACGGTGTTCCGCGTGCGCCGCGTCTTCGATCTCGACGACATTCCCCTCAGCCTCACCGAGTGACCCGGGCGATGCCGGGTACGGTGCCTGAGATGGCCGATTCGTTCGTGGTCTCCGCGGGCGCGCCCCTGTCGGGTGCGGTGCGCGTGTCGGGCGGCACCAAGAACGCGGGGCTGAAGCAGATGGCGGCCGCGCTGCTCGCGCCGGGTGTCACCACGATCCGCAACGTCGACCCCGTCGACGACCTCGACGTGATGATCGACGTGCTGCGCGGCATGGGCGCGGGCGTCGAATGGACGGGTCCGCACGAGCTGCAGGTCGACGCGACCGGCCCGCTGCGGCCGGAGACTCCCTACGAGCTCGTCACGCTGATGCGCGCGTCGGTGAACGTGCTCGGACCGCTCGTCGGCCGGTTCGGCGAGGCGCGCGTCGCGATGCCCGGCGGCGACAACATCGGCAGCCGTCCGCTCGACATGCACTTCCGCGGCCTCACCGCGATGGGCGTCGAGATCCACGTCGTGCACGGTTTCATCGAGGCGCGCGCGAAGCAGCTCACTGGGACGCGCGTCGTCCTCGACTTCCCGAGCAACGGCGCGACCGAGAACCTGTTGACGGCCGCGGTGCTCGCCAAGGGCACCACCGTGATCGAGAACGCGGCGCGTGAGCCCGAGATCGTCGAGCTCGCGGCGATGCTGAACCGCATGGGCGCGCAGGTGATCGGCGCGGGCACGCCGACCATCGAGATCGTCGGCGTCGACGACCTCATGGCCGTCGACTGCGAGCTCATCGGCGACCGCATCGAGACGGGCACGCTGCTCATGGCGTGCGGGATCGCGGGCGGGGAGATCACGATCGTCGGCGCCCGGCTCGAGCACGTGGAGATCGTGGCGTCGAAGCTGGGCGAGATGGGGCTCAAGGTGTCGGCGACTCCGGAGGGGATCTGGGCGCGCGCCGACGACCGCATGCGCGCGGTCGACGTCGCCACGCTCCCGTTCCCCGGATTCGCGACCGACTTCATGCCGATCGTCGTCGCCCTGCTCGCGACGGCGGAGGGGACGGCCATCGTCACCGAGAACGTCTTCGACAACCGCTTCGGGTTCGTGGCCGAGCTCAACCGGATGGGCGCCGACATCCGGCACGAAGGCCGTCATGCGGTCGTGCGCGGCGTCGAGCGACTCTCGGGCGCGCCGGTGCGGGCGCTCGACGTGCGGGCGGGAGCTGCGCTCGTGCTCGCGGGGCTCGCGGCCGACGGCGAGACCGTGGTGTTCGATCCGTATCACGTCGATCGCGGCTACTGCGACTTCGCGGGCAAGCTGCGCGCCTTGGGTGCCAAGGTGGAGCGGGTTCGCGAATAGCCGGGCGGCGCGAAGAGCGAGCCCGGCGGGAAGCCCTGCGATACTGGCGGGGTTGGGAGGAAGCATGTCCACTGACACCGCAATTGATCCGGCCGAGCAGAACCAGCAGGTCCTCGACGCCATCGAGCTGATCCGCCCCGCGCTCCAGAGCGACGGCGGCGACATCGTGTTCCGTGAGGTCGACGCCGACGGCGTCGTCCACGTCACCCTCGTGGGGGCGTGCGGCACCTGCCCGATCTCGATGCAGACGCTGAAGGCCGGCGTCGAGCGGATCATCATGGATCGCGTGCCGGGCGTCACCGGCGTCACCGACGACTCCGAGGAGTGAGCCCCCGAGAGCGAGAGCAGGCTCGTCGGCCGCGGCGCTCGCGGACGCGGCCGGCCACGGGGACCGCAGCGCGCTGGCGCGCCTCCTGACCGTCGTCGAGAACGGCGGCGACGAGGCCCACGTGGCAATGGGCGCGCTGGGCGCGCCCGCGGCGCGAGCCGCGATCGTCGGCATCACCGGCGCGCCGGGCGCGGGCAAGTCGACGCTCACGAGCCAGCTCGTCGATCGCATCCGGCGAGACGGCGATCGCGTGGCGGTGCTCGCCATCGACCCGAGCAGCGCGTTCACGGGCGGTGCGATCCTCGGTGACCGGGTGCGCATGCAGGCGCACGACACCGATCCCGACGTCTTCATCCGGTCGATGGCGACGCGTGGGCATCTCGGCGGGCTGTCACGTTCGACCCCGCAGGCGATCGCGGTGCTCGAAGCTGCCGGGTACCCGTGGGTCCTCGTCGAGACGGTGGGGGTCGGGCAGGTGGAGGTCGCGGTGGCCGGCGCCGCCGACACCGTGGTGGTGGTCGTGAACCCTGGATGGGGCGACGGTGTGCAGGCCAGCAAGGCGGGGTTGCTCGAGATCGGCGACGTGTTCGTGGTCAACAAGGCCGACCGCGAGGGCGTGCACGAGACCCGCCGTGACCTCGAGTCGATGCTCTCGCTCGCGGGCGCACGCGCGTGGCGCCCGCCGATCATCGAGACGGTTGCCACCGACGGATCCGGCGTCGACGACCTGTGGGGCGCGATCGTCGCGCACCGCGAGTACCTCGTGCAGTCCGACGAGTTGGCGCGGCGTCGTGCGGCGCGAGTGCGCGAAGAGCTACGCGGCATCGTGCTCGAGCGACTGCAGTCCGTCGCCGACGACGCGTGTGCCGGCGCAGCCTTCGACCAGCTCGTCGCGCAGGTCGCAGCGCGTGACATCGACGCGTACACCGCCGTCGCGAAGCTGCTCGACAACCCCGGAGGGAAATCATGACCGACGACGCGCTCGTCATCACCGAGCATCACGACAACGGCGTCGCGCTCGTGCGCCTCAACCGTCCGCCGCTGAACCCGCTCTCGTGTGCGTTGCTCGACGCGATCTCCGACGCGGCCGAGCAGCTGGCGGCCGATGCAACCGTGAAGGCGGTCGTGGTGACGGGCAGCGACCGCGCGTTCGCGGCGGGCGCCGACATCAGCGAGTTCACCGATCCCGTCGCGTCACAGCTGATCGGGCCCGCGTTCCGCCGCGCCATCGACGCGCTGCCTGCGATCCCGCGACCGGTGATCGCGGCGATCAGTGGCTACGCGCTCGGTGGTGGGCTCGAGGTCGCGCTCGCGTGCGATCTGCGCATCTGCGGCGACTCCGCGCGCGTCGGCTTCCCGGAGATCCTGCTCGGGATCTTCCCGGGCGGCGGCGGCACGCAACGGCTGCCCCGGCTGGTCGGGCCGGCGCGGGCCAAGGAGATCATCTGGAGCGGGCGCCAGATCCGGGCCGAGGAGGCGCTCGCGCTGGGCATCGTCGACCGTGTGGTGCCCGCCGACGACGTGCTCAGCGCCGCGCTGGCCTGGGCGGGTGAGCTCGCGTCCGGTGCGGTCGTGGCGATGGGTATGGCGAAGCGGCTCATCGACGAGGGCATCGAGCTGCCGCTCCCGGTCGGGCTCGATCTCGAGCAGGAGGCGTTCGTCGACGTGCGCACCACCGACGACGCCAAGGTCGGCATCCAGAGCTTCCTCGACCACGGCCCCGGCAAGGCCGAGTTCTCAGGGCACTGATCTGTGGCCCGTGGCGGGGATCGGCGGCAATCGGCAAGGCGGTTCAGCAGGCTTCCCGGATGAATGCCGCGACGTAGCTGTCGATCACCGACTTGGGGACGCCCGCGTCCTCGAAGCCCTCGACGACGACCTCGACCCGGCCGCAGACGAAGATCCGCGCGGCGTAGCCGGCGGCCATCGGCACGACCAGCACCGGTCGGCCCTCGACATCGGTGCTCTGCACCACTCCGGTGCCGCCGTCGGCCGGGTTGCTCCACGATTCGGCGTCCTGGGCGGCAACACCGTCGGTCGCGCTCGAGAAACCCGGCAACGAGGCGACTTCCGGCTTGTACTCGTAGAGGGAGAGCCCCGCGATGATCGTCCCGTCGGGCCCAGCGACGGCGTGGTCCGACAGCCCGTTGATCTGGGACGCGAACTCGGCGTCGGTGATCTGGCGCTCGTTGGCCTTCTGGATGGAGTCCGGCGGCTGCTCGTAGGCGAATCCGGCGACGGTGGGGAGGAACTTGGCGAGGTAGGCGGTCTCGCCGCCGACCGGCGCCCCGCCGGTTGCCTGCGCGAGGCGGGCGACCGCGACGTTGGCCGCGTTGGTGGCGACTGTCGCGTCGAACACGGTGCCGGTGCTCTCGAAGTCGAAGCTGGCCAGGCTGCGCCCGACCTGCACGAGCCAGTTCTCCACGTAGACCTTGGTGGTCTTGCCGTTCACCAGCGCGTTCATGAGGATCCGGAATCCGGCCGCGTCATCGGCGCCCTGCACCTTCGGGGTGAGCGGTTGTACGAGCTTGGTGGTCACGGCGCCGACCTTCTCGCTCTTCGCGAGGTCGGTCTTCACGACCCGGGGCAGCACCTTGCCGAGGCACTTCCCGGTGGTGGGTGCGTCGTAGAGCTCGATCGAGTACTCCGCCAACGAGATCGAGGGGACGACCGTCACGTCGTTCGACGCGATCGACGCGGTCGACGCCGAATTCGTGTAGTCCGAGGACTCGGCGTTCGGGCTCGTCAGCGCCACCGTGCGCGCGGTTCGGTAGCCGCGGCACTCCTTGACCTTCGTGCTCGACTTCACGAAGACGGCAAGGTGGTTCTGGCCGACGTCCTCGCTCCAGCCGCTCGGGAAGTCGCCGACTTGCACCATGCCGACCTCGGCGATGCCCTCGTCCTGAGCCTCGCCGTGAGTCGCGCCCGCGGAACCGGCGGTCATCACCGCGACCGTCGCGGTCGCGAACGCAAGAAGGAATCGAAGGAACGAGCGTGGCACTGAGGACCTCCTGCATGAATGCGGCCCCCTGCCCATGGGCCAACCGCTTCCCTCCACGTTCGTGGTCGCGGTGGTCCCCGCCCAGGGCCGAAGGACTCTCGTGCAGTGCCGGCCCGGAAGGGGTCATGGAGCCCTCGGTGCCCATCGCGGCGCTCCAGTGAGCATCGCCGGCAACGGTCAGGCGCCTTCGATCTGCTCCTTCAGCCGGGCGAGATTGCCCTGCCAGAGCCGCCGCAGCACCGGCTTGCCCGCTTGCTCGCCCGCCACGCTGCCGAGCCACCACGGGAACCGCAGCCGCTCTTCCCAGCAGAACTGCGTGGCGCCTTCGCCCCATGCGGAGAGGCGGAACTCGCCGTCGCCGGTGACTGCACCACGGTGGGCGATTCCCATCGCGACGCCGGGCTCCCACACCGTGACCACGAAGCGATCGGTGGTGTGCAGCGGGCCGACGCGCGTCAGGCAGTCGAACTCGGCGCCGACACCCGCGTGCTGCTCGCTGCGGAAGGTGATCGACTCCGCGTCCTGCATCCACTCGATGTGGTGCTCGATGTGCTCGACCGCGGCCCACACCTGGTCGGGAGGCGCGGCGATGGTGGTGCAGACGCGGATCGTGATCACAGTCGGGCCTCGTACAAGGTGCGCGCGGCCCGCGCGGGGTCGACGGTGTTCACGAAGAGGCCGGTCGCCTGCTCGAAGCCCGCGACGACCGCGAGACGAGGTGTGATCTCCACGTACCAGTGGAACGTCTTCGCCGACGGTGGCGCGCTGTGGATCACCACGTTGTACGGCGGGTCGTCGAGCGTGCGTGCAAGCACTGCGAGCGCGTCGCGCGTCGCGAGCCCGACGGCCGCGATCTCGTCGCGCGGCGCCCGGTCGAAGTGCGCGCCCGCCTGCATGCTCGCGACGCGCAGCTGGAACGGCGAGCTCGACGCGAACGGGCACCACACGCTTGCGGCGTCGCTCGCGAGCACCGACATCTCGCTGCGGGCGAGGTCGTCGACCACGAGGTCCGTCGATGCGTGCTCGGCGCGGCCCACCGCGGCCGCGATCGCGGGCGGCACGAAGTCGGTCGCCAGCACCTGCGCGTGGGGGTGGGGGAGCGACGCGCCGGCTTCGCGCTTGTGGTTGAGGATGGCGACGGCCGCCGCGCGCCCGTGGCCGCGCCCGTGGTCGAGCCCACGGCCGAGGTGGACCGCGACGCGGTCCTGCAGCATCGTGAGCACCTCGATCGCGGCAGCGTCGTCGAGCGTGCCGAACGGGCGGTAGTGGTCGGGCGAGAGGACCACGACCTCGTGGGTGTCGACGATGGGGTAGAGGTTGGGCGCCACGCGCACCCGCCAGCCCGGTGTGTCGGGCGCGCCCTCGCCCGTGCGCACGACCTCCGGCGGCGTCATGGCCTCGTGACCGGGGCAGAAGGGGCAGTGCTCGGTGCCGGCGTCGGGATCGCCGTCCGGTGCGCGGAACTGGTGAGGCCGCGCCTCGCGCCCGGTCGCCAGGATCACGGTGCGGTCGCTGAGCGCGTCGTACCGGACCTCGGTCTGCGCGGACATGAAGCTCAGGTTACGGGCGCCGGATGCGGCGTCCAGGGGTCGTAACCTCGTGTGCATGCCTCATCTCGTCGTGATCGGCGGCGGTCCCGCCGGCAACACCTGCGCGAGCGTCGCCTCGACCCTCGGCGCCGAGGTGACGGTGATCGAGCGCGACGTGATCGGTGGCGCCGCGCACTTGTGGGACTGCATCCCGTCGAAGGCGTTGATCGCGACCGGCGGCGAGCTCGCGGAGCTGAAGCGGGCGCACACCATGGGGATCGCGGCCGAGGGCCGCCTCGACATCGACGCGCTCCGGGAACGCGTGCAGTCGATCGAGAGCCGCGTGCAGCAGTCGATCGAGGGTCTGCTCGCGTCACAAGGCGTGCGGGTGATCCGCGGCACCGGGCGCCTCACGGGGCCGCGCTGTGTCGTCGCCACGACGGACGCGGGCGACGAGGAGATCGAAGCCGACTTCGTGCTCGTGTCGACGGGCTCGCGTCCGCGCGTGCCCGACTTCGCGCCGGTCGACGGCGACCGCGTGCTCACCACGCGTGACGCCTACCCGCCTCCGGAGATCCCCGAGCACGCGATCGTGATCGGATCGGGCGTCACCGGGGTGGAGTTCACGCACCTGTTCCAGTCGCTGGGGTCCGACGTCACGCTGCTCGTGTCTCGCCAGCAAGTGCTGCCGATCAAGGATCCCGAGGTCGCGGCCGTGCTCGAGGAGTCGTTCCTCGATGTCGGCGTGAAGCTGCTGAAGGGCGCCCGCGCCGATTCCATCACGCGCCACGGCGACATCGTGGTCGTGCACTGCGACGACGGCCGCGAGATCACCGGCTCGCACGTGCTGCTCGCGGTCGGGTCGATCCCGAACACCGAGGGGATCGGGCTCGAGGACGTCGGCGTCGTCGTCGACGAGCGCGGGTGCATCCCGGTGAACCACAACTGCCTGTCGAACGTCCCGGGGATCTACGCGGCCGGTGACGTGTCGGGCAAGCTCCCGCTGTCGTCGGTGGCCGCGATGCAGGGCCGCAAGATCGCCGAGCACCTCATGGGCCTGCACAACCGACCGCACCGGCACCTCGACTACGAGAAGGCCGCGTCGGCGGTGTTCACCGATCCCGAGATCGCCGACGTCGGTCTGGCCGAGGCCGAGGCCTTCTCGGGTGGGCGCAAGATCCGGGTCACCAAGGTGCCGTTCTCGTCGAACCCGAAGGCGCTCATCAAGGGCGACGCGCGTGGCTTCGTGAAGATCCTGTCGGACCCCGCCACCGGCGTGGTGCTCGGCGGGTCGATCGTCGGGCGCTCGGCGGCCGAGCTCATCAGCGTGATCGCGCTCGCGGTCACCAACGGCCTCAAGGTCGCCGACATCGTCGACTCCCTCCTCGTGCACCCCACCCTCGCCGAGTCCCTCGCCGAAGCGGCGAGCTGAAAGCGCTACTCCACGACGACGAGGATGTCGCCGGTGCCGACGGTGTCGCCTTCGCCGACGCGGATCTCGGTGACGGTGCCCGAGGTCTCGGCGTTGATGTGGTTCTCCATCTTCATCGCTTCGAGCACGAGCAACGCCTGACCCGACTCGACCGCGTCGCCCATGGCGACGAGCACCTTGACGATCGTGCCCTGCATCGGCGCGCTGATGGTGCCGTTGCCCGCCGCGCCACCGGCGCCGGTGGCGCCGGGGCGCGGTCGCGAGCTGCGCTGCCGGGCCGCGGGCGCCTGCGTGCCGGAGCCTTCGGGCAGCCACAGCCGGACGGCGAAGCGCTTGCCGTTGACCTCGACGGGCACCGTGCGCTCCACGAGCTCCTCGGCTTCGGCGCCGGCATCCCCCGTCGTCGCGATCTCGGGTGCGGGCACCGCGGCGAACACCGACGCGTCGACTTCGTCCTCGACCCACTTGGTGGAATGTGTGGCGGCGGCGAAGTCGGGATGTGACAGCAGCGCGACGTGCGCGGGTGCGGTGGTCGCGACCCCGCCGATCTCGAGCTCACCCAACGCGCGCAGCATGCGTGCCCGCGCGGTCTCGCGGTCGGGTGCCCACACGACGAGCTTGCCGAGCAGGTTGTCGTAGTGCTGCGACACGGTGTCGCCCTCGGCGTAGCCGCCGTCCCACCGAACGCCCGGCCCTCCCGGAAGGCGGAGCCGTGTGATCACGCCGGGCGACGGCAGGAAGCCCTTGGCCGGGTCTTCGGCGTTGATACGCACCTCGATCGAGTGCCCGCGCCGCTCGACCGACTCCTGGGTGAACGACAGCGGCTCACCGGCCGCGACGCGGAGTTGCTCGGCGACGAGATCGAGCGACGTGGTCATCTCGGTGACGCAGTGCTCGACCTG
Organism: uncultured Actinomycetes bacterium; assembly: GCA_963721435.1. GTDB lineage: Bacteria > Actinomycetota > Acidimicrobiia > IMCC26256 > DASPTH01 > CAVRJC01. The sequence goes on from CAVRJC010000006.1 coordinate 141,527, forward strand.
CAGCCGCGTGTTCATCTCGAGGAACCAGAACTCGCCGTCTTGATAGAGGCATTCGACGGTGCCCGCGTTCACGTAGCCGCACGCGCGGGCGACCTTCACCGCGGCCTCGCCCATCGCGGCGCGGACGTCGGGGCCGAGCGCGGGAGCGGGTGCTTCCTCGATGAGCTTCTGGTGCCGGCGTTGCGTCGAGCAGTCGCGCTCACCGAGCCACACGACATTGCCGTGGGTGTCGGCGAAGATCTGCACCTCGACGTGACGCGGGCGGGTGAGGTAACGCTCGAGGTAGCACTCGGCGCGGCCGAAGTAGGCCTGGGCCTCGCGTGCCGCGGACGCGAACGCATCGGCCGCTTCGTCGGCGTTGGCCGCGACCTTCAGGCCCTTGCCGCCACCGCCGTACGCGGCCTTGATCGCGACCGGCCATCCGAACTCGTTGCCGAACGCCACGATCTCGGCGGCGTCGCCGATCGGCTCGAGCGTGCCGGGCACCGACGCGACATCGGCGGCGGCCGCGGCCTTCCGCGACGAGATCTTGTCGCCCATGATCTCGATCGCCTCGGGGGGCGGGCCGATCCAGGCCACGCCCCGGGACGCGATCGCCCGCGCGAAGTCGGCATTCTCCGCGAAGAACCCATACCCGGGATGCACCGCCTCGGCGCCGCTCTGCTCGATCGCGCCGAGGATGGCGTCGGTGTTGAGGTAGCTCTCGGCCGCGGTCTGCCCGCCCAACGCGTACGCCTCGTCGGCATAGCGGACGTGCAACGCATCCCGGTCGAGGTCGGAGTAGACGGCGACCGTCGCGATACCGAGCTCGCGGCAGGTGCGCATCACCCGCACCGCGATCTCACCCCGGTTGGCGATCAGAACTCTTGCGAACACAGTTTCCTCGGCTCCGACGAACGAACGCCGTATCCTACGGCGGTGCCGGAACCGACTCGGACCTGGACGATCCGTCATTTCGCCGAGCTCGACTCGACCAATCGTCACCTCCTCGACGAGGCGCGCAACGGTGCGGCCGACGGCCTGGTCGTGGTGGCCGACCACCAGACCGCGGGCCGGGGTCGTCTCGACCGCACCTGGGAGGCGCCCGCCGGTTCCTCATTGTTGGTGTCGGTGCTGCTCCGCCCTGCGCTCGAGGCGGAAGCGGCGCACCGGGTGGTGATGGCGGCCGCGCTCGCGCTCGCCGACGCGGTGGGCGACGTGGCCGGCTTCACGCCTGCGCTCAAGTGGCCCAACGACCTCGTCGTGGGCGACCGGAAGCTCGCCGGCCTCCTGGCCGAGCGCGAGCCGGGCTCCGGCGACATGCGTCCGGCGGTGATCGTCGGCGCGGGCGTCAACGTGAACTGGACGGCGTTCCCGCCCGAGCTCGCCGAGTTGGCGACTGCGTGCAACCTCGAAGCCGGCCGGTCCGTCGACCGGGACGCCCTGCTCGACGAGTACCTCGAGCGGCTCGGGCACCGCCTCGACGCGCTCGATGCGGTGCCGTCCGACTACCGCGCGCGGCTCGCCACGATCGGACGGCGCGTGCGCGTGGAGCAGGCGAGTGGTGGGATCACCGGCGTGGCCGTCGACGTGCGCGATGCCGGCGAGCTCGTCGTGCGTGACGACGCCGGCGAATCACACGTGATCACCACGGCCGACGTCATCCACCTCCACTTCGACTGAGCAAGTCAGGGGTCGAGGTCGCGTGCCACGAGCTCGGTGAAGGCGGCGGCGAGTCGGTGGGTGATGTCACCGGGGGCGCGCGGGAGGGCGCGGCCGTCGACCGCGGTGATCGGCTGCACCTCGCGCACGGTGGACGTGAGGAATGCTTCGTCGGCCTGCGCGAGCGCGACGATCGGGAGCCGCTGCTCCGCACATGCGATGCCGAGATCGCGGCAGAGCTCGAGCACGAGCGCGCGCGTGACACCGAGGAGGCAACCCGAGTCCTCGGGTGGTGTGGCGACCGCGTCGTCGCGCACGAGGAACACGTTCGATCCGGTGGCTTCGCACAGCTCGTCGCGCGTGTTGGCGAACACCGCTTCGCCGGCCCCGTGTTCTCGCGCGTACGCGAGCGCGCGCACGTTCTCCGCGTAGGAGATGGTCTTGAGCCCCGCGACCGCGCTGCGCTCGTTGCGCACCCACGGCACCACGACGACCTCCGCGCTCGCGGGATGGGGGCGCACCTCGGTGGCGGCGATGATGACAGTGGGCGGCGACTCACCGCGCTCGGACCCGAGGGGTGCGAGGCCGCCCGTGATGGTGATGCGGAGGCGCGCCTCGGCGAGCTGGTTGGCCCGCAGGACCGCGTCGGCGGCGGCGCGCAGCTCGGCGCGATCAGGGACCGGGAGGCCGAGGCCCGCGGCCGAGTGAGCGAGGCGGTCGAGGTGGCGCCGCCACGCGAACGGCTGCCCGTCGTACACGCGGATGGTCTCGAAGACGCCGTCCCCGACGAGGAGGCCGTGGTCGAACGGGGAGATGCGCGCCGAGTCGGACTCGAGCAGCACTCCGTTGGCCCACACGTGGGTCATGTGCCCACCAGCACGGGCGCGGTCGCGAGCGCATCGGGCCGGCGGCCCGCGATCGCGAGCAGCCGGGATGCCTTGAGCTCGGTCTCGGCCCACTCGGCGTCGGGTTGCGAGTCGGCGACGATCCCTCCGCCGACGCCCAGGTGCGTGCGGCCGCTCGCGCCAGTTCCGGCGATCGTGAACGTGCGAATGGCGACGGCGAGCTCGGCGGCGTCGTGCGCGGTGTCGATCCACCCGATGGCGCCGCAGTAGACGCCGCGCCGCACGGGCTCGAGGTCTTCGATGGCCTGCAGGACCCGTGGCTTCGGCGCGCCCGTGACCGACGCGGGCGGGAACGTGGCGCGTACGAGCGCGCCGATCCCGACGTCGTCGCGGAGCCGGCCCCGCACGGTGCTCACGAGGTGATGCAGGCCGGGGTGGGCCTCGACCGCGCACAGCGCCGGGACGGAGATCGTGCCCGACGTGCAGACGCGACCCGAGGTCGTTGCGCGCGAGGTCGACGATCATCACGTTCTCGGCATGGTCCTTCGCGCTCCGGCGCAGGCGTGACGCAGAGGCCGAGGTGCCCTTGATGGGCCGGGTCTCGACGTCGACGCCCCGGCGTGACAGGTACAGCTCGGGCGAGGCGGAGACGACGGCGAGCGGACTCGCCGGGAGCTCGAGCCGCACGAGCGCGGCGTGCGGCGACGGGTGGCCGTCGACCAGTGCGCGGTACAGGCCGACGGGATCCAAGGCGCGGTCGCACGTGAGGCGACGCGTGAGATTGACCTGGTAGCACTCGCCCGCGGCGAGCAGCTGCAGCACTTCGCGTACGCGGTCCTCGTATTCGTCGTGGTGCACCGACGAGTACCACGGAGCGTCATTGTCGTCGCCTACGAGCGAAGGGGAGCAGGGCTCACGCGACGCGGAGAGCAGCGCGTCGTCGAGCCGCGCGCGCCCCGGCCCGTCGCCCTCGAGCGTGACGCTGCCGTCGGGTGCGATCACCGCGCGCGCGTCGAATCGGGCGAAGACGACATCGGGAACGGTCGCGACATCGAGTGACGCTCCCCGGCGGGTCACTCGCTCGAAGGTGTGCCCGAGCTCGAAGCTGAGGAACCCGGCCCAGAAGCCGGTGCCCATGGCGTCGAAGGCCGCGAACCCCTCGGAGCCGTTCCCGACCATCACCTCGGCGGGCTCGACCCCCACGAGCGTCGAATCTCCCGACCGGATCGCGACCACGCCGACGTCGCTCGGGACGTGCCCGAGCAGTGACGCGGCGACCCGATCGGAACGACTCACCCGGTCACGGTACTGCCGCCACTGGTTCGCGGGCGCGCCGAAATCGCGACCCCCCGTCGGTACGATGGCGAAACCGTGAGCTCCCCCCGAGCCGTACTGCGTGCCTTCGCCGGGCGCGTCGGCCTCGCCCTCGTGCTGTGCTTCGCCGTCGTCGCCGCCGGTGTTGTAGCGGTCAACCGCGCCATCGACGACGCCATCGGCAAGATCCCGCGCGTCGCCGTCGCGACCGCGCCGGTCGGCTCGCACGGCGTCAACTACCTGATCATCGGCTCCGACAGCCGCGCCTTCGTCGAGGACGGCAGCGAGCAGGCCGCGTTCGGCAGCGCGAGCGACACCGGCCCCGCGCGATCCGACACGCTGATGGTGCTCCACGCCGACGGTGACCAGACGTACGCGGTGTCGTTCCCGCGCGACCTGTGGGTCAACGTGCCCGGCAAGGGCATGGCCAAGATCAACGCGGCCTACAACGAGGGCCCGCAGAAGGTCGTCGACATGTTGAAGGCCGATTTCAACATCGACATCAACCACTACCTCGAAGTGAACTTCATCGCGTTCGAGAAGCTGGTCGACGCGATCGGCACGGTTGGCGTCTACTTCCCGGCACCGACACGTGACTACGACACCGCCCAGCAGGGCGACACCGGCTTCCTCGTCGACACGCCCGGATGCGTGCAGCTCACCGGCGATCGCGCGTTGCAGTACGTGCGCGCGCGGCACATGCAGCAGCTCGATCCCACGACCGGCAAGTGGGCGTCGGTCGACCCCATCCCCGACATCGCGCGCATCGAACGCCAACAGTCGTTCGTGCGGAAGCTGGGCACGGTGGCAGTGCACCGCCTGTTCGCCGACCCGCTGCTCACCTTCGACGTGCGCGACGGCGTGGTGCCCACGCTGACCGCCGATCCCAGCTTCGACCGCGCCGCGTTCGACCAGCTCGTGCGCTCGTTCCTGGCCGTCTCGAAGAACCCGGACGCGCTGCAGTTCGACACGCTGCCCTGGACCGACGGTGCCCGCCAGGCCGGCCAGCAGGTGCTCTACGTGAAGAAGCCGGACTCCGACGTCGTGCTCGCCCGCCTGCGGGGTGAGGCGCCCATCCCGAGCCCGCCCGCAGCCGACGCCGGCACCACGCCCGGTGCGACCGCGGCACCCGCGCTCCGGCCCGTCGACGTGCGGGTGAAGGTGCTGAACGCCTCGGGCGTGCAGAACGCCGCCGCCAACGCCCAGAGCGCGCTGGCGCCGATCGGCTTCGCCAACGGAGGGGTCGGCAACGACACCCGCGGCGAGATCGCCAAGACCGAGATCCGCTACAAGCCGGGCGACGAGGCGAAGGCCCAGCTCGTCGAGGCCCACGTGCCGGGCGCGACGCTCGTGGCCGACGCGACCCTCCCGGGCACCGACGTGGTCCTGGTGCTCGGACGCGACTTCAAGGGCATCGAGGCCGCCGCGGCCTCGGCGACCACGACGACCGCTCCCGCGGTCGATCCTGCGGCCGCCTGCGAGTGACGCCCGGCTCCCGCGGAGCGCGCCGGCCGACTGCTCCCTAAGCTGCTCCGCCGTGTCGTCCCCCTTTCTCCTGAGTGCGCGGGCGTTCGCCGGACGGCTCGTCATCTCCCTCCTGCTGGTCTCGACGCTGACAGTCGCGGGGGTCGCGGCGGTGAACCGCGGGATCAACGATCGGCTCGCGAACGTGAAGAAGATCGACCTCGTTCTCGCGCCGGCGCCGCCGGAAGGTGCGAACTACGTGATCCTCGGTTCCGACACGCGCGAGTTCGTGACGGACCCGGGCGACGTGACCGGGTTCGGCGACCCGTCGAAGGTCGGCGGGCAACGTTCCGACACGTTGATGGTCGCGCACGTCGAGCCGGCCGCGAAGAAGACGCTGATCGTGTCGTTCCCGCGCGACCTGCTCGTCGACATCCCCGGGCACGGCAAGGGCAAGATCAACAGCGCGTTCGACCTCGGAGGGGGCGGGAAGGACGGCGCGCAGCTCGTGATCGACACGCTGCAGCTCAATTTCCCCGGGCTCAAGATCAACCACTACGTCCAGGTGGACTTCCGGAGCTTCCAGTCGGTCGTCGACGCCATCGGTACCGTCGGCGTCTACTTCCCGTTGCACACGCGCGACTACGACCCCAACCCGAATGGTGGCGCCACCGACTTCGAGGTGAAGGCCGGCTGCTCGAAGCTCAACGGCGTCACCGCACTGCAGTACGTGCGGTCGCGGCATCTCCAGGAGCAGGACCCGAACACCCTGCAGTGGAACCCGATCGGCGCCGACGCCCCCGACATCCATCGCATCGAGCGCCAGCAGGCCTTCATCCGCGAGTTGGCCGGGATCGCGATCTCCCAGAGCCTGAGCGATCCCTTCACCGCGCTCGACGTCGCCGACCGGGTGAACCAGTACCTCACCAGCGACGGTATCTCGCGTGACGATCTCAACAAGCTGATCCGCGCGTTCCGCACCGTCGACGTGAACGACACGAGCGCGCTCGAGTTCGCGACCATCCCGTGGAAGGTGAACCCCGCCGACCCGCTGTCGAGCCTCGTCTTCGATCAACCGGCCGCGAACGACCTCGTCAAGCGGCTCGAGAGCTTCGGCGACAAGCCCCCGCCGGCCGACATCCTCCCGTCACAGGTGCACGTGCGCGTCATCGACGCGACGGGGTCGGGCTTCCAGACCGCGGTCTCGGAATCGCTCGTCAAGGAAGGGTTCGTCAGCGACGGCACCGGTACCGAGAAGTTCCCGGTGCCGACGACCGACATCCGGTACGCGCCGACCGTGCCCAGCCAGGTGCGCGCGGCGAAGCTCCTCCTCGACTACTTCCCGGACGCCCGCCTCGTGCCCGATCCGCTCGCGTCCGGCAGCATCATCCTCGTGCTCGGCGCGAATTTCACGGGGGCGATCACGGTCCCGACGACGACCACCACGACTCTTGTGCCGGGGACCGAGGCGCCCGCCACGACGGTCGCGCCGACCACGACCACGGCGGCGCCGCCCACGACGACCACGCTCGCGCTCGGCTCCGCCTGCTGAGTCACGGGTCGGCACAGCTCGCCTCCTCATTCCGGGTCGCTCAAGGCTCGGCGCTGTCGCGCCTCGCGTCCTTTCGCTCCTACGCTGGCGCAGTCTCTGCGAACATTGCGGTGACCGGCGCGCGGGGAAGCGACAACCCACCGGGTAACCTCGGCCTGCCATGCCGAAGTCCCGCAACCGATACTCCCGCACCGCGATGCGGGCCAAGTACCGCAAGCCGAAACGGCGTCGGGGCGGATCGATGGGCTGGAACGTCGCGATCGCCACCGTCGTCATCGTCGGCATCGTGGCGATCGTCCTCACGCGCAGCGGGAGCACCGACAACATCAGCAACGCCCACCCGCTCGCGGCCAACCAGACCACCGGCGTGGCGGGCGACCACTGGCACACGTACCTGGGCGTGAACATCTGCGGCGAGTGGCTGAACCCGGCCCCCGCGTTCGAGAAGGCCTTCGAGAGCCAGAGCGCCCTCGCCAACGCCGGGATCCACTCCCACGGCGACGGCCTGATCCACACCCACCCGTTCGTGACCTCGGAGCAGGGCGCCAACGCCACGCTCGGCCACTACCTCGGCAACGGGGGCTGGAGCGTATCCAGCGACTCGTTCGACAACTCCAGCGGCTACACGTGGGCCGGCCCGTCCGGCGACCCGAACAACCGCTCGTGGACCAACGGCGACACGTGCACGTTCGGCGACGACAAGGGCCAGAAGGGCGAGCTGGTCTGGTCGGTCGACGGCAAGATCCAGAAAGGCAACCCGGCCGACTACAAGCTCCAGGACGGCGCCACGATCGCCATCGGCTTCCTGCCCAAGGGTGCGGAGCTCGGCTTCCCGCCGCAGGCGTGTGACGCGTTCTCCAACATCACCGACCAGAACTCGGCGGCGATCCTCACCAAGGACTCGCCGTGCCAAGCCGACGCGACGTCGGCCACCACGACCACCGCGCCGGCCACGACTCCGTGAAAGCCGTCGTGCTCGTCGGGGGCGAGGGCACGCGACTGCGACCCCTCACCTACGAGACGCCGAAGCCGCTCCTGCCGATCGCCAACGAGCCGTTCCTCGAGCGGCAGCTGCGGTGGCTCGCGCAGCATGGCGTCGACGAAGTCGTGCTCTCGATGGGGTACCTGCCCGACGCGTTCGCGCAACAGTTCCCGGGCGGTCGCTTCGGCGACGTGAAGCTGCGCTACGCGGTCGAGGCCGATCCGCTCGGGACCGCGGGTGGTATCCGCTTCGCCGCCGAAGGAGTCGAGGATCGCATCCTCGTGTGCAACGGCGACGTGCTCACCACCCTCGACCTCACCGCCCTGCTGCGCTTCCACACCGAACGTGGCGCGGAAGCCACGATCGCGCTCACCGAGGTCGACGACCCGTCCGCGTTCGGCGTCGTCCCCACACGCGGCGACGGTGAAGTGGTCGCGTTCGTCGAGAAGCCACCGCCAGGACGGGCGCCGACGAACTGGATCAACGCCGGCATGTACGTGCTCGAGCCGTCGGTGCTCGCGCGCATCCCGCCGCGCCTGTCGGTGTCGATCGAGCGCGAGACGTTCCCGCGCATGCTCGCCGAGCCCGGCCGCCTGTACGCGATGCGCAGCAACGCGTACTGGCTCGACATCGGGACGCCGGAGAAGTACCTGGAGTCACAGGCTGACGTCGTGCGCGGCGCGCTCGGCTTCCCGCCCGCGCCGGGTGCCACCGAACGCGCACCCGGCATCTGGGTGCAGGGCACCTCCGACATCGACGCGACCGCGGAGCTGGTCGCGCCGGTGCTCGTCGGCGACAGTGTCGTCGTGCACGCGGGCGCGCGGATCTCCGGGTCCGTGCTGGGCGCCGGGTGCACCATCGAGGCCGGCGCGAGCGTGGTGCGATCCGTGCTGCACCGCGGCGCGCGGCTGGCCGCGCACGCGGAGGTGATCGACGCGGTGGTCGGTGCGGACGCGCTCGTCGACACCGGCGCCATCGCATCCGATCACACGATGGTGGGCCCGCACGCGCTCGTGCCCGCCGGGGCCAGAGCATCCGGCGCGCGAATCCGCGAGGAAGGCTGACGCAATGCGAGTGCTGGTCACGGGTGGTGCCGGGTTCATCGCCTCCAACCTCGTCGACCGACTGCTGGCCGAGGGCTGCGACGTCGACGCCATCGACGACTTGTCCACGGGCTCGCTCGGCAACCTCGCCGACGCCCGCGCGCAGCGCTCCCGCCGGTTCACCTTCCACCGCATGGACATCTGCTCACCGCAGCTCGGCGAGCTCGTCGCGCACCGCAAGCCCGAAGTGATCTTCCACCTCGCGGCGCAGGCCGGTGTGCGCCCGTCGCTCGAGCGCCCCGCGTTCGACGCGCAGGTCAACATCCTCGGCACGATGAACGTGTGCGAGGCCGCGCTCGGCGCGGGCACGCGCAAGATCGTGTTCGCGGGCTCGGGCGGCACGATCTACGGCGTGCCCGAGAGCCTGCCGGTGAAGGAGAGCCACTCGCAGCACCCCACGTCGCCGTACGGCGTGTCGAAGAAGGCTGCGGTCGACTACCTCTACTACTACCGCGAGATCCACGGTCTCGAGTACACCGTGCTCGCGCTCGCCAACGTCTACGGCCCGCGCCAGGATCCGCACGGTGAGGCCGGCGTGATCGCGATCTTCGGCGGCGCGCTCCTCGCGGGGAAGCAGCCCACGATCTACGGCGACGGCAAGCAGACGCGCGACTACGTGTTCGTCGACGACGTCGTCGACGCGTTCGTGCGCGCCACCGAGAAGGGTGGTGGCCTGCTGATGAACATCGGCACCGGTGTCGAGACGAGCGTGGTCGAGCTGTTCGAGGTGATGGCGCGGCTCACCGGGTTCCGCGACGAAGCCCGCTTCGCGCCGGAGCGCCCGGGTGAGCTGCTCCGGTCCGCGCTCGATCCCGGGCGCGCCGCGATCCACCTGGGGTGGAAACCCTGGACGTCGATCGAAGACGGCCTGACCCGCACCCTCGACTGGCACCGCGAGTTCCGCCCCGCGGGCTAGCGCGGTTCCCCGTCGAGCACTCCCGCGGCGCGCAACGCGTCCTCGGCTTCGGCCACGCCGCGGACGTGGCGGGCCCGGAACCCGGCCGCGGTGGCCCCCTCGACGTTGAGCTCGTTGTCGTCGAGGAACAGGATGCGGTTGGTCGGGACCGCGAGCAGCTCGGCGACGCGGTCGAAGACCTCCCGGTCGGGCTTGAGCATGCCGAGCTCGAACGAGAGGAAGCGGCGGTCGAACATGTCGAGCAGGGGCCACTGCGAGAAGTGCTGATCCCAGTGCAGAGAATTCGTGTTGCTCAGGCAGCCGACGGGAACGAGTGACCGCACTGCGCCGACCAGTTCGTCGGATCCCGCGAGCGGGCCGCCGAGCCAAGTACTGAACCCGTCGAGGAACTCGTCGGGGGTGATCGGCAGGTCCCAGTCGCCGACGACGCCGGCCGCGAATTCCTCGGCCGAGCACCCGCCCCGCTCGAAGCTGCGGACCCACCGGCAGGTGAGCCATCGGCGCCACAGCTCGTCGTCGCTCTCGATCCCGGAGAGCTCGCGCATCGGCCCCACGCCGCCGAAGTCGACGAGCACGCCGCCCAGGTCGAACAAGATGATGTCGACGGCCATCGTCATTCGATGAGGACGTCGATGACGGGGACGTCCCGGGCTTCGTCGATGTCGTGCGCGTCGCGAGCTCGCGCAGGGAGGTAACGCAGCGCGAGCAGGGCGCCGAACCCAAGGGCGATCGCGCACACGATCAGGCCGATGCGCATGCCGTGGATGAACGCGAGCCTCGCGGCACTGCCGAGGGCACGACCCGCCGCGCCACCGAGGTCGTGTGCGACCGAGAGCGCGGAGCCCAGCGACGTGCGTGCCGACGTGAGCTCGGTGGGCGACAGCCCGAGGCGGCTCGTGTGGGTCGCGAGCACCGAGCGGTAGCCCGACACCAGGAGGCTGCCGACCACGGCGACGCCCATGGCAGTGGCGACCTGCCTCGTCGCGCTCAAGGTGCCCGACGCCATCCCGGCTTTCTCGCGAGGCACTGCGCCCATGACCGCGTCAGTGGTCGGTGCGAGCGTGAACCCGAACCCGACGCCGACCGTCAAGGTCGCGGCGAGGACGATGCCGAAGCCCGAATGCTCGTTGGCGGTCGCGAGCACGATCAACCCGATCGCGAAGATCGCGAGTGCCAGTGCAACCGCGCGCTTGGAGCCGATGCGCTCGGCGAGGCGGGGCCCGAGCAGCCCCGCCACCATGAACGAAACCGCCATCGGGACGAGCGAGAGGCCGGCGCTCAGCGGGGAGTACCCGAACACGAACTGGAGCAGCTGGGTGAACACGAACAACGTCCCTGCGAACGCGAAGTTGGCGGTGCCGCTGGCGACGCTTGCCACCGAGAACCGTGGATTCCGGAAGAACTTCAGCTCGAGCATCGGGTGCGCGCACCGCAACTCCCACAGCACGAAGCAACCGACGAGCACGAGCGCAACCGCGAACGAACGCAGCGTCGTGGCGGAGCCCCAGCCCTCGGTCGGAGCCTGGATCGTCGCCCACACCAACGCCGACACGCCGACGACCGAGAGCACGACTCCCAGCGGGTCGAACTGCGCCGCGCCGGGGTTCCGCGACTCCGGGACCGCCCACCAGGAGATGACCAACACCACCGCGACGATCGGGACGTTCACGAGGAACACCGATCCCCACCAGAACCGCGAGAGCAACAGCCCGCCGAGCACCGGCCCGAGGGCCAGTCCCAAGCCCGCGAACGTGGACCACACACCGAGTGCCCGGCCACGCTCCCGCGCATCCGTGAAGACGTTCGTCAGGACCGCGATCGACGTCGGCATGATCAGCGCGGCGCCGAAACCCATGACACCCCGACAAATGGTCAAGGCCGTCGCGCTGGAGGAGAACGCGGCCACCGCCGACGCGACGCCGAACACCACGAGACCGATGCGCAGGATCAACGCGCGGCCGAACCTGTCCCCGAGGGTGCCGCCCACGAGCAAGAAGCCGGCGAACACCAGGATGTAGGCGTCGACGATCCACTGCAGCTCCGACGTCGTGGCGTCGAGGTCGCGCACCAGAGTCGGCAGTGCGACGTTCAGGATCAGGCTGTCGATCGAGGTGACCAACACCGCCAGGCAGACGACGGCCAGTGCCCAATGCCGCCTGCGATCTGTCACTGCCACAAGCTACGTCGCGACGACACGCTCACACCGACGACGTCAGCGGTCGCGCTCCTTGTACACGCGGCGTTGCTCCTTGGTGATCGACTTCCATCGCTGGGCCTGCTGTTTCCGTGCGATCGGGTCGACGCGGCGGCGCTCGAACGCGATTTCGCGCTGGAGCTTCCGGTAGCTGGCGAAGCGCTCGGGGTCGAGATCGCCGGCGGCCATCGCCGCGATCACCGCGCAGCCGGGCTCGACGTCGTGCGTGCAGTCGCTGAACCGGCAGTCGTCGACGAGCTCGTCGATATCGGGGAATGCGGCCGCGACGGCATCGTCGCTCGCGTCGGTGCCCAGACTGCGCAGGCCGGGCATGTCGACGAGCGAGCCGCCGGAGGGAAGCGGCACGAGCTGGCGCGACGTCGTCGTATGACGACCACGGTGATCCTCTTCACGTACCGGGCCGACCTCGAGGCGATCCTCGCCGAGCAGCGCGTTGATCAGCGTCGACTTCCCGGCGCCGGACGGGCCGAGGAAGGCTGCCGTGATCGGGTGCACGAGCAGCGCGCGGATGTCGTCGAGCCCATCGCCGCTGACCGCACTGGTCGCGATCACGTCGACGGTCACGAGGCGCGCTGCGAGCGCGTCGGCGGCGCCCGGCGGCGCGACGTCGAGCTTGGTCAAGACCACGACCGGGCGCGCGCCGCTGTCCCACGCGATCACGACCTCGCGCTCGACGCGTGCTGACGACAGGCGATCCGCGGGTGCGGCGATGAGCACGACGTCGATGTTCGCGGCAAGCACCTGATGGCCGCCTCCGGGATCGACGCGTTCGAGGGTCGACCAGCGCGGCAACACGTCGTGTATCGCCTCGCCGTCGAGCGCGACCCAATCGCCCACTGCGGTGCCGGGAACCGGCAGCGAGCGCTCGCCGGTGGGCGTGGCGAGCCGGCACCAGCCCCGCTCGACGCCGACGACCCGCGGGAACGAGGGCGGTTGCCTGACCGGTCCCGGTCAGCGCGGCGAAGAGCGCCTGGACGCGGTCGGACCAGCCGAAGGGTGCAAGGGGGTGGAGCGAGAGTCCGGACAACACGAACGCTGACGATCGACGACCGTGCCACCCTACCCGGATACCTCCACCGACCACGTGGAACAGTCGGCCGCCGATATGGTGCCGGGGTGCGACGGATCCTGGTCGCGGTGTGCGCGTCGATCGTCGTGGTTCTCGGCGCGGTCGTTCTGGCGTCGACCAGCGGGTCCAACGAGGGCAGCGAGAGCGTCGGGGCCTCGGTGCCGGGCCTGTCGACGACCGTGCCGACGCCTCCGCCCACACCTGCGACGACCAGCGCGGCGGCCGCGCGCGGCCCGCGCGGAAGCGGTCAGCCGGTCACCTTCGCGTTCGCGGGCGACGTCCAGTTCCCGGACGTGCAGGACACCGACCCCGGTGTCACGTCCACGGGCTTGCCCGTGCTGGCGGATCAGCTCGAGGCCAACCCGGCCGGCGTGCTCGCACCGATCGCCTCGGTGCTCTCTTCGGCCGACATCGCGATGGTGAATCTCGAGACCGCGATCACGGAACGGGGCGAACCGGTGGCGGGCAAGGTGTACCACTTCCGATCGCCCGCGTCGGCGTTCACCGCGCTGAAGTCCGCCGGCGTCGACGTGGTGAACATGGCGAACAACCACGCGCTCGACTACGGCCCCGTCGGCATGCAGGACACGTTCGACGCGATCGCGGCGTCGAAGCTCCCCGTGATCGGGATCGGGCACAGCGCGGCCGAGGCCTACAAGCCGTATCGCGCGGTCGTGAAGGGTCAGCGCATCGCGATCCTGAGCGCGGTCGATTGGCTGGAGCCGGGGCTCGTCGCGAGCTGGGAGGCCACCGAGACGCAGGCAGGGCTCGCGTTCTCGATCGACCGCACGCGTCTCGTCGCCGCGGTGCGGGCGGTGCGCCCCGAGGTCGACACGCTCGTGGTGTTCCTGCACTGGGGCACCGAGGAGACGTACTGCGCGTCACCCGAGCAGGAAGATCTGGCCAAGACCCTGATCGCCGCGGGTGCCGACATCGTCGTCGGGAGCCACGCCCACCGCGTGTTCGGCGCCGGTCACCTCGGCACCGCGTTCGTCGCTTACGGCCTCGGCAACTTCGTGTACTTCCGCGAGGACGGCGAATCGGGTCGCAGCGGAGTGCTGCAGCTCACGGTCACAGGTCGCGAGGTCGACGAGTACTCGTGGGTCCCGACGCGGATCACGCACGGGATCCCGATCCCGCTCACCGGTGCGGCCGCGGCTGCCGATGTGACCGAGTGGCAGAACCGCCGCAACTGCAGCGGATTGTCGCCCTAGTTCGCGACTTCAGCCCGCGAATGTCGCGCGCCCGGCGAGCGGTTGCCCGTCGTTGCGCGCCGCAACCGCGTCGGCGAGACGCTCGAGCGCGGGGATGGCGATCGCGATCGCGGCGCGCTCCTGCGGCGTCAACGTGTCGAGCGCGTGATCGAGGACCTCCGTGCTCTTCCCGCGCCACTCGCGAGCGCGGAGGTGGCCCTTCAACGTGAGCCGCAGACTGTGCACCTCGTCGTCGGGGTCTGGTTCCGACGTGAGCAGCTCCTCGTGCACGAGCTCGTCGATGACGGTGGCCGCGACGATCGGGTCTTCCCGCAGCTCGGACGGGACGTCCGTGCTCGCGATCCCGGGCCGCAGGCGGACGATCCGCAGCAGCCGCGCCTGGGAGGGCGACAGCGGCATCCCCGGCCAGCGCTCGTCGACCGCGCGGTGCACGACCGGCCGGAGGTCGCTCAGCACGCGGTCGAGGGGCGTCCCGAGCGACGGTGGCTCCTGGCGGGAATCGCCTGCCGTCATCTCGTGCATCGGCCGAGTATCCCCGGCGCGCACTGAACGGACGCTGAGCGGCGATCAGCACTCCGCCGGTCAGGACGCTGGCGGTCGGGTCAGCGAGGCTCGGTGCCCTGATCCTCGGACCAGAAGTCCCGCCAGGTCTGCCACTTCTCGGGGAGCTCGGCGCGATGGATCATCGGGTTGTCGGGGAAGTGGAACCGGTCCTCGACGCGGAGTGGGTGCTCGAGCACGTCGGCGGCGTAGAACACCACGGGCCGCCGGCTGCGGAACCGCCACTGGCCGTCCTGGCGCTCGTAGCGGTCCCAGTACTGCATCGGCATCACGACCCACAGGTCGCCCACCTCGTGCTCCGGCCGGCAGTACACGACGCCGGTCGCGTGGTTCTCGTCCACCAGGTCGATGATGTGGTTGCCGATGATGTGGAACGTCGTGCGGTACGGGCGCAGGATCGGGTCGAACCACGCCGCGAGCGCCTCGCGCCCGACGCGGCCGTCACCGGTCTGCACGTCGTCCACGAACAGCGAGACCATCGTGGCCACGTCGCGGCTGTCGAGCGCGAGCGCGTACCGCGCCGCGAGCTGACGGATCTCCTCGTGGGCCTCGAGCCTCGCGAGTCTCGCTGCAATGGTCCCGGCTTCCGTGGTGTCGTCCATGGGGGTCAGTCTGCTTCGGCTTGCCCTTGCGCGTGCAACCGCACGAGGATCCGCCCGTGGAAACGATCTCACTGAGTGGCGCCAACGGAATCTTGCTCACGGCCGATGTCGCCGGCGACCCGGCCGCGCCACCCGTCGTGCTCCTGCACGGTGGCGGGCAGACGCGCTTCGCGTGGGGCACGACGCTCCAGACGCTCGCGGGCAAGGGGTGGCACGCGTTCAGCGTCGATCTCCGTGGGCACGGTGAGAGCCAGTGGGCGCCGGACGGCGACTACAGCCTCGACGCCTTCGCCGCCGACGTGCGCGCCGTGGCCCGAGAGATGTCGGAGGCGCCCACGCTCGTCGGCGCGTCGCTGGGCGGGATCGCGTCGCTCGTGGCGATCGCGGAGACCGAGCCACCCCCGCTCGCGTCGTGCCTCGTGCTCGTCGACGTCGCGCCGCGCGTCGAGTACGACGGCGCGATGCGCATCGGTGACTTCATGCGCGGCAACCTCGAGAACGGGTTCGGCAGCCTGGAGGAGGTCGCCGACGCGATCGCGGCCTACAACCCGCACCGGCCGCGACCGAAGGATCTCTCGGGGCTCAAGAAGAACCTGCGCGAACGACCGGACGGTCGGTGGGCCTGGCACTGGGATCCCGAGTTCGTGACCGGCCGCAAGGGCTCGCCCGACGAGACCCGCTCGACCACGCTCATGAACGAAGAACGACTCAAGGCGGCGGCGCGGGCGCTCGACATCCCGACGCTGTTGGTGCGCGGGCGCATGAGCGACATCGTCACCGAGGAAGGCGCGCGAGAGCTCCAGGAGCTCGTGCCCCACGCGCAGGTCATCGACGTCGCCGACGCGGGGCACATGGTCGCGGGCGACAAGAACGACCTCTTCAACGACGCGGTGGTGAGCTTCCTCGACGAGGTCCGCGCGGGATCCTGATCGGAGTCAGCTGTAGGGGCCGGCGCCCCGCATCATCTGGTCGAGCGTGGTGCCGACGGCGGCGCCGTTGTCGAGCACGAAGTCGGCGCCGTTGTACCCGATGCTGTCGTCGCAGGCGAGGAACACCATCGTCGCCGACGAGCGGTTGCCCCACGCGCCGTCGTTCACGTCGGTCTGGGCCGACGAACGGAGCGCACGCGCTTCCTGGAACTGCTGCATCGTCTCCGACATCGGCGCCTCCGACACGAACGCCGCGCTGCCCCCGGGGCCGCAGACGCAGTTCACCCGGATGCCGTGACCGCCGAGCTCCATCGCCGCCGCCTGCGTGAGCCCGCGAATCGCGAACTTGCTCGCCGCGTACGCGGCGGTGAACGGGACCACGTGGAACGCTTCGACCGACGAGTAGTTGATGATCGAGCCGCGACCCGCGGCGGTCATGGTCGGGATCACCGATCGGATGCCGAGGAACGTGCCGACCTCGTTCACGCGGTTCACGCGCAGGTACTCCTGCAACGGCGTGTCGGCGATGAGCCCGAGGAAGATCGCGCCGGCGACGTTCGCGAGCACGTCGATGGCGCCGAAGCGGTCGACGGTGGTGCTCACGAGTGCGGCCCAGTCGTCTTCGTTGCCCACGTCGCAGTGCGCGGCGACCGCGTGATCGCCGAGCTCGTCAGCCAGTGCCTGCGCGCGCTCGTCGACGATGTCGGCGACGACGACCGTCGAACCCTCGGTCACGAACGCCCGCGACGTCGCCGCACCCACGCCGCGCGACGCGCCGGTCACGATTGCCACCTTGCCGTCGAGCCGTCCCATGGGTCCCCTCCCGGTGTTCAGCGAGTGTCGCGCAGTTCGTCGAGGGGTACCGGCGGGCGGGGGCGCCCGACGTAGGTGGGGTCGGGGCTCCCCACCAGGATCATGGCGTGGGGGAGCCACTCGGGATCGAGGTCGAGCGCGTCCCGTGCCGCCTCGGGGCAGAAGATGGGCGCCGCCACCCAGCACGACGCGTAGCCCGCATCGGCTGCCGCCAGCATCAGGTTCTCGACCGCGGCACCCAGGGAGAGCAGGGCCATGCCCCATTCGGCCCGCTGCCGGTCGGCGTCGGGGTAGCGGTCGAGGCCGTCCCACGTGAGGCACCCGAGCACGATCGACGGCGCCCCCGTGATCTTCCGGTGCGAGGCGTCGACGAGCTCGTCGACGCGCGCGGTCGGCACGCCGTCGCCGGCGAGATCGGCGCGCCAGCGCCCACCCATGCCCCGCGCGAGCCGCTCCTTGCCGTCGACGGTGTCGACGACGACCCACCGCCATGGACGCGAGTGATGAGGCGCGGGCGCGGTGCACGCAGCTTCGACGAAGCGGTCGAGCACGTCACGCGGCACCGGCTCGGGCAGGAACGCGCGGATGGATCGCCGCGCCTCGATGAACGCGGGAACGCGTGAGCCCACGGCTCAGCGGAACATGTCGTCGGCGGGCGCGCGGATCAGCTCGCGTACCGAGCTCTCGTGGAACCACGCAGGGTCGAGGCCGCGCACGATCGCGACGGGCACGCCCGCGGTCTTGCCCATCACGAGCTCGGCCGCGCCGGCGATCTCGTCGGCGATCGCGATCTCGGTGACGAGCAACTCGCGGCCTTGCGTGTCGGTCGTGCCCCGAAGATCGAGCATCGCCGCGATCCCCGACACGCCGATCGCGACGTCGGTCTGCCCCCGCCGCCACGCGCGCCCGAAGGTGTCGGAGATCACGACGCCGACTTCGACGGCGCGCGCCGCGCGCAGGCCGTCGCGAACCCGCTTCGCCGACTTGTCGCCGTCGACGGGCAGCAGCGCGGCGTACCCCTTGTCGATATTGGAGATGTCGATCCCGGCGGCCGCGCACACGAAACCGTGCTTGGTCTCGACGATGAGCGAGTCGCCGCGGCGGCGCAGCACCCGTACCGACTCCGACTCGACGAGCTTGCGGCGCGCGTCGCGGTCGTCGGGATCGATCTCGACGACGCGACCCTCGACCTTCGACACGACCTTCTGGGTGACCACGATGCAATCGCCGTGCTGCAAAGGCGTGTCCTGGGCGTCGGCGGCGTCGGCGATGAACGTCGCGAGCACGTCACCGGCACGGACCTCGGGGATGCCGTGGAGCGGCACGAGGGTGAGCGAGTTCATCGCTACGCCACCGCGGCCAGCGTGTCGCGTGCGAGCGCGGCCGCGACGCGCGCGTCGATCATCAACGTCTCCGCAACCTGTGCGCGCATCCCCAACGCGCGGATCTCCTCGGCACGTGACGCGTCGACGGTGTCGAGCACGAACGCGCCACAGAAGTCTTGGTACAGGCGCGCGACGCCGACGCACGACGGCTCGAGCCCGAGATCGGCGAAGAGCCGATCGGCCGGGCCCTTCACGGCGGAGCCGGCGATGAGCGGGCTCACGGCGACGACCCGGTCGCGCGCGGCCATGAGCGCGTCGCGCACTCGGGGGATCGCGAGGATCGGGCCGACCGAGAGCACCGGGTTGGCGGGGCAGACCACGATGGTCTCCGCGGCGGCGAGTGCCTCGAGCACTCCCGGGGCCGGCCGCGCGGCATCGGCGCCGTCGAACCGGACGTCGAGCACCGGGGGCTCGCACCGCTCCCGAACGAACCACTCCTCCATCGCGAGCTCGACGACGCCGGTCTCGCTCGAGGCGGTGATCCGGGTGGGCACGCGGTCGTCGGTCATCGGGAGCAGGCGGCACGGGAGCCCCCAGGCGGCGGCGATCTCGGCGGTGACCGCCGACAGCGTCGCCCCCGACCGCAGGCGCTCGGTGCGGAACAGGTGCGTCGCAAGGTCCTTGTCGCCGAGCCCGAACCACGTGTCGACGCCGTAACGGGCGAGGGCGCCGAGGGCGGCAAAGGTCTCACCCGCCAGGCCCCAACCGGTCTCGGGATTGTTGGCCCCGGCAAGGGCATAGGTCACCGAGTCGAGATCGGGGCAGACGAGCAGGCCGTGGAACCAGTCATCGTCGCCCGTGTTCACGATCACCGTGACCTCGCGCGGATCGACCACGTCGAGCAGGCCGCGGAGGAAGCGGGCGGATCCCACGCCACCGGCGAGCGCCACGATCATGGTGTGAAGGTAGTGGAGCGCCCGGAAGACCGCCGCTCGTGACCAGGGGTCGCAAGGGGTCGCGCAGTACCCTGGCACCCCTGATGAGCACGGAGGAACCCCCCGACGGGCCGATTCTCCCGGTGCCCTCCGAAGCCGTCGAGCCGGTCGCCGAAGCCCCCGTCGAAACGTCAGTCGTCGACGAGCCGGTTGCGGGCGAGCCAGTTGCCGACGAGCCAGTTGCCGACGAGCCGGTCCCCGAGGAAGTCGTCGACCTGTCGGCGGTCTACCCGCCGGTCGCGGCGATGGTCGTCACGCGCAACCCGGGGGACTGGTTCGACGACTCGCTCCGCGGCCTCGCCGAGCAGGACTACCCCGATCTCACGGTGGTGGTCGTCGACTGCGGGAGTCAGGTCGATCCCTCGTCGCGGGTGGCCGAGCTGTCGCCGGGCGCGTTCGTCCGCCGCCTGCCCGAGACGGCCGGTTTCGCGGAGGCGGCCAACGAGGCTCTGCACGGAGTGGAGGGCGCGACCTTCCTGCTCGTCTGCCACGACGACGTCGTGCTCGCTCCCGACGTCGTCCGCACGCTGGTCGAGGAGGCGTACCGCTCGAACGCCGGGATCGTCGGGCCCAAGCTCGTCGCCGCCGACGACCCGGGCGTGCTGCTCGACGTCGGTCGGGCCATCGACCGCTTCGGCGCCCCGTACACCGGGATCGAGCCGGGGGAGATCGATCAGGAGCAGCACGACGGCGTGCGCGACGTCTTCTACGTCACGAGCGCGGCGATGCTCGTGCGCGCCGACCTCTTCGCCGCGCTCGGCGGCTTCGATCCCGCGACGTTCCCCGGCGCCGAGGACCTCGACCTCTGCTGGCGGGCCCGGCTCGCGGGCGCCCGGGTGCTGGTCGCGCCCGACGCGCGTGTCTCGCACCGCGAGGCGGCGGAGGAGCGGGCGCGCTCCGACCGACCCGACGACGTCGCCATCGCGCGCAGCCGGGTGCGCGTGCTGCTCACGTCGTACTCGCGCGGCACGCTGCTGTGGCTCATCCCGTTCGGGTTCATGGTCTCGATCGTCGAAGCGATCGGTGATCTGCTCACCGGGCACCCGCGCCGCGCGCGTGCCGGCATCACCGCGTGGTTCAGCAACGTGTTCCACTTCCGCCGCCTGCGCGCCTCGCGCAAGCGCGCGCAGGCGTCGCGGCACGTGCACGACCGCGACCTGCGCGAGCTCCAGGTCGGCACCGGCACGCGGCTCAGCGCGTGGTTCAACCACCACGTGCACAGCGATGGCCGTTTGCGCTCACTCGGCGCCGCGAGCCGGAGCGCGGTCGACAGCGTGTCCGACAGCGTGCGCGCCCCCGCCACGATCGCGTTCATGGTGTTCCTCGGCCTCGTGCTGTTCGGGTCGCGAGGCCTGATCTCGCACGGCGTCCCGGCGATCGGCACGTTCGGGATCTGGCCCGGCATCGGCGACCTGTTCAACTCGTTCGGCTCGGCGTGGCGGTACACCGGCCTCGGCTCGCCGTCCGCCGCGCCACCTGCCTTGGCACTGATGGGCGGCCTCGGGACGGTGCTCTTCGGCGCGGTCTCGCTCGGTCGCACGCTGGTGGTGGTGCTCGCGATCCCACTGGGCGCGTTCGGGGCGTACCGGCTCGGGAACCGCATCATCGGCATCCGCGGGCCCGCGCTCGCGGCCGGGCTCGCCTACGGCATCAACCCCGCGCCCCGGAACGCGATCTCGGAAGGCCGGCTCGGCCCGCTCGTGCTGTTCGCGCTGTTGCCGTTCCTGCTCGACGCCACGGTGCGTCTCGCGAGCCACGCGGGCGACACCGGTGTCGACGACCCGAACGCGACGCGTCGGCGCGGGCGACTCCTGCGGCTTTCGGTGCTCGCCGCGCTCCTCGGCGCGTGGTTCCCCGTCGGGCTGGGGCTGTTCGTGCTGGCGGCGTTCGCACTCGTGCTCGCGATCCCGATCGCAGGTGGCATCAAGCTCGCGTCCCGCGCACTGGGGCTCGCGATCGTCAGCTCCTTGCTCGGCATCGTGCTCTTGTTCCCGTGGCCCCTCGCGTACGCGCGCAACGACGTCGATCCCGCGTCACTCGGCTTCGCGTTCCGCACGCCGAACCTCGACCTCGACAACATCCTGCGGTTTCACTCCGGCACGCAGGGTGCGGGCTGGGCGATGTGGGGCCTCCTGATCGCGGCCGCGGTGCCGTTGTTCACCGCAACCGGCCCGCGCCTGGCATGGGCCGCGCGTGGCTGGATGCTCGCGCTGCTCGGCTGGGCCGCGGTGTGGGTCCCCGCCCGCTTCTTCCCCGACGTGTCGGTACCGGCGCCCGAAGCCGGCCTCGCCGTGGCCGCGCTCGGGCTCGCGATCGCGCTCGGCATCGGCGTCTCGGTGCTCGTCGACGGCATCCGCACGTTCCGGTTCGGCTGGCGCCAACCGGCCGCGATCCTCGGCGGGCTCGCGCTCCTGCTGCCCGTCCTCGGCTTCACCGCGGACACCTTCAACGGTCGGTGGCGAGCGCCGAGCGACGACTGGACGCAGACGCTCGCGTTCACGCAGTCGCTTGCCACCCGTGGTCAGTTCCGCATGCTCTGGGTCGGAGATCCCACGGTGCTCCCGCTCGATCCGGTGGTGCTCGACGACGGCACCGGCTACACGCTCACCCGGAACGGGCCCGGTGACGTGACCGAGCAGTGGCGCGCGCCCCAGCACTCGGCCGACGATCTCGTCGAGCGGGCGATCGAGCTCAGCGAGGCGGGCCTCACCAACCGGCTCGGACGGATGCTCGCGCCGATGGGGGTGCGATACGTCGTGCTGCCGAGCACCCAGGGCACCGGCGGGGGGGCCAAGGCGCCGCCGTCACGCGCGCTCAGCACCTCGCTGGCGTCGCAGCTCGACCTCGCGCGGCTGCGCTCCGAGCCCGGTTTCGTGCTCTACGAGAACCTCGCCTGGATCCCACTGCAGGCCGCGGTGCCGGCCACCCAGTCCGGCGATGTGCCGGTCAACTCGGCCGACCCGACCCGCGCCGCGCTCGGCGTCGAGCTCACCACGCAACCGGTGGGGACGGCGCCGGTCGCACCGGGCACGGTGCTGTGGGCCGAAGCCTTCGACTCGCACTGGGCCGCGAGGTCGCGCGGGGCCGACCTGCGACACGTCGAGACGTTCGGATGGTCGAACGGATACCGGGTCACGAAGACGGGCACCGTCGCGCTCGAGTACACGGACCAGTGGCAACGCTGGGCGTTCCTCGGCGGCGCGCTCGTGATCTGGCTCTTCGTGATCTGGCGCTGGCGCCGCACGCGCGTGCGCAAGCCTCGCCGTCGCGATGCCGAAGCTGCTCGCGATCGGCGTGAGCGCCGGTCGCGGCCGGATCCGCTCGCCGAAGTGCTCGACGAGGACGCCTTCTGGTGGGAGCGGGTGTGACCGAGCCCATCGTGCCGGGGGACCCGGCAGTCCCCGCGGCGCCCACGCCGCCTGCCGGTCCGGCTCCGCAGCGCGACGCGCGCGCGGCGGCCGTTCCGCGGTCCGGTGCTCCTCGTGATCGGTGCCGCCGTCATCGCATCGCTCGTGATCGATCAGTCGTCGGTGCTGCAACCAAACCCGCCGTCCGCCGCGACTGCCGCCGTGGCGATCGCCGCCGACCCGACGGTGCCGTCCGCCGGTGCGGTGTCGACGTCGTGGTACTGCGCGGAAGGGACGTCGACGGGCGACGGCCGCGCCGACGAGACGATCCTCATCGCGAGCATCGCCGACACGCCGGTCGACGCCACCATCACCGTGATGACCGGCACCGACCCGACGGTCCCATCGGCCGCCGCGGTGTCGAGGCGCGTCCGCCTCGAAGCACACGAGGAGCTCGAGGTGCCGGTGTCGACCATCACCGCGGCGGCCGAGCCCGGAGTGGTCGTCGAGATCGTCGGTGGTCAGGCGATCGTGTCGCACGAGGTGGTCGGTCAGGGCGATCTCGCGGTCGAACCGTGCGCGCGCGATGCGTCGACCGACTGGTACTTCGCGAACGGCACGACGGTGCGGGGCGCGCAGCAATTCATCGTGTTGTTCAACCCGTTCGGCGACGACGCGATCGTCGACATCTCGTTCCTCACCGACACCGGGGTGATGGAGCCGGACCAGACGCAGGGTGTCGTCGTCCCGCGCCGCTCCAGGGTGAGCGTGCCGGTGCATGACGCGGTCGAGCGGCAGGTGCTGGACGCCGCGCACGTGCACGCCCGTGCCGGCCGAGTGGTCGCCGAGCGCACGCAGCTCTTCGACGGCACGGTCTCCGACAACGTCCCGGTGCGCAAGGGCATCGCGCTCACGTTGGGCGCAGTGGCGCCCCAGCGGACGTGGGAGCTCGCGTTCGGTGACTCGGAGAACGGGGCCGACCAGTCGGTCGCGATCGCCAACTTCGGCGATCGTCCCACGTCGGTCGAGGTCGCGGTGCGCCTCGACAACGATCAGTCGGTGGTGCCGAAGCGGGTGAACGTGGACGCCCAGTCGGTCGTCACCGTCGACACCACCGCGCTCGCGCCGATCGGGTCGTCGTACACCGTGAGTGTGAACGCGAGAGATGTCGAAGGGCACAGTGCGCCCGTCGTCGCCGAGGCTCTGGCCTCGTGGCCACCGACCATCGGGACGCGCAGTGTCGGGGCATCGCTCGGCACGACGCGCACCGCGCGGCGCTGGGTCATCGCGCTGCCCGATCTCGGCGCCGGCACGAACGCGTTCGTGACCGTCGTGAACCCGGGGACCGCGCCCGTGACCGCCGCCCTCGTCGCGTTCCGCGCCGGCGACACGCGCGGCCCGACCAGTGAGCCGGAGCTCGCCGTCCCGCCCGCGGAGTTCGGCACGTTCGACGCGACCGCGGTGACGGGGCGGGTGCTCGTGATCAACGCCAACCATCCCGTCGTGGTCGCGCTCACGATCGTCGGTGACGCCGGCGCCTCCGTGAGCCCCGCGGTCCCCGATCCGTTCGCGCGGGGCTGAGCCGACGCGATGGCGGCCCAATGGGCGTGAGGCTGGCGATCGCGGTCGCGATCGCGGTCGTCGTCGGGCTCGTGGCGTGGCGCCTCCGCCGCCGTCGGCCCGAGCCGCCCCCTCGCGACGCGTATCCCGTCCCGCGACAGCTCGATCGGAACGACTTTCCCCGGCCCGACGCGCCCTGGCTGGTCGTGCTGTTCTCGTCGGCGGTCTGCCTGTCGTGTCAGGGCCTGCCCCCGAAGATCGCGGTGCTCGAGTCCGCCGACGTCGCGACGTGCGACATCGAGGCCGAGGCGCAAGGTGAGCTGCACCGGCGCTACGAGCTCTCCGCCATCCCCATGACGCTCATCGCCGACGCCGACGGCGTCGTCCAGCGCGCGTTCGTCGGCGCGTTCACCGCCACCGACCTCTGGGCCGCCGTCGCCGAGCTCCGCGCCCCCGGCTCCACCCCCGAGCCCGACCTGGGTCGAGTCTGACGCTTCGGGCCCGATCCGGGTAGCGATTACCGGTCGACGTCGCTGAGGGACTCGCCCTCGGGCAGCGGCTCTGCGATGTCCTCGGAGCCGTCGGCGTGCACGAAGTGGCGGAGCCCGCCGGCCTTGCGGCCCATCGCGGTGTCGACGAGGCGCGCGACCTCGGCACCGTCGAGGGTCTCGTGCTCCAGCAGGTTGCGCGCCACCGCCTCGAGCCCGGCGCGGTTCTCGCCGAGCACCTTGCGGGCCCGGTTCTCCTCGTCGCGCAGGATGCGCTCGACCTCTTCGTCGATCACCCGTGCGGTCTCGTCGGAGTAGTCGCGCGTGTGCACGAGGTCTTCTCCGAGGAACACCGCGCCCTGTGATCCCCACGCCATCGGCCCGATGCGGTCCGACATGCCCCACTCCCGCACCATCTTGCGGGCGAGCTCGGTGCAACCGACGAGGTCGTTCTGCGCGCCGGTGCTCGTGTGCCCGTAGACCAGCTCCTCGGCGATGCGACCACCGAGGCGCACGACGAGGGAGTCGGCGATGTACTCCTTCTTGTAGATGTGGCGCTCCTCGAGTGGAAGCTGCTGCGTGACACCGAGCGCCATGCCCGTGGGGAGGATCGTGACCTTGTGGACGGGATCGGCGTGCTCCAGCACGTAGGCGAGCACCGCGTGACCACCTTCGTGATACGCGACGACTTCCTTCTCTTCTTCGGTGAGCGCCATCGACTCGCGCGCGAGGCCCATGAGCACGCGGTCGCGGGCGGCTTCGAAGTCTTCGGAGTGCACGACGTTCTCGCCCCGGCGCACGGCGAACAGTGCGGCTTCGTTCACGAGGTTCGAGAGGTCGGCGCCCGACATCCCGGGCGTGCCGCGCGCGACGACGTTGACGTCGACGTCGGGTGAGATCTTCTTGTCGCGGAAGTGCACGGTCAGGATCGCCACCCGCTCGTCCTGGGTGGGGAGCGGCACCATGATCATCCGGTCGAAGCGGCCCGGGCGGAGCAACGCGGGGTCGAGGACGTCGGGCCGGTTGGTGGCCGCCATCATCACGATGCCCTCGGTGGCCTCGAAGCCGTCCATCTCCGCGAGCATCTGGTTGAGCGTCTGCTCGCGCTCGTCGTGGCCCCCACCGAGGCCCGCGCCGCGCTTGCGGCCGATGGAGTCGATCTCGTCGACGAAGATGATCGCGGGCGCCTGCTTGCGCGCGGTTTGGAACAGGTCACGCACGCGGGCGGCACCGACACCGACGAACATCTCCATGAAGTCGGAGCCGGTGACCGACACGAACGGCACGCCGGCTTCACCCGCCACCGCGCGTGCGATGAGGGTCTTGCCGGTGCCGGGCGGCCCGACGAGCAGCACGCCCTTGGGGATGCGCGCGCCGATCTCCTTGAACTTCCCGGGGTTCTTCAGGAAGTCGACGACCTCGTTGATCTCCTGCTTCACCGGCCCGTAGCCGGCGACGTCGCCGAAGGTCGTCTTCGGCTTCTCGGTGTTGTAGACCTTGGCGCGGCTGCGGCCGATGTTCATGACCGCGCCCATCTGGCCCTGCGCGCGCCGGCTGAACCAGATGAACAGGCCGAAGATCAACAGGAGCGGCAGCACCCACAGCAGGATGTCGGTGAAGAGGCTGCTGCTCGTGTCGACGTACTTGAGGTCGACCTTGTTCTCGGCGAGCAGCTTGCGCATCGACGACGGCAGGTCGTCCTTCGGGCCCGAGCTCGAGAACTCGTTGCTGCCCTTCACCGGTACGCGGTACTTGCCGTCGATCGCGCCGGTGGACTTGTTGTACTCGATGCTCTTCACGTCGCCGGCGGTGACGGCCTTCGTGAACTGCGAGTACGTGAGGTCGTTCGTCGACGAGCCGGAGTTGGCGAGCGTGCTGACGAGGAACGCCGCCGCGATGAGCGCGAGCACGACCCAGGGCACCCAGCGGAGCGAAGGCGACGAGCCGGACGGCTTGTCGCCGCTTCCACCGGGGCCGGAGCTTCCGCTCGATCGCTCGGGCGGGCGATTGCTCCCGCCGGGACGCCAGCCGGGTGGCGGCGTGGGCGGGCGACCGTTCGGGCCGGGGCGTCCGCTCGCGTCAGGCTCGATTCCGGGCCGAAGATCGGATGGATCTGACGGTCGGCGGCTCATGGAACTGCCCGAACTCCTTGGTGGCGACAGCACCATGCTACGGCCCCGAGGTGCCCGAACGAACCCCGGGCCAGCTTTCCGGGTCGCTCACGTCGCGGCGGGCCGGATCATTCGCTGGGCCGGCTCGCTTCCGTCCGCTCTGCTCTAGCCTGCGATTCGTGCATCAGGCCCCGCCGACGCGACCGCGGGTCCGATGGGGGCTGTGGGACTTCGCCATCGCGTGGGGCTGCGGGCTGGTCGGCTCCATCGTGGCCGCGACCATCGTCTTCGGCGCCCGCAAACCGTTGCAGCTCATCGTGCTGCTCGTCGCCCAGAACGCGGCGGTCATCGCCTACCTGGTCTGGGTCGGCCGGGCCAAGGGCGTCGGCTCGCTCTTCGCCAACTTCGGCTTCACGGTGCGGCTCGCCGACGCGGCGTGGTTCCTCGTCGGCGTGGGGCTGCAGCTGGTGTCGCTGATCCCGACGCAGCTCCTGGTCGAGGCGCACGGCGAATCGGCCAAGCAGGACGTCGTGAGGATCGCCGACCGGGCGCACGGCATCGAGATCCCGCTGATCATCCTGGGTGTGGCCGTGCTCGCCCCGATCACCGAAGAGCTGCTGTTCCGCGGGCTGTTGCTCCGGAGCCTGCTGCGGAGAGTGGATCCGGGCGTGGCCGTGTTCGTGTCGGCGCTGATCTTCGGGCTGATCCACGCGCTCGGCGATCCCTCGGTCGGCACCCTCTTCGCGCTGCCGGCGATCATCCTGCTCGGCCTGGTGTCCGGTATCCAGGCCGTCCGCACCGGCGAGCTCTCGAGGTCGATCCTGCTGCACATGGGCTTCAACACCCTGACCGTGGTGTTCCTGTTCGCCTGAATTGACGGATTCGATCCCGGCGTGCGTGTGCCCTCGGTCACGCGCAATTCAAGTTCTGCCCCACTCGGGCCGAAACGTTGCCCGGGTCGGAGAGCTGGGAGGCTTCACATGCACTGTTCACGGTGTTCGAAAGCAGCAATGGTCGAGATCCGCATGCACGTCGGTGAGCGCGAGCTCACGTTCCGTCGGTGCGGTCGGTGCGAGGCGCAGTCGTGGGAGACGGCCGACGGCCCGATCCCGCTCGCGCACGTGCTCGATCTCGCACGCGCGGGATAGCGAGCTCGCGTCCGCGGGCACGCGCCGCCGGCGCGCGTCCGCGTGAGGGGCGCTTTCTTATGCTGGGCCGATGGTCGCAACGCGTGAGGCGGACGAGCGCGCGCGCGAGTTGATCACTCCGACCACCGAGCGCCAGCGGGCGGACTACGTCCGCTGGGCGGACCGCATCGAACTGTGGGTCGGCCTCGCGGTGGTCGCCGCGTGCTGCATCTACATCTTCGTGCAGCTGAAGCCCGGGCTGCTGTTCCTCGACACCACGACCGCCGGCGGCGACACGGGCGCGCACGTGTGGTTCCCTGCGTACCTGCGTGACCACCTGCTGGGGCACTTCCGGCTCGCGGGTTGGTCGCCCGACTACTACGCGGGCTTTCCCGCCGGGCAGTTCTACTTCCCGCTGCCGGCGCTGCTGACCGTCATCCTCGACGTCGTCCTCCCCTACAACGTCGCGTTCAAGCTCGTGACCGCGCTCGGGCCCATCCTGCTGCCGATCTCCGCGTACGTGTTCGGCCGCGGCATCCGCGCACCACGGCCTGCGCCCGCACTGTTCGCCGTTGCCGTGACGGGCTTCCTCTTCTTCAAGGACGGCGGCGAAGCCACCATGAAGTTCGACCACCACATCATGGGTGGGACGCTCACGAGCACGCTGGCGGGCGAGTTCTCGTTCACGATCGCGGTCGTGTGCGCGCTGTTCTTCCTCGGCACGTTCGCGCGCGCGCTCGACAAGCGCGGTCCGATGTGGTTGCCGGCGGTGTTCTTCGCCGCGACGTTGATGAGTCATCTCGTCGTCGGCGTGTTCGCGGTGTACGCCGCAGTCGTGATCTGGTTGATCCGCGGGCCGCTGCGCAGCGCGACGCGCGCGGCCGCGATCGTGGTGGTCGGTGGCCTGCTCACCGCGGTGTGGACGCTGCCGCTCGCGACGACGCTCAAGTACACGACCGACATGCGGTACGAGCCGGTGAACCTCACCGTGCTCGCGAGCGGGGCGACGACCAGCTACTTCGATTGGTTGTTCATCAGCGAGCACTGGTTCCTGTTCCCGCTGGTCATCGTCGCGATCATCGGCGGGATCGTGTACCGAAGACGCTCGACGCTCGACGTCGTCGCCATCGGGGTCGCGGCGGGCCTCGCGTTCTACTGCTGGGAAGGCCTGCGCGACGTCTTCGGCAAAGCGCCGGCGTGGAACCTCCGCCTCCTGCCCTTCTGGTACATCATGCTGTACGTCGGCGCGGCGCTCGGCGCCGCGGAGATCGTGCGCCTCGCCGCGCGGTTCTGCGCGTGGGTGGCGTACGGCACCGAGGACCTCACGCGCGACCCGGACGGCTGGCCGATCCACGCGCGCACACGAGCGTCGAGCACGGTCGTCGACGAGTCCAGTGAGCCCGAAGCCGCGCTCTCCGCCGCGCTCATCGCCGACGAAACCGCCGGCGGGAGCACGGACCACGAACCGCCACGCCACCGGCGCCGGCACCGACGACTGCGGTCGTCGCGCCCGGACCGGCGGATCCGGGGCTCGTCGCGCGATCCGGTCTCGTGCGCGCGGTCGCGATCGCAGTCCTGCTGGTGATCCTCACCTCGATCGTGCTCGTGCGCGTCAACGCCACGAGGGGCTACCTGCCCTACTGGGCGAAGTACAACTACACGGGCTACGAGGGTGGCAAGGCGGAGGACTTCACGCTCAAGTCGTTCCCCGAGTACCACGCGTTCATGCAGACCGTGGATCAACTCCCGCCCGGCCGCATGCTGTGGGAGGGCAGCGACCAGATCGGCGCGTACGGCACGCCGCTCGCGCTCATGCTCCTGCCGTACTGGACCGACGGGCGCATCACCACGATGGAGGGCCTCTACTACGAGGCTTCGGCGACCACTCCATACCATTTCATGGCGGCGGCCCTGCTCATGTCGCAGCCGTCGAACGCGGTGCGGGGCCTGCCGTACGGATCGCTCGTCGGCTCGAGCGATCCCACGGCGACGTTCGCGCTCGGTGTGCAGTA
Organism: uncultured Actinomycetes bacterium; assembly: GCA_963721435.1. Classification (GTDB taxonomy): domain Bacteria; phylum Actinomycetota; class Acidimicrobiia; order IMCC26256; family DASPTH01; genus CAVRJC01. Next base: position 171,712 of record CAVRJC010000006.1, read on the forward strand.
TCTCCAGACGCTGGGCGTCCGCTACTTCGCCGCCACCACCGAGCTCGTCAAGAGCCTCGCCGCGGCGAACCCCGATCTCACGCAGGTCGCGACGGTGCCCGATCTCGACAACAAGCCGCCGACCGGTTGGACCATCTACGAGGTCGCCGACTCCGAGCTCGTCGCGCCGCTCGCGTACCAGCCGGTCGTGGTCGACGGCATGCACGAGGACCCCAACTGGAAGTGCGAGGACAAGCCGCCGCCTCCGGCGGGCACCAAGGCCGACGAGCTCGGCGCGTGGGAGTGCACCGCGGTCCCGTGGTTCGCCGACGCCACCGCGCTCGACCGCCCGCTCACCGCGGACGGCCCGGACAGCTGGCAGCACGCGACGCAGGAGAACGCCCGCACGACCACGAAGAAGGCGCTGCCCCCGGTCACGGTGTCGAACATCCACTCGACCGACGACAGCATCGAGTTCGACGTGTCCCGCACCGGTGTGCCCGTGATGGTCCGGGCGTCGTACTTCCCGAACTGGGAGGTCGAGGGCGCGACCGGGCCCTACCGGGCGACGCCGAACTTCATGGTGGTCGTGCCCACGAGCAAGCACGTGAAGCTGGTGTACGGCACCACCACCGCCGAATGGGTGGGCCGGGCCGCCACCGTCCTCGGCTTCGTCGGGCTGGGGTTGCTGGCCTGGTGGGGCTGGAATGCCCGCACGGGCAAGGGCGACGGGGGCACCGCGGCCGAACCGGTGGCCGACGAGGAGAGCGGGGCCGCGGGCGAAGGGTCGCCCGGCAACCGCAGGCGGAAGCGCTCGACGGTACGATTGCGATCCCCGTAATCCCACCGGAAGGCCCCCGTGGCAGACGCCGCCCTCGACACGATCTTCAAGGCGTACGACATCCGCGGGATCTATCCCGACGAGATCGACGAAGACATCGCGCGCCGCGTCGGCAACTCGTTCGTCGCGTTCACCGGCGCCGCGCGGGTGCTCGTCGGGCGCGACGCGCGCCCCTCGTCGGAGCCGCTCGTCGCCGCGTTCATCGAGGGAGCCACCATGGCCGGTGCCGATGTCGTCGACCTCGGGCTTGCGTCCACGGACCTCTGCTACTTCGCGGCGGGCAGCCTCGACGCGCCGGCCGCGATGTTCACCGCGAGCCACAACCCGGCTGCGTACAACGGCATCAAGCTGTGCCGCGCCGGTGCGGGCCCGATCGGCGAGGAGACCGGGCTGGGCGAGATCAAGGCGATGCTCGCGGCCGGCCTCTTCGAGCGTGGCGAGGACCCCGGTCGCGTGGAGCGCCTCGATCTGCTCCCCGCGTTCGTCGCGCACGTGCACTCGTTCGTCGACCTCGATGCGCTGGCGCCCATCCGCGTGGTCACCGACACTGCCAATGGCGTCGGTGGGCTCATCGTGCCCGCGGTCTTCTCGCACCTGCCGTTCCACGTCACGATGCTCTACGGCGACCTCGACGGCACGTTCCCGAACCATCCGGCCGACCCGACCACGGTCGAGAACCTGAAAGACCTCGCACGTGCAGTGATCGACGGCGACGCCGGTGTCGGCCTCGCGTTCGATGGCGACGCCGACCGCGTGGTGCTCGTGGACGACCAGGCCCAGCCTGTCCCGGGCTCCACCACCACCGCGATCCTCGCGGCCGCCATCCTCGGACGGATCTCGGCCGACGCCGAGGAGCCCGACCGGCGGGTCGTGCACAACCTGATCTGCTCGAAGGCCGTCCCCGAAGTGATCCGGGAGCTCGGTGGCACGCCGATCCGCAGTCGCGTGGGCCACTCGTTCATCAAGCAGGTGATGGCCGAGACCGGCGCGGTCTTCGGCGGCGAGCACTCGGCGCACTACTACTTCCGCGACAACTTCCGCGCCGACTCCGGCATCATCGCCGCGCTCATGGTGCTCGAGCAGCTCTCGATCACCGGTCTCGCGCTCTCGGAGCTCCGCAAGCCGTACGAGCGGTACGCGATGTCGGGTGAGATCAACACCCGCGTCGACGACCCCGCGGCAGTGATCGAGCGCATCGCCGCCGCGTACTCCTCGGCGGAGCAGGACCGGCTCGACGGCCTCACCGTCGATCTCGGCGACTGGTGGTTCAACGTGCGCGCCAGCAACACCGAGCCGCTCCTGCGGCTCAACCTCGAAGCGGCCGACCGCGACGCGTGCGACGAGCACACCGCCGAAGTGCTCGCCGTCGTGCGCGGCACAACCTCGTGAAGTACTTCTCTGCAGTGAAAGGGCCCGAATGACGCTCGACCCGAAGTTGCTCGAGATCCTCGCCTGCCCGGAAGACAAGGGCCCGCTGCTCTACTTCGAGGATGAGTCGCTCCTCTACAACCCGCGGCTGCACCGGATCTACGCGGTGAAGGACGACATCCCGATCATGCTCATCGACGAAGCCACCGCGGCCGACGACACCGAGCACGCGCGCCTCGTCGCCAAGGCGGACACCGACGGCATCCAGCCGACCTTTGTCGAGTCGTCTTCGTGACCGACTCGCTCGACTTCGGCCAGGCGCTCTGTGGCCTGCCCGAGCAACTCGCGCACGCGCACGAGCTCGCGGGGAAGCTGCCGGCCGCGGTGATCCCGGCGCGGGACGACTTCGACAACGTCGTCGTGCTCGGCATGGGCGGATCCGGCGTCGCGGGTGACGTCGTGCAGGTCGTCGGCACCGCGACCCTGCCGGTGCCGCTCGTCGTGCTCAAGCACTACCGCACGCCGGAGTTCGTGGGCCCCCGCACGCTCGCGTTCGCGGTCTCCTACTCCGGTGACACCGAGGAGACGGTCGAGATGGCACGCGGCGCGCACGCCGCCGGCGCAACCGTCATCGCGATCAGCTCCGGCGGCGCGCTCGCGCAGTTCGCACGGCAGCAGGGTGCGTTGCACGTGCCGTGCCCCGAAGGCATCCCGGTGCCGCGGCTCGCACTCGGCGCACTGGTCGCCCCGCTGTTCGTGATCCTGTTCCGCATGGGCATGCTCCCCGAGGCACACGCGGCGATGCTGCGCGGCGCAGCAGCAGCTCGCTCGTCGACGGGACCAGTGCAAGCCCGACGTCGAACTCGCCCGCAATCCGGCGCGCGAGCTGGCGCGCAAGATCGACCGCACCATCCCGATCATCTACGGGATCGGCGGGCTCGGTGGCGTCGCGGCGATGCGCTGGAAGCAGTCGATGAACGAGAACGCCAAGGCGCCCGCGTTCTGGAACGCGTACCCGGAACTCGACCACAACGAGGTGTGCGGCTGGGGCCAGCACGGCGACGTCACGAGGCAGCTGTTCACCCTGGTCGAGCTCGCGCACGGCCTGGAGCACCCGCAGCTCCCGCGGCGAGCGGCCGCGACACGCGAGATCATCGAAGAGGCGCTGCACCAGGTGCTGCACGTCGAGGCCGAAGGCGAGGGGCGGCTCGCGCAGCTCCTCGATCTCATGTACCTCGGCGACTGGACCAGCTACTACGTCGCACTCGCCAACGACGTCGACCCCGGCCCCATCGACGCCATCACCCAGCTGAAGGCAGCGCCTCGCGCAGGGGTAGCGCATGCCAAGAGCATGCTGCTGGCATGCTTGGTCGACAGCCGAGACCTGGTCGAGCGCGCGTTCGAGCTGCGGCACTCGATGACGGTCCAGAACGCGTCGTCATCGCGCTCGCCGAGCAGCTCGGCTGTGGCCTGCTCACGTCCGACACCCGGCTGGCCCGCGCGCGGGATCACCGTTCCGGTCACGGTGGTGTGAGCGCGGCGCGGTAGCCTGTCCGCAGGTCGGGCCAGAGGCTGTCACCCGGTGATCCGGGCCGACTCTGACATCACTGGTCGGGCTCGCGTTCGTGAGCCGCGGCCCCGTCGATCGATGCGGTACCTGATGAACCTGATGAAGGAGTCTCCACGATGGCCACCACCGCTCCTGACGCGTCGAGCGCGACCGAGTTCTCCGACTTCAAGGTCGCCGACCTGTCGCTCGGCGGCGTTCGGGCGCAAGGAGATCGAGCTCGCGGAGGTCGAGATGCCCGGGCTCATGGCGCTGCGCGCGCCGGTACGCGGCGAAGCAGCCGCTCGCCGGCGCGCGCATCACCGGCTCGTTGCACATGACCATCCAGACCGCGGTGCTCATCGAGACGCTGGTCGCACTGGGCGCGGAGGTGCGCTGGGCGAGCTGCAACATCTTCTCGACGCAGGACCACGCGGCCGCGGCGGTCGCGGTGGCGGGCGTCCCGGTGTTCGCGTGGAAGGGCGAGACGCTCGGAGGAGTACTGGGTGGTGCACCGAGCGGGCGCTCGCGTGGCCGGGGCGAACTTCGGGCGGGCCCGAACATGATCCTCGACGACGGTGGCGACGCCACGCTGCTCGTGCACAAGGGCGTGGAGTTCGAGCGCGCCGGGTCGGTGCCCGACCCGTCGACCGCCGACAACGACGAGTTCGCGGTCGTGCTCACGGTGCTCGGCCGGGTGCTCACCGAGGACGACCGCCGCTGGCACCGGATGGCCGACGGCCTGCTCGGCGTCACCGAGGAGACCACCACCGGCGTCCACCGCCTCTACCAGATGCACGAGGCCGGCACGTTGCTGTTCCCGGCGATCAACGTCAACGACTCCGTCACCAAGAGCAAGTTCGACAACCTCTACGGGTGCCGGCACTCGCTCGTCGACGGCATCTGCCGTGCGACCGACGTGATGCTCGCGGGGAAGGTCGCGGTGGTGTGCGGCTACGGCGACGTCGGCAAGGGCTGTGCGGAGTCGCTGGCGGCCAGGGCGCGCGGCGTGATCATCACCGAGATCGACCCGATCTGCCAGCTCTTCGAGGCGGCGATGGAGGGCTACCAGGTCACCACCGTCGAAGACGTCGTCGAGACCGCGGATCTGTTCATCACGACCACCGGCAACAAGAGCGTGATCACCGTCGAGCACATGGCGCGCATGAAGCACAACCTGCGATCGTCGGGAACATCGGGCATTTCGACACCGAGATCGACATGGCCGGGCTCACCAAGTTCCCGGGCGTCGAGCGGGTGAACATCAAGCCGCAGGTCGACGAGTGGGTGTTCCCCGACTCAGCGGTTGCTCCGGGTCATTCGATCATCGTGCTCGCCGAGGCCGGCTCCGCCGAACCTCGGCTGCGCCACCGGGCACCCGAGCTTCGTGATGTCGAACAGCTTCAGCAACCAGGTGATCGCGCAGATGGAGCTGTTCGGCCGACCGCGACTTCTACGAGCGCAAGGTCTACACGTTGCCCAAGCACCTCGACGAGGAAGTCGCTCGGCTGCACCTCGACAAGCTCGGCGTGGAGCTCACGACGCTCACCGAGGAGCAGGCGACGTACCTCGGGATCCCGGCCGACGGCCCTACAAGCCCGACTACTCCCGGTATGCAGACAAAGAGGATCGCCACCGGATCGCAACCAGCGCGATCACGGCGATCAGGATGCGGTCGAAGTGGTCGTCGGCGTGGGCCAACTTCCGCTCGATGTTGGCGACGGTGCTACGCGTCCAGCTGACGAAGAGTTCCATGCGGGGGCCGTCCTTGTTCGTCGTTTCCCGGCCCCACCGGATGCTGCAACAGTGTGATCGGCGTCACACCGCGTGCTTTTTTCCTACTGGCGAGTGCCAATTCCCGGTAAGCCCGGTCCCAGGAATGGTGTCGACCGGGTATCGGTGCGCGTAGGCGTCAGTGTCATACACCGGTCGTACCGTGACCGTGTGCTGAGTGCCCTGTTCCCCCACGCGCCCGGCTGGCAGCGGCGCGGCGACGGGCCTCCCGCTGTGTGCGGTGTGCGCGGCGGGCTCGCCCCGGCGCCACGGGTCGCGCCACGGCCCGGGTTGGATGCGTGGTACGCCCCATTCGTGTACGAGGGTGCGGCGCGAGATGGTGGCGCGGATCAAGTACCGCAACGTGCGCGGGTCGTGCCCTGGTTGGGGCGCGCACGGCCGTGTCGGTGGCGCCCGCCGAGATCCACGCGGTCGTCGTCACCTGGGCACCGACCACGCCGGTGCACCGGCGCGCGAGGGGCTTCGATCCGGCCGAGCTGCTCGCCCGCGCCGTTGCGCGTCGGCTCCGCCGCCCGGTGCGGGGTCTGCTGACGCGGTCGCCCGGCCCGCCGCAGACCGGCCTGCCCGCGGTGGCGTGTCGGTCGGGCCACGCTTCGACGAGCTCCCGCGCCGTGGTCGAGACTCCGTGCTCCTCGTCGACGACATCGCGACCACTCCGCGCCACGCTCACCGCCGCGGCGTCGGCCCTGCGCGTGGGCGGCGTGGTGCGCGTCGTCGCTATGACCGCCGCGCGGACGCCGCGCCCCGGGAGTGCCTGAGTCTGCTCGGCGATATACTCGCCCGAGAGAAGCCTGCCCGTACCGATGCGAGGTGCCTGTGGACGTCGTGGTTCGTGGCAAGAACCTGACCGGTCCCCGCCCGTCTCAAGTTGCTCGCGGAGGAGAAGGTGGCGCGCCTTGTGCTTATCCACGATGCCGGTCGAGTCGAGGTCGACTTCTCGGAGCTGAAGAACCCGCGCTGTCTTCGATCGTCAGCTGTGCGAGATCACCGTGCACCTGAAGAAGCACTTCGTGAAGGCGCACGCATCGTCGAGCGAGCCGGAGGCCGCCCTCGACCTCGCGATCGACAAGGTCGAGCACCAGGTCGCGACGGCATCAAGGAGCGGCGAGTCGCTCGCAACCACGTCCGGCACGCGAACGGCAACGTGAACGGTGCAGTCGGCGGCAACGGCGCCGGAGGGTCTGTCGACGCCGACGACGAGTCGAGTGACGGCCCGCGGATCGCCAAGCGCAAGCGCTTCGCCGCCAAGCCGATGGACCCCGAAGAAGCGGCGCTCCAGATGGAGCTCCTCGGGCAACGCGCTCTTCTGTTCACGAACACCGAGAACGGGCGGGCCGCGTCGCTTACCGCCGCAACGACGGCGATCTCGGGCTCATCGAGACCACCACCTGATCGCTGCGGCCCGGAAACGTGTCGGGTTACGGCGTGTCGAGGTCGCCGGCGAAGTGCGCGTGGAGCTCGCGGCGTTGCGCGTGGTCGAGATCGTGGGTGGGATCGCCGGCTCGGGAATGAACACGGCGAGCTGGAGCCGTCACCCGGCGGAGTACGTGTCGTCGAACTGGTCGGACGAGAAATGGAACTCGCGTTGTGCCACACCACCGCGGGAAGGCGTCGTCGAGGAAGGCGTAGGTGAAGGTATCGCCGTCGGTCGTGCGGAACGCGATCGACGCCACGGTGTCGAATCGGTTGCGCGGCAGCGCGGCCGCGAACACCGTCGGGTCGTCCTCGTTGCTCAGGCGCTGCAGGAATCGCGCGCGCTCGTCGAACTGCGACGCCGGGTTCGCGTAGTCGCGCGTTCCACACGTTGAACACGAACACCGGGAGCAGCTCGGGGAGCTGCTCGACATCGGTGAGCACGACGGTGTCGTCGTAGCGGCCGTGGGTCGCGCGGCGAACTGGATGAGCAGCTTCGTGGGCCGAACCGCTTCCCGCTGCTCCTTCACGTACGGGATCGCCGTGATCGCCTCCTGGCCGAGTGCCAGCGCCACGACCACCGCGCCGCCACCCAGCGCGAGCACGAGGCCCGCGGTGCCGACACGACGTCGCACCGTGGCGTTGGCCGCGATCTGCCGTCCGATCATCACCGCGCCCGCGGCGGCGCCGACCACGAGCGTGTACTCGATCACGGGCACGGTCTTGGCGGTGAGGAGCGGCACGTCGACGAGGATCCCGACGTACCCGAATGCGATCCACGCGTACGCGCCCCCGAGCAGCGCGAGCAGCCCCCGTGACGCGGGAGAGTGACGGGCGCTGAGCACGAGGTAGCCGAGGCCGAAGAGCAGCACGAAGCCGACGAGGTCGAAGGTGAGGAACGGGAGGGGCACGTCGACGGTCGCGGGATCGAGGTAGCGGTTCTGGTAGCCCTTCGCGCCCGACGTGGTGGCGACCGAGACGAGGAGCGGGAGCCAGTACACCGCGCTGATCGCGGCCGTTCCCACGAGGACGATCACCGTGCGCCGAGGGAACTTCGGCCCCAGCGCGATCCCGTGCGCCGCCGCCACCCGCCGCGCCGCGAGCAGACCGGCGAGCGCGAGCGCGCCGATGAAGAACGGGTAGTAGTAGGTCATCACGAGCGCGGCGCCGATGACCATTCCTGCGACGGTCATCCCGGGTGAGAGGTCGTGCCGGCGGCCGACCTGGAGCACGAACAGCAGGAACCACGGCACGAAGACGATCACCGCCAGCCACCCGTACGGCTCGTACCAGTCGGTGAACGCGAGGCCGATGACCGCCACCGCGACCGCGATCGCCCAGTCGCGCGTGATCGCCGCCCAGAAGCGCACCGCGATCAGGGGGACGACGAGCGCGGTGACGAGCGCTCCGATCTTGAGGGCTTCGTACGCGCTCGTGTCGGTCCACCGGGCGAGGCGCCCGAGCACCCAGAAGAACAGCGGCGGGTAGTACGGCGGCAGGCCCTTGTACGCGAAGTCGACGAACGCGATCGAGTGCGAGTACTTCGTGATCGACGCGGTGCGGAAGCCCTGGTCGAGCGCGATACCGATCGGCGGGAACGGCGAGCCCGAGAGCACGAGCGCCGCGGCCGCGAACAGGTAGATGCCGACGAGCCCGGCGACGACCCACCCCTTCGTCTTCGCCGAGAGTGGCGCGACGAGCACGAACGCCCCCGCGACCACCGCGAGCACCAGGCAGAGCCGCGCCGCGACGTCGACGGTGGGATCGCCCTCGACCGCGTCGGGGGTGGTCGCGAGCAGCAGTGCGATGGCGGCGACCGCCACCAGCGCGAGCCCGAGTGCCCACCGAGCCAGCGGTGCGAGGGCCGAGGGTGCGGTGGCCGGCGCACCGTCGGGCGTCGTGGACATCCGGGGGATAGTACGGCCGCTGCGGCGCCAATCGTTCCCGCATGTCGGGTCGACTCCGCCCCGCCGCCCCGCTCGTCCGAGCGCGGCTGCGCTGCGTCTCCTGCCGGTAGCATTGAAGGCCGTATGGGCCTGTTCAACAAGCTGCTGCACGCCGGTGAAGGAAAGAAGCTCAAGGTGCTGGAGTCGATCGCGCCGGTCGTCAACCGCCTCGAGCCCGAGATGCAGGCCCGCTCCGACGACGACCTCCGCCACCTCACGTTCTCGTTCCGCGAGCGCCTCGACCAGGCCAAGAACGACGACGCCCGCGCCGACCTCCTCGACGACATCCTCCCGGAGGCGTTCGCGGTCGTCCGCGAAGGTGGCCTCCGCACGCTCGGGCAACGTCACTTCGACGTGCAGATCATGGGTGGCGCGGCGCTTCATTTCGGCTGGGTCGCGGAGATGAAGACCGGTGAGGGCAAGACCCTCGTCGCCACGCTCCCGCTCTACCTCAACGTGCTCGCCGGGCGCGGCGCGCACCTCGTCACCGTGAACGACTACCTCGCGAAGTTCCACGCGGAATGGATGGCGAGGCTGTACGGGTTCCTCGGCCTGGAGACCGGCGTCGTCCTGCCCCAGATCGACGACTTCGAGGCCAAGCGCGCGGCCTACGCCGCCGATATCACGTACGGCACGAACAACGAGTTCGGCTTCGACTACCTGCGCGACAACATGACCACCACGCTCGAGGGTCAGGTGCAGCGGGGCCACGCGTTCGCGATCGTCGACGAGGTCGACTCCATCCTCATCGACGAGGCGCGCACGCTGCTCATCATCTCCGGGCGCGCCGACGACGCCCAAGAGCTCTACGTGCAGTTCGCCACCATCGTGAAGAACCTCCAGCGCGACCGCGACTACGAGGTTGACGAAGCGAAGCGCACCGTCGTACCGACCGAGGAAGGGGTGGAGCGGGTCGAGTCCGCGGTCGGCGTCACCAACCTGTACGAGCACGTGAACCAGAACTTCGTGCACCAGATCCAGGCCGCGCTGCGTGCCAAGGAGCTGTTCAAGAAGGACGTCGACTACGTCGTCGCCGACGGCGAGGTCAGGATCGTCGACGAGTTCACGGGACGCATCCTCGAAGGCCGGCGCTGGAGCGAGGGCCTGCACCAGGCCGTCGAGGCGAAGGAGCGGGTGAAGATCAAAGAGGAGAACCAGACCCTCGCCACGATCACCCTCCAGAACTACTTCCGCATGTACGACAAGCTCGCCGGCATGACCGGCACTGCGAACACCGAGGCCGGTGAGTTCGCACACACGTACGGCCTCGACGTCGTGTCGATCCCGACCAACCGACCGATGGTGCGCGTCGATCAGCCCGACCTCATCTACAAGAGCGAGGCCGCGAAGTTCGAGGCCGCGGCCGACGACATCGCAGAGCGGAACGAGGCCGGGCAGCCGGTGCTCGTCGGCACGATCTCGGTCGAGAAGTCGGAGCTCCTGTCGCGCCTGCTCGAGAAGCGGGGGATCCAGCACCGTGTGCTCAACGCGAAGCAGCACGAGCAGGAGGCGCACGTCGTCGCGCAGGCGGGGCGGTCCGCGTCGGTGACCGTCGCCACCAACATGGCCGGTCGCGGTGTCGACATCCTCCTCGGTGGCGACCCCGAAGGCCTTGCGCTGCAAGAGGTGCTCGCGAGCGGCAGCACCGTCGAGGAGTCGCCCGAGAAGTACCAGGAGCTGCTCGAGCGCTTCAAGGAGGAGTGCGCGGCCGACGGCGCGCGTGTGCGCGAAGCCGGTGGCCTGTTCGTCCTCGGCACCGAGCGCCACGAGAGCCGACGGATCGACAACCAGCTCCGCGGCCGTTCGGGCCGTCAGGGCGACCCGGGCGAGAGCCGCTTCTACCTCTCGCTCGAAGACGACCTCATGCGCCTGTTCGCGACGGGCGCGATGAACTGGGTGATGGGCAGGGCGTTCCCCGACGACGTCCCGCTCGAGGCGAAGATGGTGACCAAGGCCATCGAGCGCGCGCAGCGGACCGTCGAAGACCGCAACTTCGAGATCCGCAAGGACGTCCTCAAGTACGACGAGGTGATGAACGAGCAGCGCAAGGTGATCTACCGGCGCCGCCAGCAGATCCTCGAGGGCGGCGACCTGCGCGACGAGGCGTACCAGGCGATCGAGGCGACCGTCGAGCGCGTCGTGCTCGCCAACTGCATGAGCGAGTACCCCGAGGAGTGGGACCTCGACGAGCTCGACAAGCAGATCCAGCAGGTGTACCCGACGTCGATCGCGCGCGAGCAGCTCGACAGCTGCGCGCACCGCGACATGGTCGTCGAGCTGCTCACCACCGACGCACTCGACCAGTACGAAGCCAAGGAAGCGTCGATCGGCTCCGAGACCCTCCGCACCATCGAGCGCCAGGTGATGCTGTCGATGATCGACCAGCACTGGCGCGAGCACCTCTACGAGATGGACTACCTCCGCGAGGGCATCAACCTGCGGGCGATGGGCCAGAAGGACCCGTTGGCCGAGTGGCAGCGTGAGGGCTTCGACATGTTCGAGGCGATGATGGGCCAGATCCAGGACACCTTCGTCGCGTACGTGTCGCACCTCCAGGTCGCGGTCGAAGACGCGCCCCGGCAGCCGGCCACCAAGGCGCTGCAGTACAGCGCGCCCGACGAGTCGGTCACCGGCGCGGCGGCGATGCGGGCCACTGCTGCGAGCATGGCCGCGGAAGACCGGGTCGGCGACCTCGACGTCGCGTTCGACGGGGCCATCGACGCCGAGCTCAACGCCGGGGATCCGGAGATCGTCCAGCAACCGGTGCGGGTCGACAAGACCCCCGGCCGCAACGAACCGTGCTTCTGTGGGAGTGGCAAGAAGTACAAGCTCTGCCACGGTCGCTGACCCGAGCGCCGCCGAGCTCCCACCACACCGCTGACGATGCGCGACTTCACGACCGACCTCACCGAGCTGCGACGACGGGTCGCGGGTGCCGACACCTACCTCAACATCGACACCGCGCGCGAGCGGATCGCGGTGCTCGAAGAGGAGGTCGCGAAGCCCGACCTGTGGGACGACCAAGCCGCCGCGCGCAGGGTCACCACCGAGCTGGCGCGACTGCGGGAAGACGTCGAGCTCGTCGAGCGCCTCACTGCGACCCTCGACGACCTCGACACGCTCGCGGAGCTCGCGCGCGAGGAAGGCGATGCGTCGCAGGAGCCGGAGATCGAAGCCGGAATCGCCGCGCTCACCGCCGAGCTCGACGGGCTGGAGCTCCGCGCGTTGTTCACCGGCGAGCACGACGACCGCGATGCGATCTGCACGGTGAACTCGGGTGCGGGCGGCACCGACGCGCAGGACTGGACCAACATGCTGCTGCGCATGTACATCCGGTGGGCGGAGACGCGTGGGTTCGGCGTCGAGATCGACGAGGTCTCGCCCGGCACCGAGGCGGGCCTGAGCTCGGCCACGTTCACGATCAAGGGGCGCTGGGCGTACGGGCTGCTCACCGGCGAGCGCGGCGTGCACCGGCTGATTCGCATCTCGCCCTTCGACGCCAACGCGCGACGGCAGACCGCGTTCGCCTCGTTCGACCTCGTGCCGACGCTCGACGAGACCGAGGCCCCGGAGATCGACGCGACCGACCTGCGGATCGACACCTACCGGTCGTCCGGCGCGGGTGGTCAGCACGTGAACGTCACCGACTCGGCGGTGCGCATCACGCACCTGCCGACGGGCATCGTCGTGTCGTGCCAGAACGAGCGGTCGCAGACGCAGAACAAGGCGCGCGCGATGCAGATCCTCGCGGCGCGACTCGCCGAGCGGCAGCGCCAGGAGCGCACCGCGGAGCTCGAAGCCCTGTCCGGGGAAAAGCGCGACGTCGCGTTCGGGAGCCAGATCCGCACGTACACGTTGCACCCGTATCAGCTCGTCAAGGACGAGCGGACCCGCTACGAGACCGGCAACGTGCAGGCCGTGCTCGACGGCTCGATCGACGGGTTCATCGAGGCCTATCTCCAGTGGCGGCGTCAGCGCGGCGAGTAGCGAGCGAAAGGCGCGGACGCGCCCGGTCGGAACTGGCTGGACCGCCGAGCCTCGAGCGAGCCATGAAGGAGGAGACACCAAATTTCGGGGTGCGACTGCTACCCTCGCTGCCCTGGCACCCCGCCTTCGCCGGCGCCCTCACTGGTGGTCGCCCACTCGCTCATGATCCTTTTCGAGAACGTCTCCAAGGTCTACAAGGGGGACGTCGCCGCGCTCAGGGACGTGACCGCAGACGTCCAAAAGGGTGAATTCGTCTTCCTCGTCGGGCCGTCGGGCTCCGGAAAGTCCACCTTCCTCCGCCTGCTCCTGCGGGAGGAGCAGGCCACGAGCGGTCGGATCGTCGTCGCCGGGCGCGACATCTCGCAGCTCAGCCACTGGAAGGTGCCGCAGCTGCGCCGCAACATCGGCTGCGTCTTCCAGGACTTCAAGCTGCTGCCGAACAAGACCGTCTACGAGAACGTCGCCTTCGCCATGGAGGTCATCGGCCGGCCCCGGCACGTGGTCCGCACCCAGGTGCCCCAGGTGCTCGACCTCGTCGGCCTGGCCAAGAAGGCGGGTCGGTTCCCGACCGAGCTCTCCGGCGGTGAGCAGCAGCGGGTGTCGATCGCGCGTGCGTTCGTCAACCGGCCGCTGATCGTGCTCGCCGACGAGCCCACCGGCAACCTCGACCCGGCGACCACCGTCGGCATCATGCGCATCCTCGACCGCATCAACCGCACCGGCACGACCATCGTCATGGCCACCCACGACCAGCGCATCGTCGACGCCATGCGCCGCCGCGTGATCGAGCTCGACCACGGCAGCCTCGTGCGCGACCAGGCGCGCGGCGTGTACGGCGTCGGGAGCTGAGCCCGAACCATGTGGACCCGCACGAGCTACTTCGCGCGCGAGACGATGGTGTCGCTGCGCCGCAACGTGTTGATGACCGTCGCGGGGATCGCGACGGTCGCGGTCTCGCTCTCGCTGTTCGGCGGCATCCTGATGCTGTCGAAGTGGGTGGATCACGGCACCGAGAAGATCAAGGGTGGTGTGACGCTCGAGATCTTCATGAACGTCAAGGCCACCCGGCAGCAGATCGACGCCGTCGAAGCGAATCTCAAGGATGCGATGAAGCCGGGAGGCATCGTCGAGTCGTACCGCCACCTGAGCAAGACCGACGCCTACGACGAGTTCAAGCGGATCTTCCGTCGTGATCCCGACCTCGTCAGCACGATCACCGCGGAAGACCTGCCCGAGTCCTTCAGGGTCGCGCCACGCAAGACGAGCGGCGGTCCCGACGTCGACAAGCTCACCTCGACGCTGCAACAGGAATTCCAGAGCCAGCAGGGTGTCGACAAGGTGAGCACACCCGGTGACGCGTTGAAGGGCCTTGTCGACGTCACCAACACCGTCCGGCTCATCTTCATCGGCATCTCGGCGATCCTGCTGCTGTCCTCGCTGTTCCTCATCGTGAACACGATCCGGCTCGCGACATTCGCGCGTCGGCGCGAGATCGAGGTCATGAAGCTGGTCGGCGCGTCGAACTGGTTCGTGCGCGTGCCGTTCCTCGCGGAAGGCATGGTGCAGGGCCTCGTCGGCGCGGGGATCGCGATCATCGCGGTGCTCTCGCTCAAGCACTTCGGCTTCGACCAGGCGTTCAGCGACCGCAACAGCTTCTTCGCCGAGTTCTTCCTCACGACCGGCGACGCCACCCGGATCGCGTTCATCGTGCTCATCGGCGGCATGCTGATCGGCACGTTCGGGGCCGTGGTGGGGCTCCGAAGATTTCTCCGTACTTAGCTTCCTTTCTGCTCCCGCCGCATCGGGCGGACAATCCGAGCAATTCGGACTGCGCGGGCTGGTTCAACGGTGTTCAACTGGTGGGGGCGGTGTTGCTTGTGTGACGTATGTTGCCTACGCTTGCTGCGCATGCGGAGGTTCTCCCACTACCTCCTCGCGGCCGCGCTTTCTCTCGCGGCGGTGACGGCGCCCCTGGCCGCGCGCGCCGGGGCGCAGCAGAGCACCGCCGACCAGGTCACCAAGCTGTATCAGCAGAAGGAAGCGACCGACGCCGAGCAGCAGGCGGCCAAGAACCAGCTCGCGAGCCTGCAGAAGCAACGGCAGTCGCTCGACAGCAGCCTCACGTCGCTCGAGGCGCAGGTTGCCGCGAGCAACGCCCGCTTCGCGGCCGCGCAGGCCGACGCCGATCGGTTCGCGGCGATGGCGGCCGAGGTCCAGGCCAAGGTCGACGAGACCGTGCGCCAGATCGACAAGGCGCAGGCCGACATGCGCAAGAGCGCGCTGTTGCTCTACACCCAGCACGACGGCGGAGCCAACATGCTCAGCCTGCTCACCGCGACCGACGGGTCCGGCGCGTTGGTGGAGGGTCAGCACTACCTCCAGCGCGTCTCCACGAAGCGGCGCCACGACGCAGTCAAGGTCACGCGGCTCAAGAGCGATCTCGAGACCCAGAAGGCCCAGATCGCGGAGCAGCAGAAAGCCGCCGACGACGCGCGCGCCGCCGCCGCCGCCGAGAAGGAACAGCTCGACGCGTTGATCGCGCAGCAGGAGCAGTCGCGCGCGGCCGCGGCCGCGAACGAGCAGCAGACCGGCGCGCTCGTCGCGAGCCTGCAGACGAAGCAGGAAGCGATCGAAGCGGACCTCACTGCGGCATCGAACGCGTACATGGCCCAGTTGCGGAACAGCCCGGACACGACACCGGGCCCGAGCGGCTTCATCCGGCCGGTGTCCGGCCCGATCACGAGCCCGTTCGGGTACCGCACCGATCCCATCACGGGCGCGACCGCGTTCCACTCCGGCATCGACTTCGGCGCCTCGTGCGGCACGCCGATCAAGGCCGCCGCCACCGGCACGGTGTTCCAGGTCGTGCCCGAGGCGTCGAGCGGTGGCTACGGCAACATGACGATCATCAAGCACGGCGGCAACATCGCCACGCTCTACGGCCACCAGTCGTCGATCGTCGTGTCGCCCGGGCAGACCGTCCTCATCGGCCAGGTGATCGGGTACGTCGGGAGCACGGGCAAGTCGACCGGTTGCCACCTGCACTGGGAAGTCCGGATCAACGGCACGCCGGTGAACCCGGCCGCCTATCTGTAGAACAGGCTTGCAGCGCCGGGCCTTGTAGCTTCTCGGGCATGAGCCCGGTCATCGCGCCGATGCAGGGCACGGTCGTCGCCGTGAACGTCGAGGCGGGTGCGCTCGTGCGCTTGGGCACGGCACTCGTCGTGCTCGAGGCCATGAAGATGGAGCACGTCGTCGCCGCGCCGCACGACGGCATCGTGCGCACGATCAAGGTCGCGACCGGCGACACCGTCGACGAGGGGGACGTGCTGCTCGAGGTCGAGGCCGCGGACGTCCCGACGGCGGCCGCCGACGCTGCCGTCACCGTCGACCCCGCGACGATCCGGCCCGACCTCGCCGAGGTCGTGGCACGTCACGATGTCGGGCTCGACGCGGCGCGCGCCGCGGCTGTCACCGCGCAGCACGCACGGGGCCGTCGCACCGCACGGGAGAACATCGACGACCTGTGCGACCCGGGCTCGTTCGTCGAGTACGGCGCCCTGACCCTCGCCGCGCAGTCGAGCCGGGCCACGCGCGAGGAGCTCATCGCCCGCTCGCCCGCCGACGGGCTCGTCGGCGGCGTCGCGACGGTCGACGGCATGCGCTGCGTGATCGTGGTCTACGACTACACGGTCTTCGCGGGTACCCAGGGCGTGAACAACCACCGCAAGAAGGACCGGCTGTTCCGCCTCGCGGCGGCACAGCAGCTGCCGGTCGTGCTGTTCGCCGACGGCGGCGGCGGTCGGCCGGGCGACGACTGGATCGGTGCCGGCTTCGAGGGGATGGCGTTCCGGTTGTTCGGCGAGCTCTCCGGGCTGGTCCCCCTCGTGGGGATCGCGGGCGGGCCGTCGTTCGCAGGGAACGCGTCCTTGCTCGGGTGCTGCGACGCCATCATCGCCACCGAACACTCCAACCTCGGCATGGCGGGGCCGGCGATGATCGAAGGTGGCGGCCTCGGGCGCGTCGCGCCGGAGGAGATCGGCCCGATCGACGTGTCGACCGCATCGGGCGTCGTGGACGTGCGCGTCGCCGACGAGGCGGACGCCGTGCGCGTCGCCAAGCAGTACCTCTCGTACTTCGCCGGCCCCGTCGACGAGTGGCAGTGCGTGGATCAACGCCTGCTCCGTCACGCGATCCCCGAGAACCGGGTGCAGGTCTACGACGTGCGTTCGCTCATCGAGCTGCTCGCCGACACCGACTCGGTGTTGGAGCTGCGGCGCGAGTTCGGCGCGGGAGTCGTCACTGCGTTGGTGCGGATCGAGGGCCGGCCACTGGGCGTGCTCGCCAACAACCCGGCGTATCTCGGGGGTGCGATCGACAGCGACGCCGCCGACAAGGCGTCGCGCTTCCTGCAGCTCTGTGACGCCTTCGACCTCCCGATCCTGAGCTTGTGCGACACGCCGGGGTTCATGGTGGGTCCGAACGCGGAGCGCACCGCCCAGGTGCGCCACTGCAACCGCATGTTCGTGACCGGCGCGAACATCACCGTGCCCTTCGCGACCGTGGTGTTGCGCAAGAGCTACGGCCTCGGCGCGCTCGCGATGGCAGCCGGCAGCTTCACCGCCGACACGTTCGTGGTCTCGTGGCCCACCGGCGAGTTCGGCGGCATGGGCCTCGAAGGCGCGGTGCGCCTCGGCTACCGGCGCGACCTCGAAGCTCTCGAGGATCCCGAGGCGCGTGAGGCGCGCTACGAGGAGCTGCTCGCGAAGATGTACGAGGTGGGGAAGGCCGTCAACATCGCCGCCCACTTCGAGATCGACGATGTGATCGACCCGACCGACACGCGCCGTTGGATCACCGACCTGCTGTTGGCGGCGCCGCCGGCGCCACCGAGCACGACGAAGAAGCACCCCGTCGATCCCTGGTAGCTCCGGGTGCGTGTCGGGATAGCGTGACCGGCATGGACGAGAGGGCGGCGCTGCTCCGACCGGGTTTGGTGATCGGCGGGGAATGGCGCACGGTCGGTAGCGGTGGTGAGCTCGAGCACGTCAACCCGTCGACGGGCAAGCGGCAGGCCACGTTCCCGATCGCGGGCACTGCGGAGATCGACGATGCCGTCGGAGCGGCGCGCGCCGCGCTCCACTCGTGGCGGCGGACGGCACCGGTCGCACGGCGAGCGGTGCTCAATCGCATCGGCGAGCTCATCCGTGAGCATGCCGTCGAGCTCGCGACCATCAACGCGCTCGAAGTCGGGACTCCGGCCGCGCTCTCCCGGATGCGCTACACCGGCGGCATCTCCGCGTTCGAGTACCACGCGGGCTGGATCGACCGGCTCACCGGCGACACCATCCCGATGGCTCCCGGCCAGGCGCTCGACTTCACGCTGCTCGAGCCGGTCGGTGTCGTGGCCGCGATCCTCACGTGGAATCACCCGCTCGCCAACATCCAGATGGTCGTCGCGCCGGCGCTCGCGGCCGGGTGCTCCGTGGTCATCAAGCCTCCCGAGGCCGCGCCCTTCGCGTGCCTGCGGTTCGGGCAGCTCTGCGAGGAGGCGGGACTCCCGCCGGGTGTGGTCAACGTCGTGCCGGGCGGCCCCGACGCGGGTGACGCGCTGGTGCGCCATCCCGGCGTCGACAAGATCAGCTTCGTCGGCGGCGGTGCGATCGGCGCGCGTATCCAGGCGGCCGCCGCGGAATCGCTCACGCCGCTCGTGCTCGAGCTCGGTGGCAAGTCGGCGGCGATCGTGTTCCCAGACGCCGATCTCGACACGGCGGTCCGGTTCGCGGTCGGCGTCACTGGGAACAGCGGTCAGGGCTGCACGATCCCGAGCCGGCTGCTCGTGCACGACCACGTCTACGACGACGTGGTCGCCCGCTTGCTCCCCGCGCTCGCCGCGGTCAAGGTCGGTGACCCGTTCGACGGCGACACGCTGATGGGCCCGGTCATCAACGAGGCCGCGTGCACGCGCATCCTCGAGATGGTCGGACGCGCGCGTGACCGCGGTGTCGGCACCCTGCTGTGCGGAGGCGAGCGGCTCGGTGGCTCGCTCGCCGACGGGTGGTTCCTCCCACCCACGGTCTTCGGTGAGGTCGACCCTGCGAGCGAGATCGCACAGGACGAGGTGTTCGGGCCGGTGCTCGCGGTCACGCGCTTCACCGACGAGGACGAAGCGGTCGCGCTCGCCAACGGCACGCGGTACGGGCTTGCCGCGTACCTCATCACCCAGGACATCGATCGGGCGCTGCGTGTCGCGTCGGAGCTCGATGCCGGCAACATCGGCATCAACGGCGCCGGTGCCCCCGCGGGATGGTCAGCGCCGTCGGGTGGCGTCAAGGACAGCGGCTACGGCAAGGTCGGCGGCCGCGAGGGGATCATGGAGTACATCCGCACCAAGAACGTGCTCGTCGCGCTCTCGTGAGCCGGTATCGACACGTGCACACCACGGAAGCAGCCGAGCCGAAAGCAGGGACATGACGAACGCGCGAGCCGTCGACCTGACGGGTATGCGAACCGACCCTTGTGCGGCGGGGCGTCACGCCGACGCCTGAGACATCCCCCGCTCGCCGGGTGACAGCCCGTACCGACGACGCCCTCCACGTCGCAGCAACATGCCTCCGAGAACGCGCTCCAGCGCACATTCGACCTTCACTGTCGTTGACACTGATGTTGACTCCGCTGACCCCAGCCGAGCAGCGTGTCCTGGCGTACCTGCCGACGAACCTCACCTTCTCCGCGATCGCCGAAGACTGCTACCTCTCACGGAACACGGTGAAGGCGCACGCGATCACGATCTACCGCAAACTTGGTACCAACTCGCTCACGAAGCTGTGATGGTCGCACGGAGACTCGGACTGTTGGCCGCTGCCCAGGTCTCCTGGGAGTCCTATCCGCGGCGACCTTGACGGCGGTCTTGGCGGCGATTGACGCCATGCGAGACAACGGCGGCGGTGCCCACCACCGCGGCGGTGCGCGCTACCGGCCTGCCGACGACGCCCGGGCGTCCTACTCGTGCACGCATCAAAGGCATATCAAGCTCCTTCTTCGGTGAGGGCGGCATCGGCCTCGAGCGAGGCGATGATTGCCTGGATCGGAATGCGGCCACTTGCGATGAGCTGGCCGCCGGATCGACGCGCCGCCGATGCGAATGGCGCTGCCCAGGTGTTCTCCCAGACGAGGACGCCAGCGACGGTGCCCGGTTCCATTGCCGCGGCGAGGTGCTCGACGTCTTCTTCGGCGAGGATCGTCGCGAGCGTCGTTTCGACGGTTCGCAGTTCGTCGAGCGCGTCGAGATCGTCGATCTCAAGAGCTTCGACGGAACCGTCTGCATCCTTAGCCAAAATCAGCACGTCGAGCACTCGGATAGTGCCCGCATCGACGAGGGATGCGAGCTCGGCGGCCATCTCGCCGGTGAAATGGCTCGCACCGGCCGGAAACTCGACCACGAGAAAGTCGACCGGGCCAAGTTCGTCCATGGGGTCATCGCTCATACTGCATTCTCCTTCGCGTGGAATCGGAAGCGCACGGATTCGATTGCATGCGTCAGAGTCTCATCGAGTGGGACTTCGCGCGATAGGGCCGAACGACCCGACGCTGCCTAATCGCCACCCGCGCGGCGCCGTCGCGACAGGTTGCCCGCTCGGGAGCGCCTACAACTCGAACTGCGCTCGGAGCAGTCGCGCGCTCGGCGTCGGTGAACTCCACAAGCGCAACCATGCCCTGGTGCTCTCGATGCTCGGCGATGCTCGCGGCCACGCGTCGGGGTCGTCGGGCGTGATGACGACGAAGCCCGATGCCGATCATCGGTTCAATTGGTCAAGTCGAATGTGCTCGTCGCGCACGTGTTCTTCGAGTTCGGATCGGGTCCAGCCCTCGCTCACAGAGTCCGACGTTTCGTCCCCCATCCAGCGTTCGAACTACCCGGCGACCCGCGGCGCAACTCCGCGCCTCGCTATCGGATCAGATGCCCTGGCGCGCTTCGAGGCGCGCCGATCGGATCGCATCGCAGAACGCGTCATAGTCCCGATCGTTCTGGTCGGCGTAGCGGTCGGAGAAGTCGGTGATTGACTGCTCGAAGAGGTCCTTTTTGCCGAGATACGCCGCGAGTGCGATCGGGTCTCCCGAGCGGGCGTGTGCCCGCGCCAACGTCTCCCCACAGAAACGCGCGTACAACACGAGGGTCACTGGTGCCATGGCCTCGACGACCGCGGACCCCTTCATGTCGCGCAATTGGCGCCAATACAGGTACCGGTTGTCTTGCTCGCCTTTGGTCCAACCGAGGTAGATGTCGCTCGCGGCCTGCATCATCCGCTGTCCCTGCACCACTCGCTCCCCGGGCTGCTTGTACCGGCTCTTCGCCAGGTGATCCTCCAACACCGACGCCGTTGCTTCCTTGACCTGCAAGAACAACGGGTCCTGTTGATCGCGGCCCTGCAACAACACGATGAACGCCCGCGTACCGACGCTGCCGACCCCGACGACCTTGCGGGCGACGTCGACCACTTTGAAGCGCTCGAGCAGGTGACGCCGATCATCCTGCAAGGTCGCCCGGTACGCACGGAACTGATCGTGGACCACGCGCTCGAGGTCCTCAGCAGACAGGCCCACGCTGGGCGCAAGGTCACGCAAAGGAATGACGACCGGCGGCTGACTGACAATCCGATACTGGCCATCAACATGTTCGGTCAGCTTCGAAAGCGCCTGCAAACTGTCACGGGTGTGTGCCTTCGTGGCGTTCTTCTGGGCGCTCTTCTTGGCAGCCTTCGCTGCTTTCTTGTCGGCGCCCTTCAGGGAGCGCGTCATGGCGTTCAGCGCACTTAGCAAGTCTTGTTCGGACCGGTGTGAATACCAGATATCCATCGTGCGCATCTGCGCGAAGCCGGCCATTGCCACGCGGTATGCCCTTGCCGCCGACAGCGACGCTGCCCGCGCATCCGCCGTCGTGAAGCCGTTGTTGCGCGCAGCGATCGTAAAGCTCGCCGCCATGCGCTTCACGTCATACTCGAATGGCCCTGGGAGCGTCTCGTCGAAGTCGTTCAGGTCGAACACGAGCGTCCGCTCCGGTGACGCGTACACACCGAAGTTCGACAGGTGCGCGTCTCCGCAGAGTTGGACACTGAGTCCCGCGGTCGGTGTGTCCTTCAGGTCCGTCGCCATGATCTTCGCCGCGCCTCGGTAGAACGTGAACGGCGAAACCATCATCCGCCCGTGTCGCACAGGCACCAGATCGGGCTCACGGGAGGCGTCCTGCTCCTCGAGCAACGTGACCGGGTCCGGCCGATCCGGCGCCGGGATCCAACCGCCATGGCCGGACGGAGGCGTCTGCTCGCGCGCCGCCTTTCCCCGCGCCGTCCGCTCCTCCACACTCAAATGCACGATCGTGTTCATGGCGTGTCTCCCCTACGAGGTCCGACGACACACTGGACCACCGTATACATCGGCTCGGCGGCTGAAACTCCGAGGTCGGCATCTGCGGTGACAAGTTCCGAGTCTGCACAGAACAATCACGTCCTCACGTAGCTTTGACAGCGGGCCTACAGGTCCTTTCGGTACCAGCGGGTGTTCGTTCCGGTGGGACAGTCCTCGATGACACCGACCGTCCGGAAGCCAAGGCGGTCGTAGTAGTCGCCGGTCAGCACGTCGTACGTGAGGCCCATGACCAGCCGGCAACCCCGGCGCCGCGCTTCGCCCTCGACCTCGCTCCATCAGCGCTCGCCCGAGGCCACGATCGTCGAATGGTCTCGTCGACCCACACCACGTGCACCTGGCAGCCTCCGCCCCAGACCGCGCACGACGCGCCGGCGACGATCCGCCCGTCGTCGCGCACGACGACCGCGAACTCGTCCTCGTCGCCGACGCCCGCGGCCGAGACCGCGGCCTCGGCCATGCGCTCCTCGAGGAACGCCAAGTCGAGCGGATCCGGCTCGTGCTCGACGACGACGCGGTACGAGGGGTCCATGGCCGTTTCCTCGTGTGCGCTGCCTACGCGTCGAGCATCTGCTCCAGCAGGCTGCCGTCGTCGAAGTAGGCGCGGAGGGCCTTGATCTTGTTGCCGTCGAAGTCGGCCACGGCAGCTGCGCCGAGCAGGAGGTGCCGGCCGTTCGGCTCGATCGCCACCGACTCGTCGATCACGAACGGGCCTGAGAAGGTCGCGGACACGCGGAACTCGGCCAGGCCCCGACTCCCGAAGACGTCGAGCGAGTCGACGTCGATGACCACGTCCGAGAACGCAGACTCGCGGAAGGCGAGATTCTCGGCCAGGTCGGCGATGCCGGCGGTCATCATGTTCGGTGACCACACGGTCGCGTTGTCGGTGAACAGCTCGCCGAGTTTCGCGATGGCATCGTCGTCGGGGGAGATGCAGGTCTCGATGGCGCGGCGCAAGACGGCGCCGCGGGGATGGTCAGCCATGGGTGCTCCTCGTTCGTGGTCGGCGGCGAGTTAAACGCCGAGGACCTTCTGCTTGGCGGCGGCGAACTCGTCGTCGGAGAGCGCGCCAGAGTCGTGCAACGACGCGAGACGCTCGAGCTCACCGGCCGCGTCATCGGCGCTCGGCGCTGGGGGCGGTGGGGCAGGCGGCGGCGCGGCATACGCCTGCTCGCTCGGTTGCTCTTCTTGCTCGCCTGCGTTCCGCCCCCTCGCGTACGCGAGCCCGCCGGCCACCATCATCGTCCGGCGGCGAGTCCGCCGACGCACCATTCCCATGGTTGTCTCCTGTCTCCGTGATGTCGCGCACCATCGGCAGTCGTGGCGGGCAACGAGGTACCTGCTCATGGACGACCATACGGGCACGCGTGGTCGCTCGGCATCATCCAGATGGGGCGATCTTCGGAGACTCCACGATCTCGCAGGAGAGCCCGTCCGGCACTCCCGGCACCCGACGCTGGTAGTGCACGCGGAGGGCCGACCCCTCCTCGACCTCCACCGGGTCGGCGAGTACCCACACCGACGTGGCCCAGCTCGACGCCGGCCACTTCCACGGATCGAGGGTGTGCGAGATGCCCTCGACGAGGTCGGCGCGGAACGTGAGCGCGATCGCGTTCATCAAGCCCGGTAGCTCAACGACGAGGTCCGCTGACGCGTCCAGCGACGGCGCTTCGAAGGTGGTCAGGTCGAGGGTGGCGAGCGGGACCGGCGGGCCGGCCTGCGGCCACGTGGCGACCACCTCGCCCTCGGTGATCGTGTGGGTCGGGCTCGGAAGGGCCGCCTCGAGGAGGGGCGTGAAGTCGAGCCCATACAGGTCCTGCCATCGCTGCACTGCCGCACGCCCGAACGCGCGCTGTCGCACCTCGGCCTCGGGCAGCAGCACCGGGCGCGCGAACAGCGTGAGCGCGTGCGGGATCAGGCGGGCTCCGAGTGCGAGCAATCGGCGGCGCGCGTCGAGCGTGGTCTCGAGGATCTCCTCCTCGAGGGGCTCGTTGCCGATCACCTCGGCGACGAGAAGGGTGGCCGGCTCGGGCAGCTCCACCTGCCGTGACCAGCCGGGGAGGAGCGTCACTCGGTCCTGCACGCCGTTGACCGCGAACACCCGCTCCGCGACCTCGGCGATGTCGCTGGCCTCGATCGCATACACGTGCCGGGCGCCCGCACGCGCCGCCGCGACCGCGAGCACGCCGCTGCCCGTACCGATGTCGAGCACCACGTCGTCGGGGCGCACCGCCGCGGCGAGGGCCGCCAGGTAGTCGCCGGTCCTGCGTTCGTCGTGGAGCATGCGCGCGTGCTCGACGGGATCGGCCCAGCCGCTCGTCGGCGCGCGCCCGGCGTCGGGTGTGACCAGTGCACTCTCTTCGATGAGCATGTTGAGGACGCTCAGCGTCGGCGCAAGATCTGTCGAGGCTCCCTGCTCGCGCTCGAGGAGCTCGATCGCGTCGCCCAGCCGGATCGGCTGCGAGAACCGCGACAGGATGCTGAAGCCACGCGGCCCGATGTCGACGATCGTCCCCACCGTCGAGTCGACGAGGACATGCCCGGCGGCGTCCCATCGCGTGCGGATCCCAGGTGCGAGTTGCAGCACGGTGTCCGGTGAAAGTTCCATGCTGCACATTGTCACCCGGTGCCGCACGCCGGGATGGTTGAGCCGGCGAAATCACCCCAAGTGGAGGATTGCCGTCGAGCACGCCACGTCGATCATCAGCGTCGGTGCAGAAGATCTTCCCGGTGACGCGCGTCGTCGCTTGAGCGCATCAGGCGGTGCTCGACTACCTCGAGCGCGACGGCTCGCTCGGCAAGCTCGGCGGCGGGACCTTCGGTAGTGTCGAGCAAGCCATCGAGTCGCTGGGAATCACCCCAACGGGGTGACGCCACGACGAGCACGGTGTGCGATCGTCGTCCCGACGACGCCGCCCAGTCAGCCGAAGCACACCCGAGCTCGTCGGTTCAGGCGGCCGTTCAGGAAGGAACACGAGGATGAGCGAAGTCGATCGCAGCGACCTCCCGATCCGGCGGCCGGCCTTCTCGGGGGTCGTCAACAAGACGCTTGACGGGTCGCAGCCCGACTGGAACCTCATCGGGCACCCGACGCCACCCGAGGGCGCGCCGAACGTGCTGCTGGTCCTCATTGACGACGCCGGCTTCGGCAACCCGAGCACCTTCGGTGGCCCGATCCAGACCCCGAACTACACCCGGATCGCGCAGGGAGGCCTGCGCTACAACCGCTTCCACGTCACCGCGCTCTGCTCGCCCACACGGGCTGCGCTCCTGACCGGGCGCAACAGCCACACGGTGGGGGTCGGCTCGGTCGGCGAGTTCTCGGGCGGGTTCCCCGGGTACTCGGGCACGCTGCCACGCGACTGCGCGCCGCTGCCGCGGATCCTGCGTGAGAACGGCTACAGCACTGCCGGTTTCGGCAAGTGGCACCTCACGCCCGACGGGCAACAAGGGCCCGCGGGCCCGTTCGACCGGTGGCCGAATGGGTGGGGATTCGACTACTTCTACGGGTTCCTCGGGGGCGGCGCGAGCCAGTGGGACCCGTGCCTGGCCGAGAACCAGAAGATCATCGGCACTCCGCCCGAGTACTACGACGACGACAATCCGTACTACTTCCCGGATGCGATGGCCGATCGCACGATCGAGTGGTTGCACGCGATCCGTGCGCAGGACGCGCACAAGCCCTTCTTCGCGTACTTCTCGACCGGCTGCAGTCACGCGCCGCACCACGTCTCGAAGGAGTGGGCCGACAAGTACAAGGGGAAGTTCGACCAGGGGTGGGACAAGCTCCGAGAAGAGACGTTCGCGCGCCAGAAGGAGCTCGGCGTGATCCCGGCCGACACCGAGCTCACCCCGCGTGACGCGGCGTTCCCTGCCTGGGACGAGCTCTCCGACGAGCTGAAGGTCTTCTACGCGCGCCAGATGGAGGTCTACGCGGGGTACTCGGAGAACGCCGACGAGAACGTCGGTCGCGTGATCGACGCCATCGCGGAGCTGGGCGAGCTCGACAACACGCTGATCATCTGGATCTGGGGTGACAACGGCGCCAGCATGGAGGGGACGATCACCGGCTCGTTCAACGAGCTGACGATGCAGAACGGGATCCCGCTCACCGACGAGATGCAACTCCAGCTCTCGGAGCGGTATGGCGGTCTCGACGAGTGGGGCGCCGCGATCATGGATCCCCACTACTCGGCCGCGTGGGCATGGGCGGGGAACACGCCGTTCCAGTGGGGCAAGCAGGTCGGGTCGCACCTCGGCGGGACCCGCAACCCGATGGTCGCGCATTGGCCCGCCCGCATCCCGGAGGGCGGCGGGCTGCGCTCGCAGTTCACCCACGTGATCGACGTGGGCCCCACCATCCTCGAGCTGGCCGGCATCCCCGAGCCGGCAACCGTCGACGGGATCGACCAGGAACCGATGCATGGGACGTCGTTCGCGGCGTCGCTCACCGACAGTGCCGCGCCCGAGCATCGCACCCAGCAGTACTTCGAGACCATCGGCAACCGGGGCATGTACAAGGACGGTTGGTGGCTGGCGATGAAGACGGAGCGCATCCCGTGGGTGCTCACCCCGGATGCCCTCAAGCCGTACGCGCCGGGCGTGTGGGACCCGGACGCGGGCCCGGCCGAGCTCTACTACTTGCCGGACGACTTCTCGCAGGCGAAGGACCTCGCCGCCGAGAACCCGGAGAAGGTCCAGGAGCTCAAGGACCTGTTCTGGGAGGAGGCGGAGCGCTACCACGTGTTGCCGTTGCTGGCCGCGCTCTCGACGTTCTTCGGGATGGTGCCCCCGATCCCGGAGGACACGACGTTCGCGTTCCGCGGCGACGTCCAGAACGTGCTCTCGGGGATGATCCCGCGGATCTACAACCGCTCGTACTCCATCACCGCCGACCTGGTGGTTCCCGAGGGGGGTGTCGAAGGCGTGATCGTCGCGGAAGCCGACCACCTCGGCGGCTTCACGCTCTACGTCAAGGACGGCAAGCTCACGCACACCTACTCGATGATGGGGGTCTTCATCTTCAAGCAGGTGGCGGAGGAGAACCTGCCGTCCGGCGAGGTGACCGTTCGCATGGAGTTCGCGGCCGACGAGGCCAAGCCGGCGACGGGCGGAGAGGTGACGCTGTACATCGACGACCGGCCCGTTGGGAAAGGGCGCATGGACCACACGGTGCCCATTCGGTTCTCGGGCTACGCGGGAATGGACATCGGCCGCGACAACGGTGGGGTCGTCGATCGCGCGGTACGAGAACGAGAAGCCGTTCGCGTTCACCGGAACGGTGAAGAAGGTGGTGTTCGACGTCAAGCCGCACTTCGCCGCCGAGGACGAGCTGGCGGTGCACACCGCGGAGCACCACGGCCAGGCCGCCCATGCCTTGTCCGCATGACCAGGGATCCGAGGAGAACCGATGGATGACGAGACGATCGACGTGCTGATCGGTGGCTACCTGTCGACCACTGCGGCGCAGGATGACTACGAAGCGGTCCTCGGCTGTGGTGCACACCTCTGGGGCGCGGTCGTGGTCAGCAAGGACATGGAGGGCAACCTCTCGATCGAGCAGTCCGACCATGCCGTCGCCGAGGGCGCGGCCGGTCTCGGCGGGGTCGGCTTCGTGGTGGGGCTGTTCGCGCCCCGCTGCTCGCGGCGACCGCGATCGGGGCTGCCATCGGCGCGGTGGGTGGCAAGGCGTTGCACAAGAAGATCGGCAGCCAGATCGAGGAGTCAGCCGGCGAGACGATCCCGATCGGTGGCGCGGGCTTGATCGTCGCGTACTCGCGTTCGGTGGCGGAAACGGTCGAGCCCGCCGTGACACGCGCGATCCAGAAGGCGGTCGGCGAGGCCGAGGGGCACCACGTGCAGGCACTCAAGGGCGCGATCGCCGATGCCCAGAAGAAGATGGCCGAAGAGGGACACAGCTAGTTCCACGAGACAGGCAAGACCAGAGAGGCCACACCTTGGACGGCAAGGGCACGCCGCACGTGTTGTTCGTCTACTACTCGTTCACGCAGCAGACGCGCCGCGTCGCCGACACGATGGCGGACACGCTGCGCGGGCGCGGTTACGACGTGACCGAGGCCGCGCTCGAGTTCACCGACCCGCACTACGCGGAGCGGTTCTCGAAGCGCCCGATGAGCTGGCCGATCACGAAGATCACCGGCATGCTGCCTGCGCAGGTGCGCAAGAAGACCGGCGCGATCACGATCCCGCCGGCCGCGTCGGGTGGCGACTACGACCTGGTCGTGATCGGCTCGCCCACGTGGTGGCTCACCACCTGCATGCCGGTGCGCAGCTACATGCACGATCCCGCGTCAGGAAGCGTGCTCGCGGGCAGGCCCTTTGCCGTGTTCTCGACTTCTCGCCGCTACTACAAGGGCAACCTGAAGACGATCCGCGAGCTCGGGGTGAAGAGCGGCGGAAAGTTCGTCGACGACACGCACTTCGTGGCGTACGGCAATCAGGTGATGTCGATGTGGTCGTGGCTCGTGTTCATGCGCCACGACGTCGAGAAGCGACACTGGTTCGGCATTCCCCTCCCGAAGCCCAATCTCAGGAACGACTTCGTGCAGCAGGCGACGAGCTTCATCAACGGTGTCGCGGACAAGGCTTTGCAGCCCGCATCCTGACCACGAGGTCAATCTGCGCCGCTCAGACCGGATCGGGCAGGTTCGCCTCGTGCGCGACCATGATGTCCTTCAGGTGGTCGGGGAGTGCCTTGGCCATCACTGCCACCGCCCGCGCGTCCTTCCCGGCGAGGTAGCGCGTCTTCGGCCGCTTCGCGGTGAGTGCGTTGGCCACCGCCTTCGCAACCCGGTCGGGTGATTCCGCCTCGTCTTCGGTCTTCTCGACGAGGGCGCGCACCGACGCGATGTCGTCGTCGTAGAGGTGGATCCCGCGCTCGTGCAGGCCCTGCGCCATGTTGTCGATCGCGTCGATGGTCTTCCCGAAGATCGCGCTCTTGCTGCCTCCCGGGTCGACGAGTGCGACGTGGATGTTCCACTGTCGGAGCTCGAGCCGGAAGGCATCGGTCACCGCCTCCATCGCGAACTTCGACGCGCTGTACCCGCCGTGGAGCGGGAGCACGAGGCGGCCACCGATCGACCCGACGTTCACGAGTCGGCCTTTGCCGGTGCGAATCAGCGGCAGGAATGCCTGGGTCACCATGACCTGCCCGAACAGGTTGACCTCGAGTTGCTGCCGGAGGTCGGCCATGGCCTGGAACTCGAGCGGCCCGGGCCGCACGATGCCGGCATTGTTCACCAGGCCCGCGATGCCGTGATCGCCCACGACGCCCGCGACGGTCTGGGCGGCGGCGGCGATCATCGCCTCGTCGGTGATGTCGATGAGCAACGGAGTGAGGGATCCCGACGTCCGCGCTGCGAGCGCCTCGGCGTCGGCGACGCGGCGCACGCCCGCGAAGACGGTGAACCCGGCGTCGGCGAGACGCAGCGCGCACGCGGCGCCGATGCCGGTGGATGTTCCAGTGATGACGACAGCACCTCGGTCGCCTGCGTGA
This sequence comes from uncultured Actinomycetes bacterium, assembly GCA_963721435.1. Lineage (GTDB taxonomy): Bacteria > Actinomycetota > Acidimicrobiia > IMCC26256 > DASPTH01 > CAVRJC01. The sequence goes on from CAVRJC010000006.1 coordinate 201,525, forward strand.
GCTTCGCTCATGGTGTTTCCTCCAACGTGCGTGCGCCCATGGGCAGGCGAGGTGGTCTCCCGAAGGTCGCGCTCGTCATGGTGTGAAGAACCGGAGTGTCACACGGGGTCGGCAGCGTGTCCTCGTCCGAACAGGGTGAAGTCGCTCTCCGGATTTCCTCCCACCAGAGTTGAAGACTCGCTCGAGGCCGTTTCGTAGGTTGCAGGAGGCGCCATCATCGCGGTGGTCGTATCCACGCTCGCTGCTCTTGCACCGTGTGGGCGCGTTCCCGCTCTTCCGTTCGGCACGAAGGCACGGATAGCTCATCAGCTTGCGGCGGCGACCTGAGCGAGAACGCCACCGACGCCGCGACTTGCGCTGCGGCAGGAATCGAAGCGAGCCACATCACTGCAGGACTGCAAGCGCACCGACAACTCGCAGAGCATCCGTAGCACGGGGCTGCTCGAGCGACGCTGTCGAACGATGTCCATGTTCGGTTGTGCCTGGTAGCTTCCGCCTTGTGGCGATTGCCGTTCCTTCGGCCCGGGAGGGGACTGTGGTCCGGACCGACCTGGTCGAGCGGCTCGTCGGCTCGAACAGCATGCGCGTTGTGCTGATCCTCGCCGGCCCCGGGTACGGCAAGTCGACACTGCTTGCGCAGTGGGCCGCGGCCGACGACCGCCCCTTCGCCTGGCTGTCGATGAGCCCGCAACTCCGTGATCCCGTCGTCCTGCTCGCTGAGATCGCCGACGCGCTCCACTCGGTCGAGTCCCTTGACCCGGAGGCGCGGGCGCGGCTGGTCAGCCCGGACGCGGACTACACGAGTGTCCGGCTGACGCGACTGGCGCAGGTGGTGGCGAGCCGAAGCACCCCGTTCGTCCTCGTGGTCGACGACGCGCACCTGCTGTCGTCTCGACAGGCGCTGGACGCGCTAGAGGTTCTCTCCATGTCGGTGCCCGAAGGATCGCAGATCGCGATCGCATCGCGCGAGGACCTTGGCATCAACGTCGGTGGCCTGCGCGCGAAAGGCGCTCTCTTGACGATCGACGCCGAGAGCCTCGCGATGAACGATCAAGAGAGCGCCCGGTTGTTGCGCAAGTCTGGGCTCGACCTCTCGGAGGATGACGTTTCGCTGCTCGTCGAGCGCACCGAGGGCTGGCCGGTCGCTCTGTACCTCACCGCGCTCGCGTTGCGCCAAGGCGATGATCCCGCAGCCTCGGCCCACGCGTTCGCGGGTGACGACCGGTACGTCGTCGACTACCTGCGTGAGGAGCTGTTCGGCGCGCTGTCCGACGAGACCGACGAGTTCCTCACCCGTACGTCGGTGCTCGACCAGCTGTCCGGGTCTCTTTGCGACTTCGTACTCGATCGGTCAGGCTCCGCCGGGGTGCTGCAGGCACTCGAAGCGTCGAACCTGCTCCTGATCCCGCTCGACCGCACACGTGAGTGGTACCGCTATCACCACCTGCTCGCCGACGCGCTCCGCAGCCGGTTGCATCACGCGGAACCGGAGCGTGAGATCGAACTGCAGGCGCGCGCCAGCGAGTGGTGGGAGGCGCACGGCGACATCGACCGTGCGGTCATGCACGCCGCGCATGCAGGTGACGAGGCGCGATTCGACGTGCTCGTCTGGCAATACGCCCCAATGTTCCTCGGAAGCGGTCGGAGCGCCACGGTGCTGCGCTGGCTCGAGGGTTTCGCTGCGGACGAGATCGCGCGGCGGCCCGCGCTTGTGGTGATCGCGGCATGGTGTGGCGTGACCAGCGGTGACCCTGGGGCTTTCGACCAGTGGGCGCAAATCGCGACGGCCGTCACACCTGATGTGCCGCTTCCCGACGGTACGCCTCTCGGGGCCGCGCTCTCGATGTTGCACGCGACCAGCGGCCGACGCGGGATCGCGCGCATGCGTGTAGACGCCGCGCGCGTGTACAGACTCAATCGTGGCACCAGCCCGTTCCGCGGTGTCGCCAGGTTCATGGAGGGCGCCGCGCTCCGGCTGTCGGGTGATCTCCCTGCGGCGCGCGCGTGCTGTGAGGAAGCTGCGGCAATCGGCCGGCTGTCTACGCCCGCCGTCGCGGTGCACGCCCTCGCGCAACTTGGCCTCATCGAGATCGATTTGGGCGACTGGAGTGCAGCCGCCGTGCGCTTCGGCGAGTCGCTCCGGATCATCGATGAGTTCGCGTTGGGCGAGCGTCCCGCCCTGGTGCTCACGTTCGCGGGCTCGGCGTTGCTCGCAGCGCACGACGGCGCGACGCAGGACGCGCACGAATACGCGAAGCATGCGCTCTGGCTCGTGTCGATGATGGGAGAGGTCGCGCCGTGGATCTCGGTCGAAGCGCGCCTGCTCGTTGCCCAAGCGCTGCTGTTGGTCGGCGATGTCGCGATGTCGCGTGTCCTGTCCCGAGACGCCCAGGATCTCGTCGCCACGATGCCGGACGGCGGGAACCTGCCGGAGCGGATCGCGCAGGTCCGGCAGAAAGCAGACTCCGCCGCGTCGCCGATCGGCGTCACGGCCACGCCGATGACCCCCGCCGAGATGAGGGTCTTGCGCTACCTGCCGACGCATCTCACGTTTGCGGCGATCGCCGACGAGCTGTTCATCTCGCGCAACACGGTCAAGACCCACGCCATCTCGATCTACCGCAAATTCGACGTGACTTCCCGCGCTCCGGCGGTAGCCGCCGCACGCGACCTCGGCTTGCTCGACGTCTGACTCGCGCTCGCGTCTTGCCTCCTGCGCGCCGAGCACCATCTCGTCGAACGATGCCAGCGGCGAGAGGAAGCCGCTCGAGGAAGCGCGCCGCGCCCTCCGTTCTCACGAGGTCGTCGGGGTCGAGCATGGTGATTTCGGCCTGGCCCGAGTCGGGCTTCCAGACGTCCTCACCGTTCAGCCGCCCCGCGTTCGTCGTCGGTCGAGTCGTAGTTCTTCGTCGACGCACTGCGTCTGTATTCGCATGCCGAACAGCTCGTGCCCGCTTGACCTGGAGCACAGGTCGGTCCAAAAAGCGTGGCGAGTTTCGCCGCACTCCTCCGGCGTGATCCAACGATCGCGGAGGAGTGTTTCCAGCAAGGAGGGGCGCCGCCTGTGGGCGCTTCTGAGGCGTGGCGGATCTTTGTGATTCATCCGATGCGGGTGATGTCCCTCACTCGGCCAGGCAGGAGAATGTCATCAACACCGACGCTGCTGCAAGCTCATTTGGGGGTTCGACATGGAAAACGACGGTATGGGTTGGAAGCTGTTCGCGGGGATCATGATCCTGATCGTCGGGACGATGAACGTCTTCGACGGTCTTGTCGGGATCACGCAGGTGAACTACATCAAGCGCTACACGGGCGGCCAGCTTCCGATCACCAACAACGTCAAGACGTGGAGTTGGGTGGTCCTCATCATCGGCGCGGTGATGATCCTGGCCGGCTTTCTCATCTTCGCGGGCAACATGTTCGGACGGGTCGTCGGCATCATCGTGGCGTCTCTGAATGCGCTCGTGCAGCTCGCGTACCTGAACCACAACACGTTCTGGTCGCTCACGATGATCATCATCGACATCCTCGTGATCTACGGGCTCGCTGCCCACGGTGGCCGACTCGACGAATGGTCTGACAACACCTGACACCGAAGTTCGACCAAGGTGATGGGCGGGCAACCGCCCATCACCTCGCACGATGAGCCCGACAGCTCGGAGGTCGAGATGGGCTTGATCTTTGGCGGTGACGCTCCCCGATGCTCCTCGTCGGTGCCGCTGTCAGCATCTGACTGAAGGCGAACAAGATGGCTTCGAACGCGCAGCGAGCAGCGATACTGGTCCGCGCGCTCGAAGCGAGCGTCAAAGTCGACACGAGCGTGATCGCCGAGCTCTACACCGACGACGTCAAGGGCCGGGGCCCTGCGCTGAACGTGTCGTCGGTCTTCGAGCTCGCGGTGGAGCTCGAAGACCGCGAGGACGCGTTCACCGAGATCGAGCTCGACGTGTCACCGCTTGACGTTTCTGGTGACCGTGCGTGCGTCGAGTGGATCGCGCAGATGACGCATTCGGGCCCGTTCGCGATCGACGACGACGTGATCGACGCTACCGGTCTGCGCGTCACCTTGATCGGCGTGACCGTGGCTGAGTTCGAAGGCGACCGCATTCGCTCGTTCCGTCAGTACTTCGACGAAGCCGCGCTGCTCGAGCAGATGAGGCTGCGGCCGGGCGCCGATGAGCACTGATCAGTGAGTCCGGCCACCTGAGGCGAGCGACGGCGAGCTTGCACTCGCTGCGTCGTTGCGTGAGTCCCGCTCTCGCCGCATCCCACTCGCTCTGCGACAACGTGTCGGCCGCCCACGCTGTAGCGAGTGCGCCGAGCTTCGCATCGACCGTGCTCAGCTCCTCGTCGAGCACAGCGAGATCGGTTTCGACCGGTGCGAGCGACCCGAGTTCCGAGCGCTCCAGCCGCTTGAGCACCGCCTCGCCGACGAATGCCTCGATCGGCTCTGCGACCCGCACGATGCCGCCACAGGCGCCGCCGTCGGGCACGCAGCCGTACCGTGGCGTGCCGGTCGGTGATGTGCGCGAGCGCAGGTTGCGTCCGCACTTGCCGCACTTCGCGATACCGCCGCTGAGCAGCATGCGCGCCGGTGCACCCGACTGCGTCCGGCGCGACGGGTCCGCACGCAATGCGACAAGCCGGTCCCATGTCTCGCGATCGAGGATCGGCTCCCACGTCGTTTCGCTGACGATCTTCCCGCGGTGCACGCGCAGGCCAGCGACGTGTGGAGCGGTGATGCGCTGCCCCCACGTGGCACCACCGGGCCAACGTCCGCCCGAGCGCTGGCCGAGGCCACGGTCCGACAAATCGATCGCCACACTGCGGAGCGACTCACCGGCGAGCACGCGCCGCGCCGCCTCGCGAATGATGGCTGCCTCGTCCTCGCGAATCGCCATGGCGGGACCGCGACCGAACGGGTATCGACCGCCGCCGTACTTCCCCGCGTCGGCCAACTCGTCTCTCTTCAACTCGAGACGCTTCTTGAGCTTCGCAACCCTTCGGCAGCGACGGCAGCCTTGATCCGAGCGACGAGCAAGCCGTCACCGCCAGTCGGGTCGGTGTGGTCGCTCGCCGTGACGAGGTGACGTAGCCCGACCTGGTCGGCGATGGCGAGGAACGCCTCCAGCTCGGCGGGCTGGCGCGTCAACCGATCCAAGTCCCACGCAACGACGGCCGTCAGCTCGCCCGCGCAGGGCGTCGAAGAGAGCGCTGTAGGCAGGCCGGGTCACCTTCTTCCTTGTTGGCAGCGGTAACGTCGTTGTCGGCGAACAGCACCGGCTCCCAGCCGTGCTGCTCGCAGATCGCGCGGCAAGCCTTCTCCTGTCTCTTGACGCCGAGACGGTCGCCGTCGCGATCGGAGCTGATTCGCACATACACGGCTGCACGGGGGAGTGATGTTGGTTGACGGGCGGTGCGGGCCATGACTCTCGGGTCTCCTGGTCGACAAGAGTCCTCTCGTGGTCTCGAACTGACGGGCGACCGAGTACTGGTGACCGGAGCCGGGTCGGGGATCGGCGCGGCCATCGCCACGACGCTCGCGACGCACGGCGCCTCGGTCGCGGTGAACGACATCGACGCCGCGCGTGCCGACGAGATCGTCGGCACGATCCGCGCGGGCGCGCCCGACGCGAGCGTGGTCGCGGTTCCGGGCGACGTCGCGGGTGGTGACGCCGATGCGATTGTGGCCGGAGCGGCGTCCGCGCTCGGGGGCCTGAACGGCCTCGTCAACAACGTCGGCGTCGTACGCGGCGGGATGCTCGACTCGCTCGACCGTGACGTGTGGGACGCGACCATCACCGTCGACCTGTCGTCGGCGTTCTACGTGAGCCAGGCCGCGTTCCCGCACCTCAGTGAGCACGGTGGCGCGATCGTCAACACGTCGTCACTCACCGCGATCGCGCCGGCGCCGGGTGCCGGCGCGTACAACGTGGCCAAGGCGGGCGTGATGTCGCTCACGCAGCACCTCGCGGTGGAGTGGGGGCCGCACGGCATCCGCGTGAACGCGGTCGGTCCCGGTCTCATCCCGGGCACGCGGCTCACGCCGACCGGCGGCGGGGATGCCGCGCTACGCGCCCGCCGCGGCGAGGTCGTCCCCCTGCGCCGAGTCGGCACGCCCGACGACGTCGCCGACGTCGTGCTCTTCCTGCTCTCCGACCTGGCGCGTTACGTGACCGGCCAGCTGGTCGTCGTCGACGGTGGCCTCGGCCTCGCGGTCCAGACGATGCTGCCGGTCTAGGGCCCGGTCCAGGCTCCGGGCCGCGACCCGCGTCTCACGATGCAGCTGTTCGAGCCGATCCGGCTGGGCGAGCTCGACCTGCGCAACCGGATCATGATGACGGTGCACGGGCCGCGCCTCTCGGCCGATCGCTACCTCCGTTACCTCGACGAGCGCACGCGCGATGTCGGGCTCGTCGGTGTCCACGCGATCGGCGGGGTCTTCAACTTTCCGTTCGAGCCCGGTGGCTTCGTCGCGTCGTACGCCGCGGACCTCGACGGTCAGCAGCCGCATCCGCTGACCGAAGAAGGTCGCGCCTACTACGACCGCGAGATCGCGACCATGACCCGGCAGGCGGAGATCGCGCACCGCAACGGCGCGAAGGTCGTCGGCCAGATCTTCCACGGCGGTGTCGTCGTCGGGCCGTCGCCGGTCGACGACGAGCTCGCGCGCGGCATACCGCACGCGCTCACGACGAGCGAGATCGCCGACTTCGTCGCCGCGTGCGCGCTCGCGGCGCGACGGGCGGTTCGTGCGGGCCTCGACGGGATCGAGGTGCACGCTGCGCACGGCTATCTCGTGAACCAGTTCCTGTCGCCCGCGACGAACCAGCGCCACGACGACTTCGGAGGCAGCCCGGAGCGACGTCTCCGGTTCCTGCTCGCGATCCTCGATGCCGTGCGTGACGAGTGCGGCGACGGGCTCCCGATCGGCGTGCGCCTTCCCGGCATCGAATTCGCCGAGGGCGGGCTCGAGGTCTCCGACCTGTGCTCGATCGCGCAGTCCCTCGAACAGTGGGGTGTCGCGTACGTCAACGTGAGCAGTGGCAACTACACCGGGCTTGCCCACGGCGCGCAGCTGCCGTACGTCGCGTCCTCGTACACGCCGCAAGGCCCCAACGTGCCCTTCGCCGCGGCGATCCGCGCCGCGCTCGACCGGGTGCCCGTGATCGTGGCGGGACGCATCACCGACCTTGCGTTCGCCGAACAGATCCTCGTCGACGGTGCCGCCGACATGATCGGGCTCACGCGCGCGCTCATCGCCGATCCGCAGATCATCGCCAAGGCGCGCGAGGGTCGCGCCGACGCCGTGGTCACGTGCATCGGCGGCAACGAGTGCCACTACGGCCGGACTGTCGCGTGCGCGGTGAATCCGGCCGCGGGCCGCGAGGAAGAGCTGGAGATCCGCGCCGCCGACCATGCGCGACGCGTCCTGGTCGTCGGTGGAGGGCCGGCCGGGATGGAGTGCGCCAGAGTCGCGGCGTTGCGCGGTCACCAGGTGGAGCTCGTGGAGGCGGCCACGACACTCGGCGGCGCGTTGCGCATCGTGGCGGCCGATCCGAACCGCAGTGGGTTCGTGGGCTTTCTCGACGGCTTGGAGCGCCGCGTCCGTGACGCGGGCGTCACCCTGGCCCTGGGCGAGCGGGTGACGCGGGACGGGCTGATGGCCGCGAACGCCGACGTGATCGTGCTCGCGACCGGTGCGGTCGAGTGGGTCCCGCCGGTACCGGGCGCCGACAGCCTGCGCGTCGTCACTGCGCTGGAGCTCCTCGGCGGCGCCGCGCCGCGGGATGGGCACGTGCTCGTCGTCGGTGGCCGCGACGACCACTTCCCGCCGCTCACGACTGCCGACTTCCTCGCGGGTCGCGTGGATCGCGTCACGTTGCTGACCGAGCTCCCGGTGGTCGGGCAGGGGATCGAAGCGGCCAATCAATTGATCCTGCTGCGGCGCCTGCTCGAAGGGGGCGTCGACATCCACGTCTTGTCCGCGCTCCACGAGGTCCGCGACGCCGATGTCGTGGTCCGCAACGTCATCACCAACGGGCTCACCACCATCCGCGGCGTCGACACCGTGGTGCTCGCGTGCGGTCGCCGACCGTCCACCGCGTTGCTCGATGCGGTCGCCGACTCGGAGCGCCGGGTGCAACTGATCGGCGACTGCTTCTCGCCCCGTCGCCTGGTGCACGCGATGCTCGACGCATCTCGGTTCGCGGTCACGATCTGACGCGGAGCCCGCCGGCACCGCGACTGCTCAACCCGCGTGCTGCACGATCCGAGTGACGGCGTCGACGATTTCGGGTGTCATCGACCAGCCCGCCGCGGCGGCGTTCGCCGCCACCTGACCAGGCTTGGCGGCACCGGCGATGACGGTCGCCACCGCGGCGTGGCCGAGGAGCCAGCCGAAGGCGAGCTCGAGCAACGTGTGGTCACGCTCGCGCGCGTACGCGGCCAACGCGTCGACGCGGTCGAACGTGCGGTCCGACAGGATACGGGCGCGCACGTCGTCGGTGAGCTGCTCACGGAGTCGCGACCCGGACGGCGCCGCCTCGTTGCGTGCGTACTTGCCGGTGAGCACGCCACTCGCGAGTGGGTAGTACGGGATGAACGACACGCCGATCCGCTCGCACACCGGCATCACGTCGTCGAGCGTTGCGCGCTGGAGCACGTTGAGCGGGCTCTGGATGCTCGCGAACGGCCGGAGCCCGGCATCGAGGGCGATCGTGTTCGCGGCGTCGAGGTCGGCGCCGGTGAGGTTCGAGCACCCGATCTCGCGCACCTTGCCCTCGCGTACGAGTGCGTCGAGCGCGCCCAAGGTCTCGGCGATCGGGACGGTGGGGTCGGGGATGTGCAGCTGGTAGAGGTCGACGTGGTCGGTGCCGAGGCGCTGCAGGCTCTCCTCGAGTGCCTGGCGCACCCAGCGCGCGCTCGCGCCGCCCCGTTCAGGGTCGCCGTACGGCTGCACCCCGAACTTGGTCGCGATGACGACGTCGTCGCGACGCGATGCCAGCGCACGGCCCAGGAACTCCTCGCACCGGCCCCAGCCACGCGGATCGGTGTCGTCGGCGTAGTTCCGGCCGTACTCGTCGGCGGTGTCGAAGTAGGTGACGCCGGCATCGAGGGCTTCGTGCACGATGCGGGTGCTCGTCGCCTCGTCACAGGCCTGGGTGCCGAACTGGTTGGTGCCGAGGCCCACCACCGACACCGACAGGTCTCCGATCGTGCGTTGCTCCATCATCTCAGCATGGCACCGGAGCGTGGCGCGGAGGGACACGCGCGCCCTGCTCGCGACGACGCCGCCTCCGCGTCGTGCGGAGACGGCGCCGCCAACGGGCTGCGTAGGACTACTTGTTCGGTTGCGGCGTGACCCGCAGATAGGGCTTGACCGTCTTCCAGCCCTTCGGGAACTTGGCCTTGGCGTCTTCGTCGGACACTGCGGGGACGATGATGACGTCTTCGCCCTCGGTCCAGTTGACCGGCGTGGCCACCTGGTAGCTCGCGGTGAGCTGCAGCGAGTCGATGACCCGGAGCAGCTCGTCGACGTTGCGCCCGGTGCTCGCCGGGTAGGTGAGCGTGAGCTTCACCTTCTTGTCGGGACCGATGATGAACACGGACCGCACGGTGAGCGTGTCGCTCGCGTTGGGGTGGATCATGTCGTAGAGGTCGGCGACCTTGCGCTCGGGGTCGGCGATGAGCGGGTAGTTCAGCGCCGCGCCCTGCGTCTCCTCGATGTCGTTGGCCCAGCTCTGGTGGGAGTCGAGGGGGTCGACGCTCACACCGATGAGCTTCACGCCGCGCTGGTCGAATTCACCCCTGCGCTTGGCGAGCGCGCCGAGCTCGGTGGTGCACACCGGCGTGAAGTCCTTCGGGTGCGAGAACAGCATTCCCCACCCGTCACCGAGGTAGTCGTACAGCGTGACCGTGCCTTCGGTGGTCTCGGCCGTGAAGTTCGGGGCTTCGTCGCCCAGCCGGATCGCCATGGTGGAACCTCCTGGAAATTGCTCGAGCTCGATGTGCGGTCTCGCACACTACCCGCCCTCGGCCGAAAAGGCGAGTGAAATGGTCGGGAAAAGCGGTGCCGTGCCGCCGTCGAGCCGGTTGACACGGTGGCCACGGCGCGGTCAATTTGCGGTCCGGGTGGCGATGGGGGACGGGGACGGGATCATCGAGATCGACGGCGAGACGATGCGGCGGTGACACCGGCCGGCTACTCGGGCGCGCCGCTTCCGCGGAAGCTCGGGATCAGAGAAGGCGCGCGTCTCGCCGTCGTGTCGGCACCGGACGGCTTCGACCAGACGCTCGGGAAGCTGCCCGACGGCGTGCAGATCCGCACGCAGGCGCGCGGCCGCCTCGACGTGGTGGTGTTCTTCGTGACCCGCCAGGCCGAGCTGGCGCGGCGGTTTCCCGCGTTCGTGCGCGCGCTCGAGTACGACGGCGGGCTGTGGGTCGCGTGGCCGAAGAAGACCTCGGGCGTCGCCACCGATCTCGCGTTCGAGCGGGTGCAGGAGGTCGGCCTCGGTTGCGGGCTCGTCGACAACAAGGTCGCCGCCATCGACGACACGTGGTCGGGGCTCCGCTTCGTCTACCGCGTGGCCGACCGACCGGCGCGCCGCGGCTGAGGGGCGATCCGATGGACGGCTCGTACTTCGCACGCCCCTACACCGATCGACACGAGTGGCGCGACGAGCCGGTGCGCCACCGGTACGTGCACGGCGGCTTCGACGGCACCGAGACCCGGTTCTCGCTCTACCTCCCACCGGAGGAGCAGTACGCGGGTCGCTTCCTGCACAACATCGAAGGTGGCGGTGGCGGGAGCGACGAGGCGGCATGGTCACCCGCGGACCCCCTCGGGAGTGACGTGGCCCACGCGCTCGCGGCGGGTGCCTCGTTCGTGGTGTCGAACCAGGGTCATGACGGTCCCGACGCCACGCATCTCGACCGCTGGATCCACCACTACGGCGCGAATGTCGCGGTTGCGCAGTACTCGCGCGTCGTCGCGGAGTCCGTGTACGGCGCCGCGCCGCACCACGGGTACATCTACGGTGGGAGTGGTGGTGCGGGCCGCACGATCGTGTGTCTCGAGCACGCGCCCGTGGGCCTGTACGACGGCGCCGTCGTCTACATCCTCCCGCATGTCGCGCAGCAGGTGCTCTGCGCGTACGTCGCCGAGACCGCGAGGGTGCTCGGCGACTCGCTTGCGCACGTTGTCGATGCGACCGCGCCGGGCGGGAGCGGCGATCCGTTCGCGGGGCTCACGACGGAGCAACGCGTCGCACTCGCGACGTTGTACAAGCTCGGGTTCCCGCGCGGGGCGGAGGATCAGATCCACCCGGTGACGATCGCGTTGAACGGCGTCGTGCCTGGCTTGCGCGACCTCGATGCCGGGTACTTCGACGACTTCTGGACCGAGCCCGGCTACGCGGGAACGACCGAGAGCGTGCGGGCGAGCCGGATCCAGCGCGAGCACACGGTCGTGCGACTGCTCACCGCGGGTGAGATCGCCGGGAACCCGGCGATCACCGACGCGATCGACCCGTACCAGTTCCTGTCGGTGGTCGGTGTGGCGCGGGCGCGCCCCGACGCGATCATCGGCGTGGTGCTCGACGGGTTGACGCCGCGCGACGCCGTGGGCGCCAACCTCACGGTACGAACGGGCGCGGTGGCGGGGCGCGGCCTGTTGAGCCTGGGTGGCGGTGACGGGGTGATCGTCGCGGCCGGCGGACGGCGGAACATGAGTATTGGGTTCGAAGACGTCGCGATCGGTGACTCGGTGCAGGTCGACAACAGCGACTTCCTCGCGTATGCCAACTTCACGCGTCATCAGAACGACGACATCCCGGAGCTCGACGTGTTCCGGGTCGACGGCCACCCGGTGTTCCCGCAGCGTGCGCGCGCGACGGGATCGCCCGAGCTCTACTTCGTGGCGCCCTACGAGGCCGCGTTCGACCAGAAGATGATCCTGGTGCAGAACACACACGACGCGCAGTGCTGGCCGTGCGCGGCCGAGAACCTGCGCCGACTCTTCACGGCGCGTCGCGGGACGGATACCGATCTCCGCGTGTGGTTCACCGAGCACGCGATGCACCTTCCGACCGGTCCGCGTGTCCCGGAAGGGCCGCGGCCGGTGCGGAGCACGCGACTCGTGGACTACCGCGGTCATGTGCACCAGGCCGTGCGCGACATGATCGCCTGGGTCGAGCAGGGCATCGAGCCGCCGGCCGACACGAGCTACGCGCGGTCGGACGACGGCGCGGTGATACTGCCCGGCGACGCGGCCGAGCGGCAGGGGATCCAGCCGGTGGCCGCGATATCCGTCAATGGAGCTGCACGCGCCGACGTGCGGGTCGGCGACACCGTGGAGCTGGAGGCGGTCGCGCAGAGCCCTCCGGCCGGCGGCGCGATCGTCGCGGTCGAGTGGGACTTCGACGGCGCGGGCGCGTTCCCGGTTCGCGAGGCGGGGATCGACGGCACGCGCACGGAGGTGCGGGTCGAGCAGAAGACGGCCTTCGACACGCCCGGCGTCTACTTCCCGTGCGTGCGCGTGATCGCCCATCGCGATGGCGACGTGAGCTCCCCGCAACGTCGCCTCGTGAACCTGGCGCGGGTGCGGGTGGTCGTCAGCGGGTAGAACAGACCACGTGTGTGGCCGCTTCGTCGTCGCGTCGTCGCCCGAGATCCTCGCGGACCGCTTCAAGGTCGACGAGATCTCACTCGACGAGCATGCACCCGACTACAACGTGACGCCGCGCGCGATGGTCCCGATCGTGCGCGAGCGGCCTGCGCGTGACGATCGCGAGCAGGCGCGCGTGCTGTCGCTCGTCCGGTGGGGTCTGGTGCCGTCGTGGGCGAAGGACCCCAAGCTCGGTGATCGGCTCATCAACGCGCGGTCGGAGACCGTCGCCACCACCAACTCCTACCAGGCCGCGTTCCGCAAGCGACGTTGCATCGTCCCCGCCGACGCCTTCTACGAGTGGACGAGCAAGGACACGGTCACCGCCGAGGAGAAGCGGGCGCCCACTCCATCGGGGCGGGCACCGCGCCAGCCCTACCTCGTGCACCGCCGCGACGGCGAGCCGATGGCCTTCGCGGGCCTGTGGGAGATCTGGCGCGACGAGGCGATCGCCGACCGTGACGCACCCGACGCCTGGTTGCGCACGTGCACGATCATCACGACGCGCGCCAACGACATCGTGGCGCCGATCCACGACCGCATGCCGGCGATGCTGGCCGAGCCTGCGTGGGACGACTGGCTCGACCCCGCGAACGCCGACCTTCCCGCGTTGCAGTCCTTGTTGGTGCCCGCCCCGGAAGACTGGCTCGAGGTGTATCCCGTGAGCACGCGTGTGAACAAGCCCGACAACAACGACGCGAGCCTCATCGAACGGATCGAAGCCTGATGCCACCGGCAAGCGCCGACGCGTAGTCTGCGCGGCCATGGAGCCTTCGGAATACCTTGCCGCGATCACCACCGAGTCGGAGGCGCTGGCCGATGCCGCGGCGGTCACGACGTTCGACGCGCCCGTCCTCTCGTGCCCGGGATGGACCATGATCGACCTGGTCGTGCACGCAGGCCTGGTGCAGCGCTGGGCGACCGAGATCGTCGCCACCAACGCCCAGGAGCGGCCGCCATTCGGTGACGCGCCGAAGCTCGCGACTCCGGCCGAGCTCGCCGACTGGTTCCGCGAGGGTGCGGCCGCGCTCGTCGCCGCGCTGCGGGCGGCCGACCCCAACGCGCCGGTCTGGAATTTCGCGTTCGAGCGCAAGCTCGCATTCTGGTTCCGTCGGCAGGCGCAAGAGGTGTCGGTGCACCGGTGGGACGCCGAGGTCACCGCGGGGGCGCCGAGCCCGCTCGACGCCGCGCTCGCGGCCGACGGCATCGACGAGTGGCTCGGGATGCTCGCGGTGCGCGGCGTGGGCGCGTCGCCCGAGGGTGAAGGCGAGACCGCCATCCACCTGCACTGCACCGACGTCGACGGCGAATGGCTGGTGCGGCGCTCACCCGACGGGCTCGACATCGAACGCGCCCACGCCAAGGGTGACGTCGCCGCGCGCGGCACCGCCTCCGACCTCGACCTCTACCTGTGGGGGCGGGTCCCGGTCGACGCGCTCGAGATCTTCGGCGACCCGGCGCTCCTCGACGGGCTGCGCGCCGCGGGCGTCAGGAACTAGCCCGGCGCCGCTCCCGGCGGCCGGATCTCGTGCTCGGCCCACCGGTTCCGCCTACGCTCGGCCGCCATGACCACCATCGCAGAAGCATTCGACCTCTCGGGCGACGTCGCCGTCGTCACCGGCGCGGGCCGCGGCCTCGGTCGCGCGATCGCGAGCCGGCTCGCCGAAGCCGGCGCGGCCGTCGTCTGCGCCGACATCGACGACACCACCGCGAAGGAGACCGCCGCGCTGATCGACGAAGCGGGCGGGACCGCGTCGGCGTTCCGCGTCGACGTGACCAGCAAGGCCGAAGTCGACGCGCTCGTCGCGGCCGCGGTGGCCGAGCACGGCCGGCTCGACGTGATGGTGAACAACGCGGGGATCGTGGTCGACGGCCTGGTGCTCGACACCACCGAGGAAGAGCTCGACCGCGTGCACGCGGTGAACTTCAAAGGCGTGTTCTTCGGCTGCCAGGCCGCGGGTCGGGTGATGGTCGGGCAGCGCTCGGGCTCCATCATCAACCTCGCGTCTGGCGCGATCGACATGCCCACGCCGTCGCTCGTGTGTTACGCGACCGCGAAGGCGGCGGTGGCGCAGCTTTCGCGCACGCTCGCGATGGAGCTTGCGGGTCAGCACGTGCGGGTGAACGCGATCGCGCCCGGGTGGATCGACACGCCGATGAACGAGCGGCACGCGCGGCGCGCCGACGGCACGCTCGACCTCGAGAAGAAGCGGGAGTACGTCGAGACCCGCGGCTCGAAGCTCTCGCCGATGGGCATCCCCGGTGAGCCCGACGACATCGCGTTCGCAGCGCTCTACCTCGCGTCGCCCGCGGCCAAGTTCGTCACGGGCATCGTCATGCGCCCCAACGGCGGCTCCACGATGCCCTGGTAGCGAGACGAGCTCGGAGCGGCAGTCCGATGAGCGTCGACCCCGCCCGCCTCGAAGCCGCGCTCACCGACACGATCGGGCGTGGCCGCGTGCCCGGGATCACCGCGGCGGTGGTCAGCACGACCGGATCGGTCTGGGCGGCCGGCGCGGGGCTCGCGGACGTCACCACGAAAGACGCGATCGGCGCGGAGACCCCGTTCCTGTGGTTCTCGATGACCAAGATCGTGACCGCGACCGCCGCGCTCCAACTCGTCGACGGGGGCAGGCTCTCGCTCGACGACGAGGTCGAAGCATGGGTGCCGGGTGTGCTGCCACCCGCAGACGGAAAGCCGGTGCTCGTTCGCCATCTGCTGCAGCACAGCGCGGGCATTCCCAACCCGCCGCCGATCCGGTGGGTGCGACCGGCCGCCGAGCCCGCGCCGGACGCCAATGCCTTCCTCCGCCGGCGCTTCGCGTGGGTCAAGAAGCTCCGCTTCGAGCCCGGCACGCGCGCGGCCTACACGAACCTCGGCTTCCTCCTCCTCGGCGAGGTGATCAGCGCGGCCGCGGGTCGTCCGTTCACCGAGTACGCCCAGGAGGAGGTGCTGACGCCGCTGGGCATGCACGCGACCTCGTTCACGATGCCGTCCGGCGCCACGTTGACGGCCACCGGTCACCAGCGGCTGATGCCCGGGCTCGGTCCCGTCATCGACGCGATGCTGCCCCGGGGCATCGTCGGGTCGCGTGCCGGCTGGTGGCTGACCTTCCGGCCGTTCCTCGTGAACGGCGCGTCGTACGGCGGCCTGGTGGGGCCGGTCACCGACGCGGCGCGCGTCGTCCTGGCGCATGCCCGTCGAGGTGTCGTCGAGGGCACCCGGATCCTGTCCGAGGACGCGGCCGCCGAGATGCAGACGATCTCGATCGAAGGCAAGCCGTTCGATCTCGGGCTCGGCTGGTTCCGCGCGCCGAAGGACCGTGACCGGCGTCCGGCGTTCGTCGAGCACTACGGCGGTGGCGGGGGATACCACAACCTCATGCGGCTGTACCCCGAGCCCGGGGTCGGCATCGTGGTGATGGGCAACAGCACGTCGTACGACGTCGACGCGACGGTCGACGCGTTGGCTGGGCCGTTCGTGGGCTGAGCCGACGAGCCCGGCCCGGTCCTACGAGAGGGGCGCGAACGCGTCGATGGCGATGCGCAGGCCTTCGATGTCGCTCGTCATCACGAGTGGCGTCGGGGTGGTGACACCCATCGCGACGTACTTCTCGACACCGGCGCGAATCCGGTCGGCCGAGCCCCAGACCACGAGCTCGTCGACGAGCTCGTCGGGGATCACCTCGGTCGCCTTCTTGCGGTCGCCCTCGGCCCACGCGTCCCACATCGGCGTGAGCACCTCGGTGCGCCCCAGCCATTCCTGGAACGCGCGGTACACGGGAACGTTGAGGTACGCGTTCATGTGCCGGGTCGCGAGCTTGCGCACGAGCTCGTAGTCCTCGGTGGGGTACACGAACATGCGGCACATGATCTCTTTGCCGGGCCCGACCGCTTCGGTGATCTTGGGCATGTCGCCGGGCGAGAGCCAGTTGAGGATCGCGCCGTCGCCGGCGGTGCCCGCGAGGCGGAGCATCTTCGAGCGCAGCGCGGCGACGAGGATCGGCGGCGGCTCGCTCGGCACCAGCTCGGATCGGAAGCCCTTCACGGAGAACGTCTCGTAGTCCTCGGTGACCTTCTCGCCCGCGAGCGCGGCGCGGAGGAAGCGGATGGTGTCGCGCACCCGCGCGTACGGCCGGTCGAAGGGGATGCCGTTCCACTGCTCGACGATCACGTTCGACGACGCGCCGATGCCGACCGCGACGCGTCCGGGCGCGGCGTCGCACAGCGACGCGATGCTCTGCGCCAGCAACGCAGGGCCCCGCGTGAAGACCGGAAGGATCGAGTGCGAGAGGCGCAGCGTCGGCGCCCACGCCGCGGTGAGCACCAGGGGCGTGAAGCCGTCGTTCGCGCCGGCCTCGCCTGCGGTCACGTCGGTGTAGCCGCGGTCGGCGAGGAGCTCGATCCATTCGCGGTGCTCGTGCATCGGGATGCCGTTGAACGGGATGGTGATGCCGTAGCGGCGGGGGACGGTGGCGTCGGTCATGTGCTCACTCTCTCACGGTGCCGGAGCTCGGGGAGGCCCCTGATCTCACGAAGCCGGCGCGGGTCGCACGATGATGATCGGCGTGCAGCTCGTCGTTCTGGCCGAGCGGGTTGTCGAGCAGCACCTCGCGGACGGACTTGGCGTCGAGCGGGAACCCCGGGCTGGTGCCGAGCACCTCGACGTTGATGTTGTTGGCGTCGACGATCGCGACCGGCACAGCCGATCGTGCGCGGCGATCTCGGCCGCGGCGCGCGTCGGGTCGGCGGGCCCGAGCATCGCGAACTCGTCGAACGGCTTCACCGTCGCGGGGCTGAAGCCGTCGATCTCCGAGATGCGGTGACCGGCGATGCGGTAGAAGTCGCCGTGGCGGCGCGAGCACGATCGCGCGTGAACGCCCGACGATCATCGCGAACAACATGCGCCACCACCCGGCCTGCATGATCGCGACCTGCATCTTGCGCGGGTCGGAGTAGCCGACGTCGTCGGGGTGCTTGGTGACGCCCTTGCACGAGGAGCTTGGCGAGCAGGCCCGGGCGCACGACGGACTGGTGGATGACGCGGCCCTGCGAGATCGTCACGAACTTCTCCGACACCGCGAGCCAGTCGCCGGGTTGCAGCACCGGCTTCACGTACTGCGTCGAACACCGGGCTCGAGCGGTTCCTTGATGTGGATGAGGTGCGTCTGCACCGGGATGTCGCTCGCACTGCGTGCCGCGCACGGTGACGTCGGGCTTCGCGAACGTCGTCCATCAGGCCGCGACCGCCACCGACTGGTCCATGTAGCGGCGCATCCACAGCTCGGTGACGAGCACGCGCCAGAAGATGAGCCCGTCGCCCGGCCGACCGGCGAGGTATTCGTCCCACCGGTGACGAGCTGCGCGCGGAGTCGAAGAGATCGCGGCTCGCGAGCTCGGGCGAGCCGAAGATCGCATCGGATCTCCGGCGCCTTCTCCTTCATCCACGTGATGTCGGGATTCGTGAACCCGATCTTCGAGCGGCGCAGCCGGTTCTTCTCGGGCATGCGGCCCTTCATCGCGTTGCGGTACACGGCGCGGTTCCACCCGCCCTTGATCTTCTGGTCGATCGGCAGCGAGAAGATGAACTCGACGAGCTCGTGGTCGAGGAACGGCACGCGCGCTTCGATCGAGAACGCCATCGAGTTCTTGTCCTCGTAGCGCAGCAGGTCGGGCGTCGAGAACTGCAGCACGTCACTCGCGAGTCGCTCGTTGAGGTTCTTGATGCGCTTCGAAGTTCGCGCGCGTGACCTGCGGGCCCGGCCTGCAGCAGCTCGCGTGCGGTGACGGGATTCGTGGCGCCGGCTCGGCAGCTTCGAACGCATCGAGCTCGCCCGCA
The DNA here is from genome assembly GCA_963721435.1 of uncultured Actinomycetes bacterium. Taxonomy (GTDB): domain Bacteria; phylum Actinomycetota; class Acidimicrobiia; order IMCC26256; family DASPTH01; genus CAVRJC01. The sequence continues at coordinate 220,031 of CAVRJC010000006.1, forward strand.
GTACTTCTTGTAGAGGTCGCAACCCTTGACGATCTCGCGCGCCGCCGCGAGGTAGTGGTGCTGCGCGATCGCCGAGCTGAGGTACGCGCGGAAGTACGGGATGTAGCCCGCGAGCAGCTCGTCGCCGCCGTTGCCGCTCACCATCACCTTCACGTACTCGCTCGCGAGCCGGTACACGCGAGTAGTACGCGTACGGCGCCGACGCGATCGTCGGCTCCTCCTGGTACCAGATCCACTCGTCGATCTCGTTCCAGAACTCGTCGAGCTGCGGGTACGCGTAGTGCGGGATGCTGCCGACCGCACGCTCGACCTCGTGGATGAACTCGCTCTCGTCGATGCTCTCGCCCGGGATACAGCGCGGAGAACGTGTACAGGCCCTCGGTGTGCAGGTCGGTGCCGCTCGACATGAGGCGCGCCATCGTCGACGACGACGCCGCTCGAGTCGAGCCCGCCCGAGAGCGGGACGCCGACCGGCACGTCGGAGATGAGGTGGCGGCGCGACGACGTCGTCGCAGCGGCTGCGCGAACTCCTGCGCGTAGTCGTCGTCGCTGCGGCTCGACGCGAACTCCGGGTTCACCGGCGGGTTCCAGTAGCGCTCGATCTTCACGATGCCGTCGGGGCGCACGAGCATCGTGTGCCCGGGCAGCAGGCGCTTCACGCCGTCGAAGAACGTGTCTTCGCCGTCGTCGTGCACGCGGAACAGCAGGAAGCGTCGGAGCACGTCGAGGTCGGGCTGGCGCGGCACGCGCGCGTCCTGGAACAGCGCCTTCAGCTCCGACGCGAACGCGAAGCCCGCCCGGACCGTCGACGTAGTAGAGCGGCTTGATGCCGAGCCGGTCGCGGGCGAGGAACAGCTCGCCTTGCTCGTGGTCGGAGATCGCGAACGCGAACATGCCCGATGAGGTGGTCGACGACGTCGCGGCCCCATTCCTCGAAGCCGCGCAGGATCACTTCGGTGTCGGAGTGGTCGGTGACGAACCGGCGGCCCCTGGCTTCGAGCTCGCGGCGGAGCTCCTCGTGGTTGTAGATCTCGCCGTTGAAGACGAGCGCGAGGTTGCGGTCGTCGCTGTAGAGCGGTTGGTCGCCGGTGGCGACATCGATGATCGCGAGGCGCCGCATGCCGATCGAGAAGTGCGGGCCGATGTCGATGCCCTGCGCCGTCGGGGCCCCGGTGCACGATCGAGCGCAGCATGCTGGTCGAGCAGCTCGGGGTCGGAACCGGCGAACCCGACGATGCCGCACATTCGCGGCCAGCCTACGGGTCGGCTCCGGCGGAACCGGTAGTAGCGTCGATTTCGGAACTAGGGGGTCCCCATGGGTGTGTTCGACGGCCTGCTCGTGCTCGACCTGTCGTGGGGGACCGCCGGTCCCATGACCACGATGATGCTCGCCGATCACGGCGCCGATGTGATCCGCATCGAGCCACCGGACGGCGCGCCCTTCGAGGAGCCCGAGGGGTACCGAGTGTGGAACCGCGGCAAGCGGTCGGCCGTGCTCGACCTCCGCGACGGCGGTGACCGCGACGCGTTTCTCGCGCTCACGCGGCGTGCGGACATCGTCGTCGAGTCGTACGCTCCCGGAACCGCGGAGAAGCTGGGTATCGGCTACGAGACCCTGCGCGGCCGCAACCCGCGACTCATCTACTGCTCGATCACCGGGTATGGACGCGGTACCCGCGACGAGCAACGACCCGCGTTCGATGCGTTGGTCGCGGCGCGCACCGGGTTTCAGTGGGAGTTGCGCGGTTGGTACGGCGGCCCCATGCGCCGAGTGTGCGGCGTCGACGCCGTCGACGGCGACGCGGTGCCCGAGTCACTCGCGATGGGATCGGTGCGCGAAGGGCCGATCTTCCAGGCCACGCCTGCACCCAGCGTCGGCGCCTCGCACATCGCGTCCATCGGGATCGGGTGCGCGCTGCACACGCGTGAGCTCACGGGCGTGGGCCAGCGCGTCGACACGTCGCTGCTCCAGGGCGTGCTGCTCTACAACGCGAGCACATGGCAGCGCGCGGAGAAGATCGACGCGCCCGGGTACGACATGAAGACCGTCGACCGCCGCCAGATCTGGGGCATCTGGCCCACACAGGACGGGTGGGTCTGTCACTGGGGCGGGAACCCGGCGTGGGCCATGCTGGCCGCGGCCGGCGACGAGCTCACCGAGCCCGACAAGGACGAGCTGGCTGCGGCGGTCGCGGCGCAGGGCGGCGCGATGTACGGCTCGTGGGCCGACAAGCTGCGCGTGCAGGAAGAGGCCGTCCCGTATCTCGCGAAGTTCACGCGCGACGACTGGGCCGAGTTCGCCGAGCGGGTGCATGTGGGCATGCACCCGGTGCGCACGCCGGAGGAGGCGCTCACCGATCCGTTGAACCTCGCCGACGGCTCGGTCGCCGAGATCGACGACCCCGAGCTCGGGCCGTTGCGCGTCGCGGGCGTGCTGTACAAGCTCTCCGAGAACCCGACCGCGCCCGCGTGGTCCGGCTCCGACGCGTGGTCAGCACACCGATGAAGTGCGCGCGCTCGCAGTCGCGATCGCGGTGGCCGCCGGGGAGCCCGACGCCGGTGTTGCGCCGGCGCTGGGCGGAGACGCGGGGTTTGCGGCTGGCCCGCTCGCGGGCGTTCGCGTGCTCGACTTCGGCTTCGCCGTCGCGGGCCCCTGGACATCGCAGCTCTTGGCCGACCTCGGTGCCGACGTGATCTCGGTCGACGCGCCCGGCTATCACGCGGCATGGCCGCTCAACCACATGGGCATGGGCGTCAACAAGAGCAAGCGCCACCTCACCCTCGACATCAAGAACCCGGCGGCGGCCGACGCGTTGCGGCGCTTGATCGAGTCGGCCGACGTCATCACGCACAACATGCGCCCGGGTGCAGCCGAACGGCTCGGCATCGAATACGAGAAGGTGCGCGCGATCAATCCGAGCGTGATCTACCTGCACACACGCGCGTTCGAAGACGGGCCGCGTTCGGCGCTGGGTGGCCACGACCAGGCGGCCAACGCGCTCGGTGGCACGATGTGGGAAGACGGCGGCTCGTGGAACGGCGGCCATCCGTACTTCGGTCTCGGATCCGGCGGCGACAAGGGCAACGGCTTCCTCGGCGCGGTCGCGGTGGTCGACGCGCTGTACGACCGCGATCGCACGGGCAAGGGCCAGAAGGTCGACACCTCGATCCTGAACGCCGCGCTGTTCAACTGCTCGCGCATCTACACGACAGCCGGACGGCAAGCTGTTCGACCGTGTGAAGACCGACGGCGACCAGCTCGGCTTCAACGCGTTGTACCGGCTGTACGAGTGCGGGTCCGGTTGGTTGCAGATCGCCGTCCTGTCCGACGCGCACTGGGACGCGCTCGCGGCGGCGGTGCCGTCGCTTGCCGATGACGCACGGTTCGCGTCGGCGGCCGAACGGCGCACGCACGACGCCGAGCTCGCCGCGGTGCTGGCGGCAGAGCTGGCGTCGGGCTCGGCCGTGGACTGGTTCGCGGCGTTGGACGCCGCGGGTGTGCCCGTCGAGATCTCCGACGAGCACTACTCGCAGCGGTTGTTCGACGACGCCGAGCTGTACGAGCGGGGGTGGCTGGTCGCGACCGACGGGCACCCGGTGGTCGGGCACATCGACATGGTGGGCATCGGGGTCGAGTTCTCCGAGACGCCGTCGACGGCCGGCGGGCCGCCACCGTGGCCGGGCCAGCACTCGCGCGAAGTGCTGCGCTCGCTCGACTTCGACGACGCGGCGATCGACGCGTTGGTCGAGGCGGGCGCGGTGCAGGCGCCCGAGCATTTCGACCCCGCGGACGTGAGCAACCGCCGCTGACGCGCGGACGCGGGGGTAGTTGTCATACCCCCTTGGCAGACTGAGGTCTCGCTTCGAGACGCCGGCGTCGAAGGCGCTCCTTCTCGGCTCCTCGCTCGCACGCGTGGGAGCCGGCCCACGTGCGAGAGGAGGAGCGTCATGGCGTCGATCGATGTGCTCGCCGATCGGTTCTGCGACGAACTTGCGCGCTTCGATCCCGAACGGTGGTCCGGCGAGCAGTGTGCGGCGCTGGCCGAGCGGTTCGCCCGCGTCGAGAACGCGGCGCAGGCGGCACGGGCGCGGGCGTCGGCTCGCGCGGGAACCTGTGGCGCCCATCGCGCACGCGGCTTCGCGAGCGCGCAGGAGTGGATGGCGGCTTCGGCGGGTTCGTCCCTCCGCGACGCGAAGACCGCGTTGGCGACGGTCACCGCGGTCGAGTCCCTGCCCGCAACGAAGGCCGCCCTTGCCGATGGGCGCATCTCGCTGGAGCAAGCGGAGGAGATCGCCAAGACCGAAGCGGCGGTGCCCGGTTCCGAGATCGAGCTGCTCGAGCTGGCGAGGGACTCGAGTCTCGGCCGAGTTCGGGAACGTGGTCGCCGGCTCCGACTCGCCGCGATGGATCCCGATGATCTTGCCGCGCGCCAGCACGCGGCCCGCGAAGGGGCGCACTGGAGAGACCGCGAGCTCGGGATGGTTCGAGTGAGCGCGGCGCTCACACCCGAGGTCGGGATCCCCCTTGTGAACCGGTGGGACGCGGAGACCGATCGCGTGTGGCGGGAGGCACGCCGACGTGGTGAGTACCCGTCGCGCGCGCAATGTGCCGCCGACGCGTTCGCTCGCATGCTCAGCGGCACCGGAACCGGGCAGTCCCATCGCGCCGACGTCGTCTTCGTGTGCGATGTCAACGCGGCGATTCGTGGTCACGCACATCCCGGCGAGCCTTGCGCGATCCTCGGCGGTGGCCCGGTGCCGGTCTCCACGGTGATGGCCGCGGCGCGCGACGCATTCATCAAGGGCGCGCTGCACGACGGCGTCGAGATCCAACATGTCGTCCACTACGGCCGGCGTCCCAATGCGATGCAGCGAACCGCCCTGATGTTGGGATTGCCTCCCGAGTTCGACGGTGCGAAGTGCCCTGAACCGGGCTGTGAGCGCCGCTTCGGGCTCGAGTATGACCACATCGACCCGGTCGCGAACGGCGGTGTCACGTCCTTGGAGAACATCACCCCGCGCTGCGACGAGCACCACGGCCAGAAGACAGAACGGGATCGTCGTGCGGGACGGCTCGGCGGCAACCGAACGATCTATCGGCAGAAGTACGCGAAGGGGGCCGAAGGAGGATCCGAGTCGGAACCCGGTGAACGGGCGCCGCCTTAGACGTTGTCGGGCGTAGGTGGGTAGTCGGCGTTGAAGTACGTCAGCGACGTGATCAGGTCGCCCTCGACCTCGAAGACGTCGACGACGTGCAGGAACGTTCCGTCGGCGAGCGCGACCCGTACCTCGCCGAACGCGCGATTGCCCGCGGTGACGATCTCGACGATCTCGGGTTGCGGGGTCGCGGTGTCCTGCACGCCGGCGTAGATCTCGGCGATCGCAGCGTTCCCGTGGACGCGGTTCCCGAAGCCTCGGATCTCGGCATCGGCGGCGAACATGTCGTCGACGCGCTTGCCTGCGCGCATGCGGCTGAAGTACGTGCGCGCGACCGCTTCGGGAGTCACCGTCGACGTGCGGGCTTGACGATCTGTCCCGGGCGGCCCGAATCCTCGATCGACAACGGCTGCTCGTCGACGCGGATGGGCGTTCCGTTCACCAGCACGTGGGTGACACCCGTCGGGGCGTCGGCGGTGAGTCGCTCGGCGTTCGCCGGGAAATCGCGCACGCGGCGGAGTGGACCGGGCGCAATGGTCTCGGCGTCGAAGACGACGACGTCGGCACACATGCCCTCGCGCACGTAGCCGCGGTCCTCGAAGCCGAAGATGTCGGCCTGCACACCGGTGAGCTTGCGCACGCCCTGCTCGACCGGCATCAGCTCACGATCGCGTACCCAGTTCCCGAGCAGATCGGTGCCCTGGGGCGCATCGCACAGCTGTGTCACGTGCGCGCCCGCGTCCGACAGCCCGAGCGTGCAGTGCTCGTCGAGGAGAAGCTTGGCCACTTCGCCCTCGTCCTCGTTGGTGAGCACGGCGCCGACACGCAGTCCGAGGTCAGGCTCGTCGAGCGCGAGGTCGAGCATGACCTCGAGCGGCGCGGTGCGACGCTCGTCGGCGATCTCGACGACGCGACGGCCGTTCAGCTCAGGGTGGGCGGTGGAGAGGCCGATCTCGTAGCCGTCCCACATGGCACCGAAGTTGGAACGCGCGGTACGGAACTCGTCGTTCATGCGCGCCCGCCACTCGGGCGACGCGTACGCCTCGCGACGGGCTTCGAGGCCGCCGGCCATGAGCTCAGCGAACGACTCTTGCAGGTTGAGGATGAAGGGTGACGCCATCGAGTACTGGAAGCGCAACGGTCGTGGCGTCACCTGCGGCCAGACCTCGGCACCGTTCTCCCACCCGCGGTCGTTGAGCTCGACCATGGGCTTGTGCCCACCTGAGTTCGACGCCAGCAGCGCGGTGATCGTGATGGGGACGCCGATCCGCGGCTGCAACTCGTACAGGTACGCGTTGTCCCATGGCTCCGCGGCCGCCACGGCAATCGCACCGCGACGCGCGTCTCCCATCACGTCGGCGAGCGCGTCGAGCTCCGCGAGCTCCGCGAACCGGCTCGGCACCGGCTTGCCGTCAACGCCCCGGTGCGTGCGGATGCAGCTGGTGGCGAACCCGGCCGCGCCCGACGACATCGCGTCGCGCAGAAGGTCGCACATCAAGCCCGTCTCCTCCGGCGTGGCGATGCGCTCGTACGCCGCGTCGCCCATCACGAACAGCCGCAACGCGGTATGACCGACGTACGCGTTGAAGTTGAGCACGGAGCCGCGACGCGCGACGGACGCCAGATACTCGGGGAATGTCTCGAAGTCCCACGGGATACCTGCCGACAGGGTCTCGACGTTCATGTCCTCGACGTTCTCGAGGGTGCGAGCGATCGTCGTGTGGTGCTCGGGTCGCGTCGGCGCGATCGAGAAGCCGCAGTTCCCCGCGATCACCGTCGTCACGCCGTGGAAGGAAGACGGCGTGAGCGCGGGGTCCCAGAACACCTGCGCGTCGTAGTGGGTGTGGATGTCGATGAACCCGGGCGCCACGATCTGGCCCGAGGCGTCGAGCTCCCGTGCGCCGCCGGCGTCGAGCTTCGACCCGATCTCCACGATCCGCCCGCGTTCGATCGCGACGTCCGCGGCGTAGCCGGGCGTGCCGGTGCCGTCGACGACGGTGCCGCCTCGGATCACAATGCTGGCGCTCATGCGGGTACCTCTCTCTGGAGTGACAGGTCGACCGAGTACAACCGGGCCGCGTTCTCGTACAGCACCTTGCGGACGGTGGTCTCGGGAAGGTCGCCCAGCACCTCGTCGGCGTACTGCCGCGGCTCGATCGCCGGCGTGCGCGGGCCGGGGTGCTGACACGTCGGGTGGGGGAAGTCGGTCTCGAACAGCATGTTGTCGGGGTACTGCTCGAGCGCGAACCGCACGCCGGCGCGCTCGAACCAGAAGCACGCGTAGATCTGGCGGCGGAAGTACTCCGACGGCAGGAGCTCGTACTCCGGGTGCTCATCGGTGACGCCACCGTTGCGCCACTGCCAGTCGAACGACTCCAGCATCGACGGCACGAAGCCCGCGCCGCTCTCGACCGACACGAACGAGATTCCGGGGTAGCGGTGGCACACGCCGCCGAAGATGAGGTCGCTGATGCAGCGCATGTTGTCGGTGAAGAGGAGCGCCGACGCACGCGCGAAGTTGGACTTGAAGTCGAGGCCCCGGCGATCGCGCAACGCGCTGATGTCGCCGCCGCCGATGTGGAAGTTGACCGGCACGCCCGCTTCCGACACCAGTGACCAGATCGGGTCCCAATGGGTCGAGAAGACCGGCGGCTCGCCGTGGGCGTCGGGTTGATTGCAGAAGTTGATGCCGCGATGCCCGTTGGCGAGACAGCGCTCGATCTCCGCGACCGACGCGTCGACGTCCCAGAAGGGGATCGACGTCACCGCGAGCAGCCGGTTGGGATCGACGCTGCAGAAGTCGGTGAGGAAGTCGTTGTACGCGCGCACGCACGCGAGCGCGAGCTCGCGGTCGGTCCACGTCAGCCAGTACGACGCGCCGAAGCCGCCGATGTTCGGGTACAGCACCTGCGCGCTGATGCCCTGCTCGTCCTGGAACGCGAGGCGCGCGACGGGATCCCATGCGCCGTGGTGCATCTCGTCGTAGGTCGACGGCCCGTCGGGCAGCACGCCGTCGAAGCCGGCCATTGCCGTCTGGCCCGGGATCCCGAGCCGCTGGTCGCCTGCGACCCACCGGTCCATGCCGTCGACATGGACGATGTGCGGGACGGCGTCGCCCCACTTCGGCGAGACCCTCGACGTCCACACGTCGGGCGGCTCGGTGAGGTGGGTGTCGACGTCGATCACCGGGAACCGCTCGAAGAGGGTGGACGCCACGTCCCCATTGTGCCCGCGATGGGCACGGCTCACATCTCCGCTCCGATGACCGCCTCGATCTCGCAGACGGAGCCCTCGTGCACCCGGAAGCGCTCGGCCATCGCGATCCGCCGTGGCACGGAGCCCGTCCCGGATGCGCCCGGCATGAGGCTCGGGTCGACGTGGAGCGTGTAGAACGCGATCCCGGTGTCACCCTCGATGTACCAACGGATGTCAGTGATCCCGGCGACCATGTGCATGATCTCGAGCTCGAGGGCAGCCGCGATCGCCGGGCCGCTGTCACCGCTGTTGTGCCCGTTCTCGACCCGCCACGCCTCCGCGGCGAGCGGCACGTCGGATCCCACGTGGCTGACGAGCGCGTCCAGATACCGGCCGGCCGCCGCGATCACGTCGTCCCGCGACGGCGTGGTCGCCGGGTAGCGCGTGGGTCGCTCGGGCCGGGGCCCCTTCGAGTTGTCGATCGCATACACCGGCTCGATCACGCGGAGCAGGCCGCCGACGATGTGGAACCGCTCTATCAGGTAGACGGCCGCCTCGTCGACGTCGAGGTCGTAGACCACCACCACGTGCTCGCCATCCACGAGATGGCGTCGCCCGCTGATCGTCCCCAGCGGCTCTCGCCCGATGACGGCCCGGATCGTGTCGGCATCCGCCGCGACGAGCTTGCCGTGGTCGGTTCGGGTCACGTCGGGCGCCAGCGGCACACGCGACGGGTCGCGGCTCGTCAACGCGTCGAGGTAAGTGTCGGCGATCGCGATCAGCTCGGTTCGATCCACGAGGCTCCCCCCAGGCGCAACGTACCGCTTCTTGGTCGCTCGAGGCTCGGCCGGAACAAGACGTTGTAGATGGCCCCTGGTCTGCCTTCGCTCTCGGGCACGTGAGATCCCTCGCGACTACGGTCGCGCCCGTGGAACTGCAAGTGCTGGAGGCCCCGCTCGACGAGCTGCGGGCCATTCTCACCGCCGACGGTGGCGACATCGAGCTCGATCGTTTCGACGAAGAAGCGCTCACCGTCCGGCTCCGCCTCATCCTCGAGTCGGCGGAGTGCAAGGAGTGCGTGATGCCGGCACCAATCCTGGAAGACATCGCGCTCGGCGCCTTCCAACGCGCCGGCGCACCCGTCGACCGCGTGATCATCGACGACCCACGGGAGAACGAAGCATGACCGCCGTCGACACCGATCGCATCCTCGAACTGGCCGACACCACGCCCGAGGCGATGTTCGAGCTCTTCGAGGAGCACGGCTGGGGTGACGGCCTGCCGCTCGTTCCGCCCACCACCGAGCGTGTCGACGCGATGCTCGAGTACGCCGAGGGTGACCTCGACCAGGAGTTCGGCGTGCTCGCACCGCGATCGGGGGTCGTGACCCGCCGCATCGTCGCCATCAACGCGGTGCTCGCCGGCTGCAAGCCCGAGTACTTCCCGGTCGTGTTCAGCGCGGCGCGCGCCCTCGCCCAGCCCGAGCTGAACCTCCGCGGCGTCAATGCGACCACGCACCCGGTGTCGCCGTTGCTCATCGTGTCCGGCGACATCGCCCGCGAGTGCGGGTTCAACTCCGGGGTCGGCGCGTTCGGGCCGGGCAACCGCGCCAACGCAACCGTCGGCCGCGCCGTCCGCCTGCTCCTGCTCCACGTCGCGGGCGCGCGCCCGGCTTCGGCGACGCGTCGACGCAGGGCCAACCGGCGAAGTACGCGTACTGCGTCGCCGAGAACCTCGACGAGTGCCCGTGGGAGTCGTATCCGATGAGCGTGGGCGTCGAGGCGCCGAGCGCGGTCACGGTGCACTGCGGCGAAGGCCCGCACAACGTGCACGACATGGAAGCCGAGGGTTACCCCGACCTCATCCTCGACAAGATGGCCTCGGCGATGACCTCGCTCGGGATGAACAACGCGTGCATCAGTCAGGGCGAGTTCTTCCTCGGCCTCGGGCCGGAGCACGCGCACACGTTCGCCCGCCACGGCATGGAGCGCAAGGACATCTCCGGCTACCTGTTCAACCAGGCCCGCATGCCCGCGCACGTGTTCCATCGTCACTACGAGGAACGCGCGTGGGACGAGTGGATGAAGCTCGTCGCGCCGAACGACATGCTCCCGATGACCGGCCACCCCGACAACATCAAGGTGTTCGTCGTCGGTGGCGCGGGCAAGCACAGCTCACTCATCCCGAGCTGGGGCATGACCAAGAGCGTCACCCTGCCCGTCACCGGGTGAGGAGCGAACGGTGAGGAGGCCGGGTATCCCGGCCGACCAGTGAGCGACCCGGCAACAGGAGATCCATCATGACGACGACCATCTTCCGGCCCGACGGTGATATCGGCCAGGCCCGCGCCACGCTCGCGCCCTCGCCCACGTCGCTCACGGGGCTGCGCATCTCGGTGCTCGACAACGGGAAGCCCAACGCGATGCTGCTGATGACGCGCATCGCCGAGTCGCTCGCGGCACGCACCGGCGCCAAGGTGTCGGTGGCGCTGAAGAAGGGCCCGCGCGGCGAGTCCGCCAACGCCGCGATCCCGTGCTCGCCCGACGTCTTCGAGCGCATCGTCGCGCAGTCCGACATCGTGATCACCGGCACCGCCGACTGCGGCAGCTGCACCGCATACAGCGTCTACGACGGGATCGAGCTCGAGAAGGCCGGCAAGGTCGCGGTGGTCGTCACCACCACGCACTTCAAGCCGATCGCCAACACCCTCGCCGAGCACTTCGGGCTCCCGGAGCTCCGCACGCTCGTGCTTCCGCACCCGATCGGCGGCACCGACCCCGACACGCTCTACGCGTGGGCCGACGCCGCGGTCGACGACGTGATCGAGCTCTGCACCCAAGCCGCCGCGGCCTGATCGCGTGTCCGCATCCGACTCGGGCATCGGCGTCACCATCTCGCTCGACGGGCGCGGCGCGCTCGTCACCGGCAGCGGTGCCGGCATCGGTCGCGCCACCGCCCTGCTCCTGGCACGCGCGGGCGCCGCGATCGCGGTCAACGACATCGACGGCGCGCGCGCCAAGGACACGGCCGACGAGATCAGCTCCACCGGTGGTCGCGCGGTCGCACTGCCGGCCGACGTCACTGATCCCGAGCAGGTCGAGGCGCTGATCGCGGCGTGCGTCGAGGAGCTGGGGAGCCTCGACATCGCGGTGAACAACGTCGGCATGCTCGCGGGATTGGGCGTGCGCCCCATCACCGAGATCGATGCCGACTACGCGCACACCATCGTGAACCAGAACCTCATCAGCTCGTTGCTGTGCTGCGCGGCCGAGTCGCGTGTCATGGTCGCCGCGGGCCGCGGCGGGGTCATCATCAACGTCGCGTCGGGGGAGACAACCCGCGCCGCTCCGCTCCTCAGCGTCTACGGCGCGGCCAAGTCGGCGGTCCGCCACCTGACCACGTCGATGGCGGTCGAGCTCGGGCCGTCGGGGATCCGGGTGCTGGCAGTCGCGCCGGGAACCACGGCCACGGAGCACGTGCGTGCCGCGATGAGCCAGGATCATCTCGACGCCATTGCCGCGTCGGTGCCTCTGCAGCGACACTGCACGCCCGAGGATCTCGCGAACCTGATCCTGCTCCTGGTCTCCGACTACGCGTCGGCGGTCACGGGGCAGTTCGTGCTCGCCGACGCCGGCGCGCACATCGCACTCAACCGGCCCCGCTCGGCGCCGGAACCTGCGTAAAGGAGAGTCACCATGGGGGACGTCCTGAAGATCGGTCGGCGCTACAGCGGCGACCCGATCCCGCCCATAGCCGAGCACACCACCTGGATCGACGCCGGCGGGCTCCGGTTCGGCATCGAGTTCCGCGTGTTGAACGACGACATCATCAACGCGGAGTTCGGCAGCCGCGAGGAGAAGTCGGTGCAGGTCGACGGCGTGCTTCCCGAGGAGGATCTCGTCGGCTTCGACTCCCGCGGCGTCTCGATCCACGTGTGCGACGCACGCGACGGTGGCGAGTACCTGCGGTTCGACGCGTTCGACGGAGACCCGCACTACCACTACCTCACGCCCGGCGTCGGGCACACCGTCATCATCTTCGACGACGCCGCGCTCGGCGACATGTTCCCGTGGACGCTCCACTGCCTGCGCGACCGCCTGCCGCAGATGCTGACGATGGCGGGCGCCGGCGACCTCGTCGACCGCATCGACCTCGCCGACGTGCACGCCGCGCTCCCCGAGGTCGAGCGCGTCGCCGAACGCGCCCTCAGCCCTGCTTGATTGTTCGCTCGAGGACTTGCCGGCCTCGCAATCGGGTGCGGGCCGCCTTGCACGCCCTTTCGCTCACGAGCCTGTGAAGTCGGGCGGGCGGCGCTCCAAGAACGCGAACAGTCCCTCGGTCGCGTCCTTCGACTCGGTCGCGTAGCCGACCACCAGCGCGACCTCGGCGCTCAGCGCCTCCTCGAACTCGAGGTGCCCCGAGTACCCGAGCAGGGTCTTCATGTGCTTCACCGCCAGCGGGCTGTATCCCGCGAGCTCCGCGGCCAGCTCGAGCGTGCGGGCGCGCAGCTCGTCGCCGGGCACGCTGAACGCGGCCAGCCCGGCCGCGACGGCCCGGGGGCCCGACCAGAGGTGGCCGGTGAGCAGCAGCTGCTTCGCCCGCTGCACGCCGAGTGCCCGCACCAGCCGCTGGCTCCCGCCCGCGCCGTCGATCTGGCCGGTCCGGATGTGGCCGTCGCCGATGCGGGCGTCGTCGGCGATCGTGATCACGTCGCACGCGAGCGCGAGCTCCAGCCCACCCGCGACGCACGCACCGTTCACCATCGCGATGCTCACGAAGCGGCCGTGCTCGAGCCGCGCGTTGAGGGCGCGGAACTCGTCGAGGAAGGCGCGGAACGCGGGCGGGTCGCGGTACAGGTCGATGTAGGCGCGGAGGTCGCCGCCGGCGGAGAACGCGGGCCCGGCGCCCGTGATGATCACGACCCGGATCGCGGGGTCGGCGTCGGCGTGCTCGAGGAGCGATCGCAGCCGCGCCACCGTCGTGTGGTCGAGTGGGTTGCGCTCGTCGGGGCGTTGCAGCGTGAGCACCCGCGCCATGCCGTGGGGGAGCGCGATGTCTTCGACGGAGACGGCTTCGATCACGGTGCTGCCTCTCCGACGAGTGCGCGAAGCTCGTTCTTGCGGATCTTGCCCGACGGAGTGGTCGGGAGCTCGGGCACCACGCGGAGCATCTCCGGGAGCTTGTAGGTCGCGAGATCGCGACTGCGGAGATGCGTCACGACGTCGTCGAGCTCGAGCGGCGTGTCGGTGACGACGCACGCGCAGCCGATCTCACCCAGCCGGTCGTCCGGCACGCCGACCACTGCGACCGCACGCACGCCGGGCATCTCCATGATGAGGTCTTCGATCTCGCGCGGTGCGATGTTGATCCCGCCGCGGATGATGATCTCCTTCGTGCGGCCGACGATCGCGAGGTAGCCGTCGTCGTCGAGCACGCCGACGTCCCCGGTGCGCAGCCAGCCGTCGCTCGTGAAGATGCGCTGCTCGCGCTCGGGATCGTCGAAGAGCCCGACGCACACGTTCGGCCCCCGCACCACGATCTCGCCCTGCGTGCCCGCGGGCACGGGCGTGTCGGCGTCGTCCCAGATCGCGAGCTCGACCTCGGGCAGCGCGACGCCGTCCGAGTGCATGCGTTGCTCGAACGACGAGCTCGGACGGTTCCAGCTCACCACCAGTGCTTCCGTCAACCCGTAGATGCGCAGCACGTTGATGTCGGCGTCGGCACCCGCGCGCACGACCTCGGGCGGCACCGGAGCACCACCGCACCCGAAGCGGGTGAGCGACGACACGTCGCGGCCCGAGCGCGCCGCGGCCGCGATGAGGTCGGTGAGGAAGGTGGTCGCGGCCAGCGTGTACGAGCACCGCTCGCGCTCGATGAGCTCGACTGCCCGATCGGCGTCCCACGCGTCCTGCAACACGAGCTTGAGCCCGAAGTACAGCGCGAGGCGCACGCCGAAGTTGAGCCCCGTCGAGTGCCCGATCGGGCTCGGTGCCCACACGACGTCGTCGGGCCCGAGGTCGTTCACTGCGTACGCCGAGCGGACATTGCAGTTGGTGGTGTGCTCCGTGTGCATCACGCCCTTGGGCGTGGCTTCGGTGCCCGAGGTGAAGATCACCTCGCTCAGCGCGGCGGGATCGGTCGGCGGAAGGAAGCGCGTCGGCTCGCGTCCGAACACGCGTTGCCAGAAGTCGCCCCTGCCGCGCACCACGACGTTGCCGCGCAGTGCTTCGAGGTCGTGCACGAGCTCGGCCGCGAGCGATGCGTGGTCGAAGCCGCGGAACTCGTCCGGCGTGAACAGCAGCTTCGAACGCGCGGTGCCGACGATGTGGTGGAGCTCGTGCGACCGGTAGTTGGGCAGCAGGGGGTTGAGCACCGCGCCCAGCGCCAGCACACCGAGGTCGACGGCCACCGTCTCGTACCAGTTCGGCAGCTGCACCGAGACCACGTCACCGGGCCGCACGCCCTCCGCTTCGAGGAAACCGGCCACGCGGCACGCGTCGTCCCACAGCTGCTGGTACGTCGTGTGCGAATCGGTTGTCTCGTCGACCACCGCGATCGCCTCGGGCTGCAGGCGTGTGTGCTCGCGCATGCGCTCGACGAGCGTGGAGCCGTCCCACCACCCGTCGGCGATGTACTGCCGTGCGCGCGCCTCGCTGACCACCGACGTCACGGCGAGCCGGGCTTCGTGAAGTACCAGATCGGCTGATCCTGAACGCGCGTGATGCCGACCTGCAACTCGAGCCCGTCGCGGAGCTCGTCGTGCTCGACGCCGACCACTCGCCCGTACAGACGCGCGCCGTCGGCGAGCTCGACGAGCGCGACCACGTACGGCGTCTCCGCCGCGAACACCGGGTCGACGGCCATGTGGATCACCGACCAGCTGTACAGCCGGGCCGTCGCGGGCGCGGGCTCGGCCGTGACGTCCGAGGATCCGCACCGCGGGCACGTGGCCAGGGGCGGGAGCCACCGCTTGCCGCAGGCACCACACACCGAGACGAGGAGAACACCGCCGTCGAGCGCGGCCCAGAACCCGTCCGCGTCGGCGTCGCGCGCGGGCGCGAGCATCCCGCCGTCGGGCCCGAGCGGGGAGAAGACGCTCACCCGCGGTCCTTCGCGAGCACGAGCGCGGAGCCGTCCATGAGCGCGCCCGAGGTGACTACGCACGTCTCCGCGCCCTCGACCGTGCGCACGCCCGCGCGACCCTGGAGCTGCAGCACCGCCTCCGCGACCGTGTTCATCCCGTGCAGGTAGCCCTCCGAGAGCAGCCCGCCGTGCGTGTTCACCGGCAGCCGCCCTCCCGCGCGCGTCGCGCCACTGCGCACCAGGTCACCGCCACCGCCGCGCTCGGCCAACCCGAGCCCTTCGAGGCCCATCAGCACCGTGCTCGTGAAGCAGTCGTAGATCTCGGCGAGGTCGACGTCGCCGGGCAGGAGCCCCGCGCCACCCCAGAGGTCGGGCGCGAGCAAGCCCGTGTAGTTGCGAGACAGGTCTTCCCAGAACAGCGAGTCGCCCATGTCGAGCCCGGCCCCGGCACCCGCGGCGTACGCCGCGCCCTCGATCACCACCGGCGTCTGGGCACAATCACGCGCCGCGTCCACCGAGGTGATCACGAGCGCGCACGCGCCGTCGACCTCGATCGTGCAGTCGGGCACGCGGAACGGCTCGGCCACGTACGGCGCCGCGAGGTGCGCTTCCACCGAGTGCGGCGCGCGGAGGTACGCGCGCTCGTTCTGCTCCGCCCACTCGCGTTGTGCCACCGCGACGTGCGCGAGATCCTCTTCGGTCTGGCCGGTCTCGATGAGGAAGCGGCGCGCCCACAGTGAGATGTAGTGCACGTACGCGGTGAGCCCGAGCGGGTAGCGGAAGTCGGTGGCGGGCCCGGGCGCACGGTTGGTGCCGACGCGCGCGCCGCTACGCCCGTTGAGCGCTCGGTACACGACGACGGTGTTCGCGAGCCCGAGGTGCACGGCCATTGCGGCTTGGGTCACGAGGTAGCACGGTGCCTGACCGCCGAGGTTGAGGTCGAGCAGCCAGTTGCTCCCTGGCACGCCCATCGCGGTGGCGACGGCCTGCGCGGGCACGGAGTCCTCGAGGAAGCGGAAGCTCCCGACGCCGTCGACGTCCTGCGCGGTGAGCCCTGCATCCTCGAGGGCACGATCGCACGCCTCGGTCGCGAGCGACAGCACGCTGCGCCCCGACGCCTTGGTGAGCTCCGTGTACCCGACGCCGACGATCGCGGTGTTGCCGAGGAATGCTGGCCGCAGGATCGGACGTGCCACGCGAGTCGCCGTGCAGTTCGCTACGCGAGGAGGCCGGCGTCGACGATCCGGGGCGTGGTGTGCAATGCCGACATCGGGGGAAGCGTATCTTGCACGGGCGTGACGCCCAGCCTCCCCCTTCCGGCTCGACGGCAGGGTCGCGCTCGTAGCCGTGATCAGGGTCAACGTGTTCGGCACCCGGGGTCGGTGGACACGCCGATGATCGGTGGCGGTCCCGACCACCCGTTTCGCGGTACCCGCTTGACCGACAAGGCGCGCCGAAGCCAATGTCAGCTCCCCCGACCCGCGGAGCCACTGTGACCCCCCGACTTGCTCATCAGGACCCCACCGACGTCGCGGCCTACAAGCGGGCCGGGTGGTGGGGCGAGACCACCGTGGGCGAGATGGTCGCGCAATGGGCCGTCGAGCGCCCCGACGCCGTCGCGTACGTGGCCGACGACGTGCGCGCGACCTGGGCCGAGTACGACGCGCGCGCCAACCGGCTCGCGAACGCGCTCGTCGGCACCGGTCTGTCGCGCGGTGCGCGGCTCGCGGTGCTGCTTCCCGACGGCGTCGCGGTGCACGTCGCGTTCATCGCCGCCGAGCGCGCCGGTCTCACGATCGTGGGTCTCGGCCATCGCGCCGGTGACGCGGAGATCCGCCACATCCTGGGCAAGACCGGCGCCCAGGGGATCGTCACCCTGGCGGAGCACCGCGGTCGCCCGACCCCCGAGCTCGTCGACGCGCTCCGCGCCGACGGCCTCCCCGTCGCGCAGCACGTCGTGATCACCCCCGACGCAGGCGGCGGCATCGCCGTCAACGGCGATGCCGCGTCCGACGCGCCCTTCGACCGCGGCCGCCGCGCCTACGGCGCCGACGATCTCTTCATCATCAACTCCACGTCCGGCACGACCGGCATGCCGAAGTGCGTGCTGCACAACCAGAACCGTTGGTTCTTCTTCCATCGGCTCGCGGTGCCGGCGGGGGAGATGACGAGCGACGACGTGTTCTTCGGCGCGGTGCCCGCGCCGTTCGGCTTCGGCCTGTGGACCGCGCACGTGACGCCCAACGTCCTCGGCAGCACCACGGTCGTGATGGAACGGTTCGACGCCGACGAGGCCCTGCGCCTCATCGAGCGCGAACGCGTCACCGTGCTCTCGTGTGTGAGCACGCAGTTCCTGATGATGCTCAACTCGCCCGAAGTCGAGCAACGCGACCTCACTTCGCTCCGCTGCATGTTCACCGGCGGTGAGGCGGTGCCCTACGAGCACGCGGCGCGCTTCGAGGACGTCACCGGCGCCCGCGTGCTCCAGTTCTACGGCTCCAACGAGACCGGCGCGCTGAGCAACACGACGATGCGCGACGACCGTGAGCACCGGCTGCAGACCGCGGGCCGGATCATCCCGGAGATGAACGTGCGCCTGCTCGACGACGACGGCCGCGACATCACCGAGCCCAACGTTCCCGGCAACCCCGTGTGCAAGGGCGCGGCGACCTGTTTCGGCTACCTCGACGACGATGCCGCCAACGAGGAGCTGATCACCGACGACGGCTTCATGCGCATCGGCGACCTCTGCGAGATCGACGCCGACGGCTACCTGCGGGTGGTCGGCCGAACGTCCGACATCATCATCCGGGGCGGCAAGAACATCAGCGCACCGGCGGTCGAAGCCGAGGTCGCGAGCCATCCCGCGATCGCGGTCGCGGCCGCGGTGTCGATGCCCGACGAGATCTTCGGCGAGCGGGTCTGCCTCTACGCCGAGTTGCAGCCGGGTTCGACGCTCGAGCTCGACGACGTGGTCGCGCACCTCCGTGAGCGGGGCGTCTCACCCGAGTGGTTCCCCGAGCGTCTCGTCGTTGTCGACGCGCTCCGCGCGCGTCGGGCGGCAAGGTCGCGAAGGGCGAGCTCCGCGCCGACATCCGCCGGCGCATCGAAGCCGAGGCCTGACGGTCAGAACCCGTAGAGCCGTGCCGCGTTGCCGGCGAGCATCTTCTCGCGCTCCTCGTGGGGAACCCCCGACATCGCGGCCTGGATCGACCGCCACGAGTACGGCCAGTCGGCACTGATGTGCGGGTAGTCGCTCGACCAGAGCATGGAGTCGACGCCGACGTCGTAGCGGCTGCGGATCCCGAACGGGTCGGTGAGGAACGTGAAGTGCACGTTCCGCTCCACGTACACGCTCGGCAGCTCCTTGATCGTGAAGTCACTCGTGGCGAGCAGCCGCTGGTAGTTGTTGTCGATCTGCTCCTTGTAATAGGGCACCCACCCGCAGTCGACCTCCGCCACCACGAGCTGCAACGCGGGGAACCGATCGAAGACGCCCGCGAAGATCAGCTGCACGATCCGGTTCGGCGCGTCGAAGAAACGGCCGTAGCCCGGGAGCGCGGAGCGGTGGGCGGACGGCATCGACTGTGTCAGCGACACGTGGATCGACAACGGGATCCCCGCGTCCGCGAGGTACCCGAACACCGCGTCGTCCTCCGGCATGACGTCGAGGGACCCGTTCGGGTAGCACCCCATCACGAAGCCGCGCACTCCCGGCCGGTCCTGCACCCGCTTGATCTCGGCGAGCGCGCCGTCGGCGCCGCGATTCGAGAGCATCGCATTGCCCGCGAAGCGCGTCGGCGCGTACGCGACGTACTCCGACAGCCAGTCGTTGTACGCCTGCACGAGTGCGTGGTGGAAGTCGGCGTCTTCGTACGCGAACACACCTTGTGACAGCCGCGGCGTGGGATAGAGGACCTCGGCATCGACGCCGTCTTCGTCCATCTCCTCGAGCCGCGCCGCGGGGTCGTGACCGCCGCGCCGGATCTCCTCGAACCGCTTCCAGCCCGTCATCTCCTCCGGTGGAAGGCCCGCGCACACGTTCATCCCGAAGTTGATCGGATCGGCAACTCCCTCGAGCACCCACGCGTCACCCTGCTCGAACGAGTCGATGCGCGGGGCGCGGTCGACGAACTCGGCCGGGACGCGTGACGTCCAGAGGTCGGGGGGCTCGTTCACGTGACTGTCGCCCGAGATGAGGCGGTACCGGGTGCGCTCGCGGTCGGCCATGCCGGTCAGCGTAGATGACCCCAAACGAGGAGATGCCGGTCGCCGAGGGGCTCGACCCGGAGGGGGAGCGCCGCCGCTTCGAGCTGCGCCCTCACCTCGTCGGCCGTGTACGCCGCGCACAACGAGGCGAGGAAGTCGTCGCGCAGGAGTGGATGCTCGTCGGCCGCGTACGTCGCCACCAGCGCCTCCGCCGCTTCGGTGCTCGCAGGCCGGCGCAGGTCCATCACGAAGATCGGCGCGCCCGGCGCGGCCACGGCGCGAGCGGTCTGCCACAGCACCGCGGGATCCGTGAGGTGGTGCAACAGGCTGTTCGTGATCACTGCGTCGTACCGGCCGCCGAGGGTCGCGGCGGCATCGAGCACCGGGAGCCGCACGAGCTGGAGCGAGATCCGGCCGGCGAGCCCCGACGAGCACACGTGCGCCTCGCCGAGCTCGAGCATGGCGGTCGAGCCGTCCACGCCGTGCACGCCCGTCTCCGGGAAGGCGCGGGCGAAGCGAACCGCGATGTCGGCGGCCCCGCAGCCGAGATCGACGGCCCTCCCGCCGCGGAACTCTTGGAAGCGCTCACGGAATCGCGCCACGAACGCGTCGTGCGGTGCGCTGAAGTCGGCGTCCGCGTAGGCCCGCGCCTGCTCGGGGCTCTCCATGAGCTCCGGCTCGGGAATCCGCTGGACGAGTTCCATCAGTCAGATCTTCCTCGTTGAGTCGACTGCTGTCAGCCGAGAGTTGGTCAGAGAGTCGACGTCACCGGCTTCTTCGGCGACCCGCCGGACCTCGACGAGCAACTGCCCCGGGCTACGAACGCGCGAGCAGTTCCCGGGCGTACGCCTCGACACGCGTGCCGTCGAAGAAGTGTGCGTTCATCCCACCGTGCAAGCGGATCACGTTGTCGCAGGCGAACGCCCGGAACTGCTCCGCGTCCAGCCGCCCGTCCTCGACCAGCTCGTAGGCCTCGGGCATCACGTCGTCGACGTCGGTCACGTCCCAGTGGCCGATGTCGGACCCGAGCATCGGCTGCAGTGCGGTGCCGAACGGGTTGACGTCGGTGGCGTACGCCCACGAGATGGTGGCGTCGTCGGCTTCGCAGCCGAAGAAGAACCGCCGGAAATGCTCGGGGATGTCCTCCGGACGCTCGATCCCGCACTCGCGGAAGTCGTCGACGTTCGCCGGCGGGTTGTCACTCTGCTTGCGCATCGCGTGACGGATGTCGGGGTCGGCGAACATGGTCCCGCCGTACTTCGTCATCAGCTCGTCCCACTCGTCGGCGTCGACGAGCCCCGGGTCGAGGCGTTGGATGTTGGCACCGCCGCGCTTGTGCCAACGGTCGATGAGATCGCACAGCAGCTGCACGCCCCACGAGACACCGCACTCGAGGAACGCGAAGTTGAGGTCGGGGAAGCGCCGTGTCACCCCGCCGAAGAACAGCGACTTCGCGAACGCGTCAGCGCTCGACGCGAAGTTGCCGATGTGGTTGTACATGTAGCGCGATGACGACGCGCGCAGGCCCATGCCCTGCGAGCCCGAGTGCGCAGTGACCGCGACGCCGAGATCCATGCACCGCTGCCACAACGGGTCGTAGTCGTACGGGCTGTCGAGCGCCAGTGCGTCGTACCAGACCGCGCCGGGGCCGAGCTCCGGAACCGGGCGCGGCACCAGGCTGCTGAACATCGCGGTCTTGAACCCGAGCACGTGGACCGCGTGGTCGAGCTCCGCGATCGCCTCGTCGGGTGTGTTCGCGGGGATTACCGCGGCCGCGGTGAGCCGGTCACCCAGGCCGTCGAGCAGCTCGGCGAGGTATGTGTTGAGCGCTCGGCACGCGCCCGTGCGCACTGCGTCGTCCGGGTGGGCGATGCACGCGAGCCCGACGCTCGAGTAGAGGATGGCGTAGTCGATGCCGATCTCGTCGAGCCGCTCGTGCAACAGGCGCGGCAGGAAGCCCGTGGCACGATCGCGTGCGTTCGTGGGCAGGGCCCACCAGGCCATCTGCGGGATGCCGAAGCGGAACGCGGGCGCTTCGTCGGCGCGTTCGAGCAGCGGTGCCGAACGAGACAGGTAGGTGGGGGACGAGACCGCAAATCGCTCGGCGACGTCGGCACCGGCGATGCGCCGCATGTAGTCGAGGACCACGGGGAACGACTCGACGACGTGACCGTCGGCATCGACCACAGGGTGGTCGAGCGACGCGCGGATCTGGGCAACCTGTGTGTTCGTCATACGCGACGGACTCTACGCGGGTGTGGCGGTGAAGACCTCTCGGTAGATCTGGCTGAAGAACGACAGGTGCGGTGCCAGCGCCTCGGTCCGCGGCGACATCGCCGCCGCCTCCGCGTACTCGGGCGTCGAGACCACGTCGGCATCGACCAGCTCGTACGCCGCCATGTACTGATGATGACCGTCGGCGGGGCCTCCGTGGCCGGACGGGACAGTGGCTCCGCCGCTCGGCCAGTGCGCGTCGACGAACCGGCGCCCGGCGAGCATCCCCGGCACCTGGAGCAGTCGGGGGAGGTGCTCCTCGGCGTACCAGGCGTTGAGCTCGTCGTCCCATTCGGGCTCGACATCCATCATCACGTGGAGGATCGCGCCGCCGATCGGCTCGTCGCCCGACTCGACCGCGCCGTCCGGTGTCATCCACCCGCCGATCGGGAATCGCTCGCGGTAGATCGTGCTCGTGTGAGTGAGCGCGTCCATCACTCCGGGAGGGGCCGGCGTCATCGCGGCGACGATGGCCTGATGCGCGTCGCTCTCGAGGGCGTGCTCGTCGTCGAGCTGGTACACGGTGAGGTACGGCGCGCCGTTCGGCGCCGCGTACGCGTATCCCGGAACGAGCTCGAAGCGCCGGCACGCGAGGAAGCCCGGTGCCCGGAGCGCTTCGAAGTGGTGGAACTCGTCACACCAGCGCGTGAACGCGTCGGCGTGCGCCGTGAGCCACGACTGGATGTGCAGGAGCGCGCTCCCGATCGGCTGCCGGCGACCTGCACTCGATGATGCGCTCGCGTTCATCGCGAGAGACTGCCACAAGCGCGATATGGGCGAGGGTCGTGGTGCACCTCCAACAATGCTCACCAAGCTGTGAGCACTCTTGGAGGTGGCGGGAGTCGAACCCGCGTCTTCCGAGCTGTAAGTGGGGCTTCTCCGAGCGCAGCCGATGAAGAGATCTCGGGCCACCGCCACTCATCGGCGGTCGGCGGCGGCCCCAGCCTCAGTGGAGTGTCCCGCCAGGCCCTGAGGCCAGTCCTGGCGGTGAGCCGCTCTTGATTGCGCCCCGGTTCCGGCCGAGCGGCTGGGCCGGGAGGGACGCGCTGCTAGTTGGTACTAGGCAGCGAGTGCCATGGAATCATGGTCAGTGTTCGCATTTATTGGTTGTGCCGACTCTTTTACGACGTTCCGGCGACGTCGGCTCGCTTCCCCCGCCTCGAACATCGAAATCGAAGCCACGCACCCCCATGTCAAGTGCCGCGCCGGTGCGTGAGCGGTGAGCGCGACCCCTCCAGGCTACCTGCTGCCGACCGCTGATTGAACAGCATCGGCGACGGCGGCGAGGCGGTCCTCGTTCCGCAGCAGCTGGATGAGGCCGTTGGTGACGATCACACACACGAGCCCGTTCTCGGGGTCGGCGAAGCCGACGGAGCTGAACGCGCCCGAGCAGCCGAACACGCGCCTCGACCCGCGCGACCCGACATCGCCGTTGCCGTCGAGCGCGACCCCGAGGCCCCACGGGTACTCGTGCCCCCACTTCGGGTGGGGACGGGCGCCGCTGCCCGCGAACGTCTGGTCGACGAGCCCGCGCCGGTGGCACGCGATCATCGCCTCGATCGTCGTCGGCTGGAGCACGTGTGTGTCACCGATGGCGCCGCCACCGAGCAACGCCTCGTACACCCGACCCAGGTCGCGCGCCGGACCGCGGCACGTGTTGCCGGGCGAGATCGCGCAGAGGTACTCGTCGGCGTTGTAGTGCTCGAAGTCGAGGCCGGGCAGCACGTCGGGCCCGGTCTTCGGGAGGAGATCGCGGATCTCCGCGAGACGGGGCCGCAGCGCGTCGAGCTCGTCGGGCGGGATCGCGACGTAGGAGTCGGTGATGCCGAGTGGCGCGAACACCTCCTCCGCGGCGTACCGCGCGATCGGACGGCCGTCGATGACCCGCACGAGCTCGCCGAGGATCACGTGGGCCGAGGTGCCGTGGTATCCCGCCGCGGTGCCCGGCTCCCACATCGCGGGCGCGTCGCAGATCAGTTGCACGAGCTCCGGCCACGGCGGCGGGTGCAGGCTGTCGTCGGCGTACGGGAAGCCCGCGGTGTGCGTCAGCAGGTGGCGGACGGTCGCGCGCTCCTTGCCGTTCGTGAATGCAGGAAGGTACTCGACGACTCTGTCGTCGAGCCCGAGCCGTCCCTGCTCCCACAGCTGCGCGATCGCGATCGCGGTGACGACCTTGCCGCTCGAGAACCACATTGTGATCGTCGACGGCTCCATCGCGACGCCCGGACGCGCCTCGCCACCCGCGGCGTCGAGCATCGACGTCCCGTCGACCGACACGTAGAGCTGGTACCCGTCGTGCTCGACACCGAGACCGGCGTCGAGCAGCCGTTGCGCGTCGTCGAGCCCGCCCATCAACCGAGTGGGTGCGCGGGCTCGACCGCGAAGTTGGTGAACAGCGTCTGGTAGGCGTACCACGTGTTCCAGTGCTCGGTGAGATAGACGATCTTGCCGTCGTCGTCGAACCGGAACACGAAGCAGTAGGTGTTCGCGTAGTCGTTGCCGTGGACGGTCTTGGCGCGGCACGTCTGCTGGCGGACCACGTACTCGCCGTCGGCCACCATGATCACGTCCTCCGCGCGCATGGTCTTCATGTCGTACACGTCCTGGCCCGGGCCGAGCTCGGCCGTGCGCGTCGACGGCAGCAGTTGACGGATCGCGTCGCGGCCGCGGTGCTCGGTGTCACCGTTGATGTGCGGCAGCCCGTTCCACCACACGCCGTCCTCCGTGAACAGCTCCGACTTGTCGGCGGGTGCGGGGATCTCGCTGAAGAACTGGCGTACGACGTCGAGGTTGCGCTGCTCGATCGCGGTGTAGTCAGGCATGCGTCACCAGCCGTTCCAGTGGATCGTCTTCTCGGAGTGCGCGCGGCTCGCGGCTCGGAAGTCGGTGCCGATCGTGTACGCCACCGGGAACAGCCCGGCCTGCGTGACCTCGTCGTACGGGATGCCGAGCAGCTCGGCCATCTCCCGCTCCTTGTGCAGGTGGATCGTGGTCCACGCGCTGCCCATGCCCTTCGCGCGCAGCGCGAGCATGAAGTTCCACACCGCGGGGAGCACCGAGCCCCAGCGGCCCGCCTGGTCGAAGATGCTCTGGTTCTCCATGCGGCCGTCGATCGTCGGGACCAGCAGCACCGGCACCTCGTGCAGGTGCTCGCGCAGGTAGAACACCGACGCCCCGATGAGCTCCTGCCGGTCATCGACCGCGTAGGGCTGTGCGGTGCCTTCCTCGCGTGCCTGCGCGCTCATCGCGATGTGGAAGTCCATCCCGTCGCGGTAGATGCGCGCCATCTCGACGCGCGTCGCCGGGTCGTCGACGAGCACCCAGTTGTACATCTGCTGGTTGGAGCCGTTCGGCGCCTGCCAGCCGATGCGCACGCACTCGTCGACGTCGTCACGCGCGACCGGCTTGGTGAGGTCGAGGCGCTTGCGGACGGTGCGGGTCGTGGTCAACAGCTCGCGCGGGCTCAGGTCGAGGTCCATGGCGGGGGAGCGTAGGCCGATCAGGTCAGGCGCGCCCGCCGGTGGGCAGCGCCGCCTCGATGACCTCACCGAACCGCGCGACGAGCGGCGAGGACGAACCGGCGCGGCACCACCACTGCATGAACATCTCCGCCTTCGCCTCGCGCGGATTGGTCGTCGCGTACTGCGACACCTCGTCCACGACCCGTACGTACGCGTGCTGCCACGCCGGCGGCGCCGCGGCTGACCCCCCGCGCAGTGCGTGCTCGAGGGTCTCCACGCCGAGCTCGGCACCGAGCGCGCGGTGGATCGCGATCCAGTCGGCCTGGTGATACGCGTCCTCGATCCGGTGCCACAGCTCGTGGGCGGTGATGCCGTCGATGCTCGAGGACGGCGGTGGCACGATCGGGCGACGAACCAGGCCGGGGTTCCGCTCGATCCACGAGCGTTGCATGGCTTCGAGGTCGTCGGCGAAGAGGTACGACGCGTTCAGGTACACCATGCCGACGCCGGGATAGGTCTCCCCTGCATGCCGTCCGCTCGCGAGGTCGAGGCTCCCGGTCTCGCACGAGATTCGGAGGATCTCGACGGGGAATCGCCGCAGGACGCGCACCGCGGTGTCGAGGATCTCCGCGACGGCCTCGGGGATCGCGTCGGGTCGATTGGGCATGCGCACGGTGACGGGCTTGCGGAGCCACGGGTCCGACGCGACCACGTCGATCAGCCGCGGTCTTCCGCCGCCGAATCTCGCCAGGCCCTTGGCGCGCACGTCGACCGTGATGTCGGGCACGAGGTCCGCGACTGCGCGCGCCAACCCGTCCGCGCCGGTCGCGGCTGGGGCCGCGCTCGCGTGGCCGGGACCGTGCAGGTCGCGTCGCAGCGGCGCCCGCAACCCGCCGGTGTAGCCGTTGGCGCGGGCGACGAGTCGCGTCAGCTCGTCGACGGTGTCGACGACGATCGCGTGCACCCCTGCGGCCCCCGCCAGCTCGGTGAAGGTGGCCAGCAACTCCGCCGCCTGGGCGCGTCCGGCCAGCACGAGCCAGTCGACCGTGACCACGAGAGCGCCGCCGAAACCGGACTCGGCCGCGCCCGTCCCTGCGACGAGCGACCCCACCGGCACGTCGCCGCTCCACGCGGCATAGGCGGCGGCGCCGGTTGCCGGGTCCTCGCCCTGCTTCGTGAGGTGCACACCTGAGTATTCCCGACCGGCCGTGTCCGGTTGCCACAATGGTGACGCACGACGTCGGCGCGAAGAAGGGCAGCTCGTGAGCATGAATGCGATCGTCGAGGTAGAAGGCGTGACCCGCGCCTTCGGGGAGACGAAGGCACTCCAGGGCGTCGACCTCGTCGTCCCGGAGGCATCGGTCGTTGCGTTGCTCGGGCCGAACGGTGCGGGCAAGACCACGCTGGTGCGCATCCTCGCGACGCTGCTCGCGCCCGACTCGGGCACGGCACGCGTCGCGGGCTTCGACATCCGGGAGCACCCGATGGCGATACGGCGGTCGATCGGCCTCGCGGGCCAGTACGCGGCCGTCGACGCGACGCTCACCGGCCGCGAGAACCTCGAGATGATCGGACGGCTCTCCCGCCTCAGCGCCAAGGAAGCCCGCGTCCGCGCGATGGAGACCCTCGACCGGCTGTCGCTGCACGACGCCGCCGACCGGCCGGTCAAGACGTACTCCGGCGGTATGGCCCGCCGGCTCGACCTCGGCGCCGGACTCGTCGCGCGGCCACGTGTGCTGCTGCTCGACGAGCCGACCACCGGCCTCGATCCCCGCGGTCGCATCGAGCTGTGGTCGTACCTGCGCGACCTCGTCAACGACGGGGCCACGCTCCTCCTCACCACGCAATACCTCGAGGAAGCCGATCAACTGGCGAACGACATCGTGGTCATCGACCACGGCACCGTCATCGCCCACGGCTCGCCGCTCGAGCTGAAGGACCAGCTCGCCGGCGACGTTCTCGACGTCACCGTCGCCGAGTCGCACGCGCTCGAACGTGCTGCCGGTGCGCTGACGTTGGTCGGGAGCGAGGCGGCCACAGTGGACCGTGGCACCAATCGGGTGACGGTGCCGGTCCCGGACGGCGCCGACTCGCTCGTCGCCGCGGTGCGTCAGCTCGACGACGCCGGCGTCACCCTCGTCGACATCTCCCTGCGCCGTCCGTCGCTCGACGACGTGTTCCTGTCCCTCACCGGCCACGCCGCGACCGCAGTCACGGAAGAGGAGGTGGCGTGATGAGCGCCGAGGTCATCCCCGCGACCAACCACCTGTCTCCGGCTGCGGTCGTGTCCGACACGCGCATCGTCGCGACGCGCAACATCCGTCATCTGGTGCGGACGCCGCAGCTCGTCGTCGCCAGCGTCGTCCAGACCGTCATGTTCCTGCTGCTGTTCCGGTACGTGTTCGGCGGATCGATTGACATCCCCGGCCTGTCGTACGTCGATTTCCTGATCCCCGGTTACATGGCGTCGATCGCGATCTTCGACGGCTTCGGCGTGTCGATCGGTCTCGCCGAGGACGCCAAGTCGGGGATCATCGACCGGTTCCGCGCGCTCCCGATGGCGCGCTCCGCGTTCGTCGGCGGTCGCGCGGTGTCCGACATCCTGCGCCAGGCGGTGCTGCTCGCCATCGTGATCGGCGTCGGGTATCTCACCGGCTTCCGGATCGACGGCTCCGTCGGTGACGTCGTCCTCGCATTCGTGGTCGCATTGATCTGGGGCTTCGCGCTGTTCTGGGTGTTCGCCGCGATCGGCCTGTTCGTGCGCGACGCCGAGACCGCGCAGGCGGCGTCGACGCCGTTCTTCATCCTGTTCTTCGTGTCGACCGCGGTGATCCAGGTCGACACGCTGCCCGGCTGGCTCCAGCCCTTCGCCCGCAACCAGCCGATGAGCCAGGTCGCGAACGCACTGCGCGGGTTGATGGACGGCCCGGCCGCGGCCCAGCTCGTGGAGCACAGCACCAGCTACTACGTCGTCTCGTCGTTGATCTGGTGCGCCGCGATCACGCTGGTGTTCGCGCCGCTCGCCATCCATGCCTACCGCAAGCCGTAGCGGCTACTCGCGCATGCCCTTCATCGCCCGCTCGGTCTCGCGCTTGGCGTCGCGCTCGGCCAGCGCCTGGCGCTTGTCGTATGCCCGCTTGCCTCGGGCAAGGGCGAGCTCGACCTTGGCCCGACCGTCCTTGAAGTAGACCCGGAGCGGCACCAGTGTGTGCCCCTTCTCCTGCGTGCCGCGCTGGAGCTCGAGGATCTCCTTGCGGTGCAGGAGCAGCTTGCGCTTGCGCACCGGGTCGAGCTCGACCCGTGAGTAGGCGTACGGCGAGATGTGCATGCCGTAGAGCCACACTTCGCCGTCCTCGACGCGCGCGTACGCCTCTTGGAGGTTGCCGCGCCCGTCGCGGAGTGATTTCACCTCGGGGCCGGCGAGCATGATCCCGCACTCCCACGAGTCGAGCACGAGGTAGTCGTGGCGCGCGCGGCGGTTGGTGATCACCAGCTGATCGCCGCGTCGGCTCGTCGTGCTCATCGCGAGCACGGTACCGGCCGCGCCGGGCCGCGGCCCCGGTAGATTGCGCCGATGGCAGCGCCCGTGAGTGGGTGCCGAACGAGGGGATCGACGTGGACGGGCCGGTGGTCGAGCTCACCAAGGCGCACTACGAGGTGATCGTCGGTCATTGCTTCGACGGTCTCCCCGACGAAGCGTGCGGGTTGCTCGCGGGGCCCATGGCCAGTCCGAGTGAAGCGCCCGGCACCGGCAGCGCGCCCACCGGCGAGGTGCGCGCGGTCTACCCGTGCCGGAACGCCGACCAGTCGGCTCGCACCTACACCGTCGACTCGCGCGACTACCTCCGTGCCATGCGCGACGCCGAAGACCACGGCGACGAGATCGTCGGCGTGTGGCACTCGCACACGCACACCGACGCCTATCCGTCGACCACGGATGTGCGCCAGGCCGTCGACCCCGCGTGGGTGTACGTGATCGTGAGCCTCAAGCACGGCGAGCCCGTGCTGCGGGCGTACGGCATCCGGGACGGCGTCACCACGGAGATGCCGGTCGAGGTCACCGACAAGTAGCGTCGAAACCACATCACTGGGGGTGATCACATGGCACGCGACTACCGGCTGATCTCGGCGGACGGCCATCTCATGGACCCGCCCGATCTGTGGACCGCCAACGCACCGGCGAAGTACCGGGATCAAGTGCCCCGCATGGAGCGCTTCGACAAGGGAGACGCGTGGGTCTTCCCGGACCGCGACACGCCGAGCCCGTTCAACTGGGGCGCGTGCGCGGGGCGGGCGCCCGACCAACAGGGGATCTGGTGCCGGCTCGAGGACATCCACCCCGGCTGCTACGACGCCAAGGCGCGCGTCGAGGCGCTCGATCTCGACGGCATCGACGCCGAGCTGCTCTTCCCCAACGGCCTCGACTGGGTGGTCGACGCGCCCGACCGTGACTTCCAGCTCGCCATGACCCGCATCTACAACGACCACCTCGCCGAGGTGTGCGCCCACGCGCCCGACCGTTTCGGCGGCGCGGCCCTCGTGCCGCCGATCAGCGTCGAGGACGCGGTGGCCGAGGTGCAGCGCATGGCCGCGATGCCGGGCATCGTCGCGTTCCTCCTCAAGCGCTACCCGAACGACGAGGCCACCATCGTCCCGGAGCACGACCCGCTCTGGGCCGCGATCGCCGAGACCGGCAAGCCGCTCACGATCCACGTGAGCCTGCGCAGCGCAGCGTCGTTCAACCAGGCGCCGATGGCGTTGCCGGGCACGGTGCACTTCTACGACGCGCCCGCACGCATGCTCGAGTTCATCTTCTCCGGCGTGCTCGACCGCTTCCCGACGCTCGACGTGTTCCTCGCCGAGATCGACTGCGGCTGGCTGCCGTACTACGCGCAGCAGTGCGACGACAACTACCGCCGTCACGCGAAGTCGGAGCTGCGCGACGTCAAGCTCGCGCGCATGCCGAGCGAGTACATGAAGGAGCGGTTCCCCGCGTCGTTCATCACCGATCCGTACGCGGTCGAGAACCGTCACGCGGTCGGCGTCGAGCGGATGCTCTGGTCGAGCGACTTCCCGCACATCACGTCCGACTGGCCGTATTCGTGGAAGACGATCGAAGCCACGTTCATGGGCGTGCCCGACCACGAGCGCCACGCGATCCTCGCGGGCAACGCCCAACGGCTGTTCGGCTTCGGCACCTGAGCGTGCCCACTCCGTGGACGGGCTCGTGAACGTCGTCATCGAGCGCGACGTCCCCGTCGTCATGCGCGACGGTGTCACGCTGCGTGCCAACGTGTACCGGCCCGCGGAGGGCGGGCCGTTCCCGGTGATCATGGAGCGCACTCCCTACGGCAAGGACGCGCCGCGCCCGTCGGCCGCGATCGATGCGGTGCGGCCGCGGGGCAGGGTGTCGCGGTCGTCGTGCAAGACGTCCGCGGGCAGGCCGGCTCCGAAGGCGGCTCCTTCTACATGTTCCGCGACGAGTTCACCGACGGCTTCGACAGTGTCGAGTGGGCGGCGGCGCAGCCCTTCTGCAACGGGCACGTCGGGCTCTACGGCACGTCGTACGGCGCCAACACGTCGTGGCAGGCGGCGATCGCGGACCCGCCCGCGCTCGGCGCGATCGCGCCGACGCAGGCGCCCATCGACTATGTCGAGGGCTGGCCCTGGTTGACGCGCGACGGCGTGCTCAAGTGGGGCCTCACGCTGAACTGGACGCTCGCCGCGATCGTCGAGTCGCAGATCCGCCGGCACCGCGCGCCGCGCGAGCTCGACGCGCGGATGGAGGCGTTCGCCGCGCTGCTCGACGATCCCGACGAGCTGTTCGCGATGACTCCGTTGGTCAAGGTCGGCGAGGCGCTGCAAGAGATCATCGGCCCCGCGTGCGATGGGGGCGACGCGCCCTTGTCGTTCTTCCGGCGCGTCGTCGAACGCGACATTCCTCATGAGTGGAGCGACGGTGTGGGGCACGACCGCGCGCACTCCCGTGTCCGTGTGCCCGCGTTCATCACCGCGAGCTGGTACGACGTGATCCTCGGTCACGACCTCGAGCACTGGGCACGCATGCAGCGCGACGCCGCCCCCGCCGCGCGTGAGCAGACGCGCCTGTTGATCGGCCCGTGGTCGCACGGGATGTTCCTCAATGTCGTCGGCGAGATCGACTTCGGTCGCCGAGCGATGGGTGGGTCGCTCGACATGGGCGCCGACCTCGGGTCGCTCCAGGTCGAGTGGTTCAAACGCCGGCTCGTCGACGCGCCACCGTCCGAGCCCGACGGCCCGCGCGTCAAGCTCTTCGTGCAGGGCATCAACCGCTGGCGCGACGAAGACGACTGGCCTCTGGCGCGCGCACGTGCGACCGACTGGTTCCTGCAGCGCGACCGCGGCCTCTCGCCGTCGCCTCCGTCTGCAGGCGACGGCGACGACTCCTTCGTCTACGACCCGCTCGACCCCTGCCCGACGCGCGGCGGCGATCTCGTGAAGCCCCCCGACTTCGCGCCGGGTCCGCTCGACCAGGCGCCGATCCTCGGCCGCCGCGACGTGCTCGTGTACACGTCGGACGTGCTCGACCGCGACATCGAGGTGACGGGCCCGGTCACCGCGCGCCTGTTCGCCACCACCACCGGCGTCTCGACCGACTTCGTCGTCAAGCTGTGCGACGTCCACGAAGACGGCCGCACCTTCAACGTGTGCGACGGCATCGTCCGCACCACTGACGACGGCATCGGCCCGTGGACCGTCGACATGTGGGCGACGTCGATCGTCTTCCTCCGCGGCCACCGCATCCTTGTGCTGGTGTCGTCGAGCGACTTCCCGCGCTACGAGCGCAACCCCAACACCGGCGAGTGCCCGTGGGAGGCCACCGTGTTCGAGCCTGTCCTGCAGCGCGTGTTCCACGACGCCGAGCACGCGTCGGCGATCGTGCTGCCCGTGGTGGGTGAGCGACGTGATGCAACGCCACGGCACAGGTCGGGTGAGCGGCGTGATGCAACGCCGCGGCACGCCGAGCGCGTTCGTCATCAGCATCACGCCGTTCGCCGACGACGGCGAGATCGACTGGGACGGCACGCGCGCGCACTGGCAGCGCTTCAAGGATGCCGGCATCGGTGTGTACGTCGGCGGGGGAGGCAGCGGTGAGGGTCATGCGCTCCTCGAGCACGAGGTCGACGGCCTGCTCACCCTCGCATCGAAGGAGCTCGTCGGCGCGGTGCCCACGCGCGCGATGGGCGTGGAACCGCGCACCGCGCGCCAGATGATCGAGTTCGGTCGCAAGGTGAAGGGCCACGGCCTCGACGCGATGCAGATCTACTCGCTCGACATGGGGCACCTCGCCATCCCGCGGCCCCAGGAGCAGGAGCGCTACTTCCGCGACGTGCTCGAGCACATCGACATGCGATCGGTGATCTCCACGCACTTCTCCGTCGGGTACATGGTGCCCGTCGAGCTTCTGTGCGCGTTGTGCGTCGAGTACCCCCACGTCATCGGCATCAACGTCTCGATCGGCCAGGACTTCACGTACCTCGTGCGCGTGCTCGACGAAGTGCCCGCGCACGTCGAAGTGCACGTCGGCGGCCCGATGCACACACTGTCCGCGCTCGCGATGGGCGGCACCGGCTTCCTGTCGTCGGAGGCGAATCTCGTCCCGCAGCTCGCGAACTCGGTCGTCCGGCTCTACGCCGCCGGCGATTACGACGGCGCGGCCGACGCGTACTCCAAGGTGCTGCGCGTGTTCACGCTGCTCGGGTCACGCGTCTCGGCCAAGGCGTTGTTGCGGGCGTTCGGATTGCCGGGTGGCGACCCACGCCTTCCCCGCATGCTGCTCACCACCGAAGACGACACCACCGCCGGCCTGCAGAAGCTCGCCGAGATCGGCATCCCCGAGCTCGAGGCATTGCTGCCGTCGTAGAACCTGCGCCCGAGTGTCCCAGCACTGGGATACCGTGACACCTCGCTGGCGGGTCCGTTTCATCGCGGGGAGCTCGAGGCTGGTGATCGAGCGCTCGCGTACGTGAAGAACGACCACCTGTTTTGTGAGATCCCTTACCGCTTCAAGGGCAAGGCGTGTCGGTATCTCCCCGACTTCATTGTGCGAATCGGCGACGACCGCTTCGTCCTCGTCGAGGGCAAGGGCCGTCAGACTTCGAAGGACGACGCCAAGGAGACCGCGGCGAAGCGTTGGGTCGCGGCGGTGAACGAAGATGGCCAGTGGGGTCACTGGTCGCACTGTGTCGTGCGCGAAGGCCGAGGTACGGGATGCCATTACTGCCGCGCTCGCGCTCGACGTTGATGTCGTAGGCGCGCAGTAGGTTCTCCCTGACTTCTCCTGCCCTTCCTCCGTTCGCGTGCAACGCAGGAGGAAGACAGTGGAAGATCGAGAACGCGGCTTACCGCGACGGTTTCGCGGAGCCGATGACGTCGCGCGATTCGTTCGGGGCGTGTTGTGTTCCGCGGCCTTGGAGCCGACCGGTCCGGGTCTCCTCGTCATCGGCATTGACGAGCAGTGTGAGCTCGTAGGCCTGGGCGCCCAGTCGCAGCGCTTCAGGGCGCGCGAGCTACGCGCTCACGAGCTGTGTGCGTTGGCCGCCACGCTGGAAGCCGACGCCTTGGTACTCGCGCAGTTCGAGCCTCCGGGGGAGCACGTGCCGGCGCTCGATGAGGCATTCGAGTTCCTCATGCTCGCTGCTGACTGCGACGAGCAGGGCTTGTGCGTTGTCGACTGCGTCGTGGTCTCCGGTCACCGGTGGTGGTCACTTCGGTCGCTTGCAGCATGAATCCGAAGAATCTCGGAAAAGGGTTGCAGTGAGCGGTTTCGGGTATTAGGATCGAACATGTGTTCGACTCCGATCTGGCCGCCGTTGAAGACCCGATGCAGGGGTTGCACGTGCGGTTGGAGGCGCTTGCCGGCCAGGACCGGTCGGGGTGGGCCCCCGGGGCATTGTCGGAGCTGGTGGTCGAGCTCGCCGGCGTGGTGGAACGGGCTGAGGCCGAGCTCTTGCGCGTGGTAGGCGAGTGGGACACCACCGGCGCATGGGAGCTCGATGGTGCCGCCACGCCCGCGAGTTGGCTCGCAGCGCGGATCCCGCGGACGCGTCCGGAGGCGGTGGGGCTGGTGCGTGACGCGCGGCTCCTTCGTCGGCATGAACGCACGGCGAAGGCACTCGCGGCCGGTGACATCACATCGAGCCACGTCGAGACGATGAGCCGCGCCGCGCGCGGTCGCCGCGACAGCTTCGAAGCCGACGAGGACATGGTGTTGCGCTTCGCGCCGGAGTTGCGGCCGACGGAGTTCGTGACCGCGATGCAGCACTGGTGTCAGGTCGTCGACGACGAGCGCCGCAAGCGTGACCCGAACGCGAAGTTCGACCAACGGTTCTTGGAGCTCCACAAGACCTTCGACGGGCACTCGAACCTCGATGGGTTCCTCGACCAGGAAGCCGCCGCGCTGCTCGAACGGGCACTCGCGAAGATCATGGGACCACCGGATCCTCGCAACGGGCTCGTCCCGCCCCGAACGGCGCGCCAACGCCGAGCCGATGCGCTCATCGACATGGCCCGTGAATCGCTCGCCAATGCGACACCCGGCGGGCATGTCCCCGCCCACGTCGACGCCGTCTACGACCTCAACACCATCGAGCACGACGAACCGGATGCTGCGCAACGCCGCCGCGAGATCTTCGGGCGCGGCCACACCATCGGCGGCCGTCCCGCGGCACGAGCGACGCTCGAACGACTCTGCTGCGACGCCGGCATCGCCCGGGTGGTCATGGCCGGCGACTCCGAAGTCCTCGACCTCGGCCGCCGCCACCGATTCCCGACCGCCGCGCAGTTCCGGGCCCTCGTGCTTCGCGACCGGCACTGCCAGTTCCCGGGCTGTGACCGTCCCCCCGAATGGACCGACGCCCACCACATCGTCCACTGGCTCCACGGCGGCACCACCGACCTCGACAACCTCGTGTTGTTGTGCCGCTACCACCACGTCACATGCCACGAAGGCAACTGGACGCTCCACCGAGAACCAGACGGCCACGTCAGCGCCATCCCACCACCCGAGCCGTGGGAACGACCACCCCCACGCGGCTCACCCCTCGACCTCGCCGCCTGAAGCGAGCGCCCCCGCCGAGCACTGCAAATCCCGACCGGTCGGGTCACGCTTGTAGCATGACCGCATGGCTGTCGAGGTTCGTCTGCCCACCCTCCTGCGCGCCCACGCCGATGGTGCGTCGGCGGTCGCGGCCGAGGGTGCGACGGTGGGCGAGGTGTTCGCCGACCTCACCACGAGGTACCCGGGCCTGTCCGAGCAGCTGGTCGACGGCTCGGGCGGCCTGCACAAGTTCGTGAACGTGTACCGCAACGACGACGACATCCGGTACCTCGACCAGCTCGACACCAAGGTCGCCGACGGCGACACGATCTCGATCCTCCCGGCGGTCGCCGGGGGCTGACGCTGCCCGGGGCACCATGCGCTACGACGACGTCCTCGGCCTCATCGGTGACACGCCGATGGTCGGCATCCACGAGCTCTCGCCGAACCCGCGCGTGCGGATCTTCGCCAAGCTCGAGGGCCAGAACCCGGGCGGGTCGTCGAAGGATCGCATCGCGCTGAAGATGGTCGAGCTGGCCGAGGCCGACGGGCTGCTCCAGGTCGGCGACACGATCCTCGAGCCGTCGTCGGGGAACACCGGCATCGGGTTGGCGATGGTGGCGCGCCGGCGCGGCTACCAGCTGCGGGTCGTCATGCCCGAGAACGTCTCCGTCGAGCGCCGGCAGCTCCTCGAGATCTTCGGTGCCGAGATCGTGCTGTCGCCCGCCGAAGAGGGCAGCAACGGCGCGATCGCGCTGTCGGAGAAGCTCGGTGCCGACGACCCGTCGCTCGTGCGGCTGTTCCAGTACGGCA
Organism: uncultured Actinomycetes bacterium; assembly: GCA_963721435.1. Classification (GTDB taxonomy): domain Bacteria; phylum Actinomycetota; class Acidimicrobiia; order IMCC26256; family DASPTH01; genus CAVRJC01. Next base: position 256,301 of record CAVRJC010000006.1, read on the forward strand.
ATCCTGCGAACCCGCTCGCGCACTACGAGGGCACCGGCCCGGAGATCTGGCGCGACTGCCCCGAGGTCGATGTGTTCGTCGCGGGTCTCGGCACGAGCGGCACGCTGATGGGTGTGGGTCGGTTCCTGAAGGAGCAGAAGCCCGGTGTGCAGGTGGTCGCGGTCGAGCCGCCGGCCGGCGAGCTGGTGCAGGGACTCCGCAACCTCGACGACGGGTTCGTGCCCCCCATCTTCGTTCCCGAAGTGCTCGACCGGAAGTTCATCGTTCGCCCGCGGGAGTCGATCGAGTGGCTCCGCCGGCTGCTCGACGAGTGCCAGGTGTTCGCCGGCATCTCGTCCGGAGCTGCGGTCGCGGGGGCAGCCAAGGTCGCGGCGGAGATGGACTCCGGCACGATTGTCACCCTCCTCCCTGACGGAGGCTGGAAGTACCTCTCGTCCGGCGCGTGGACCGATCCGCTCGACGACGTCGTCGAGCGCGCCACGCGGATCAACTACTGGTGACGCCGGAGCCCACCCGACCCTCCGAGGCCGAAATCACCCACGCGGCCGCGGTTCTGCGCGACGGTGGGCTGGTGGCGTTCCCGACGGAGACCGTCTACGGCCTCGGCGCCGACGCGTCGTCACCCGCCGCGGTGCGGCGGCTGTTCCGGGTGAAGGGCCGTCCGCCTGATCATCCCGTGATCGTGCACGTCGCCTCGATCAACCACGTGCCCGAGTGGGTGAGCGGGATGCCGGGTTACGCGGTCGCGCTCGCGGGGGAGTGCTGGCCCGGCCCGCTCACGCTCGTGCTGCCGCGTTCGCCACGGGTGCCCGATGAAGTCACCGGCGGGCTCGACACCGTCGGCATCCGGGTACCGGCCGAACGCACCGCACAGGCATTGCTGCGCGCGTTCGGCGGCGGGGTCGCCGCGCCATCGGCGAATCGCTTCGGACGCGTGAGCCCCACGACCGCCGACGACGTGCGCGCCGATCTCGGCGCCGACGTCGACGTCGTGCTCGACGGCGGGCCGTCGCGCGTCGGCGTCGAGTCCACCATCGTCGACTGCTCGGGCGCGGAGCCCGCGATCCTGCGCGTCGGTGGCATCTCGCGCGAGAAGATCGAGGAGATCGTGGGGCGGCCGGTGCCCGTGCGCGACCAGGGGGAGGTGCGCGCGCCGGGCACGCTCGCGTCGCACTACGCGCCGCACGCCCGCGTGGTCGCGGTCGACACGATCGACGCGCTCACGACACTCGCACGCGCCGAGCTCGCGTCCGGTGCGCGCGTCGGCATCATCGGCGCGCGGCAATCAGACGTGTTGCCGCGCGATGCATGCGTGCTCGGCGCGCCGCACGACGTCGACGAGTACGCGCACGAGCTCTACCGCTGGTTGCGCGACGCCGACGCCGCGAACCTCGATGTCGTGCTCGCGGTGATGCCCGACGACGCCGGGGTCGGCGCCGCGGTCGCGGACCGTCTCCGTCGCGCCGCGGGCTCGCACGAACAGGGCGGTGACGACGCGTGAGCGTGCACCGGCCGATCGGCGTGTTCGACTCGGGGCTCGGCGGGCTCACCGTGATGCGCGCGTTGATCGATCAGTTGCCCAACGAGGATCTCGTCTACTTCGGCGACACCGGCCGCTTCCCGTACGGGCCGAAGCCGCACGACGACGTGTTGAAGTACTCGCTCGACATCGCCGACGTCCTGCTCGCGCGCGACGTGAAGATGATCGTCGTCGCGTGCAACAGCGCGGCGGCCGCGGCGCTCGAAGCGCTCCAGGATCGCCTCACGATCCCCGTCATCGGGGTGATCGAGCCCGGGATGCGCGCGGCGTTGGACGTCACGTCGGGTGGCCGCATCGGCGTGATCGGCACTGTCGGGACGGTCGCGTCGGGGGCCTACCAGCGGTGCGCGCCGGCGTTCTCGCCCGCGAGCGGGGTTCCCATCTCGCTCACGTGCGCGGCATGCCCGGGCTTCGTCGAGTTCGTCGAGGCGGGTGACGTCGACTCCGATCAGGTTCACGTGCTCGCCGAGCGACTGCTCGCGCCGGTGCGCGAGGCGAACGTCGACACCCTCGTGCTCGGGTGCACGCACTACCCGTTGCTGGCGCGCACCATCGGTGACGTCATGGGTCAGGACGTCATGCTCGTCTCGAGCGCCGACGCCACCGCGGTGGCGGTCCGTGACCTTCTGGCCGCGGGCGGTGTGCAAGCGGAGCCGGGCGCGCGTGACTCACGTCACATTTTTCTCACAAGTGGACGCGTCGATACCTTCAGATCTTTAGGGTCAAGGTTCCTCGGTCCCGAGGTCGACACCGTCGAAGCATGGAATTGGACATGACATGGAGTTGACCGTCCTCGGGTGCTCGGGGTCGTACGGCGCGCCGGGCGGTGGCGCCTGCAGTGGCTACCTCGTGCGCACGAACACCACCTCGGTGTGGATCGACTGCGGCAACGGCACGTTCAGCCATCTCCAGGAGCACCTGAAGGTCGAGGACCTGACCGCAGTCGTGCTCACGCACGGGCACCCCGACCACTGCGTCGACATCTACGGCCTCCACGTCTTGCTGCGCTACGGCCTCGGTTTCGAGAACCTGCCGGTGTACGCGCCCGAGGGGCTCGAGAAGTTCCTGCTCGCACTGGTCAGCGACTGGGGCGACGCGTTCGACTGGCGCGCGATCGGGGACGGGGACCGCACGAGCATCGGCGACATCGACCTGCGGTTCTCGCGCACCGACCACCCGCCGCCCACGTACGCGGTCGAAGCGCGCGCCGATGGCCGCCGCCTGATCTACACCGCCGACACCGGCCCCGAGTGGAGCGTCGACGCGTTCGAGCCCGGTGCCGATCTCGTGCTGTCGGAGGCCACCTACCTCGACGACAACGTGCCCGCACCGATCCACCTCTCGGCGAAGCAGGCCGGCGAGGCGGCGCGCGCCGCACGCGCGCAGCGCCTCATCCTCACCCACCTCTGGCCGCGTATCGATCCCGCAGTTGCGGCCGCGGAGGGCGCGGAGGCATACGGTGGCTCGGTCACGCTGGCGGCACCTCACATGATCACCACGGTCTGAGCCGCAGCTCCGCACCTCTCACGCAAAGGTTGCTGTCTTGGGAATTCGTCGCGACGGGCGCGAGCCCGACGAGCTTCGTCCGATCGCCTTCACCCGCGACTTCACCGAGTTTGCCAAGGGCTCGGTGCTGGTGTCCTTCGGCCGGACGCGCGTGCTGTGCACCGCGTCGGTCGAGGAGCGCGTCCCGCCGTGGCTCCGCGGCAAGGGCCGCGGCTGGGTGACCGCCGAGTACTCGATGCTCCCCGGGTCCACGCCCGAGCGCAACGACCGCGAAGCGGCGCGCGGCAAGCTGTCGGGCCGCACGCAGGAGATCCAGCGCCTCATCGGGCGCTCACTGCGCGCGGTCACCGACCTCGAGGTGATGGGCGAGGCGCAGATCACCGTCGACTGCGACGTGCTGCAGGCCGACGGCGGCACGCGCACCGCGTCGATCTGCGGTGGCTACGTCGCGCTGCACGACGCGTGCTCGCGCCTCGTCGCGGAGAAGAAGATGGCCGCGCACCCGATCACCGACACGTGTGGCGCGATCTCCGTCGGCGTCGTCGACGCGCTCGGGCACCTCGACCTCGACTACTCGGAAGACGTGCGCGCCGAGGTCGACATGAACGTCGTCATGACCGGCGAGGGTCGCTTCGTCGAAGTGCAAGGGACCGCGGAGGGCCAGCCCTTCTCCCGCGGCGAGCTCGACGACCTGCTCGGCCTCGCCGAGCACGGGATCGCGCAGATCTTCGACCTCCAGCGTGCGCTCCTCGCGGAGCCGCCCGCGCCACGATCGCGGTGACCGAGCAGTTCATCCTGGCCACGGCCAACCCCGACAAGGTGCGTGAGATCACGGCCGTGCTCGCCGACGCCGGGGTCGACATCGAGCTGCTGCCGCGCCCGAGCGGCGCCCCCGACGTCGACGAGACCGGCGACGCGCTCGAGGACAACGCCCGGCTCAAGGCCGAGGCGCTGTGTGTCGCGACCGGGCTGCCGGCCATCGCCGACGACACCGGTCTCGAGGTCGAGGCCCTCGGCGGTGCTCCAGGTGTGCGCTCCGCCCGCTTCGCCGGTGAGGACGCGACCTACGCCGACAACGTGAACCTCCTCCTCGAGCGGCTGCGCGACGTGCCCGCTCCGCGCCGCGGCGCCCGCTTCGCGACCGTCGCGCTCGCGCGTTGGCCCGACGGCCGGGAGGTCGCGGCATTCGGCGAGGTCACCGGCGTGATCACGTCGGAGGCGCGTGGTGGGGAAGGATTCGGGTACGACCCGGTGTTCGTGCCCGACGAGGGCGACGGCCGCACGTTCGCCGAGATGGCGCCGGCGGAGAAGCACGAGCTCTCGCACCGCGGCCGTGCGTTCCGTACGCTGGCCGACGGGCTCAAGATCGTGGAGCGAATGGAGTGGATGGAGTGAGCGCAGCGAGCGGAAGTATCGGAATGGAAGCGGAGCTGTAGAGATGGCAGTGATCGACATCGCGGGGTTCGTGGCCGATCTCAAGGATCACGCGGTCGAGCACGGGTTCCACGTCCACGACGAGCGTCACTTCGTCGAGAGCTACTCGCTGCGCCAGAACTGGGAGGTCGACCTCCACCCGGAAGAGGGGTGCGAGGGGCCCGTCGACCTCTACCTCTCGCTCGAGATCGACCCGCGCGTCCTGCTCGGCTTCGAGGACGCGGTCCTCGACCGCGGCGAGGTCGAGGACCCGCCCGACGAGTACCACTTCCCGCTCAACTTCACGTGGGCGCTCCCGCCGCTCGCGCACGGGCCCGACCTCCTGGTGCTGGCCACCGATCTCGCCGGCCGGGGCGGCCCCGACCTGCCGCTCGAGGTGAGCGCGATCGACTCGATTCCCGAGGCGACCGACGCCCCCGAACGGTCGTTGCGGATCGTGGCGCGCCAGTCGGTGTCGCTCCTGCACATCCGTGACGGCGACGCCGTCTCGTGCGAGGTGCTCGACCGCTGCCTCGACGTCAGCCGCTATCTCCTCGAGCAGGCCACCGACTGGCTGGGGTGAGCGCCGTCCATCGGCAAGAATCTCCTTCATGCCGATGAGGGTCGATTGCAAGTACTACGAGAGCCGCACCTACGGCTCGGGTGAAGTCGTGCGGAAGTGCCGCATCGACCTCGCGCCCGAGGCGCCGTGGCGGTGCCCCGACGACTGTGTCGGCTACGAGCGCCGTATGTTCGACGCCGGCTGGCAGGTGGGCTCGCTGGAGAAGGGCTACGACGTCCCCGAGGCCGAGCCCGAAGGCGACGACGTCGCCGCGCTCCTCGACGAGGCCGAGGACATCGTCAACGCCGCGGCGCCCGACATCCTCAGCGAGTTCTCGACGAAGAAGCGCCGCTTCGGCAAGCGCAAGAAGCGCAAGTAGCCCGCGCGACGAGTGACGCGGGCTATGCGAGCTGCGCGAGGTTCGCGCTGTCGAAGTACTCGCGCCACGCGCTGATCTTCCCGTCGCGGAACTCGGTCACTCCGACCACGGGAAAGCTTCCCTTGCGCTCGCCGTCGAGGCCGACGATGTGATCGACGCGCTCGGTGCACACGACGTCGCCCGCCGCGACCACGTTGCGGTAGTCGACCTCGATCGCCTTGAACCCCATGGCCTCCATCCCGAGCATGAGCTGTGCAGCCTCGTCCGGGCCCGTCGTCGTGGGGATTCCGGTCTGCTCCCACACGCAGTCGTCGGCGAAGTGCTCGCGCGTCGCGGCGGCGGCGGCTTCGAGCCCTTGACTCCATGACGCCAGGACCGCGCGGAGTACGTCTTCGTTGGACATCTGTCTCCTCTTTCGGTGGATTGGGTTTCGTCAGTGACCGAGCCCGGGAACGCCCGCGCTGTCGTAGTACTCGCGCCATTCCGTGATCTTGCCGTCGCGGAACTCCGCGACGCCCACCACGGGCAATGCGAGGAAGGTGGAGCCGTCGTCGCGCTTGAAGATGTCGACGCGCTCCACGAGCACCGCGTTCTCGGTGCTCGCGACGTTGCGGATCTCCAGCTCGAAGGTCGAGAACGCCTTGCCCCACGTCTCCACGATGGCGATCGCCTCGTCGGGCCCCTTGGTGGTCGCGAGTGACGGCTGGTGCCACACGCAGTCGTCGGTGAAGAGCTCGCGGATCTTCTCTATGCACGCGTCGGCGCCACCAGTCTCCCACGCGTGCAACAACCCCAGGAACAGTTGCTCGTTCGTCTCGCTCATCTGATGCCTCCCCCGATTCCGGCGTAGCGTACCCACAAGTGAGCGAACGGCCGCGAGGCGGCCAGTCGAATCATTTGGCCCGCCGAGCAGTGAGCGAGCCAAAGAGCAGGGGGACGGCCATGGATCTCAACGACAAGGCAGTGCTGATCACGGGAGCCGCGAGCGGCATCGGCGCCGCGACCGCGCGGGCGATGGCCGCGCAGGGCGCAAAGGTCGCGATCTGCGACGTCGACACCGACAACGGCAAGCGCCTGGCCGACGAGATCGGCGACAACGCGCGGTTCGTGGAGCTCGACATCACCGACGGCGACTCCTGGGACGCCGGTGTCGCGGAGATCGTCGGCGCGCTCGGCAAGCTCGACGTCGCGCACCTGAACGCGGGTGTCGTGATGCGGCCGTACGGCACGCCGACGATGGAGCCCTTCTTCGACCACCTCACGTACGCCAACATCAACCGCATCGTCGGGATCAACGTGCTCGGTGTCGTGCTCGGCACCGCCGCGGTGATCCCACACCTCGAGGCGAGCAAGGGCTACCTGTTGATGACCACGTCGCCCGCGGGCATGGGCGCGTGGCCGGTCGACCCGCTCTACTCGACCACCAAGGCGGCGGTGAACACCTGGGTGCGCGGCATGGGCATGCTGCTCGCCGAGAAGGGCATCCGCGTGAACGCGCTGTCGCCGGGGAGCGTCGTGCACACCCGCATGACGACGGACGACTGGCAGGAGGCGGTGCCGCCCGGCTCGCCGATCGTCGAGCCCACGCTCATGGCCGAGGCCGTGTTGCAGATCCTCGACCAGGAGGGCGACGGCGGCATCTTCCTCGCGCTGCCCGACGGAAGCCTCACCCGGATGTAGTAGGGGGTCGGTGTGGCGGAGCTTCCGTCGGGGACGATCACGTTCTTCTTCACGGACATCGAGAGCTCCACGCGTCTGTGGCAGGAACATCCCGAAGCGATGAAGGCCGCGTTGGCGCGCCACGACGAGATCGTGCGCGACGCGGTTGAAGGCCGCGGTGGGTATGTGGTGAAGACCACGGGCGATGGGTTCCATGCGGCGTTCGCTGCGGCGCACGACGCGATCGACGCGGCGGTCGCCGGTCAACTCGCGCTGGCGCAGGAGCCCTGGGGTGCGACCGGTCCGTTGCGGGTGCGAATGGGGATCCACACCGGCCCGGCGGAGCTTCGCGACGGTGACTACTACGGCACCGCGGTGAACCGTGCGGCGCGGTTGATGTCGGTGGCGCACGGCGGTCAGATCGTGATGTCGGGAGCAGTGGAGCAGTTGAGCCGCGACTCGCTGCCTGCGGTGGTGACGCTTGCCGATCTGGGGGAGCTTCGTCTGCGTGATCTGGGCCGGCAGGAGCACGTGTTCCAGGTGTTGCATCCGGAGCTCCCCGCCGAGTTCCCTGCCCTGAGCTCGGTGGAGACGCTCTCCGAGCAATCTTCCGCAGCAGTTGACGACGTTCATCGGTCGTGACCGGGAGCTGGCCGAGATCGCCGAGGTACTCGACGAGGCCCGGGTGGTGACGCTAATCGGCGTCGGTGGGGTGGGCAAGACGCGTCTCGCGTTGCAGGTTGCTGCGGAGCTGTTGCCGCGGTTCAGCGCGGGCGCGTGGTTGTGTGAGCTGGGACCGTTGTCGGATGCTTCGGGGGTTGCCGATCTTGTGGCGGTGACGTTGGCGGTGCAGTCGCGCCCGGGTGAGACGGTGACCGAGAGCATCGTCGGGGTGTTGCGCGACCGTCATCTGCTGTTGGTGCTCGACAACTGTGAGCATCTCGTGGCGCCCGCGGCGCGTCTCGTCGACGCGCTTGTGCGGTCGTGTCCGGGGGTGCGGGTGCTGGCGACCAGCCGTGAGGGTTTGGGGGTGGCGGGCGAGCGTCTGATGGTGGTGCGGTCGTTGGCGATCCCCGACGACGACGCGCACGTCGACGGATTGGTGAACTGCGACGCGGTCCGGTTGTTCGTCGATCGCGCCGCCGATGCTCGGCACGGGTTCGGGGTGACGGGCGAGAACGTGTCGTCGATCGCGCAGATCTGTCGTCGTCTGGATGGGATCCCGTTGGCGATCGAGTTGGCGGCGGCGCGGACTCGCATGATGTCGCCGGCGGATATCGCCGCGTCGGCTCGACGAACGGTTCCGGTTCCTCACCGGTGGGAACCGCACCGCGGTGGAACGCCACCAGACGCTGCGGGCCGCGGTCGACTGGTCGTACGCCCTGCTCGACACCGATGAGCAGGTGTTGCTCGACCACCTCGGGGTGTTCGCCGGGGGGTTCACCCTCGACGCCGCCGAAGCCGTCGCCGGGGACGTCGAGCCGGGCGCCGACGTGCTCGATCTGTTGGGCCAGCTCGTCGACAAGTCCCTCGTCGTCGCCGAAGAGGACCGAGGCGGCGCGAGCGGCTACCGGCTGCTCGAGACGATCCGCCAGTATGCGCTCGAACACCTCGACGCGACCGGCGTCAGCGACGTCGTGCGCCGCCGCCACGCCGAGCACTACGTCACGGTGGCACGCGACGCCGAAGCCGGCTTGTGGACGTCGACCGAGGGCGAAGCGCTGCGTACCGTCGACCGGGAGATGGCCAATCTTCGTGCCGCGTTCGACTGGGCGGTCGGGGCCGGTGACGCCGACATCGCGCTCGGGCTGGCCGTCGCGCTCGGCGGCTTCGGCACCCCCCGGCCCCGGTACACGATCGCCCGATGGCTCGCTCCGGCCGTCGACATGCCCACCGCGCACGGACATCCTCTCCGTCCCCACGCCGCGGCATGGGTCGCGCAAGGCGAATACATGATCTCGGCTTCGCTCGCCGCGTTCGCCGACCGGGTCCGGCTCATGGACGACGCGCACGAGGAAGCCGGGATCGAGCTGCTCCCTGTCGCACACCTGGTGCACGCGAACCTCGGCTGGGCGAGCGGACGACCAGACGAAGCCCTCGACCATTACACCACCGCCGTCGATCTGGCCCTCGCGGCCGGCGACCGGAGGTGGGCGATGCTCTGGAGCGGCCTGCTCGCGATATGGCTCGCCAACCGGCGCTCGATGGAGGACGCGATCGGGCGGGCCGAGCAGTCATGCGCCCTCGCGGCCGAGTTCGGATACCGCTCGCTGCTCGGAGAGAACGCGCTCGGCCTCGCGCTCAGCGACGTCGACCCCGAGCGGGCGATCCGCCACTTCGAGACGGCGTGGGAACTCGCGCGTGACCAAGGCAACGAAATGCAGCTGTTGGTATCGGGAATCTCCCTGGCCGGTCTGCTCGCAGCTCGCGGTCACCTCAGCGAGGCGCTCGACTACTACGCCGTCCTGCTCGACAACGCCATCGCGACCCGTAACCCGATGCTCGCGAGCCCCGCCTGCGACAACCTGGCCATCACACTCGCCGGCACCGACTACCCCGACGTCGCCGCCGTCCTCTTCGGCGCACTCGAGGAATGGCACACAGCACCCGCCTTTGGACGTGACCGGTACCTCGACGCGTTCGAGACGCTGCACGCACGGATGGAACCCGAAATGCTCGAACAGTGCACCGCGCACGGCGCCACCATGACCGTCGACCAGATGCTCGCATTCGCCCGCGCCGCCGTCACCCGGATCGCAACCGAAATCGCGTCGAGCCAGTAGGCCAACTTCGCTGCAACACCCGGCCGGCAGATCGAGACTGCACTTCTCGGTGCGAGCGGGGAGACTCGAACTCCCACACCTTTCGGTACCAGGACCTAAAACGCCAATAAGGGATATTTCGGATACCGCTGAGTCCGTCACGTATGCTCTGACCAGGACTTTTTCGCGTTTTGGTGTCTGTCACGTTTTCTGGGGTCAGCCCCCGTTTGGAGCAGTTCCGTTAGCAATTCCGTTGCGCAATTCCGGCTGCGATGACGGCGGCACCTGGCGGCCGTTCCTGCGAGAATGACACGAGTTCACTGGCTCCGGTGGGAACCGATGCAGGTCGTCGGGATCGACGTCGACGAGGGGAAACTCAGAGAGGTCTGCCGGCGGTACGACATCGCCGAGCTCGCGGTCTTCGGGTCGGTCGCGCACGGCACCGCGGGGGCCAGCAGCGACCTCGACCTGCTCTACCTGCTGGCACCGGAAGCGCGGATCGGATGGGACATCGAGAACCTCGCCGACGAGCTCTCCGCCCTCTTCGGACGTCACGTCGACCTGGTCTCGAAGCGTCACCTCCACCGGCTGATCCGTGACGACAACGAGACCCGCCTGACGCAACGCGAGCAACGCAGCCGCGGCACGGTCCTTGCCGATACCGAGTCGCCCCGCGAGGTCGCGGACATTCGTCACCGCGACCCAACGGCCGTCGACCTCCCGGCCGACGAGCGCGAGTGTCTCGAGTACCGACCACACGACCGGCCCGAGACCTTGCCGCGCTGCGCAGGACTCGGCCGACACTTCGAGTGTCACACCGCCGGACTCGACGGCGAGCACCAGCCCGGTGATCACGAAGCCGGCTGATGACCAGCAGCCGGAGCGTCGAGGAGCATCTGCAACAGGTGCTTCGGCACCACGACCCGGCGCCCCAACCGGAGGTGCGGGAGCTCACCCCGGGCGACCAGCTCGTACGCATGCGCACACGAGATCTCCAGCAGCCGCCCGGCTTCCTCCACCGTCCACACCAACGCCACATCAGTCGTTCTTGGCTGTGTTCCGTCCATCACTGCCTCCTCAGTCCTGGTACCCACCCACGTGTCCCCGGCCCGGCAACCGAAAAACCCTTTTCGGATGCCCCGCGTGAGCACACTGAGGAAAAGCGCGACAAACCACCCGGACGCGACACGCACCTCACAGGCGACGACCGACGAGCCCGGAGATCGGATCGGCATGGCCGAGCAGTGACCACGCTCGAATACGTCACCACCGCACTCATGGGCTCGGTCGAACGTCGGATCGACCGAGGGCAGGGCATCTACAGAACGCCGAGCCCGGCCATGGAGCGGCTCTCCGCGTCGTTCTGTATCCGTTTGAGTGGTGCTCGGTGCGTCAACTCATGGCGGTGCGATCGACGTTATGTCGCCGCGCCAGTGCAGATCTGTTCGTCAACGAGGCATTGCTTCCGTAGGGAGCACGGTCGCCTTCCCACGCGGTCTGAGACCTCGTACCAGATCTGAGGGTCTGCCGCGGGGCTGGTTGACGTTCTTTGTGTCCGGCGTGGCCGGGCCGGAAGGATGTCGCTATGCCGAAGAAGTATCCACTGGAGTTCAAGCGTGATGTGGCCCGGGTGCATCTCGCAGCTGCTGTGGCGGCGCCGGTGGTTGTAGGCGTCGATGAACCGGGCGACCTCGCGGCGGGCCTGGTCCTTGGTGGCGAAGCGCCGGCGGGAGGAGCTCCCACTCGAGAGTGGAGTTGAAGCTCTCGGCCGCTGCGTTGTCCAGCGCCGAGCCGACCCGGCCCATCGACTGGGTCACCCGGAGCGCCGCGCAGGCCCGGGCGAAGAGGTCACCGACGTACTCGCCGCCCTTGTCGGTGTGGAACACGACACCGGCGACCTCGCCACCGCGGACAGCGGCGGCCATGCACAGGGCCGCCTTGGCGAGCGCCGAGTCGTGGTGCTCACCGAGCGCGAAGCCCGGCAACCGTCGCGACCGAGGTCCAGCACGGTCGCCAGGTAAAGCTTCCCCTCGTCGGTGGGGATCTCGGTCAGGTCCCCACACCAGCGCTGGTCGGGAGCCTCGGCGCTGAAGTCCCGCTTCACAAGGTCCGGAATCGGTGCGGCTGCCTTGTCCGGGCGGGTCAGCGAGCGGCGCTTGCGTTTCGGGCAGCGGCCCTGGAGGCCCTGGCGGGCCATCGAGGCGGCCACCGTGTTGACCGACACCTTCCAGCCGGCCTCGATCGAGGTCCTCGAACACCCGGGGAGACCCGTAGGTGCCCGGCGTGCCACCGGAGTCGTCGAAGGACGCCTTCACTGCCGCATCGAACTCGGCCGGCGCGCCTGGCGCGCCGTCGGGGGCCGATCCCTGCCACTTGTAGAACCAGCTCGCGCTGACGCCCAACCACCGACAGCACTTCGCGTGGGGAACAGCGTGCTCGGTCCTCTGGGCGGCGACGAACGATGCCACGGTCATCGCGTCGCCTCCTTGACCCACAGGACCACGGATCGCTTGAGGACATCACGCTCCATCCGCAGCTCGGCGTTCTCCCGCTCGAGCTGCTGGAGACGAGCACGCTCATCGACGGTCAGCCCTTCCTTCTCGCCACGATCGACCCGGTCCCGGTCGACCCAGTTGCCCAGCGTCCCCGGGTTGACCCCGAGGTCCCTGGCCACCTGGGCGATCGACTTGCCGGTCTCGCGCACGATCCGGACGGCCCCCTCACGGAACTCGGGGTCGTACTTCCTTCGTGTCTCTGGCATCACCACTCCTCATAGGGGATGCCTCCACGCTTCGGGGGGATGCCCGCGCTCAGCGTGATGATCTGACGATCGCGGAGGTCGCTGCCGATTTCGATGTGTCGGTCGAGTCGGTGCGGCGTTGGAAGCACCAAGCAGACATCGATGATGGGGTTCGTGACGGGTTGACGACCGCGGAGCAGGCCGAGGTCGTCCGGCTGCGTCGTGAGAACCGTCGCCTCGAGATGGAGAACGAGATCCTGCGCCGCGCGGCCGCGTATTTCGCGCGGGACACGCTCCCAAAATGAAGTTCCCGTTGGTCCGTGATCTGGCCGCCGAGGGGTTCCCGGTGCGGTTGACCTGCGGGGTGCTCGGCTTCTCGACTCAGGCGTTCTACAAGTGGCAGGCACGCCCGTGCTCCGATCGCGACTGGGCTGACGCGTCCCGCTACCGGCCCGGCGATCCGTTGACACCGACCGGCGGCACGAAGCGCGCGCTGGTGAGCATCGCTCGACGTTGGAGTTCGCTCGATGCCGAGATCCGCGAACTCGACCGGGCGATCAAAGCGATCCTCGACACGATCGCCGCACCGCTCCTCGCACGTCACGGAATCGGCTACGAGACCGCCGGCGCGCTGCTGTGCACGGCTGGAGACAACCCCGAACGGCTCGCGACCGAAGCCAGCTTCGCGTCGCTATGTGGCACTGCACCCGTTCCCATCTCCACCGGCAACTCGAACCGACGACGACTCAACCGAGCCGGCGACCGCAACGCCAACTCCGCGCTCTGGACCATCGTCATGGTCCGACTCCGCAGCCGCCACGCGCCCACCGTCGCCTACCTCGAACGACGCGTCGCCGAAGGCCACTCGAAACGAGACGCGATCCGCTGCCTCAAACGCTTCGTCGCACGCGAGGTCTACCTCGACATCCAAGCCATCACCGCGTCACACACACCACGACCCGCACTCGAGATCGCCGCTTGACACCAAGAGGCGCATTCAGTTCTGGCGCGGCGCCGATCGCTCTTATCGGCCGTGCATTTCACGTCACCTTTGTACATTCAAGCCAGAACGCTTTGGGGCCGATCTGAGTTGCTGGCGCTTTGCGCTACCAGGAGGTGACGATGAGTCGGATAGCCCTGGAGACATGGTTGCGGGCCGAGTTCTCCGAAGATAAGCGTCGGGCGATCTTGGAGCGCGTCGTGCTCGTGGCCTTCATCGCCGTGGCTGTCGCCACGCTCGTCCTGTTCCTGCCGGGCGGTGAAGGGCCACACCGGTTCGATACGGACATGGGGAGCAGACTCAGTAACTACGGTTCATGACGCGCCTTCCCGCGGTCCTTTGTTCGGGATGAGCGGCTTTGCCGTGCTGGTCGCCGTCGCCCTGGTGAGTCCAGGGCCCTCTACTTCGTTCGTCTGCAACTACCCCGGAGCTCGCCTGTGCGGGGACGGACGCCACGCCGTGGACTTCGGCGATCCGCGGGTGGTCGATTACAGCAAGTGGAAGTGCGTCCCGAATCCGCCGCCACCCGCGCCGCCGGCTGCTGAGACCGCCGCGGCCGAGATCCCGGGCGTGTCCTGACGACTTCACCTTCGGGCGGGGTTTCGTCGCGCCAGTACGGCAGCTCCTTTACTTGAAGTCATGAGGCTGATTTCGTCGTGCGAGCCCAGTGGGCTTGTTGACGTCGTCTCAGATCTCAGATCTCGCCGCATCCCGATGCGCCCGGACTAGAGAACGCGAACCTTGATCACCGCTTCCTTCCATTGCTTCGCGATCGCGTTGATCTGCTTGATCGCCCGCATCGCCGCCCACGGGTCTGGATCTTGCGCAGCAAAGTAGAGCTCATCCCAGGCCAGCATCCGGGACTCCTGCACATCCGGACAGAACCGATCGCGGAGTTGGGCAAGTTCCCTAAGCCGCTGCGGTGTCGCAACCAAAACGAGCGACGGAACCGCGCCGAGTGCGGCCCACATCCCGGGCGATCATCAGTTCGCGCAGATCACCGCGATCCCATCCCCCATTCCACACAGCGCCGACCGCGGCACGCTCCCAACGACTCACGATCCGGTCAAGGACCTCGAGGGCTGACAATGCCGCCTGTGTATCGGCGCCTTGGGCCTCGTCGCGAAATTCTCGCCCAAATGGCTCGTCGGTCGGCCACGTCGCAACCTTACGGCGTGCGCACCTATCGCACGACCAGCGGCAGCTGTGCTGACACCACAGTGCAGTTATGCGCTCGATTACGAGCCGCCGCCCGGCGATGCGAGGGTGGCGCATACCTCGGTTGTGGGAGACGCGATCTTGAGGACCCCCGGCAGTTGTCCGAGGATGCGGTTCAGCTCGCCTTCCTGGTCGCGCTGGACCTCGACGCGGAACGATTCGGGCAGGTCTGATGCACTCGTTTTCCGGATGAGGTCCGGGTCATTGCGAAAGATCCGCTTGAACTGTTGGTAGGCCGCCAGCTTGTCGAGGTACTCGAACCCGACAACACCGGGACGACCTTCCAGCACGGCGCGTACCGCGGCGACCTCGCCAGGAGTCGCCGTGACGTTCATGAACGCCTCGAACGTCCTCGTCGGTGCAGCGCATAACGCCACCGCGGGCAGCCGTGCGACGTATCTCGTCCTTCGTGTTGATTACCCCGACCTTGTCGACGCCGGGCAGACGGCTGAACTTTTCGACGGCGCGCTCGCGGTCGGAGAGCCGCGCCAGCTGCAGCCGGAACGAGACGGGCAGGTCCTCGGCAGTAATCGTGCGCACGAGACCCGGGTCATTGCGGAAGATGCGCTTGAACTCGCGAAACGCGTCCTGCTTGTCGACGAAGGCATACCGTTCGACCAGCTCCGATCGCCGGACCGCACGCTCCACCGTGCGGATCTGCGCGTGCGTCGCGGCAACCGCCATGAACACCTCGGCATTGACTTTTCGGTTCGGGAGGTCTTCGACGTTGACCTCCTCCGCGTCATTGTTCGTTGCCGCGGTCGCGGAACCCAGACCGACGACCCCAACAACGACCACCAATGCCGCTATGAGTCGCACCCACATCGCGACACTTTGCCGCATCAATCCCTCGCGCGTCACGCGTCGCGCGCCGCGCGCCGCGCTCACGCGCCGGATTGTCCGATGGGGAGACGCACAGTGCGGCAGGGATGGCGCGCTCGGCAGGGTCGATCCAGGTGCCGTCGCGCAGCGGGGATTTGGTGTCACGGCGATACGCGCTTGACCTTGAGCGGGGCAAAAAGGCCGCGGGAATCGATCAGCCCGGCTAACACCGATGCCTCTGTTGGACTGAACCCTCCAGAGACTTGGACGTCACCCTTGAAGGTCGGTGTCTGGAACGCGGGGTTCGACACAGCTTCGCCGTCGACGACGATCGCGATCTGGTTCTGCGGAGAGGAAGTCTCGTACAACCGCTTAGCGAGGGCATTGAACGCGGCCAACCCCGCCTTGGTGAACTTGATGTCGATGACGCTACCGACGCCCGACTGGAAGCTCCTCTCCGCGCTTGCCACGTCCTTGCCGGTCGAGCGCGGCAGGCCCGAGCAGTAACCGCGATTGTGTATTCAGAAGGGGAAGCACGACGCAGTTGGCGGGATCGTCGTCAGAAAGGAGCGTGGTAGGGAGCTCGGGAAGCGCGTTGATCGTCGCTGCTTCGCAGCTGCTTACCGCATCGCGGGCGGTCAGCGTGCTCGATCCCGCCGAGGCCGGCGGCAGGTTGGCGAGGACCGGACGGAATCTCATCTCCGCAGGCGCGACGAGATCCAGTGCGACGCTCGGGTCGGTGCCGTTCGGCAAGCGCACCACGATGTCGTTGCCGCGACGCGACGCATGGGCACCATCGAGGCCGAGTCGCGTGAGCCGGGTCTTCACGAACGCCAGAAGGGTGGACGGCTCAAGTCCCTCGGCCCGATTCGTCGGCGTCAGCACGATGGTCGCTCCGCCCGAGTTAACGGTGCGCGCCGAATCCGCCACCGCGGGTGCCATGCCAAACACCATCGCTGCCACAAACGCAACCACACCGACCCGCCGCCTCATCGCACCCGCTTGTCCGGACCCCATGTCCCTGCTTATCAGCCTCATGCTCAAGCGACAATGGCCGGACAGTCACATTGGGCTATCCCGCGAAGCAAAAGGTCCTGCGCCGATCATCCCCAACTCCGCATCCGCGTCGTGCTGCATCGTCGCCGACTAGTCCCGACGCCAGTTGGGGGGTCGTGCCCCGATCGCGTACTTCCACCAGTTTTCGTCGACCTCCCCGCGAGACATTGCCCTGATGTCCGCTACAGAAGCTCGACCGTCACCACTGCGAACATGCCGCGTCAGCGTTTCGGGGAGTCGCACTCGGTGTTCACGGACGTAGTGGCTCATCCCGTCCGGCCAGAGGTACACCCCGTCAGTCAGCTCACGCGAACCATTGAGAACGCCTGCAACGGCCGTCACACGCGTACCACTACGCCTGACTTCCTCGATGCGGTCCAGCGGATCTGGCGCGCAGATCCGACACCATGAGAATCCGCACCAAGCCCACGGAACCTGTATGCCACCGTCAAGGTACGTCGCGACCAGATCTCGCTCATCGATGTCCCATGTGTCGTCGATGAACTCAAGCGGGTCCGGGTATCCCCCCGAAGTGTGGAGGCATCGCGTATGAGGAGTTGCGATGCCAGAGACACGCAGGAAGTACGACCCGGAGTTCCGTGAGGGTGCGGTTCGGATCGTGCGGGAGACGGGCAAGCCGATCGCGCAGGTGGCTCAGGGATCTCGGGATCAACCCGGGCACGCTGGGCAACTGGGTGGAACAGGGACCGGGTCGAGCGCGGCGAGACGGAGGGCGTCACCGTCGATGAGCGGGCTCGGCTGCAGCAGCTCGAGCGGGAGAACGCCGAGCTGCGGATGGAGCGTGATGTCCTCAAGCGATCCGTGGTCCTGTGGGTCAAGGAGGCGACGCGATGAGCGTGGCGTCGTTCATCGCCTGCCCAGAGGACCGACCATGGTGTTCCCCACGCGAAGTGCTGCCGGTGGTTGGGCGTGTCGCGAGTCGTGGTTCTACAAGTGGCACGACCGCGAACCCACCGCCCGGCAGCGACGACGCGCCGAGCTCGACGCGGCGGTGACGCGCGTCGTTCGACGACTCGGGTGGGACGCCGTGCACCTACGGGTCGCCGCGGGTGCGGGAAGACCTCGTCGAGGCGGGTTGGCGGGTGTCGATGAAGACGGTGGCGGCGTCGATGGTCCGCCAGGGCCTTGCGGGCCGGTCCCCGAAACGGAAGCGCCGTTCGTTGACTCGTCCCGACAAGGCAGCGGCACCGATCCCGGATCTGGTGCGACGCGATTTCACCGCGGTGGCGATCAACCAACGGTGGTGTGGTGACTTGACCGAGATCCCCACCGACGAAGGCAAGCTCTATTTGGCCACCGTCGAGGACCTCGCGTCGCGACGGTTGCCGGGCTTCGCGATGAGCGACCATCACGACGCACCGTTGGCGAAAGCCGCGTTGTGCATGGCTGCCGCGGTGCGCGGCGGTGACGTACACGGTGTGATCTTCCACAGCGACAAGGGCGGCGAGTACACAGGCGACGTGTTCACCCAAGCATGCAACGCGCTGGGGGTGACCCAGTCGATGGGCCGAGTCGGCTCCGCACTTGACAACGCAGTCGCGGAGAGCTTCAACTCGACCCTCGAGCACGAACTGCTCTCCCGGACGCAGTTCGCCACCAAAGCAGATGCCGCGCCGTGAGGTCGCACGGTTCATCGACGTGTACAACCACCGCCGCCGGCACAGCAGCTGCGAGATGCTGCCGCCAGTCGCCTACGAACAGATCCTCGTCGCCCGACAGGAACGGGCCGCCTGACAACTATCAACAACCCTCCACGGTTACGGGGGAAGCCCAGGATCGATTTTTCGTCGTTCGGTGATCGTGTGGTTGAGTGCTTCGGGTGAGCGTCTGGCGGTGACGCGGGTCGCGAATGATGCGTGTGAGATCGCGGCGGTGATCGCGGACGCGGGTGAGGCGCCACATGTCGTGATCGAAGCGACGTATGGCTGGTATTGGGCGGTGGATTTGCTCCATGAGTTGGGCGCGACGCTGCATCTCGCGAACCCGAAGGCGTTGAACTGGGGCGAACGTCGCGTGAAGAACGATGTGATCGACGCGACGGATCTTGCGGACATGCTCACGTTGTCGGTTGCCGGAGGCGTGGATCGCGCCGCCGGCGATCCGGGAGCTGCGCGAACGGCTGCGGGACGTGCCGGCCGACCGCTTGCCGCGCACCGCGGCGGCGTTGCGACCCACCGCGGGCATCGACACCGTCGTCTACGCGACGAAACTCGCGATCGCGACGCTGGACGGCGCGTCGTCGCGCTCGGTGTCATGGTCCTGCCGCGGAGAGAGGACACAGAAATGTCGCGGCCAGGGGATGTCGTTCTTCTGCGCGACTCAGTTACGTTGTGCGCTCAACGACGGGTCTCGGGGAGGGGCGGCGCCGTGAAGAGCGCATCGATTTTTCGTTTGGTGATCGGGTATTTCCCGCGCCGCGTGATGGTGATGGTCTTGGTGTGGGTCGCGATCGGTTCGTTAGTTGTTCCGCTCGGAGCGATCTTCGCGGGTAGCGCGGCGGCGTCGATGTTCACGCCGTATGCGACGCCGACTACGAACAGTGGGCTCAGTCGGATCACGGTCGGGCCCGACGACAACTTGTGGTTCGCGGAGACGGATGGGAACAGGATCGCGAAGGCGACTGTGGCCGGGGTGATCACCGAGTTTCTGATTCCCACGGCTGGTTCGCAGCCGTATGGGATTGTGACCGGGCCTGACAACAACGTGTGGTTCACCGAGACGGCGGGCGGGAAGGTCGGGAAGATCACGACCGCGGGCGTGATCACCGAATATTCGATTCCGACGCTGGGTGCGATGCCGCACGGGATCGCAGCGGGGCCCGATGGCAATCTCTGGTTCACCGAGACGGGCGGCAACAAGATCGCGAGCGTCGACCACCGTGGTGTGATCACGGAGTACCCGGTTCCGACGGTGGGAGCGGGGCCGGCGGGGATCGCGTCTGGTTCGGATGGCAATCTCTGGTTTACCGAGTCGGGCGCGGCCAAGGTCGGCAGGATCACGACAGGCGGGGTGATCACAGAGTTCCCGGTGGCGAGCGGGCACACGCAGTGGGAGATGACCGCAGGTCCGGATGGCAACCTCTGGTTCACGCCTGGGAGTGGTGCACACTCAATCGGTCGGGTCACGACCGACGGATCGGTGACGGAGTTCCCGACCGACGACCCGAACAGCGCGCCGAACTACATCGGCGCGGGCCCGGACGGCAACGTCTGGTACACGGACATGGGCGGGTCGGGGTTCAAGGTCGGCATGATCACTCCCGGCGGCGACGTGACGGAGTTTCCGTATTCCAACTTGGGTCTCCCTGCAGGCATCGTCGCGGGGCCCGACGGGATGATCTGGTTCGTCGCGTGGGAAGGATCTCTCGTCAAGATGCGCATCACGCCCGACCCGTCGGGCGAGTTCACATCGTTGACTCCCGCACGGATCCTCGACACGCGTGACGGGACCGGACGCGGCGGGATCACGAGCCCGCTGGGTGAGGGCGCGTCGTTTGACGTGCAGATCACCGGCCGGGGTGGTGTGCCGGGTACTCCGGGACAGGTCTCGGCCGTGGTGTTGAACGCGACGGTTGTGGAGCCCAGCGCGTCGAGTTTCCTGACGGTCTGGCCGGCCGGGCTGGCACAGCCGTTGATTTCGAATCTGAACTATCTGGCCGGCCAGGTGGTACCGAATCTCGTGACGGTCGCGGTCGGAGCCGGTGGCAAGATCAGCGTCTACAACCGGTTCGGGACCGCGGACGTCATCTTCGATGTGGTCGGCTACTACTCGTCGGACACCGGACCGCTCGGGAGCCGCTTCCATGGGCTCACCCCGTTTCGGTACTTCGACACCCGTGACGGCACCGGCGGTGTGGCGACCGCACCGCTGGGTCCGAGTGGGGTGTTGAAGTTCACCGTGACCGGCAAAGGTGGCGTACCGGTCGGCGCGACTGGTGTGGTGATGAACGTGACCGTCACCGGGCCAACCGACGCGAGTTTCCTGACCGTGTACCCCGACGACGTGACCCGACCGTTGGCGTCGAATCTGAACTACATCCCGGGCTTGACCGTCCCCAACCTGGTCGTCATGCGCGTACCGGCGAGCGGCATCGTCGATCTCTACAACAGGTTCGGCGCGGTGCACGTCCTCGCTGATGTTGTCGGCTACTACGACGCCGACAAGACCACCGAAGCGGGCCGGTTTGTTCCGGTGACGCCGGTGCGAAGGGGAGACACACGCGTCGCGAGCCCGTTCCCGGCTCCTGGCAAGATTCCCGGAGGTTCCGCATTGGTCGGCAAGTTCCCCGGGTTTAGCGGGCTCCCCGCGTCCGGGATCGACAGCGTGGTCCTCAACGTCACCGTCACCGAGCCCGACACCCCCAGCTTCGTCACGGTTTTCCCCGCGGACGGGCAGCGCCCGCTCGCCTCCAACTTGAACTTCACGCCCGGCCAGACCGTCCCTAACCTCGTCATCGTCAAGATCTCCACCGGACCACCCCCTGTCCCCATTCCTCAAACCCCAGGATGGGTCGAGTTCTTCAACAAGTTCGGCAACACGCACCTCGTCATCGACGTATTCGGCTACTTCACCGACGCCAACACGACAGCGTTCCAAGCATCGAGAGTCGACGACGAAGCATTCATGGCCAGCGCACCTAGGTAGTCAATGCACACTGACGCGATGTAGGCCGACAGGGGACGCGGGATCTAGACCCATGACACTTCGCAAGAAATACCGATTCATGACGAGACTGGTCCCCGCGTCGCTGCTTGCGGTGGCGCTCCTCGTCGCCGTTGGCGTTCCCGTCGTTGCCGAATCCGCCCCGAGCGTCAGCCTCTCGAGCCAGAACATCCAAAGCGGTCAATCGACGACCGCGACTGTGACCTTCGTGAACGGGCCCGCTGACCCGACGGCGGACCCCCCCGTGCATGCGGTAATCAGCGTCGCCGCGAACCATGGCACCGGCAACCCCGGACACATCGCGCTCACAGTCGTGAGTTCAACGCCGAACCTGACCGCATGCGTCCTCGGCCCCGTTCTCCTCCTAGGAGAGCAGGTCACATGCGACTGGAGCGGCCCGCCGAAGGTCGGAGGTTCCGCGCAGATCGTCGTGACCATCAGAACGTCAGACGACGCCGTCGGCGTCTGGCTCGTCAACTCGTACCTCGAAACCAAATCCGGCGGCACGGACTCCTCTTCGGGCACCCAGTTCCAGGTGACCAAACCTCTGCCAACCACAACCAATCCCCCGCCGATCGTTGACCCTTCGGTCGAAGCAGTTCCCAACTTCGCCGGCTGAACCTCGCACTATCGGGTCGAACACACCGATACGCCGCAGCCGGTCATCCATTCCACGACACCGCGAGCAAGGTGCTCCAAGAAACACGGCCGGCGTTCGTCATCGTCACGCCGCCATCCACATCCACTGGTCGTGCAGCACGGGTACCTCGTGGCGCTCCAACTGAACGACGACAACACGCCGATCGAGCCCGGCATCGCCCACCCGCTCGACCACGGACACCGGATCCACGTCGGCGCGTGGACGACGATCACCGTGTCGCGGGCATCGCTCGACACCTGACCGCACGGTCAGGTCGGTATCACCCCGACGCCACACCATTCGCGTCTCCGGGCGATGGTTCACGGGCACCGCGAATGCGACCGTCGCGATATGACACGCAGTTGGTCAACGCAGGGCCCTGATCACCACCGCTCGCATCTCTGGTGGTCGGTCGGCCCCATCGTCACGCTCGCGGGGCTGATCCTCGTGCCCATCGCGGTCTTGCTCGCGACCGGCGCGATCGAGCCGTCCGCCGTCGGATCGATCCTGGTGTTCGTCGCCCTGCTGGGCTTCCTCGACTGGGCAATCGCTCCCGCCGTAGTCACGTGGGCGATACCGGCGACGGAACTGCAGCACGACGGCGACCGCTACATCACCTCTGAGCTCGTCGGCGCGCTCGTGGCGCGGCGATGCCAGGTCGCCGGAATGCGGCTGGTGCGACTTGCGATCGTGGAAGAGGGCACGCCGAACGCGTTCACGTTCGGACACGCCCGCCGCGACGCCCGGATCTACGTCACGCGTGGTCTGCTCGAACGCCTCGACGAGGACGAGCTCGACGCGGTGATCGCACACGAGCTCGGCCACGTGCGTCACCTCGACTTCGTGCTGTTGAGCATGGCGATGCTGGTGCCGCTCGCGCTGTACACGATCGGGCGCTCGCTGATCGAGGCCGATGACGACGACGACGAGGGCGGCGCGGCGCTGCTCGGCATCGCGGTCCTCGCGCTGTGGATCGTCAGCGAGTTCGTGGTCCTGTGGCTGAGCCGGACGCGTGAGCTCGCGGCGGACCATTGGTCGTGCGAGAGCACCGGCAACGGCGACGCGCTGGTCTCGGCACTGGTGAAGGTCGGCTACGGCATGACCGTCCAGCAGCGGGCCGATGCCGGCGCGAAGCGGGAGAGGGAGAAGGGGTCGAGCCGGGACTTCGTCACGGACCGCGTGCGCGCGCTGGGGGTCTTCGACCAGGGCGCTGCCGGGGCGATGGCGAACGGCTTCGTCGGCGGGCTCGACGTCGAGCGCGCGGTGGCCGCCGTCCGGTGGGAGGGCCGCAACCCGTGGGCCCGCGTCCTCGAGAAGACCTCGACCCACCCGCTCGTCGGCCGACGCATCGCGACGCTGCAGGTGTCCAACCTGCCCGGGCACCCGACGCGGCTCGGGCTCGAGACAGCCGCCGCAGTGGGCTACGACGACGTCGAAGAGGCCCAGCAGCTGCGCCTGGCGTTCGCGGCCGACGTCGCGGCGCTCCTCATGCCGTGGGCCACGCTGGCGACGGTGGTGGCGCTGCTGCTCAACCCACCTGCCACCTGGGAAGTCGGGCTCCTGCTGATCGGCGCGGGTGTGGCGTTCGCGGTCGCGCAGTGCCGGCGATACCCCTTCCCGGCACGCGGGGTCGCCGAGGTCACGTCGTTGCTGCAGCGGATGGACGCGAGCCCCGTGCGGGGAATCGCGGTGGAAGCACGGGGCCGGATCGTCGGCCGCGACACACCCGGGTACCTCTTCGCCTCCGACCTGGTGCTGCAGGATGATTCGGGGATCGTCGCGCTGGACTACCGCCAGCCCATCCCGTTCGCCAACGCGCTGTTCGGGTTCGCGAAGGCGAAGAGCTTCGTGGGAGAAGACGTGGTCGTGCGCGGATGGTACCGGCGCACGCCCGAACCGGTCATCGAGCTGCGCGACCTTCGCACGGCCGCCGGCCGGATGGTGCGGCCATACCTGTGGCTCGCCCGATTCGTCGCTGCCGGGGCCATCGTCGTGGCGGGCCTCGCGGTGACGACAGCGCAACTCGCCACGATTGGAGGTGCCTGACGCGAACGACACGGTGCAGGGTGAGGTCGACGGCACCGAGCCGGAGACCGCATCACAGGAACATCGACCGTGGCTCGTCGGCCACGTGCTCGTGGGCGTTGCGATCGTGATGGTCATGGTGGCGCTCGCGGCAGGAGCGGTCGGCATGCGCGTGCGGTCCGCTGCCCACGACAGCCGGGAGCAAGCGACCAAGCTCGCGCAGGAACGGCTGGCGAAGAAGCACGACCGCGAAGCCGCGGTGAGCGTCCGCGAGGACGTGAACCAGCGCGCCACCGCGGTGACGAAGGCGCTCGACGCGCTGCACGTCGCGCTCGACAACGCCGCCGACACGCAGCATCGGTTCAGCGACCAGGTCAACCACCGAGTGACGTCTACAACGCGGGCGACACCCGGGGTTCGAGGCAATGTTCCAGAACGAGGTGAGCACCACCCTGGCCGAGCTCACGCGCCGGCAAGAGGAGTGCGTGCCGCGCTCACGGCGCCGCACGACGCACGAGACGACCTCGAGGAGGTCCTGCGATGACTGACGCCGTCGAGCCCATGAACCTGACGGTCTCGGCCGCGACCGCCGCACGTCGGGCATACCCGGGGCATCGGCGCATCGGCGCCGTCGTGCTCGCGGGGCATGCTCCTGGTGGCCATGGTGGTGTTCCTGGTCGCGGCGCGTGCCGATCGCGATGACGCCGAGGTGGGCCGCCGCGAGGCGCCCGCGAGCCTTCGCGACGCGCGTAATCGCGCCGACGACGCCGAAGCGCTACGCACGATGGCCGTGACCAGGACGAGCGAGGGGATGAAGACCGTCGACGCGCTCACGTTGCCGCTCGACGAGCTCGTGGGCCTCGCCGAGCACGAGCTGGTGCTCGCTACCGGTGCAATCGACGCCGGTGCGACAAACTCCGAGGCGAGGGTCGAGGAGTACAACGACCTCACGTCGCGGCAGCAACGATGTCGTCGACCAATACAACGCCAAGCTCGAGACGCTCGAGGCGCAGATCCGCGCCACGGTCCCGGGTGCGACGAAGGCGGTGTGACGGCTCATCGGGGCAGCGCCTTCACCGCCCACGGTACGGCACCACGATTCCCCTGAGGGATCAGGCTCTGGTGACTGCGTGATTCCCGCGGCTGCACTCACGCCGCCGCAGAGTCGCGCGCACACAAGAAACATCGCGACAGTCGGCAGATCTGGCGTCACGCCTGCTTACTGTCCGAGCGCCTGGCCTTCAGCGTCATCGCCCACCCGGCCGGGATCACGAGCATCCCGACACCAGCACAGACCAATGGCAGACTGACGACCGCGAACCCCACGATGACAACGCAGGAGACAGCGGCGAGCGCTTGGGGTTGAGATGGTTCACGCAACGAGTCGAAGCCAAAGGCAAGCAGAACACCCAACTCCAGCGCGAACGCCAAGATCACCGCGCCGACGACCGGGTTCTCTGAATCAACCAGTAGGGCAAACCCGGTGAGCTCGGGGAAAGCCCGCGTACCAACAGAAACGGCGAGCGCGCGCATGAGCGCACAATGCCCGCTCTGAGGCTGTCGCACGAATCATGACGATCGCGCCGGGGTTTGGGCTGCCGTGTGACGAGGGGTTATGGCGTGGCCTGAATCGTACGCACCGAAACTCCCGCGACCGCCATGACGAAAATCGCAAACATGCCGCCCATCAGTGCGACGACTGCGACGCAAAGAACCACTGCCTCGAGGCGCGACCAAAGTGAACGCCCCGCTGTCGGCACGTCACCAGCGCGGTTTGTCGTTGACCGGCGTCCACTGCTTGCAGGCGACGATCGGGAGGCCGACGACGGTGGTGCTCACCCCGATGCGTCGGGCATCACGGGACGCCGCTTCGATCGCTTCCAGGGGGGCGGGGGACAGGCCGAGAGCGGCGCGCATCTCGGAGATACGCACCTGGGCGAGCGACTGACGCTGGGACCGCTCGATCTCGAGCAACAGGGCCTGACCCGAGTTGGTGGTCTGTGCGCCCAGGAGGTCAGCCGCGGCTTCCGCGTTCCAGAGGCGACCGTTGATCTTGTTGGTGACCTCGGCGAAGGTCGGGACATCCTCACCCACTGCGGCGGAGAGTTGCGCCATCGCCGCGTTCATCTGCTCCTGCATCTGCGCGCGGGCGAGCGTGTCGAGCAGCTCCTCTTTCTCCGACAACTTGCGCTGCAGCGCGTCACCGTTCTGCGCGACGGCGGCCTTGGCGCTCTCCGCGGCGCGGGCGGCCTGCAGGAGCTGTTGCTGCAGCTCGCCGATCTCGCGCTCCGAGGCGATCACGTCGCCGGCGAGCGACTCGGCGGCCTCGTTCAACTCGGCCGCCCGCTGCGGGTCACCGAGTCGCGACTCCCGATCCGCGAGCAGCAGCGCTTGACCTGCCGATGCATTGGCCTTGTCATGTCTCGACGACGCGCGGTCGAGGCGAGCTTGCGCCTGCTTCTGGTTGGCGATGACGTGCGCGGCCTGTTCGGTGAGCCGGCGGTGTTGAGCACGCGCTTCCTGGATCGCCTGCTCGAGCAGAACTTTGGGGTCGGCGGTCTCCTCGTGCAGGACGTGCAGCTTCATCGCGAGGTACTTCCAACGACGTTTGATCACTTTCCACATCGTGACCCTCCCTTGGGGCTCGATGACATTCCGAACTTGGCAACGACGAACACGAGGGCGGCGACCGCGACGAGCACGAGTGCGTGCCAGCGCGAAGTCGAGGACGGTTGTGACGAGTGCGAAGCCGAACCACACGGCCGCGACGGTCCCGATGACCCACCACAGCAGTGCTCGGCCGTGCGTGTCGGGCTCGGGTTCGTGATCGGTGTTCGTCATGGGACGATCGTGACCGTGACGTCGCACGAGAGGAACAGCCTGTCGGGGGAACTTTCCTGTCTCCCGAGCCAGTCGTACATGGCCCCGCGGCAACTGCCGCGTGCGCACGAGTGACGGCGCGAAATACGATTTGGGCGCTGGGCACGATCGGAGGGGATGTGCCGGTGAGAGGGGCTCGCTCCGTACTCACGACCGGCGGGCTATTCGTCGCGGTCGCGGTCCAGGTCCTTGCGCGTTACCGCGCCAGTTTCCAAGGCGGCCTCCGCGAGGCGATCCCTCCGAGTACCCGGGCCTTCTTCAAAGATGCCGAAGGCGTCGTAGAGCTTGGTGAGTTGGTTCTTGACCGCGGCGTCGCCGACGCTCATCGCCTCGGCGATGTCGTGCACGGCCGCCGCGCGCTTCACTGCTTTGTCCGAGACGAGGATGGGGCGCACCAGCTCGTGGAGCGCTTCCATCTGCCGGCGGGTGAGATCGGGAGCCTTGGCCACTCGTGCCGTCGAAGAGTCCTGCGTGGTCGCCTCGCTGCGGAACCGGATGAGCGCTCGACCGAGCATGATCTCGTCGTTGTTGCGCAGGACCTTCTCCCCGTAGAGCGGAGTTCCGTTCACGGTGGTGCCGTTGGTGGACCCGACGTCCCGAAGCGACCATTTGTCGCCGATCTGGTCCATCACCGCGTGGGCTCGCCGACACCGACGGTTCGTCGACGACGAGATCGTTGGTGTCGCTCTTCCCGACACTGAGGCGGTTCCCCTCGAGCGTCACGACGTCGTAGCCGCCCGACCGCTTGTGTACCTCGAGCCGTGCCATCTCGTCCCTCCCGGCTGCGCGGATCGTAACCCGATCGTGCCGCACGTCGAGTCCGGCTTTCCATATCCTCGAGGACACTCTTTCGTGGCTTCGCCGAGGGGTAGCTCGCGCTCGACCGCCATTGCCAGAGCGACGAGCCCGTGCGACGGTCACCGGGTGGAACGACGAACGCATGTCACGGCCGTCCCGGTCGGGGTGCACAGGAACCGCCGGTGACCGCGCCGACGATCCCGACGCGGGCGACCCGGGGACGGCTGCTGCAGGTGCAGGGAGTCCCCCTGCGCCGTTGGCTCACCACCACGCCCGGGCGGCTCCGCGCCACGTCGGCGCTGATCCTCGTCGCGTTGCTCGTGCTCGTGCTCGTCACCTCGACCGCCGCAGCCACGCGCGGGGAAGCCGCCCGTGCGGTGGGGCTCAGATCGGTTCCCGAGATGGATGCGTCGGCGCGGCTCTACGTCGCGCTCGCCAACGCCGACGCCGACGCTACGTCGATCTTCCTGAGGGCCGGTCAGGAGCCGAGCGCGCTCCGTCTCGCGTACCTGCAGGAGGTCAAGATCGCGGGACGGCAGCTGGCAGCCGTGTCCCGCGACGTCGGATCGTCAACTGCGGAAAAAGATGTACGCGTGATCGCGGGGGCGCTCCCGAAGTACACCGGTCGCATCGAATCCGCCCGGGTCTACAACCGTGACGGGCTGCCGCTCGGCGCGTCGTATCTGCGCGATGGGCAGCGGATCATGCACGACCAGATCCTGCCGGCCGCGACGGCCTTGTACGAACGCGCGATGCGCCGCCTCGACGAGCAGTACCGGTCGGGCACGTCGAGTATCGAGATCGTGCTCGTGGTGCTCGTGGGCATCGCGGTGATCGGGCTACTGATCGCGACCCAGGCGTTCGTGACCCGTCGCTACAACCGGATCCTGAACTTGGGGCTCCTTGCGGCCACCGTGATCGTGTTCGCGTTGCTGGGCTGGTCGGTGGCGTGGTTCGCCTCGGCGCAGAACTCGCTCGTGGCGGCCCAGCGTGAAGGCTCGGACACCGTGCAAGTGGCCTCGGCGGCGCGGATCCTCGTCCTGCCGCGTGCTGGCCGACGAGAACTTGGCGCTCAGCGAGCGTGGCACGGGCGACAAGTACCTGGCCGACTTCACCGACGTGATGAATCGCCTGGGTGAAGACGATGGCGCGGGCGGCGCGCTCGGTGGCGTGTCGCGGACGGCGCAGGGAACGCCCGCAGCCGATCTGACGAGCCCGCTCCGCGCGGACTTCGCCGACCTGCTCGCGGTGCACACGGATGTCAGGGCGCGCGACGACGGCGGGGACTACGACGGTGCGCTCGCGCTCGCGGTCGGCGAGGGAGCCGACGACGGGCGTGAAGCGCAGGTCGTGCAGAAGCTCGATGCCGATCTCGAAGCCGTGATCGCCGACGCGCGGGGGCGCCTCGATGCACGGGCGGCGGACGCACGGTCGGGGTTCGATGTGCTGGAGGCGGCGATCCTCCTCCTCGCGGTTGTCGCGGGCGTGTTCGTGATCGCCGGGCTCCAGCGACGGATCGGGGAGTACTGATGCGACGTTTCGTACGGGCAGCTGTCGCGGTGATGCTCGCCGTCGTCGCGGGCGGGTGCGCCTCGACGTCCGACGAGGCGACGAACGTGGCGATCACTGCGCTGAAGCCGTCCGCGACCACGGCGCCGCCGACGACCACCACGCTTGCGCCGCTGTCGTGCGATCCAACCGCGAGCTTCCGGCCGACGGGGCCACTTCCCACTCCCGGGGAGATGCCCGCGGGATCGAGCATGGACGAGATCCAACGGCGCGGGTTTCTGCGAATCGGCGTCGACGAGAACACGCTCCAGTTCAGCGCCCGCGATCCGAAGACCGGCAAGCTCATCGGCCTGGAGGTCGACCTGGCCCGTCGGCTCGCGCAGGCGATCTTCGGGAATCCCGACGCGATCAGGTTGGTCACCGTCGTCACCGCCCAGAAGGTTCCGCTGGTCGCGGACCACACGGTGGATGCCACCATCAGTGGCGTCTCCATGAGCTGCAGCCGGTGGCGGGACGTGTCGTTCAGCACCGAGTACTTCACCGCGTTCCACAAGCTCCTGGTGCGAGCCGACTCGACGATCACGGGCATCCAGGACTTGGCCGGCCGCAAGGTGTGCGTCACGGCCGGATCGTCGTCGGTAGGCATTCTCGACAAGGAGGCGCCGCAGGCAAAGAAGGTGGAGAAGGAGGCTCGCAGCGACTGCCTCCTTGCGCTGCAGGAAGGCGAGGTCGAGGCCTACTTCAGCCACGACGCGATCCTCTACGGCATGCAGCTCCAGGACCCGAACACGAAGATCCTGCCCGGCGCAGTGAGCGCGCAGCACTACGGCATCGTGATCGCCAAGGACCGTGTGGATCTGGTGCGGTTCGTCAACGCAGTGCTCGAGCAGATGCGCGAGGACGGCAGCCTCGAGGCCCTGGTCGACTACTGGCTCCACGAGTTCCACCCGGCGCCGGTTCCTCCTCCTGCGTACCAGGGTTGACATGACGCTCGACGACATCGATGCCGCCCTCGCCCACCTGCGCGCCGTCGCCGACCGGATCAGTATCAATCTCGTCGAGCTCGATCGCGACCCGAGCCGGCAACTCCTCGACGGTGCCACGTTGCGCGGCGAGACCGCGACCCGTTGGGCGGCGGCGCGCCGGTCGCTGGAATCGGTCTGGGACTGGTTCACTCGTTTCAACGCGTTGCTCGACGAGGCGGCCACGCTGAGGGGCACGCGGCCACGCGTGGGGCCGGACCTCGAGGTCGAGCTCACGAAGCTGCTCACCGGGTCGTCGATCGAGCTCGCGCGCGCGGAGACGTCCCGCTCGGCGCACACGCGACCTGGTCGGCGTCAGCGTCGCGACGACGTGCTGCACTCCCGACGAGCTCTTGACGCTCATGTCGGAGGCATTCGAGGAGGCCAAGTTGGTGGTGATCGGAGCCGGGAGTGCGTGGGACACGTATGTGCCGCAGCTTCAGGCCGTGCGCGCTGCGCTCGCGCGCGTCGCGGAGACCTCGGTCGGCGCGATGGGATCGGCGAACGACGTTGAGAAGTTGGAGCGCCGGCTCGACGAGCTCGGCGACGCGATCGTGATGGATCCGATGTCGGTGACGGCGCTCGACGTCGATGCGGTCGAGGCAGCGGTGGATGAGCTCGGCCGTCGTGCCGAGGCGGCAGAGCACTTCCGCATCGAGGCGCTCGCGCACGTCGCCACAGCACGGGCACTGCTCGACGAGCTCCGCGACGCAGAACGCGCCGCGGCGGAAGCTCACCGCGAAGGTCGAGATCAAGATCGCGGCGCCGCGGGTCGTGGTGCCGGACGCACCGCCGCTCAGTGACGACCTCACCACCGAGTTGGACCGGATCGGGAGGCTGATCGACGAGCAGCAGTGGCACGGAGCCTCCGTCACGCTCGCGGACTGGACCGAACACCGCGACGCGCGCCGCGCGTTGCGCGACGGAGTGTGCCGAGGCGAATCGGGCACCCATCGCGGCGCGCAACGAGCTGCGCGGACGACTCGACGGCTACCGCGCCAAGGCCTATCGCCTGGGCGCCATCGAAGACGTCGACGTGTCGGAGCTGTACGAGGCCGCCCGGGTGGCTCTCTTCACGGCTCCCACCGATCTCATGGAAGCAGCAGACGCGGTTGGTCGGTTCCGGCGCGTGCTCCCGAACGATGCCGCCAGTGGAGACGAGCCGCGATGAGATGCCCCGAGCCCGGATGCGATGGCGAGGTCTACGAGGGGTACTGCACCGTGACCGGGATGAAGATCACCGAGCTGCTCCCGGACCCACTGGCGTCCGGAACCGCGGCGACGAAGGGCGGCAGCCGGGGGGCGTCGACGCGCGACGACGTCCGCGCCGCGCCCCCTGGGCGGAGGGCTCGTTGCCTTTGCCCCGGTTGCCGAGCATGATCCGAGCGCCGCGTTGCTCGCCGACCCGAGCGTCAGCGAGGACAAGCGTTCCTGCGCCAACGGCGATGAGCCGGTCGGACGCGGCGCGAGGGCGTTCCCGGGCGCACCGAGGGGTTCTGCCGGAAGTGCGGGCATCCGTTCTCGTTCAAGCCGAAGCTCCGCTGGGGACGCTCGTCGGCGGGCGGTACGAGGTCGTGGGCTGCATCGCCCACGGCGGCCTCGGTTGGATCTACCTCGCCCGCGACCACAAGCTCGAACACGCTGGGTCGTGCTGAAGGGCCTGCTCAACACCGGCGACCCCGACGCGCTGGCGGCCGCGCTCGCCGAGCGGCGGTTCCTCGTCGAGGTCGAGCACCCCAACATCGTGGAGATCTACGACTTCGTCGAGCACGGCACCGACGGCTACATCGTCATGGAGTACGTCGCGGGCACGAGCTTGCAAGCGTGCTCGCGACCGCCGCGCCGCGAACGACGGAACCCGACCCGCTCCCGGTCGCGCACGCGATCGCCTACATCCACGAGATCCTCCCCGCGCTCGGGTACCTGCACCGGCACGGGCTGCTGTTCTGCGACTTCAAGCCCGACAACGTCATCCAGACCGGGACTCGCTGAAGCTCATCGACCTCGGCGGCGTGTACCGCGTCGGACGACCGGTCGAGCCCGATCTACGGAACGGTCGGCTACCAGGCACCCGAGATCGCGCGTGACCGGGCCCACGGCCCCGTCCGACCTG
Organism: uncultured Actinomycetes bacterium; assembly: GCA_963721435.1. Lineage (GTDB taxonomy): Bacteria > Actinomycetota > Acidimicrobiia > IMCC26256 > DASPTH01 > CAVRJC01. The sequence continues at coordinate 288,628 of CAVRJC010000006.1, forward strand.
TTCACGGTCGGGCGGACGCTCGCGGTGCTCTGCACCAACTTCCGCGGCTACCAGAGCACCTACGAGTTCACGCTGCCGTCCGCAGAGCGACGTGCCGCTCTACGCCACGTACGACTCGCTGTACCGGTTCCTGCAGCGCGCGACCGCGCTCCGAACCCCGACGATCGGTTCCAGACCGCCGACGAGATGGCGGATCAGCTCTTCGGCATCCTGCGCGAAGTCGTCGCGCACGAAGAGGGCACCCGCGTCGTGCGCGCCAGCACGCTGTTCACCGGCGAGTTCCGCGAGCGCACGACCAGCCCGACTGGCGACGCTGCCGGCGTTGCTCGTGTCGGCCGACGACCCCGCGGCCGGCTACCTCGCGTCGGTCACCACCGCTGCCGACGCCGACGCCCTCGTCGAGCTGCTCGAGCAAGTCGCCGCGAACCCACGGTCGAGGTCGATCTGCAGCGTCGCCGCGCGCTCTCGAACTCGATCGCGTGCAGGAGGCCTGGAGGTGCTCGACCAGATCGAGGCCGAGGACGCCTGGGAGTGGCGCGTGCAGTGGTACCGCGGGCTTGCTCCAGCTGACCGGACGAGCCGGCATCCGCGGTCGATGAGTTCACGCGACGTCTACCGCACGATTCCCGGGTGAGCTCGCGCCGAAGCTGGCGCTGGCGTTCGCGGCGGAGTCGGCCGGCGGGATCGACGTCGCGGCGCAGTGGTACGACATCGTGTCGCGCACGGATCCGACGCTTCACCAACGCCGCGTTCGGGCTCGCTCGCTGCCGCCTCGCGCTCGGCGACCACGACGGGCGCGGTGCGCGCCTACGACCGCGTCCCCGAGGCTTCGAACGCGGCGACCGACGCCCGGACTGCCAAGGCGGAGACGATGCTCGCAGCCGAGGAGGGCTCGATCTCGATCTCCGACGTGCTCGCTGCCGGCCACGTGATCGAGCGACTCGCACTCACCGGCGAGCCCCAGCGCTCAGTTGATCGCGCTCGTGCTCGAGACCACGCTCCGCGTGATCGAAAGGGACGGCGCGACCGACCCTGTGGCAGTCGTGCTCGGACAGCGATTCGACGAGAACGGCGTTCGTCTCGGGCTCGAGGACACGTACCGTTCGCTGGCGCGGCATTCACCCGTCGGGCTCCAGCGGATCGCCTTCGTCGACCGGGCGAACACGGTGCGGCCGAGGTCGATCACGTGATGAGCGAAGCCACGACGAGGTGCGACAGCTGCGGCCTCTCGGGCTCGGTCGCGGACGCGTTCTGCGAAGGATGCGGCACGCGTCTCGCCGGCGTCGCGAGCGGGTGGCGTCGGATCGGACCGAGCTCGACGTCGGCATCGCGGCCGGCGTGACCGATCGCGGGCTTCGGCATGCGACCAACGAAGACGCGTTGTACGTCGCTCGTGTCGAGGATCGGGTCGTCGGCGTCGTGTGCGACGGAGTGTCCTCGACGAGCGGCGCCGGCGATGCCTCCCACGCCGCCGCGCGGCTGCCGGCCGCCTCCTCGAGGAGATGATCAGCGCAGGCGGCGCAGACGCAGCCTGGGATTCCGCCGCCGTGATCCGAACCGCGATCGCCGCCGCGCAAGATGCTGTCGCCGCACTCCCGAAGCCGAGGGGAGACGCTCGCGGCGCGCCGTCCTGCACCTTCGTCGCCGCGGTCTGGGACGGACGCGAGGTCACCGTGGGGGTCGGGCGACAGTCGCGCGTACTGGATCGACGACGAGACCGCCCGCCAGCTCACGACCGACGACACCTGGGTCCAGGAGCAGGTCGACGCCGGACCCATGACCGCGCGCGCCGCGGCCGAACCGATCGACGCGCCCACGAGATCACCCGCTGGCTCGGGCCGACGCCCCGGCCCGACGTGCGGGTCCGTGACCTTCGTACCGGACGAGCCCGGACGCCTCGTGGTGTGCTCCGACGGTCTCTGGAACTATGCCCCGACCACCGACGGTGGCTCGCGCAGCTGGTACGGGCGAACGCATCCGGTGCGCCACTCACGATCGCGCGTTCGCTCGTCGACCACACGCTCGCGGCGGGCGGCCACGACAACATCACCGTTGCCGTCGCGCCATCGACGCCACACCGAGAGGAACTGCGAGGGGAGCCATGACGAACTTCGAAGCGGAGACGTACCAGAACGAGTACCTCCCGGTCGGCGGCACCGAGGTGAACGCGGTCGTGACGCGTCACCGCGTCCGGCTCCGGCGCGTGCGCGAGCGCCGGGACTCACGGCGGCCGAGGTCATCCTGCTCGACGTCGTCCGGATCCATGAACCACCCGCGATCGAAGATCCGCTCCGCCAAGGAGGCGACCGCGGCCGCCATCGACTGCATCCGCGACGGCGTGCACTTCGGGAGTGGTCGCCGGGACCGACACCGCGAGAGGTGTACCCCGGAAGGACGGCGAGCTGGTCGCGGCGTCGGATGCCGAGACGCGAGCGAAGCCGCGAAGCGGCGGTCACCAACCTGAACGCCGGGGGTGGCACCGCGATCGGGCAGTGGCTCACGCGCGCCCACACTCTCTTCGACGCGTACCCCGGCGCGATCCACCACGCCATCCTGCTCACCGACGGCCAAGAACAGGACGAGTCTCCCGCGGAGCTCGACGCGGTCCTGGCGAAATGTCGAGGGGCGTTCCAGTGCGACTGCCGCGGCGTCGGCGCCGATTGGGAGGTCGCGGAGCTGCGCGAGATCGCGTCCGCCCTCCTCGGCGACGTCGACCTCGTCCGCGAGCCCGAACAGATGGCCGCCGACTTCACCGAGATGATGGAGCGCTCGATGGGGCGAGCGAAACCGACGACGTCGCGCTCCGCCTCTGGACCCGCAGGGAGCGCGCCGCCTTCGTCAAGCAGGTCGCACCGCACGATCGAAGACCTCACCGATCGGCGCACCGACGGTGAACGACTCGCACCGGCGACTACCCCACCGGCAGCGTGGGGCGACGAAGTCCGCGACTACCACGTCCGCGTCAACGTTCCCGCCCGTGCGGCCGGCGAGGAGATGCTCGCCGCTCGCGTGCAGCCTGGTCGTCGACGGCGAGCCGATCTCGGAGGCGAAGGTCCGCGCGATCTGGACCGAGGACGAGGCGCTGTCGACCCGCCTGAATCCGGAAGTCTGCGCACGACACGGGCAGGCCGAGTAGCCGACGCGAGTCGCAGGACGGGATCGCCGCGCGCTGCGCGACGGCGACGAGCAGACCGCGATCACCAAACTGGGCGAGGCGGTGCAGATCGCCGCCGCGCTCGGCGACCAGGACAAGCTGGAGCTGCTCGAGGCGGTCGTCGACATCGTCGATGCGGTCACCGGTACGGTGAAGCTGCGGGGCGATGCCGCTGTCATCGACGAGATGAAGCTCGATGCGGGATCCACGAAGACCGAGAGGGTTCAGTTCCCGGAGTGAGTGCCACCTGTCCGCGTGGCACGAGTCGGCGGCGACCGACTACTGCGACCGCTGCGGCGCGCGCATGGACGGGACGGAGAGCGCCACCTCCGTGGACTCGTCGATCCAGGACGTCGAGGACACCGAGACCACGGAGCGCGTCGAACCGTCACGAGGGTGATGTGCCCGGTGTGTCGCACCCCCAACCCAGGGAGCGATGCATTCCGCGAGCGGTGCGGACACGACTTCACCGCGAAATCCACTCTCGAGGTGTGGGAGGCGGTCGTCACCGCGGATCGCCTGCTCAGTACGAGCGCATGGCACCAGATGTCGCCTTTCCGACCGACAACGTACCGCGGCACTTCCGCATCGATGTGCCCGAGACCTTGATCGGACGCCGGAGCGCCGTCCGCGGGATCATGCCGGAGATCGACCTCTCTCCTGCACCGGAGGACCCGTGCGTATCCCATCGTCACGCGCTCCTCGTCCGAGGTGCGGATGACTTGTACGTGATCGTCGATCTCGGGTCGGCCAACGGGACATGGATGAACGACGACCAAGATCCGATCGCCATGAACGAGCGGGTGTCCGTCCTCGACGGCGACCGCATCTACCTGGGCGTGTGGACCGGCATCACTGTTGACTGAGCAACACAATTGTTGCTCCGCAGCTACTGCGTGTGTGGGCCAAATGCCTGACGATGGACGTATGTTGCTGAGGCGCTCGACTGTGGTCCTTGCCTTGGGTGCCGCCCTGCTCCTCTCGGGGGGCGTCACCGCGGCTCACGGACAGGAGGCGGGTGCGGCCGCGGAGACGACGTCGTGGACGACGAAAGCGATCCCGAAGACACACCTCACCGTGCAGTATCCGTCGAGCTGGAGGGTCTTCCAGCCGAGAAGCATCACCGGTCAGGCGGTGGTGCTGAAGGTCGGTGACCCGAAGAGCGATGGCGACAACCTGGTCGTGATCATCTACACCGGGAAGGACGCATTCTGGTACCACGACCTTGCCGAATACCAGGCGGTCGCTGAAGCCAGCGCAGAATTTCAGCGATGGCGAGGTCGTTGGCAGCGCCTCCCCGGGCAGGGTCGGCACCATGCCGAGCTATCGGCACATCGAGAGCTACATGCTCCACAAACTTCCGGTGCTGTTCGGAAACTTGGAGATCCTCCAGGCGAAGGGCATCGTCGTGACGTTCAGCGTCACCGTCGACTCCAACGAGATGGATCTGGTCGAGGGGATCATCAACAGCGTGAAGGCGACGGTCTGAAGCCGCGAGCAGCACTTCCGCCGTCCGAGGCAAGAGCCCCTGTCGCTTCGCGTCGAAGATCACGTCGGCGATCGGCTCGATGTTGGTGCGCGTACGTGTTCGCCCTGATCGCGCTGGTCAGCCTGCCGAGCGCACGCGCCGTCGAACACGCGATTCAGGCGACCGGGCGCGCGTCGTGGCGCGCGAGCTGGGGAAGTACGGGATTCGGGTGAACGCGGTCGCCTGCCGGGGCCGACGCGCACACCGATGATGGCGGGCACCGACGCGCTCCCGGGTTCACCGAGACCATGATCGGCAACACTGCGCTCGGAAGACTCGGCAAAGTCGACGATGTCGCCGACGCGGTGCTGGCGCTGTTGGCAATGCGCTGGGTGACCGGTCAGACCCTCGCGTGCGACGGCGGCATCACCCTGGCCGTGGGCACCGACATCCCCGGCTTCGATCTCGACACTGCGGGCGACTGGTTCGACGCGAGGCTCGACGAGCCGACGTAGCGCCGCGGTCACGTCGGCCTTACCCGAAGGTGTCGCGGAACGAGCGCCGCGGAGATGTGATCACCGCGACCGTGGTGCGACGCTGGTCGTATGACGCAGTTCGATCCTCACATCGTTCCATCCGAAGCCGATGAGACGACCGAGTCGCCGCGACGGGGTGTGGGAAACATCCTGCTGACGAGCCTCACTGTCGTGGTGATCGCCGGCGCGATCGTGGCCGTGGTGCTCGGAATTCAGTCTTCCTCGTCGGCGTCTGATGCTCGAGACCGCACCGCGGGCTCTGCACCGCGACCGGCGCACGGCTGAGACACGCCAGCACGAAGCTGAGCACACGATCAACATGATGCACGCGGCGGCGGCGAAGGTCCCGCTCGCGTTCAACACGCTCGCGGTGTCGTTCGATGCGGCAATCGCCGCGCACAACAACGTGGTCGCGGTGCACAACCATGGTGCCGCGCTCTACAACGCGGGCGACGTACGCGGCTCGAACGCGGTGTACACGGATGAGGGACCGGTCGCGATCGCCGCGTTCAACGCCAAGGCCGCGGCCGAGAAGAGCGCACTGGACGCCGCCGCGACTGCGGTGCACGACCTCGAGGAGGCCCTCAATGGCTGACGCGGAGATCACGACACCCCCGGCGGTGGAACCAGAGCCGGAGCTCACACCTGCCGAGTCGCGTTCGTCGCATCTCGCGCTGGCGCATTGCCGGGCTCGTGGTCGCGGCTCTGGTGCTCGGCGGCGCCATTGCGTTCGCCGTCTCCGGCGCCAACGAGAAGAGCGCGGCCGAGCATGACCGGACCCGAGCCGCTGCGCAACTGCACCGGCAACGTGCCGGCGCCGAGAACACCGAAGCCGAGCTCTCGGTCGACCGTGCCCGCCTCGATGCGGCGAACCGAGCACTGGCAACGCCGCTCGCGACCGCGAACGTGATCAATGACCTGGTCGCGCAAGGCGCCGCCGCGGCGGATGTCGCGCAGAGCGCAGCCGTTTCCGGGTCCGACGCGGACTACAACGCGGCGGTCGATCGCTCGAATGCGTTGGTCGACCAGCTCAACGCGGCGATCGATCGCCTCCACCAGCAGGTCACTGCGCTCGTGGGCTCGGCGCAATTGGCCCGTGCCTGAGGAGAGTGAAACTCGCTACTTGCGCGACCCATCAACTCGCTAACACGCCAACCGACTCCACATCCCCGACCTGGTAGCACGCCGATCAGCCGACGTTCAGAGCCCACCGCGCGCCCACCGACGCCAGCGCGAGAGATCTGGCACGCCGTCAGGTTCACGTACCAGGGTGCTGGTCTCGCTTCGGATCCACGGGTTCGCCGAGTAGTTGCCCGATGATTGCTGCGCCCGGCAGACCGCCACCTTGCGTCCCCCCATACAAGATGACGTACGTGCGCGCCAGGAGTTGGGCGTGCGTGCCGAGATCGTTCGCATGTTCGGCACGACCGACGCCATCGACCGATCCAAGCCGCAAATCGGAGCACAGCGTTGGTTCTCCAATCTCGGCGCAGAAGGCGTGGTCGAGTGGTCGTGGACTCCGCGGTCGTTTCCTAGGGACCGCTCGCTTGCACTCCTTCAACGAGGCCTGCACGTGCGCCCGGTACGCGGTCGGATTCTTCGATCCGGGCCGTCTCGGGCAAGGATTTCGGGAAGGTCGTCACACGCCTCGTGTTGGGGCACGGGTTCGCTGACCTCGACCTTGAAGCGATCGAACTCGTCGTGCTCGATTTCAACGAGCGCGCCCGCCGCTGTTGCGTCTCGTGCGGGTTTCAGGAGATCGAACGTGTTCCCTCGTGTGTCATCGACACACATCGCGCCACCGTTTGCTCGTTGTACTCAACGCTGCCGATCGAGTGAGCACCCGACGGAGCTACACGCCTCGATCTGATTCGCGCGAAGCCTGCAGACGCTCCCAGCCGCGCGCTGCGCGCGAGGTCGTTGCATCTCGCACTCCTTCAACCTTCCAAGATGAGCTTCGCGACCGCGTTGGCTGCGTCCTCTTGCATCGAAGGGAGGATGTGCGAATAGGTGTCGAGCGTGATCATCACCGACGCGTGACCCAGGCGTTCGCTCACGACTTTGGCGGGAATGCCGGCGGCGAGCGCGGCCGTCGCATAGCTATGTCGGAGATCGTGCAGTCTGATCTTCGGGAGTCCTGCTTCTTGTGAGAGCTCGCCGAACGCGGCGGAGAGTCGGTGTGGGTGGACTACCGAGCCGTCTTCGCGCGTGAACACGAGCCCGGTGTCGATCCAGGCTTCTCCCCACCGCAGGCGGTCCTCGAGCTGACGTTTGCGGTGCGCGTGCAACGCCGCGACGGTCGCGGGGTCGAGCGCGACCGAACGCCGCCCCTTCGCGGTCTTCGGTTGCAGGAGACGCACGTCGTCGTATTCGATCGCGGTGAGGCTCTGCACAACTGCAATGCGACCGTTCACGAGATCGACGTCGTCCCACGCGAGCCCGAGGACTTCGCCGCGCCGCATACCGGTGGTGATGATCAGCAGCCACGCCGCGGCCAAACGGTGACCATCGGTGCACACCAAGAACGTGCGCAACTGGTCGGGTGACCAGACTTTCATCTCGGGCGTCTCGGACTTCGGCGGTGTCGCCAAGCTCGCCGGGTTACGCGCGAGATGCCCCCATCGCACCGCGTCGCTCAACGACTTGTGGAGCAGCGAATGGATGTTGCGCACCGTCTTGGGCCCGAGGCCACCTGCGCGCAGGTGGCGTCCATTGGTGAGCAGCTCGCCGTAGAAGGTGTTGAGCTTCGCGGGCGTGATGTTGGTGAGGAGCGTGCGGCCGAACGATGGCTGAGTGGTCTGGTGTCTGCCTGCCTCTGACGTATCCGCAGGTCAGAGGCCATGTGCGAGCGGGGAGACTCGAACTCCCACACCTTTCGGTACCAGGACCTAAACCTGGCGCGTCTGCCGGTTCCGCCACGCTCGCAGTCGTCTACACGCTCTCGGGATCAGTCTCGCACGGCGACCGATGCCGACAGGCGAGATTCGAGGCGATCGAGGAACTCGAGCCGGGTGGCCAGGAACTCGGGGTCGTCGACCGACTGCCCGGTGACGAGCCGCACGAGCTGGGGGAGCATGAGCGGCCCGATCACGAGCACGAGCTCCGAGAGCACGAGTTGCGCGGGGTCGAGGTCGTCGGGGAGGTTGCCCGCCGCCTGCTCGGCTTCGACCGTCTCGATCCACGTGCGGAAGAACTCGCGCCGCAACGCCTCGTTGGCAGGGTCGCTTGGGTGAGGTCTGCAGCGCCTCCCACATGAGCAGCCGCACGTACTCGCCGTCGCGTGCCAGTCGCTCCTGACGCGTGCGCAGCGGCGTGAGCGACGTCGGTTCGCGTGCGCTCCGCGAGGCGACGCCGGAGGATCTCGCGGAACAGCTCGTCCTTCGAGCCGAAGTAGTAGTAGAGCATCCGCTTGTTGACCTTGGCGCGTGCCGCGATCGCGTCGACGCGCGCGCCGAGATCCCCTTGGCCGAGAACTCGTGCAGCGCGGCGGCGAGGATGCGCTCCTTGGTGGCTTCCGGGTCTCGCGTCGACACCGATCGGCTCCTGAAGAACTTGCGAGGCGGGCGGCACCTCGCGTACGATCTATTAACCAACCGGTTAATAGTACCTCAGTTCGCAGCGTTGAGCTCGTAGGAGTGAGGTCGAGCCGTTTCCGCCACGTCTGCATCCGTGCCGACGCCAGCTCTCTCCGATCGGGCGTACGAACGCCGGTGGGTGACGCTCGGCGTGATCTGCATGGCGCTCGTCGTCATCACGATCGACAACACGATCCTCAACGTCGCGTTGCCGACGATCGTGCGCGAGCTCGACGCGACCGGGTCGCAGCTCCAATGGATCGTCGACTCCTACGTGATCGTGTTCGCGTGCCTGCTGCTGACGGCCGGCGCGCTGGGCGACAAGTACGGGCGCAAGGGCGCGCTGATGTGCGGCGTCGCGCTGTTCGGCGCGTTCTCCGCGCTGGCGTCGTTCGCGACCTCGCCCGACCTGCTCATCGTCTGCCGCGGGCTCATGGGCATCGGCGGCGCGCTGATCTACCCGACCACGCTGTCGATCCTCACCAACACGTTCACCGGTCGCGAGCGTGCACGCGCGATCGGCATCTGGGCCGGCATCTCGGGAGTCGGCATCGCGATCGGCCCGCTCGTCGGCGGGTTCCTCGTCGAGCACTTCTCGTGGGGCGCGGTGTTCCTCGTGAACGTGCCGGTCTGCATCGTCGCGTTCATCGCCGCCGCGATCTACGTGCCGACGTCGCGTGACCCCGACAACCGGCCGCTCGACCCGTTGGGCTCGCTCCTCTCGATCGTCACCCTGGTCGGCCTGCTCTACGCGATCATCCAGGCTCCCAGAAGCCGGGTGGACGGCCACCAACGTGCTGATCGGCTTCGCGGTCGGTCTCGTGTTCGGCGGCCTGTTCGCGGCGTGGGAGCTCCACACCCCGGAGCCGATGCTCGACCTCCGGTTCTTCGAGAACCCGCGCTTCTCCGCCGCGTCGGTGACCGTCACGCTGGTGACGTTCGCGGTGTTCGGCTCGACCTTCCTCCTCACGCAGTACTTCCAGTTCGTGCTCGGCTACTCGCCGCTCAAGGCGGGGCTGATGGCCATGCCGGTGGCGATCGGGATGATGCTGGCGGCGCCCAACGCGCCGCGGTTCGTGTTCCGGTTCGGCACCAAGCGCGTCGTCGTCACCGGCATCTGCGTGACCGCCACCGCCATGCTCCTCTACGGGTCGAACACCGTGATGTCGTCGTTCGTCGCCGGCGCCGCGGTCCGGCTCATCCTCGGCCTGGGCGTCGGCCTCACCATGGCGCCCGCAACGGAGTCGATCATGGGCTCGCTGCCGCTCGGGAAGGCAGGTGTCGGCTCGGCCGTCAACGACACGACGCGCCAGACGGGCGGCGCGATCGGCATCGCGGTGATGGGGAGCCTCTTCGCCGCCTTCTACCACCACTTCACGAGCGTGGCCGGGAAGCTGCCGGGCAACACCGCGGCGGCGGTGCACGACTCGGTCGGGAGCGCGCTCGTCGCCGCGGCCAAGTTGCCCGCCGCGCAGGCGGCCGTCGTTGAGCACGCGGCCCGAGGCGCGTTCATCGACGCGATGCGGTACACGTTCCCCATCGGCGCGTGCATCGTGCTGACCGCGGCCGTGGTGGCGTGGAAGTGGTTGCCCGCGCGCGCGAACGACGACGTCGACCTCGCGTCGGCCTCCGACGACCAGGCGCAGGCGGAAGCCCGCGCGAAGTTCGACGACTTCGACACCGCCAACGCGTAGCTTGCTGCCATCTCTGCCCGACCCGCACCTGCGCCCAGCCTGAGCACCGCGGTCGCGGTCGCCGCCGGGGGCGCGATCGGCACGGTGGCGCGCTACGAGATCGGCCTCGCGTGGCCGGTCGCGGCGGGCACGTTCCCGTGGACGACGCTGACCATCAACCTGATCGGCTCGTTCGTGCTCGGTGTGGTGCTCACCGTGGTCGCCGCCGACACAGCGGCCGCGGACCGGACGCGTGCGTTCGCCGCGGTCGGCGTCTGCGGGGGGTTCACGACCTTCTCCACGTGGATGGTGGAGACGGTCCTGCTCGCGCGGGACGGAGACGCAAGCCTCGGCGCGGCGTACACGCTGGTCAGCCTGATCGCGGGCCTGGCCGCGGTGATCGTCGGTGTGATGGTGGCGCGCGCGGTCGTGCACCGACCCATGCCCGTCTTCGATCCCGAGGACGAAGACTGATGGTCGTGTGGGTCGCGGTCGCGGGTGCACTGGGTGCGCTCGCGCGCTACGCGGTCCATCACGTCGTGCAATCTCGCGCGAGCGGCTTGTTTCCCGTACGGGACGGTGGTGGTGAACATCACCGGCGCGTTCGCGCTCGGGCTTCCTCACCGGCCTGTTCCTGTACCACGGCCTCGCGCCCGACGCACGCGTGGTCGTCGGCACGGGGTTTCTCGGCGCGTACACGACGTTCTCGTCGTTCTCGTACGAGACCCTCGGGCTGTTGCGGGACGACGCCCCGGTGGCCGCACTCGTCAATGCGTTCGGCAGCGTCGCGCGTCGGCCTCCTCGCGGCCGCCGCCGGCCTCGGGCTCGCCGGTCTCTTCTAGCTCGACGCAGTGCTCGGCGCGTCGGCCGCGAGCGCGGCGCCGAGCTGATCGGCGATCGCCACCGCGATGCGTCCCTCGTCGATCGACACGCCGACGTCGGTGCGCGGCACGAGCACGAGGCGGCCGAGCTCGCGGCCGCGGCCGAGCACGCGGATGGCCGCGCCCTCGTCGGGCAGCGAGAGCTCGTGCCCGACGAAGCGCCGGTGCCCGGCATCGAGCGCGCCGAGGCGCCCGATCTCGGGGAGCTCCACCGACGGGACGGCCTCGTACCGGCACTCGCGCAACGAGAGCAGCTCGGTGAGCTCGGATTCGACTGCGCTGATGATCGCCTCGATTGGCGCGCCGGCGGCCGCCAACTCGGCCACGCGGTGCACGCGAACCGTGTCTTCGTAGGTGCGGTCGCTCCGCTTGCGGCTCCGGTGCGCGAAGCCGACGAGCTGCGCGACGATCAGGCTGATCACGAGGAGGAGGACGGCGGTGCCGATGTCGTCGCCGTTGTCGATCTTGAGCGACTGGAACGGCCGGGTGAAGAAGAAGTCGTAGCACAGCGTCGACACGACGGCCGCGACGATGCCCGCGGTCCGACCCCCTTCGGCCGCCGCGATGACGACCACGATCACGAACACGAGGGCGACGTTCGCGGCCACGATGCTCTCGGTGCGGAAGGGCACGAGCAGGCCCGAGATCACCAGGGGCGCGAGGCCTCCGATCACGAGTCCGAAGGCCTTCTGGCTGTCGTCGGGGACGTAGCGCCGCTCCCGGTTCTTCGTCATGGCATCAACGGTACGCCCGAACCGGGGCGACGGCACAGGGCCTTAGTGCCTTCTTGACGCCGGGTCTGCGCGCGCATCTCGTCAAGATACCGAAAGCTCGCGTCAAGAAGGCACTAAGTCCCTATGTTCCGGTTTCGTCGGGGCGTAGAACATCACGCATGGCAGATTTCTGGGTGCTGATCCTCGTCCTCGGGTTCTTCGGGCTCTGCGTCGCGTTCGTGTACGGGTGCGACAAGATCATCGGCCCCGACGACGAAGCCGACCTCGACGACGATGGCCGACGACGGCCGGCGTCGTACACCGAGGTCGAGGTGACCGCGTGAACGGCGAGAACATCGCCGGGCTCGTGCTCGCAGTCCTGCTCTCGGTCTACCTCGTCGCGGCCCTTCTCTTCCCGGAGCGCTTCTGATGACCTTCGCGGGTTGGGCGCAACTCATCGCCCTGATCATCCTGATCGGCGCCACCGCGCCGTTGCTCGGCCGCTACATGGCCAACGTGTACGAAGGCGGGCCGTCACGCCTCGACCGCGTCTTCGATCCGATCGAACGGCTCTTCTACCGTGCCTGCCGGATCGATCCGGAACGCGAGCAGCGCTGGAACATCTACGCGCTCTCCTTGATCGCGTTCAGCATCGTCGGCTTCCTGCTCCTCTACGTGATGCAGCGGGTGCAGAGCGGTCTGCCGTTCAACCCGACCGACATGGCGAACGTGCAGCCGGCGCTGTCGCTCAACACCGCGGTCAGCTTCGTCACCAACACCAACTGGCAGAGCTACGCCGGAGAGAGCACCCTGAGCCACCTCACCCAGATGGTCGGCCTGACGGTGCAGCAATTCGTCTCCGCCGCCGTCGGTATGGCGGTGATGGCCGCGTTGATCCGCGGGCTCGCACGCGCCGGCAAGCGCACGGTCGGCAACTTCTGGGTCGACCTCATCCGCACGACGTTGCGCATCCTGCTGCCCATCGCGTTCGTCTTCGCGATCGTCCTCATCGCCACCGGCGTGATCACGAACACGCACGGGTTCACCGACGGTGCACACCGTCGCCGGCGCGACGCAGAAGATCCCGGGCGGGCCGAACGCGAGCATGGAGTCGATCAAGCAGCTCGGCACGAACGGCGGCGACTTCTTCAACGTCAACTCCGCGCACCCGTTCTCGAACCCGACGGGGCTGAGCGACTTCCTCGAGATCTACGCGATCCTCATCATCCCGTTCGCGCTCGCGTTCACCTTCGGGCGCATGGTCAAGGACAAGCGGCAGGGCTACGCGGTGTTCGCGGTCATGCTCGTGCTCTGGCTGGCCTTCAGCATGGTGGCGATCTTCGCCGAGGTCGGCGGCAACTCGAAGCTCGACTCACTCGGCGTCAACCAGACCGTCACCGCGACGTCGCCCGGCGGCAACGCCGAGGGCAAGGAGGTGCGCTTCGGGCCATCGGCGTCCGGCCTGTGGTGCGCGTCGACGACGGGCACGTCGAACGGCTCCGTCAACTCGATGCACGACAGCTACACGCCGCTCGGCGGGATGACGTGCCTCGTGCACATGAAGCTCGGCGAGATCAGCCCCGGTGGCGTCGGCGTCGGCCTGAACGGCCTGCTCGTCATGGTGATCCTGGCGGTGTTCATCGCCGGGCTCATGGTCGGGCGAACACCCGAGTACCTGGGCAAGAAGATCCAGGCCGCGGAGGTGAAGCTGGTCGTCCTCTACATCCTCGTGATGCCGGCGATCGTGCTCATCGGCGTCGCCATCTCGACCTTCGTGCAATCGGTGTCGAACGTCTCGATCTACAACCCCGGCGCGCACGGCTTCACCGAGCTCATCTACGCGTTCACCTCGGCCGGCAACAACAACGGCTCGGCGTTCGCGGGGATCACTGCCAACACCGGCTACATGAACACCGCGCTGGCCGTCACGATGCTGTTCGGCCGGTTCTTCCTCATCATCCCGACGCTCGCGATCGCCGGCGCGCTGGTGCGCAAGCGGCGCGTGCCGGCGTCGGTCGGGCACGTTCCCCACCGACACGCCGCTGTTCGTCGTGCTGGTCATCGGCACGATCTTCGTCGTCGCCGCGCTCACGTTCCTTCCCGTCCTGGCACTCGGCCCGCTGGTCGAGCAGCTCGGCCTCTGAGAGAAGAGGAGTTCATTCATGGCCAGGGACACCAAGCTCGTCGAGCCGGAGATCGTCCGTCGGGCAGTCGGTCGACAGCTTCGTCAAGCTCAACCCGCGCACCCTCATGCGCAACCCGGTGATGTTCGTGGTCGGCGTGGGCTCCGTGCTCACCACGATCTTGTTCTTCAAGGACCTCGGCTCCTCGACTTCGAACGAGAACGTGTTCACCGGCCTCGTCGCGCTGTTCCTCTGGTTCACCGTGCTGTTCGCCAACTTCGCGGAGGCGATCGCCGAGGGCCGCGGCAAGGCGCAGGCCGAGACGCTCCGCAAGACGCGCTCCGAGACGGTCGCCCACCGGCGCCGCGCCCGACGGTACGGTCGAGGACTGCGCGAGCACCGCGCTCGATCTCGACGACGAGTGCGTCGTGGCTGCGGGAGAGTGGATCCCGAGCGACGGCGAGGTCATCGAAGGCATCGCGAGTGTCGACGAGTCGGCGATCACCGGCGAGTCGGCCCCGGTGATCCGGGAGAGTGGTGGTGACCGCTCGGCGGTGACCGGTGGTACGCGCGTGCTGTCGGACGAGATCGTCGTCCGCATCACCGCCCGCCCGGGCGAGACGTTCATCGACCGGATGATCGCCCTCGTCGAGGGCTCGTCGCGTCAGAAGACGCCGAACGAGATCGCGCTCAACATCCTGCTCGCGGGCCTCACCATCATCTTCCTGCTCGCGACCGTCACCCTCCAGCCGTTCGCGATGTTCTCCGACGCCGAGCAGCCGGTCGTGATCCTGGTCGCGCTGCTCGTGTGCCTGATCCCCACGACCATCGGCGCGCTGCTCTCCGCGATCGGCATCGCGGGCATGGACCGTCTCGTGCGCCGCAACGTGCTCGCGATGAGCGGGCGCGCGGTCGAAGCGGCGGGCGACTGCGCCACGCTGCTGCTCGACAAGACCGGCACCATCACGTTCGGGAACCGGCAGGCCGACGCGTTCGTGCCCGCGAACGGCGTCACCGAGCAGGAGCTCGCCGACGTCGCGCAGCTCTCGAGCCTCGCCGACGAGACGCCGGAGGGCCGCTCGATCGTGGTGCTGGCCAAGGAGAAGTACGGCATCCGCGAGCGCGAGCTGGTCGGCGCCACGCTGGTGGCGTTCACCGCGCAGACCCGGATGAGCGGCGTCGACTTCGCAGACCGCCGGGTGCGCAAGGGCGCGGCCGACTCGGTGCGCCGTTGGGTGGAAGACCAGGGCGGCGAGTTCTCCGAGCAGCTCGGCGACGCCGTCGATTCGATCTCGGCGCAGGGGGGTACCCCCCTCGTCGTCGCCGAGGCGGGCGCGGAGGGCTCCTCCCTCCCTCCGCGCCCGCTCGGCGTGATCTACCTGAAGGACATCGTGAAGCCCGGCATCGCCGACCGGTTCGCCGACCTGCGGAAGATGGGGATCCGCACCGTCATGATCACCGGCGACAACCCCCGCACCGCCGCGGTCATCGCGCAGGAAGCCGGCGTCGACGACTTCCTCGCCGAGGCGACGCCCGAAGACAAGATGAACCTGATCAAGGCCGAGCAGCGCGGTGGCCGCCTCGTCGCGATGACGGGCGACGGCACCAACGACGCGCCCGCGCTCGCGCAGGCCGACGTCGGGGTCGCGATGAACACCGGCACGCAGGCGGCCAAGGAAGCCGGGAACATGGTCGACCTCGACTCCGACCCGACGAAGCTCATCGACATCGTCGAGATCGGCAAGCAGCTGCTGATCACGCGCGGCTCGCTCACGACGTTCTCGATCGCCAACGACGTCGCCAAGTACTTCGCGATCATCCCCGCGATGTTCGCCGGCTTCGCGAGCCTCAAGGTGCTCGACAAGCTCAACATCATGGACCTGCAGAGCCCACGCTCGGCGATCCTCTCCGCGGTCATCTTCAACGCGCTGATCATCGTGGCGTTGATCCCGCTCGCGCTGCGCGGCGTGAAGTTCGTGCCCGTCGGCGCCGCGCAGCTGCTGCGGCGCAACCTGCTGATCTACGGCCTCGGCGGAGTGGTCGCGCCGTTCATCGGCATCAAGCTCATCGACATGATCGTCACCGCGTTGGGAGTGAAGTGATGCGACGCCAATTCATCCCTTCGATCATCTCCATGGTGATCTTCACCGTGGTCCTCGGGATCGCCTTCCCGCTCGTCGTCCTCGGGGTCGGCCAGCTCGCCTTCCACGACAAGGCGAACGGGTCGATCATCGAGTGCAACGGCAAGGCCGTCGGCTCGTCGCTGATCGGGCAGGCCTTCACCGACAAGAAGGGCAACGCGCTGCCCGAGTACTTCCAGTCGCGGCCGTCGGCCGCAGCGGGCGTCGACGGCTCGACCGTAGGTGGTTACGACCCGACGTTGAGCAGCGGCTCGAACCTCGGGCCGACGAACCCCGACTTCCTCAAGACGGTCAAGCAGCGGGTGAAGGACTACCGCGAGCTGAACGGATTGGCGGACTCTGTCGAGGTCCCGGTCGACGCGGTGACCGCGTCGGGCTCCGGGCTCGATCCGAACATCTCGATCGCCAACGCTCGCCTGCAGGCGAAGCGGGTCGCCGACGAGCGGGGGATCAGCGTGAGCAAGGTCAACCAGCTGGTCGACGACAACACAACGGGTCGTGCTCTCGGAATCCTCGGCGAGAAGGCGGTCAACGTCGTGGAGCTCAACCTCGCGCTCGACAAGCGCTGCACTTAGGCTTTTCAGATGGCTCGCGGCAGTCTCCGGATCTACCTGGGCGCTGCTCCCGGCGTGGGGAAGACCTACGCGATGTTGAACGAGGGCAACCGCGCGCGCGAGCGCGGGAGCGACATCGTCGTCGGCTACCTCGAGACGCACGGGCGCCCGAACACCGAGGCGCAGCTGCGCACCCTCGAGGTGGTGCCGCGCCAGCAGATCAATTACCGCGGGGTCACGTTCGAGGAGATGGACGTCGACGCGATCCTGGCTCGCAAGCCCGAGCGGGTGCTCGTCGACGAGCTCGCTCACACCAACGTTCCCGGCGCGCGGAACCCGAAGCGGTGGCAGGACGTCAACGAGCTGCTCGACGCGGGCATCGACGTCATCTCCACCGTCAACGTGCAGCACCTCGAGTCGATGAACGACGTCGTCGAGCAGATCACCGGGATCAAGCAGAACGAGACGATCCCCGACGGCATCGTGCGCGAGGCGGACCAGATCGAGCTGGTCGACATGTCGCCGGAGGCGCTCCGGCGCCGGATGGCGCACGGCAACATCTACCCGGCCGAGAAGGTCGACGCGTCGCTCGCCAACTTCTTCCGGCAGGGCAACCTGGGCGCGCTACGGGAGCTCGCGTTGATGTGGGTCGCCGACCGAGTCGACGAGGCGCTGGAGGAGTACCGCGAGGCCCACGGCATCGCCCGTCCGTGGGAGACGCGCGAGCGGGTCGTGGTCGCGATCACCGGTGCGCCCGGCGGCGACGACGTCATCCGCCGTGCGGCTCGCATGGCGGCGCGCGCCCACGGCGAGCTGATCGGCGTCTACGTGCGCTCCGCCGACGGGCTGCGCGCCCCGCCGAGCGACGCGCTCGAAGAGCAACGGCGGCTGCTCGACGAGCTGGGTGGCGAGTACCGCGTGCTCGCAAGTGCCGACGTCGCGGCGTCGCTCGTGCAGTTCGCGCACGCCGAGAACGCGACGCAGATCGTGCTCGGCGCGAGCCGGCAGTCCCGGTGGACCCATCTGCTCCGCGGTTCGGTGATCAACAACGTCATCCGAGCGTCCGGCCCGATCGACGTGCACGTGATCTCGTCCGCCGGCGACGACCAACCTCCCGAACCGACGCTGGCCCGCGGAGCCCACCACCGGATCACGGTCTCCCCGCGCCGGCGCGCGTTCGCCTGGGGGCTCGCAGTTGCGGCGCCGCCCGTCTTGACGCTGATCCTCGCCCAGCTCCGCGACACGCTCACGCTGCCGAGCGACCTGCTCATGTTCATGCTCGTGGTCGTCGTGGTGGCCGCGCTCGGCGGCTTCGTCCCCGCGTTCGTGTGCGCGATCTCCGGGTTCCTGTTCGCCAACTGGTTCTTCACGCCGCCGTTCTACGAATTCACCGTGGAGCAGGGCGAGAACCTGGTCGCGCTCGTCGTCTTCCTCCTGGTCGCCGGGGTCGTGAGCATGCTCGTGTCGACCGCGTCGCGCCGTACCGCCGAAGCGGCGCAGGCGCGGGCAGAGGCCGAGACGCTGGCCTCGCTCAGCGGTACCTTGGCCGCCGCGGCCGATCCGCTGCCGCAACTGGTCGCGCAGGTCCAGGTGGCCTTCGACGCTGAAGCCGTCGCCGTGCTCGCGCAGGGATTCGGCGACGAGTGGGTCGTCGTCGCGAACGCGGGCGCAGCCCCGCCGCAGACACCGGACGAGGCCGATCTCAGCGTCCCGCTGTACGGCGATCACATGTTGGTCCTGCGCGGTCGCGATCTCGGTCTCGAGGATCTCGACATCCTCCAGGCCTTCGCGGGTCAGGTCGGGATCGCGGTGCAGCAACGCACGCTGCGCGCCGACGCGGCGCGTGTCGAGGGGCTCGAGGAGGCCAACGAGCTGCGCACGGCGCTGCTCGCGGCAGTGTCGCACGATCTGCGCACGCCGTTGTCGTCGATCAAGGCGTCGGTCAGCAGCCTCCTGCAACGCGACGTCGACTTCACGCCCGGCGCGACCCGTGAGCTGCTCGAGACCATCGACGACGGCGCCGATCGCCTCAATCACCTCATCGGGAACCTGCTCGACATGAGCCGGCTCCAGACCGGCGCCGTGCAACTGGTCATGCGCGCGGTGGCGCTCGAGGAGGTCGTTCCGGCGGCGCTCGCGGGGCTGAGCCAGGCCGATCGGGTCGACGCCGACGTGCCGGAGACGCTGCCACGCGTCACCGCCGACGCCGCGCTGCTCGAACGTGCGGTGGCCAACATCGTCGAGAACGCACTCGCGTGGTCGCCGACGGCGCAGCACGTGCGCGTCGAGGCGTGCGTCGTCGACCATCATGTCGACCTGCGGGTCGTCGACCGGGGGCCGGGCATCCCGCGCCGCATGCGCGACCAGGTGTTCCAGCCGTTCCAGCGCCTCGGTGACAGCCCCAACGGCAGTGGTGTCGGGCTCGGGCTTGCCGTCGCGCGCGGTTTCGTGGAGGCAATGGGCGGCGAGATCGCGATCGACGACACGCCAGGCGGCGGCACCACGATGGTGATCAGCCTCGAGGTGTCTCGGACATGACCCGGCGTGCTGGTGGTCGACGACGAGCCGCAGATCCTGCGCGCCCTCGGGATCAACCTGCGTGCGCGCGGGTACGACGTCGATCTCGCGCCGGACGGCGAGCACGCGCTCGAGCTCGCGGCGCGCCATCACCCCGACGTGGTGGTGCTCGACCTCGGCTTGCCGGGGATCGACGGTGTCGACGTCATCCGGGGGCTGCGTGGGTGGAGCACCGTCCCGATCGTGGTGTTGTCGGTCCGTGATTCCGAGACCGACAAGGTCGCCGCCCTCGACGCGGGCGCCGACGACTACGTGACCAAGCCGTTCGGCATGGACGAGCTGATGGCCCGGCTCCGGGCGGCCCTGCGGCGCGCCACGCCATCCGACCAGGAGCCGGTGATCGAGACCCCCGACTTCACCATCGACCTCGCGGCGAAGCGGGTGCACCGGAACGGCGCGGAGATCCGGCTCACGCCCACCGAGTGGCATCTCGTCGAGGTCCTGGTGCGGAACCCCGGGAAGCTGGTGTCGCAGCAGCAGCTGCTCCACGAGGTCTGGGGCCCGGAGTACCACGACGAGACCGCGTACCTGCGGGTGCACATGGCGAACGTGCGCCGGAAGCTCGAGCCGGAGCCGAGCCGGCCCCGCTACTTCCTCACCGAGGCCGGCATGGGCTACCGCTTCGAGAGCCGAGTGAACGACGCCGGAGGCGAGGCCGGAGACGAGATCTGAGTGAATCAGGTCACAGCCTGTGGAAAACCTTTCAAGTCGGGCCCGGCGCGAGCCGTTGGCAACCTCCCAGGGACCAAGGGGAATGGGTCCTCGGAAGTGGGCCGAGATCTGGGAGGGCCCGATGTTCGTGGGGGACCAGGACATGCAGGTGACGCCGAGTGTCTTCTCGTGCTCCGTTGCGCGCGTCGGCGACCAGGTCGTCGCCGACGTGATCGGTGAGATCGACAGCGGTTCGGCCGGGCAATTCCGGAACCAGCTGTTGACCATCGCCAAGGAGCATCCCGAGTCGATCGTGGTCGACATGGCGAACGCGTCGCTGCTCGACAACAAGAGCCTCGCGGTGCTCGTCGAGGTGTGGCAGTTCACCCAGGAGCACGGGATCGAGTTCACGATCAAATCGCCGGGGCCTTCGATCTGCCGCGGTGTTCGACGTCGCGCCGTCGGGGCGACTCGTGACGCTCCTCTGAACCGCCGAATCCTCCGGGCCGGGAACTTTTCCGCGCTGGCGGACGACTCAGTGGTGTTCCTCAATCCCAGTTGGGCACCCGAGTCAGGAGTCCCGAGCGCATGGTGCACCGTCGAGCCACCTTCGTTGTCGCTGCCGCGCTGAGCGCGGTGCTGATCGTCGCGTCCGCGGCGAGCGCGCACGTCACGGTGCAGCCGGGGTCCGCGGCGAAGGGAAGCTTCTCGATCTTCAGCTTCTCGGTGCCGAACGAGAAGGACGACGCCAACACCGTGAAGCTCGAGGTGACGTTCCCCACCAAGACGCCGATTGCGTCGGTCAGCGTGAAGCCGATGCCGGGATGGACCATCACCACCGAGAAGACGAAGCTCGACAAGCCGGTGAAGACCGATGACGGCGACGTCACCGAAGCGGTCAGCAAGGTCACGTGGACCGCGACCGCGGGCGGGCTGCAGCCCGGCGAGTTCGACCTCTTCACGGTGTCGGCGGGCCCGCTCCCGACCAACGCCAAGCAGCTCGCGTTCCCGACCCTGCAGACCTACAGCGACGGCGACATCGTGCGGTGGATCCAGACGGCGGTGAAGGGCGCGCCGGAGCCGGACTTCCCGGTGCCGACGCTCACGCTCACCAAGGCGAGCAGCGGGCATCACTGACGCGGCGCGGCGTACGGTGGTGCCCATGGACGAGCTGAGCAGCACCGAAGTTCGCGAAGTCGCGGCCAAGCAGGCCATCCGTGACGCGCTTGCGTCGTACTGCCGTTCGATGGACCGGATGGACCGCGACCTCGCGCTCGCCACCTGGCACGCGGACGGGACGTGTGAGTACGTCGACATGTTCGAGGGCACCGGCGCGGGCTTCGTCGACTGGGTGTGGGGCATGCACGAGGGGATGATCCGCCACTCGCACCAGATCACGAACGTGTTGACGGAGGTCGACGTCGACGGCGACCGCGCGGTGAGCGAGGCCTATGTCACGGTCGCACTGTGGAGCCCACCCGAGGACTCGCCGACCGAGATCATCTCGCGCGGTCGGTACCTCGACCGGTGGTCGTGTCGTGACGGGCGTTGGGCGATCGACCATCGCCTGTACGTGCAGGACCTGATGACGATGACGCCGATCCCTGCGAGCTCACTCGAGGCCGCGGCGGCGCAGTCGCGCCGGGACCGTGAGGACCCGTCGTACGAGCTGTTCGCGTCCCTCTAGCTCCAGGGACCGAAGTTGCGGAACGCGACCGGGCTCGCACCGGCGGGAACCGCGTCGATGGGCACCGAGAGGTTGGCGAGCGTGGGCGCGCCGATCCGCGCCGCGACCGCGGTCGAGCGCGTCGCGATCGAGGCCGAACACTCGGATCGCGTTCTCGCCCAGCATCGCGGTCGTCTCGCGTGGAGGGATCGCATGGAAGGTGTTGCGGAGCGCGAGGTGGGTGACCGGCACGGCCGCGTCGTCATCGGTGTACTGCCAGGTGCTCTCGATGTGCGGGTAGTCGGAGCCCCACATCAGCTGTGACGCGTATCCCTCGCGCACCGCGCGTTCGGCCTCGAACGCGGCGAGGAAGCTCGCGCCGACGAACACGTTCGTCGCGCAGTACTCGCTGGGCGGCCTCGGCACCTGCTCGCGGAGCGCGGGGCTGAAGCCCACCTGGGCGCGCCACGTGGAGTCGAGCTCCTGCACCGTCGTGGGCCACCAGTCGCCGGGCGACTCCGTGATCACCAAGGCGAGCTCCGGAAAGCGCTCGAAGACCCCGCCGAAGATCATCCACCAGATCGCCCGCCGGGCGAAGTAGCCGCCGTCCTCGATCGACGTCAGGGCGAGGGACTCGGGTCCCGACGCCCTCCCCGGGCTCGCGGCGCCGACGTGCGTGCACAAGGTCAGGCCCCGGTTCGCGCACTCCGCCCAGAACGGGTCCCACGCGCGGTCGTTGTACTCGAGGTACACGCCGTGACGCATCGCCGGGAAGTTCACCCCGCGCAGGCCCGAGTCGGCGACGCGCGGGAGCTCGGCGGTGGTCGCGACCGGGTCCCACATCGGAAGGTGCGCGAGCCCCACGTGGCGCGCCGGCTCGACCGAGCACGCGTCGGCCAGCCAGTCGTTGTAGATCCGGACTCCCACCGCCGCGAGGTCACGGTCGAACGTGAAGGACGCGTCGTTGCCGAGCAGCTGTGGGAGGAACGGGATGGGCTCGAAGTTCTGGCTGCCGTGGAAGATCACCTCGGCCGCGATGCCGTCGCGGTCCATGTCACGCAGACGCGCCGCCATGTCGTGGTGGCCCTCCGTGCGCTGGTTGGGGTGCGTGGTGAAGCCGGTCGCGGTCGTAGCCCGCGCTGCGCGCGCGCAGCGTCGTGACTCGTGACCAGCTCGTCGAACGCGTCGAGGTGGCGGGAGGGGCAGTACGCGCGCAGCTGCGTGCGAAGGAGCGGCCCGATGTGGGTGTCGGACGACACGATCACGACGGGTGCGTTGGACTCGGGCATGGGCCGACCCCCAATTCTCGACCGCCGCGAAACGCTACACCGGTCACAATCGGGGGGTGCCCGATCCCTCACCCGTGCCCGAGATCATCGATCTCGGCGACACGTTCGTGCTGACGCGCGCTCGACCGGGCGACGAACGCTGGATCGCGGCCGCGGTGGAGCAGAGCCTCGACCATCTGCACCCGTGGATGGAATGGGCGACACCGGAGCAGATCTCTGTCGACGCCCAGGCCGCGCGGATGACGCGCGTCGCGGGTGATTGGGAACGTGGCGAGGAGTACGGATACCTCGTGCGTCAGGGTCGCGACCCGCGCGTGCTCGGCTCGGCGTCGCTCATTCGCCGTCCGGCGGAGCGGTTCGGCCTGCCGGCGTGGGAGATCGGCTACTGGACCCACGTCGACTGGTGCCGCCGCGGGCTCGCGACCCGCTCGGCCCGCGCGCTCGTCGCCCTCGCGTTCGGCTTCGTGGGGACGGAGGCCGTCGTGATCCGCTGCGACGAGGGGAATCTCGCGAGCGCCGCGATCCCGCGCGCGCTGGGCTTCACGCTCCTCTCGATCGTCGACGCGCCGAAGACCGCGCCCGCCCACACCGGCCGCGACATGGTGTGGCTCCTCCGTCGCGGCCCGGAGCGCTGAGGCTGCACTACGCTCCCGAGCCGTGGGTGCTCATGGCTGACGGAAGCGGCTCGCTGGACTGGCTGTCCGAGGCAGGCCTCGAACCGCAGGTGTACGAGCACCTGGCGGTGCTGGAGGAGCAGCTGTGGGCCGATGCCATCGAGGCGCCGTTGCTCGAGCTGATCCGGCTCCGGATCGCGCAGATCCTCGACGCCCCGGTGGAGCTCGAGTGGCGCTCGCCGGCAGCAGTGGCGGCCGGCCTCGACGAGGCCATGGTGGACGACCTGTCCAACTGGCCCACGTCGCCGAAGTTCGACGAGCGGCAACGAGCGGTGCTGTCGTGGGCCGAGCAGTGGGTGATCGATCCCGAGCAGATCACCGACGAGGACGCGACCCGCTTGCGGGCTTCGCTCACCGACAAGGAGTGCGCGGCGCTGTCGACCGCGCTCGCAGTCTTCGAATCGCTGACGCGCACGCGTGTCGCGCTCGGCCTCGCGTCGTCGCGCACCACATGAGACCATCTGGCTGAGACCAATTGGGCGGCTGCGACCAGCCGGACCGATTCGAGACAGAGGAGCACGAGATGAGCACGGCGAGAATCGCTCCACCCGAAGGTGGCCTGTCGGTGTTCGACCACGACCCGGAGCTCTGGGGCACCTTCAACCGCTTCTACGGGTACCTCTGGACGTACGGCGCGCTCGACCAGCCCACGAAGGAGGCGGCGCGCCTCCGCAACGCGCGGGTCACGGGGTGCCCGGTCTGCCGCAACCTCCGGTTCGACGGCGCGCGCGAGCAGGGCCTCACCGAGGACTACGTCGAGCAGATCGTCGACGGCTACGAGAAGTCCGACCTCCCCGAGCGGTGGAAGGACGCGGTCCGCTGGACCGACGCGGTCATCGGCTATCCGGCATCGGTCACGAGCGAGGAGCGCGCGGCGATCGCCGCCGACTTCACGCCTGCCGAGTTCGTCGAGCTCACACTGACTGCCGCGATCGCGCAGGGCTTCTCGAAGTCGGTGGTCGCGTGGGGCGGCGGGAGTGACATGCCCACCACGATCGTGCCGACGCCGACTCCCGACAGCATGGTGACCGACGGGTCCTGACACTGCAGACTCCGGCGTGCGCCGCCGCCGGGCGCTGGGAGTCACACGCGGTGAGTCAGGCTGCTGGACCTGACGCCGAACGGGGTCGGCTTCGAGTCCGCGGTGCCGATGGCCCCTGGCCACACGATCGAGCTGTTGACCCGTATCCCGGACTCGGATGCCCGGCTCGTCGACATGACCATCCCAGTCCGGATCAGGTCGTGCCGTCACGACTCGCGCGACGACTGCTACCGGATTGGTGGAACGATCGAGGTACGGGATGAGGTGACTCGTTCGGCACTCGTCGAGTTCCTCTTCGTGACACTTCCGGAGGTACGCATTGGCGGACGTGGACGCGCCGACTCCCGCGCGCGCGACGACGTCGCGCGGAGCAGTTCAGCGTCCTGACTCGCCTTCAGATGTCGATGTGGTACAGCGCGCAGGCATTGTCGTGCAGCACCTTGTCGGCGACCCAACCCGGCACGCCGGAGAAGTTCTTGTCGATGACGCTCAGCGAGTGCGGCCACGTGGAGTCGGTGTGCGGGAAGTCCGAGCCCCACATGAACGCGTCGGGACCGAGCGCCTCGAGGCTCGCGGCGCCGACCGGGTCGTCCATGAACGTGAGCCAGAGCTGGCGCCGGACGTAGTCGCTCGGCTTCATGGTGAGCGCGACGTGCATCATGGCGCCGAACTT
This sequence comes from uncultured Actinomycetes bacterium, assembly GCA_963721435.1. GTDB lineage: Bacteria > Actinomycetota > Acidimicrobiia > IMCC26256 > DASPTH01 > CAVRJC01. The sequence continues at coordinate 314,018 of CAVRJC010000006.1, forward strand.
CTCGGTGGCGTGGTCCATGCGTTGCATCCAGTGCGGCAACCACCCGATCTCGCACTCGGCGCCGACGATCTGCAGGCTCGGGAACTTCTCCATCACGCCACCGAGCACGATCTGGCTCACCGAGCGCTGCACCTCGTGGATCAGGTGCATGTAGCGCACCGCGGCGGCGGTGAAGTCGACCCTGCTCTCGGGGCCCATCCCGGTGACGATGTGCAATGACAGCGGGAGCTCGAGATCCTGCGCCGCCGCCCACAAGCGGTCGTACGTGGGCAAGAAGTACGGCGCGTCGTCGGGCGGGTAGCCCCAGATCATCGCGCCCTTGAGCCCGATCTCGGCGCAGCGCTCGAGCTCGCGCACACCGGCGTCGACGTCCCAGAGCGAGATGAGCCCGAGCCCGTGGAGCCGCTGCGGGTCGTGCGCGCAGAACTCGGCCAGCCAGTCGTTGTAGACGCGGAAGAACTCCTGCTGCAGTGCGGCGTCGGTCATGCGGTAGAGGCGCATGCCGAGCGTCCCGTACAGCACCTCGGCGCGCACGCCGTCGACATCCTGGTCCTTCAGCCGCTCGGCCGGATCCCAGCCCGACGGGCGGGCGGACTCGTAGCCCGCCTTCTCGAGGTGCTCCTTCAATGCCTCGCCGCTCAGGCCCGCGGCCCACGCGCCCGCCACCGTCGACGGTGGCAAGGTGGGGGCGTGGAACGAGTACCCCGGGCCCTCGTCGTTCTTGCGCACCTGTGGCGCGATGTCGCGCAGGCTCGCATCGACCCGTGAGGTCCACAGGTCGGCCGGCTCCATGACGTGCGAATCGGCCGAGACGATGACTCGTTCCACGATGCTCTCCTCGGGGTGGCGAAATGCCGTGCAGGTTGCCGTGCGGCCGGAAGCTCTGTACAAAGCTACGTCGACGCCGGCCGAAGGCGCTGGCCAACGGGTCGAGGAGACCGAATGTCGCGCACGGTTCGCATCGCAGGCCAGGCTCCCGAGGACTGGAGCGAGTCGACCCGCGCCGAGTTCGCCGGGGTCGACGAGGCGGCGCGGCACCGGCTCCACCTGCCGTCCGTCATCGCCACCCACCCGACGTTCCTCCCGCCGTACATGACCTGGGCCAAGGCCGTCGCTCTGAGCGGCGTGCTGGAGCGTCGGGACAACGCGTTGCTCGCGCTGCGCACCGGGTTCCGGTGCGATTCGGAGTTCGAGTGGGGAGTGCACGCCGAGACGGCGGTGCAGCGGGCCGGGCTGAGCGCCGACGAAGTGGCCCGGGTCGCGGCGGGCCCCGACGCCGTGGGCTGGTCGCAACGCGACGCGGCACTGTTGCGCGCGGCCGACGACCTCCAGGACGTGCACACGATCAGTGACGCCACCTGGCAGGAGCTCGGGGAGTTCTTCACGCCGGACGCGCTGCTCGAGGTCGCGTTCGTGTGCGGGCACTACACGATGCTGTCGATGGTCGCGAACACGGTCGGCGTGCGACCCGAGGAGCAGTGGCAACCGTTGCCGATCTCGACGATGGGAGAGCAATGAGCACCAGCGAGCAGATCCACCGCGAGGTCGGGCACCCGATCATCGACGCCGACGGTCACGTCCTCGAGGTGCTCGAGGCGACGTACCCGCATCTGCGCGAGGCACTGGGCGCGACGCGTTTCGAGAAGTGGCTCGCGCGCGGGCCCATCGCGCGGCTTGCGCAACGACCACGCACGACCGAAGACCGGCTCCGCACGCGCACCCCGCAGGGCGCGTGGTGGGGGACGCAGACCGTGAACGTGCGCGACCGCGCGACCGCGACGCTGCCGGCACTCCTCGCCGAGCGCAGCGAGGAGATCGGGATCGACTACTTCGTGCTGTACCCGACGAACACGCTGCTCACGTGCGCGGAGGAGGACCCCGAGCTTCGCCGAGGCCTGTGCGCGGGCTTCAACTCGTTCTTCGCCGACGTCTACGGGCCCTACGCGGCGCAGATGACGATGGCCGCGCTCATCCCGATGCACACCCCCGAGGAGGCGGTCGCGGAGCTCGAGCACTGCAAGGACCTGGGCATCAAGGTGGTGTGCTTCCCGGAAGGCGTGGCGCGCCCGCTCACCGAGCCCGCCGGACCGGATTGCAACCCGTTCCTCTTCCAGGGCCAGGCGCAGTGGTTCGACTCGTTCGGGCTCGACAGCCTCTACGACTACGACCCGGCCTGGGCGAAGTGCCAGGAGCTCGGGTACGCAGTCACGTTCCACGGCGGGATGACCGTCCGCCCCGGCATCAACTGGTCGATCAGCAGCTACGTCGCGAACCACGTCGGGCAGTTCGCGATGTCGATGTACCCGCTCGCGAAGTCATTGCTCTTCGGCGGTGTCACGCGGCGTTTCCCCGGCCTTCCCATCGTGCTCCAGGAGTGCGGGGTGTCGTGGGGTATGCAGCTCCTCGTCGACGCGATCGAGCACTGGGAGAAGCGCAACCTCGACGCGCTCGAGATGCTCAATCCGGCGCGGCTCGATCGTGACGAGCTGGGCGCGTACTTCGAGCGCTATCCCGGGCGCCTCGGCGACCTCGTGGACGGCGATCTCTACGAGCTGGTGTCGCGCTTTCCGATCGCGGGGAGCGTGCCCGATCAGCCCGACGAGTTCGCGGCGATGGGCGTGTCGAGCAAGGCCGACATCGTGCGCCTCTTCGCGGACTCGTTCTACTTCGGCTGCGAGGCCGATGACCGCGGCATGGTCACCGCGTTCCTGCCGTCGAACCCGGGCGGTGCAAGGTTGCGGGCGGTGCTCGGCTCCGACATCGGGCACTGGGACGTCACCGACATCGCGGGAGTGGTCGCCGAGGCGCACGAGCTCGTCGACCAGGGCTTCCTGACCGACGAGCAGTGGCGTCAGATCGTGTTCGACAACCCGGTCGAGATGCTCACCCGCGTGAACCCCGACTTCTTCGTCGGGACCGCCGTCGCCGACCGCGTGCCCGCGCTCGGCTGAGTCGGACTGCGGGCCGCAGCACCCGCTCCCGTCCTGAGCTCGGCGCGCGCATCGTTGCGTCGAGCTCGCGGAGCAGGCGATGCGGCGCTTGCGTCACCGTCGCCCAGGTCGCGAGCACGAGCCGGTAGCCGTGACGACCGGGCACGGTCCACTTCTCGTTGTCGTGCTCGTAGTCGTTCGGGTCGTCGTGCCATCGGCGCCCGTTCGTCTCGAGAATCGTGCGCGCCGGCTGGAAGCCGAAGTCGTCGCGGTACGTGCTCCCGTTCCAGTCGAGGGGAAGCTCGCGCGTGAAGTCGGTGATCCCGTTGGCAACGAGCAGTCGGCGTGTCCAGCGCGGCAAGCCGCACTCCCAATTACTGCTTCTAATGGACGTGATCGCGCGAGCTGCAGCGCACGGGTTCACGCTCGAGGAACGTGTGATCGGCGACGCGTGGGTTCACGGCCGGTCACGCGACGGCGATGAGTGGTGGCCGTGCTTCCGTACTGAATGCGAGGCGCTGAGCTGGATAGACGACCGACTTCGACGGATCGGCGTGTTCGATGCGTAAGTACGTAGCTCCCAGGGGTCTTTCTCCTCTGTTCGCACGCGTCGCGGAGTGGTATTCGGTCAAGGGTGAAGTCACTGCTTCGGACGCCACTCGTCGTTGTCGTCTCGGCCTTGATGCTCGTCGTTGTCGCCTTGGAAGCGTCCGGCGTCGACGTACCCGATTGGTCCCTTTACGTCGCTTTCGGTGCGGGCGCAGGGCTCTATCTCTTTCGGTCTAACCGGGCACGACAGCCTCACTGAGTAGCGCTGATGCGACGAAGCCCCGCCCGAAGGCTTCGCGATCAGGGGCCGCTGACCCCTCCGCCATCCCACAGCAACACGTATGCGGAGTTTCTGTGGCCAAATCGTGGCCAACGCTGGCGGTCACGGCGCCTGATGCAGGGCGCGCAAGCCGCTGACCAGCGCTTTCTCGGTACGCCCCCGGGGACTCGAACCCCGAACCTAGTGATTAAGAGTCACTTGCTCTAACCAATTGAGCTAGAGGCGCTTGTGTGGGAGAGATCCTACCGAGTCCGCACGCCCGGACCTCCACCGTTCTCGTGGGCACCGTTAGCTTGGGCACATGGATGTCGCCGTCACCGGTTCCCACGGCCTCATCGGTTCTGCGCTGCTTCCCGCGTTGCAGGCCGACGGGCACCGCGTGCTTCGGCTCGTGCGGGACGACCCGATCGACGCCGACGAAGTGCGCTGGGATCCGCCGTCGGGAGCGATCGACTCGGAGAAGCTCGACGGTGTCGACGCGGTCGTGCACCTCGCGGGCGTGGGCATCGGTGACAAGAAGTGGACGCCCGCGCGCAAGCAGCTCGTGCTCGAGAGCCGCACGCAGGGAACGAGCTTGCTCGCCCGCGCACTGGCCGGGCTCACGCGCAAGCCGAGCGTGCTCGTGTCGGCGTCGGCGATCGGGTACTACGGCGACCGCGGCGACGAGCTCCTCACCGAGGAGTCGTCGTCGGGCGACGACTTCGGCGCGCGCGTCTGTCGCGAGTGGGAAGCTGCTGCCGCACCGGCGTCGGACGCCGGCATTCGCGTCGTGCGTATTCGCAGCGGCCTCGTGCAGACGGGCTCGGGCGGCATGCTGCATCGCTTGTTGCTGCCGTTCAAGCTCGGCGCCGGTGGCCGCCTCGGCTCCGGCAGGCAGTACATGAGCTGGATCGCGATCGGCGACGAAGTGAACGCGATCCGCCACGTCCTCACGACGACATCCGTCGACGGAGCGGTGAACCTCACCGCACCCAATCCGGTCACGAACGCGGAGTACACCGCGACGCTCGGGCGCGTGCTGCACCGGCCGACCGTGATCCCCACGCCGCTGTTCGGGTTGCAGGCCGTCTATGGCGCCGAGCTCGTCGACACCCTGCTCGGGAGCCAGCGCGTCTCGTCCGAGAAGCTCCGTGCCAGCGGCTTCGAGTTCGCGTACCCCGACCTCGAGGGCGCGCTGCGCGCCACGATCTGACTCGGTCCCCGGTGAGGCTCTGGATCGACACCGACGTCGGCGACAACCCCGACGATGCGGTGGCGCTGCTGGCGGCGGCCGCCCACCCCGACGTCGATCTGGTGGGTGTGAGCACGACGGGTGGGCGCACCGAGTGGCGGGCCGACCTGGCCCGCGAGCTCGTGCCGATCGTGGGCCAGGCCCTGGTGGTGGCGGGGGAGCGGCCCGACGACCTGCTGCGGGCGTTCCGAGCCGCGAGCCCGGAGGCCGTCCTGGCCATCGGCCCGCTGACCAACGTCGCCGCCCTCCTCGCCCTCGGGGTCAAAATGCCCCGGCTCACGCTGATGGGCGGCGTGCTCACGCCGGTCGAGCACCGCGGCCGGCTCCAGGCCGTCGAGCACAACTTCGCGGGCGATCCGACGGCGGCCGCCGTCGTCGTCGCGATGACCGACGCGACGATCGTGCCCCTCGACGCGACGGTCGCGATGCGCGTGACCCAACTGCAGGTCGACGGCCTCGTGCGCGCCGACGTGCGACTGCTTCCCGAGGTCGCGCGCTTCCGCGCGTTGTACGACGACCCGATCGTGTTGCACGACCCGCTCGCGTTGCTCGTGTGCGTCGGCGACCCGGTCGCCACGACCGTGTCGCGCCCGCTCATCGTCGACGCGCAGGGCACGCTGCACGCAACGACGACAGAAGGAGGTCGCGAGCACGCGGTCGTCGTTGCGGTGGATGCGTCCGCCGCCGTCGACCGCGTGCTCGGCCTGTTGGGGTGACCGAGGGGTTTCGAACCCCCGACCTCCGGGACCACAACCCGGCGCTCTAGCCAACTGAGCTACGGCCACCATGATGCTGACTGCCTCGGACGCGCGCCCCGCGGCGTCAGGGGCATCACTCTACCGGGCGGCCCCGTCGCGACCGCACGGGGAATCGCGTGGCGGCGCCGGAGCGAAAGGTTCGCTCTCGAAGAGGCGAAACAGGTTTGAGCTTCTCGGCGAACCTTGAGCGACCAGAGATCAGGTCCCCGGGTACGGTCCCGGGCTCCACAGGTAGGGGTCGGGTGGGGTCTGGTCGATCATGGCGCGGGCTTTGCGCATGATCATCTCGTGCTGCCACTCGTGGATCTCCTCGAGGCGACCGCCGAAGAAGCGCTCGTCCTGGTCGGGCGTCGGATTCAGCCAGAACGCGTTGTTCTCGATGCCTTCGACGACGACCCGCGCGAGTTCCTCGGGCTCGGCGAGCGCGGCGGGCACGCCGCCGGCCTTCAACATGTCGACGACGATCGGGCTGCCCATGCCCGAGCGCGTGAGCGGTGGGAACAGGCACGCGGCGTGGAGCTTCGACCCGCGGTCGCGCAAGTAGCCGTAAAGCGACTCCATCAGGCTGAGCACCGCGTTCTTGGTGGCCGCGTACGGCGCGCCGCTGTACATGGTTCCCTGCGCGCCCGAGCCCGACGTCGTCCCGGTGATGTAGCCCTCTTCGTCGTTGGCGATCATGCGCGGCATGAACGCGAGGATCCCGTGCAGGGTTCCTTCGATGTTCACGCCGATGGCGCGCCGCCACTGCGTCATGTCGGCGTCGTCGAACGTGCCGCCACCGCCCGTGCCCGCGTTGTTCATCAGCACGTGGACGTTGCCGTGCGTGGCGAAGGCGACATCGGCGAGGTGCTGCACCGCGTCGAAGTCGGCCACGTCGGTCGGTACGCCCGTCACCTCGTGACCCTTGGCCCGGAGGTCGGCCACGGTGGCGTCGAGCACCTCGGCGTTCATGTCGGCGAGCACGACCTTCATGCCCCGCTCGGCGAAGAGGGTGCCCACGCCCCGCCCGATGCCACTCCCGCCGCCCGTGATGACGGCGACCTTCCCCGCGATCTCCATGTGCTTCCCCCTGTGTGCGGCTCAATCTCTGGGACCGGGGAACCCTACGGCGCTTCGACGCCCCCGGCATCCCGGCCGCGGGAATCGCGGATCGTGTCGAGTACCCCCTGCGCGTGGTCGAGGTTGGCCGCGAGCCATTCGGGGTGCGTGAACACCCAGGGGTCGTTCCGCTCGATCGCGGTCCGCACGAGGCGCCCGACGTCGATGGGGTCGAGCACCGGTGACGACGACTCCGGCGCGCCCGGCTCTCGGGCGCGCGCGCCGCCGCGGCCCCGAATTCGCGCGGTCGGTTGCGCTGCGACTCGCCGATCCGTGTGTTCACGCCACCGGGCACGAGCGCGGTCACGCCGATGCCCGCGCCCGCGACCTCGCTCCGAAGGTCTTCGGTGATCGCGACGACCGCCGCCTTCGACGACGTGTACGGCTCGCGGCCCGGCCCGCGCGTGAACGCGACGACCGACGCGGTGTTCACGATGTGGCCCTCGGCTCCCTGCGCGAGCAGGCGCGGCACGAACTCGTGCAGCCCGTTGATCACGCCGAACACGTTCACGCCGTACACCCACCTCCAGTCTTCGATGCGCAGCTCGGCCACCTTGCCGAACACGAGCACGCCCGCGTTGTTGCAGAGCACGTGCACCGCGCCGAACGCGTCGTACGCGCGCTCGGCGAGCGTGTGCACCGACTCGACGTCGGTCACGTCGGTCTGCACCGCGAGCGCGTCGACGCCCTCGGCGCGGTGCACGTGCTCTGCAACGGCATCCGCGGCGTCGATCTCGATGTCGGCGACCACGACGCTCATGCCCGCTTCCGCGAACGCGCCGACCATCCCGCTGCCGATCCCACTCCCGCCACCGGTCACCACCGCCACCTTGCCCGCCAGATCGTGCATCCCCTCTGTCTATCCCGCGAGCCCGCCTCGCCACTCGTCAAGCCCAACCGCACGGGTTGGCCCTTGACGCCCGGCCGCGGGAGGCGTACCGTCGGCACCGGAGTCCCGAGAGGGCAACTGAAGGTGGAGCCGCAAGGAACCGCCGGACGGAGCTTCCTCGGGGCTCCGTCTTTTCGGCCCTCGGTGGCGCGTCCGTGGCGACGTGACGACCGGAACGCTCCGGTCGGCGCCCCCGGCAGGATTCGAACCTGCGACCTCGTCATTAGAAGTGACTCGCTCTGTCCATCTGAGCTACGGAGGCAACGCGGGGTGACCCAGAACGCGCTCTGACAGCGCGGTTCGATCGACACGCTTCGGGGTACGGGTTCAATCCGGGTGCAGGGAAGTGGGCGCGGGGAGGAGAGCTCCATGAGCGCTTCCACATTCGACGAGCGTGCCTTTGACGCGATCACGGCGCGGGTACGACACGCGTGAGGTTGACGACGACCCGGAGCAGTTCGCGCAGTATGCGGCACCTCGAGTCGCAATCGGCAGGAACGCAACGTTCTGTGGGCGGAGCTATTTCGGACGGTGCCTGTGGCTGCGTGAGGCGTCATCGTCTCGACCGTAGAGTTGCCCGTATGGCCAACACGACGGCACTGCTGACCCGCGCCGAGGCGGAGCAGCGCGACTTCGTCGAGATGCTCCGCGAGCTCACGCCCGAGCAGTGGGCGGTGCAGTCGCTGTGCTCGAAGTGGACCGTGCGCGAGACCGTCATGCACGCGGCGATCCACACGCACCAGACCCTGCGGGAGAGCGTGAAGGCGAACCGGGAGGCGGTGCGGCGTCGCGACGAGCCCACCGACACCTTGGTCGACTCGTTGGCCGCACCTCTCTACGCGAAGTCGCCGTGGGAGCTGCGCCTCCAGCTCGGCGAGCTGCTGATCCATCAACAAGACGTCCGTCGTCCGCTGGGCCTCCCGCGCGACATCCCGGCCGACCGCCTCGTCGCGGTGCTGCGCACGTGCTTCGGGCGCGGCGACGGCTTGATCATCGGGGTGAAGGCGCGCAAGCACTCCCGCGGGCTCGCACTCGTCGCCACTGATCTCGACTGGTCGTGGGGCACGGGGCCCGAGGTGCGCGGGCCGGGAGAGGCGATTCTCATGGTCGGCGCGGGCCGCGCGCAGGCCGTCGCCGACCTCACGGGCGCCGGCGTGCCGACGCTCGAAGCGCGCGTGCGCTGACGCGCTCCTCGAGCGTGAGCGCGCCTATTTCAGTGTGAGCAGGATCGTGCCGTAGGTGTCGATCTCGAGGTGCGTGTCGGGCGGCACCACGATCGTCGACTCCGCCGCCGCGATCACTGCCGGGCCAGTGAGCTGATCACCCGGTACGAGCAACGCACGGTCGTACAACGACGTTGTGATCGGGTCGGGTCCCGCCGACGGGAACACCACCATCCGCTCGCCGGTGCGCGCGGCCGACGCGTTGCCGACCTCGACCGGGCGGGCGCGCGGGGTGAGCTTGTCGACGACGCGCGTCACGTGCACCCGCAGGTTGTGCACCTGCGAAGGGTGCTCGAGCGAGATGCCGTAGGTGTCGTGGTAGAGCGCACGGAAGTCGCGGTCGAGTTGCTCGACGTCGGTGGCCGCGAGCGTGTGGTCGGGCACCGGCACGGTGAGGTGGTAGGCCTGCCCGCGGTAGCGGACGTCCGCGGACCGCGTGATGACGAACGTCGCACCCGGTTCCTCGGCGAGCTCGGCGCGCGCCTGTGCCGTGAGCTCGGCGAACGCGTTCTCGATCTCCCCGGCATCCGCACCCGCGAGATCGACGATGCGCGTCTGCACGATCTCGACGCCGAGGTCGGCACCGACGAGACCGACGGCTGACGCGACCCCGGCTGCGAACGGGACTGCGACCGAGCGGATGCCGAACATCTGCGCGAGCCGCACCGCGTGCATGGGCCCCGCGCCGCCGAACGCGACGAGGGTGAAATCTCGAGGGTCGATGCCGCGCTGCACGGTGACCACGCGGATCGCCGCGGCCATGTTCGCGTTCACGATGTCGTGGATACCGCGCGCCGCGGCGATGACGTCGATGTCGAGCGGCCCCGCCACCGCGCGCGTGATCGCGTCGGTCGCGGCCTCGACCGAGAGGGTCACGCCGCCCGCGAGCCCCGCAGGATCGAGGTACCCGAGCAGCAGGTTGGCGTCGGTGACGGTGGGCTCGGTGCCGCCGCGGCCGTAGCACGCGGGACCGGGCATGGAGCCCGAGGACTGCGGCCCGACGCGCAGCGCGCCGCCGGGATCGACCCACGCGATGCTGCCGCCACCCGCGCCGACCTCGGCGAGATCGACGGTCGGGATCTTCACGGGGAAGCCGGTTCCGGCCCGCGTGCCGCCGAAGCTGCCCTTGCCACCGACCTGGAAGTCGTTGGTGACCGCGGGCTTGCCGTCGCGCACGATGCCGACCTTGGCGGTGGTGCCGCCCATGTCGAACGAGATGACTGCCGGCGCACCGATGAGCCGCTCGACCAGCCCCGCGGCGGTGACTCCCGCCGCGCCGCCGGATTCGAGCGTGCGGACGGGGCGCCGCGCCGCCATCGCCGCCGACATCACGCCGCCGGCGGAGTCCATGATCTCCAGCGGCCCCGCGACGCCGAGCTCCTGGAGTTGCGTCTCGAGCCCGCTCAGGTACCCGGCCATCACCGGGCCCACGTAGGCGCACATGACGGTGGTCATCGCCCGCTCGTACTCTCGCAGCTCCGGCCACACCTCCGACGACGTGACGACGAACGTGTCGGGGAGCGCGGCGCGGAGTGCCGCGCCGACGACGCGCTCGTGATCAGGGTTCGCGTAGGAGTTGAGGAAGCAGATCGCGACCGCGGTCGGGTTGGTCGCGGCGACGCGCTGCGCGAGCTCCGCGACCGCGCTCTCGGTGAGCGGACGTGTCACTGCGCCACTGGAGTTCACGCGCTCCGACACCTCGAACGTGAGGCGGGGCTCGACCGGCGGCGTGGGGGTGGTGAAGAAGAGGTCGTAGCGGTCTTCTTCGACGCGCGCCTCGCGACCCAACCGGAGCAGGTCGGCGAACCCTTCGGTGACGACGAACGCGATCGGGCCGCCCTTCTGCTCGAGGATGACGTTGGTCGCGAGCGTCGTGCCGTGCACGACGCGCGACACGTCACCCGGTTCGACGCCCGAGATCGCGAGCACGTGCCGGATCCCTTCGATGACACCGACACGCGGGTCGTCCGGCGTGGTCGGGAGCTTGTCGACGATCACTTCGCCGTTGGTGTCGGCGAGCACGACGTCGGTGAACGTGCCGCCGACGTCGACGCCGACGAACCAGCTCGCGCTCATCGCAGCGCCTCCGCGCTCGTGGTGCGTTCGGAGCGTAAGCGTGCAGTCGCGTCGTGATCGACGGCTGTGCCCGCCGCGTCGATGACGACGCCGTAGTCGCGCGCCGCGCCCTCGACGGTGACGCGCGCGCCGATCACGTCGGCGAGCACGTCGTCGACCGCGCGCTCGAGCGGGGACCCCAGGCCGCCGCCACCCGACGTGCGCATCACGAAGCGGTCTCCCGCGACCAGCTTGATGCCGACGGCCTTGGTCGGGAGCTCCTCGACCGAGCCGTCGACGCGCTCGACGAGGTAGGCGCCCGCTGCGCCGGCGTGACCTCCGTGCGCGCCCGGCGGCGGGAGCTCGATGCGGTCGCCGCGCACCGTGAGCTCGGCCGGCCCCTGCAACTCGATCACCAGCTCGGTGCCGAGGCCGCCGCGCCACTGCCCGGCGCCGCCGGAATCGGCGCGCAGGCGCGAGCGGTGCACCACGAACGGGTACTGCGCCTCGAGCGGCTCGACCTGCGGGATCACCGAACGGCCACCGAGGAAGTAGCAGCCGGTGGCGTCGGGGCCGTCGACGCCGTGGCGGCCACCCACACCGCCGAAGTCGTAGAAGAGGTTCACCCAGGGCTTGCCGTCGTCACCGATCCCGGTGAGGGAGTACACGTGGATCAGCGCGCTCGCTGCGACCTCGTGGTCGGGGAGTGCCTGCGCCATCGCGCCGAGGATCGCCTCGATCCCCGCGGTGACGCTGATGATGCGCCCACCACACGCCGCGGGCGCGTACGGGTTCACGAGCGTTCCCGGCGGCAGCACCGTGCGCACGGCGCGGAAGCACCCCTCGTTCATCGGGATGCTGGGATCCACGAGGCAACGCACCGCGTAGATCACGCCCGACATCGTCTGCGAGAACGACGCGTTGATCGCGCCGCCCGACTGGTTCGACGTGCCGGTGAAGTCGATCTCGATCTCGCCGCCGGCCGCGGTGACCGCGGCATCGACGTGGAAGCGCTTGCCCGCTTCGAAGCCGTCGCCTTCGATGGTGAAGCTGCCGTGGTACGTGCCGCCGGGGATGCGCGCGAGCTCGTCGCGCATGCGGCGCTCGGTGGTGTCGATCCAGTCCTGGATGAACCGAGCGAGGACGTCGGCGCCGTGCTGCTCGATCATCTCTTCGATGCGACGGCCGATGGTGTTGGCGCCCGCGATCAGCGCGTGGATGTCGCCGATCGCCTTGTCGGGCGTGCGGCTGTTCCCGGCGATGATGCGCAGCACGTCACTCGCGGGCTCACCGCCGCGCGACAGGTGCACGGGCGGGAGCATGAGGCCCTCCGCGAAGGTGTCGGTCGCGAGCGCTGCGAGCCCGCCGGCCGACACCCCGCCGACGTCGGCGATGTGGATCAGCGTGCCGCCGAAGTAGGCGACGCGCCCGTCGGCGAACACCGGCCGGAACACGAGGACGTCGTTGGCGTGGATGCCGCCGCGGTACGGGTCGTTCAGCGCGTAGACGTCGCCGGGGCGCATGGTCTCGAGCGGGAACTCCTCGACGAGCGCCGGGAGCGAGCAGCGCAGGCTCGCGGCGTGCATCAGGCTGGTGGCCGTCGACAGCGCGACGAGCTGGCACTCGGCGTCGAGGATGGCCGCGCAGGCGTCGGCACCTTCCTGGATGAACGTGCTGTGCGCGGACCGCACCACCACGATGCTCGCCTCTTCGGCGGCGACGAGCAGGGCGCCACGGATGACCTCGGAAGTGATCTGGTCGTCAATCGTCGATGTCATGGAATCAGGGTGCTCGCTTCGTCGATGGGGGCCGTCAATGGTCTGGTGCGATGGGCGTGCGATCAAGGGTGTGGAGCGGGTGACGGGAATCGAACCCGCGTGGCCAGATTGGAAGTCTGGGACTCTGCCATTGAGCTACACCCGCGTGCCGGATCGACCGGCGTCGGGGAGGGGGGAATCGAACCCCCGACCTCCTGCTCCCAAAGCAGGTGCGCTCGCCGCTGCGCTACTCCCCGTGACGGCCCAGCGTATGGGCAGGAGGCCCTGCTCGGCGACGCTCGAGCGTGGTGGGTGGGTCCCGCGCGGCACGGAGGCTTCGGAGGGTTCGGAGGGTGTTGACTGGTGCGCCGGGAGCATGACCACGCTCCGACATGCCCGGAGCGCACTGGTTGGGGCAGAATTCCCCGTCCGCTCGACCGGGACGAGGCACGACGTGGCAACCGCAGGAGACCCAATGGTTCGCGTGCTGGTCGTCGATGACCATCGCATGTTCGCCGAGAGCCTCACCCGGCTCCTCGACGACGAAGACGACATCGAAGTTGCGGGGATCGCCGCGACCGTCGAGGAGGCCGAGACCGCGGCGAGGCGCTTCAGTCCCGACGTCGTGCTCCTCGACTACTGGCTCCCGGACGGCGACGGCGCGGCCGCGGTCGAAGCCGTCCGGCGCGGCAGCCCCGACGCTCGCATCGTGATGATGTCGGCGAGCGGCGAGGACTCGCTCCTCGGGATCGCGCTGGACGTCGGCTGCTCGAGCTTCGTCACCAAGGACCGCACCGCCCAGGAGCTCGTCGACGCCGTGCGAGTGGTGGGCGCGGGCGAGACCTGGTTCGCCCCGAGCTCGCTCGTTCGCCTGGTGCAGTCGGCGCGGGCGCCGGAGACCGGCACCGGCCCGCTCACTGCCCGCGAGCGCGAGGTCGTGCAGCTGATGGTCGACGGCATCTCCACCGCGGGCATCGCCCGTGAGCTCGGCGTGAGCGTCAACACCGTCCGCAACCACACGCAGAGCGTGCTCCGGAAGCTGAGCGCGCACTCGCGGCTCGAAGCAGCCGCCGCGGCGGTGCGCCTCGGGTTGGCTCGCCCACCCCAACGCGTTCCCGTCACCTGAGCTCGTCGCGTCACTCGACGCGTCACGTGAGTGGCTCTTGCGGTCAGGATCCGCCGGTCGGGTCGAACGGCAGCACAACGCGAACGACGCTCCCGACGTCGAGCGTCGATTCGATGGTGATGCGCCCGCCCACGGCTGTGATCGAGCCGTAGGCCGCCGAGAGGCCGAGGCCCGAGCCTTCGACCTTGGTCGTGAAGAACGGCTCGAACGCGCGTGCCTGCACTTCCTGCGTCATACCGGCTCCGTTGTCTTCGACGGCGACGACGACGACCGGCCCGGGGATGACCTCGGAGATCGTGTCCTTCGCGGTGGTGACCGTGATGTGGCCGACGCCGTCGATCGCATCACGCGCGTTCAGGAGCAGGTTCAGCAGCACCTGACCGAGCTGGCCACGATCGGCGGCCACGATGCACTCGTCCGGCGAATGACGCACGTCGACGTCGATACGGGGCGCGAACGGCCGCACGATGAGCTCGACCATCTCGTCGACGACGGGTCGAAGGTCGAAGCGGCGTGCGACGCGACCTTCCTGCCGGCTGAACAACAGGAGCTGCCGTACGAGGTCGGTGCCGTGATCGGCGGCCTCCTGGATCCGGCGCGCGTCCTCCGCGATGCGATCGTCGGCACCGGCGCGCTTGGCGATCACCGACGCGTAGTTGAGGATGACGCCGAGCAGGTTGTTGAAGTCGTGGGCGATGCCGCCCGCGAGCCGCCCCAGGCTCTCCATTCGCTGCGCCTCGAAGTCGCGTTGGCGTGTGATGTCGGTGAACGAGAGCACGACACCCGTGGGCTCGTTCGAGTCGTCCTCGAACACCGGGCGCGCGTTGACCGACAGCCACACGTAGACGCCGTCGGGCCGGCGCACGTGCATGATCACGTTCGACAGCGGGGCGCCGGTCAGCCGCGCCACGACCGGCGGGTGCTCCTCGGGCTGCACCGGAGTGCCGTCCGCGTAGGCGGCCGAGAAGCGCGGGTCGTTGGCGGTGCTGCCGATCAGGTCGTCGGGCGCGACGCCGAGGATGCGCCCCGCGGCGTCGTTCGCCGCCACCACGGTGCCCGTGCGGTCCTGGAACACGACGCCCTCGTCGAGGACGTCCACGAGCTCGCGATAGCGAGCAGCTTCGTCATGGACGCGTTCGTCGGCCACTGCGCGGCAACGGTACCCGGGCGATGTCGCCGGTGACGGCGGTCGCGAGGCCCACGAGTAGGCTGCATATCCCCATGTCTCTCCAGACCTCTGTCGAACCGCTCGACGACAACAAGGTTCGCCTCCACGTCGCCGTCCCCGCAGCCGAATTCGAGCGGGCCATCGACGCCGCGTTCCGCAAGCTCGCCCACGAGGTGAAGATCGACGGCTTCCGGCCAGGGAAGGCGCCGCGGCGCATCCTCGAGGCCCGCCTCGGCACCGAGGTCGCCCGCGATCAGGCGCTGCGTGACTCGCTTCCCGAGTTCTATCTGGAAGCGATCGTCGCCGAGAGCATCGACGTCATCGCGCCGCCCGAGATCGACATCACCGCCGGCGAGGAAGAGGGCGACGTCGAGTTCGACGCGGTCGTCGAAGTGCGGCCCGAGGTCACGGTCGAGGGCTACGACGCGCTGCAGGTCGAGATCCCCGCACCCGACATCACCGACGAGATGGTCGACGCGCAGGTCGATCAGCTGCGCGAGCGCTTCGCCGACATCGAGGACTCCGCCACGCCGCTCATCGACGGCAACTACGCGGAGATCGACATCAAGGGCTTCGTGAACGACGAAGCCGTCGAAGGCCTCACCGCCACCGACTACCTCTACGAAGTCGGCTCCGGGATGCTCGTGCCCAAGCTCGACGAGGAGCTGCGCGGCAAGAAGGCGGGCGACATCCTCAAGTTCACCGAGGAGCTCCCCGAGCGCTTCGGCGAGCGGGCCGGTGAAGAGGTCGCGTTCCAGGTGCTCGTCAAGGACGCCAAGAAGAAGGTGCTCCCCGAGGTCACCGACGAGTGGACCTGCGAGGTCAGTGAGTTCACGTCGGCCGAGGACCTGCGCGACGACGTGCGCAAGCGCCTCGACCTCTACGCGCGCATCCAGGCACAGATGCTGATGCGCGACAAGGTGATGGAAGCGGCGGCGGGGCTCGTGACCATCGACATCCCCGTCACGCTCGTGAACGCGGAGATGGAGCGTCGCCTGCACGACGTTGCGCACCGGCTCGAGGAGCAGGGGATCAACATGACGATCCCGCAGTACCTCGCCGCGATCGGCGCCGACCCGAACCAGTACATCGAAGAGCTGCGTGAGCACGCGACGCAAGGTGTGCGCGCCGACCTCGCGCTGCGCGCGGTCATCGCGCAGGAAGAGATCGCGGCCACCGACGACGAGCTCGATGCCGAGGTCGCGCGTCTCGCCGAGCAGGTCGAGGAGAAGCCCGCCAAGTTGCGGAAGGATCTCGAACGGCGTGGTGTTCTCGAGGCGGTACGCTCTGACATCGCACGAGGGAAGGCTGTGTCGTTCCTCGTCGACCACGCCACTGTCGTCGACGAAGCCGGCAATACAGTCGACATCTCGTTGCCCGAGCCGGAGCCCGCACCCACCCCCGAAGCAGACGAAGTCGAAGCAGCAGCAGCACCCGAAGAGGAGCCCCAGTCGTGAGCGAGCCCGTCCGTAACCACATTCCCTTCCCGACTGTCATCGAGCGCGACAGCCGCGGTGTCGAGCGCAGCTACGACGTCTACTCGCGACTCCTCAAGGACCGCGTCATCTTCCTCGGCACCCCGATCGACGACACCGTGGCCAACATCATCATCGCCCAGCTGCTCCACCTCGAGAGCGAAGACGCCGACAAGGACGTCTCGATCTACATCAACTCGCCGGGCGGCGAGATCACCGGCCTGTTCGCGATCTACGACACCATGCAGTTCATCAAGTGCGACGTCCACACCATCTGCATCGGGCAGGCGGCGTCGGCCGCCGCGGTGCTCCTCGCCGCCGGCGCGCAGGGCAAGCGCTTCATCCTCCCGCACTCGCGCGTGCTCATCCACCAGCCGCACGGTGGCGCGTCGGGTCAGGCCGTCGACATCGAGATCCAGGCCAAGGAGATCGTGCGCATGCGCGAGTCCCTCGACCAGCTGCTCGCGTACCACACCGGCCAGACGGTCGAGAAGGTCGCGAAGGACACCGACCGCGACTTCATCATGAGCGCGCTCGAGGCGAAGGAATACGGGATCGTCGACGAAGTGATCACGAGCCGTGAGCTCGCGTCGTTGCCGGTGCCGGCGGGCGTGAGCTGAGTTCCACCGGATCCGAGGGGGAGTCGTGGCCAAGTTTGGTGACGGAGGCGATCTGCTGAAGTGCTCCTTCTGCGGGAAGAGCCAGAAGCAGGTCAAGAAGCTCATCGCCGGTCCCGGCGTCTACATCTGCGACGAGTGCATCGATCTCTGCAACGAGATCATCGAAGAAGAGCTGTCGCAGAGCTCGGAAGTGAAGTTCGACGAGCTCCCGAAGCCGCGCGAGATCTACGAGTACGTCAACGACTACGTGATCGGCCAGGAGCAGGCGAAGAAGATCCTCTCCGTCGCGGTCTACAACCATTACAAGCGCGTGCAGGCGAACGGCTACGGCGACCCCGACGTCGAGCTGCAGAAGTCGAACATCCTGCTGATCGGCCCCACGGGCTGCGGCAAGACGCTGCTCGCGCAGACGCTCGCGCGCCTGCTCAAGGTGCCGTTCGCGATCGCCGACGCCACCGCGCTCACGGAAGCCGGCTACGTCGGCGAAGACGTCGAGAACATCCTGCTCAAGCTGATCCAGGCGGCCGACTACGACGTCAAGAAGGCCGAGACCGGCATCATCTACATCGACGAGATCGACAAGATCGCACGCAAGGCCGAGAACCCGTCGATCACGCGCGACGTCTCCGGTGAAGGTGTGCAACAGGCGCTGCTCAAGATCCTGGAGGGCACCACCGCGTCGGTGCCACCACAGGGCGGGCGCAAGCACCCGCACCAGGAGTTCATCCAGATCGACACCACCAACATCCTGTTCATCTGCGGGGGCGCGTTCGCCGGGATCGAGCGGATCATCGAGAGCCGCACCGGCAACCAGGGCGTCGGCTTCGGCGCCGACATCCGCCGCACCGCGGAGAAGGACGTCAGCGCCACGCTGAGCTCGGTGCTCCCCGAAGACCTCCTGCGCTTCGGGCTCATCCCGGAGTTCGTCGGTCGGCTGCCCGTGCTCAGCGCGGTGCACGCGCTCGACAAGGAAGCGCTGATCCGCATCCTCGTCGAGCCCAAGAACGCGCTGCTGAAGCAGTACCAGAAGATCTTCCAGTTCGACGACGTCGATCTCGTGTTCACCGACGACGCGCTCGACGCGGTCGGCGACGAGGCGCTGAAGCGTGGCACGGGAGCGCGCGGGCTGCGCGCCATCCTCGAGGAGGTGCTGCTCGAGGTGATGTACGACCTCCCGAGCCGTACCGACGTCGACCGCTGCGTGATCGACCGCAGCGTCGTGCTCGACAAGGTGCATCCCACGCTCATCACCAACGACGAGGAACGCCGCAGCGCTTGACCTGACCTCCGCGGGTCGGCGATCCGTAAACTCCACCGTGTGACCATTCCGGAGAAGCCGAGCCTCGACGGTCTCGAGGAGAAGTGGTCGGCGCAGTGGGATGCCGACGGCACGTACCGGTTCGACCGCACGAAGTCGCGCGACGGAGATCTACTCGATCGACACTCCGCCCCCGACGGTGAGCGGGTCGCTGCACATGGGCTCGGTGTTCGGGTACGTGCAGACCGACGCGATCGCCCGATCCCGCCGGATGCGGGGCCTCGAGGTCTTCTACCCGATGGGCTGGGACGACAACGGCCTGCCGACCGAGCGGCGGGTGCAGAACTACTACGGCGTCCGGTGCGACCCGTCGCTGCCGTACGACGCCTTGTTCGTGGCGCCGGACAAGCCGCCGAAGCCGGCGCTCGCGATCTCGCGCCGCAACTTCGTGGAGCTCTGCGCGCAGCTCACGACCGAGGACGAGAAGGTGTTCGAGGCGTTGTGGCGCCGCGCCGGCCTGTCGGTCGACTGGTCGATGACCTACATGACCATCGGTGAGAGCGCGCAACGCGTCGCCCAGCGCGCGTTCCTGCGCAACCTCGCGCGCGGTGAGGCCTACCAGGCCGAGGCGCCCACGCTGTGGGACATCGACTTCCGCACCGCGGTCGCGCAGGCCGAGCTCGAGGATCGCGAGATCCCCGGCGCGTACCACGCGGTGAAGTTCCCGCGCGGCCGATGAGAGTGGGGCGAGCCCGGCGACATCGTGATCGAGACCACGCGCCCCGAGCTGATCCCCGCGTGCGTGGCGCTGGTCGCACATCCCGACGATGCCCGCTACCAGCCGCTCTTCGGCACCGAGGTCACGACGCCGCTGTTCGGCGTGAAGGTCCCGGTGCGCGCGCACCCGCTCGCCGATCCCGAGAAGGGATCCGGGATCGCGATGATCTGCACGTTCGGTGACACCGCCGACGTCACGTGGTGGCGGGAGCTCGACCTCCCGGCGCGCTCGATCGTCGGTTGGGACGGCCGGTTGCTGGCGGACGCGCCCGCGCTCGGGGGAGAGGTGTGGTCGGACGCCGCGCTCGACGCGTACGCCTCGCTCGCCGGCAAGACCGTCAAGCAGGCGCAGCAGAAGATCGTCGAGCTGCTGCGCGAGTCCGGTGATCTCGTCGGCGACCCGAAGCCGATCACCCACGCGGTGAAGTTCTACGAGAAGGGCGACCGCCCGCTCGAGATCGTCACCACCCGCCAGTGGTACCTCACGCAATGGCGGAAGGGATCCGGATCTCGCGGCCGCGCTTCGTCGGCGTGGTGGAGAGCTCAACTGGCACCCGCCGCACATGAAGGTGCGCTACGAGCACTGGGTCGAAGGCCTCAACGGCGACTGGTTGATCAGCCGCCAGCGCTTCTTCGGCGTGCCGTTCCCGGTCTGGTACCGCCTCGACGCGCGACGGGCGACCCCGACTACGACGCCCGCCTGATACCCACCGAGGCCGAGCTTCCGGTCGACCCGTCGAGCGACGTCCCCACTGGCTTCACGGAAGACCAGCGTGGCAAGGCGGGTGGCTTCATGGGCGACCCCGATGTCATGGACACGTGGGCCACGTCGTCGCTCACCCCGCAGATCGCGTGCGGATGGGAGGTCGACCCCGACCTCTTCGCCCGCACGTTCCCGATGGACCTCCGGCCGCAGGGCCCCGAGATCATCCGCACGTGGTTGTTCGACACGGTGGTGCGCTCGCACCTCGAGCACGACGAGCTGCCCTGGAACGACACCACCATCAACGGATGGATCCTCGACCCCGACCGCAAGAAGATGTCGAAGAGCAAGGGCAACGATAGCGTGACGCCGATGACGTTGCTCGAGCAGTACGGGTCCGACGCAGTGCGGTACTGGGCGGTGAGCGCGCGTCCCGGCGTCGACACCGCGTTCGACGAAGGGCAGATGAAGATCGGTCGGCGGCTCTCGATCAAGCTCCTCAACGCGTCGAAGTTCGTGCTCGGCGTGATGGGTGACGACGACATCCCGGCGCCCGATGCGATCAGAGTGCCGCTCGATCAGTCGTTGCTCGAGCACCTGCACGCCCTGATCGGCGACGCGACGCGCGCGTTCGACGGCTACGACTACGCGCGCGCGCTCGAGCTCACCGAGCGGTTCTTCTGGAGCTTCTGTGACGACTACCTCGAGCTGGTGAAGCAGCGCGCGTACGGCGCGATGGGGCACGAGCCGGCGCGCTCGGCGCAGGCCACACTGGCGTTCACGCTCGACGCGTTGTTGCGGCTGTTCGCGCCGCACCTTCCGTTCGTCACCGAGGAAGTGTGGTCGTGGTGGCGGACCGGTTCCGTGCACCATGCCGCGTGGCCGTCGGTCGGGGAGCTGCCGGCGATCTCGACGCCCGGACGCGTCTTCGAGCTCGCTGCCGACACGCTCGGCGCGATCCGCAAGGAGAAGAGCACCGCGCAACGGTCGATGCGCACCGAGGTCACGAGCCTCGTGGTGCGCGCGCCCGCGGACGAGCTCGCGTCGCTCGACGCCGCGGTCGACGACCTGCGCGAGGCCGGCTGCGTCGTCGGCGCGGTGGAGCTCGTCGCCGGTGACGAATTCGCGGTCGAGGTCGACCTGGTCGCGCCCGAGCCTGCGTAGTGGACGCGTCCCAGATCCGGGCGTGGCTCGACAGCCACGTGAATCTCGAGCGCCTCGTCGGCGTCCCGAGCGGCTCGAACCGCCGGATGGCCCCCGAGCCGCTGTCGCGGATGCAGAAGCTGGTCGAGCTGCTGGGCTCGCCCCAGCTCCAGTACCCGGCCATCCACATCACCGGCACCAACGGCAAGACGTCGGCGGCGAGGGTCACGACCGCGCTCCTCGTGACCGCGGGGCTCTCGGTCGGCACCGACACCAGCCCGTACCTGGAGCGGTTCAACGAGCGCATCTCCTGGAACGGGGAGCCCATCCCCGACGACGACCTCGACCGCATCCTCCTGGGCATCGCCGACGTCGAGCTGGTGCTCGACGACCGGCCCAGCTACTTCGAGATCATCAACGCCGCCGCCCTGGAGTGGTTCGCCGACGTGGCGGTCGACGTCGCGGTCATCGAGGTGGGCCTCGGGGGCAGCTGGGACTCCACCAACGTGGTCGACGGCCAGGTCGCCGTGGTGACCAACGTCGAGCTCGACCACGTCGAGTACCTGGGTCCCTCGCGCGCGGGGATCGCGGAGGAGAAGGCCGGGATCGTGAAGCCGGGCGCAACGCTCGTGCTCGGCGAGACCGACCCCGAGCTCGCGCCGATCTTCGCCGCGCGGGGGCCGGAGCGCATCGTGCTGCGCGACCGCGACTTCGGTGTGCGCGCGAACGAGGTCGCGGTCGGAGGCCGTCTCGTCGAGCTGTTCACTCCGTACGCGACCTACACCGACGTGTTCCTGCCGCTGCACGGCGCGCATCAGGCCGACAACGCGGCAGCGGCGCTCGCTGCGGCCGAGTGCTTCCTCGACCGCGCGCTCGGCGACGACATCGTCGAGGCCGCGTTCGCATCCGTGCAGTCGCCCGGTCGCCTCGAAGTCGTCGGTCACAACCCCCTCGTCGTGATCGACGGCACCAAGAACGTCGCCGGAGCGCGCGCGGTGCGCGCCGCGCTCGCGGAAGAGTTTCCGCAGACCGCGCGCACGTGGGTGATCGGTGTGCTCCAGCAGAAGGACGCGCGCGAGATGCTCGACGCGCTCGGCGTGACTGCGGACGACACGGTGATCGCGTGCCGGCCGGAGCTCCCGCGCGCACGCGAGCCGCGCGAAGTTGCCGATGCCGCGCGCGCGCTCGGGGTCCCGCCCGAGCGGGCGCATGTGGTCGATCGAGTGGCCGACGCGGTCGACGCCGCCATCGAGTCGACGCCCACCGACGGACAGGTCGTCGTCGCGGGCTCGTTGTACGTCGCCGGTCCGGCCCGCGCGCACCTCGTCAGGTAACTTCCCGCGCATGAGTACTCGAACCCTTGTCCTGTGCAAGCCCGACGCGGTCGAGCGCCGCCTCGTCGGCGAGATCGTCGGCCGGCTCGAGCGCAAGCAGCTCACCATCGTCGCCATGGAGCTCCGCACACTCGACGCCGAGACCGCGGGCCGTCACTACGACGAGCACCGCGAGAAGCCGTTCTTCGGCGACCTCGTGTCGTTCATCACGCGCGGCCCACTTGTCGCGATGGTGGTCGAAGGCGGCGAAGGGACGTGGCAGGTCGTGCGCAACCTGATGGGGGTCACGAACCCGAAGGATGCCGCGCCCGGCACCATCCGGGGCGATCTGGCCCTCGAGCTCACCGAGAACCTCGTGCACGGCTCCGACGGCCCCGAATCCGCCGCGCGCGAGATCGCGATCTTCTTCCCCAGCCTGATTGCTCCGTCAACGCCGGAGCGCTGAGACAGCTCCGTTCATCCCCGGCGTTTCGCTCGCTCGCGCGACGACCGGCATGCCGCGCGACGACCCGGCTAGCCTGTGCGGCATCCGAGCACCGTCTGGAGCGCGTCCCTGTGCCTGAGCCCTGGTTTTCCTCTGTCGTCGGCCGTGACATGGCCGTCGACCTCGGGACCGCCAACACGCTCGTCTACGTGAGAGGTCGCGGGATCGTGCTCGACGAGCCCTCGATCGTCGCGATGAACACGAAGGACGGCCGCATGCTCGCGGTCGGCGTCGAGGCGAAGCGCATGCTCGGGCGCACGCCGGGGCACATCCAGGCCATCCGGCCGCTGAAGGACGGCGTGATCGCCGACTTCGACATCTGCGAGAAGATGCTGCGCTACTTCATCCAGCGCGTGCACCAGCGCAAGTGGGCGAAGCCACGCATGGTGATCTGCATCCCTTCCGGCATCACGGGCGTCGAGCGACGCGCGGTGCAGGAAGCCGCCGAATTCGCCGGCGCTCGCAAGCCGGTGCTCGTGATCGAAGAGCCGATGGCGGCCGCGATCGGCGCCGGGCTGCCCGTGCACGAGCCCACCGGCAACATGATCGTCGACATCGGCGGCGGCACGACCGAAGTGGCGGTGATCTCGCTCGGTGGCGTGGTCGTCAGCGAGTCGAGCCGCATCGGCGGCGACGAGTTCGACGAGGCGATCATCAACTTCGTGAAGCGCGAGTACTCGCTCGCGCTCGGTGAGGCGACCGCGGAGCAGGTGAAGGTGCAGCTCGCGAGCGCGTGGCCACTCGAAGAAGAGCTCTACGCGGAAGTGCGCGGTCGCGATCTCGTCACCGGTCTGCCGAAGACGATCGTCGTGTCGACGGTCGAGATCCGGGAAGCGATCGAAGAGCCCACCGCGGCGATCGTCGACGCGGTGAAGGTCACGCTCGACAAGACACCGCCCGAGCTCGCCGCGGACATCATGGAGAAGGGCATCGTGATCACCGGTGGCGGCGCCCAGCTGATCGGCCTCGACAGCATGATCCAGGCGGAGACCGGCATGCCGGTGCACCGGGCCCGGCACCCGCTGTTCTCGGTGGTGCTCGGCTCCGGGCAGTGCCTCGAGAACTTCGACGTGCTCAAGCAGGTCCTGATCGCTTCGCCCGAGGGCTGACCGCGCCTCTCCCGGCGCCGACTTCTCCGTGGTTGTCCATCGACAGGGCCGTCGTCGGCGGATCTCGCTCATTCTCATCGTGGTCACGTCACTGGCGTTGATCTCGCTGGACCAGAGCGGTGCGGGAGTGGTCTCGACCGCCCGGACCGCCGCCCAGAACGTGGTGGCGCCCATCCAGAACCTCGCCGACGACGCCATCGAACCCGTGACCAACTTCTTCGACAGCCTCGGGCGGGCCAACGAGCTGGAGTCGGAGAACGCGAAGCTGCGCCGCCAGCTCGCGGCGGCGCAGGGCGCGGTCGCCGCGGGTCAGGCGGCGACCCGGCAGCTCGACGAGATCAAGGGCCTCCTCGATCTCCCGCAGATCGCCGACTACGACGGGATCGTCGCATCGGTCGTCGACGGCTCCTCCGACAACTTCTCGCGCGTCCTGGTGCTCGACAAGGGCAGTGACTCCGGGATCGCGATCGACATGCCCGTCGTCGTCACCGGCGGCGCGCTCATCGGGCGGGTCGTCCAGGTGTCGAAGACCCGGTCGACGGTCCTGCGCCTCGACGACCCGCAGTTCGGTGTCGCGGTGCAGCTGCTGCGCCCGGACGCGGTCGGGCCGACCGGGTTCGCGCGCGGCCAACGCTCCAGCACATTGCTCTCGTTGTCGACGCTCGACTCGGCTGAGACACTCACCAAGGGTGAGCTCGCGGTGACACAAGGCTCGGCCAACTCGCTCTTCCCGAAGGGTCTCGCGGTCGGCACGGTGACGCGCAACGTCAGCGCGGCCACCGCGACCGCAACAGCAGGGGCAGTTGAAGCCGGTCGCGGACCTCGACCGTCTCGATCTCGTGAAGGTGCTCCGCTACTCGCCGCCACCCGCGCCGTGATCCGCTACCTCCGGCTCGCGCTCGTGGTCATCACCGCGGTCGTGCTCCAGACGACGTTGTTCACCCACCTGCGTGTCGACGGCGTCGCGCCCGACGTCGGGTTGGTGTGCGTGCTCGCGGTCGCATACGAGGACGGGCCCGACACCGGCGCGTGGTTCGGCTTCGTGATGGGCCTGTCGATCGACCTCTTCCTCACGACGCCGCTCGGTCTCTCCGCGTTGTCCTACGCGCTCACCGGCTACGCGGTGGGGGTGTTCCAGGCGGGCATGGTCCGTACGACGCCGCGCCTGGCTCCGATCCTCGGGTTCGTCGGCGGTCTCTTCGGCGGGCTCGTGTTCATCACCGTCGGGGCACTCGTGGGGCAGAGCGGCTTCCTCTCGCTCGAGAGCCTGAAGATCGTCTTCATCGCCGCGGTCTACGACGGGCTGATTGCGCCGATCGTCTTCCCCGTGGTCCGGCGCGCGGCGCGCCAGCCCGACACGAAGCAGTGGCGGGTCCGCCGATGAAGGCGACCTTCGTTCGCGTCGCTCGCATGCGATCATGGGCAACCGCATGAGTGAGCCCAACACCCGCCGGCGACTCGTCGTCATCGGCCTGATCGTCGTCGCGCTCTTCGCCGGGCTCCTGACGCGTCTGTGGTTCCTGCAGGTCGCCGGAGGCGAGGATCTCGCGGTCGCGGCGCAGCAGAACGGTGACAAGATCGTGCAGATCCCCGCGATCCGCGGCCGGATCCTCGATGCCAAGGGCCGGGTCCTCGCGGAGACCGTGCCGGTGACGTCACTCGTCATCGATCGCCAGCTGCTCACCGATGCGACGCGCCCGAAGCTCGTGGCCAACCTCGCGACACTGCTCCGCGACACACCCGAGAACATCAACAAGGAGATCGACAACCCGAACTACCCGGCGTTCCAGGCGATCCCGATCCTCCAGGGCGTCAGTGACGAGATCGCCACCGCGCTGGTCGAGCACGCCAGCGACTATCCCGAGGCGTCGCTCGAGAGCAGCTACGTGCGCGTGTACCCGACGGACCCCGTGACCGGCCAGCAGCTCGCCGCGCACGCGGTGGGGTACGTCGGCCGGATCAACCCCGAGGAGTACGCGGCCCGCAAGGTCGAGGGCTACGCCAACGACGACATCATCGGCAAGGACGGCGTGGAGAAGCTGTTCGAGTCGGAGCTGCGCGGCACGCCCGAGCTCGAGCGCGTGCAGGTCAACAACCGCGGCCTCGCGATCGGGTCGCAGGTGATCCGCAAGGCGCAGCCGGGCCACGACGTGCAGCTGACCCTCGACATCGACGCGCAGCGGATGGCCGAGCAGTCGTTGCAGCAGGGCATCGACGGCGCGCGCCGGAACGGCAAGCCCGCGAACGCGGGGGCCGTCGTCGTGCTCGACGCCCGCTCGGGCGCGGTCGTCGCGCTCGCGTCGAATCCCACGTTCGATCCGAACCGACTCGCCAACGGCACTGCGCCCGACGAGTGGTTCGACAAGAACGGGGCGCTCCCGCTCTTCGATCGAGCGCTCAACGGCTACGCGCCCGGCTCCACGTTCAAGATGATCACCGCGGTCGCGCAGCTCTCGGGAACCACTCCCGTGCGCAACGCCACTGACACGTACCCCGACACCGGCTGCTTCAAGTTCGGGAACGACGAGGAACGGTGCAACGCAAGGAAGGTGGCGAACGGCTACGTCGATCTCGCGCGGGCGATCACGGTGTCGAGCGACGTGTACTTCTACAACGTCGGCAACGAGTTCTGGAAGCACTACTACAACCCTCCCCCCGACGGAGAGAACGGCATCAAGGAGGAGGGCAACACGCCGTCGCTCGGCCTCGCGGGCGATCTCGCAGCGCATCCCGTCGGCTACGGGATCCAGAAGACCGCGTTCCAGTTCGGCTTCGGCAAGGCGACGGGTGTCGGCCTGGCCGGTGACCAGACCGGCCGCATCCCCACACGCTCGTTCAACGTCGACCTCAACAAGGACTCCCCCGACGCGACCTCTCGGACCTGGAGGCGTGGCGACAGCGCCAGCCTGGCGGTCGGTCAGGGTGACGTGCTGGTCACGCCGTTGCAGCTCGCCAACGCCTACGCGGTGTTCGCGAACGGGGGCACGCTCTACACGCCGCGGCTTGCCGCGGCGGTCCTGGCGTCCGGCGTCGGCCTCCCGGCCGGGAAGCTCGGGGATGTCGTGCACGCGCTGGACCCGCAGACCCTGCGCTCGGGGCTGGTGAGCCCGGAGATCCACAGCCAGGTGCTGCCGGGGCTCATCGGCGTCACCAACGACGGGCAGGGCACCGCGTACGTCGCGTTCCGCAACTACTCCGGCCCGACGTTCGCGGGGAAGACCGGAACCGCGCAGGTTGCGAACGGCAAGGTCGACGACACGTCATGGTTCGTCGGCTTCACCAACGCCGAGAACGATCCCGCCCAGCCGCAGTATGTGATCCTGTCGATGGTCGAGCAGGCCGGCTTCGGCTCCGACGTGTCCGCCCCCATCGTGGCGCGCATCGCCGAGTTCCTCACCGGCACCCCGAACCCACCCGCGGTCCAGGTCGGCGCCGCGCTGAACAAGAACGACTGATGGCACCATGATCGAGATCCCGGCATGAGCCTCAGCGCCCCGTCGCGTTCTCGCGCCCGCATCGGCAGCCCGTCGGCGATCAAGGAGCGGTCGCGCCTCGACGCGTCACCGCTGCGCCACTTCGACTTCCTGCTCGTCATCGCGGTGTTCGCGATCTGCGCGCTCGGGCTCGCGATGATCTACTCGAGCACGCACCGGCGCATCCCCGGAGACGAGCTCTACTTCGTGAAGCGCCAGGCGCTGTTCATCGGGCTCGGCATCGCGGCGATGGTGCTCGTGATGCTCGTCGACTACCGCAAGCTGCGCGACATGTCGATGCTCGCGTACTTCGCCACCATCGCGATCCTCGTCGCGGTGCTCGCGCCCGTCGGATCGAACATCAAGGGCCAGCAGGCGTGGTTCCAGCTCCCGGGTGGCTTCACGCTGCAGCCGTCGGAGTTCGCGAAGTTCGGGATCATCGTCGCCCTCGCCGGCTACCTCAATCAGTACCGGGGCGAGCTCGACGCGTGGCGGCTGACCGTCACGCTCGGCCTCGCCGCGGTGCCGATCGGGCTGGTGCTGATCCAGCCCGACCTCGGGACCGCGCTCGTGCTCGGCGTCATCATCGTGGGCCTCCTCGCGATGGCGGGCGTGTCCGGGAAGCAGCTCGCGGTGATCGCGCTACTCACCATCACCGCGGTGTACGCCGTCGTGGGCCTCGGGCTGCTCAAGCAGTACCAGATCGACCGGTTGAACGTGTTCGCGGGTGACCCGACCACGCAGGCCAGTGCCTACAACCAGCAGCAGTCGACCCAGGCGATCGCCAACGGCCGCTTCGGCGGCGAAGGGTTCCAGGAGGGCTCGCAGACGCAGGGCAGCTTCGTGCCCGAGCAGCACACCGACTTCATCTTCACCGCGGTGGGGGAGGAGCTCGGGTTCGTCGGCGCGGTCGGCCTCCTCGGCCTGCTCGCGGTCGTGATGTGGCGGGTGTGGCGCACCGCGAGGCTGGCGCGCGATTTCTTCGGGATGCTGGTGTGCACCGGCGTGCTCGCGATGCTCGCGTTCCAGATCTTCGAGAACGTGGGGATGACGATAGGGATCATGCCGGTGACCGGCATCCCACTCCCGTTCATGAGCTACGGCGGGTCGTCGATGATCGCGACCTTCGCCTGCGTCGGCCTCGTCCTCAACGTCTCGATGCGCCGCTTCGCCTGAAGCCCGATTCGCCTGGAAGAGGGGGCCTCGAGGGGCGGCTCGGGTAGCATGGGCCCCAACATGTCGAACCTGTGGCCACGGGTGGAGCCCCTCCTGGCACGGGTCGAGAAGCCCGGTCGCTACATCGGGATGGAGCGGGGGAGCCTCCGTCCGGAGCATCACCCGCAGCTCACCTCCTGGCTTCTCGTCTATCCCGACACCTACGAAGTCGGGTTGCCCAACCAGGGGCTCCAGATCCTGTACGAGATCCTCAACGAACGCGACGACGCCCTGGCCGAGCGCGCCTACGCGCCATGGCTCGACATGGGCGAGGAGATGCGCGCCCACTCGGTGCCGCTGTTCTCGGTCGACACCCACCACCACGCCGGGGAGTTCGACGTCTTCGCCTTCGGCCTGGCCGCCGAGCTCGTCTACACCAACGTCCTCGAGTGCCTCGATCTCGCCGGCGTGCCGGTGCGGGCCGACGACCGTCGGCCTGAGCACCCGATCGTGCTGGCGGGCGGGCACTGCGCGTTCAACCCCGAGCCCATGGCCGACTTCGTCGA
Organism: uncultured Actinomycetes bacterium; assembly: GCA_963721435.1. Lineage (GTDB taxonomy): Bacteria > Actinomycetota > Acidimicrobiia > IMCC26256 > DASPTH01 > CAVRJC01. The sequence continues at coordinate 343,179 of CAVRJC010000006.1, forward strand.
TGCGTTCGTGATCGGCGACGGCGAAGAGGTGGTCGGCGAGATCAACGAGGTCGTGTCGGCGTGGAAGCGCGGCGGGCGCGCCAGCCGCGAGGCGGTGCTGCACGAGCTCGCGACCATCCCGGGCGTCTACGTGCCGTCGATGTACGAGGTCGAGTACGACGGCGCGCACATCGTGTCGGTGCAGCCGTTGCACGACGACGTCCCCGAGCGGGTCGACAAGCGCACGGTCGCGGATCTCGGTGAGTGGCCGTACCCCAAGAACCAGCTCGTGCCACTCATCGAGGTGGTGCACGACCGCCTCAACGTCGAAGTGTTCCGTGGCTGCACGCGTGGGTGTCGCTTCTGCCAGGCGGGGATGATCACGCGCCCGGTGCGCGAACGGCCCGAGGAGCAGGTGCGCACGATGGTGGAGGGCGGGCTCCGGCGCACGGGCTACGACGAAGTCGCACTCACGTCGCTGAGCACGGCCGACTTCTCCGGGATCGACGGCCTCGTCGCGAGCATCGTCAACGACCAGGTCGGCTGCGGCAACGTGAGCGTCTCGTTGCCGTCGTTGCGGGTCGACGCGTTCACCGTCGGCATCGCGAGCGAGATCCAGAAGGTGCGCCGCACCGGGCTCACGTTCGCGCCCGAGGGCGGCACGTGGCGCATCCGTCAGGTGATCAACAAGCTCATCACCGAGGACGATCTGTACGCGGCCGTCGACGGCGCGTACTCGCAGGGCTGGCAGCGGGTGAAGCTCTACTTTCTCGTGGGCCTGCCCACCGAGACGGATGCCGACACGCTCGGGATCGCCGAGCTCGCCCGCGAAGTCGTGAAGATCGGGCGCGCGCACACCAAGAAGGCGAGCTGCACCGCGTCGGTCGGCGGCTTCGTGCCCAAGGCGCATACGCCGTTCCAGTGGTTCGGCCAGAACGGCGTGCGGGAGCTCCGGCGCAAGGTCGGCCTCCTGCGCGACGACCTCAAGCGCACGGGTGCGACCCTGCGCTGGCACGATCCCGACGCCACGTTCGCCGAGGGCATCGCCAGCCGCGGCGACCGCCGCATCGGTCGCGTGATCGAGCGGGTCTGGCGCGACGGGGGCACGTTCCAGGAGTGGAGCGAGCGGTTCGCGCTCGACCGCTGGCTCCACGCGATGGCGGCCGAGGGCCTCGACCCGGACTGGTACGTCACCCGGCACCGCACGAACGACGAGATCCTCCCCTGGGACCACATCGCCGCCGGCCTGCACCGCGACTTCCTCTGGGACGACTGGCAGGCGGCCCTCCTCGAGCACGGCCTCCCTGATTGCCGGTGGACGCCGTGCTACGACTGCGGGGTGTGCACCGACTACGCGCTCGAACATGTCGTCGCGTCGGCGGTGCCGCCCGCGGGTGGGAGCCAGGGCACCGGCCAGGGGCTCGGCTTCGGCAACGAGGTGCGCGTCGAGCTCATCCGCAAGCCCATGAGCGTGTCGTCGTGAGAGCCACCGACGGCTTCCCGGTGCGGATTCGCTTCACCAAGCGCGGGAAGGTCCGCTTCATCTCGCACCGCGACGTCGCGCGCGCGTTCGAGCGCGCGTTCCGAATCGTCGACTTCCCGCTCGCGTTCACGCTCGGCTTCTCGCCCCGGCCGAAGGTGAGCTTCGGGCTCGCGCTCTCGGTTGGTCACGAGAGCATTGCCGAGTACCTCGACGTCGAGCTGCGCGAGCCGGCCGACACCGACTCGTGGCCGGATCGGCTCTCGGCGGCGTTACCCGAGGGCATCGACGTCACCGGCGCGGTGCCGCTCGCCGATCGCGCGCCTGCGCTGCAGGAAGCAGTCACGCTCGTCGAGTACCAGGTAGTGGTCGCGGATGCCGACGGCAACGCCGTCGACCGCGACGTTCTCAGCTCTGCTGTCACACGCGGCCTTGCGAGCGACACCCTGCTCGTGACCCGCACCCGAAAGGGCCGCGAGAGCGTCGACGACATTCGTCCCGCGATCGTGGCCTGCACGCTGGTTCGAAATGAGCTCGATGCCGACGCTTCAGTCATCGACGTGACTGGCGCCCCGGCCCTCGAGCTCACCCTGTCAACGCAATCCCGCGGCGCTCGACCGCGTGAGGTGCTCGATGCACTGTCTCACGACGGCATCGTCCTCACCGAGCGCTGCGCACTCCGAACTGCACAATGGATCGAACGCGACGGCGCGCGGTTGGAGCCGCTGGAAGCCGACGTGTTCGCGCGCACCCTCGAGGTGCACGCGTGATGAGAGAAGGATGCAATGTCCGACGACACCATTCCGGAGACTGTGGTCTCCCCCCCGAGCCCTCCGAGGAGCCGTTGCGCCCCGGAGAGCCGGAGACATCGGGAGCAGCTGAAGGTTCCGCTTCCCCGGCCCCCAACGGGTCGGCCCCTCGCCCCGACGGCGCGCCGCGGCGCCGCCGCCGTGGCTCCCGCGGCGGCCGCAACCGCAAGCGCCCGGCTTCCTCGTCGGCATCGGCCACGCACGGTGGCGCCGCCGACGCGGATGATGCCGATGCCGATGACGACGACTTCGACGACGACGCGCTCGACGGCGCTCCCGACCGGGTGCCCGGCGACGTGCCGGTCGCGCGCGAGCGTCGGGAGCCGCAGAGCTACAACGATGCCGAAGCCGACCGCGGCCTGACCGACGACGACATCGCCGAGGTCGCCCGCGAAGAGGCCGGGCTGGCGCCGTCGTCCTCGGGCGCCCCTCAGGTGGGGGACTCCCGTCCCGCGGCCCCCGGTGCCACGACGCCGCCCTCGCGACCCCGGATCGGCGACTCCCGCCCTGCCCCGGCAGCCGCTGCGGCATCGGGCGCACCCGGCGCGAAGGCCGAGGTCGGGCCTGACGACGAGGCCGTCGTACCCAAGCGGCGTCGCCGGCGAGGTGGCCGCGGCCGCGGCCGCGGCGGCAGCTCGGGTGCGGCGGCCACCAATGGAGAGAGCAGCAGCACCGGGAACGGTGCTCTGGCTCGCAGCCCCGCACGCGCCGACGACGTCGTGCGCGCCGACCTCGGGCTCGGTGACGAGCCCGCGCTGGAGCTCGACGACGAGGCGTGGGAGCGCCGCCGCGGACGCACCCGCAAGGGACGCCCGGCCGGTCGCTACCTCATGTGCGTCCACGCGCTCGAGGGTGGGCACACGCACATCGCGGTGCTCGAAGGCCGCAGCCTGGTCGAGCACACGCTGGCCACGCCCGAAGGCGCCGACTCGATCGACGGCAACATCTACCTCGGGCGCGTGCAGAACGTGCTGCCCGGCATGGAGGCCGCGTTCGTCGACATCGGCACGCCGAAGAACGGCGTCCTCTACCGCGGCGACGTCGCGTTCGACAAGGGCGACATCGAAGGCGGCGCCAAGCCCAAGATCGAGCGCATGCTCAAGAACGGGCAGTACATCGTGGTGCAGGTCACCAAGAACCCGATCGCGCACAAGGGCGCGCGGCTCACGCAGGAAGTGAGTCTCGCCGGCCGCTTCCTCGTGATGGTGCCCGGCGAGCCCGAGACCTACGGGATCTCGAAGCGCCTCCCCGACGACGAGCGCAAGCGCCTCCGGCGGATCCTCGACGGCATCCGCCCCGACGACGCCGGGCTCATCGTGCGCACCGCGGCCGAAGGCGCGACGCAGGAGGAGCTCGAACGTGACGTGCGCCGGCTGCGGTCACAGTGGGAGCAGATCTCCCAGCTCGTGGAGAAGACCAAGTCGGCGAAGCTCCTCTACCAGGAGCCCGATCTCGTGCTGCGCCTCATCCGTGAGGAGTTCACCAAGGAGTACCGCGGCGTCGTGATCGACGATCGCGCGCTCTACGAGGAGACGCGCGGCTACGTCGAGGCGATCGCGCCCGAGCTGGCGGAGCGGGTCGAGTTCTACGACCGCGAAGACGAAGGCATGCCGATCTTCGAGAAGTTCCACATCCACGAGCAGCTCGTGAAGGCGCTCGACCGCAAGGTCTGGTTGCCGTCGGGTGGCTCGTTGGTGATCGAGCGCACCGAGGCGCTCACGGTGATCGACGTCAACACCGGCAAGAACGTCGGCAAGACGAATCTCGAGGAGACGGTCTTCCGCAACAACCTCGAAGCCGCCGAGGAGATCGCCCGGCAGCTCCGGCTCCGCGACATCGGCGGCATCATCGTCATCGACTTCGTCGACATGGAGATCAAGGCGAACCGGGACGAGACCATGCGGGTGTTCCGCGACGCCCTCGCCCGCGACAAGACCCGCACCCAGGCGTTCGAGATGTCGGAGCTGGGGCTCGTCGAGATGACCCGCAAGCGCATCTCGGAGGGTCTGGTGGAGTCGTTCAGCGAGACGTGCTCCATGTGCCACGGCCGCGGCTTCCTTCTCGACGAGGCGCTGCTCTCGGGCGTGGGCTGAGGCGAGATCGCGACCTTGGGAATCGGGCGACTAAGCTGACCCGGTTTCCCGGCAAGACATCTGAGGGGTTTTTCGCGCCATGTACGCAGTGATCCGCACCGGTGGCAAGCAGTATCGGGTCGAGAAGGGTGAGCGGCTCGAGGTCGAGCTGGTCGGTGCCGACGAGGGCGCCGAGCTCGAGCTCACGCCCCTGCTCGTCGTCGACGACGCCTTGGTGCTCGCGACCCCGAAGGAGCTGTCGGGCGTCACGGTGAAGGCCAAGGTCGTCGGCGCCACCCGTGGGCCGAAGATCGACGGCTTCATCTACAAGCCCAAGAGCAACAACCGGCGTCGGTACGGCCACCGCCAGGACCTCTCGGTGCTCGAGATCACCGGGATCACCAAGGGCCGGTCGCGCGCGAAGGCCGCCACGAAGGCCGACGACACGACCGCAGCCACCGAAACCACTGCCGTCGAGCCCATCGCCGTCGAGCCCATCGCCGCAGAGCCCATCGCCGCAGAGGAGGACTGATGTCGAAGAAGAAGGGCGCAGCCTCGTCACGGAACGGCCGCGACTCCAACGCGCAGCGCCTGGGCGTGAAGGTCGGCAGCGGCACGTTGGTCACCGCGGGCTCGATCATCGTGCGTCAGCGCGGCACGCGGTTTCACCCCGGCGAAAACGTCGGCAAGGGCAGCGACGACACGCTGTTCGCCACTGCCAACGGCACGGTGCAGTTCGGGCACCGCCGGGGCCGCAAGCTCGTCGACATCATTCCCGCTCCTGGCGCCTGACGGCGCCGGGCCGCTGAGGCTCTGTCTCCCTGGTCCCTAGAGTTTTCCTGTGTCCTTCGTCGACGAAGTCCAGGTCAACCTGCGCGGCGGCGACGGCGGTGCCGGAGTCGTGTCGTTCCGGCGCGAGGCGCACGTCCCCAAGGGCGGGCCCGACGGCGGTGACGGCGGTTCCGGCGGGGACGTCATCGTCGAAGCCGATCGCAATGTCGCGTCGCTGCTGGGCTTCCGCGACCACCCGCACCGGCGCGCCCCGTCGGGCACCCATGGGGGCGGGCGCCAGAAGCACGGCGCCAAGGGCGACGATCTCGTCGTGAAGGTGCCCGAGGGCACGGTCGTGAAGTCGCGGGAGGGCGAGGTGATCGCCGACCTCGTGCGTCACGGCGACCGGTACGTTGCCGCGCTCGGTGGCCGCGGCGGCCGCGGGAACGCGCGCTTCCTGTCGAACGCGCGCCGCGCGCCGAGCTTCGCCGAGCAGGGTGAGTACGGCGAGGAGCACTGGTTCCGCTTCGAGGTGAAGCTGCTCGCCGATGCCGCGCTGGTCGGCTTCCCGAACGCGGGGAAGTCCACGCTGATCGCGGCGGTGAGCGCAGCCAAGCCGAAGATCGCGAACTACCCGTTCACCACCCTCGAGCCGCACCTCGGCGTGGTGCGCTTCCGCGATCACGAGTTCGTGCTCGCCGATCTCCCGGGCCTGATCGAGGGGGCGGCCGAAGGGCGGGGGCTGGGTCACCAGTTCCTCCGTCATGTCGAACGCGCCCGAGTGCTCGTGTTGCTCATCGACCTCGCGAGCATGGACGAGCGCTCACCCGAGGAGCAGGAAGCGGTGCTGCTCGACGAGCTCCGCCGGTACCGACCCGACCTGCTGGAACGCCCGCGCATCGTCGTGGGCAGCAAGGCCGACGTCGCCACCGCGCCGGTCGGAGCGGGGATGCTGGCAGTGTCGGCGGTCACGCGCAGTGGCCTCGACGAGCTGCTCGGCCGCATCGGCACCTTGGTGTCGGAGGCCCGCGCCGACGAGCCCGAGCCCGAGCCGTTCGTCGTCCTGCGCCCCGCGGAGGAGGGCTTCTCCGTCGTACGCGACGAAGACGGTGCCTGGCGCGTGTCGGGGCGCAACGCCGAGCGGGTGGTGGCGATGGCCGACCTCACCAACATCGAGGCGCTCGAGTACGTGCAACAGCGCCTGCGCAAGATGGGGGTCGAGCGTGCGCTGGCACGAGCCGGAGCGCGCGAAGGCGACGTCGTGCGCGTGGGCCCGGTCGAGCTCGACTACGTCGAAGGCTTCGGCTGATGGCGGCCGGGCGAGCGCCTGCGGACCGGGTACCCCGGTCCGCAGCGAGCACGGCAGTGGTGAAGGCCGGCATCGCAGTCGTCAAGGTCGGTACATCGTCGATCACGTCGGAGCAGGGAGAGCTCGACGACGAGTCGGTGATGCGGCTGTGCGACGGTGTCGCCGCTGCCCGTGCGCGCGGCCACGAGATCGTGCTGGTGTGCTCGGGCGCGATCGCGTCCGGCCTGCCCGCGCTGGGGCTCACGACCCGTCCGACCGACATCGGGACCCTCCAGGCGGTGGCCGCAGTCGGCCAGCCCCTGCTGATGGAGCGGTTCGGCAGGATCCTCGGCGACCGCGGGCTGCTCGCGGGCCAGGTGCTGCTGACGCCCCACGACTTCGGGGTGCGGTCGCAGTACCTGCACGCCCGCGAGACGCTGCGCCGGCTCCTCGACCTCGGCGTGGTGCCGATCGTCAACGAGAACGACACCGTGGCCGACGACGAGATCCGCTATGGCGACAACGACCGCCTCGCCGCGCTCGTGTCACATCTCGTGTCGGCCGACGTGCTCGTGCTGCTCACCGACACGCTCGGGCTGTTCACCGCCGACCCACGGCTCGACGAGCATGCGTCGCTGATCGAGGAGATCGCCGAGGTCGACGCCGCGCTGGAGTCGGTCGCCGGTGGCGCGGGCTCGGCCCGGGGCAGTGGCGGCATGGCGAGCAAGCTCGCAGCCGCCAAGATCGCCGCGTGGTCGGGGGTGCGTGCGGTGATCGCCGCCGCCGACGCGCCCTCGGTGATCGTCGACGCGGTCGAAGGCCGGGCGGTGGGGACATCGATACGCCCGCGCCCGGAGCGCCTGTCGAGCCGCAAGCTGTGGATCGCGTTCGCCCGTCCCGCCAGCGGGCGGATCGTCGTCGACGCCGGTGCCCGCCGGGCGCTCTGCGCCGACAACCGGTCGCTCCTCGCCGCCGGCGTGCGCGGCGTCGAGGGCTCGTTCGAGCCCGACGACGCGGTCGAGATCGCCGACGAGACCGGGGCACCGTTCGCGAAGGGCCTGGTCCGCTACTCGGCCTCCGGGCTCCGGGACGTCGCCGGTCGGAGGACCTCGGAGCTCGCCGACGGCCTGTCCCACGAGGTCGTCCACCGCGACGACCTCGTCGTCCTGCCCTGACTCCCGCTCTGGTTCGCTTCGCTCACGGGCCGCTCGGGGCACGGCTCGCTGGCGCGAACGACGCACTCGGTCCGGTCGTGGCGGCTCCGCTCGCCTCTGGTCTTATTTGCTCACAGCGGTTCCCCGACCACTCACTGTGGTTTCTGGTCGGGGCGCTCTTGCACTCGGGTTCGTCTTCCGTCACACTACGGCTCGCTACTCGTCGCTGACCGGCGGGGGGAGAGCCTTCTACGAGGGCTTCGACGGTCGGCGAGGAGTGGGAGGATGGTGAGGCCGGGTCGTCTGCAGCCGCTGCGCCCTCGGGCTGCGCGGACGTGACGACGACACGGCCTCACCCCTCCCGATTCACGAGCGAAAGAAGCGAGACCGCCGGTCGGACGATCCGGCGCGTCGAGCCTTCAGCGAGCCAAATGGCAGGGAGGTGCTCCGAGACCTCGGCAGTACACTCGCCCGCATGTCCGCGCCCGCCGCAGTCCGTGACCTCGGACCGCGGGCCCGGGCCGCGGCGGCCCGCCTCGCGGCGGCGTCCACCCCCGACAAGAACACCGCGCTGCTGACCGCCGCCGACCTGATGCTCGCCCGGAGCGCCGAGCTGCTCGCCGCCAACCGCATTGACGTCGAGGCCGCCGCGGCCGACGGCATGGAACCGGGGCCGCTCGACCGCCTCCGGCTCACCGAGGCCCGACTGGTGGGCATGGCCGAGGGGCTGCGCGACGTGGCCGCCCTGCCCGACCCGGTCAGCGAGGTGCTCGAGGGCTGGCGCCGTCCGAACGGCATCCAGATCGAAAAGGTCCGCGTCCCGCTCGGCGTGGTGGCGATCATCTACGAGAACCGCCCGAACGTCACCAGCGACGCCGCCGGGATCTGCCTGAAGTCCGGCAATGCCGCGCTGCTGCGGGGGTCGGCCAGCGCCCTCCACTCGAACCAGGCGATCGTCGACGTGCTCCGTGACGCCGCCACCAAGGCGGGCTTGCCCGCCGACTGCGTGCTCCTCGTCGACGACGTGCGCCACGAGGCCGCGGTCGAGCTGATGCAGCTCACCGAGTTCGTCGACTGCCTCATCCCGCGGGGAGGGGCTTCGCTGATCCAGAGCATCCGCGACCACGCCACCGTGCCCGTCATCATCGACGGCGACGGCAATTGCCACGTCTACGTCGACGATCACGCCGACCTCGACATGGCGCTCGACATCGTGGTGAACGCGAAGACGAGCCGGCCCAGCGTGTGCAACGCCGCGGAATCGCTCCTCGTCCATGCGGCGGTGGCCGACGACTTCCTCCCGCGTGTGTGCAGCGCGCTCGCCGAGCAGGGCGTCGAGCTGGTCGGCGACGACGGCGCGCGCGAGCGGTGGCCCGCGATGGGTGCGGCCACCGACGACGACTTCGCCCGCGAGTTCCTCGCGCTGAAGATGAGCGTGGCGATCGTCCCGTCGATCGACGCCGCGATCGCGCACATCAACCGATTCGGGAGCGCGCACACCGACGCCATCGTCACGCGCGACCTTGCGTCGGCGCGGCGGTTCACGCGCGAGGTCGACAGCGGCACGGTCACGGTGAACGCGTCCACCCGCTTCACCGACGGCGCCGAGTTCGGCTTCGGCGCCGAGATTGGGATCTCCACCCAGAAGCTGCACGCCCGCGGCCCGATGGCGCTCCGCGAGCTCACCACCTACAAGTACGTCGTCTGGGGCGACGGCCAGATCAGAACCTGAGGAGATATGGCGGAGCGTTTCGAGTCGGTCGACAAGGTCATCGCGCGCTTGCGGGAGGCCGACTACCTGGCCGACGCCGGGATCGCCGGGGTGGTGTTCCTCGCCGATCGCCTCGAGAAGCCGGTGCTGGTCGAAGGCCCTGCGGGCGTCGGCAAGACGGAACTGGCGAAGGCCATCGCGCAGGTCACCGGATCACGCCTGATCCGCCTGCAGTGCTACGAGGGCCTCGACGAGGCCAAGGCGCTCTACGAGTGGAACTACAAGAAGCAGCTGCTGCGCATCCAGTCCGACCGCGAGCACGAGGCGAGCTGGGCCGAGGTGGAGGCCGACATCTTCTCCGAGCCCTTCCTGCTCACCCGCCCGCTGCTCGAGGCCATCCGCTCCGAAGAGCCCGTCGTGCTCCTCATCGACGAGGTCGACCGCGTCGAGATCGAGACCGAGGCGCTGCTGCTCGAGGTGCTCTCCGACTTCCAGGTGTCGATCCCCGAGCTCGGTACCATCGTCGGCAACCAGCTACGGCCGATCGTGCTGCTCACGTCGAACAACACCCGGGAGCTGTCGGAGGCGTTGAAGCGGCGCTGCCTCTACCTGCACATCGACTACCCGAGCATCGAGCGCGAGAAGGAGATCGTGCGGGTGCGGGTGCCCGAGATCGACGACGAGCTCGCGGATCAGATCGCGCGGGTCGTCCGGTCGATCCGTCAGCTGGAGCTCAAGAAGTCGCCGTCGATCTCGGAGACCATCGACTGGGCACGCACGCTCCTCTACCTCGGCAAGTCCGACATCGACCCCGTCGTGATCGGCGAGACGCTGCACGTGCTCCTGAAGTACCAGTCCGACATCACCAAGGCGCGCAAGGAGCTTCAGGTCCCCGACGCCGTCACCCCGTGACGTCGTGGTGAGCGCGAAATGATGGCGCAGTGAGCATGCCGATGGTGCCGGCCGCGGCACCCACCGAGGTGCGGTCGCTCCTCGACGTGCTGCAGGGTTTCGTGCACGAGCTGCGCGCCGCGGGGCTGCCGGTGTCGATGACCGAGAACCTCGACGCCATGCGCGCGCTCGAGTACGTCGACATCTCCGACCGCGAGGTGTTCCGCACCGTGCTCGCGACCACGCTGGTGAAGCACCACCGTCACCAGCGCGCGTTCGACGTCGTGTTCAACGTCTACTTCTCGCTGTACAGCCACGGCATCGACGACGACGAGCTGCTCGAGGCTCAGGGCCCCGACAGCGGGTTGCCGCAGGACGGCATGCCGGCCGCGGGCGCGGGCACGCCGATGTCGCGCGAAGAGCTCGCCGAGATGCTGATGCGCGCGCTGATGAACATGGACCGCGAGGCGCTCCGGCGGCTCGCGGCACTCGCGGTGCAGCAGTTCGCCGGCATGGAGCCCGGCCGGCCCGTCGGCGGCACCTACTACCTGTACCGCACGCTGCGGGCTCTCGACCTCGAGGCGCTCACCGAGCGGCTCATGGGTCAGGCGCGCCAGCAGGGCGAGGCGGGGGAGGGCGAGCTCGCCGACCGCCTGCTCCGCGAGGAGTTCGAGGCGCGGCTCAGGGAGCTGCGCGAGCTGGTCGAGGAGGAGATCCGGCGCGCGCTCGTGGCCGATCGCGGCATGGAGGCAATGGCGCGAACACTGCGCAAGCCGCTGCCCGAAGATGTCGAGTTCATGCACGCGTCGCGTGACGAGATGCTCGCGCTGCAGCGGGCCGTCTACCCGTTGACGCGATCGATGGCGGCCCGTCTCGCACAGCGCCGTCGTCGGCGGCATCGCGGCGCGCTCGACTTCCGCAAGACCGTGCGCGCATCGTTGTCGTACGGGGGCGTGCCCGCGGAGCCGAAGTTCCGCCACCCGCACCCGTCGAAGCCCGAGATCATGGTGATCGCCGACATCTCGGGATCGGTGGCGAGCTTCGCGCGCTTCACGTTGATGTTCGTGTACGCGATGGCGAGCCAGTTCTCCAAGGTGCGGTCGTGGGTGTTCATCGACGGCATCGACGAGGTCACCACCTTCTTCCAGGAGTCCGACGACGTCACCGACGCGGTCCACCGCGTGAACGTCGAAGCCGATGTCGTGTGGGTCGACGGCCACTCCGACTACGGGCACGCGTTCGAGACGTTCTATCAACGCCACTACGGGGAGATCACGCCGAAGTCGTCGATCATCCTGCTCGGCGACGCGCGCAACAACTACCACGCGTCGGAAGCGTGGGTCGTCGAGGAGATGCAGAAGCGCGCCCGGCACACCTACTGGCTGAACCCGGAGCCGCGGAGCTACTGGGACACCGGTGACTCGATCGTGTCGGAGTACACGAAGTACTGCGACGGCGTGTTCGAGTGCCGCAACCTGCGCCAGCTCCAGCAGTTCGTCGCCCAGATCGCCGAAGGCTGAACGGACGCGCTGGCGCCCCGTCGCCCGAGTTCTGCACCCCCGACGCCCTCGCCTGAGATTCATCCGGCAATTGCGGACTGAATATGAGCCTCGATGGACCAATGAATCAGAGGCGGGCGCGGTAGGCGGCGATCGCGTCGTGGTGGTCGACGATGGGCGCGGGGTAATCGTACGCACGACGGACGGCCGCGTCGGGGTTGTGGGTGGCGGCGCCGCGCAGCGCGGCGAGCTCGGGGACCCAACGCCGCACGTAGTCGCCGTCGGGGTCGAAGCGGGTGCCCTGCACGGTCGGGTTGAAGATCCGATTCGGGTTGGTGTCGGTGCCGGTCCCGGCGACCCACTGCCAGTTGAGGTTGTTGTTGGCGATGTCGCCGTCGAGCAGGTGGTCGAGGAAGTGCCGCGCACCGGCCCGCCAGTCGACGTACAGGTCCTTGGTCAGGAACGACGCCACGATCATGCGCGCCCGGTTGTGCATGAAGCCTTCACGCGCGAGCTGGCGCATGCCGGCGTCGACGACCGGAAAGCCGGTGCGACCTTCCTGCCAGGCCGCGAGCGCGCCGGGGTCGTCGTTCCAGCGGTCGCCCCGCGGGCGGTAGTCGGACCACGCGGCGTCGGGGCGAGCGGCGAGGATCTGGTGGAAGAAGTCGCGCCAGCAGAGCTGCCGCAGGAACGGGTCCGCACCCTGCCTCCCGAAGACGGCATGCGCGACCTCGAGCGGCGACAGACAGCCGAAGTGCAGGTACGGCGAGAGCCGGGACGTCGCGTCACCGGGGAGGTCGTCGTGACGCGCTGTCGTAGTGATCGACCTCGGCGGTCCACGCGTCGAGGCGCGCCCGGGCAGCACGGGCGCCGCCCGGCATCGCGTCGGGTGCGCGCGCGCCCGCGACCAGCTCGTCGAGCGCGGGCAACGCGCCGGTGTCGACGCCGTCCGGGAGCGACACCCGTGCCGGTGTGGTCGCCGACGGTCGACGCGGGACCTCGACCCAGCGCCGCCAGTACGGCGTGAACACCTTGTAGTGATCGCTCTCGGCGGGCGCGACCGTGCCGGGCGGGATGATCGAGACGCCCGGGAGGAGTGCGCAGGCGATCCGCGCGTCGGTGCACGCGCGTGCCAGTGCGCGCTGGCGCGACTGCGCGAACTCGCTCACGTCGGCGGAGGCGAACACGGCATCCGCGCCCACGGAGGCAACCACGCGCATCACCTCGTCGACCCAGCGCCCGCGGCGCACGACCAGATCGCCGCCGAGCGACTGCAGCGCGCCCCGCAGGTCGGCGAGTGACTCGAGCAGGAAGCCGGTGCGGTTCGGCGCATGGAACCGGCGCGCGAGGATCGCGTCGTCGAGCACGAACAGCGGGACCACGGTCTCGGCGTCGTCCACCCCGCGTACGAGCGCCGGATGATCGGTGACGCGGAGATCACGGGTGAAGACGACGACCGCGGTGCGCACGCACCGGGACGCTAGCGACCGTTCCCCAACAGCTCCCACGCGCGGTCGGCGATTCCCGCGAGCGCCACGAGCTGCAGACGCTCTCGGAGTCGGAACGGATGACCCTCACGGCCGACGAACATCGTCGCCCCGTGCTTCGGGAGCGCAGCGACGGCGAGGTCGTCGGGACCGGTGGTGCCGTCGGCGACCAAGGGCGACGCCGCGGTGCCCGCGGCGAGTGCCTCGAGCACGCCCGCCTCGATCGCGACGTCGCCGGCCGATGCCAGCACCGACGCGTCGATCACGAGCGCGCTCCAGTCGCCGAGGAATTCGGCGCGGATCTGGCTGACGAGGATCCCGTGCAGATCGCCGATCGACTCCGCCATGCACAGGCTCGCGGCCGACTCCAGCGCGTCGAGCCGCGGGTCGGGGAAGCGGTCGACGATCCGCACCTCCTCGACGCTCGCGCCGTCGACCTCTTCGATCTCGCGCACCATGATGTCGAGCGCGCTCGCGTTGCGCAGCTGCACCGCGAACTCGTCGACGGCCACGCTCTCGCCTCGCTCGAGGACGTCGATCCCGACGATGTCACCTTCCACGGCACCGATGCGCGACGCCACGAGACCGAGCGCACCGGGCCGGTCGGGGAGCCAGACGCGGACGAGGACGCTCGTCGCATCGTTCATGGAGGCATCGTACGAGCGAAGATGACCGGAATGTTTCGCCCGGGTGACGGGGGCGGGAATGTGGGATTTCTAGACTGCGCCCGTGCGACCAGAGCGGCTGGGGGTGTTCGGGGGCACGTTCGACCCCGTTCACGTGGGTCATGTCGTCGTGGCGGCCGAGGTGCGGAGCCGATTGGGCCTCGACCGCGTGCTGGTGGTCCCCGCGGGCGATCCGTGGCAGAAGCGGGGGCGGGTCGTCGCGTCGGCGCGTGACCGCCTCGCGCTCGTCGAGCTCGCGATGGCCGAGGTCGACGGCGTGGAGGCATCGGCGGTCGAGGTCGAGCGCGAAGGTGCGTCGGTCACCGCCGACACGTTGGAGTCGCTCCTCGGCCCGGGCAACGAGCTGTTCCTCGTGCTCGGCGCCGACGCGGTGGCCAACATGGGCACCTGGCGGCGACTCGACGACACCCGGGATCTCGCCACCATCGTGGTGGTCGAGCGCGAGGGCGAGCACGCGCAGCCACCCGGTGGTGGGTGGCGGGTCGAGCACGTCGGTATCCCGCGGCTCGACATCTCGTCCACGGATCTGCGCACGCGGCTCGCTGCCGGACTCCCCGTCGACGGCCTGATACCGGCCGCAGTGGTGCGTGCCATTCACGCGCGTGGGCTCTACACTGAGTGCTGATGACGTTCCCGGTGGCGAATTGAACTGGTCCGCTTGACCGGCCCGGTCATCGGCAGGCCTGGTGCCAGCGGGCCAGATGTCGGCCGGCCGGTCCCGGACGCACGGGAGCGAGCCGGCATCGCCGCTCGGGCCGCAGCCGACAAGCAGGGTGCCGACATCGTCGTGCTCGACGTCGGGGAGATCATCTCGATCACCGAGGCCTTCGTGATCGTGAGCGCCAACAACACCCGTCAGGTCCGCACGATCGTCGAAGAGGTCGAGCTCGCGATCAAGGTGCTGGGCGGCGACGAGAATGAGGGGCCCCGCAGCGTCGAAGGCCTCCAGGACGCGTCGTGGGTGCTCATGGACTACGGCGACATCATCGTCCACGTCTTCCTCGCCGAGACCCGTTCCTACTACGACCTCGAGCGGCTGTGGGCCGACGCCCCGCGCGTCGACTGGGACACCGAACCGGCCCGAGACTCGGCTCAGGTCAGATAAGGCCGCATCGGCACGCCGAGCGCGCGCAGTCCATCCTTCAGCTCGCGTACCCCGAGGTTCCGCTCGAGTCGGGGCGAGTAGAGGATCGAGCTGATGATCGCCGCCGACGCACCACCCGCGGTGAGCCCCTCCGCGATGTGCGAGACGGTGCCGGCGCCGCCCGACGCGATCACCGGCACGTTCACCGCATCGGCAACCGCACGCGTGATGTCGATGTCGTAGCCCGACGCGGTGCCGTCGCGGTCGATGCTGTTGACCACGATCTCGCCGGCGCCGAGGTCTTCGGCGCGCCGGACCCAGTCCAGTGCATCGAGGCCGGTCGCGAGGCGCGCGCCGTCGATGAACACCTCGTACCCGCTCGGCAGCCCCGCGCGCACGCCCATGTGCTTCACCTGCGTCGACAGCACGATGCACTGGCGCCCGAACGCGTCGGCGCCTTCACGGATGATCTCCGGGTTCCGGACGGCCATCGAGTCGATGCTGATCTTCTCCGCACCGGCCTTCAGCACGTCGAACATGTCGTCGAGCGAGCGGATCCCTCCACCGACCGTGAACGGCACGAACACGTGGTGCGCGACGCGCCGAACGGTGTCGAGATCGATCTTGCGCTTCTCCGAGCTCGCGGTGATGTCGTAGAAGACGATCTCGTCGATCTGGTCGTCGTACAGGCGCTCGGCGAGCTCTTCGGCGGGCGCGACATCGATGTTGTCCTGGAACTGCTGGGCCTTGGTGACGCGCCCGTCGATCACGTCGAAGCACGCGATGAGCCGCTTGGTCAGCACGACGGCTCCCACGACGCGAAGCCCCGCAGCAACGTGAGCCCGAGCTCGCCGCTCTTCTCCGCGTGGAACTGCGTCGCGATCACGTTGTCGCGCGCGACGACGGAGCAGAACTCGGTGGTGTACGTGGTGACGCCCAGCGCGTCGGCGGGCTCCGTGGGCGCGCAGTAGTAGGAGTTCACGAAGTAGAAGTGGCCCTCGTCGGGGAGCGCCCGCGTCACGGGGTGCTCGCGCGTGAACCGCACGGAGTTCCAGCCGATCTGCGGCACGCGGTCGGTGAGCGGGAACCGCCGCACGGTGCCCGGCACCCATCCCAGGCATTGCGTGTCGCCCTCTTCGCTGTGGTCGAAGAGCACCTGCAGGCCGATGCAGATCCCCAGGAACGGGACGCGGTCGGTGCGCACGCGTGCGGCCAGCGCGTCGACGAGGCCCTGATCCGCGAGCGAGTCGATGGTGGCGCGCGCCGCGCCGACACCGGGGAGCACGATGCGCTCCGCGGTCGCGACCGCTTCGGGCGTGCTCACGAGGCGGCACGCGAGCCCCAGGTGCTCGAGGGCGTACACCACGCTCGGCGCGTTGCCGGCGCGGTAGTCGATGACGTCGATCACCGGCGTCCTTTCTGGTCGCTCAAGGCTCGGCAGGATACCTGCCTCGCTTCCTTTCGCTCCCTACGCTTTCGCGCTTGCCCCACGTCATCGCGTACGCCGACGGGCCGGGCGCGTCCACCCTTGCGCCGCAGCACGTCGCCGAGCTCGCGGCGGTCGACGGCGACTGGTCGCTGCTGTTCGGCTTCATGCCCGACCCCGCACCGGAGTGGCTTGCCGACCTTCCTGTCGGTTCGGGTGTCACCATGCTCGGTGGGTACGCGCTCGCCGACGCGCTCGCAGGCGGCCAGGTGGACCTGCTCCCCGTTCGCCTGTCGGCGATGCCAAAGCTTCTCGCCACCGAGCTGCGTCCTGACGTCACCGTCGTCGTCGGCATCCGGCGGGGGAACGCGCTCGCGTTCCGGGCCAACCCGGGGTGGGGTCACGCGGCGGCACGTCACGCGCGCGCGGTCGTCGTCGAGCTCGACGAAGACGCGCCCGACCTCGGCGCGCCCGAGATCCCCGGCAACGTCGTCGCGGTCGTGCCCGGCGCGCGGCCACTCGTCGCGCCCGACCCCATCACTCCGACCGCCGCCGACATCGCCATCGCCGAGCACGTCGCTTCGCTCGTGCCCGCGGGCGCGACGGTGCAGCACGGACCCGGTGGCATCGGCGACGCGGTGATGCGCGCGCTGCGCGAGCCCGTGCACTTCCTCTCCGGTCTCGCCGGCGACTCGCTGGTCGCGCTCGACGCGCGCGGGCTGCTCGACCGCCCGGCTGAGGCCGCGTACCTCTGGGGCGGCGACGATCTCGTCGCGATGGCCGTCGACGGCCGGCTCCGGCTCGTCGCCGTCGAGCACACGCACGACATCGGACGGCTGGCGCGGATCCCGCGGTTCGTCGCCTGCAACACCGCGCTGCAGGTGGGGCTCGACGGCGCGGTCAACGTCGAGCGGGTCGGGGCCCGTGTCGTCGCCGGCATCGGCGGCCACGCCGACTTCTCGATCGCGGCGTCGTTGTCGGAGGGAGGCCGGTCGATCGTCGCGCTCCGGGCTGCGCGCGGGGAGCGGTCGGCGATCGTGCCCCGCCTCGACGTCGTGTCGACGCCTCGCTGCGACATCGACTTCGTGGTGACCGAGCACGGTATCGCCGACCTGCGGGCCAAGGGCGACGCCGCACGCGCGGACGCGCTCGTCGCGGTCGCGGCGCCCGAGCACCGCGACGCGCTCGCGGATCTCACGGAGCGTGAATCAACTCGACGGACTCAGGCTCAACCGCGTTCGGGATCGCTCCGATGACGAGAGAGATGCGTTCGCACCGGCTTGGCCAAGGAAGGCGGTTGGCCGCTGCCCTCGTGCTGATCCTCGGGCTCGGCGCGCTCGCGGGCTGCGTGCCGTCGCCGTCGGACGGATCGCCCGGATCGCCGGGCGTGCCGGTCATCGGGCTGTCGCGCCTCACGCCCGAGCAGCTCGTGGCCTACTACAACTCGCGTAGCCATCCCGCGTACGGCGCACAGGACGTGAGTCTCGAAGACCTCGCGCGGATGTTCGTCGACGAGGGCAACCGGTACCAGGTGCGCGGCGACATCGCGTTCGCGCAGGCGATCATCGAGACGTCGTGGTTCAACTACCCCGACTGCGACGGCTGCCTCCTGCACCCCGACAGCCACAACTACGCGGGCATCGGCGCGTGCGAGACGTGCGGGAACGGCCACAGCTTCAGCACGCCGCTCGCCGGTGTGCGCGCGCAGATCCAATTGCTGCGCAACATGGCCGACGCGGGATCGCTCGTCGGCACCATCCCCGACCCGCCCGTGCCCGAGCTGTGGGGGCTCGACCCGGCCGCCGCGGCGTGGAGCTTCGACCACTACCACCTCAAGGGCAAGGCGCCGTTGTGGAACGACATGACCGGTGTGTGGGCGAGCTCGCCGACGTACGCGAGCACGATCCTCGGCGTCTACAACCAGATGCTCGTCTTCAGCGGCCTGCCGGGCCAGTGCCCGGGCGACGGCCTGACGTTCGGGCCTCTCGTCGCCGCCGGCCCGTGCCCCGTGAGCATCCGCCAGCCTGGTCGGGCGATGGCGACCACGTTCTCCGACGGCCTCTACGTCGTCAACGGCAACGGCAACGTCCTGACCTACGGCGGCGCGCCCAACTACGGCTCGCCGACGTTCGGCTCCGACTGGGCGCGTGACATCGCGGTGATGCCCGACGGCGACGGCTACGTGGTGCTGAGCGCCGACGGCCACCTCTACCGCTACGGCAGCGCGGCGTCGCCCGCGACGTTGGGGTTGCTCGCCGAGCCGCCGTGGGAGTGGGGCGCCGACGTCGCGCGCTCGCTCGCGATCACGCCCGACGGCAAGGGCCTCCTGATCCTGAACGCCAATGGCGACGTCTACAAGGCGGGCAGCGCGGCGTCGGGCCCCCTCGGAGCGCTCGGGTCGCCGGCCGTCGGCGACAGCGGCCGCGCCATCGCAGTGATGCCCGACAGCCTCGGGTATGTCGTGCTCGACTCGTGGGGCCACGTGTGGAAGTACGGGAGCGCGGAGTCCGGGTACGTGGGCAGCGCCGAGACGCCGATCTGGTACTTCACCGACACCGCACGCGACATCGTGATCTCGTCGTGGATGGGCGTCGGATTCGGCTACTACGTCGTCGACGGCAACGGGCGGGTGTGGAACGGCGGCGTCGTGCCTGCGGTCGCGAACGCCGGGGTGGTCGGCGCCGACCGCTTCCGGTCGATCACCTACCGCTTCGGGAAGCCGTACGCGCTCCGAAACGACGGCGTCGCCTTCACGACGAAGTAGGCGGGCGTCGGTACCCGCGTCAGAGGACGACGACGGAGCGCAGCACCTCGCCGCGCTCCATCTTGTGGAACGCGTCCTCGATGTCGTCGAGGGCGATGGTCTCGCTCACGAAGCGCTCGAGGTCGAGTCTTCCACTCAAATAGAGGTCGATGAGCATCGGGAAGTCGCGTGACGGGAGGCAGTCGCCGTACCAGCTCGGCTTGAGCGCGCCGCCGCGACCGAAGAACTCGATCATCGGCAGCTCGATGCGCATCGACGGATCGGGTACGCCCACCTGCACGACAGTGCCTGCGAGGTCGCGCGCGTAGAACGCCTGCTCGAGAACCTCGGGGCGACCGACCGCTTCGATGCACACATCGGCGCCGTGGCCCTCGGTCAACGCGCGGATCGCTTCGACGGGATCGGTATCGCGTGAGTTGACGGTGTGGGTCGCGCCGAACTCGCGCGCCCATGCGAGCTTGCGCTCGTCGATGTCGACGCCGATGATCGGGTTCGCCCCCGCGAGCCGCGCACCCGCGATCGCGGCGTTGCCGACCCCGCCGCACCCGAACACCGCGATGCTGTCGCCTCGCCCGACTTCGCCGGTGTACATCGCGGCACCGAGGCCGGCCATCACACCGCAGCCGAGCAGGCCCGCGACCTCGGGCCGCGCCTGCGGATCGACCTTGGTGGCCTGCCCGGCGGCGACGAGGGTCTGCTCGGCGAACGCGCCGATGCCGAGCGCGGGGGAGAGGGGCGTGCCGTTGGCGAGTGTCATCTTCTGCGCCGCGTTGTGGGTGGCGAAGCAGTACCAGGGGCGACCGCGCTTGCACGCGCGGCAGTTGCCGCACACTGCGCGCCAGTTGAGGATCACGAAGTCACCGGGCGCCACGCCGTCGACGTCGCCGCCGACCGACTCGACGATCCCTGCGGCCTCGTGGCCGAGGAGGAACGGGAAGTCGTCGTTGATCGCACCCTCGCGGTAGTGGAGGTCGGTGTGGCACACGCCGCACGCCTGGACCTGCACCCGCACCTCACCCGGGCCCGGGTCGGGCACGATGATCTCGCGCACCTCGACCGGGGCACCCTTGTCACTCGCGATCACACCGCGTACGTGAGCTGCACTCATGACTCGTTCCCCGCTCTCGGCCTTCGACCGGGCCGCACTACTCCCCGTTGGGCGCGCCGGCTCGCTGCGCTCGCCTCTGGTCTAGCCGAAGCGCAGGACGGCTCGCACCGGCCGGTGGTCGGAGCCCACGTCGGGCAGCACCGCGCCGCGCACGATGTGCGTGTCGGGTCGCACGAGGATGTGGTCGATCTGGCTGTGCGGTCGGCTCGCCGGCCAGCTGCGGCCGCGCACGGCGCGCTTCCAGCCCCGCAGGAACGTCACCACGCCGGGGCCCCAGAAGTTGTGGTCGCCCGCGACGATCGCAGGACGGCCGGGTGGTGGGAGCTGCGGGAGCAGCCGCGACATCTGGATCGGCGGCCCGTGGGGGAGCCGCGACGTGAGGTGCACCCCGATGAGGTCGACGGCGGTCCCGTCGACATCGAGCTCGACGTGCAGCGCGCCCCGCTCGCGTGCGGGATCGGCGAAGACCTTCCCGACGGGGAGCTTGCCGACGCGCGTCGACGGCACGCGGCTCAGGATCGCGATGCCGGTGGTGCCGGTGGCGGCGGGGTCGGTGTCGGAGAGCTGCGGCCATGGATCGAGCTTCACCCGCCCCAGCGGGAGCTCGTGGAGCTGCATCCCGAGCTCGGCCGCCACCTTCTGTGCCGCAGCCGGTTCGTCGTCGGGGATGAACGACTCCTGGACCACGATCACGTCGGCATCGCCGAAGCCGCGCAGCACCTCGACGAGGTCGTACGGCGCGCAGCGACCGTCGCGACGGGGTTGGAGCCCCGCGTGCGCGTTGAAGCTGACGATCGTGAGCTGCGGCATCGTGGCCAGGATACGGGTGCGAGGAGCGAGCGCCGGCGCGAGCGACCCGATATCAGGCAGCCGGCAGGTGCACGACGAACCGGGCACCGCCGATGGGTGCGTCGTCGATGGTGACGGCGCCACCGTGCTGCTCGACGATCGCCTTCACGATCGCGAGGCCGATGCCGAGCCCGCCGGCGTCGCGTGCACGACCGTCGTCGAGCCGGGTGAAGCGCTCGAACACGCGCTCGCGATCGTCGGGATCGATACCCGGTCCGTCGTCGTCCACCGTGAGCTCGACGGTCGCGTCGGCGGTCTGCAGCGAGAGCTCGACCCGGGTCTGCGCGTGCCGGCTCGCGTTGTCGACCAGGTTGCGCACGAGGCGCGAGAGCTGGTCGCGCCGCCCGTGCACCCGACCCGCCGACACGCGAGTCGCGTCGACGTGAACGGCGTGGGGCTGCAGCGTCTCGTCGAGCACGAGCTCGTCGAGGTCGACCTCGGGGAGCGATGCCAGCGGCTCGTCGCCCTGGCTCTCGTCGAGCCGGGCGAGCTCGAGCAGCTCGCTGACGGTGTCTTCCATGCGCTGGTCTTCGGCGAGCGCGCGGCGCGCCACCGCGGGCCAGTCGGCGCGATCCGAGTTGCGCAACGCGACCTCGAGGTTGGCGCGGATCGACGCGAGCGGGCTTCGCAGCTCGTGCGAGGCGTCGCTCACGAACTGCCGCTGTCGCTGCGACGACAGCTCGAGCCGATCGAGCATCGCGTTCATCGTGTGCGCGAGCCGGCCGACTTCGTCGTCGGTGCCGGGCTCGGGGACACGACGGTGGATGGTGGATCCCGTGATCGAAGCCGCTTGGAGGCGGATCAGCTCGACCGGCCGCAACGCGCGTCCCGCGAAGTACCACACCGCGAACGCGACGAGCAGCACGAGGAGTGGTACGACCACGTACATCACGGTCGTCAGGTTGTCGACCGTCGTGTTGACTTCCGCGACCGACTGCTGGGCGACGAGCGTGATGTTGCCCGCGGCCGTCTTGATCTCTCGCTGCGCGGCGATGCCGTTGTTCTGCGGCGGCGTCGGTCGGCAGTGCAGGAGGGGATCGCCGGGCACGAAGTAGCAGTACGCGTTGGGCGAGTCTCCCGCGCGGCGCGTTCAGCGCCCCGTTGTCGATCGAAGCCTGCAGCTGGTCGAGCTGCTGTTGGTTGGTCTCGCCGATGCGGTCCACGAGGTTGTTGTGGACCACTCGCACGAGGCCGAAGGCCGCGGCGCTGAAGGCGATCGCGAACACGAGCGCGGAGACCAGTGTGAGCCGCCACCGTACGGTTCGAGGCCAGAAGTGGAACCGGCGACGCGGCGTGCTGCCCGCGCCGGGCTCGTCGCTCACTGCTCCGGCACCAACCGGTAGCCGGCGCCGCGCACGGTCTGGATGGTCTCGACGCCGAAGGGCTGGTCGATCTTCTTGCGCAGGTAGCCGACGTACACCTCGACCACGTTCGGGTCGCCGGCGAAGTCGATGCCCCACACGTGGTCGAGGATCTCGGCCTTCGACGCGACGTTGCCGTCCTTGCGCATGAGGAACTCGAGCAGCGCGAACTCGCGCGCGGTCAGCCGGATGTCGGCCTCGCCGCGCCGGACCCGCCGGGTGCCGGGGTCGAGCTCGAGGCCGCCGACGGTGAGCGCGTTCGGGCGTGGCGGCGCGCCGCGCCGGATGAGCGCGCGCAGGCGCGCGAGCAGCACGACGAACGAGAACGGCTTGGACAGGAAGTCGTCGGCGCCGGTGTCGAGCGCCTCGGCCTCGTCGTACTCGCCGTCCTTGGCGGTGAGGATCAGGATGGGCGTCCAGATGCCGTCGTCCCGCAGCGCGCGGCACACCTTGTAGCCGTGGATGCCGGGCAGCAGGATGTCGAGGACGATGGCGTCGTAGGAGCCTTCGCGGGCGCGCCAGAGGCCGTCGTTGCCGTCGTGGGAGATGTCGACGTCGAAGCCCTCGGCGGTGAGGCCGTCGGCGACGGCGGCGGCGAGGAGCTCTTCGTCCTCGACGACCAGAATTCGCATACCCGCATTGTGCCGGTTCGGGCGTGCGGGAGTGGCGACAGCCCTCAGGTGCCTCTCAGGGGTCCCTGGAGCGGGTAGAATGGGCGGTGCGAGCATCTTTGCGGAGCTCGCGGGTCAAGACTCACCGCTTGTCGTTGTCTGTTGTACAAGCAGAGCAGTACGGAAAGCCACGAGGCTCGACCCACCGCCAGAACCCATGTGCGGGCGGGCGATTCCGACACTCATTGCGTACACACACGACGAAAGCGAGTACTTCCTCCATGAATCCGACCTTCGAGGGTCTCGGCCTTGCTGCCGACCTCGTCGATGCGCTCGCGCGCGAAGGCATCGACACCCCGTTCCCCATCCAGACGCTCACCATCCCCGACGCGCTCGCCGGCCACGACATCTGCGGCAAGGCCAAGACCGGCTCGGGCAAGACGCTCGCCTTCGGCCTCCCGCTCCTCGAGCGGGTCGGGAAGGCGAAGCCGGGCGCCCCGCGCGCCCTCATCCTCGTGCCCACCCGTGAGCTCGCCACCCAGGTCTGCGCGGCGCTCCGGGCACTCGGCAAGTCACGCGACCGCAACGTCATCGCGGTCTACGGCGGCGTGTCGCTCGACCCGCAGATCTCCGCGCTGCAGAAGGGCGTCGACGTCGTCGTGGGCACCCCGGGCCGCCTCATCGACCTGATCGAGCGCCGGGAGCTGTCCGTCGCCGAGGTCGAAGTGCTCGTCGTCGACGAAGCCGACCGCATGGCCGACATGGGCTTCATGCCCCAGGTGCAGAAGATCCTGTATCGCATCGAGTCCGACCACCAGACGATGCTCTTCTCCGCCACGCTCGACGGCGCGGTCAAGCGCCTGGTCGACCGTTACATGCACGACGTGACGTACTACGAGGTCGAAGAGACCGAGCCGACGGTCGAGCAGATGGATCATCTGTTCTTCGCCGTCCACCAGATGGACAAGGTGAAGGTCGCGGCGGCGATCGCGAACGGCGTCGACCGCACGCTGATCTTCATGCGCACGAAGCGGGGTGCCGACCGCCTGGTCATGCAGCTCGAGCGGGAGGGCGTCAAGGCGGGAGCGATCCACGGCGATCTCCGTCAGGGCGCGCGTGAGAAGGCGCTCGCCGACTTCACGAGCGGCAAGGTCTCCGTGCTCGTCGCCACCGATGTCGCCGCGCGCGGCATCCACGTCGACAGCGTCGACGTCGTCGTGCACTACGACCCCGCCGAAGACGACAAGGCGTACCTCCACCGCTCCGGGCGCACTGCGCGCGCAGGGGAGAGCGGCGTCGCCGTCACGCTCATGCTGTGGAACCAGGAGAACGACATCCGGATGGTGCAGCGCCGCCTGGGTCTCGCGATCCCGGTGGTCGAGGTCTTCTCCAACGACCCGCGCCTCGCCGACCTCGCCGCCTGGGACAAGGAAGAAGCCGTCGCCTGACGGAATGACTGAAGCCCAGCGACTCGTCCGTGCCACCATGAAGGCATGAGTCGGATCTCGCGCCGGGTGGGCGCCATCGAGGAGTCGGCGACCCTCGCGGTCGACGGCAAGGCCAAGGCCCTGCAGGCGGCGGGCGTCGATGTGATCGGCTTCGGCGCGGGCGAGCCCGACTTCCCGACGCCGGAGGCGATCGTCGAAGCCGCCGTCGCCGCCTGCCGCGACCCGCGCAACCACAAGTACACGCCGACCCCCGGCCTCCCCGAGCTGCGGGCCGCGATCGCGGCCAAGACCGCGCGTGACTCCGGCTACGAGGTGCAGCCGAGCCAGGTGCTCGTCACCAACGGCGGGAAGCACGCGGTCTACAACGCCTTCCAGACCCTGCTCGACCCCGGCGACGAGGTACTGCTCCCTGCGCCCTACTGGACCACCTATCCCGAGGCGATCAAGCTCGCCGACGGCGTGCCGGTGGTCGTGCCGGCGACCGTCGACGCCGAGTTCCGGGTGACGGTCGAGCAGCTGGAGGCGGCGCGCACGCCGCGCACGAAGGCGCTCGTCTTCGTGTCGCCGTCGAACCCGAGCGGCGCGGTCTACCCGCCCGACCAGGTCGCGGCCATCGGGCGCTGGGCCGTCGAGCACGGCGTCTGGGTGATCACCGACGAGATCTACGAGCACCTCACGTACGGCGCGCACGAGTTCTCGTCGCTGCCGGTCCTGGTGCCCGAGGCGGCCGACACCACGCTCGTGCTCAACGGCGTGGCCAAGACCTACACGATGACGGGCTGGCGCGTCGGATGGATGATCGGCCCGCCCGACGCCATCACCGCGGCCATCAACCTGCAGTCGCACCAGACCTCGAACGTCGCCGATGTCTCGCAGCGTGCCGCGCTCGCGGCGGTGAGCGGCGACCTCAACGCGGTCGCGGAGATGCGCGTCGCGTTCGATCGGCGCGGCCGGATCATGCACGAGATGCTGGCGGCGATCCCCGGCGTGACCTGCATCGAACCGCAGGGCGCGTTCTACTGCTTCCCGTCGTTCGAAGGCGTGCTCGGTCGCGAGCTCGCCGGTCGGACCCCGACCACGACGCTCGAGCTGTGCGAGCTGCTCCTCGACGAAGCCAAGGTCGCGATCGTGCCCGGCGAGGCGTTCGGCACGCCCGGCTACGCCCGGATCTCGTTCGCGCTGGGCGACGACGCCATCGTCGAAGGCATCGAGCGCATCGCCAAGTTCCTCGGGCCAACTTCCGCAGGGACGGAGGGCAAGTGAGCCGCGTGCTCGTCGCCGAGAAGCTGGCCGAGAGCGGTCTCGAGGCGATGCGGGCCGCGGGCCTCGAGGTCGACGAGCAACTCGACCTCTCGCCCGCCGACCTGCTCGTCGTGGTGCGCGGCGCGGCCGCGCTCGGTGATCCGCAGCGCGACCCAGGTCACCGCCGAAGTGCTCGAAGCCGGTGACAGCCTGCAGGTGGTGGGCCGCGCCGGCATCGGGCTCGACAACGTGGATGTCGACGCCGCGACCCGCCGCGGCGTGATGGTCGTCAACGCACCGCAGTCGAACGTGCTGTCGGCTGCAGAGCACACGATCGCGTTGCTGCTCGCGCAGGCCCGCAACATCCCGCAGGCCGATCGTGACCTGCGGAACGGCGCGTGGAATCGCTCGAAGTGGGAAGGCGTCGAGCTGCACGACAAGGTGCTCGGGATCGTCGGTCTCGGGCGCGTCGGCGTGCTCGTCGCCCAACGCGCCCACGCGTTCGGCATGCAGCTCGCAGCCTTCGACCCGTACGTGAGCGCCGATCGGGCCCGGCAGCTCGGCGTGCAACTCGAGCCGTCGATCGTGGATCTCGTGCGCCGCGCCGACTTCCTCACGATCCACCTGCCGAAGACGCCCGACACCGCCGGCCTCATCTCGGCCGAGCTCCTCACGCACGCCAAGCCCACGCTGCGCATCGTCAACACCGCGCGCGGCGGGATCGTCGACGAAGCCGCGCTCGCCGATGCCGTCCGCGAGGGCCGCATCGCCGGCGCCGCGCTCGACGTGTTCGCCGCCGAGCCCACCACCGAGTCGCCGCTGTTCGAGCTCGACACCGTCGTCGTCACGCCACACCTCGGCGCGTCGACCGCCGAAGCGCAGGACAAGGCCGGCCAGACCATCGCCGAGCAGGTCGTGCTCGCGCTCAAGGGCGAGTTCGTCCCCTTCGCGGTCAACCTCGCGGCGACCGAGGCGAGCGCGACGGTGCAACCCTTCATGCCGCTGGTCGAGCGCCTGGGGCGGCTCTTCACCGCGCTCGCGGGTGGCGTCGTCGACACGTTGGAGATCAGCTACGAGGGCCAGATCGCCGACTACGACTGCCGCGTGCTCACGCTCTCCGCGCTCAAGGGCGTGCTGAGCCCCGTGATCGACGAGCCGGTGTCGTTCGTGAACGCGCCGCAGCTCGCCGAGGAGCGCGGGCTCACCTACCGCGAGACCACGTCGTCGTCGGCGCGCGACTACGTGAACCTGATCGAGCTGCGCGGGCACACCGAGCGCGGCTCCACGCACGTCGCGGGCACGCTGTACGGCAAGCAGGACGCGCCGCGGATCGTCGCCATCGACGACTACATCCTCGACCTGTCGCCATCGAGCCACATGCTCGTCGTGCGCAACCAGGACACGCCCGGCATGATCGGCCTGGTCGGCACCGTCCTCGGCGACGGCGGGATCAACATCGACGAGCTCGCGCTCGGCCGCGGGCCGATGGGCGACGCGCCGCTGATGGTGCTGTCGACTTCCACGCCGGTGCCGCAGACGGTCGTCGAGCAGCTCCGCGCCCACGACGGCATCGTCGACGCCCAACCCATCGAGCTCGACTGACCCCTCCCGGTTTTGGCGTCAGTACACCCACCTCTGGCGACGTTTACCGACGCCAAAACGTGAGGTGGGGTGACCCCGGACTACCTCTTGGCGGGGCGGAGGCCGTCGGCCTCGGCTGCTTCGGCGAGACGCGTAGCAGCGGTCGGCCTGGGTGCGGGCGTAGTTGGCGCCGCCGACCTCGTGGAAGATGCCGCTCGTGAGCTTGGCCTTCACCGGGTGCGACACCGGGCACTCGCCGTCGGTCGCATCGACCCACGCGCGTCGGCGTCGGCGTCGGCGTCCGCTTCGGCTTCGGCCGCGGCCGCCGGTGTCTCGACCGGCTCGGGCGGATAGGGGAACGGCCGCGGCTGCCACGTGAGCGTGGAGTCGGGACGGGACTTGTCGAACGCGCGCCATGCCGCGTACGCGGCGCCGGCCAGCACGCCGAGCCCGAGTGCTCGCTTCACTCCCTTGCGCATCCGGTGATTCTCCCACGCGAACGGCCTGATGTTTGACTTCTCGGCGCTCACCTGCAACAATGGTCACCTCATGTACAAGGAACTGCGCACCCAGAGCCTCCTCCTTCTCTAGCTGCGAGCACCCCTCGGTGCTCGCGGACGCCTCCTCGTGCCTTCGGGCCGGGGAGGTTTTTCGTTGCCCGAAACCACTGAAACGAGAGCGCCATGAGCGAGCACGTCAAGATCTTCGACACCACCCTGCGTGACGGCGAGCAGTCACCGGGGATCTCCCTCGACGTGGGTGAGAAGCTCGAGATCGCGGAGCAGCTGGCGCGACTCGGCGTCGACGTGATCGAGGCCGGCTTCCCGATCGCGAGCCAGGGCGACTTCGAGGCGGTCGAGGCGATCGCCAGGTCGGTGAAGGGCGCGACCATCGCGGGCCTCGCCCGCACGGGCTTCGCCGACATCGACCGGGCCTGGGAGGCGGTGCAGTACGCCGCGCACCCGCGCATCCACGTGTTCATCGCGACGTCGCCGATCCACATGGCGAAGAAGCTGCGCATGACGCCCGACCAGGTGAAGGCCGAAGCCGCGGGCGGAGTCGCCCGTGCCCGCAGCTACTGCGACGACGTCGAGTTCTCGCCCGAGGACGGCAGCCGCTCCGAGATCGACTTCGTGGTGGAGGTCTGCCAGCTCGCGGTCGACAACGGCGCGACCACGCTGAACATCCCCGACACCGTCGGGTACGGCGTACCCGAGGAGTTCGCCAAGCTCATCCGCCACATCATCGACAATGTGCACGGCGAGTTCGTCGTGTCGACGCACTGCCACAACGACCTCGGCCTCGCGGTCGCGAACTCACTGGCCGGTGTCGCCGCGGGTGCCCGTCAGGTGGAGTGCGCGATCAACGGCCTGGGCGAGCGCGCCGGCAACGCGGCGCTGGAAGAGGTCGTGATGGCGCTGCGCACCCGCAGCGACTACTTCGGCAACGTCGAGACGACCGTGCAACAGCGAAGAGCTGGCGCGCACGTCGCGCCTGGTCGCCCGGCTCACCGGGTACCCGGTGCAGTTCAACAAGGCGGTCGTCGGCCGGAACGCGTTCCAGCACGAGGCGGGTATCCACCAGCACGGCGTGATGGAGGACCGCGAGACCTACGAGATCATCGACGCGTCCACCGTCGGCCAGGAAGCCGCGCAGATCGTCCTCGGCAAGCATTCGGGTCGTCATGCGTTCGCCGACTCGCTGGCGAAGATGGGCCTGCACGTGCAGGGTGACGCGCTGAACCAGGCGTTCGTCCGCTTCAAGGAGCTGGCCGACCGCAAGGTGCAGATCACCGAGGCCGACCTCGAGGCCATCGTGGCCGAGGAGCTCGGCCAGGGCATCGTGCACAAGTACTCGATCGTGCGGTTCGAGTTCCGCGGCGGCACCGACGCGCGGCCGACGGCCACCGTCGTGCTGTCCGACGGCGACGGCAAGGTCGAGGCCGACGGCGAGGGCAACGGCATGATCGACGCCGCCATCGAGGCCGTGAGCAAGGCCACCGGCGTGTCGGGCACGGTCGTCGACTTCCGGGTGTCGTCGGTGACCGGTGGCGGCGACGCGCTCGGCGACGTCGTGATCCAGCTCGAGTCCGACGGCGTGCGCGCCGCGGGTCGTGGTGTCGCCACCGACGTGGTCGAAGCGTCGACCCGTGCGTACCTCAACGCGGTGAACAAGATCGTGCGCCTGCGCGAACGCCCCGACAAGCGCGCGGTCACCGACGTCGGTCCGTGACCGAAGCGTTCGAAGAGCCCGAGCTCGTCATCCGTGCGCGCACGCGTGCGGGCGAGCTCGGGTTCACGATCTCGAGCGCGCCCGGCGTGGGCGGGCTCCTCGCGGTGCTCGCGGCGGCGGTGCCGCCGAACGGTCGCATCATCGAGCTCGGCACCGGGAGCGGCGTCGGGGTCGCGTGGTTGGTGCACGGCCTCGGTGCTCGCACTGATGTCACGGTGACGTCGGTCGACACGGACGCGCGGCTCCTCGACACGGTGCGCGACGACGCCTGGCCCACGTTCGTCGACGACGGGTTGGTCGACGCGATCGGTCGCGTCCGGCAGCACCTGATGAGTGACGAGTCGTTGCTCGCAGTCGACATGGCGTGGTCGACCGGGATCATCCTTGCCACCAAGCGAGCGTCATGACGCGCGAGCAGCGGCTCGTGTTCGGCGAGGTCGCGGAGACCTACGACCGCGCGCGTCCGGGGTACCCGGACGTCGTGGTCGACGACATCGTGGCGCGGGCACCGCAGACGGAGGGCATGCGCCTGCTGGAAGTCGGCTGCGGCACGGGCAAGGCCACGGTGCCGTTCGCCGCCCGCGGCTTCGACCTCGTCGCGCTCGAGCCGAGTGAGGAGATGGCGGCAGTCGCGCGTCGGAACTGCGCGTCGTACCCGCGCGCGCACGATGCTCGTGACGTCGTTCGAGGAATGGCCGATCGAGCGCGGCGCGTTCGGTGTCGTGTACTCGGCCACCGCGTGGCACTGGGTTGCAGCCGGACATCCGGCTCGTGAAGGCGCATGGGGCACTCGGGGACGACGGCGTGCTCGCGCTGTTCTGGCACCGTCCCGACTGGCCCGACACGCCGTTGCACGAAGCGATCAATGACGTCTACGACACGTACGCGCCGCAGTTCAGCGCGCGCCTGCCGGGGAAGTCTCCGCAAGACGTCGGTCGTCGCGAGTGTGCGGAGCAGCTCGAAGCATCCGATCTGTTCGGCGCGGTCGAGGCGCAGCCGGCACGAGTGGAGAGTCGACTACACGCGCGACCAGTTCATCGACCTGCTCGACACGCAGTCGAACCACCGATTGCTCGAGCCGGATGCGCGCGCCAGACTCTTCGACGGAGTCGGGCGCGCGATCGACGACGCGGGCGGGACGATACCGGTCGGGTACACCGTCGAGCTGTACATGGCGCGCAAGGTCGGCTGATGGACGAGCTCGACGCGCGTCGGCGCGTCACGAGCGCGAGGGTCGCGCGCCTCGCGACCACGCGCGCCGACGGGCGGCCGCACATCGTCCCGGTGTGCTTCGCACTCGACGGCGACACGCTCGTCTCGGTCGTCGACGGCAAGCCGAAGCGCTCCGCCAACCTCCTGCGACTCGCCAACGTGCGCGCACACCCCGCCGTCACGGTGCTCGTCGACCACTACGACGACGACTGGACACAGCTCTGGTGGGTCCGCGTCGACGGCGTGGCCGAAGTCGTGGTCGACGGCGCCCTGCACGAGGACGCGATCGCGCGGCTGTCGGCGAAGTACCCGCAGTACGAAACGACACCGCCGACCGGCTCGGTGCTGCTGGTCGCCGTGACCCGCGTGGCCTGGTGGGAGGCCACGCCCGGAAACTGAGCCGGCACAACGACCAGGGCCGATAGGTTCTTTGGCGTGTCGGCGCTGATCGAGGGGCAGCAACTCACGAAGCGGTTCGGGTCGTTCGTCGCGGTCGACGGCATCGACTTCCGCGTCGAGCCCGGCGAGGCGTTCGGCTTCCTCGGCCCGAACGGCGCGGGGAAGACGTCGACCATGCGCATGGTCGCGTGCGTGTCACCGGTGACGAGCGGCACGCTGCGCGTGCTCGGCATGGACCCGAAGACCGACGGCCCCAAGATCCGCGCCCGCCTCGGAGTGGTGCCGCAGGAGGACAGCCTCGACACCGAGCTGAGTGTCATCGACAACCTGCTGATCTACGGCCGCTACTTCGACATGCCGAAGCCGCTCATCCGCGAGCGCGCCGAGGAGCTGCTCGAGTTCATGCACCTCACCGAGCGGCGCGACGACCTCGTCGATCCGCTGTCGGGCGGCATGAAGCGACGGCTCACGATCGCACGGGCGCTGGTGAACCAACCCGAGGTGCTCCTGCTCGACGAGCCCACCACCGGTCTCGACCCGCAGGCGCGCCATCACCTCTGGGAGCGCTTCTACCAACTGAAGCGATCGGGCGTGACCATCGTGCTCACGACGCACTACATGGACGAAGCCGAGCAGCTGTGCGATCGCCTGGTGATCATGGACGGCGGCCACATCGTTGCCGAGGGCTCGCCGCGCTCGCTGATCGCGGAGCACTCGACGCGTGAGGTCGTGGAGCTGCGGTTCGCGACACCGGAGGAGCGCGACGCCGCGCTGCCGTGTCTCGTGGCGGTCGCGCAACGCATCGAAGCGCTCACCGATCGCGTGCTCGTGTACGCGGCCGACGGGGAGATGGTGGAGAAGACGGTCCACGAGGCGGGCCATCATCCCGAGTCGCTCTACGTGCGCCGGAGCACGCTCGAAGACGTCTTCTTGATCCTCACCGGCCGCACGCTCGAGGACTGACGTGTCGACCGCGCCCGTGATGCGGGTCGTCGAGCGCGAGTGGCTGGTGTGGCGCCGGCTGTGGCGGGCGTCGGTGTTCTCCGCGTTCGTGACGCCCGTGCTGTTCCTCGCCGCGATGGGCCTCGGCCTCGGCGGGCTGGTGCAGAAGGGCTCCGGCAACGTCGACGGCGTCTCCTACCTCGAGTTCATCACGCCCGGCCTGATGGCCGCGACCGCCGCGCTGATGGCCGCGGGCGAGTCGCTGTGGCCGGTGATGGGCGGCGTGAAGTGGATGCGCACGTATCACGCTGCGGTCGCGACCCCGATCACGGCCACCGACGTGTTCGCCGGGCATCTGGTGTGGGTCGCGTTCCGGGTGACGCTCGCGGCGTCGGTGTTCCTCGCGGTCGCCGCAGTGCTGGGCGGCGTGATCTCGGTCTGGGGCGTGCTCGCCATCCCCGCCGCGGCCCTTGGCGCCCTGGCGCTCGCGGCGCCGTTGGCCGCGTTCGCGGTCACCCAGGAGAGCGACCTCCCGTTCGCGCTGATCATGCGCATCGGCGTGTTCCCGCTGTTCCTCTTCTCGGGGACGTTCTTCCCCGTGAGCCAGCTTCCCGACTGGTTGCAGCCCTTGGCGCTGCTGTCACCGCTGTACCACTCGGTGGAGCTGTGCCGGATGGCGACGACGGGCACGTTCGACGCCGCCGACGCCGTGGGCAACCTCGCCGCGCTGCTCGTGTTCGTCGGCGCAGGATGGGTGTGGGGTGTCCGCACCTTCAACCGGAAGCTCACCCAGTGACCACCACACAGCCGTCGAGCGACACCGCGGTGCGGCCCCGCCGCCCGCTGTGGTTCCTGCCCGGCACGCTCGTGCGCCGCCCGCTGCGCGTCGTCGAGCGCAACGCGATCGTCTACCGGCGCGGCTGGCTCGTGTTCCTGTCGGGCCTCGTCGAGCCGTTCCTGTACCTGCTCTCGATCGGCATCGGCGTGGGCGCGCTCGTGGGGAAGGTCCCGGGGCCGAATGGCGTGCCGGTCGCGTACGACGCGTTCGTCGCGCCCGGGCTCATGGCTGCGGCCGCGATGAACGGCGCAGTGCTCGACACGACATTCAACTTCTTCATCAAGCTGAAGTACTCGCACACCTACGATGCGATGCTCGCGACGCCGCTCGGCGTGCGTGACGTCGCGGTGGGAGAGGTGCTGTCGGCGTTGCTGCGCGGCGCGTTCTATTCGACCGCGTTCCTCGTCGCGATGGTTGCGTTCGGCCTCGTGTCGTCGTGGTGGGCCGTGCTCGCGGTGCCGGCCGCGTTGCTCATCGCGTTCGCGTTTGCCGGTGCCGGGCTCGGCCTCACGACATTCATGCGGTCGTGGGTCGACTTCGACTACGTGAACCTCGCACTCGTGCCGATGTTCCTGTTCTCGGCCACGTTCTTCCCGCTGTCGCGCTACCCGGAGGCGCTCCAGGTCGTGGTCAAGGTCACGCCGCTGTACCAGGGCGTCGCGCTGCTGCGCGGGCTCACGCTCGGCGCGGTCTCGTGGACCATGCTCCTCAACGTGCTCTACCTCGCGGTCATGGGTGTCATCGGCGTGCGCGTCGCGACGCGGCGGCTCGCCCGCAAGCTGCAGCCCTGAGCCGGGAGCGAAAGGCGGGGTTGCAACCACTCGAAGGATTTCGGGCGCGGACCAAGCCTTGAGCGACCCGAAGAGTCAGGTCACGACGAACTTGTCCGGCAGCATCGCGAGCAGCAGGCCCAGCACGATGCACACCGGGGCCGCGACGATGACCCACTTGCCGCGTGGCTCGCCCTTCTTGATGGCGACCCCACCGAGGATCATCGCGAGGGGCCCGAGCAGGAGCGGGATCACGAAGATCGCCATGGCGGCGACACCGGCGCCGAGGACCGCGATTCCCTGCGCCGGAGGGATCCCCTGCGTCGGCGGTCGGCTCTCCACCCCCCGAACCTACCGCTGACCCCCGCGTGAGCTACACGCCGGGATGAAGTTACGGCGGGCCCGGTGGCTACTGACGCTCCACGAAGATGCACGCACCGGGGCAGAACTCGGCGGCCTCCAGCACCGCGTCCTCGAGGGCGCTCGGCACGTCGGCGATGCCGGAAGCCATCCGGAGCGCGGGCGTGCCATCGACGCCGAGGCCGGTCGTGCCCGGCTCCTTCACGTAACTCACGTAGGAGTCCCCGTCGTCGTGGAGGAAGAAGACCCCGGGACAGATGTCGGCGCACTGCCCGTCGCCCGTGCACAGCTCCTGGTCGATCCAGACTCGCATCGCAGCATTCATGAGAACAGCGTGCGGCGACGAGGCACACGCGAACAGGGACCTTCGTCCCGATTCGGCGTCCCAGACTGCGCCTCGGGCTATGCGTCACCGGTCTGCGAGGCCCACTGGCCGTACTCGGATCCCTCGGGGATGTCGAAGTACGTCTTCCAGTGGACGGAGCCGTCGTCGTGGAACTGCACCGTCTCGAGGCTCTCGACGACGACGGGCGCGCCCTGCACCACGCCGTCGCTGCGCATCAGCATCGCGGTCTCGTTGCCGCACACGATCATCTTCAGGATCGAGAGCTTCCAGTCGGCGTTGGGCGAGTTGTCCCACGCCTCGCTCATGATCGCCCAGCCGCGCTTGACGGGAGTGCCGACCGGGTCTTCCATCGTGAGCTCGCCGGTGACGACCTCCTGGAGGCCCGCGAGCCACGCGTCCTTGTCGCCCGCGTTCCAGTTCGAGACGTGGCGTTCGACCATCGCCCGCATCTGGTCGTGACTCGGTACTGGCATGGATCCCCCTCGGGTCACGGGTCGCGTGTCGCCGCGCCCGTGAAGCTACCGGCGATAGCGTGCCCGGCGTCAAGTGCCGGAGAGGAGCACCGTGGCCACAGTCGAGGACACCAACAAGGAGATCATCCGCCGCTGGATCGGCCCGGCCGACGACGGCAGTGGGCCGTTCCTGCTCACCGACGCCGCGCTGGAGCTGCTGGCGGAGGACGCGGTGTGGCACCTGCCGCCCACTGCGGAGATCCCGGGCCTCGACGACTCGCAGACCGTGCGCGGCCGCGACGCGATCCACGCGATCCAGATGCGCGCGGGCGAGATCTACGACGTGCCGACGATGACCGTCGACATCCGCAACCTGCTCGCCGACGGTGACTGGGTCACGCTGCAGTATCAGCTGAACTGCCGCGCCGCGAACGGCAACCCCTACACGCAGGAGTACGTGTTCCTCTTCGAGCTGCGCGACGGCCGCATCGTCACCATCTGGGACTACTACGACACCCTGCAGGTCGCGCAGCTCGTGCTCGCCGGGCTGGACGAAGCCAACGGCTAGACGACACGCGGCGCGTACGACGGGCGGTTGGCCTCGAAGCTCGTGATCTCGGACTCGAGTCGCAGCGAGATGCCGATGTCGTCGAGGCCTTCGAGCAGCCGGTACTGGTGGAAGTCCTCGAGCTCGAACGGCTCGTCGAGGTCGATGGCGGGGACCGCGACTCGCCGGTCGACGACGTCGATGACGATCTCGAGCGTCGGGTCGTCCTCGATGGCCCGCATGATGCGCGTCACGACGTCGGCGTCGAGCGCGACGGGCAACAGGCCGATCTTCAGGCAGTTGTTGCGGAAGATGTCGGCGAAGCTCGGCGCGATGACCGCGCGGAACCCGTAGTCCTCGAGCGCCCACGGGGCGTGCTCGCGTGACGAGCCACATCCGAAGTTCGGCCCGGAAACGAGGATCTGCGCGCCCTCGAACTGCTCCTGGTTGAGCACGAAGTCCGAGCTCTCGCGCCACTCGGAGAACAGGCCCGCGCCGAAGCCGGTGCGCTCGACCCGCTTGAGCCAGTCGCTCGGGATGATCTGGTCGGTGTCGACGTTGGCGCGGTCGAGCGGGATGGCCCGGGCCACGATCTCCTGTACTGCCTGCATGACGGCGGTCCTCTCAGTCGAGATCGTCGGGAGTGCTGAAGTGGCCGGCGATCGCGGTGGCGGCGGCGACCGCGGGTGACACGAGGTGCGTGCGCCCGCCCTTGCCCTGGCGGCCTTCGAAGTTGCGGTTCGACGTGGAGGCGCACCGCTCCCCGGCTTCGAGCTTGTCGGGGTTCATCGCGAGGCACATCGAGCAGCCGGCCTCGCGCCACTCGAACCCCGCGGCGAGGAACACCTCGTGCAGGCCTTCGGCTTCGGCCTCGGCCTTCACCCGCATCGAACCGGGCACCACGAGCGCGCGCATGCCGTCGCGCACATGGCGGTCGCGCACGACCGCCGCGGCAGCGCGCAGGTCTTCGAGACGCGAGTTCGTGCACGAGCCGATGAACACGGTGTCGACCTCGATGTCGCGGATCGCGGTGCCCGCCTGCAGTCCCATGTAGGCGAGCGCGCGGCGCGCGCCGTCGCGCTCGATCGGGTCGGTGAACGAGTCGGGGCTCGGGACGACGTCGTCGATCGTGACGGTCATCCCCGGGTTGGTCCCCCACGTGACCGCGGGGCGCAGCGTGGCGGCATCGAAGAAGACTTCCTTGTCGAACGACGCGCCGTCGTCGGTGACGAGCCCGCGCCACTCGTCGAGCGCGCGCTCCACGCCGCGCCGGTCGGCGCGTACTGGCGTCCTTCGAGGTACGCGAACGTCGTGTCGTCGGGCGCGACCATCCCCGCGCGCGCGCCGGCCTCGATCGACATGTTGCAGACCGTCATGCGGCCTTCCATCGACAGCGCGCGGATCGCGGAGCCGCGGTACTCGACGACCGAGCCGATCCCGCCCGCGGTGCCGATACGGCCGATGATCGCGAGGACGACGTCCTTGGCGGTGACTCCCGCCGGCAGATCACCTTCGACGGTGACGGCCATCGTG
This sequence comes from uncultured Actinomycetes bacterium, assembly GCA_963721435.1. GTDB lineage: Bacteria > Actinomycetota > Acidimicrobiia > IMCC26256 > DASPTH01 > CAVRJC01. The sequence continues at coordinate 380,111 of CAVRJC010000006.1, forward strand.
CCCGGACGCGCCTGCGGCAGGGTCTGGGTCGCGAGCACGTGCTCGACCTCGCTGGTGCCGATGCCGAAGGCGAGGGCGCCGAACGCGCCGTGCGTGGACGTGTGGCTGTCGCCGCACACGATCGTCATGCCCGGCTGCGTGAGCCCCTGCTCGGGGCCGATGACGTGCACGATGCCCTGGCCCGGCTCGCCCATCGAGTGCAGGCGGATGCCGAACTCGGCGCAGTTGCGGGCGAGCACCTCCATCTGCTGGCGCGAGATCGGGTCCTTCACCGGCTGGTCGATGTCGGTGGTGGGGACGTTGTGGTCCATCGTGGCGACGGTGAGGTCGGGCCGGCGCACGGTGCGGCCGGCGAGCCGCAGGCCGTCGAAGGCCTGCGGTGACGTGACTTCGTGCACGAGGTGGAGATCCACGTAGAGGAGGTCGGGCTCACCGTCACCGTGGTGGACGACGTGGCGTTCCCACACCTTCTCGGACAGCGTCTGTGACATACCGCAATTCTGCCAGGCGCGGCCGCGAACACTTCGGTCGACGGAGCGGGGTGGGCGCCATCGCGTAGCGTTGCTCGCCGTGGCTCCCGGGGACCTGATCGACGTGGTGATCGAGATCCCGCGCGGCAGCCGCAACAAGTACGAGTACGACCACGAGCGCCACATCATCCGGCTGGATCGGCGCCTGTTCTCGGCGACCGTGTACCCGACCGACTACGGCTTCGTCCCCGACACCCTCGCCGAGGACGGCGACCCGCTCGACGTGCTGGTGCTGCTCGAGGACCCCACGTTCCCGGGGTGCTGGGTCTCGGTGCGGCCCCTCGGCGTCTTCTGGATGGTGGACGAGAAGGGCCCCGACGCCAAGATCGTCGCGGTCCCCGCGCACGACCCGAACTACGAGGATGTCCGCGACCTCTCGGACCTGCCGCAACGCCTCCTCGACGAGATCGAGCACTTCTTCGACGTCTACAAGATGCTCGAGCCCGACAAGCAGACGACGACGCGCGGCTACGAAGGCCGCGACGCCGCGTGGGCGGAGATCGCCGCCGCGCAGCGGCGCTACGCGGAGCGCTGATCCTGGCCGCGCGGGTCGTGCTCATCGGCGTGGACGCGGCCGATGCGGGCCTGGTGGCCCGAGGGACGGACGACGGCGTGCCGCGTGCGTGCAGCTTCGCGACCGGTGTCGGCGGGTCGTCGGCGACGTCCAGTGGCCGGCGACGCGACGGCAAGTCGCGTCGCCGACTGGCTCGTCGACCCTGGGCTTCGCGGCACTCGCCGGCCGGTGGGCGCGTCACTTCGACTGCTCGCCACCGCGATCGCGCGGATCGCTCCGAGCCTTGAGCGGCCCGCAGGAGCGAAAGGCGCAGCTCGACGCTGGCCGCGAAGGCTGGGATTACGCCGAGCCTTGAGCGACCCGGAGACGGGTCGCCAACCACTCCTTGCGGCTGACTTCGAGTGCGGCGGTGAGCTGCTCGAGTGCCTGCTCGACGAGCGCGAGGTCGGTGACGTTGCGGAGCACGTCGTCGAGGCGCGACCGCATCGACTCCTCGGTGGCCTTGAACGCCTTGCGACCGGCGGAGGTGATGGTGAGACGGACGGCACGGCGGTCGCCCTCGACCGACGCCCGCTCCACCAGGCCGTGCTCGACCAGCGTGTCGATGGTCGCCGAGACCGTGGGCTTGGCGAGCTCGAGCTGGCCGGCCAGATGGCTGGCGCGCTCCTCACCGTCGACCATCAGCGCGAGGAGGCGGTACTGGGGGAGCGTGAGCTCGGTGCGGGCGCCTTCGAGGACCCGCGCGAGCCACGCGAGCGTGAGCACGTCGCGGTCGAGGCTCTGCGCCGTCGGCATTCGAGGAGTGTAGCGAACAGTTCGCAGATCGAACTGTCTTGCCCGGCTCGGAGCTTCCCGGCGTGCGGCAAGCGACCCTTCACTTCGGTGTAACGAAGCCGAAACACTTCTTCCGTACCGTCCGGGAGGTGATGGAGGCGAGCAGGGTCAGGACAGTCGCTGCCGAGGTCGTGCTGGTGCGCTGGCCGGAGGAAGAAGCGCGGCTCGAGCGGCTACGGGCGGCCGGTTCGCCCCGTCTGCTGCTCGTGGGCGAGGACCTCGCCGCGCCCGAGCCCGTCGACCCGCTCGAGGACTGGATCCGGCTGCCGGCGGGCGAGGACGACCTGCGGGTCCGGGTCGCCACCCTGGCCACGCGCGCCGGCGGCATGACCGCGGCGCCCGCTGTCGACGAAGATGGCCTGCTCCGCTACCGGGGCCGGTGGGTCACGTTGTCGCCGGTGGAGCGGGCACTCGCCGCGGCGTTGGTCGATCGCTATGGCGCGGTGGTCGGGCGGGACACGCTGGTGCGCAGGGCGTGGGCGGGCGGCACGCCCACGCGCAACGCGCTCGACGTGCACATGCTGCGGCTGCGTCGGCGCATCGCGACCCTCGGGCTCGAAGTCCGCACGGTGCGGGCGCGGGGTTACGTGCTCCAGAGCATCGACGCCAACGGCGCCGGCTGACCCCATACTCGAACCATGGATGTCGGATCGGTCCTACTGGACATCCTCGTCGTGCTCATCGCGGCCAAGCTCGCCGCGGAGGTCGCCGAGCGGATCAATGTGCCCGCGGTCGTGGGCGAGATCGTGGCCGGCGTCATCATCGGGCCGTCGATCCTCGGGTTCGTGGGGTCGAACGAGACCCTGAGCGTGCTCGGCGAGCTCGGTGTGATCCTGCTGCTCCTCGGCGTCGGCATGGAGATGGACATCGCCGACCTCGGTGCGGTCGGGCGATCGGCGCTGTCGGTCGCGTCCGTCGGTGTCATCGTGCCGATGGCCGGTGGCTACGCGGTGGCGTCGGCACTCGGGCACAGCAGCAACCAGTCGCTGTTCATCGGCGCGGCGCTGGCGGCCACGAGCGTCGGCATCACCGCACGCGTGTTCAGCGACCTGCGCGCGTTGGCGACGGTCGAAGCGCGCACGGTGCTCGGCGCGGCCGTGGCCGACGACGTGCTCGGGCTCGTGATCCTCACCGTCGTCGTGCGGCTCGTGTCCGAAGGCTCGGTCTCGGTCGTCGACGTCGCGCTGATCCTGCTCGTCGCGATCGGTTTCCTGGTGGTCGCGACGTTCGTGGGCTCGCGTCTCGCGCCGGGGATCTTTCAGTTCCTCGATCGGCACGCGCGTTCCGCCGGGACGCTCGTCGCGATCGCGTTCGCGTTCACGCTCGGGTTTGCCGAGCTCGCCGACGCCGCGCAGCTCGCACCGATCGTCGGCGCCTTCGTCGCCGGCCTCGCGCTGTCGGGGAGCAGCGCGTCGGAGCGGATCCAGCGCGAGCTCGCGCCGGTCGGCCACCTGTTCATCCCGGTGTTCTTCCTCGAGATCGGGATCAGCGCGCGCATCGAGACGTTCGTGAAGCCCGAGGTCCTCGGGATCGCGGGCGGGCTGCTCGCGGTCGCGATCGTCGGGAAGCTGCTGGCGTCGGTCGGCGCGCTCGGCGCGCCGGGCGACAAGCTGCTGATCGGCATCGGCATGATCCCCCGCGGCGAGGTCGGCCTGATCTTCGCGACCATTGGCCTGCGCGAGGGGATCCTCGGCGGCAACCTCTACGCCGCCCTCCTGCTCGTCGTGCTCGCGACGACGCTCATGACGCCGCCGCTGCTGAAGTGGCGCTTGAACCGGATGCGCGCGAACCCCACGAGTCGGACGGAGAGCACGGAGCCCCGCCCCGAAGAAGGCTGGCTACGGGTCGACGACGGTGTCGTCGACCTCACGACCTCGCCGCCGTCGCGATTCGTGCTCCACCTCACGCTCGATGCCGCGCTCGCGGTGGCGGGTGGCGCGCGCCCCGGCACCCGCCTGCTGGACTGGATCGGCGAGTGGAGTGACACGACGCTGCGGTGGGACGACGACGCCACCAGGCAACTGTTCGCGGTCCTCGACGGTGGCGACATCCGCGCGTGGCGCTTCCTCGAGACGACGGGCGTGCTCGAGCGCGCGCTGCCCGAGCTCGCCGAGGCGGTCGACCGTCGTCGGAGCGACCCGTTCCTGCTCGACCCGTCGCAGGTGTTGCGCTTCACCCTCGTCGACCGGATCCGCGAGCTCGTCGCGGCCGATCCGGTCGCCGCGGCCGAGCACGCGCACCTGCAGCATCCGGAGTGGCTGCTGCTGGCCGCCCTCATCCTCGACACCGTCGGCGAAGACGCGTCGCCCGTCGCGCTGGCACGACGCATCGCACAACGGCTCGACCTCGGCGCCGCGGCCGAGCAGGAGCTCGCACTGCTCGTCGGCGACTCGGGGCTGCTGCGCGCGGCGGCGCGCAAGTTCGACGGGCTCGAGGAAGGGCGCGTGTACCCGATCGCGATCCACCTCGAGCAGCCGGAGCGGGCGCGCGCGCTGTACCTGCTCACGCTCGCGTTGGGCGACCTCACGGCATGGGAGCGCGAGCGGCTCGACGAGCTGCACCACTTGGTCATGGACCTCCTCGAACAGCCCGACGTGACCGGCCTCGAAGCGCGCAACCTGGTGGAACGGCGCCGCGCCGAGGCGCTGCGGCTCGTCGGCGACGACAAGTACGTCGGCGATCGCATCAAGCACGCGCCGCGCGAGTACCTGCTCGCACAAGAGGGGGCCGACATCGCGCGCCAGGCTGCGCTCGTCGAGCCGCTTCCCAGTCGCAGCGAAGCCCGGGTGTCCGTGCTCCCGCGTGACCGCGGCGAGTGGCAGATCGAGGTCGCGGCCCGAGATCGCCCCGGGCTGCTCGCGACCGTCTCCGGTGTGATCGCCGATCTCGGGCTCGACATCCTCGACGCCACGGTCGCGACCTGGCCCGACCTCGCGGCGCTCGACTCGTTCCACGTGCGCCGCGCGGCGCTGCACCCGGCCCGATTCGATCCCGAGGAGTTGGAGAAGATGCCCGCGCCGGATCCGGTTGCGCTCGAGGCCGCGATCGTCGACGCGTTCGACGACCCGCTCGAATCGCTGCCCAACCCCGACGCCGACATTCGCTTCGACGACCTGTCGTCGCCTTGGTACACGCTGTTCGAGGTGCGCTGCCCCGACCGACGGGGGCTGCTGCACAGCCTGACCGCCGGCATCGCGAGCGCGGGTGCGAGCGTGCACTCGGCCAAGCTGGTCACGGTGAACGGCCAAGCGGTCGACCGCTTCGAGCTCACCGACAGAAACGGCCGCAAGCTCGACGAGGTGGCCAAGGACGCAGTCGAAGCTGCGATCCGCGGCGGGGTGAGCGTGAAGCGACGGCTGCTGGGCCGCAGGAGATAGCGCCCGTCGCGCGAGTGTGTCCCCATGCGGGTGGGCGTCGACACGGGAGGGACCTTCACGGATCTGGTCGCCGCCGACGGCCGCGTCGCGAAAGCACCATCGACCCCGTCTGATCCCGGCGACGCGGTACGGCACGTGATCGGGGTGGTCACCGCGTCACCACCCGACGTGCTCGCGCACGGCACCACAGTGGCGACCAACGCGCTGCTGGAACGTGCGCTCGGCTCGGTCGCGCTGGTGACCAACCGCGGGTTCGCCGATGTGATCGAGATCGCGCGCCAGGCCCGCCCGTCGTTGTACGACTCGCACGTCGATCGGCCGCTGCCGCTCGTCGATCGCGCGATGCGCTTCGAGGTCGGTGGACGGCTCGACGCAGCCGGTCATGAGCTCGAGCCGTTCGATGGCCACGTTCCCGACGTCGGCACCGCGGTCGCGGTCGCGGTGTGCTTGCTGCACGCCGACCTCGACTCGAGTCATGAGCGTGCAGTCGCCGCGGTGCTCGCAGCACGCGGCCTCGACGCAACCGCGTCGTGCGATGTCTCGCCCGAGTTCCGAGAGTACGAGCGCCTGGTGACCACGGTGGTCAACGCCGCGCTCCGGCCCGTGTGCCGCGCCTACCTCCACGCGCTGCACGAGGTCGCGCGCGAGACACTCGTCATGACGTCGGCCGCCGGGCTGGTTCCCGTCACCGCCGCGGCCGAGTCGCCGGTGCGGCTCCTGCTCTCCGGGCCCGCCGGCGGTGTGCGGGCCGCGGCCGCGGTCGCGGACGCATGCGGGTACCCGCTCGCGGTCTCGTTCGACATGGGTGGCACCAGCACCGACGTGTGCCTCGTCCGCGGCGGGGTCCCGGAGCCGGCGCCCACGCGCGTGGTGGCCGGGTACCCGATTCGCATGCCGGCGCTCGCCGTCCACACCATCGGCGCCGGTGGCGGCTCGGTGGCTCGGCTCGACGCGGGCGGTGCCCTGGTCGTCGGGCCCGAGAGCGCAGGCGCGGTCCCCGGGCCCGCCTGCTACGGGAGAGGCGGCACGCGCCCGACGGTCACCGATGCCGACCTCGTGCTCGGTCGCATCGGCGCCGACACCGCGTTCGCCGGGCTCGACCGGCTCGACGTCGCGGCCGCGCGCGCCGCGCTCGACGCCGCGGGAGTGGGTGCCGCGGGCGTGGTCGCGGTCGTCGACGCGGCGATGGAGCGAGCCGTGCGCGCGGTCACGGTCGAACAGGGTGTCGACCCGCGCGCCCTCGCGCTGGTCGCGTTCGGTGGGGCCGGTCCTCTGCACGCGTGCGCGGTGGCCGCGGCACTCGGTGTCCGGACGGTGATCGTTCCCGCACGCGCCGGTGTGTTCTCGGCCGTCGGTCTCGTCTGCGCGCCACGCGCACGGGAGCTCGTGCGCTCATGGCCCGAGCCGCGTGGCCGCGCCGGGCTCGATGCGGCGCGCGCCGACCTCGCGCGCGAGGTCGAGTCCCTCGTGGGTCCCGCCACGGGCCACGACGCCGGCCCGGTCGAGGTGGAGACGTTCGTCGACTGCCGCTACGCCGGTCAGAGTCACGAGCTCAGCGTCCGCGTGCCCGACGAGTTCCCCGCCGAGCACGCGCGCCGGAACGGGTACGCGCGTGACGGCGCGCCGATCGAAGTCGTCGCGCTGCGCGCGCGGGCAACGCGCCGCGCGCCGCTCACTGTGGCGGACCTCCCGCCACCCGCTCGCGCGCGCGTGACGGGGCCGCGAGTGGTCGCCGAGCCCGACTGCACCGTGTGGGTGCCCGACGGCTGGGTCGCGGAGCCGGGCCCGACCGGTGCGTGGGTGCTGACGAGGCCCGGGAGCGGCGCGTGAGCCTCGATCCGGCGTCGCTGCAGATCTTGATCTCGCGGCTCGGGAGGGATCGCCGACGAGATGGGTGCGGTGCTGCGCCGCGCCGCGTACAGCCCGAACATCAAGGAGCGCGCCGACTGCTCGGCCGCGCTCTTCACCGCCGGGGGCGAGCTGCTCGCCCAGGCCGAGCACATCCCGGTGCACCTCGGGTCGATGCCCGCGTCGGTCGTGTCCGCGATCGACGCGATCGTGGGCGAGGTGCACGGCATGGGCCCCCGCCCGGGCGACGAGATCGTCGTGAACGACCCGTTCGCGGGTGGCACGCATCTCAACGACATCACAGTGGTCGCACCGTGCTTCGTCGGGAACGAGCTGGTCGGGTGGGTCGCGAACCGCGCGCACCATGCCGACGTCGGTGGCATCGCGCCGGGGTCGATGCCACCCGACGCGACCGAGATCGCCGAAGAGGGGCTTCGGATGGCGCCGACCCGGCTCGACGACGAGCTGGTCGAGCTGATCGCAACGTCCTCGCGCACACCCGTCGAACGCCGCGGTGACCTCGACGCGCAGCGCGGCGCGAATCGGCTCGGTGTGGCGCGCATGGCGACCGTCGTCGCAGCGCTGGGCTCGGCCGCGCCGCTCGCGGAGGTCGTCGACTACGGCGAGCGTCGCATGCGCGCCGCGCTCGCGCGCGCTTCCCGACGGTCGCTGGCATGCCGACGACGTGCTCGACTCCGCGGGGCCACGCCCCGAGCAGCAGTCACCGACGCGCGTCGAAGTCACGCTCACCGTAGACGGCGAGCACGCGGTGTTCGACTTCACCGGTACCGCCGCGCAGCGGGCGGGCAACGTCAACGCAGTGGAAGCGGTGACGATCAGCGCGGTCGCGTTCGCGATCCGCGCCGCGACCGATTCGACGATGCCCGCGAACGGTGGCGCGATGCGGCCGGTCACCGTGATCACGCAGCCGGGCACGGTGGTCGCGGCAGTCCCACCGGTCGCGGTCGGCGCGGGCAACGTCGAGGTGAGCCAGCGCGTCGCCGACGTGTGTCTCGCGGCGCTCGCGCAAGCGGTTCCCGATCGGGTCGGCGCCGCCGGCCAGGGCACGATGAACAACGTGCTGATCGGTGGTGACGGCTGGGTCTACTACGAGACGATCGGGGGCGGGCAGGGCGCGCGTCCCTGGGCCGACGGCATGAGCGGTGTGCACACCGCGATGACGAACACGCTCGACACGCCGGTCGAGGCGCTCGAGCGCGCGCTGCCCGATACGTGTGCGTCGCTACACGCTGCGGCGGGCGAGCGGCGGCACCGGTCGGTTCCGCGGCGGCGACGGCATCGAGCGCGAGCTCGAGATGTTGGAGCCGGTCACGCTGTCGCTCATCACCGAGCGACGGGTGAGCGCGCCCTGGGGCCTGAACGGCGGGGGGCCGGGCGCGCCGGGGGAGAACTGGCTGCTCCCGAACGGTGACGCGAGTGCCGCGCGCCGGCTCCCCGACAAGTGCACCGTGCAATTGCGGCGCGGCGACGTGTTGCGCGTCCTCACGCCCGGCGGCGGCGGCTGGGGCGCGCCACACTGAACTTGTGGCAAGTGCGATTCCTTCGACGATGAGCTCAGCGTCGGCTAGCTGGCGCTGCGGACGCTGACGATCTCGACCGCGAACGTGCGGCGCGGGCCTTCGTAGCTGATGGTGTCGCCCGGTGCGTGGCCGAGCAGCGCCTGCCCGAGCGGCGACGACGTGGACAGCACGTCGAAGGTGTCGTGGCGCTCCTCGATCGATCCGACGAGGTAGGTGGTGGGCGCGTCCTCGCCCTCCATCAGCACTTCGACGATCGTTCCGGGCGCGACGACGTCGCCCGACGCGTCTTCGCCGACGACCGCGTTCCGCAGGATCTCCTCGAGCTGGCGGATCCGCGACTCGTTGTGGCCCTGCTCGTTCTTCGCGGCGTCGTAGTCTGCGTTCTCCTTGATGTCGCCGTGCTCGCGCGCGCGCTCGATCCACATCGAGATGTCCCGCCGACCGGTCGTGGACCGCTCGGTGAGCTCTTCTTGGAGGCGGTTGTACGCCTCTTGCGACAAGTGGGCCTGCTCCATGCCCGAGCAGGGTAATGGAGCGTCGACGCGACCGGCACGGCCGCCGGGCTCAGCTGTTCTCGAAGAACAGCTTGAACTCCATCTCCGCGTGGTCGTCGATCGAGGCCACGAGGTTCGAGCTCGGCGCTGTGATGTTGTAGTCACCGAACACGACCGGGAGGGTGCCGACGACCTGGACGGCCTTGCCGTCCCACCGCGCCGCGAGCGGGATCGTCACCTTCTTGGTGACTCCGTGCAGCGTGAGGTCGCCGGTGCCGTCGACCTTGATCGTCTCGCCCGCCGCGGGCAGCGCCGCCAACGTGATCGGCGTGGTGAGCACGAACTTCGCCTGCGGGAAGCGGTTCGACTCGAGCCCCTGCTCGCGGATGCGGCCGTCGCGCAAGCTGTTGTCGGACGACAGCGACCGCAGATCGGCGGTCACGTCGACGTCGTTGATGGTCGTGCCCGTGATCGTCATCGTGCCGGTGACATTGCTCGTACGCCCGGTCGCGGTGCTCTCCGCGACGTTGGCGATGAGCTTCTCGGTGACGCGGTAGCCGACGAAGTTGCTGCTGTCGCCGGGCTTCACCGTGTACGTACCGTCGAGCGAGGCCGTCGTCGCGCCCGACGAGCCGGCCGAGCCCACCGGTGCCTGGGTCGAGACGATCGGCGTCTCCTCGATCGCGGCGCGCGGCTCGGGGTCGCTCCTGAGGACGAAGTACCAGCCCGCGACCGCGACACCGACGACGACGATGACGGCGAGCGCCAGCCACTTCAGGATGCGCATCGCGCTGCCCTTCTGGACGATTCGGCCGAACGAACCGAGTTCGAGGTGTGGCCAGGGTACGGGGGCCACCACGGCCGGGATCGGACCGCGGCACCGGCCGCTCTCAGGATCTCGCACCGGATGGTCAGGCCCGGGAACCGTGATTCCGATTGCTCCGTCGGTGCCGGAGGTGGCAGAATGGTCGGTCATGGCCCGCCCGACCGACCGACGCGTCGACGCCCGCACCTTCTTCGTCATTCCGTAGCGAACGCCGTTCCCGGCGTTCGCCCCCGACCGTCCACCTTGGTGGGCGGTTTTTCATTGTCTCCGACCTTCCAGCCCGAGAAGACCAGCAGGATGAACATGACATACCGAATCGGCATCATCGGCGGCGACGGCATCGGCCCCGAAGTCACGGCGGAAGCCGTGAAGTGCGTCGACGCATCCGGCGTCTCGTACGAAGGCGTGCCGTTCGATCTCGGCTGGGAGCGCTACTCACGTGACGGTGAAGTCCTCCCCGACGCCGACCTGGAGGAGATCCGCAAGCTCGACGCGGTGATGCTCGGAGCAGTCGGCGCGGCGGCCGGCCAGGGCGGCGGGATCGTCGAGCGCGGGATCCTGCTCCGCCTCCGGTTCGAGCTCGACCTGTTCGTGAACCTGCGACCGTTCACCGCCGCGCCGGACGCGCGGCACCCCGACATCGATCTCACCGTGATCCGCGAGAACACCGAAGGTGTGTACGCGGGTGAGGGCGGGTTCCTGCGCAAGGGCACACCGCACGAGATCGCGACGCAGGGATCGGTGAACACCCGAATGGGCGTGGAGCGGTGCGTGCGCTTCGCGTTCGACCTCGCGCGGTCGCACGAGCGCAAGCACCTCACGCTCGTGCACAAGACCAACGTGCTCACGTTCGCCGGTGACCTCTGGCAGCGGACGTTCGACGAGGTCGCGGTCGAGTACCCGGACGTCGAGACCGCGTACAACCACGTCGACGCCGCGTGCATCTACTTCGTCGCCGACCCGGGGCGCTACGACGTGATCGTCACCGACAACATGTTCGGCGACATCATCACCGACCTCGGCGGCGCGGTCGCCGGTGGCGTGGGACGCGCCGCGTCCGCGAACCTCAACCCGGCCCGCACCGGCCCGTCGCTGTTCGAGCCGGTGCACGGCTCGGCGCCCGACATCGCCGGCACCGGCCGGGCCGATCCGCGGGCGGCCATCGTCTCGGCTGCGATGATGTTGGAATTCCTCGGTGAAGCCGACGCGGCCGCGCGAGTACGGGCGGCTGTCGAGCAGTCCGATGACCTGACCGGAACCACCGCCGAAATCGGCGACGCGATTGCAGGGAGAATCTGATGCCGATCCAAGCGACCGACAAGATCTGGATGGACGGCGAGCTCGTTCCCTGGGACGAAGCGCGCGTCCATGTGCTCACGCACACGCTGCACTACGGGTCGGGCGTGTTCGAGGGGATCCGCGCGTACCCCACGAAGAACGGGCCTGCGGTGTTCCGCCTCACCGACCACATCAAGCGGCTGCACGACTCCGCCGATCTGTTCCTGATGGAGATGCCGTACTCGGTCGACGAGCTGGTCGAGGCGACGCGCGAGACCGTCAGGGTGAACAACGTCGATTCCTGCTACATCCGTCCGATCGCGTACCTCGGCTACGGCGAGATGGGCCTCAACCCGCTCCCGTGCGAGGTGAAGGTGTCGATCGCGGTGTGGCCGTGGGGCTCGTACCTGGGCGACGAGGGCGTGCGCAACGGCGTGCGCATGAAGGTGTCGTCGTGGCGGCGCATCGACCCCAATGTCAATCCGGTCGCGGCCAAGGGCACCGGCATCTACGTGAACTCCCAGCTGGCCAAGGTCGAGGCGCTCAAGGCGGGCTACGACGAGGCGATCCTGCTCAACACGCAGGGCTTCGTCTCGGAGTGCACGGGCGAGAACCTCTTCGTGGTGAAGAACGGTGTGCTGATCACGCCGCCGTTGTCGAGCGGCGCGCTCGAGGGCATCACGCGGGCATCGGTCATCACGATCGCGCGCGACCTCGGCGTCGAAGTGCGCGAGGACAACCTGCTGCGCAGCGATCTCTACCTCGCCGACGAGGCCTTCCTCACCGGAACCGCGGCGGAGATCGTGCCGATGCGGTCGGTCGACGACCGCGTGATCGGTGATCCGGGTGAGATCACGCGCAAGATCCAGGAGACGTACTTCGCGGTGGTGCACGGTGAAGAGGACCGCTACAAGGATTGGCTCGACTATGTCAACGCATAACAGCGAGCGCACCGCGACCAGCGTCCTATCCGGGCCGGTGGGAAGCGAGCGAGATGTTTGGCCCGCAAGCGTCGAGATCTACGACACGACGCTGCGCGACGGATCCCAGCTCGAAGGGATCTCGCTCACCGTCGACGACAAGTTGCGCATCGCCGAGCAGCTCGACTGGCTCGGTGTGCACTACATCGAGGCCGGCTGGCCGGGCGCCAACCCGAAGGACGACGAGCTGTTCCGACGGCTGCCGCGCGAGCTGCATCTCGACACGAGCACGCTGGTCGCGTTCGGGAGCACCCGGCGCGTGAAGGGCAAGGTCGACTCCGACGACACGCTCCGCCACCTGGTCGAGTCCGGTGCCGGGACTGCGTGCATCGTCGGGAAGGCGTGGGACTACCACGTCATCGAGGCCCTGGGCACCACGCTCGACGAGGGTGTCGCAATGGTGGCCGACTCGGTCGAGTTCCTGCGCGGCGCGGGACTCGACGTGCTGTTCGACGCGGAGCACTTCTTCGACGGCTACCGCCGCAACCCCGAGTTCGCGCTGCGCGTGCTCGAGGGCGCGGCGGAGCAGGGCGCGAGCCGGCTCGTGCTCTGCGACACCAACGGCGGCACCCTGCCCAACGACGTCGAGGGCATCGTGCGCGAGGTCGTCGACTACTTCGCGAGCGACGCGAAGGAAGGGCGCCTCGGTGTGGCGGTCCATCTCCACGACGACGCCGGCACGGGAGTCGCCAACGCGCTCGCGGGTGTCCGGGGCGGCGCGATCCAGGTGCAGGGCACGATCAACGGCTACGGCGAGCGGGTCGGCAACTGCAACCTCACCACGATCATCCCGAACCTCACGCTCAAGATGGGCATCGCCACGATCCCGGCCGACCGGCTCGAGCGGCTCACGCCGGTCGCGCACCACGTGGCCGAGCTCGTGAACATGGCCCTCAACCCGCAGGCCCCCTACGTCGGCTCGTCGGCGTTCGCGCACAAGGCCGGGCTGCACACCAGCGCGATCGCCAAGAGCCCCGACGCGTACGAGCACGTCGCGCCCGACTCGGTCGGGAACGGCACTCGCTTCGTGGTCTCGGAGCTCGCGGGCAAGAGCACGCTCAAGCTGAAGGCCGCGGAGCTCGGGCTGTCGCTCGACGGGCCGCAGCTCAACGACCTCGTCGACACGCTGAAGCGCATGGAGCACGACGGCTATCACTTCGAGGTCGCCGACGCTTCGCTCGAGCTGTTGATGCGGCGCGCCGGGGGCTGGGAGCAGCCCTGGTTCGAGGTCGAGTCGTTCCGCGTGATCACCGACGATCTCGCGCCCGACGCAACGCCCGGTGACGTGACCACCGAGGCCACCATCAAGGTGCACGTCGCCGAACCAGGACTGGAAGCAGGAACGCGCATCGTGGCGACCGCCGAAGGCAATGGCCCGGTGAACGCCCTCGACTCTGCCCTCCGGCAGGCCTTGGGCGCACGCCACCCGGCACTCGCGCACGTGCACCTGACCGACTACAAGGTGCGGGTGCTCGACACCGCCAAGGGCACGGGGGCCGTCACCCGGGTGCTCGTCGACAGCACGAACGGCGAGCGCACGTGGACGACGATCGGCGTGAGCGAGAACATCATCGAGGCGTCGTGGCAGGCGCTCTCCGACTCACTCGTGTACGGCTTGCTCCAGAGCGAGCCGGGGGAGTAGCACTCCACCTCGTGGCTACCGACCCGTTCGTTGCACCCGAGCTCGACGACCTTCCCCGTCAACTCCCGAACCTCGCGCCGGGCGTTCGCATCCCGCCGGCGCACAGCTGGCACGCGGACCGCCCCGGCGACCTCGAAGCCGGGCAGCCCATGGGCGCGCTGCTCGGGCGGCCGGGGCCCAACGTCGGCTACGCCCTGTCGCTCGCGAATCGGCTGCGCGACAAGCTCACGCTCGCCCCGCACGAGTCGTCCGACGACGCGATCGCGGTGATCGGCGAGCTGGCGATGAAGCGCGCGGCGTCGTTCGGGCGCGGCCCGGTGTTGCACGACGTCGAACTGGCGGCGTCGCTGCTGGGCTACGTCGGCGACATCGATCCCACGTTCTCGGAATGGCGCGTGCAGGTGACCCACGGCGCCGACCACGAGTACGGCGTGCGCCGCGCGATCGTCGACGCGGTGCCCGACGCGGTGGTGCGCATGCCGCCGCAGGTACCGGCGTTGCTCGCGGAGTCCCGTGCCGCGCTGAAGGCGGCCCTCGATCACTGACGTCCGCGTCAGGTTCAGCCCTGCGCCTTCAGGTTGGCTGCACATCGGGTCCGTGCGCACCGCGCTGTTCAATTGGCTGTTCGCGCGTCACCACGGCGGCATCTTCATCCTGCGCATCGAAGACACCGACCCCAGCCGCACGACGGAAGCAGCCGTCGTCGGCATCACCGACGCGCTGGGGTGGCTCGGCCTCGACTGGGACGAAGGTCCGATCCGCCAGAGCACCCGCCTCGATCAGCACCGCGCCGCGGTCGCGCGCCTCGTCGCCGACGGCCACGCGTACGAGTGCTTCTGCACTGCCGACGAGCTCGCGACGCGCAACGAGGCGGCGAAGTCGGAGGGTCGTCCACCGGGCTACGACGGCCACTGCCGCGGGCTCACCGCCGACGAGCGCGCCGCGTTCGCCGCGGACGGGCGGACCCACGTCGTGCGGTTCCGCACGCCCGACGATGGTGTGAGCACCTTCACCGACGCGATCCGAGGGGTTGTGACGGTCGAGTGGCGGCTCATCCGCGACTTCGTGATCCAGCGGGCCGACGGCACGCCGATCTTCTTCCTCGCCAACGCGGTCGACGACATCGACATGGGCATCACCCACGTGATCCGGGGCGAAGACCTGCTCGACTCGACGCACCGGGTCCTGGCGCTCCGTGCCGCGCTGGGCGGCGGCGTGCCTCCGGTGTACGCGCACCTGCCGCTCATCGTCGACGCGGCGACGCGTGCCAAGCTGTCGAAGCGCCACGGTGTGATCGCGCTGGAGGAGTTTCGCAAGGAGGGCTACCTCCCCGAAGCGCTCACGAACTATCTCGCGCTCCAGGGATGGGCACCCGCGGGCGCCGACAGTGGCGACGAGATCCTGTCGGCGAGCGAGCTGTTCGCGGCGTTCGATCTCGACCACGTCACACACGCCGCCGCGGCGTTCGACCGCAAGAAGCTGGACTGGATGAACGGCGAGTGGATACGCCGGCTCCCACTCGACGAGCTCGTCGCGCGCGTCGAGCCCGCGGCCCGTGCTCGGTTCGGTGATCGCTACGACCGCGAGCGTGCAGTGGCTGCGATCACGCTCGCGCACGAGCGCGCGGTGACGCTCAACGAGATCGTGGACGGGATGGCGTTCCTGTTCGTCGACGACGACGACTTCGCGATTGCACCCGAGTCGTGGGAGAAGGTCGTCGCGACCGACCAGGCTGCGCAGCTGCTCGACGCGGTCCATCGCGCACGTCACCGTGTGCGAGTGGACGCACGACGGCATCGACCTCCGTCCCGCGATCGAGGCGCTCGGCATGAAGCCGCGCAAGGCGATGCCCGCGCTCTACGCCGCGGTCGAGGGCCGGCACCAGGGGCTGCCGCTGTTCGAGTCGATCGAGCTGCTCGGGCGGGAGCGGGCCGTCGCGCGCCTGCGCGCCGCACGAGAACGCTTGGACTCTGCCGGAGAGTGATCCGCTAGTGTGTGCCGTCCACCTTCGGGGGTGGTGTAATCGGCAACACAACAGGTTCTGGCCCTGTCATTGGGGGTTCGAGTCCTCCCCCCCGAGCTCCGGAATGCAATTTCGGCCCCGTCGTCTAGTGGCCTAGGACGCCGCCCTCTCAAGGCGGTAACGGCAGTTCGAATCTGCTCGGGGCTACACCTGCTGCTTCTGGCTCGCTCACTCCGTTCGCTCACTCCGTCGCTCACGGGCGAGTCGCACGCTCGCGGTGACCGCTTCTGCGCCGGCGTTTCGCCGTGCCGGCGGTGCGCGCGGATGCGTGTGTGATCGCGCACGATGCCCTTGATTCGCCGCGCGTGTGCGCAACATCGTGCAACGCGTGCGGATTTCTTGCGTGTGCTCGTCCGTGCGTTGCGTGCGGTGTGACCTGCAGTGATGTGTGACGAGCGCGCGTTCACGAAGAGAAACTCTGTGCGAAATCCACCACATGCGCCGCGATGTGTCGTACCGTTGACTGCGGTTTGTGGACGTGCTCGCGCGTGCACACAGAAAGCGTGGCGAGTGTGATGTGCATCGCGTCAATGCGATGTAGACCGCATTCAAGAGGGGCTCAGCACGCGCCGTCGGTAGCACGGCGTGCGAGAAAGCTTGACGTGTCAACGCAAATGCGTTCAACTTCTGTGAAACACGCACACAATTTCGGAGGCCAGCGTGAACAAGTCAGAACTCGTCGACAGCATCGCGGACGGAGCGGGACTCAGCAAAGCTGATGCCGAGCGCGCACTCAACGCGATGATCGAGTCGATCCAGGGCGCGGTTGCAAGCGACGACAAGGTCACGCTCCCCGGATTCGGTTCCTTCTCGAGGTCGCAACGTGCGGCGCGCACGGGACGCAACCCGCGCACGGGGGAGCCGGTACAGATCGCGGCGTCGAAAGGCGTGAAGTTCTCTGCGGGAGCAGCCTTCAAGTCCGCCGTGAACAAGTAGGGCGGGAAACGCTCGCACCTACCCCTTGAACATCCCGAGCGAAAGGTGGTGACCGTGCCTCCGGCAAAGAAACGAACCGCACGGAAGAGCACAGCGGCAAAGAAGACGACGGCGCGCAAGGCTCCGGCACGGAAAGCCCCCGCGAAGCGGAAGGCACCGGCGAAGCGCAAGGCGCCCGCGAAGCGCAAGGCTCCGGCGAAGCGCAAGGCTCCGGCGAAGCGGAAGGCTCCGGCGAAGCGCAAGGCACCGGCGAAGCGCAAGGCGCCGGCGAAGCGCAAGGCACCGGCCAAGCGCAAGGCACCGGCCAAGCGCAAGGCGCCGGCGAAGCGCAAGGCGCCCGCGAAGCGCAAGGCTCCGGCCAAGCGCAAGGCACCCGGCCAAGCGCAAGGCGCCCGCGAAGCGCAAGGCTCCGGCCAAGCGTCGGGCACCCGCCAAGCGGAAGGCTCCGGCCAAGCGTCGGGCACCCGCCAAGCGCTAGTCGTTCCGAACCGAGTCGAGAGAGAGGGGCTCCGGCCCCTCTCTCTTGCGTTGGGGGATCGCGCGTTACTGCGGCAAACGTGTCCCGTCGGCGGTGATCACGGCGAGATCGCCCGGGGTGTCGACGTCGAACGCGAGATCGGGATCGCGCACGACGCGCACGGCAAAGCCGCGTCGGCGGGCTTCGGCCGCGTGGCGACGGAACGATCCGAGTCCGTAGCGAAACGTGAACTCGCCGTGCGCGGGTACCGACAGCACTGGAGTGCCGTCGTCGCGGTGGCACGGGACCAGCGTGACGATCGGTTGCCCGCGGTCGCCGATCACGCGGCGGAACGTGGTCGCGCGGGGAAGGTCGGCGTGCGCGACGACGACACGCGAGGCGCCCGCGGCCGCGAGCCAGGACCGCCCGGCGGCAGCCGCGGCGTCGAGCGAGCCGGGATCATCGAGGATCGCGAGTGACCGCGCCGCGGCCCACCGCCGGACGTCGTCGTCGGACGACACGATGAGCACCGGGAGGTCGGCGGCCGCGGCCACGACGCACTCGGCGAGTCGCTGCGCGAGCTCGGCGCGATCCTCGCTCGTGAGGTGATCGGCGAGCCGGGCCTTGCCGAGCGCGAACGCGCGGATGGGAACGACGACACCGACGCCGCGGGTCATTGCCCGAGGCCCCGGTCGATCAGGCGGTCGATCGAGCAGAGGCTGGCGGCGAAAGGCTCGAACATCGGCCCCGTATGCTACGGCCGTGAGCCCCGAGCCTTCCGTTGCGGTCATCGGCGCGGGTTCGTGGGGTACCACCGTCGCTGCGATCGTGAGTGCGCACGCGCCGACCGTCCTGTGGGGTCGCAACCCGGCGATCATCGACGACATCAATGACGCGCACGAGAACCGCGCGTACCTTCCCGGGGTCATCCTGCCCGTGTCCCTGCGCGCGACCACCGACCTGCGTGGCGCGTGCGCGCCGGCCGGAGTCATCGTGATGGCGGTGCCGTCGCACGGTTTCCGCGCGGTGCTGCAGGCCGCCGCCGAGGTGATCGCGGCCGCCACGCCGATCGTGAGTCTCGCGAAGGGTGTCGAGGCCGATACGCAGTTCCGCATGACCCAGGTGATGCTCGACGTCCTCCCCGGTCACCACGCCGATCGGGTGGCCGTGCTCACCGGGCCCAACCTCGCGCGCGAGGTCGCCGAAGGGCAGCCGGCGGCGTCGGTGATCGCATGCCGGGATCCTGCTCTCGCGGTGGAGCTGCAGGACCTGTTCATGAGCGCGACGTTCCGCGTGTACACCAACCCCGATGTGATCGGGTGCGAGATGGCGGGCGCGCTCAAGAACGTGATCGCGATCGCCGCCGGGATCTCGGCCGGGCTCGGCTACGGCGACAACACGCAGGCCGGGCTCATCACCCGCGGGCTCGCGGAGCTCACGCGGCTCGGTGTCGCGCTCGGCGGTGAGCCGCTGACCTTCGCCGGGCTCGCCGGCCTGGGGGACCTCGTGGCCACGTGCGTGAGTTCGCACAGCCGGAACCGGAGCGTCGGCGTGGAGCTCGGCCGCGGTCGGCGGCTCGAGGAGATCGTCACCGAGATGAACATGGTCGCCGAGGGAGTGCGGACCACCGCCGCCGTGCTCGAGCTCGCGGCCCGCGCCCGCGTGGAGATGCCCATCGCGGCGATGGTCGGCGCGGTGCTGTACGAAGGTCGCCAGCCGGCGGATCTCGTGCCCGAGCTGATGTTGCGCGAGGCGAAGGCCGAGTTGCACGGCCTTGCGTAACGTGCGATGAACGGTGCCCGATGAGACGAGCGGGCTCCTTGGTCGGCGCGCTCGGTGGGCGCGCGCGCGGCCATCGTCGACGACCGCGGGACGGTGCAGCCCGAGCGTGCCGGTTGGCGTCTCGGCTGGTGGATCGGTGCCGACGACCGCTGGCACAACGCCGCGACCGACGCCGCCGTCCGTCAGACACGCGTCGACCACATGCCGGTGCTCCGCACCGCGATGCGGGTTCCCGGCGGTGACGCGGTGCAGCACGTGTACGGCGCGCGCGACATGGCGGTCGTCGAGATCACCAACGACTCACCCGCGCCGTTCGTCGTCGCGCTCGTCGTACACGGCGCGGCGCGGCTCGCGCTCGAGGACCGCCTCATCGGCGTCGACGGTCGTCCTGCCGTCATCACCGCGCGCGGCCCGTCGCGATGGGCGGCGGAGATCGACGGCAGCACCGAACGCCTCGTCACCGAAGGCCTCGCCCGGGAGGGCCCGTTTCCGCCGCTCGCCAACCGGGGCGCGCGGTTGACCGCGGCGTTCCTCTACCCGGTCGCGCACCGCACGACCTTCCGCGCCGCGCTCGGGCTCGCGCCAAGCGGGTTGCAGCACGAGGACCTCGACCTCGACGTCGGCTCGCTCCCCGGCCCCGACGCCGCGGTCCGCGGCTGGGCCGCGCAGCTCGACCGCGGTCTGCGCGTGACGTTGCCGGATTCGGTGCTCCAGCACGCGGTCGACGCCGCGCGTGCCGACGTGCTGCTCGGAGGGCAGGCGTGGATGCCGGATCCGATGGTGGTCGCGGCGTTGGAGGACTGGGCGTTCGACGACGAAATGCGGGCGGCGTGGCCGCGCCTCCCCGGCCGCGCCCGTCGCCGGTTGGGCAAGCGCACGCCGCCCGGCGCCGACTGGGACGAAGTGATGCGGCTGGCGCCGGTCGGCGGCGCGGCGCTGCTGTTGGGAGTGCGCGCGTCACTGGTTGCCGAGGCGGGGACCGAGGTTGCGTTGCTCCCCGCCGTTCCCGAGTCGTGGCGCGGGCAACCGGTCGACGTGCGCGGCGCGCCCACGAAGCGCGGTCCGGTGTCGTTCTCGGTGCGGTGGCACGGTGACCGCGCGGCGCTGCTGTGGGAGGCTCCTCCCGGCACGCGCGTGACCGCACCCGCCCTCGATCCCGCGTGGTCGAGCGACGCCGGGTCGGGTGAGGCGCTGCTCGGACCTGGCCCATGAGCTGGCAGGATGAGCGGAGAAGGATCGGATCGATGAGCGTCGGGGACGAGGAGCTCGTCGAGCTCGGGTTGCTCGACCTCGACGCGCCGAAGGCGGACGAGCAGCGCGCGTTGATCCAACTCGCGCTCGAGCACGGTGCGACCATCGACGAGATCCGCGTCGGGATCGCGGAACGCCGGCTCCACGCGGTCGCAGCCGAGCGCGTCGTGCTCGACGGCCCGAGGTTGACACGCCGCGACGCAGCCGCCCGCGCTGGTATCGACGACGACTTCGCGCAGCGGGTGTGGCGCGCGCTCGGGTTCGCCGACGCCGGCCTCGACGCGCCCGTGTGCACCGAGCACGATGTCGAGGCGTTCGTGCTCTATGGCGAACTGCGCGACTTCGTCGGGGCCGATGCCGCGATCCGGATGGCGTTCACGACCGGCGCTTCGCTGGCGCGCATGGCCGACGCCGCGATCGCGACGTTGCGCGCGCGCGTCGAGGCACCGCTGCGCTCCGAGGGTGGCGGCGCAACCGATGTGGCCGAGGCGTTCGTCGCGGTCGCCACCACGTTGATACCGCACCTCTATCCGATGATCGAAGCCGTGCATCGCCATCATCTCTCGCAGGCGGCCCAGCGCTACTCGATGTGGGACAGCGCCCCGACGCTGGAGAGCACGACGTTCGCGACCGTGGGGTTCGCCGATCTCGTCGGCTTCACCGCGCTCACCCAGCAGTTCGCGGCCACCGACCTCGACGAGCTCCTGCTCCTGTTCGAGCAGCACGTGCTCGACGCCATCCCGCCCGAAGGCGCGCGCCTGGTGAAGCTCATCGGCGACGAAGCGATGTTCGTCGCGGGCTCGGCCGAGCAGGCTGCGTCGGTCGCGCGCACGCTGGTGCGCTTGGCCCACGACGATGACCGGCTGCCCGACGTCCGCATCGGGCTCGGTGCGGGTGAGGTGCTGGTCCGGGACGGCGACGTGTTCGGTCCCACCGTGAACCGCGCAGCTCGTCTCGTGACCGTCGCGGAGCCGGCGACGGTGCTGGTCGACGGCGAGGTCGCGGCACGGCTGGCCGACGACGCAGCAGTCGCGTGTGGTGAGCGAGTGTTGCCCGGGTTCGACGAGCCCGTGGCTGTGTTCGAGCTCAGGCAGTAAGGGTCAGGGTGAGGATCTCCCACGCGCCCAGCGTGAGCTGGCCGTCGAACGGTGCGACGACCTCACCGAGCAGGTCGACGACGTGACCACGTGCCGGGTCGCCGCCACATGAGACACGCGCGGTTGATGGTTCGGGCGACGCGTTGAACACGCGAACGGTGAGCGCGTTGGCTGCCGACCCTCGCGTGACCGCAGAGACACGCGCACCCTCGACCGTGAGTCGCGAACCTGTCGCAGGGCGGGACGCGCCCGGCCAGCCGCCGCCACGGACACGACCGAGGGGCACGAGGACCTCGTCGGCGACGTCGTAGAGCGCCGCGGCCTGCCAGTCGCCGCGATGGAGGGCGACCGCGTACTCGAGTGACAGGGGCTGCTGGAGCTGCGGGCCGCGTAAGAGGTCGAGCGGGCCCGCGGGGTTCGGCCGCAGTGCCATTTCCGAACGTGAGAGGTAGCCGGTCGCACGCAGCAACGTCAGTGCGAGCTCACGGCCGTCGTCGACCGCCTCGTACTCGAGCAGTCCGTCGTGCACCAGCGCGAGACCGGCGCTGCCGTCGCTCGCGTCGACGAACCGTCGCGAGACGAAGGTGGGGAGGCCGAACTCGTGGGGCCCACCTTCCGCGGTGAGGCCGCGCCGCACCACCGCGAACGCGCACTCCGCGTTCGTGCCGTCGACCGCGGCGGGCAGCGGGAAGTGCGCGCGCAGTCGATGGTCACGCGCGCGGTTGTCGAACTCGACCCGCACGCGGAGGAATCGCTCGCCGGTACGGAGCTCGAGTGTCGTGCGTACCGCGATCGTGACGGTGTCGTCGCTGCGGGCCGAGCACGACCGCTCGTCGCCGAGCGCGTGCGTGGGCCACTCGTAGGTCGCGACCACGAGCAGCCGCGCGCGCACCGGGCCGCGTTCGAGCACCTCGACGCGCACCGACGAGGGTCGGTCGACGATCCGGTCTTCGGAGGGCGGCGAGTAGTTGTAGGTGTCGCCGCCGTCGCCGCCGTCGACGTACCGGTTGGCACCCTCGACCCGCAGGCCGTCGACCGTGATGGCCAGCGTGCCGTCGTGGGGGTCGACGTCCACCTGCACGTGCTCGTTGGCGAGCCTCCGTCCCTCGGCCCGGACCGCGGTGGTGGGGCCGCCACCCTCCTCGATGCGGTACGAGCGCCAGCCGAAGCCGGGCACCGCGTCGGCGGCGAAGACGACCTCCCGGACCGGTGCCTGCCGCTGCCGGATGCAGATGGTCGCGCCCGCTTCACCGAGCGCGAGCAGCTCTTCGCGCGTCGCTTGGAGGTCGATGGGCGTGTCGCCCGGGCCGGCGTTGTGCAGGGTGAGCTCCACGGTGCCGTCGGCGAGGTCGCGCCGCTCGACGCGGGCGATCTTGGCCCCCGCGAGCTCGGGGCCGCGCATCATCTCGACGACCCAGCGGATCTTGGGCCCGGTGACCGTGGTGGAGAGGCCGTCACCCGTGGTACGCGAGATCAGTTGCGTCGGCCGCGGTGAGCCGTCGACCGCGACCATGTGCATCGGGCCGTCACCGGGTACCGGGATCGTGACCAGGCCGCCGCGCGCGGTCTGGGTGGGGTTCACCACGATCGTGGACCCCGGCGGCGCGTCGACTTCGGTCGCCAGCGCACGCAGCGCGTCGTGCGTGAGGGCCTCGCCGATGTGGCGCGCCTCCTGGTACCGCACGCGGACGGCGTCGACCACTTCGTCGTGGCTGCACGCACAGGACGAGTCGTGCGCGCTGTCGAGCACGAGGTGGCGCCACGCGACACGGAGCAGGGTGTCGGGATACTCCGTGGCCGGGAGGAACAGCGCGCTCAGGGGCTCACCGATCCGTTCGATCGCGCGTTCGGCGCGGGCGGCGGCCTGATGCACGTCGACACGGTTCGACGCCACGCCCATGAGCACGTTCGCGCGCGCCCCCGACCGCAGCTCGCCGCACCATTCGGGCAGCGCGACCGTCGGCTGCGCGGCCACGTACTCGGGCAGCGAGGTCACCGTGAAGTGGTACTCCTGCTGCTCGCGGTTCGCGTCGTCGACGACGCGTCCGAGCCACGGCTGCGGCAACAGGTGATCGGAGCCGTTCATGAGCAACATGCCGCCGCCGGCGAGCCGGGCATCGCCGAGCTCGAGTTCGTAGCCGCGTGCGCGTGCGACGAGCTGGGTCCAGTCGTTCGGGATGTCGCGGCCGTTCGAGTACGAGCCGAAGAGGTATTCGGCGCGGACGCGGGAGCCATCCGGGGCTTCCCACCAGAACGCGGTGCTCGTGATGTCCGACGGCACACCGCGCCACACGACGGCGTGCTCGAGCCCCGCGAGCCTCAGGATCTGCGGCATCTGCGCGACGTGCCCGAACATGTCGGGGAGGTACCCGACATCCATCGCGCCACCGAGCTCGCGTGCACGTGCCGACACCGAGTTGCAGGTCGCGCACGATGGTCTCCGCGGAGACCATGTACTCGTCCATCAGCACCATCCACGGGCCGATCTGCACGCGGCCTTCGCCGACGAGCGCGGCGAGCCGCGTCTCGGCGGCGGGGCGCACCTCCAGGTAGTCGTCGAGCACCGCGGTCTGGCCGTC
This sequence comes from uncultured Actinomycetes bacterium, assembly GCA_963721435.1. GTDB lineage: Bacteria > Actinomycetota > Acidimicrobiia > IMCC26256 > DASPTH01 > CAVRJC01. The sequence continues at coordinate 404,100 of CAVRJC010000006.1, forward strand.
GAGCAGGAAGCGGGCGTAGGTGTCGTCACGCTCCAGGAGGTCGAGGAGCTCGTCGAGGAGGTGGACGAGCTCGACCCGGTAGGTCTGGAACGGGGCGTACCACTCACGGTCCCAGTGGGTGTGCGGGACGATGCCCACCTGCACGGGGTTGTCCGGCATCGGGTCAGGCTACGGCGAGCGGCTCCCTGCACGCGCCCTGATCGGGCTGTCATCTTTCCGTCATCTTTCGGTTGCAGTTCGTTCACACAACCGCGCAGGACTGGAAACGGCGCTTTCTTACGGTGCCATGAACCGAGTCGTGGGCAACGGCGCCTGCATCCGGTCGAATCCGATTCACCTCAGACCCAAGCGGGCGAGGCCGAATCAGGCCAGGCCATTTCAAAGAGGGAGGCACATGTGAAACGGATGATGCGCCGCGTCGGGATCGTCGGGACGGTCGCCGCGGTGCTCGTGTTGACGTCGACGGCGGGCGCCTGGGCGCTCGACCCGGCGATCGACATCAACTCCAAGCTGAAGAGCGCGAACACCACGCTCGGGCTCAACAACCTGTGGATCGTCATCGGGGCCGTCCTCGTGATCTTCATGCAGGCGGGCTTCGCGCTGGTCGAGACCGGGTTCTGTCGGGCGAAGCACGCAGCTCATGTCGTGAGCACGAACTTCGCCATCTTCGGCCTCGGCTTCGTCGGGTTCTTCATCGTGGGGTTCCCGATCATGTTCAGCGGCTACAGCTACCCGGGCTACTTCGGGTACGACAAGGCGATCAGCCCGGACCGGCTCATCGGCTTCGGTGACTGGACGTTCCTGTGGGGCAAGAGCGGCTTCGCACTGACCGGGGTCGCGTACAGCATCCCCGTCGCGGCGTTCTTCCTCTACATGGTCGCGTTCATGGACACGACCGCGACCATCCCGACCGGCGCGATGGCCGAGCGGTGGAAGTGGAAGGCGTTCGTCGGCTGGGGCCTGTTCTGCGGCGCCCTGTACTACCCGATCTTCGGTGGTTGGACCTGGGGCGGCGGTTGGCTCAGCCAGCTCGGCAACAACATCGACCTCGGGTTCGGCTACGTGGACTTCGCCGGCTCCGGCGTGGTGCACGCAATGGGTGGCATCGCCGGCCTCGCGGGTGCCGTCGTGCTGGGCGCTCGGATCGGCAAGTACGGCCCGGACGGCAAGCCTCGAGTCCTGGCCGCGCACAGCATCCCGATGGCGATGCTGGGCACGTTCATCCTCTTGTTCGGGTGGTTCGGGTTCAATGCGGCGTCAACGCTCTCCGCGACCGACCTCCGCTTCACCGTGGTTGCGGTGAACACCGCGATCGCGGCGGCATTCGGCGCCACGGCGGCGATGTTCTACTGCATGAAGCGGATGGGCAAGCCCGACCCCGGCATGATGGTGAACGGCATGCTCGCCGGGCTCGTGGCCATCACGGCGCCCTGTGCGTTCGTGCAGCCGTGGGCGGCCGCGCTGATCGGCATCCTCGCCGCGATCCTCATCGTGGAGTCCGTGTTCTTCTTCGAGCGCAAGGGAATCGACGACCCGGTGGGTGCGATCTCGGTGCACGGAGTCGGCGGCATCTTCGGTGTGCTCTGCATCGGCATCTTCTCCGACGGTCGGTACGGTGCCGCGTGGAACCTCACCGACACCGCGACCACGAAGGGCAAGGGTGTCACGGGCATCCTGTACGGCAGCGGGAAGCTCTTCGGAGATGGTGCGTTCGGGAAGCTCGGCTGGGGCCAGCTCGGCTCCCAGGCGATCGGTTCGCTCGTCATCATCTTCGTGATGGGCGGCATCGCCTACCTGTTCTTCAAGATCCAGAACGCGATCATGAAGGGCGGCATCCGCTCGGAGACGGCCGACGAAGAGGCAGGTCTCGACCTGCCCGAGATGGGTGTGCTCGCCTACGACAACCTGCAACTGCGGGAGCTCGACATCGTCGGTATCGAGGAAGAAGTCGTCCTGAGCGGCGGACCCTCACAGGACCCGTCGATCGGTCGGTAGCACACGCGGCAGGAAAGCTGACAGCACGCGCGCGACCGGTGGGCGATGCCCACCGGTCGTTGCGCGAGCAGGTACGGGTACCGTGACCGGCGATGTTCGAGCTCGCGAATGCGTCGGTGTTCCTCGATTTCGACGGCACCATCACGACACGCGACGTCGGCGTCCACCTCCTCGAGCGCGTCGGAGCGCCGGAATGGCGCGCGATCAGCGAGCAGTACTCGCGGGGTGAGATCGGGAGCCGCGAGTGCAGCATCGAGGAGTGGGCCCTGATCCGCGGTGACGAGGCGACCGTGCGCGCGGTCGCGAGTGAGGTCCCGGTCGATCCCGGGTTCGAGTCGCTGGTCGCCGGGCTGCGGGTCGCGGGCGCCGAGGTCACCGTCGTGTCCGACGGCTTCGGGTTCTACGTGGACGCCGTCTGTGCGCCGCTGCAGCTCCCGGTGCTCACGAACACCGTCGACTTCGCGACCGGCGAGCTCGTGTTCCCGCACGAGGACCGCTGTTGCCCGTGCTCGACGTGTGGCGTGTGCAAGCAGGCGCCGATCAAGGACGCACGCCACCGTGGGCGCGACACCGTGCTCGTCGGTGACGGCATCAGCGACCGCAAGGCGGCGCTGCTCGCCGACGTGGTGTTCGCCAAGGGGTCGCTCGCGGAGTGGTGCGCGGCGACGGGTGTCGCGTACGTCCCGTTCAGCACCCTCGACGACGTGCGGTACGCACTGACGTGAGCCCAGCGCACTAGCGTCGCCCGCGTGCCTGCCCGGTCGTCTGCTCCCACGTTGCGGCTCGAGCGCAAGATGTGGGCGGCGGGGGAGCAGGTGGTCTGCGGCATCGACGAGGTCGGCCGCGGTGCGTGGGCGGGGCCGGTCACGGTCGCGGCGGTGGTGCCGGCGCCCGAGCACTTGCGCGGCGTGCGCGACTCGAAGCAGCTCGACCGCACGCAACGGGAGCTCGCCGCGGCATCGGTGCGCGGGTGGGCGGTCGCCATCGGCGTGGGCCATGCGTCGCACATCGAGTGCGACGAGCTCGGCATGACCGCGGCGTTGCGCGCGGCGGGGCTGCGCGCGCTCGCGCAGCTCGACGAGCAGGGCTACGCGCCCGATCGCGTCGTGCTCGACGGCAATCACGACTACCTCGGGCTCGGCGCGCGCGTCACCACGGTGATCAAGGGCGATGCGACGTGCCTCGCGGTCGCGGCCGCGTCGTGTGTGGCCAAGGTGACTCGCGACCGCATGATGGTCGACGAAGCCGAGCACTTCCCGCCGTACGGCTTCGAGTCCAACGTGGGCTATCCCGCGCCGGTGCACAAGGCCGCACTGCGAGGCTACGGTCCGAGCGCGATCCACCGTCGTTCGTGGATCTTCATGGACGACCTGTGCTGGCCCGGCGTCCCGCCCGCGCCCGGCCGTCTGTTCGCATGAGGAACTGACTGCTCACGACCCTTCAGGAGGATGTCACCATGGCCGTCGACCTTCCCGAAGTGCACGCTCGCTCGCTCGAGACCACCCGCGTGTTCGTCGCCGGTGTGGGCGACGGCCAATGGGGTGACTCGTCGGCGTGCGACGGCTGGACGGTGCGGGCCCTCGTCAACCACATCGTGTCCGGCAACTACTGGGCCGATGAGCTCGCCGGGGGGAAGACCATCGCGGAGGTGGGCGACGCGCTCGACGGCGACGTCCTCGGCGACGATCCCGTCGCCGCCTACGACGCGTCGGCTGCGCTCGCGGCGGCGGCGTTCCGGGCGCCGGGTGCGATGGACGCGCCGTGCGCGGTGTCGTACGGGCCGGTGCCGGGCTCGGTGTACTGCGGCCACCGCTTCATCGACGTGCTCATCCACGGCTGGGACGTCGCGCGGTCGACCGGGCAGGACGCCACGTTGCCCCCGGATCTCGTCGACGCATGCTGGGAGGTGCTCGAGCCCCAGCTCGAGCTGCTCGCGGCGAGCGGCATGTTCGGGGAGGCCCTCCCCGTGGCCGACGACGCCGGTGCGCAGACGCGGCTGCTCGCGGTGCTCGGCCGCCGCGCGTGACTTCTCGTCTGGATCGCTCACGATTCCGTTCGCTCATGTAGCTTCTCCGCCGTGGGACAGTTCATCACCGTGACCGTTCGTGCCGGCGTGTCGCCGTCGGTACGCATGTTCGACACCAACCGCTCGCTCACGGGGATGGCCATCGAGCGCTACTCGGAGCCCGAGCAGGCGGCCGGGGGCGATCGCGCGCCCGACGTGCTGGCCGCCCGGCTGTTCGCGATGGGCGCCACCAAGGTCACGGTGTACTCGAACGTCGTGTCGGTGGAGGCGCCGCCCGAGCTGTGGCCCGAGCTCGAGCCCAAGGTCATCGAGGCGACCGAGCACCTCTTCGGCTATTACGGCGACGACGCCGGCTGGTCGCCGGAGTCGCTCCGCGCCATCGGCGTGGAGCCGCTGCCCACCGTCGAGCTCGCCACCTGATCCAGCCCTGCCCACGATGGCCGGCCCGGTTGACAGTACGAACATACGTTCGATAGCGTGGCGGGTCCATGGCGCTGGCCGGCCTTCCCCGACGTGATGTCCCCAGACGCGACGAGGACGCCCGTGAGCATCTCCGGGACGTCGCCGTCCACGCGCGGCCGCTCCTCCTGGCGGGGGAGCGCTCGGTGGCGCTGGTCGGGGAGCTGCGCGAGCTCGTCCCGGGGGGTGCGATCGTCCGGGGCTCGGTGCTCGGCGTGCGCGGCGACGCGGGTGCCGGCTCCACCACCCTGACCTTCGAGCTCGCCGCCGCGCTGACCGCGGCCGGGGAGTGGGCGGCGGCCGTCGACCTCGACGGCACCTTGGGGGCCCGGGCGGCGGAGGAAGCCGGGGTGGCACTCGAACGGTTCGCGGTGGTCCGGCGGGTTCCCCCCTCCCGCTGGGCCACCGTGGTCGCGGCGCTGCTCGACGGCGTGAGCCTGGTGATCGCCGACGTGCCGCGCGGGGTGCCCCTGGGCGACGCGCGCCGGCTGGTGGCCCGGGCGCGGGAGCGCGATGCGGTGCTCGTGGTGCGCGGCACGTCGTGGCCCGGCGAGGTCGCGTTCACGGTGCACGCGGAGGGCAGTGTGTGGGTGGAGATGTCCGACACCGGCGCGCTCTCGGCGCGCCGGATGCACGTGCGCGTCGTTGGCCGGGGCGCGGCAACACGTGCGCGGAGTGGCCTGCTCGCGCGCGGGCTGACGTCTCGTGCCCGAGGCGGAGCACGTGCAAGCGGCAGAGCCGGCGTCGGAGCGCATCTGCGCGTTGTGGTGCCCGGAGTGGCCGATCGTCGCGGTGAGCCGTCGCGACCCCGGTCTGCGTGACGCGCCCGTCGTGGTCGTCGACCGCGGCGAGCGTGGGCTCGTCGTACGCGCGGCATCTTCCGCAGCGCGCGAGGCGGGCGTGACGGTGGGGCTCCGTCGGCGCGAAGCCGAAGCACGGTGCGCGGGGCTCGTGGTGCTCGACGCCGACCCGGCGGCCGACGCGCGCGCGTTCGAGCCCGTCGTGCGCGCGGTCGAGCAGCTCGTGCCGCGGCTCGTGCTCGAACGGCCGGGCCGGCTGTCGTTCCCCACACGCGGGCCGTCGCGGTACTTCGGTGGTGACGACGCACTCGCGGCGCGGGTGCTCGCGGTGGCGCGCGACGCGAGCGGTGCCGACCCGCGTGTCGGTATTGCCGACGGCGAGCTCGCGGCTGCGCTCGCCGCGCGCGCGGCCACGACGCTCGTAGTGCCTCCGGGCGAGTCGCCCGCGTTCCTCGGGCCGTGGTCGGTCACGGTGCTCGCGCCGCGCGCCGACGACGGCCCTGCCCTCGTCGACCTGCTCACGCGGCTGGGCCTGCGCACTCTCGCCGACTTCGCCGCGCTCCCCGACGCCGTGGTGCTCGCGCGCTTCGGTGTGGCCGGCGCGCGCGCACACCGTCTCGCGCGTGGTGCATCGGAGCACGATCTCGTTCCCGCGCCGGTGCCACCCGAGCTCACGGAGACCATCGAGCTCGATCCCCCCGCGACCCGCGTTGACGAAGCCGCGTTCGCGGCGAAGATGCTCGCCGACCGCCTCCTCGCACGACTCGACGACCTGGGGATGTCGTGCAGCCAGGTGGTGGTGGAAGCGGAGACCGAGCACGGCGAGCGGCTCACCCGGTGCTGGCGCCACGATGGCGCGCTCACGCCCGCCACCTTGGCAACCCGCGTGCGGTGGCAGCTCGACGCGTGGCTCACCGCCGAGACCCGTGCTCGGGAGGGCCGCGGGGAAGCGGGCGCGTTCGTCGACGAGGACATCGTCACGGGTGGCCTGACCCTGTTGCGCCTCGCGCCCGACGTGGTGATGCCGGCCACCGGGCGCCAGCTCGGCTTCTGGGGCGGCGACGCCGCGGCCGGTGACCGCGCCGGGCGCGCGCTCGCCCGGGTGCAGGGGATGCTCGGGCTCGACGCGGTGATCACCGCGGTGCCGGTCGGCGGGCGGACCCCGGTCGAGCGGGTGCAGTGGGTCCCGTGGGGCGAGCCCCGTGACCTGCCGGCCCCGCCAGGCTCGGGGTTGGCGGGCTCGGGACCGTGGCCGGGCGCGGTGCCGGGCCCGTCACCCGCCCGGGTCTTCGCCCCGCCCGTCGCCGCGGAGTTGCTCGACGGCGACGGGTGCGCGGTCACGGTCTCCGGACGCGGTGAGCAGTCCGCCGCCGCCCGCCGGCCTTGCGCTGCGCCGAGCTCCCGGGGGGAGGAGGGCGGATCACGTCGTGGGTCGGGCCGTGGCTCCACGACGTGCGTTGGTGGGAACGTCGTGCGCGCAGCCGGCGCGCGCTCTGGCAGGTCGTCGTCGCGTGCGACGACGGTGACGCTCGCGACGACGACCGCCCCGGCACTGCATGCCTCGTCGTCCTCGCGCGCGGCCGCGCCGCGGTCGAGGCGATCTACGACTGAGCGCCGAGCCGCTCAAACCGGCGGGAGCGCGGAGATCTGGGCCTGCACTGCCGCGGCGACGAGTCGAAGAGGCGGATCGACGGGTCGACGCGCGTCGGTCTGGTTGTCGTCGCGGGCTCTGCAGCACTCGCCGGTACCGCGGCGGTGCCAACCGACGCGAGCATCGCGATCACGCCGACGAGCGCCCGCGGTGACACGCCCATCAGCTCGGCGCCGCCGCGAGCTGCGCCCGTACCGCGGCCGCGCGTTCATTGATGAACGCGATCCGATCGGCGAGCGCTGCTTCGAACGTGGCCATCGTCGTCTCTTCGCGCGGAGAGGTGAGACCGTTCGCACGCACGAGCGCAGCGAGCGCGTGTGCGCGGGCCACCAGCTTCTCGGGATGCCATGCCTGATCGAGCACACTCGTGAGTGCGGCGCGGAAGCGTTCCGGCTCACCGGGTTGCGCGTACACCCGCACCGCGAAGTCGCGCGTCCTCCTTCGGGGGCCACAACGCGTTCACCGACGACCCGCTTCCCATGTAGAGCAGGTTCCCGAGGCTCAGGTCGGCGCCCCACGGGAGGAAGACGAACTTCCCGGTCGACGGGTCGGAGTACGTGTAGTAGTTGTTCGGCCGGTAGTTGTCGAACCGCGTGTTGTACGGGTCCCAGAACGGCAGTCCGCTGAGTGATGCGTAGCCGTCCCAGTGTGCGGTGATCGTCTCGACCGCCCAGTACCGGAAGAACTCGCGGAGATCCACGAGCGTGCGGACGCGGGCGAGGAAGTCGGCGTCGGGTGCGTCGGCGACCACGGCGCCCACCGCGGCGACGTCCGACTTGTCGTTCTTCGTCTCGTTGGTGCGGAGCTCCATCCGGGTGTCGCCGATGTCGACGTCGAACGGAGCTTCGTAGAGGTTGCCGTCGGGATCGCGGAAGTTGCGCTCGAGGAAGCGCTTGTCGAGGGCCTCCCGAAGCACGTAGAGGCCGAACAGCTCACCGTTCACGTGCAGGTTCGCGAGCGCGGTGCGGGGCGCAGGGATCCCCGCGGCGCGAAACACGTCGTACGTGAGCTGGTCGGCCACGAAGCTCGGATCGGTGATCGAGTTGTTGAGGGTGAACTTCTTCTCCCCGAAGATCGCCTGGCCGTCGACGAACTCGTCGGTCTTCACCGAGAAGCCCGTCTTGCCATCGAGCCAGCGAAACGAACCGAGACCCTGCTTCACGCGCACACCCACGTTGGCGAGGGTCTTGCCGTCGACCGTGAGCTGTGCCCGCGCGCGCTCGTCGCCTCCCGGCTTGAGCACCGAGAGTTGATCGGCTGGGATCGTGACGCTGACCTCGTGCACCTTCGAGGGGTCGAACAGGCGTGCCGACGCGTCCGGGCGCGGTGTCAGCGTCCCGGCCGTCCGCGCGGCGCGCGCGGTCGGGACTGCAAGCGCGAGCGTGACGAGCGACGTGCACGCGACCGCGATCACGGTCGTCGACCAACGGTGCCGGTGTGCGGGAGCGCTCACAGCATGTCGGGGGGTTGCAGGCCGGGGATCTCCGTGGCCTCGGCGGCCTCTGTGGGCTCGGCGGCCTCGGCAGGCGCCGGAGTGGGCCCGGGTGTCCGGGTGGCCATCGGCCCGGGCTCGCCCGCCGCGTCGACGACCTCCACCGGCTTGGCCTTGTCCTCGTGCTTCTTGTGCGGTGCCGGCAGGGGGCCGCGGTCGGTCCGGTAGCGCACGTCGACCCTGGTGCGATGGTGCACGAAGTCGATGCTGAGCACCTGCACGCGCGTGATCTCACCGCCGAGGAGCCGCTGGAGCTCGTGCCGCAAGGCTTCCTGAGTGGGATAGACGTGCTTGAGCGTGATGATGCGTCGCTCTCGTCCCGGCAGGAGGCGAGGGTGATCGACGACGAAGATCACACCGACGAGGAGGACGTTCAGGATGACGGTCCGTCCCCATGCGTCCTCCGGTGCCACGCCGTTGACGAGCCCGAGCACGAGGGCGACGAAGTAGTACCCGATCTCCTCCTGCGTGATCTGGGTGGAGCGCAACCGGATGACCGACAGGAGGGCGAACAACCCGATCCCGAACGCCACACTGAGCGAGCGGTCGGCGATGAACGACGACACCGCGAAGAGCCCGACGTTCACCCCGATGAAGCCGAGGACGAGATCCTTGCGCTGGTGGCGCGGGAAATAGACGCCGTACACGAGCGCGGTGATCGCGACGAGGTCGATGCCCAGGCCGATCAGGAAGGTCTCGTAATCCATGCCCCGCCATTGTCGCTGCGCCTCGAGCGTGACCCCCAGGGTCGAAAGTCACGGTTTGATCAGTATGCGCCCTGCGGCACCGGCGAGGAGGGCAGCGAGGAGGCGGGTCAGGTGGTGAATCGCGTGTCACGCGAGAGCAGCTGCTGTTGCAGGCTCATGGCGGTTCCTCAGTTGTCGACCGGTTGACGAGACGACCTGCCCAGGTCGAACTCATCGGTGTCGGGCCGAACGGCCCGACCACCAAGTGGCTCCGGGTCACGGCGGCGAACCTCACGGGCTACGTCACCAGCCAGTACGTCGCGACCGGCGTCGCGGTGAACGATCCCACCGTCATTCCTCGGTGCGCGGGGGTGTGACCGATCGAACCAGCACGTCGCGCCACGTGCGCAGCCAGTGCGTGACGACCGTCGACATGTTCTCGAGGTCGGCCTCGAGGACGTAGAGCCCCTGGGTCGGGCAGCTGCACCCGACCTCGATGAGCAGTGGGCGCAAGTGGGTGTCGACGGCGAGCGCGTGGTTCGGGGCCCCGCCGACCATCAGCGGGACCGCGACCGTCCCGAGGAGCTCGTCGGCGCCGATCTGATCGAACAGGAGCTTGAGGAGGCCGGTGTAGGTCGCCTTGTACGTGGGGCTCGCGACGACGAGGACCGTGCTCGAGCGCATCGCGTCGCGCACGCGCGTCACTGTGTCGTTGTTCCACTCGAGGAGCGCGACCCCGAGCTCGGCGAGGTCGACGGACTCGACTTCCGACGCACCGATGGCGTCGGCGATCTGCCGTGCGCACTCTTGCGCGGCGTGCAGGGTTCGGGAGCCCGCTCTCGGGTTCCCGGCGACCACAGTGACGCGCGTCGGCGCATGCTCCGTCATCCCGCTTCCCCCGCCCGCAAGCCGGCGCGAGCCATCCGGGGCACGATCTCGGAGAACAGGAAGTCGACATCCGCGCCCGGGTCGGGAAGCGCGAACAACACTCCGTACGCGCCCGCACGCTCGAGCTCGACGAGATGGGTGACGACGGTGTCGGGCGAGCCGACCAACGTGCCGGTGAGGAAGGCGAAGTCTTCGTAGTGGCGTGAGACCGTGCCGTCGCGGTCGGTGGCAGCCGCGCCCGCGAAGCCGTCGATGGCCTCGACGTCGGCACCCTGCTTGTAGAGGTCGGCGCGTTCGCGCGCCGCCGCATCGGTGGCATCGGCGACGAGGGTGTAGAGCACGATCGGCCGCGCCGGCCGGCCGACCTCGCGCCCGATCGCCGCCGCCTGCGCGATGAGATCGAACACGAACGGGCCGCCGCCGATGAAGCCGGCATCGCACTGTTCGATCGTGAACCGGAGGCCGGGCTCCGACATCCCCGCGCACACCACCGGTGGCCGCGGCAGCCGCTGGGGTCGGGGTTGCGAGACGCAATCGTCGAGATCGAAGAAGCGACCGTGATGGGTCAGTCGGCCCTTGGCCCACAGCTGATCGACGACATCGAGCCATTCGGCCGCGTACTCATAGCGCATCGCGTAGTAGTCGTCGCCCGGCCACATTCCCATCTGGCTGAACTCGTACTTGTTCCAGCCGGTCACGATGTTCACGCCGGCGCGACCGCCACTGATGTTGTCGATCGTCTGCAGCATCTTCGCCGCCACTGCGGGATGCACGAGCAGCGGATGCACGGTTGCGTACAGGTCGATCCTCTGGGTGACCGAGGCCAGTCCGGCCATCAGCGTCAAGGACTCCATCGTGTGGTCCCAGTGCTGTGTCGCACCGCCATAGCCGCGCCACTTGCCCATGGAGAAGACGAAGTCGGCGCCGCCTGCCTCAGCGCGTGCCGTCATCGACCGGTTGAGCTCGAAGGTGGGCATGTACTGCGGGGCCGTCGTCGAGACGACCCAGCCGTTGTTGCCGATCGGGATGAACAGTCCGATCTTCATGGCTCCTCAGGGCATGCGAACCGAGCGCGCTATCTTCGCAGACGTGGCTGACATCGAGATACTCGCTTCGTGGCAGCAGCAGGTCGATCCGGGACACACCGCACTGGTGCTCGTCGATCTGCAGAACGACTTCGTCCATCACGACGGCTGGGTCGCCAAGCAGCAGATCCCGGGCTTCTTGGGCGACACCGGCATCGACGCCGTGTTGGACCGGTCGGCCGACCTGCTGCGGGCCGCGCGCGATTCGGGCGTTGCCGTCGTCTACGCGCGGATGATCGGCGACGAGAAGTACCTTGCGCCACCCATGCGCGCTCAGTACCAGCGCAATCACGGCCACGCCCGGCCGACCTGCGTGCAGGAGGGCACCTGGGGCGCGGGCTTCTTCGGTGAGCTGGGCCCGAATGGGCGCGGCAAGGAGTTCGTGATCGACAAGCACCGCTACAGCGCGTTCATCGGCACCCGCACCGACCAGGTGCTGCGGAGCAACCTGATCAAGACCGTCGTCGTGTCGGGGGTCGCAACGAGCGGCTGCGTCGAGTCGACGATCCGCGACGCGTTCATGCTCGACTACTACGTCGTGATCGCCGGCGACGCGTGCGGCGATTACGACAACGACCGGCACCGTGCGACGCTCACCAAGATGGATCTCTCGTTCGGCACGGTCGTCACCGTCGACGAGATCGCCGGCGCGTGGTCCTCGCAGCTCGCGCGCCTGTGATGTGAGTCGAGATCTGGTCGGACATCGCCTGCCCGTGGTCCGGCGCCCAGGCGTCGTCCGTGTTCGCCGACGTGCTGGACAACGCGTGGCGTGAGGCCCATCCACTGATCATGACGACCGGCGGCGAAGCGTGCGAAGGAGACAGCTGCGCGATCTAGTCGACCGGGAGCGCCGGATCGACGATGTCGAGCGCGACCGGCAGCGCTGATTCCCGCCACTCTCGCAGGTCCCCGCTGGAATCGGTCTGATACTTCGCGTACACGAGGTCGCGCGCGATGCGTGCTTCGGACTGGTCTTCGATGACGCGCGCGTGCGCGGAGTACGTGACGTCGCGCACGCGTACGGTCACCGCGGGATCCGCACGCAGGTTCTGCACCCAGTCGGAGCGCTCACCGGCACCCGCAAGCATGAACAGTGTCGAGTCCTGACGGGCGAACCAGATCTCGATCTCGTGAGGACGGCCGCTGACGCGCCCGCGCGTCGTCAGGTAGCAGAAGTCGTCGCTCAGACCCGGTCCTTGTCCTTGTAGACGATGATCGTCTTGAGCTCGGAGTAAGCGTCGGTGCCGGGCTGACCGTTGTTGCGGCCGATGCCACTCGACTTCACGCCACCGAACGGGATGTGGGGCGCGACCTCGGTGTGCTGGTTCACCCACGACGTGCCGCACTCGAGGCGCGCCGCGAGCTGCTCGCCGCGCTCGATGTCGCGCGTCCACACCGAGCCGCACAGGCCGTACTCGGTGGAGTTCGCCTGGTCGATCGCCCAGTCGACGTCGCTGAACGGGATCACCGGGAGCACGGGGCCGAACTGCTCTTCGTCGACGATCCGCACGCCCTGGCCGACGTCGGTCATGATCGTCGCGGGGTAGAAGTAGCCGGGGCCGTCGGTGGGCTCGCCGCCGGTGACGGCCTTGCCGCCGTGCTCGAGCGCGTCTTCCACCAGCATCTTCACGCGCTCGTACTGCGGACGCGTGGAGAGCGGGCCCATCGTCTCCGTCTGCTCGCGCGCCAGGTTGGCGAGCTCGTCGACCATCGAGTCGTAGATCGACTCGTGGACGTAGACGCGCTTGGTGGCCGCGCAGATCTGCCCGGTGCCACCGAACGCGGAGCCGTAGAGCTTCGGAGCGACCTTCTTCACGTCGACGTCTCCGAGCACGATCGCGGCGTCGTTGCCGCCGAGCTCGAACAGCAGGTTCTTGAGGTCGGGGGCGGCCGCCGCCGCGATCTTCTTCCCGGCCGCGACGCTCCCGGTGAAGCTGATCATGCGCGTGGTCGGGTGGGTCACCATCGCCTGGCCGACGGCGTCGTCGCCGGCGAGGATGTTCACGACGCCCGGCGGCACGATGTCCTTCCAGAGCCTCGCGACCATGAGCGTGCCGAGCGGCGTGAACGGCGACGGCTTGGCCACCACGGTGTCGCCGACGAGCAACGCGGTGAAGATCTTCTCAGCGAGGATGAGCACCGGCGCGTTCCACGGCGCGATGGCCGCGACCACACCGACGGGTGTGCGCACGACCTTCACCGTGCGCTCGTCGGTGTCCTCGAGGATGTCGACGGGCAGCGGCTGGTCGGCGATGTGCTTGCCGAACACGGTGGAGTACCACGCCTCGCCACCTGCGCCGGCGTGGCCCTTCTCGGCCGACGCGACCTCGTCGATGGCCTGGAAGCCGGCCTCGATGGCAGCGCACATCTGACGGATGACCTCGCGGCGGTCGGCTTCGGGAGTCGCGGCCCACTTGGGCCCGGCGGCCGCCGCGGCGGCCATGGCGTCGTCGACCATCGCGACCGACGCGGCCGGGCACTGCGCGATCACTTCGCCGGTGGACGGGTTCTCCACCGGGAACGTCTCACCGGTGGTGACGATCTCACCGTTGATCAATTGCCCGAGGCCGTCGACCGCTTCCTGGACGCTCATCGTGTCTCTCTTTCCTGCGCGCCGTCGGCGCGCGTCCCCCGAACGACTGTGTAGCGAACGCTATAGGATGCCGCGCATTCTCGGCCCCCGCCAGAGGGCAGGGAGCGGCGATCACACCCGGCAGACGGGGAATGGGGGAACGACATGCAGGATCTCGCAGGCCAGGTGGCCGTCATCACCGGTGGCGGCAGTGAGCGCGGCATCGGGCGTGCCACGGGCACGCTGCTCGCCGAGAACGGCGTGAAGGTGGTGCTCGCCGACCTCAACAAGGAAGCGCTCGACAAGACCGTCGAGGAGCTCACCGGCAAGGGCCACGACGTGATCGGCGTGCCGACCGACGTCGCCGACCTGTCGTCGATGCAGAGCCTCGCCAACCAGGCCTTCGACCACTACGGCAAGGTCGACATCGCGTTCCTGAACGCGGGCATCGGCGGCGGCGGCAACCTCTTCGACGACGAGATGGACTCGTGGAACCGCGTGATCGCGGTGAACTTCCTCGGCGTGCTCCACGGCATCAAGGCGTTCGTGCCCCGCATGATCGCCCAGGGCACGCACGGGCACGTGCTCGCGACCAGCTCGGGGGCGGGTACCACCGGCACCATGTACACGGGTGCCGGCTACGCCACCACCAAGGCCGCGGTCTGCAGCCTCATGGAGTGCCTCTACGGCCAGCTCCGCGACCAGGGTGCCGACATCCAGGCCACGGTCGTGTTCCCGCCGCTCGCGCGCACCAACCTCGCCGGTGACCCGGCGATCATGGACATGGTCGCGAAGGGCCTCGAGTCGGGCGGCGTGCCCGGCGTGCTCGCCGAGCCCGAGGAGGTCGCGCAGGTCGTGTTCGAGGCCATCCAGCGCGACAGCTTCTGGGCGCACCCGACGCACGAGCAGGACGACCGGCTGTTCAACGGCAAGTTCACCACGCTCATCGACTGGGAGGCCGGGATCATCGACGCCCGTGCCGCGGCGATGAACGGTGGCAGCAAGCCCGACTCGTACCTCTGGGGCGGCAGCGTGGCGCCGTCATAGGCGATCAGGCCTGAGAGGGACGCGATCGCGATGGGGGTCGAGATCGGCGGGCACGTCGAGCCGGGCTACGAGTCCGTGCGCGACGCGTTCGTGCGCAACTTCGAGGCCCACGACGAAGTCGGTGCCGGCTACGCGCTCTACGTCGACGGCCACAAGGTCGTCGACCTGTGGGGTGGCATCGCCGACGTCGACACCGGGCGCGCGTACGACGACGACACGTTGCAGCTCGTGTTCTCGACCACGAAGGGCGCGACGGCCGCGTGCGCGCACCTGCTCGCGCAGCGCGGCGAGCTCGACATCGACGCGCCCGTCGCCGCGCTACTGGCCCGAGTTCGCGCAGGCAGGCAAGGAGCGCGTGCCGGTGCGCTGGCTCCTCTGCCACAAGGTCGGCCTGCCCGCGTTCGAGGCGGTGCTCGAGCCGGGCGCCGCGTTCCGCTGGGATCCCGCCATCGACGCCCTCGCCGCGCAGGCGCCCTACTGGCAGCCCGGGACCGCGCACGGCTACCACGCGATCACCTACGGGTGGCTGGTCGGCGAAGTGGTGCGCCGCATCAGTGGAAAGAGCTTGGGCTCGTTCTTCCGCGACGAGATCGCGACGCCACTCGAGCTCGAGTTCTGGATCGGCTTGCCCGAGGAGCTCGAGCCACGCGTCGCGCCGCTGATCGGTGGGCTCGCGGAGCCGAGCGAGGACTCCGAGAGCCCGCTGCTCTCCCTGTTGGGAGGAGACTCGCTCACCGCGAAGGCGTTCCACCTGAACGGCGCGTTCGGCGACTCGTCGACGGGGCCGAACTCGCGCACGTACCACGCGGCCGAGATCCCCGCCGCGAACGGCATCACGAACGCGCGGTCGCTCGCGCGCATGTACGCGGGCCTGATCGGCACGGTCGACGGCGGTCCCGCGGAACCGCTGCTGACGCGCGATCAGGTCGATCGCGCGCGGCAGCGCCAGACCGAAGGGCCCGACCGCATCATCTCGTTCCCGGCGCTCGGCGTGGAGCTCGAGACGCCGTTCGCGCTGGGGTTCTGGAGCGCGAACGACCTCGGTCGCTTCGGCGGGGTCGGCGCGTTCGGCCATCCCGGCGCGGGTGGCTCGGTCGGCTTCGCCGATCCCGAGAACCGGCTCGCCGGTGGCTACGTCATGAACAAGATGGCCACGGGCATCGCGGGCGACCCGCGCTCCACCGATCTGATCCGCGCCAGCTACGAGTGCGCCGGCGCGCCCTGCGTGTACGCGTAGCCCGCGTTCTGCGTTCCTGATCCGCGCGCTCGCCGCGCTACGTGCGACGGCAGGGGAGCGCGACGGTCAGGACCGTGCTCCCCGGCTGCGAGGTGATCGCGATCTCGCCGTGATGGCGTTCCACCACGATGCGGCGTGAGATGTCGAGTCCGAGCCCGGTGCCCTTGCCGACGTCCTTGGTCGTGAAGAACGGTTCGAACGCCCGCGCCTGCACGTCGGCCGGCATTCCGGGCCCCGTGTCCGCCACCTCGACGACGACGTGATCACCGTCGGCCCGCGTGGAGATCCGCAGGGTGCCCTTGCCGTCCATCGCGTCGACCGCGTTGTCGATGAGGTTGGTCCACACCTGGTTGAGCTCACCGGGGATCGCCTCGATGCGTGGCAGATCGTCGGCGTAGTCGCGCACGGCGGTGATCCCGTCGCGGAGCTTCTCGCTCAGCATTACCAACGTGCTGTCGATGCCCTCGGTGACGTCGATCTCCTGGAGTGAGGCCCGGTCGAGTTGGGAGTACGACTTCACGGCCGCGACGAGATTCGACACGCGGCCCGTCGACTCCTTGATCTCCGACAGCAGCGCCGTGGTCGACAGCGTGCCCGCCACCCATTCGAAGCCGGGTCCGATCGTGACCGTCGTCGAGCACATCGCCGACGCGGCGCACCAGTCGACGTCGACCCCGGCGAGCGCGAGGGACGGTGCGATGCGCCAGGAGTCGGCGACGTCGTGCGCGTCGAGCCAGTCGACGAGCACCTCCTCGCGATCCGCGACGACGAGGGGATCGGTGCTCGCTGTCGACGAGGCGATCTCGCGCCGTAGCGCGTCGATGGTCATGAACTGCTCCGGCGACAACCCGCCCTCCGCGAGGTGCACCAGTGCCTGGAGCAACGTGTCGCACGTGGTCTGGAGCGCGTCGACGGCGCGCGTCGCCGCAGACGCGGGATTGTTGAGCTCGTGCGCGAGGCCGGCGGCGAGCGTGCCGAGCGCGACGAGCGCTTCGCGCTGACGCGACAGGGCATCCATCATGCGGACGGTCTGGAAGAAGCCCTCGATGATGTGCAGGCCGAACGGGAACCACGTGCGGACGAATTCCCCGAGCGCCGGGGCCGGCACCCGCAGCACGCGACCGGCACCGTCGGGCGCGCGGTCGCGAGGTAGCCGACCGAATCGGTCCACGCCCGGAAGCCGCCGGCCCAGAGCCCCGGGTGGTCCATCACCGCGATGACGGACTCTTCGTGCCCGGAGCGGCGCAGCAGCTCGAGTCGCCCCTCGAGCAACACCCACCAGAAGTCGGCGGGATCGCCTTCACGGAAGAGCACGTCGCCGTCGTGGAACGCTACGACGGTTGCGGCATCGTCCAGTTGCCGAAGTTGCTCGTCGTCGAGCCCGGCGAAGACGAAGATCGAGCGCAGCTCTTCGATCGCCATCAGGTCGTCGCCAGGTAACGGTGCACGAGATACACGGCCATGGCTCCCTCTCCGACCGCGGACGCGACGCGCTTCATCGAGTCGAGGCGCACGTCACCCGCGGCGAACACCCCGGGCACGCTGGTCTCCAGCGCGAGCGGCGCGCGCGTCAGCGGCCAGCGCGGATCTTCATTGCGGGCGAGCAGATCGTGGCCGGTGATGACGGCCCCTTTGTCGTCGCGTGCGACGTCCTTCCCGAGCCAGTCGGTGCGCGGCGATGCGCCGATGAAGACGAAGACCCAGTTCGTCGGCATCTGATGCTCGCTCCCCGTCGTGCGGTCGGCGATCGTGATGGCTTCAAGGTGATCGTCACCGTGGCCGGCGACGATCTCGGTCTGGAGGCGCACTTCGATGTTCGCGGCGGCGTTGATGCGTTCGACGAGATACTGCGACATCGACTTCTCGAGCGAGTCGGAACGCACGAGCATGACGACCCGTCGCGCGTAGCGCGCGATGTTCAGTGCCGCCTGGCCCGCGGAGTTCGCGGCGCCGACGATGTACACGTCTTCGCCCTGGCACGACCGGGCTTCGCTCGGGGTCGCGCCGTAGTAGACGCCGCGACCCGTCAGGTCGCCGAGTCCCGGTGCTTCGACCATTCGGTACGACACGCCGGTCGCGACGACTACGGCGCGCGCCTCGATCTCCGTGCCGTCACTGAAGAGCACGGCGCGCACGGGCCCGCGCACCTCGAATCCGACGACGTCGCGTGCCAGCACCATCTCGGCGCCGAAGCGCCGCGCCTGCGCGACCGCGCGATGCGTCAGGTCCGCGCCGGTCAGGCCCTTCGGGAACCCGAGGTAGTTCTCGATGGACGAGCTCTGCCCGGCTTGGCCACCCGGTGCCTCACGTTCGACGACGACGGTCTGCAGCCCTTCGGACGCGCCGTAGACCGCGGCGGCCAGGCCGGCCGGACCGCCGCCGACGATGCAGAGGTCGTAGAGCGGTTGTTCGGCGTGCGTCCTGAGGCCGAGCGCGTCCGCGAGCCCGAGGTTCGACGGCGCGCGCAGCGTCTCGCCGTCGGGGATCAGCACCAGCGGGAGGTCGTCCCCGGTTGCGTTCGCGAGCTCGACGAGCCGGTGGGCTTCGTCGTCGCGCTCGAGGTCGAACCAGCGGTACGGCACGTGGTTGCGGGCCAGGAACGTCTTGACGTCGTGACTGCGCTCCGACCAACGGTGACCCACGACCCGGATTCCGTCGGCGTCGTCGACGTAGCCGTCACGCCAGTCGCCCAGCAGGTCGTCGAAGACCGGATACAGCCGTTCCTCCGGCGGGTCCCACGGCTTGAGGAGGTAGTAGTCGAGGTCGATGTCGTTGATGGCTTTGATCGCGACATCGGTGTCGGCGTACGCGGTCAGGAGCACCAGCTTGGCGTCGGGCGCGTGGTCCCGAGCGTGCTCGAGGAACTCCACGCCGGTCATGGCGGGCATCCGCTGGTCCGACACGATCAGGGCGACCGGCCGTTCACGCAGGGCGAACTCGGTCAGGACGCTCGAGCGCGTCGGCGCCCGAGTTGGCACGGACGATCTGGTACTCCGAGCCGTACTGGCGGCGGAGGTCACGGGTGATCGCCTGCGAGACGGCCGGATCGTCGTCGACCGCAAGGATTACCGCCTTCGCCACCCTGCTGCCTCTCGTCGAAACGGTCGGGACATTACTCCAGGCCCTTGAAGTGACGGGTGCGACGGAGTTGCGCCGGCGCGCTCCTGGGCCTCGGCGGCCCGAGTCGCGTCCGAAGCCGGAACCTCGCCGACCGCCAGGCGCGGGTGCGCAGGTGCGACCCACTCCGAAGGACCGGCGATGTCGGAGACGCGCGCGACGGGGCCGGCTTCCGGGCTGAGGTACCCGGTCTGGGTTGCGTCGCGCCAGCCGCCGATCTCGACGGCTCGGCTACGGCGGATCGCCATCGACGTCGGCGCCACCCAGTCGCTGCGTGCGCGTCGTTGTCGGTGGGTTGCGCTCGCTCACCTTGAACTCGTTGAGCGCGCCGGCCGTGGGCGAGTCGACCCTTCCGTCGAACACGACGAACGACTCGTGCGCGCGACCTCGGTGACGACGCGGTCCTCGTGAGGCACCGGGCCGCGTGGGGCGGAACCGAAGTCCCTCGATCGGCTCCGCCCGCCACCGACCTTCACCGTCGACCGCGGAGCGCTTCTCGACCAGCTCCTCCCTGCCCACGATCCTCGGCTCGGTCATCCGGGTCACGCTCCTTGCAGGCCGCTCGGCGATCGCGCGTCGCGAGGCCAACCCGCGCTCGCGCCTTGCGCGGCGCGCCCCGCGACCGGCGATACTGGAGCGGTGACCGAGCGCAACGTGTTGGGCGGGCCCCTGGAGCCGTGCGGTACCGACCCGGTCACGGGCTTCTTCCGCGACGGCTGCTGCAACACCGGGCCCGAGGATCTCGGTAGTCACACCATCTGCGCGGTGGTGACCTCCGAGTTCCTCGAGCACCAGCGCAGCATCGGTAACGACCTCAGCACGCCGATGCCGCAGTACCGCTTTCCCGGTCTCCTGCCCGGCGACCGTTGGTGCGTCACCGCGGTCAACTGGCTGCGCGCGCACCGCGAGGGCGTAGCCGCGCCCGTCGTGCTCGCGTCCACCCACGAGCGAGCGCTCGAGATCGTGCCCCTGGACGCGCTCCAGGAGCACGCGGTCGACGTGCCGCTCGATCCCAGCTCGCTCGACAGCTGACCGCCTCGCCATGACTGTTCACCCTGACATCGCCGAGATCCGGCCCGAAGCGCTCGAGCAGTACCGCAAGGAGCTGACCGGCTACTGCTACCGGATGCTGGGCTCCGTGTTCGAGGCCGACGATGCGGTGCAGGAGACGATCGTGCGCACGTGGCGCGCCGCCGACCGCTTCGAAGGTCGCTCCAGCGTGCGCTCCTGGGTGTACCGCATCGCGACGAACGTGTGCCTCGACCTGCTGCGCGGGCGCGGTCGCCGGGCGCGCCCGATGGACCTCGGGCCCTCGTCGACGCCCGAGGCCTTCCGCGGCGAGACGCTCCCGGAGTACGCGTGGTTGCAGCCGATGCCCGACGCGCGCTTCGCGCCCGACGGTGATCCTGCCGAGCTGGTCGAGTCGCGCGAGACGATTCGGCTGGCGTTCGTCGCGGCTCTGCAACACCTGCCCGCACGTCAGCGCGCGGTGCTGATCCTCTGTGAGGTCCTGCGCTGGCAGGCTATGGAGGCTGCCGAGTTGCTCGACACGAGCGTCGCGTCCGTGAACAGTGCGCTGCAACGTGCGCGCGCCACGCTCGCGTCGCGCGACGTCGACGCGGCGTCGCCGGCTTCGCTCGACGAAGATCAGCAGGAGCTCATCGCGCGGTACGTCGACGCGTTCGAGCGGTACGACATGACGGCGCTCGTCGCGCTCCTCCACGACGACGCGGTGATGTCGATGCCGCCGTACGACTTCTGGTTGCGCGGCTCGGGTCTGATGATCGAGTGGTTCGTCGGCACCGGCAGCGGGTGCCGCGGCGGTCGCCTCGTGGCGACGCACGCGAACGGCTGTCCGGCGTTCGGCTCGTACCGAGTCGATCGCGAAGGCGGATGGTTCCCCTGGGCAATCCAGGTGCTCGAAGTGTCGGATGGGCTCATCGTCGGTCACCACAACTTCGTCGATCCTGCGCTGTTCGCTCCGTTCGGCCTGCCCGAGCACCTCGGCGAGACCTGGTCGCGCACGACTTCGCCGAGCCCGATCAGCTCCAGTGATGACCACGGCCGACCGTCCAACTCATCGGCGGACGAAGGCGCGAGCGCGCTCGCTACGAGCTGATGATCGCCAGGAGCTCGGTGCGCGACGGTCCGGGCGCAGGGTCGGTGTCGGCCCCGAGCTCGATCGCCTGCTCGGCGATGCCGGGCCGGGCGAGCACGTCGACGCCGCGCTCGTTCAAGCCGACGATGTCGAGGAAGGCGCGCAGCAGGTCGGGGCTCTTGCTGGCCGCGGCGCCCAGCGCCTCGCCGAGCAGCCAACCCGGATCGTCGGTCTCGTACGGCACGCCGGCGATCTGCGCGTCGATCTCGGCGAGCCGGTGCCGGTCGAACGCCAGCGTGTCGCGGTAGAGCGGCTCGACCGTCTCCTGGATCGTGTCGTGCCACGCGCGCGCGAACCCGGCGCGATCGTCGAGCGCGGCGGTTGCGAGCAGATCACGCAGCGCGCACGCGTGCAGCAGGCCGATCGTCGCACCGCGTCCGAGTGACGGGTTCGTGCATGCCCACGCGTCGCCGAGCGCAACGACACCGGTTGCCACCGGCTCGTCGTCGACCAGGAACGTGCGGTGACGGTCTTCGATCTTGGCCATGATGTCGACGCCGTCGCCGAGCGGCTCGCCGTCCATCCAGTGCGCGACGAGCGGGTAGCTGGCGACGACCCGTTCCCACGCGTCGACGTGACGTGTCGCGCGCATCGCCTCGTCGTGCGCGCTCGCGATCAGCCCGACGCCCCACGTGCCGTTGTCCGCGGGCAGCGTGAGGATCGAGATCGAGTCGTACGGTTGCAGGAGGCCGCCGAACGCGGGCGGGACCGAGCCGTCGCCGGAGCGGAAGTGGCGGCCGTAGTACACGAAACCGCAGTCCTCGAGCTCCTCGGCGGGCGGTCTCGCGCCGATGTCGGCGAGCCAGCGGGGGAGTGCCGAACGCCGACCGCCGGCCTCCACCACGATGTCGGCGCGCAGCTCGTCGCCGGCCTCGGTGATCACGCCGCACACGTGCGGCGCCGCGCCGTTGGTGTCGCGGTCGGCGAGGAGGCCACGGATCGCGACGCCGCGCCGCACATCGACGCCGGGCGCCGCGGCTGCGACACGCGCAACCGCAGCTTCGATGACAGGCCGTCGACCGGTGATCGACTCGAAACGCTCGTCGCCGTCACGAACTCCACCCGAGAACTCGGCGGGCATCTCGAAGACCGGGTTGTACCGCAGCGCGCCGTTGGCGTCGATGGCGTCGATCACGTCGGGAAGCTCGCGCTGGAGGACGTCACGGAAGCGCGGGAGGAAGTAGTGGAGCATGCGGAACTGGTTGACGCCGCGCCGCTCCCAGCGCGCCCACGCCTCGTCGACCGTGGCGGGCGGCGCTTCCGGGTCGCGCTCGAGCACGGTGACCGAGTGGCCATCCTTCGCGAGCAGCATCGCGGCGGTCTGGCCCGCCATCCCACCTCCGACAACGAGAATGTCCGACACGACGTTGCCCCCTTCCCTCGCTTCGCGAGCGATGACAGTACCGATTCGTACGACCGTGCGCGCGTGGATCTGCCGTGCTCGTGAGAAGGTCCTGCGCGGTTGTCAGCGGGTGAACGACGGGCGGCTTCGTTGGGTCGAGCGTCAGGTGACGATCTCACTGGTTTGCACGACGGGAGTGATCGTCGTGAAGTTCGCCATGTCGGCAGCAATGGCAGCGGAGCCCTCACCGCTCAGCGCCGCCTGCATTGCCTCGACCGACTCGAACGTGAAGTGCACTGCCGCGACGTACGGGCCGTCGATGCCCTTGTCGATCTCGGGCGTGCCTTCGAGGCCCCATGTCTT
The DNA here is from genome assembly GCA_963721435.1 of uncultured Actinomycetes bacterium. Lineage (GTDB taxonomy): Bacteria > Actinomycetota > Acidimicrobiia > IMCC26256 > DASPTH01 > CAVRJC01. Next base: position 427,018 of record CAVRJC010000006.1, read on the forward strand.
CAGCGCGAGCGGCACGTGGTGGTTGCGGTAGTAGTCGTGATCGAAGGTGGCGCCCTCGGTCGCCGGGTAGAAGACGCTGAGCCGGATCATCGCGAGGTCGTCCTCTCGTGTGCGGAAGGAGCCGCAGTCTGTCGGTTCCGTGTCTCGCCGGCAACCGATTCGGGTGCATCGAAGCGGCGGGCCCATTGACTCAGGCGACGCCATTTGCTCGACTTCACCGTGATCGAACCTGAGAAGGAGGCGGCACCATGCCGATGTTCATGGACATCCACAAGATGGACGGACCCGTTTCTGCCGACGACGTCGCCAAGGCGCACGAAGCCGACCTCGCGAAGCAGGACGAGTACGGCGTGCACTACCAGCGGTACTGGCTCGACGAGACGGGCGGTCGGATCTTCTGCCTGGTCGAAGCGCCGGATGCCGAAACTGCCGCGCGCGTGCACCGCGAAGCTCACGGGCTCGTGGCCGACGAGATCTATGAGGTGAGCGAGCACTCCTGACGACAGGTCGGCACGGGTGCCTATTCGCCAGTGAGTTGCTGCATCATCGCGCCCGTGTCGGTCACGCCCCAGTGCTCCACCACCATGCCGTGGTCGAAACGCATGAAGTCGGCGATGCCGACGTTGATCCTCCGACCCGTCGGGGGAATCTCCATGAACTCGCCTTGATGGGTGCCCGTCATCCGCGCCCGGACAAACACCTTGTCGTCTTCGGCGATCATGTCTTCGACTTCCAGCTTTCCGTCAGGGAACGCCGCCTGGAGCCACTCGAACAGTCGCCGCACGCCCGCCTTGTTCGGCTCCAAGCCAGGAAACTCGTCGTGCTCGATCAGATCATCCGAGATGAGTTCGTCGATCACGCTGAGGTCCCCCGCATTCAGTCCCTCGTAGAACCGGCGAGTGATCTTCTTGTTCTTCTTCTTTGCTTTCGACATCGTTCAGTCCTCCAGCTCGCCGGGGATGCCAATCGAAGTTCCATCGTGACGAGTGCCGAACGAGTGCAGACCTCTCGCGCGTGTCGACTTGGCGCCCGCGCCACGAGCGCGACGGCCGAGCAAACTCGGTTCCCGGACCCTATGCAGCGCCCGCGAGACAAGCAAGCGGCTCATCATCGAGACCATGCCGGGTGATCGCACGCAGGACGCTGCGATCTCTCTGGTGGAGCAACGTCTGGAGTTGGCGCTCGTTGCCGCTCGGCTCGGCACCTGGACGTGGGACATGGCTGCGGGCACGACGACGTGGGATGAACGGCTCGAGGAGCTCCACGGATTCGCTCCCGGAGGATTCGGCGGCACATTCGAGGATTGGGTCGCGGCACTTCACCCTGACGACCGCGCCGGGTGTCTCGCTCGGGTCGAGCGGGCACTCGCACACCCAGAGCCTTACATCCTGTTGCATCGAACGATCTGGGCCGACGGTTCCGTGCATTTCATCGAGTGTCGAGGAACGGTGTTGGTCGATGAGGCTGGAAACGCGACTGGTACGACGGGTGTCGCGTTCGATGTGACTGCGCGTGAACGCAAGGGCGCCGCGCTTTGGATGCCCTCGCTCGGGAACATGAGCTGGTGGAGGCACTCCAACTCGCGCTGCTGCCGAGGGATCTTCCCGTTTTGGCAGGGATGAACCTCGCAGCCCGGTACGTCGCTGCCGAAGCGGGTGCCGATGTCGGCGGCGATTGGTATGCCGTCCTGCCACTCGCGAACGACTGTCTCGGGCTCGCAGTCGGCGATGTCGCCGGTCATGGTCTTGACGCGGTCGCGGAGATGGCAAGCGTGCGTTTCAGTCTTCGCACGTGGACCTACGCCACCGCCGGTCACTGCGCCCCGCTGTTGCGACACCCCGACGGCACCGCCACCTTGCTCGACGACGCCTGCGATCCGCCACTCGGTGCCGCGAAGTCGTTTCGCCGACACGAAGTCACGCTCGAACCCGGCACCACACTCGTGCTGTATACCGACGGACTCGTCGAGCGTCGAACAGAGCCGATCACCACCGGTATGGAACGGCTCCGACAGGCGTGCCGAGACGGCCCCGACAGCCCTGACGCGCTGTGCGAACATCTCTTGGCCAGGATGCGCCACCACGCATCACGCGACGACATCGCCATCCTCGCCGTGACCATCGAGTAACGACGCGCAACGGTGCGGCGAGCCAGGGCTCCGGGCTCCATGTCGGCACCCGCCCGGAACTGTCAGGACCGCTCATCGGGCTGTTTGTCGGCGGGTGCGTCGCGGAGCCGAGGTTCGTCGTCCACCTCTGCGCGCGGAGCCGTGTTGGCGCGTTCCCCGGTGACGAATTGGTTGAGGGTACGCACGCTGTCGAGGAACTGTGCCGGGAAGATGATGGTCGAGTTGTGCTCGGCCGCGATCTCCCCGAGCACCTGGAGGTTACGGAGCTGCAACGCGATCGGGTGGTCCAGGATCACGTCGGCTGCTTCCGCCAGCTTGCCTGCGCTGAGGGCCTCGCCTTCCGCCGCGATGATCTTGGCTCGCTTCTCGCGCTCCGCTTCCGCTTCGCGCGCCATCGCACGCTTCATGGTGTCAGGAAGCTGGATGTCCTTGAGCTCCACGATCTGGACGAGAACACCCCAACGCTCGCTCGTCGTATCGAGGATCTGTTTGATTGCCTCGTTCAGCGTGTCGGTCTCGCTGAGCACGCGATCCAACGTCGACCGGCCCACCACGTTGCGCACGGTGGTCTGCGCGATCTGGTCGATCGCCGAATCGACGTTCTCGATCTCCACGATGGACTTCACCGGATCGACCCGCCGGTAGTACGCCACGGCGGCCACACCGATCGAGACGTTGTCGCGGGTGATGATCTGTTGTGACTGGATCGGTTTCGTGATGGTGCGGAGGCTGACCTTCTGCATCCGGTCGGCCAAGGGGATCATGAAACGGATCCCGGGGTCGCGGACGTTGCGGATCTTCCCGAACCGGAACACGACGCCACGCTCGTATTCGCGAACGATCGCAACACCGAGACGGGCCATGGCTCAGCTCCTCAAAGTTCGGCTACGTGACCTGTTGTGCGATCCAGATCAACAACGCGACGATCGCCAACACCACAAGGATGACCAACAGGACATGGACGAATCCGTCCTCGTTCATGGCCCGCGCGCCAGAGGTCGAGACTCGATCTCGGCGGCGGTCCGGTTCGTGGACCGCTCCTGGCACGTCACTCCCGCCTTCACTCGGCACCGCTCTCGGCGTCCCAACGACCGTACCCGCCGGCAACGGAAGTCGCTGTCTTCGTACGCCAGCGAGGAGGCGAAGAGATCGGGGGTGTCGCTATGGCCTCAGGGCGGTGATCCAGCGGTCGATGCGGTCCCACAGAGTTGTCCGTGTGGTGGCCATGTTGTGGCAATGCGCTGACCCGCGGAGGATGAACAGCGTCACGTCGTCGGAGCTTCACGACCGCACCAGCCGCCGCCGTCGCCTGGTCGCCGAGGCCCGTTTTCATCCCGAGACCGTGAGGACGCTGCGTGCGTCGGTTTCCCCGTTGGCCATTGCTGCGAACGCATCGCCGACTTGTCCGAGGGGCATGGTGCGGGTGACGAGTTCGTCGAGCAGAAGTGTTCCTTCGGCGTAGAGTCGAGCGAGCATCGGTATGTCACGTCGTGGGCTGGCAGATCCGTAGCGGCAGGCCAGGATCGCCTTGTCCTGGTAGAGGTTCGCCATGTCGAAGCTCGCCTGTGCTCCGCCGCCCGGGAAGCCGACGATGACGGCTTGGCCACCGGGTCCGAGCATGTCGACCGCAAGCGACACCAACGGTGCTGCACCAGTGCAGATGATGACGTGGTCTGCGCCGCCCGGTATGAGGTCGCGCACGTCAGCGTTGAGGGTGTCGGTAGCGACGACGAAGTCGGTCGCGCCGAACGTTCCCGCGATCGTTGCTTTGGTCGGGTTGGTGTCCACCGCAACGATACGCGACGCACCACTGATGCGAGCAGCTTGGAGCGCGTTCAGGCCGACGCCGCCGATACCGATGACGACCACGCTCTCGCCGACCCGGACACGAGCCCGATTGAACACCGCGCCGGTGCCGGTGATGACGCCGCAGCCCAACAAGGCAGCAGCCTGCATCGGTATGGAGGAATCGATCGCCACGACTTGATGCTCGGTGACGACGGTTCGCTCCACGAACACAGATGTGTTGGCGAACTGGTGGACGGCTCGACCCTCGCTTCGGAATGGGGTGTCGATCGCACCGAAACCCTCGCGACAGCGCGTGGGAAGGCCCGATGCGCACGCGGCGCACTGACCGCACGCCCGAAGTGTGTGCAAGACGACCGTGTCGCCAACTGCGACCGTGGACACCCCCGGACCGGTTTCATCGACGACGCCCGCGCCCTCGTGACCGAGGACGACGGGAAGCGGATACGGCGTCGCGCCCGACAAGACCTTGCTGTCGCTGTGGCAGACGCCAGCCGCGTGCACGCGCACGACGACCTCACCCATGCCAGGCGCGCGCACGACCACGTCATCACGAACCGACAAGCCGTGCTCGTCGAATATCACGCCTCGCATGAAGCTCCTCTTGGCGCCGCGCGTGACCGGTTCGCGTGACCCGTCAATACTTTGCCGTCCAACCGGTGTCGGCACCTGCCGCCGCTTCCGCAGCGACGTCGCTGCCGGGACGGCCGCCCTGTACGCCCCATGAATCCGGCGGAACATCGAAGTAGATGATCTTGGTGTCCTTCGGATCGACGCCCACCGTCGAAAGATTCTTGACCAGTGACGAGTACAGGTCGCGCTTCACGTCCAGCGAACGCGGATAGCCCGTGACCTCCACCAGCACGTACGACGCGGCATCGTCGCTCTCGGGCAAGAGCATGTTGTCCGGCCCGAACTCGAACAGGCGTACCTGCTTGTCCCACTCCGGGATTCCCGCGCCCTCCACCAGTCCCTGGTGCACCGCCTCCATGAGCGCCTGCTTCTCCGCGGCGGAGCGACCCGCCGTGGCGTAGACCTTGACGTAGGGCATACATCCTCCTCGAGAGATGCTCAGACGGCACAACGGCAGCCGCCGCGACGCCGACAACTGTCTTAACACGTCTTGCTCGGCACGAGTCGCGAGCACAGAGTGCCGATCTGGTGCGGCCGGTGCCGTGGCTCGTCCCGGCCGCGCCCTTGCAGGATCGAACACATGTTCGATACCGTCGACGGGTGGGCGAGTACGCGGAACTGCACTGCCATACCAACTTCTCGTTCCTCGACGGGGCGAGCCACCCGGAGGAGCTGGCTTCGGAGGCGGCGCGCCTCGGGCTGGCGGCGCTGGCGGTCACCGACCACGACGGCTTCTACGGCATCGTCCGCTTCGCCCTCGCCGCGCAGGCGCACGGGCTCCCGACCGTCTTCGGCGCGGAGCTGACCCTCGGGATCACTGCGCCCGCGAACGGCGATCCCGATCCCGAGGGCGAGCACCTGCTCGTGCTCGCGGAAGGCCCGGTTGGGCACGCGCGTCTCTCGCGCGTGATCAGCGAGGCGCAGATGGCGGGGGAGAAGGGCGCACCGCGCACCTCCATCGCGCGGCTCGCCGACGCGGCTCGTGCATCGGTGCACCTCCGTCCCCACGCGAGCGCGCACAACGACTCGTGGTTCGTGCTCACCGGCTGCCGCAAGGGCACGGTGCCCGCGGCGCTCGTGCGCGACGGTCCGGCCGCGGCGCGGTACGCGCTCGACCACCTCGTCGACGCGTTCGGGCGCGACCGCGTGCTCATGGAGCTGTGGGACCACGGCGACCCGCTCGACCGTCACCGCAACGACGCGCTCGCGCGCGTCGCGGTCAACGCGGGCGTGGAGGTGATCGCCACCAACAACGTGCACTACGCCACGCCCGCGCAGCGACCCCTTGCCAACGCGCTCGCGGCGATCCGCGCGCGGCGCTCACTCGACGAGATCGATGGGTGGCTCCCCGCGTCGCCGCTCGCGCACCTGCGCGGCGCGAGCGAGCAGGCGCGCCGGTTCGCGCGCTGGCCGGGTGCAGTGGAGCGCACCGTCGACATCGCGCGCGCGTGCGCGTTCGACCTGCGCCTCGCCGCGCCGGAGCTGCCTGATCACGACGTTCCACCCGGCCACACCGAGATGACATGGCTGCGTGAGCTCACGATGCGCGGCGCCGCGCGGCGGTACCCGTCGACCCACAGCCATCACGAGCAGGCGATGCGGCAGATCGCGCACGAGCTCGATGTGATCGAGCAGCTCAACTTCCCCGGGTACTTCCTCGTGCTGGTGGAGATCGTCGAATTCTGCCGCGTGCACGACATCTACTGCCAGGGGCGGGGGAGCGCGGCGAACAGCGCGGTGTGTTACGCGCTCGGCGTCACCAAGGCCGACGCGGTCGCGCTCGGCCTGCTGTTCGAGCGCTTCCTCTCGCTCGAGCGCGACGGCCCTCCCGACATCGATCTCGACATCGAGCACCAGCGGCGTGAGGAGGTGATCCAGTACGTCTACGACAAGTACGGCCGCGAGCGTGCCGCTCAGGTCGCGAACGTGATCACCTACCGGCCGCGCTCCGCGCTGCGCGAGATGGCGAAGGCCACGGGGCTCTCGCCGGGTCACGCCGACGCGCTCACCAAGTGGATCGACCGATGGAGCGGCGAGCGACCGGGAGGGCAGCGGCCGGGTATCCCGGCCGCTGAGCGAGCGCGACCAGAAAGTGGTGGCGCCTCCGGCAGGCTCGGCGCGCTGTTCGACGGCGAAGCGGGCGCGCCACCGGTGCCGCCGCTCGCGCTCGATCTCGCCAACCAGGTGCTCGACTTCCCGCGCCATCTCGGCATCCACTCCGGCGGCATGGTGCTCGCCGACCGTCCACTGATCGAGTTCTGCCCGGTGGAGTGGGCGCGCATGGAGAACCGCTCGGTGCTCCAGTGGGACAAGGACGACTGCGCGTCCGCCGGCCTCGTGAAGTTCGACCTGCTCGGGCTCGGGATGCTCACGATGCTGCACCTGGCCGTCGACCTCGTGCGCGAGCACGAAGGCATCGACATCGATCTCGCCACCATCCCGCAGGAGCCGGAGGTCTACGCGCTGCTGTGCGCGGCCGACACCATCGGCGTGTTCCAGGTGGAGAGCCGCGCGCAGATGGCCACACTGCCGCGCCTGCGCCCCGAGTGCTTCTACGACCTCGTGGTGGAGGTCGCGCTCATCCGGCCGGGGCCGATCCAGGGTGGCTCGGTGCACCCTTACCTGCGGCGGCGCAACGGCCAGGAGCCGGTCACGTACCCGCATCCGCTGCTGGAGAAGTGCCTGGAGAAGACGCTCGGTGTGCCGTTGTTCCAGGAGCAGCTCATGCAGATGGCGATCGACGTCGCCGGCTTCACTGCGGGCGAGTCCGACCGCCTCCGCCAGGCCATGGGCTCGAAGCGGTCGCGCGCCCGCATGGCCGAGATGCGCGAGCGGCTCATGGTGGGCATGGCCGAGCGCGGCATCACCGGCGCGGTGGCGGAGGAGATCGCGCACAAGCTCGAGGCGTTCGCCGACTTCGGCTTCCCCGAGAGCCATTCGGTGAGCTTCGCCTACCTCGTGTACTCGAGCTCGTGGATCAAGCTCCACTACCCGGCCGAGTTCGCGTGCGCGTTGCTCAACGCGCAACCCATGGGCTTCTACTCGCCGCACACCATCGTGCGCGACGCGGTACGCCACGGTGTCGAAGTGCTGAGCCCGTGCATCGAGCGGTCGCGTCGCGACGCGACGTTGGAACCGCGCTCTTGTGAGGCGGGACCCATCGGCGTGCCGCGGCCTGGCTGGCATGCCGACCCGTCGATCAACGCAGTGCGCGTCGGTCTGCGGTACGTGCGTGGGTTGAGCGACGCGCTGCTCGACCGTATCGACGACGAGCGCGCCGCGCGTCCCTTCACCGACCTCGAAGACTTCACGCGTCGCACGCGCGCGCCCACCGACGCGCTCGAGGCGCTTGCGACCGCGGGCGCGTTCGCGTGTTTCGGCGCGACCCGTCGCAGCGCGCTCTGGGCCGCGGGCGCGCTGCGCGACGCGCGTCCCGACAAGCTGCCGGGGATCGCCATCGGGATCGACGCGCCGCCACTGCCGGGCATGACCGAGGTCGAGGAGGTCGCAGCGGATCTGTGGGCCACGGGGTTGTCGGCGGCCCGCCACCCCACCGAGTTCGTACGCGGCGAGCTCACCGCGCGGGGTGTGGTCGCGGCCGAGGCGTTGCGCGAGCTCCCCGACCGGTCGGTGGTGGAGATCGCGGGAGTGGTCACGCACCGGCAGCAACCGGAGACCGCGAAGGGCGTGGTGTTCATCAACCTCGAGGATGAGACCGGCCTCGTCAACGTGATCTGCACCCCTGATGTGTGGAAGCGGTTCCGGAAGGTGGCACGCACCGCGCCCGCGCTCGAGATCCGGGGCGTGCTCGAACGGCATCAAGGCGTGGTCAACGTGCTGGCGCAGCGCATCGTGGCGCTGCCGCTCACCCTGACCGAGCTCCTGAAGTCCCGCGATTTCCGCTAACCAAGATGACGGGTCGCGAGCTCGTGCTCGACGAGTTCGCCGTCGACGGCCGTCACTTCGTAGCCCGAGGCGTTGGGGTGGGCGGTCACGACCTCGAACAACTCTGCGTCGCGGAAATGGAACGCAACGGCATCTTCGGCGCCGTACCCGCGTGGCAGCTCGCCGTCGGTGATCAGGCCGCGGTAGACCGGCCGGCGCTGCGGCTCGGAGTCGTAGTGCGGGCAGAAGCTACCGGGCAACAGGCCGAGCCCGTCGTGCAGCGGCGCGAGCTCGTTGCCGAAGCTGTCGGTGACGCTGGCATCGAACCAGCAGTTCGCGCCCGCGCTCGAACCGGTGAGCACCGCGCCACGCTCGTGCGCGGCGTGCAGCATCGAGTCGATGCCGTGCAGGCGCCACACCGCGAGCATGTTGGCGGTGCTGCCACCGCCCACGTAGACGATGTCCGCTTCGCCGAGCAGGTCGGCGACGGGAGTCGCGGGCGGGCGGAACACGGTGAAGTGCGCGGGCCGGCAGACCGTCGACGGGAAGCGCTCGTAGAACATCGTGATGGAGCTGTCGGAGTCGCCGCTCGCGGTGGGGACGAAGCACACGCGCGGGTTGTGGACGTCGCAGACGTCGAGGAGGTAGCGCTCCAGCAGACCCTCACCGGGCCCGCGCGGGTTGCCACCGATGGGGATGATGGGGCCGGCCATGCGCGCAAGTTAGCCACCGCGAGCGTGCAGGTTGGCGAGGAAGGAGGTGCCAACTTCGTCGTTCCGTGCGAGGGGGTACCCTGGAATGTCCTCATTTTCGGAGAAGCAGAGGTGAGGACGGAGCGAGAGATGAACGAGCCTCCGAGTACCAATGTTGCGTTCGTGGCGAGCCGTCGTCGCGCGCTTTCGCGCGCTTCTGCGCTCGGATGCCGCCGCAGTCCGGGCGGGGTTCGTCGCGCTCCTCATCAGCTCCGGCGGTGACCTGCTCGCCGGCTTGGTCCTCGGATCGATCACCGGCACCCTCGAAGCGCTCCCGGGCCTGCTCGTCCTCGTGCCCGCGGCGATCGGCATGCGCGGCAACGTGTTCGGCGCGCTCGGCAGCCGCCTCGGCACCGCGATCCACACCGGTACGTTCCAGCTGTCGCGCCGGCGCGACACGGTGGTCGGGCAGAACCTCGCCGCCGCGATCGCGATGTCGCTCGGGATCTCGCTCGTGCTCGCGATCCTCGCCAAGGCGATCGCAGTCGCGTTCGGGATCGAGAACACCATCTCGGTGGCCGACTTCGTCGTGATCTCGGTGATCGGCGGCTTTCTCTCGTCGATCGTGGTGATGGGGATCACGGTGGGTGTCGCGACGTTGAGCGTGCGGCGCGGTTGGGACCTCGACAACGTGTCGGCGCCGATCGTCACCGCCGCCGGCGACATGGTGACGCTGCCCGCGCTGTTCCTCGCGACGTACCTCGTCGGGTTCCAGTGGGTCACGCCGGTCATCGCCGTGCTCTGTGCGGTTGCCGCGATCTCGGCCCTCGCCGCCAGCCTGCGGTCGACCGCGCCGATCCTGCGCCGTATCGCGCGCGAGTCGCTCCCGGTGCTCGTGCTCGCGGGGACCGTCGACGTCATCGCGGGCTTGACCATCGAGAAGCGCTTCGAGTCGTTCCTCGTGTACCCGGCGCTCCTCGTGCTGGTGCCGTCGTTCCTCGAAGACTCCGGTGCGCTCGGCGGGATCCTGACCGCGCGCATCGCGACCAAGCTGCACATCGGCACGCTCGAGCCCGGTCGCGGCAGCCTGCGCGCGGTGGGGCCCGACATCATGCTGATCTACCTCTACGCGATCCCGGTGTTCTTCCTGCTGGGCGTCTCGGCGGACATCGCATCGTGGGCGGTCGGCCTCGCGAGCCCCGGCATCTTCGAGATGATCGCGGTGTCGATGCTCGCGGGCGCGTTCGCGACGACGTTCGCGGTGATGATCGGCTTCTACGGCGCGATCGCGACGTACCGGCTCGGGCTCGATCCCGACAACCACGGCATCCCGATCGTCACGTCGAGCCTCGACCTGCTCGGTGCCTTCGCGCTCATCCTCGCGATCGTCGCGCTCGGCCTGTCGTAGTCGCCCGTCGGGGGATATTTCCGTAGCCGCACCGCGCGCGCACAAGCACTCCGCGGCGGATCGTCGCGGACAACGATCGGGTCCGCGCAATCAACGTCACGTTCACTGCGCTGATCGTGATCACCGGTATCGGGTTCATCGTATGGTTCCGCCAGCCAACCGGAACCTCGATGCCTCGGGCTCGCCTCGTCGCCACGTCGCCGCGGCGTCGGATGGGCGATCGGTGCCTGGCTCGTCCCGATCGTGAACCTGCGCCTGCCGAAGCGGATCGCGGGGAGAGGGCGCGAACGCGGTCCGCGCGGCTGCCGGGAGTGTCTATCCTTTGCCTCGCGGCTCGAGCCGGGACCAGATGGCACAAGACGACAAACCCCCCAGAAATCTGAAGCACATGCTGTCGGAGGCGAAAGACACCTCCGAGCTCATGGTCGATCTCGCCTATGCCGCGCTGTTCTTCGGCGACGAGCGCATGGCCGACGAGGTCGACGACCTCGAGGATCGCCTCGAGGATCTCGCCCACGCGATGCGTGAGGTGTGCGTGCTCGCGGCCCGCTCGCAGCGTGATGCCGAAGAGATGTCGAGCGTCCTGCATGTGCTGTCGGCCATCGAGCGCATGGGCAACGCGGCCGTCGACATCTCCCGTATCGTCACCCACCGGCTCGGCATCCCGGCCGCGCTGGTCGCCGATCTCGCCGCTGCGGAAGAGGTGTCGCACCGCGTGCGGGTACGCGCCGACTCCGCGCTCGCGAACCGCACGCTGGCGGCGGTCGAGCTCCCCGTCGAGGTCGGCATGCGCGTCGTCGCGATCCGTCGCGGCAAGGACTGGATGATCGACCCCGACGGCGACGACACGATGATGCCCGACGACGTGCTGATCCTCCGCGGCCCTGCGGGCGGGATCGCCGAGCTGCGGGAGATGGCGGGCGCGCCCGAATGGCGGCCACCGGGCACCGATCACGACCCGTCGGTGCCCACCGACCTCGACCGCGCCGTCGACGTGCTGGTCGAGATGAAGAACGTCTCCGAGGTCGCGATCGGCCTCGCGTACAGCGCACTGCTGTTCAACGACCAGAGCCTGGCCGCCGAGGTCAGCAGCCTCGAAGACCGCCTCGACGAGATGCGCGAGCGGCTCGAGGTGTGGGTGTTGCGGGCCGCGTCCGAGCAGATCGAGCCGTCGCCGTTGCGGGGGCTGCTCCACCTCGGTGGCGCGGCCGAGGAGCTCGGCGATGCCGCGCAGCAGATGGTGTGGCTGGTGGAGGAAGGTGAGGAGATGCACCCGGTGCTGGCGATGGCGCTGGGCGAGAGCGACGAGGTCATCGTGCGGGTCCCGGTGTCGCCGCGTTCGTTCCTCGACGGCCGCACGTTGGCCGAGGCCGAGCTCGAGCTCGAGACCGGCTACTACCTCCTCGCGATCCGGCGTGCGGGCCGCTACCTGTACCGGCCCCGCAAGGACGTCAAGCTCCAGGCCGGCGACGAGCTCATCGCGTCGGGCCCCGACGAAGGGCGCGAGCGCCTCGCCGAGCTCGGTGGCTTCCGGGTGTTGGAAGACGACGCCACCGGCGAGATCGCCCTCGTCCCCGTCGAGTAGGCAGGCCTCCTGCTCGCTCGCACGGTGACCGATTAGCGTCATCGAATGGCGGAGCCGATCACGGCAGGTGAGTCGGCGGCCGCGTCCGCACGCGCGGAGACGCCTCCGACGGGGCTGACCGCCGCCGAGGTCGCGGAGCGCGTCGCGCGCGGTCAGGTGAACGAGACCGGCGAGCGCACGAGCCGCACCCTGCGCGAGATCGTGCGCGCCAACGTGCTCACGCGGTTCAACGCGATCCTCGGCACGATGCTCGCGGTCATCGCCGTGGTCGGCCCGATCCAGGACGCCACGTTCGGCATCGTGCTCGTGGCCAACGCGCTGATCGGCATCGTGCAGGAAGTGAGGGCGAAGCGCACGCTCGATGCGCTGGCCGTCCTGAACGCTCCCCGTGCCCGGGTCACGCGCGACAACGCGGAGGCCGAGATCGCGGTGGAAGCCGTCGTGCTCGACGACCTGCTCGTGCTCCGCACCGGCGACCAGATCCCGTGCGACGGCGTCGTGCGCCATGCCGACGGGCTCGAGATCGACGAGTCGTTGCTCACAGGCGAGAGCGATCCGCTCAACAAGGGTGTGGGCGACGAGGTGCTCTCGGGCAGCTTCGTCGTCGCCGGCTCCGGCCGGTTCCAGGCGACGCGCGTGGGGAGCGACTCCTACGCGGCGAAGCTCGCGGCGGAGGCCCGGCGGTTCCAGCTCACCAGCTCGGAGCTGATGGACGGCATCAACACGATCCTGCGGATCGTCACCTGGGTGATCATCCCGACGTCGGCGTTGCTCATCTGGAGCCAGCTCCAGGACGGCGACCTCGACAACGCGCTGCGGAGCACCGTCGCCGGCGTGGTCGGCATGGTGCCGGAAGGGTTGGTGCTGCTCACCAGCATCGCGTTCATGGTGGCGGCGGTGACGCTGGCGCGGCGCAAGGTGCTGGTGCAGGAGCTCCCCGCGGTCGAAGGCCTGGCGCGCGTCGACGTCGTGTGCCTCGACAAGACCGGCACGCTCACCGAGGGCGAGATCGTGTTCGACGAGCTCGAGCAACTGGACGACGGGTTCGACGTGCACGCCGCGCTCGGCGCGCTCGCCGACGACGAGAACCGCAACGCGACGCTCGTCGCGCTGGCCGCGTCATTCGGCGCGCCCGACGGCTGGAGCCGCACGGGCGCGGTGCCGTTCTCGTCGGCCCGCAAGTGGAGCGCGGCGAGCTTCGAGGGCAAGGGCTCGTGGGTGATGGGCGCGCCCGAGATGGTGCTCACCGACGCGACGCTCCCGGCGCGGGCGCAGGCCAACGAGCTCGCCGCCACCGGGCGCCGCGTGCTCGTGCTCGCCCGCGCCGACGCGCCGCTGGTGGGCGAGGAGCTGCCGCCGGGTCTCGAGCCGGTGGCGCTCGTCATGTTCGCCGAGAAGATCCGCCCCGACGCCGCCGACACGCTGCGCTACTTCCACGAGCAGGGCGTCACGCTCAAGGTGATCTCGGGCGACAACCCGCGCACGGTTGCTGCGGTCGCGCAACGGGTCGAGCTTCCCGGCGCCGACGACGGCTTCGACGCGCGCGAGCTGCCCGAGGAGCAGGAGGCACTGGCCGACACGCTCGAGGCGCACTCGGTGTTCGGGCGGGTCACCCCGCAGCAGAAGCGCGCGATCGTCGGCGCGCTGCAGTCGCGCGGGCACGTCGTCGCGATGACGGGCGACGGCGTCAACGACGCGCTCGCGCTGAAGGACGCCGACATCGGCGTGGCGATGGGCTCCGGTGCGGCCGCGACGCGCGCGGTCGCGCAGCTCGTGCTCCTCGACGGAAAGTTCGCGAGCATGCCCGGCGTGGTCGCCGAAGGCCGCCGGGTGATCGCGAACATCGAGCGCTCGGCGAACCTCTTCGTCACCAAGACCGTGTACGCGACCTTGATCGCGATCGCGGTCGTCATCGCCGGGTGGCGCTACCCGTTCCTGCCTCGGCACCTCACGGTGATCAGCACGTTCACCATCGGGATCCCAGGCTTCTTCCTCGCCCTCGCGCCGAACTCGCGGCGCTACATACCCGGGTTCCTCATGCGCGTGCTCCGCTTCACCGTGCCCGCCGGGTTCGTCGCGGCCGGTGCTGCGTTCATCTCGTACGGCATCGCGCGCTACGGACACGACCTGTCGGTGCTCGAGTCGCGCACGACCGCGACGCTGGTGCTCTGCGCGGTCGGACTCTGGGTGCTCGTGCTCCAGGCCCGTCCGTTCAACTGGTGGAAGACGGTGCTCGTCGCGGTGATGGCCGGCTCGATCGCGTTGATCATGGTGATCGCGTGGCTGCGCGACTTCTACGCGCTGCAGTTCCCGCCCCGTGAGGTCATCATCGAGGCGAGCATCGTGGCTGCGGCCGCGATCGGGTTGCTCGAAGTCGGATGGCGGCTCAGCCGAGTCGTCGCCAACCGGCGCGACGTCGCGCCGCTGCGCACCGAATCGGTGTAGCGCGGGTCAGAGCCAATCCTTGCGTTTGAAGATCCAGTACAGCGCGCCCATCACGACCACCATCGAGCCGAGCGCCAACGGGTAGCCGAAGCTCCATTTCAGCTCGGGCATGTTGCGGAAATTCATCCCGTAGATCCCGGCGATGAGCGTGGCCGACACGAGAATCGCGCCCCACGACGTGACCTTCTTCATCACCATGTTGAGGTTGTTCGAGATCACGGCGAGGTCGGCTTCGAGCAGCCCGGTGAGGAGGTCGCGCTGGGTCTCGATGAAGTCGAGGACCCGCAGCAGGCGATCGTGCAGCTCGCGGAAGTGCGGGATCGACTCTTCGCAGACGAACGGGACGTCCTTCCGCGAGATGGCGTCGAGCACCTCTCGCATCGGGGCCGCGGCGCGCCGGAAGTCGACGAGGCCTCGACGAAGCACAAAGACGCCTTGTGGGATCCCCGTGTCGCGAACGGCGCCGAAGACCTCTTCCTCGACGTCGTCGAGGCGGTCCTCGATCGCGTCGTTCACGTCGAAGTAGCGGTCGACGACCACGTCGAAGAGCGCCCAGAGGAGAAAGCCTTCTTCGGTGCTGCCGTGCTCGGACCGCTGGAGCTCGAACCGGCGCGCCACCTCTTCGATCTGGATCGGCTGGCCGTGGTGGTGATCGGCAGGATGCCGCACCGTCACGATCCATCCCGGCCCCATGACGACGTCGATCTCGTGACTTTCGAGCGTGTCGCCGTCGAGCTCGCAGTCGTGCACGGCGACGTGGAAGTAGTCGCCGTACTGGATCAACTTCGTACGTTCGGGCTTCGGGTTGGCGAGCGCGTCGACCACCAGTGGCGAGAGGCCGAGCTGATCGGTGACGTGCACGCGCTCCTCGTCGGTGGGCTCTTCGTCGGAGTAGACCCACACCACCGCCGTGCCGGGATCGAGGGCCTCGTCGAGCTCGTCGATGTCGACGGGCTCGCTCCCGGGGGTTCCCTTGACGTACTTCCACGCCTGCATCACACAGCGAGGTTACGCAGCAAGGGGATCGGAATCAGGGAGTGCAGCTACCATTCAGTAACCGCCACGACCGGCGTGCCTCGACCGGTCAGCCACGACGGGGAGAAGGGTGGACCATGGCAACCAGCCTCGCGGAGCCGACCGCCGAGCAACTCAGTGCGCAGACCCTCGAATGGCTGCGCGAGAACCTGCCCGCGGGCTGGATCGAAGCGGTCGACGCCGGCGACGCGGAGAAGCTCGCGGCGCTGCGCGCCGGGCTCGACCTCGACGCCTGGTACATCGTGATGGGCGAGGCGGGGTACACGACTCCCACGTGGCCCGCGGAGTACGGCGCCGGACTGTCGCTCACTCCCGGCCAGGCGCGTTCGGTCAACGAGGTCATCGGCCGCTATCAGGTGCCGCGCTCGTTCAACATCCTCGGTATCGGCATGGGCGGCCCGACGGTGCTGCAGTGGGGCACCGAGGAGATGAAGCACAAGTACCTGCGCAAGATCGCCACCAACGAGCAGATCTGGTGCCAGCTCTTCAGCGAGCCCGGGGCGGGCTCCGACGTCGCGGGGCTCGCCACGCGTGCCGACCGCGACGGCGAAGAGTGGATCGTCAACGGACAGAAGGTGTGGACCACGCTCGCCCACATCGCCAAGATCGGGATGCTGGTCGCGCGCACGAACCCCGACCTGCCCAAGCACAAGGGGCTCAGCTACTTCCTCGTCGACATGCAGGCGCCCGGCGTGGAGGTGCGGCCGCTCGTGCAGATCACCGGCGACGCCGAGTTCAACGAGGTGTTCTTCACCGACGTCCGGATCCCCGACGCCGATCGCGTCGGACCGGTCGGCGAAGGCTGGGCGGTCGCGCTCACCACGTTGATGAACGAGCGGATTGCGCTCTCGGGCGCGGGCTCGATCGGCGGCGAGGTCAGCGGTGGCGGCGCGGTCGGGCAGCTCATCGCACGGCACCGCCCCGTCGTGGATCCGTTGATGCGCCAGCGACTCGCGCGCAGTTACATCAGCAACCAGATCATCGCCTGGAACAATCAACGTGCCGCCGCGCGTCGTCGCAGTGGCGGCGAGGCCGGGCCCGAGGGATCGATCACCAAGCTGCAGCAGGCGTTGCACAACCAGGAGCTGCAGAAGCTGGCCGTCGACCTCGCAGGTACCGACGGCATGGCATGGGTTGGCCCGTCACTCACCGCGGGTCGGCGGGTGGAGCGCGTGGCTGCCGTCGACACGAGCGCGGCAGGCACCGTGCGCGGCTTCTTGCGTTCGCAGGCGAACACCATCGAAGGTGGGACGTCGAACATCATGCGCAACATCCTCGGCGAGCGCGTGCTCGGGCTCCCGAAGGAGCCCGATCTGTCGCGCGAGCTCCCGTGGCGCGACGTTCCTCGCAACGCCTGATCCGCAGCGCTTGAGCCGCAAAGGCCTGAAGCGGTCGCCGGCTCAGCTCCTGCAGCGCCTTCCCGCGGCAGGCAGCCGGCCGCGGAGGAGGTAGGCGTCGACGGCTGCGTCGATGCACGCGCTCTTCAGGTACGACGTGTGCTCCGTGCTCACGAACGTCAGGAGACGGGATCCGGGCCACCGCGCGGCGGCGTCCTGGGCGCCCGAGTACGGCGTCGCGGGGTCGTCGGTGGTGCCGATCACGAGGGCGGGCGCGGCGCTCGTGACTCTGACGTCGCCGAGCTGCTCCGACGCGGGCGGCTGTGGGAGGCGAGGGTCGCAGCCGAGCGGCGAGCTGCCCGCGTCGCCGCCGAGGAACGGGTACTCGGCCGCAAGCTGATCGTGGAGCGCGACGAACTCGGCGAACGACGGTGTGGGATCGAACCGATCGTCGCACAGGATCACGCCGATGACTTCGCTGATGTTGTCGTACGTGCCGTTGGGCCGGCGCCCGTTGTAGCTGTCGGCGAGTGACTGGAGCATCCAGCCGTCCCTGTGCGCGGTGGCGTCGTGCAACGCGGTGGCGAGATCCGGCCAGCCGTACTGCTTGTCGTAGAGCGCGGAGATCAGCGCGGTGTAGAAGTCGCCGACGCCGACACGCCGCTTGTCGCCGGCCAGCGTGTCGCCTCTCAACGTGAGGCCTTGCTCGAACCGCTGTTGGAGCGCGCGCAGCGCGGACGCGGGGTCCCCGTGCGAGTGGAAGGAGCACTTCGGCCGCGCCGCGCAGTCGGCGAGGAAGCTGTCGAGCGCGTGCTCGAACCCGTTGGCGTCGTCGATCAGCTCCTGCTCGGGTGTCACCGAGAGGTTCACCGGCGAGTCGAGCACGAAGTGGCCCACCCGATCGGGGAACATCTGCGCGTACACGGCCGCGATCACCGTGCCGTACGAGAAGCCGAGGAAGTCGAGAGTGTCGGTTCCCAGCGCGTTGCGGAAGCGGTCGAGGTCGCGTGCGACGTTCCGGGTGCCCACCGCGGCGAGCCAGCTGCCGTTGCGATCGATGCAGCCCTGGTCGAGATCGACGGGCCACGCGGTGCCGTCGTAGAACGCCGGGAGCTCGGCCGCCCCGTCGGCGGTCGGGTCGGCCGCGTAGAGCGTGTCGGCGTCGGCCGCGCTGATGCAGCGGATCGGCTTCGACGATCCCACGCCGCGCGGGTCGAAGCTCACGATGTCGAACGCGTCTCGGATCTCGGAGGGCAGCTCGTCGACGAAGTACGGGAGGGTGTCGGTGCCGGCGTCGCCCGGCCCACCGAAGTTCACCACCAGGGCCCGATGACTCGGGTTGGGCCCGAGCGCCCGGCTGCGGATCACCGCGATCCCCACCTGCTCGCCGTCGGGCTGGGCGTAGTCGACCGGGACGGTCAACGTCGCGCACTGGAACGACTTGTGACAGCGCTTCCACGCGAGGGCGGTCGGCGCGGTCGACGCGGTCGTCGTGCTCGCGGCCGGCGCCGTCGTCGCGGCGGCTGCCGCGGGGCGCGCCGTGCCTGCCCCAATGGTTGCCCCGACGGTGCCGAGGAGCACGACGGCGAGCGTCGCGGCACGCACTCGGGGGAACACCGGCAGAGCGTACCGGCGCGCGTTTGTTCGGAGGCTTCATGCGCTCGCAGCCTTCAGGCGTTCGCTAGGTTCAGGCGGTGGCGAAGTTCCTCAGCGACGAATGGCTCGACGTCGTGCGCGCGCACGCGGGCGGGAAGGCCGGCGAGCTCTCGGTGCGGCTCCACGTCGCGGTCGGTGACGCGCAGTTCCACGCGATCGTGGTGGACGGCTCGCTCGAGACGTTGGCCGCGGGCCCGCTCGGCGACGCCGACGTCTCGCTCACCCTTCCGCTCGAGGATGCGGTCGCGGTGCAACGGGGTGACACTGACCCGACCGTGCTGTTCATGCAGGGCCGGATGAAGACTGCAGGGCGATCCCGGCAAGTTGCTCGGGCTGCTCGCGTGCAGCGCGCAGCCCGGTTACGCAGTGCTGCGCGAGCGCGGTCGCCGGGTCCACCGAGTTCTGAGCCGCGCGTCCCGATGTTGGTGCCGGTCAGCCGCGCTGGAGCTCGCGCAGCTGTCGCCACCCGATGAGCGTCACGTGCGCGCGCTCGAGCAGGTCGAGGAGCGACGCGTCGCGGGTGAGGTAGACGTAGTCCTCGACGCGGCCCGACCAATCACCGCACGCGGCCCGGAGCTCGTCGGTGTCGGCACCGGGATGCAGTGAGATCTCGGTGACGCCGGGCGCGAGCTCGAACAGGAGCCGCTCGACGCGCCGGGCCGCACCCGGCGCGTAGGTGACGACGCGATCGGGAAACACCGCGCCTTCCTCCGCCGCCAGCCGCCGGAACGGGAAGCCCGCGACCCGTTCGGTCGCTTCGTCGCCGATGCGCATGGGCAGGCCGAATTCGACCGCGAGCTCGAGGTAGACGTCGAAGAACTCCGGGCGTGGCTCGAGCGTGCCGAGATGGCTGTCGAGGTGGCTCACGTCGAAGCCCCACACGATGGCCCGTTCGATCTGGGCGCGGCACTCCCGTCGCACTTCGTCGACGTCGGCGTGGTCCCACGCGTCCTCGACCGTGCGAGGGAACCCGCCGTCGCCGTCGAGCAGGCTGGGTGCGTGCGTGATGGGACCCCACCGGTAGGTGTCGAGCTCGGCGTTGAGGGTGAGGTGCACGCCGACGTCGTCGCCGCGGTAGCGGGCGGCCGCGTCGCGCGCCCACGGGCACGGCACCATGAGTGACGCGCTCGTGGCCACCCCGAGCCGCAGTGCCTCATAGCCGGCGACGTTGGCGGAGTGCGTGAGCCCGAGGTCGTCGCAGTTGACGATCAGCAGCTTCGCGTCGGGCGCGTACCCGAGCCGTTCGGCGAGCGTTGCCATGTGGCGACGATCGTACCGCCCGTGTGCTTGCAGGCTGTTCGTCGGGATGGGCCGTCTACCCTGCGACCCCGTGGAGCAGTGGCGGCGACCGGCAACCGTGCTCGCGGCCCTCGCCCTCCTGGTGCTGACCGTGTGCAGCGGTGGAGGCTCCGACACTGCATCGACCGCGAGCACGACGACACCCGGAGCCGCGGGCTCCACGCCCGCCGCCGATCCGTGCCAGTCGTTCCGGGGCGCGACCGCGCCGCGCACGTCGGCGGGCGCGACCGCGCCCGGCTTGTTGATCGACGCGACCGCGGGCGGAGTCGGTTGCCTCGACCGCGTGGAGTTCACGTTCCGCTCGCTGGGCGACGGCACACCCGCGGGCCAGGGCCTCGCGCCCGGGTACACCGTGGAGTACAAGGACGACGGTCACTTCATGGACGGCGACACCGCAATCTCGGTCGAGGGCAGCGCGTGGCTGCTCGTGACGATGAAGCCGGCGTCGAGCTACGAGATCAACACCGACCCGACCGCGAAGAAGGTCCCCACGTACCTCGGCAACCTCTTGTTGCGGTGGTCGACGCACAACCATCTGCAAGTGGTGCGCCGGCTCGAAGACGTGCAGGACACCGTGCAGTGGGTGATCAGCCTCGACGAGAAGCGCCCGTTCGTCGTCGATGCCGCGCGCGACCCGACTCGCATCACGATCTGGATCGGGTAGCCCGCGCGCGTCAGGTCAACGGAGATCGAGCACGATCTTGCCGAACACCGCGTCGGCCGCGAGGAGTTCGTAGGCCTCGCGCGCGTCGTCGAGCGGGAACGTGCGCGCGATCACCGGTGCGATCGCGCCCGATTCGAGCAGCGGCACGACGTCGCGCGTGAACGCGTCGGTGGCCGCCGCCTTCTGCTCGGGCGTGCGACCGCGCAGCATCGTTCCGTGGATGCGGAGTCGCTTGAACATGGTCGACCCGATGTCGAGCTCGGCGCGCGCGCCCGCCTGTGACGCGACCAGCACGATGCGCCCGAGTTGCGCCGCGGCGCGGATGTCGGCTTCCACGTAGGGGCCACCGACGAGGTCGATGGTGACGTCGATCGGGCCCGCGGCGCCGGTGATCTCGTCGGCCAGTGCGATGGGGTCGAGCTCACGTGCCGCGAGCACCGCGTGATCCAACCCGAAGGCGACGCACTGCTCCAGCTTGTCGGCCGTCCGCGACGTGCCGACCACCGTGCACCCGAAGGCGTGCGCGAGCTGCACCGCTGCCGTGCCCACGCCCGAGCCCGCCGCGTGCACGAGCACGGTCTCGCCGCGCTGGACGCCGGCTTGGGTGACCATCGCGTCGTGGGCGGTGATGAACACCTCGGGCACCCCGCCCGCGGCGACGAGATCGAGCGCGTCGGGGACGCGCGCGCACTGCGCGGCGGGGACCGCGAGCAGCTCGGCCTGCGCGCCGCCACCGGCGATGCCGAAGACGTGCGTCCCGACCGCGGGTGCGCGCACACCGGCACCGAGGGCGACGACGACACCGGCGAACTCGAGGCCGGGGATGTCGGCCGGCGACCCGGGCGGGGCGGGATAGAAGCCGGCGAGCTGGGCGAGATCGGCTCGGTTCAGGCCGGCGCCGTGCACGCGCACCAGCACGTCGCCGGCTGCGGGCGCGGGGTCGGCGCGGACGGCTGCCACGAGCTGACCGTCGACGATCGTGAGCGCGCGGATCGGGGCGGAGGCTATCGCTGCCGCCCGTGGGCAGATCCTGGTCGCGCTACGTTGCCGACATGGCCGTTCCGGTGCTCGTCGTCCTCGATGACGACGGCGAGGCAGTGGCTCTCGACGCCGACGAGCTCGCGATGCTCTCCGCGATCAGCGACGGGCTCGACCGGGCCACGGTGTCGGCCTGCCCCACGTGCAGGAGCCGGATCGTCGCGGCGGTCGCGCTCGCCGACCTCCTGCGCGAGGCGCCGCCGTTCGGTGGCAGCAGCGCGCTGCTCGATCTCGCCGACGACGCGCCGACGTTGCATCTCTACGTGCGCGATCTCGAAGCGTCCTGCCGTCATCCCGGCTGGCGCGACCCAGGGTTCGACGAGTGGTCGGACGCGATGATCGACCTGGTGGACCGCCCCGGCCCGCGCTGAGTGCTCGCGGCGCGTGTGTGCGCTAACGCGGGATGCGCGGCCGCTTGAACTCGTTCAGTGCTGTCCACTGGAGAAGGCCGAGCAGCTTCTCGAGGTCGTCGACATTGCCGCGGTCCATGAAGCGCACGAACGCGGCCTGGTCGCCTTCGAGGAACGTCGGGACGCCGAACACGCCGTACTGCTCGACGCACTCGGAGTGCTCGGCCGCGAGCGTCTTCAACGGGCGGCCGCTCTTGGCCTCCTCGGCGACCGCATCGGGATCGAGGCCCGTCGACGCGACCGCTTCGCGCAGCACGTCTTCGTCCTTCAGCTGCTTGCCGTGCTCGTGCCGGGCGGCGAACAGCGCGATGTGGGCGTCGAAGAACTGGTCGGGGAACGCGTCACGCACGGCGATGCCGTAGAGCAACGAGAGCACACCGGTGCCCCATTCCTCGGGCTCGCGGTCCCACACCGGCGGCTCGCCTTCTTCGACGTGCACCTGGTCGAGCGAGAACGGCACGAAGCGGAAGTCGAATTCCGTGGCCCGTCCCTCGCGGATGAACTGGATGGCGGCGAGGTTGCCGTTGTACGCGAACGGACAGCGGTAGTCGAAGGTGACGCCGATCGAGCGAGCCACGGGGACCTCCGCATTTCATGGGCCCAATTCGCGGGCCGCGTCCAGTGGGTCGTTCGAGGCTACCTGCCGTTCAGGGGGAGCACCTTGCGAGCGACCGCGCCCATCGCCAATCCGAGGGCCGCGCCGGCGATGATGTCGGAAGCGTGGTGCATGCGCACGTAGACGCGGCTCGCCGCGACCATGGCCGCCAGGCCGTACAGCAGGGGAGTGGCGGGACCGCCGGCGAGGACGGTCGCGGCGGTGAACGCCGACGCCGCGTGCCCCGACGGGAACGAGCTGGTGATCGGCCGGTGCATGCCGTAGGGAAGCTTCTCCTCGATGTTCTCGAGCGGCGGGCGGACGCGCCGGAAGCACTGCTTGATGGGCCCGTTCGTGAGCGCGGAGTCCATTCCCATGATCGCCCCGAGGCGCAACGCGATCGCGGGGTCGCCGGCCCACGCGGCGCGGAGCGCGCCGATCGACAACCACAAGAGGCCGTGATCGGCCGCGCTCGACAAGCCGTAGAAGATGGGGTCGAGGCGCGGGCTGCGGACGCCGTCGGCCCACTTGTCGACGGCTTCGTCGAACTCGATGACTCGGTCGACGAAACGCGCCAATCGGGGCGATCGACCCGTGAGCACGCACGAGAGCGTAGAGCACCTCACATGAGAAACTTGTCAAGGCGGCTCACGTCCGGAGCGGGGCTGCAACTCCGCTACCGCGCGCCGGGCCAGGTGCTCGATCTCGCGGCTCGCGCACGGCCTCGCCGAACGCGACGGGCTGGGCAAGCAGGTCACCCTGCTCAGCGCGCCCGACGCGAAGGGCCTCGAGTTCGACGCGGTCGTGGTCGTCGAGCCGGCTTCGATCGCGGGCGACACCGCGCGTGGCCTCCGCCTGCTGTACGTCGCGTTGACGCGACCGATCCAGCATCTGTCGATCGTGCACGCGCTCCCGCTCCCGGACGCGCTGGTGGCCACGACCTGAGCCGGTGCGCCCCTACGCGGGCGTGCTCACCAGCGGCAGGGTGGGGGCGATGACGGTGCCGGGGCCGCGGAGCTCGGCCGCGTCGAGCGGGTCGCCGCCGTGGGCCGGGCAGTAGGGCCGGAAGGTGCAGAAGTCGCAGAGGCGACCGGGGTGCGGGCGGAAGTCGTCGCGCGCGGACGATGACGCGATCGCGGATGCCATCGCGGTGGTACGGCGCTCGACCCCGGTGATCGACTGGTCGGTGGGCGTCGCGATGATCGCCTCGGGCCGTGACAGGTAGTAGAGCTGCACGCGGGCCGGGCGTTTGCCCAGCATCCGCTCGCAGAGCAACGCGTAGATGTGCACGCCGCTCAGGCTCTTCATCTCCCAGTGCTCCGAGGGGACCGAGCCGGTCTTGTAGTCGGTGACGACGAAGTCGCCGTTCTCGTCGAGATCGAGGCGGTCGATGACGCCGCGGAGCCGCACGGTGCCGAGGTCGGCCTCGAGCTTGAGCTCGAGCCCGATGGGGTGGACGGTGCGGGGGTCTTCGAGCTCGAAGTAGCGCTCGACGAGCTGCTCGGCGTCGGCATCGAACCGCGCCCACTCGTCGACGGTGAGCTCGAGGTCGGTGAAGTCGGGGTGGGTGGCGAACTCGACGCGCGCGGTGTGGAGGTCGGCCTTCGCCGCGTCGAGCGTGCGCTCGTCGTTGGGGCGATCCATCAGGAGCTCGAGCGCGCGGTGCACGAGCGTGCCCTTGCTCGTCCACGGCGACGGCGGCTCCGGGAGGCGCTCGAGGTAGGAGAACCGGAACGCGAGCGGGCACTCCTTGAACGACGAGCAGGCGCTCGGTGACAGCGATCGGGGGGGCGCGAAGCTCATTGGATCGGAGGGTACACGGGGGGTGTGACAGCTTCGAGGATCTCGGGCGAAGGATCTCGGGCGAAGGATCTCGTGGCGACGCGGCGGTAGGGTCCGGCCATGCTCATCGACGCAGGACTCAGCGGCCAGCTCGATCGCGTCGGCGCGCGCGCCGACGAGCTCGAAGCCTTCGGATACGACGGCGCGTTCACCACCGAGACCAGCTACGACCCGTTCCTCCCCGTGCTCATCGCGGCCGAGCACACCGAGCGCATGGAGCTCGGCACCTCGATCGCGGTCGCGTTCGCGCGCACGCCGATGACGCTCGCGATGACGGCCAATGATCTCCAGCGCTACTCGCAGGGCCGGTTCATCCTCGGGCTGGGCAGTCAGATCAAGCCGCACATCGAGCGCCGCTTCTCGATGCCGTGGTCACGCCCGGCGGCACGCATGCGCGAGTTCGTGCTCGCGATGCGCGCGATCTGGACGTCGTGGAACGACGGCACCAAGCTCGACTTCCGCGGCGAGTTCTACACGCACACCTTGATGACGCCGTTCTTCGCGTCGCCGCCGCACGAGTACGGGCAGCCCAAGGTGTTCCTCGCCGGTGTCGGCGGGCGCATGACCGACGTCGCCGGAGAGGTCGCCGACGGCATGATCCTGCACTCGTTCACCACCGAGCGGTACGTCCGTGAGGTCACCATGCCGTCACTCGAGGCCGGGTTCGCGGCGGGAGCTCGGGCCCGCGCCGACTTCGAGTTGAGCGGCCCGATCTTCGTCGTGACGGGTACGTCCGACGAGGAGATGGAGCAGGCGGCGACCGCCACGAAGCAGCAGATCGCGTTCTACGGCTCCACGCCCGGATACCGCGGGGTGCTGGAGCTGCACGGCTGGGGCGAGATCGGCGAGCAGCTCAACGCCATGTCGAAGCGCGGCGAGTGGGTGGAGATGGGTCAGCTGATCACCGACGAGATGCTCGACGCGTTCGCGGTGGTCGCGCCCCCCGACGACGTCGCGCGTGTGTTGCGCGAGCGCTTCGGTGATCTGTGCGACCGCATCAGCTTCAACGCGCAGTACCGCCTCGACCCCGACGTCAACGCCGGGATCGTGGCCGATCTTCGAAGCTGACGGCGCGAAGCTGACGGGACGAGCCGTCAGGGGAGCTGCGACGCGATCCAGCCGTCGAGCGCGGGCCCGCTCTCGAAGCTGGTGATGAGCGCGTAACGCGGCTCGGTGCCGGTGTGGCACACGACGTGCCACAGGCGCTGCGTGTCGACGACGAACCGTGCTCCCCGATGCAGTGGCACGCGCACCTCGGTGCTGGGATCGGGGAGGCCGTCGGCACCTTGCTCCATGAGGATCATGAAGCTGCCGGGGTTGTCGGTGAGCTCGATCCACGACCGCACGACCCAGCCGTCGGCGTCGGGGTTGAACCGGTTGTTGTCGTCACGGTGGATCTGGCGCAGCGCCTCGTCGTAGCTCTGCGGCTCGAGCTTGATGACCCGGACGCGACCGAAGTCGGCGCCGACCCCGCGCACCTCCTCGACCAGCGTGGGGCACAGGGCCGCGTTGCTGGTGAACCTGCCGCCCTTGTCGGGGCGTTCGTCGCCGGGCTTCCAGAACCCGCGGCAGTCGAGCTCGCCGTCGCACGTGGCGATGGGCGCGAAGTTGGTGTCGCCGCCGCTCTTCCAGTCCATGTACTCGAGTGCGACGTACTCCTCGGCCGGCACCTCACGGTCGAGGTCCCGCAGTTGGACGAAGCCACGCTCCGCGAGTGCATCGAGCCGCGGATGCGGCGTGGTCAGGGGAATGTCGGTCGACCAGTGCGGCGTCTTCAGCCAGTGCTCGGTGACGGCCATCTCGCCAGTCTACGAACTACCGTGAAATTCCCGAGGAAATGAGGGTTTCTCGTGCGTCCCGGACGCTGGGCAGGTATCGCGGGAGCCGTCGCCATCACGGTCGGCCTCGCCGTTGCCGCGCCGCTTCCGGCGCGGGCAGCCGAGCGACCGATCGGCCACGTGTTCGTGATCAACCTGGAGAACCAGGGCTTCGACGTCACGTGGGGCGCGAGCTCACCGGCGCCGTACCTGGCCGACACCCTCCGCGCACGCGGGGTCTTCCTGAGCCAGTACTACGGGATCGGGCACCCCAGCCTTCCCAACTACGTCGCCCAGATCAGCGGGCAGGGCCCGAACCCCACGACCCAAGTCGACTGCGGGAAGTACACCGACTTCGTCGCGACTGGAACCGCCGACTTCGGCCAGGTGCTCGGCAACGGGTGCGTGTACCCCAAAACTGTGCCGACGATCGTCGATCAGCTCACGGCGAAGGGCCTGACGTGGAAGTCGTACCAGGAAGACATCGGGAACTCGTCGACCGAAGCCAAGACCTGCCGGCACCCGGAGATCGGCCAGCTCGACTCGACCGTGGCCGCGCGCCCGGGTGACCAGTACACGACGCGCCACAACCCGTTCATGTACTTCCACTCGATCATCGACGCGCCGTCGTGCGCGAAGCGCGTCGTCGGCCTCGACGCGCTCGAACGCGACCTGCGCAAGCGCGCCAAGACCCCCCGTTACTCGTACATCACCCCGAACCTCTGCAACAGCGGTCACGACAATCCCTGCATCGACGGCAATCCTGGTGGCCTGGTGCGAGCAGACGAGTGGCTGCGCACGTGGGTGCCCAAGATCATGAGTTCGCCCGCGTACAAGCGTGACGGCCTGCTGGTGATCACGTTCGACGAGTCGGAGCACGGCGACACGAGCGCGTGCTGCGGCTCTCCGACGCCGCCCAACGTGGCAAAGGCCGGAGTCACGGGCCCGGGCGGAGGCCGCATCGGCGCGGTGCTGCTGTCGCCGTCCGCGATCGCGGGTACCACGATCGACGTGCCCTACAACCACTACTCGCTGCTGTGCAGCATCGAGAACATCTTCGGGCTCGACCATCTCGGCTACGCCGCGCAGCCCGGCCTCGCGTGCTTCGGCCCCGAGGCGTACGGAGGCGGTCAGCCCGCGCCGTCAACGAGCCGCGGCGGGTAAGCACCCGCGCGCGTGAACATCCCCGCGCGCCAGCGGCGCGGGGTCAGGACGATCGCGCGCGGGTAGTCCTCGAACATCCAGCGCGCGAAGTTGCGGCGCGTCCACGGTGTGAGGCCCGCGGCGCCGAGCGCGGTGCGCGCACCGAGGGGGGAACGCAGCACGCGCTGCAACGCGCCCGCGAACCGCAGGTCGCGACCGAGCGCATCGCGCACAGCGGTGCGGTACTGCACTGCGACGTTGCTCGGGTGACCTCCGAACGCGACCGCGCGCGCCGCGAGCGTGCCGGTCTCGAGCGCCTGCGCGATGCCTTCGCCGGTCATCGGGTCGACCACGCCGGCCGCGTCGCCGGCGAAGAGCGCGCGCGGCTCGATGGTCAGCGAGGCTTCGCTCCATGCCGCGGGGATCGGCCACGCGCGGTGCGGCCCGTCGGGCTCCGCGTGATCGCCGAGGATCCGCTGCACGCTCGGGCGGGCGAGGACGTCGCGCCAGAGGGCGGCGAGCTGCTTGCCGCCGGCGACGTCGTCGCGCAACACGCCGAACCCGACGTTGGCGCGGTTTCCACCGACCGGGAACACCCACGCGTACCCGGGCAGGAGGTCGCGTTCGAAGAGCACCCAGAGGCGGCGGTCGTCGACCCCGCGGAAGTACTGGCGGAAGGCGTGCCACGTGCCGAGGTCGGGCACGTCGGCCGGTTCCGCATGGAGCCCCGAGTGGAGGAGGCGACGCGTGGCGGAGTAGTGGCCGTCGGCGGCGATGAGCCAACGCGCGCGGACTGCGGTGTCGTCGTCGAGGGTCGCGTCGAGCGCGTCGGCCGTCGTGCTCACGGCGCGCAGGCCGAAGCCGTCGCGGATCTCGACACCCCGGCTGCGCGCCAGCAGCACCAGCGCGGCGTCGAGCTCCCGCCGCGGCACCACGCCGGCGTGCTCGCCGTCGTGGGGGAGCGGGAGGGAGACCTCGCGCCCGTCGGGGCCGACGATCACCGTCTCGCGCACCGCGACGTACGACGGCAGCTTGCGGACGTCGAGCCCGAGGGCGTCGAGCTGGCGCAGCGCCCCGGTGGTGAGGCCGTCGCCGCAGGTCTTGTCGCGTGGGAAGTGCGCCTTGTCGACGACGAGCGTCGACAGGCCGAGCCGCTTCGCCTCGATCCCCGCGGCCACGCCGGCCGGGCCCGCCCCGACGACCAGCACGTCGACCAGCACGTCGACGCTGCGAAGGGGCGTGCCGCCTGCCATCCCACGACGGTAGGGGAGCCGGTGTGGTCCGTTTCGCACGAACCGTCATCGGGAGGCAAGAATCCTCCCCCATGAACATCGCAGTGTGCGTCAAGCAGATCCCCGACCAGACGGTTCCCGGCAAGCTCGAGGCCGACCACACCCTCGACCGCTCAGGGAAGCTGATCATGGACGGCTCCGACGGCAGCGGCGCCGACGCCTGCTCCGTCGAGATGGCGTTGCAGCTCGCGGAGCAGTCCGGGGGCGGCGAGGTCATCCTCATCTCCATGGCGCCCAACGGCGAGGTGTCGGGCCTGCGCACCGCGCTCGCCATGGGTGCCGCCCGGGCCGTCCTCGTGTCGGACGACGCGCTGTCGGGCTCCGATGCGCTGTCGACCGCAAAGGTGCTCGCCAAGGTCGTCGAGCGCCTCGACGACGTCGACCTCCTCCTGACGTCGACGGAGTCGACCGACGGCTACACCGGCACCATCCCCGCGCAGATCGCGGAGCTGCTCGGGTGGCCGTCGCTCACGTTCGCCAAGCACGTCGAGGTCGGCGACGGCAAGGTCACCATCCAGCGCCAGACCGAGGCCGGGTACGACACCGTCGAGGCCTCGCTGCCGTCGGTCGTGAGCGTGACCGCCGGTGTGGTCGAGCCGCGGTACCCGTCGTTCAAGGGGATCATGGCGGCGAAGAACAAGCCGGTCGACACCCTCGCGCTGAGCGATCTCGGCGTGAGCCCCGACGAGGTCGGGTGGGCGGGCGCGCGGCAGTCGATCGTGTCGGTGAGCGCGGCGCCCGCACGGGAAGCCGGCGAGAAGATCGAGGACGACGGCGAGGCGTTCCAGCGCATCGTCGGGTTCCTCGAGCAGCTCAAGGTCATTTGAGGAAGTAGGGCGAACGATGACGGTTTCCAAGATCTGGGTGTTCGCGGAGGCAGACGGCGACAAGCCGTCGGGCACGACGCTCGAGTTGCTCACCAAGGCGCGCGAGCTCGCCGGCACGGTCGAAGCGGTGCACGTCGGCAGCGGCGCCGACGCGCTGGCCGCGAGCCTGGGCGAGCACGGCGCCACGAAGGTCTACGCGGTCGATCCCGGCGACGCGCTCCCCGGCGTCGTCGGTGCTGCTGCCCTCGCGACGTTGATCGCCGAGCACGCTCCCGACGCGGTGTTGTTCGCGCAGAGCTACGACGGCCGCGACGCGATCGCGCGCCTGTCAGCGAAGATCGACCGCCCCGTGCTCACGAACGGCACCGACCTCAAGGTCGACGGCGACAAGCTCATCACCGGCACCGCGATCTTCGGCGGCGTCACGCTCGTCGACGCGGAGTTCACCGGCCCCGGGCCGTTCCTCGCCGCGATCCGCCCGAAGTCGTTCACCGCGGAGCCGAGCGGTGGTGGCGCGGCCGAGGTCGTGGCGGTGCCGGCAGCGGACGCCGGACGCGCGGGTGAGGCGAAGGTGCTCGAGCGTCACGTCGAGGAGCGCGAAGGCCCGAAGCTCGAAGAAGCCGCGATCGTCGTGTCGGGTGGGCGCGGCCTCGGGAGCGCCGAGGCGTACGAGCCGCTCGTCGAAGAGCTCGCGAAGCTCCTCAACGGCGCGTCGGGCGCGTCGCGCGCGATCGTCGACGCGGGCTGGGTCCCGTACTCGAAGCAGGTCGGCCAGACCGGCAAGGTCGTGAAGCCCAAGCTCTACATCGCGCTGGGCATCTCGGGTGCGACGCAGCACATGGTCGGCATGAAAGGCTCCGACAACATCATCGCGGTGAACAAGGACGGCGAGGCCCCGATCTTCTCGATCGCCGACCTCGGTGTGGTCGGTGACGTGCACAAGGTCGTGCCCAAGCTGATCGAAGCGCTCAAAGCCCGAGGCTGAGCCGACGACGACGCTCAGCGCCGCTCGAGCAGGCGGCGGAGGGCGAACAGCGCGACGACCGCGACGATCTGGCCGCCGAGCACGATGCGCATGACGTCGATCGAGGGCTGCCACGTGACCTCGCCGTCCTTGACGACGTAGACGCCCACGGGGCGCGCGGTGACGCCGAACCCGACGCCGCCGCCCGATCCTGATCCCTGGGCATCGGGGCCCTCGCCTTCGCCGCCGCCGCCACCACCACCGCCCCGCACGCTCGCGACCGGGATGACGGTCACACCGTCACGCTCGTAGGCGTCGCCGAAGACCCGGCGCACCGTCATCGTGTCCTTCACGGCGTTGAGCCGGTCGAGCACCGTCTCGAGGCTGGTGTTGGCCATCGTCCTGCTCCTTTGGTGGTCGGTCACCCGTCACTGTTGCCGAAACGTGCCGCTCGCGCACCTTCGGGGCCGATGTACCCGGGGTGGAACGTGTGCGGCGCCCACGGTGTCGGCTCGCGCCCGTTACCGGGGCACTGGTCACGCTGAAGCTGTACCTCGCGGCGCGCCCGCAGGTCGACGACCGTGCCATGTTCGCCAAGGACTGCCCGGTGCCGGAGTCGCGCAACACCTTCGTGGTCGGTTGCTCTCAGGCCGCCCGCACGCGGATCTTCATCCTCCGCGTCAACGACCTCGCACGGCGACTGCGTACAACCTGCTCGGGTCCGACGATCAGCAGCGCATCGCCCGCTGAGCCCCGTCACCGCGTCGTCGTGCAGACGCGCCCACGTGTGGGTAGCGTCACGCCGTCGAACAAGAGCGGAGGAACTGACATGGCGGGGAGCTGTGCGGGGAGGGTCGCGTTGATCACGGGCGCGAGCCGGGGGATCGGCAAGGCGCTCGCCATCCGTCTCGCGTCGGAGGGTGCGGCACTCGGGCTGGTGTCGCGCAGCATCGACACCGAGACGTTCGGCAGCTCGATGCGCGACACGCTCGAGCAGCTCGACGCGATCGGCGTGCGGGCCGTGCCGGTTGCCGCCGACCTCGGTGACCCCGCGCAGTCGCGCGAGTCGATCGTCGACGCGATCGAAGCGGAGCTCGGGCCCGTCGACATCCTCGTGAACAACGCGATGTCGAGCCCGTACAAGTTTTTCGCCGACTTCACCGACGACGAGATCCGGTTCGCGCAGGAGGTCAACGTGTGGGCGCCGTGGCAGCTCACCCGCCGCGTGCTGCCCGGGATGCGCGAGCGCGGCCACGGCTGGATCCTGAACGTGTCGTCGGGCTCCGCGGAGATCCCGGGTGGCCCGCCGTACTCCGAGCTCGCGGGGCTGCGCGGCACCGTGTACGGCGGCACCAAGGCGATGCTCAACCGGTGGACGGTCAGCCTCGCGCTCGAGCTCATCGGCTCGGGGGTGGCCGCGAACACGCTGGCACCGCAGAAGTCGACGGCGACGGAAGCGGTGTCGATGTTCGTCGAGAAGGGGCGTCTGCGCGCCGAGGACATGGAGCCGATCGAGACGATGGTCGAGGCCGCGCTCGCGCTGTGCGTCTGCGACCCGGCGGAGCTCACCGGACAGGTCTGCTACAGCCTCAGCCTGCTCGACCGCCTGCAACGACCGGTGTTCGACCTCCGCGGGGAGTCACTGGTCGACGGGTGGCAACCCGCCGACATCCCCGCCCGCATCGCGGACCAAATTCCGGGTCGCTCGAGGTTCGCCGAGTAACTCGGGCTTGTTCGGACAGTTCGGCAGCGAACCTTTCGCTCCCTACGATCGCGAGACGGCGACGACCTGGATGGGGAGGCCGCCGGTGAGGTTGCGCACGGTCATGGTGATCTTGGCGCCGTTCTGGGCGGTCCACGTGCAGAACACCGAGCCGGCGGCGGGGTCGCACGTCCCGAACGTGTACGGGTTCTGCGCGGAGTACGCCTGCGAGAACATCTGGGTGATCGCGTCCTGGCTCGCGACCTGCGCGGCGGCCTGCTGGCTGTTGTTCTGCCACGCGACGAACAGGTACTTGGCGTAGCTCTCGGTGTCGTTGCTGATCGGCGGGTACGGGATGGTCGTGGGTGTGGCCGGCTTCGTGGTGGTGGTGGGCGGCGATGTCGTGGTGGGCGCGACCGTGCTCGTGGTGACGATCGTCGTGGTGGTGTCGGCGGCGTTGTTCGAGTCGTCGTCGCGCGTCACGAGCACGACTGCGAGCGCGATGGCCAGCACCGCGACCAGCCCGCCGAGCGCGTAGATCCAGCGGCGATCCGTCATGGGTTCCTGCCCCTCTTCTTTGGGCCTCTCACCGTCGGGCCGATCATGTGAAATCGACGAGCAGTGGCGCATGGTCGGACGGCTGCTGACCTTTGCGGGCGTTGCGGTCGACGACCGACCAGGTGATGCGATCGGCCAGTGGGCGCGTCACCAGTGCGAGGTCGATGCGCATGCCTCGGTGCTGGTGGAAGTCGCCGCGGCGGTAGTCCCAGTAGGTGAAGAGGTTCGTGTCGGCGTACCGCTCGCGGAACGCGTCGACGAGACCCCACTCGCGGAGCTTCACGATGGCCCGGCGCTCGGGCTCGGTGACGTGCGTCGCGCCGGCGAACGCCTTCACCGACCACACGTCGCGATCTTCCGGTGCCACGTTGAAGTCACCGAGCACCGCGAGCGGCTGGTCGGGGCTCTGGTTGCTCGCGAGCCAGTCGTGCAACGCGTCGAGCCACACGAGCTTGCGGTCGTAGAACTCGGTGCCGACCTCGCGCCCGTTGGGGACGTAGACGCTGACGACCCGCACGCCGTCGCACGTTGCCGCGAGCACGCGCGCGTCACCCTCGTAGGGGTCGACGGTTTCGTCGTCGAAGCCCGTCGTGACGTCGTCGATGCCGACGCGCGACAGGATCGCCACGCCGTTCCACTGGTTGTGCCCGTGGTGCACGGAGTCGTAGCCGAACCCCGAGAACGCGAGGTGCGGGAAGGCGTCGTCGGCGAGCTTGGTCTCCTGCAGGCAGAGCACGTCGGGCTGTGCGTAACCGAGCCATTCCTCCACGCGCGGCATGCGGGCCTTCAGCGAGTTGACGTTCCAGGTGGCGATCCGCACGCGCCGAAGTTACCGCCTCGGGTCAGGCCTCCCGGCGATGACCCTCGGCCAGCTCGAGGAGCGCATCGCGGTCGATCTGGTCGGGTGATGCGACGGCGACGCGGACGTTCGTCGCCGCCGACAGTGTGGCGGTGCGGATGCCGCCTTCGAGGACGGCGCGCTCGCCGAGGATCGCGCCGGGCCCGAGCTCGGCGACGACTTCGCCGTCGATGATCACGGACAACACGCCGTCGAGCACGAGGAAGAGGTCACGGCCTTCCTCGCCCTGCTCGACGAGGTGCTTGCCCTTCTTGAGGATGCGGATCTCGGGCTTCGCGCCGGCGCGCATGATGGTGGTGGACAGTTGTCGCTCGAGCGCGGACTCGACCGCGGTCACCAGCGCCTTCGAGTCGCGGTCGCCCCACGGCGTGTGCTTCCCGAACGCGTCGCGGTACCACTCCTTGAAGTCGGCGAGGCCGACTTTGGCGCCGAGCTTGCCGTCGGCGTCGTAGACCCAGTGACGGGGGAACTTGCTCGCGCCCAGCACTTCGAACGACGAGGTGCCGTCGGCGCGGATCGTGAGCGCGAGGGTGGTCCACACGGTGGGCGCGCGGAACTGCACGAACGGAGGGTGGTTTACCCGCCGGGGCGCGGGGAGACCGGTGCGGCCGCCGGTGGTCTGCACGAAGCGCACCGCGTCGTCGTGCACTTCTGGCTCGTGGCGGATGTCGGGCAGCGGGACCGGCTCGAACGTGGCGCGCAGCTTCGCGAGGCGCACGGTCGTCGCGCCCATGAGCCCGCCGCCGGAGTAGCCACAGTCTGTGATGCGCCCACCCTCGATGTCTGCCCACGCGGTGAGGTGGTTGGCGAAGCGGAACGCGCCCGCGGCGCGCAACGCCTCGAGATCGTCGATCACGTCGGGAGGCGGGTCGTCGTAGTGCGTGAAGCCCGCCTCGAACGTTCCCTTCAGCACCGGGCCGCTCACCGCCTCCGACGGGATCCACGACACACTGGTCACCGACGATTCGACGCGCACGGTCCGACCTCCTGCTCGCTCCCGCACAACGCTACGGTCGCCCCGGCGCGGAAGGCCAGTGGGCCTGCCCTCCACGGCGGGGGTGGGCAGCACCACCACCCGGAGGTGCCAGACCACCTTGCGCCGAACGAGGGGGAATTGCTCAATGAGTGGCATGGGAGAGGGTCGGATCACGGTGTTCCTCGCCGACGACAACGTGATCGTCCGGGAAGGCGTGCGGGCGATCCTCGCGCTCGAGGCCGACCTCGAGGTGGTCGGCACGGCCGACGACTACGACAGCCTCCTCGCGGGCGCCGAGGCCCTGGCGCCGCAGGTGCTCGTCACCGACATCCGGATGCCGCCGAGCTTCCAGCAGGAGGGGATCGACGCGGCCAAGGAGCTGCGGAAGCGCCACCCGGGCACGGGTGTGGTCGTCCTCTCGCAGTACGACGACCCCGACTACGCCATCGCGCTGCTCGGCGAGGGCGCGGCCGGCTACGCCTACCTGCTCAAGGACCGCGTGGCCGAGGGCGACCAGCTCGCGCGGGCCGTCCGCGAGGTCGCGACCGGCGGTTCGGTGATCGACCCGAAGATCGTCGAAGCGCTCGTCGCGCCGGTCACCGACGACGCCGGCCTCACCGCCGACGACGAGGAGCTCCTCCACGAAGTCGCCGAAGGCCGCCCGATCAAGGCGATCGCCGCGTCGCGCAACACGACCGCGGCCGACGTCGCCGACTCGGTGGAGAAGCTCTTCCTGAAGTTGTCGGAAGGTGCGAGCACCGGGACGACCGGCGCGCTGAAGCGGCTGCGCATGTTGCACATGGCGATCGTCGACCGCGAGGAGCAGGGCGAGCAGCTCAGCCGTCTCCTTCCCGGGGGACTCGCCGACATGCTGCGTGACGAGGGCCGAGAGATCGGCGAGACCGAGGAGCTCACCGTCACGATCCTGATGGGCGACATCCGCGGCTACTCGGGCATCGCGGAGCACAGTGATCCCACGCAGCTCGCGCTGCAGCTCAGCGAGCACCGCGCGGAGATGAACCACGCGATCATCGACGAGGGTGGCACGGTCATGCAGTTCGTCGGCGACGCGGTGATGGCGTGCTTCGGCGCGCCAGTGCCACTCGAGGATCACGCCGATCGTGCCGTGAAGGCCGCGGTCGCGATGCTCACCCGGCAGCGCGCGTTGAACTCCGAGTGGCGCGAGCGCGGCCGGGCTGCGTTCGGCCTCGGTATCGGCGTGTCGACCGGTGACGTCGCAGCTGCGCTCCTCGGTTCGGCCGAGCGCGTCGAGTACACGCTCGTGGGCGACACCGTGAACCTCGCACAGCGCCTGCAAGACCTTGCGCGTCCGGCGGGGCGCATCGTGATGAACGAGTCGACGCACGCGTCGTTGCGCAACCCGGTCGAGTGCGTGGAGCTCGACGAGATCATGGTCAAGGGGCGGCAGACGCCGGTGCATGCGTTCCGCATCGACGTCTACGACTCGGAGGAGGAAGAAGGAGCATGACCGACAACCTGGTCGTCGAGACGCGGGGCCTGCGCAAGACGTTCGAGTCCGAGGGTGCACCGGTGCGCGCGCTGCGCGGCGTCGACTTCACGATGACGCCGGGCGAGTTCGTCGCTGTGATGGGGCCGTCGGGCTGCGGGAAGTCGACGATGCTCAACATCGTCGCGGGGCTCGACACGCCGACCGACGGGGAAGTGATGCTCGCCGGCGAGCAGCTCGTCGGGAAGAGCGAAGACGACCTCGCGATCATGCGGCGCAAGCACATCGGTATCGTGTTCCAGTTCTTCAACCTGCTCGAAGGCATGAGCGTCCTGGAGAACGTCACGCTGCCGGCGGTGATCGCGGGCGCGCCACGCAAGCGCGCAGAGACGCGCGCGCGCGACCTGCTCGACCTCCTCGGCCTCGCCGACAAGGCGAAGGACGCGCCCGGCGTGCTCTCCGGCGGTCAGCGGCAGCGGCTCGCGATCGCGCGCGCGCTCGCCAACGAGCCCACGTTGCTACTGGCCGACGAGCCCACCGGCGCGCTCGACTCCGAAGGTGGGCAGGAAGTGCTCGAGCTGTTCCGCCGCCTGCACGTGGGCGGGCAGACGATCCTCATGGTCACCCACGACGACGACGTCGCCGCCGCGGCTGACCGCATCGTGCGGATGCGCGACGGACGCGTCGTGAGCGAGGCCGACGAGGCGGCCGCCGCGTCCGCGTCGAGCATGCCGTAGCGGCACGGGTATGGCATGAGCGCGGTCTGGTACCGCTTCCGCGCCGAGCTGAGGACGCGCTGGAAGTCGATCGCGGCGCTCGCGCTCCTCGTCGGTGTGGCCGGCGGCGCGACGCTCGCCGCGGTCGCGGGCGCGCGGCGGACCGACACTGCCTACTCGCGACTGGTCCAGGCCACCGACGCCTCCGAGGTGTTGGTGAACCCCGATCAGGGCAGCGGAAGTGCGCTGA
This sequence comes from uncultured Actinomycetes bacterium, assembly GCA_963721435.1. Classification (GTDB taxonomy): domain Bacteria; phylum Actinomycetota; class Acidimicrobiia; order IMCC26256; family DASPTH01; genus CAVRJC01. The sequence continues at coordinate 464,048 of CAVRJC010000006.1, forward strand.
GCTCGGACGCGATCGCGCGCCTCCCCATGGTCACGTCGGCGGGGAGGCTCGACGGCGTCGTCGTGAGCCCGATGGATCCACGAACCCCCGACGACTTGGGTCGGTACGGGATCGTGCTCGCGCCCGACGCAACGGCGGGGCGGAAGTTGGGCCGAGCCAAGATCCTCGAAGGCCGGATGCCCGACCCGCGGCGCGCCACCGAGGTGCTCGTCGACCCGGTGCTCGCGAAGCAGGAGGGCCTGGCGGTCGGGAGCACTCTTCGGTCGGTCGTGTTGAGCAACGCCGACTTCGGGGCCCTCGATGCTCTGGGGCCCGAGGATGCCGCGGTGGCAGCGGTACGGGGTGGCGAGATCGGTCAGCGCGTCGACCTCACGGTCGCGGGGATCGGGGTGACGCCGGACTCGATCGTGGTCGACGAGGGCTTCGAGACCCCGCAGATGGTCATGAGCCCCGCGTTCTCGAAGCGCTTCCCCGACGCCTCGGTGCAGTACTGGGGTGAGATCGTGCGCCTCAGGCGCGGCGCGAAGGATGTGCCCGCGTTCAGGGACGCCGTCTCGGCGCTGGTGCCGGATGAAGCTGTCGCCTTCCAGACGAACAGCGTCACCGCGGCGAAGGTCGACCGCGCCGTGCAACCGTCGGTCGGGGCACTCACAGTGTTCGCGATCGTGATCGCGCTGACCGGTCTGCTCGTCGTCGGGCAGACCTTGGCGCGGCAGAGCTTCCTCGATTCGGTCGACTACCCGGCGCTCAACGCGCTCGGGGTTCGCGCGTCGCCAGCGGTTCGAGTCCGCGATGTTGCGCGCGGCGATGGTGGCGGTACTGGGTGGGCTGCTCGCGCTCGTGCTCGCGATCGCGCTCTCGCCGTTGACGCCGATCGGTGCCGCGCGCACTGCCGAGCCGGACCCCGGGCTGCGCCTCGACACCTTCGTCCTCGGTGTTGGTGTGGTCGCCGTCGTGCTCGCAGTGCTGGCGCTCGCGGCGATCCCGGCGTGGCGTGACGCGCGCACGCGAGCGTTGCAGCAGCGGGACGCCGGAGTCACGCGACCGTCACGGCTGGCGCGGGCGCTGGGCACGGCCGGCGCGTGGTTGCCGTTGACCGCCGGCGTCCGCATGGCCCTCGAGCCGGGCCGCGGGCGGACAGCGCTTCCCGTGCGCACGACGATCGTCAGCGCGTTCCTTGCCATCGCCACAGTCGCGGGTGCAGTCGTGTTCGCCGCGAGCCTCGATCATCTGGTCTCGACGCCACGGTTGTACGGCTGGAATTGGGACGTGCGGATCGACACGTCTGCCGACACGCCCGAGCAGGCCGCTGCCGTGTCGGGCGCGGTGCAGAAGGCTCTCGACGGCTCGCAGTCCGTCAAGGCCTGGTCGACGGCGAACTTGAGCGATGCGACCGTGAACGGACTGTCGATGCCGACACTCGGCATCGATCGGGCGAGAGGGCGCGTCGGCCCGTCGGTCGTGAGCGGGCGACTGCCCGAGCGGGCGAGCGAGATCGCGCTCGGGGCGCGCACGATGCGTTCGCTCGGCGTCGGCATCGGCGACACCGTCGATGCGCGGCTGCTCTCCGGCGGTTCGACGCGGCTCCGGGTCGTCGGCCGTGTCGTACTCCCGGGGCTCGGCAACTACCAGGGCGCCGACAAGACAACGCTTGGCGAAGGCGCGGTGGTCGAGGAGGCGACGTTGGCGGAGCTCGCCCCTGAGTTCTTTCGGAAGACGTTCCTTGTCGACATTCGGAATGACGCCAACGCCCGAGCGGTCGACGACGCGGCTCAGCGCATCGTGGCGGCCGCGGGCCCGAGTGCTGACGAGGTGACATTGCAGCGGCCGTCCGACATCGTTGCGTACGAGAAGGTGCGCACGACTCCGATCGTGCTCGCCGGGTTGCTCGCGCTCCTCGCGCTGATGACGGTCACGCACGCATTGGTGACCGGCGTGCGCCGCCGTCGACGTGATCTCGCCTTGCTGAAGACGTTGGGCTTTACGCGTGGGCAGGTGTCGGGCGCGGTCGCGTGGCAGGTGTCGACGATCGGGGCGATCGCGCTCGTCGTCGGGCTCCCGTTGGGTGTCGTGCTCGGGCGCTGGGCGTGGAGGGCGCTGGCGAACAACCTCGGCACCGTGTCGGAACCGATCGTGCCGGTCGCGTTGCTCCTCGTGGTGGTGCCTGTCGTCCTCCTGTTGCTCAATGCCGTCGCGTATCTCCCCGGTCGAGTGGCGGCGCGGCTGCGGCCCGCGACCGTGCTGAGGAGCGAGTGATGCGCGTCGCGCTCGCGACCCTCGTCGTTGCGAATCGCAACGCCTGGTTCCCCGTGCGTGCGGCAGCGCGCACGCGTCCTGCAATCGTTCTACGATCGGAGTAGCCGTGGCCACCAGCCTCGATCACGTCGAACCGCTCGAGCTCACCAGCCTGCGCGACGACGCACGTGACCGACCTCCGTGGTCCACGCGCGCCACCGGCACGCTTGCGCTCTCGTTCGCCGCCGCGGTCATCGTCGCGCTCACGCTCCTGATCTCCGAAGAGGCGACGCTCGGTCCCGGCCGCGTGCTCGGCGCGGCGCTCGTAGCCGCCTGGTGCCTGAGCGCGATCTTCGTGGCGGTGCACCGGCCCGCGGAACCGCTCGCGATCGTCATGGTGCTCGGCGCGCTCATCGGTGCGTTCGCGCTCTTCGGCGCCGCGCTCGCCGTGCGAGACGCGGCCACGCTCAGTGCCAACGACTGGGGCGCGGCGATCCGTGCGGTCGCGGTGGCGGTCCTGCCCGCCGTGGGCCTCCAGCTCGCGCTCGGGCTCCCCGACGGCATGCTGCGCAGCGCGGCGCGTCGCGTGACCGTCCTCGCGGGCTACGTGGTCGCCGCCGGTCTCGCGATCGACCTGCTCGACGAGCGCCCCGACGTGCCGATCGAGCCGGTGGCGGTGGTGGCCGGCGTGTTCGCGCTCGTTGCGATCGTGGGGTTCTTCGCCCGTTGTCGCGCCGCGCGCACGGCGCACGAGCGCGCGCGCATGCAGTGGGTCGCGTGGGCAGTCGTCGTCGCGGGCGCGATCTCCATCGTGGTCGCGGTGTTGCACGCCCTGGTGTCGTGGCCGGAGCCCGTGCGCGGTGTCGCGGTGGCGACCACCGTGCTCATCCCTCTGTCGCTGGCCTTCGGCGCGTCCGAGCGCATCGCGGTGCGGATCGACCGCCTGCTCGTGCACACGATCACCTTGGCCGGCCTCGCGGCGATGGTGGCGGCGTGCTACCTCCTCATCGTGCTGGGGCTCGGCCGCACGCCGACGGGCGACGAGCAGACACTCCTCGGCTTGTCGATGCTCGCGGCCGCGGTCGCGGCGCTGCTGTGGATCCCGGTGCGCGAGCGACTCACCGAGGTCGCGACGCGTCGGGTGTACGGCGAGCGCCACGCGCCCGACGAGGTGCTCCGCACGTTCGGCAGCCGGCTCACACGCGCCTTGCCCCTCGACGAGCTGCTGCTCCAGCTGGCGGAGTCGTTGAAGAAGACGATGGCCCTCGCGGTGGCGGAGGTGTGGACGCGCGGCACCGGTGGGCTCGAGCGCGCGGTGTCGGTTCCCGAACGCGGTCCGGGACGTATTGCGATCGGCGCCGAGGAAGAGCCGGTGATCGCGCGTGCGGGTGTGTCGGGCGTCGCGTGGGCGAAGATCTGGTTGCCGGCGGTGCTCGAAGACGACGCCGACGTGATGCGCGTGGCACCCATCACCAACTCGGGCGAGCTCCTCGGTCTGATCGTGGTGCGGCGCCCCGGGGGAGCGTTGCAGTTCTCCGAGGCCGACGAGCAGGCCCTCACCGAGCTGGCGCGTCAGGTCGGGCTCGCGTTGCACAACGTGAAGCTCGACTCCGCGCTCCAGGAGTCACTCGACGAGGTGCGCCGGCAGGCCGACGAGCTCCGCGCGTCCCGCACGCGCATCGTCGAAGCCGGTGACGCGCAGCGCCGCGCGATCGAGCGCGACCTGCACGACGGTGCGCAGCAGCACCTCGTGGCGCTCGCGGTGAGCGTGAACCTCGCGCGTCAGATCTCCGACTCGGATCCCGAGGCGGCGAAAGGGATGCTCGAGCAGATCGGGAAGGACCTGCAGGAAGCGGTGCAGGAATTGCGCAACCTCGCGCACGGGATCTACCCGCCCCTGCTCATGGACCGCGGTCTCTCCGAGGCACTCAGCGCGGCGGCCGGGCGTGCCGCGTTGCCCACCGGGGTCGAGGCCGAGGGCATCGGCCGCTACGCGCAGCAGCTCGAGGCCGCGGTGTACTTCTGTGTGCTCGAGGCGCTGCAGAACGCGGCGAAGCACGCGGGCCCGGGATCGCAGGCGAGCGTGAGCGTGCGCGAAGAAGAGGGTGCGCTTCTCTTCGACGTGGTCGACGACGGTGCGGGCTTCGACACGAGCACGGGCGCGCACCACGGGCACGGGTTCGTGAACATGAGCGATCGCGTCGGTGCCATCGGCGGGAGCATCGCCGTCGAGTCGTCGCCGGGGCACGGCACCCGCATCTCCGGCCGCATCCCACTCTCGGGATAGAGCCGGGGCCGAGCGCCCGCGGCGGCGCAGACGCGGCAGGGGCAGGTATCAGACCTTGCGCTCGCTCCAGACGTCGCGGACGACGTCCGGGCCGAACTGCTCCTTGTGCACGTAGCGGGCCGCGCCGCACGAGACCGCGTCGGCCGGGAGATCGGCTTCCTGGTAGGTGGAGAGGAGCATCACCACGGTGCCGGGGTGGGCGGCGGTGATCTGGCGGGTGGCCTCGATGCCGTTGATCCCGGGCAGGTTGATGTCCATCAGCACGAGGCCGGGCTCGAGTGACTCGGCCAGCTCGACCGCTTCCTCGCCGCTCTCGGCTTCTCCGACGACGTCGAACCCGGGCGTCGCGGTGACCACCATGCGGGCGGCGCGCCGGAACGGCGCCTGGTCGTCGACGATGAGCACGGGGACCGAATCGGCCATGGCTCCATTCTTCCCGGTCCCGAGCCCTCGACCCAGGGTGCTGCCCCCACCCTCCCGGGTGGTGCGGTCAGCCCCTCGGCGAGGTTCGGGGCCCGAGCCGCTCCCGGAGCGCCAGGTACTTGGGGCCCAGCCGGAGCCGCCGAGTCGCCTCGGGCACGCGGTCTGGGGGCCGAGGGGCTCGACCAGCCGGGTGTGGGTCGCATACTGCCACCGCGTCGAGCCCGCTCGACGCGCTCCCTGCGTCGAGCGGTTCCCAGTAGTCGACCAGCGGTCAGCTCGTGATCGGCTTCCGGCCCTCGATCCGGAGGAGCTGGAACTCGTGGCCTTCCACGGCGTAGCGCGCGATCTCGGCGCGCCGACCGGGGGAGTAGGTGACGGCCAACGTGTCGACGAACGGCACCGAGGAGAAGACGTTCACGCTCCACATTCTCACGGAGCCCGCAGGTGGGCGGAACGCCGCCTACATTGCCGCCGATGGTGGGGACCACGGAGGCGGCGACATGCCCGATCTGCGGACAGCCCGGTGCGCGTCGCTGGAAGGAGTCCGATCTCCGAGCACCGCTGCAGCCCGGTGATCTCGCCATCACCGATCGTCGTTACGGCACGACCCTCGAGTTGCTCGAGTGCGGCTGCGGGTTTCGCTTCGCCGACCCCGGAGAGCTCCGCGACCTCGACGCGCTGTACGGTGCCCTCGACGATCCCGCGTACGAAGAAGGCGCCGACGCGCGTGGCGCGCAGCAACGCGCCCTGCTCGCGCGTGTCCTCCGCGAGCAGCCGTCGGCTCGGAGCCTGCTCGACGTGGAAGCCGCGAGTGGGCTGCTGATCGCCGAGGCCGGCGCCCGCGGCATCGAGGCCGTCGGCGTGGAGCCGAGCGCGCCGCTCGCGTCCGGTGCCCGGGCCCGCGGCCTCGATGTGCGGACGGGTGTACTTCCCCTCGCCGAGCTCGACGGCCGTCGCTTCGACGTCGTGACCCTGGTCGACGTGGTCGAGCACGTCGCCGATCCCGTGGCGCTGTTGCGAGCGGCGCGCGCGCAGGTCGCCGACGACGGCGTCGTGCTCGTGGTCACGCCCGACATCGCGAGCCTTGCTGCGCGCGTCCTCGGCAAGCGGTGGTGGCACCTCCGCGTCGCGCACGTCGGGTACTTCGACCGGGCGACGCTCACGGACGCGCTCGCCGCGCGGACCGGTTCCCGGTGACGTGGTGGCGCCCGGGCTGGGTGTTCGAAGCCGGGTATCTCGCGGAACGAGTGTCGACGTACGTTCCGCCGGTCCAACGGCTCGTCACCCGGGCGGGTGACGCGCCCGCGCTGCACTGGACGCTGCCGCTCAACGCGCGCGACTCGCTCGCGGTGATCGCGCGGGCCCGGTGAGACGCGACATCGTCGGGCTCCTGCGGCCCGATCACTGGTTCAAGAACGTGTTCGCGATCCCGGGTGCGATCGCGGCGATGGCCTTGTTCCGCGACGACTTCGATGTGGCCGCGTTGCTGTGGCGGGTGCCACTCGGCGCCGTCGCGCTCTGCCTCACTGCGTCGGCGAACTACGTGTTGAACGCGATCCTCGATGCATCACCGGACGCGCACCATCCGACGAAGCGTGATCGTGCGCTGCCGTCGGGTCGGGTGTCGCCTCGGCTCGCGTGGTCGCTGTACGCGGTCACGACGGTCGCCGGGCTCGGCCTCGCGCTGCTCCTCGGTTGGCGCTTCGCGGCGTCGTTGCTCGCGCTCTGGGTGATGGGCGTGGTCTACAACGTGCCGCCGATCCGGTCGAAGGACGTCGCGTACCTCGACGTGCTCAGCGAATCGGCCAACAACCCGATCCGCCTGCTCGCGGGGTGGTGGATCGTGCTCCCGACCGGTCCGATCCCTCCGGGCTCGCTCATCCTCGCCTACTGGATGGGCGGCGGCTTTCTCATGGCGCTCAAGCGTTTCGGCGAGCTCCGGTTCATCGGTGACCGCGCTGCCGCGGCGCGGTACCGGAGATCGTTCGCGCGCTACGACGAGCCGACGTTGCTCGCGACCGTGCTCTTCTATGCGTGCATGGCGTCGGCGTTCCTCGCGACGTTCTGCGTGCGCTACCGGCTCGAGCTCCTGCTCAGCCTGCCGTTCGCGGTGTTCGCGATGGCGCTCTACTTCACCAGCGCGTTCCGTGAGGACAGCCCTGTGCAACGCCCGGAGCATCTGTGGCGTGAGCCCCTGCTCGTGGGGTGCGTGGTCGTCTTCGCAATCGTGTTCACCGTGCTCTTGTTCGTCGACCTGCCGTTCCTCGACGATTGGATGTCGCCGAGCGCGCCGAACATCACCGGGGTGATCGTCGCGTTGCTCGCGCGCTGACCTCGTCACTGGCGCCGGAGTGAACGGCACAGGTCGGTGCTCGCGCCCGACCGCACATCGCGGACGGTGCCGTCGAGCGCTGGTTCGATCCCGGGTATCGGCGTGGCCACCTGCCCCAGGGTCATGTCGAGGCCACTGGTGCCGAAGAAGCCTTCCAGCCGTTTGTCGCCGTCGACGTCGACGCGCAGCTGGTTGAGGTAGGGATCGGCGACCACGTCGAGCCGATGGGCGCCCGGCGTGAACGTGAACGCGGGGCCGCGGTAGGGGTCGGGCGGACCTCGCCAGACGAGGCGGGCGCGGCCCCCGCCGAGGTGCTCGAGGCCGAGCACGCCCGGAGGGTCCTGGTCGCCGATGGCGAGCAGCGGCTCGAGCGTTCCGTTCGGTGCCGAGTGGAGACGCGCCGTGAACGCGCGGGAGCCACTCCGCCGCGTGCGCTCCACCGGACGCCACGTGTTCGGCTCGAGGAAGTTCGGCTTGGTCCCCGAGAAGATGTACAGCGCGTCGCAGTCGCCGACGATCGCGAAGTCGCCAGGATCGGCGTGCTGGGGCAGGTGGCCGCCCGCAGCGACGGAGTGCACCACCGGCGTCTTGAAGCCGAGGACGTCGTTGATGGTCAGCCGGGCGTCGACGAAACGCGCGACGTCCTCCTGGTCGAGCTGCGAGCTCCACGCCCCCTGTTGGAGTACGCCGAGCCCGGCGTTCACCCAGATGCCGAACGCGGCGAGGACTGCCAGAACTCCGATCGCGAATCGGCGCCACGGCCGGGAGCCGGTGGCGAGGAGCCCATCGATCGCGACCACCCCGGTGACGACGAAGAACGGGACGAAGTCGCCGACGTAGCGGTACGCGATGTAGCAGAAGAAGAACATCGTGCAACACCCGACTGCGGCGCCGATCGCCGCGATGCGGAACGGCGTCGGCGCGCCGGAACGGCACAGCAGCACGACGCCCGCAATCGCGAGCACGACGAGCGCGGGCATGGTGACGGGCGCGCTCGCGACGCGCTCGATGTTGTTGAAGACCACGTCACCGACGACGGGCGTGCTGCTCGGGAAGTCGACGAACGGGTACCAGCCCGAGAACTGGAGGCCCCACGGCCGGAGGTACGCGACCAGCGACGTGGGCACGAACTGGATGCCGAAGAAGCCCGAGTTGTGCCGGAGGAACTCGTGGCTCGCGGGATCGACCAGCGCGCGCACCTGGTTGCCGAGCGGCACCGAGAACAGCGTGCGGAACCGCATCCAGTTGCCGAACGCGTAGACCAAGATCGGAACGCTGGTCGCAGCCCCGATCGCCCACGCAGGACGTCGGGTGCGAACGGTCACCACCAGCGCGAGCAGTGCGAGGGCGACCGTTGGTCCGAGCCCGACGGAGATGCGTGCGGAAATCGCGGCGGTGGTCGCTGCCGACGCGAGGATCAGCGTGCGCGCGCTCGGCCGTGCGGCGGCATCGACGACGAGGGAGAGCGCGACCAGTGCCAACGCGATTCCCCACATCGACGCCTCGTGGTACACGAGGGTCTGGCTGCTCAGGAACAGCAGCGACGTTCCCGTTGGGACCACGAACGCGACAACGCCGGTCGCGACGACGTCACCGGTCGACGAGGGTGCAGTCGGTCGGCGGAGCCGATGGGCCTGCCCCAGGAGTCGTACCGAACCGAAGACTGCGAGCGCGGCGGCCAACAACATCGAGGCGCCGCTCAGACGAGTGTCGAGCGAATCGGTGAAGAGCGCGAACGGAACTCGCAAGAGGGCCGACCACGGCCCGAAGTAGATCTGCGTGTGGCCGTCGACGATGATGCCCTCCAGGCCGACGACGCGGGCGGGAACCCACCAGTGACCTGCGAGCCACGCGTGCGCCTGCGCGTCGAAGTAGCCGGCGTCGCGCTGCGCGCGGAACAGGTTGCCGGTGCCGCCGGTGATCATCCAGAACTGCACGACGAGCCCGAGCCCACCGCCGATCCACGCGGCGCGTCGGCGGCGGTTTCCTCCGGCCTCGCCCTCGCTCACTGCTCCGGTGGTGGACGGTCGGCGAGGTAGAGCAGCACCGCCTTGACCCGGCGGTGGGCATCGGGCTCTTCCGAGAGGTCGAGCTTCGAGAAGACGGAATTGATGTGCTTCTCGACCGCGCGTTCCGAGAGGCCGAGCGCCGCGGCGACCGACGCGTTGTTGCGGCCTTGCGCCATCTCCGCGAGCACCTCGTGCTCGCGGGGCGTGAGCCGGTCGAGCGGGGAGTCCTTCTTGCGCGAGCGTGCGGCAACGAGCGCTTCGACCACCTTGGGATCGATCACAGAGCCGCCCGCCGCGACCTCCCGGATCGCCCGCACCAGCTGGTCGACGTCGGAGACGCGTTCCTTCAGGAGGTAGGCCCGACGCTCCGAGCCTTCGTCGAGGAGCTCGAGCGCGTAGCTCGGCTCGACATACTGGCTGAGCACGACGACACCGATGGCGGGGTGGGACACGCGGAGCGCCTTGGCCGCCCGCACGCCCTCGTCGGTGCCGGTCGGTGGCATCCGGATGTCGGTGATCACGACATCGGGCTCGTGCTCCGCCACGAAGTCGAGGAGCGAATCGAGGTCTTCGCAGGCACCGATGACCTCGATGTCGGCGTCGGTGTCGAGCAGTCGCGTGACAGCCTCGCGCACGAGGTAGTTGTCTTCGGCGACGACGACGCGGATCGACATGGCCCGCGAAGGCTACGCGAACCGGCACCGCTTTCCCGGTAGCCCCGAGGTGTGTTCGACACTGCGGTTGCTGCCATACTGCGCGCCATGAAGACCCAGTCGAAGCAGTATGAGTGGCAGTACCAGTGGGAGAACTTCGACGAGACCGAAGAGCACTACTGGCGAATGTGGATCCAGCCCCGCACCATCGACGACTTCGTGGGCAAGCGGGTGCTCGACGCGGGCTGTGGGCAAGGTCAGGACGTCCGCCGGGTCGCCGCCGTGGCGGGTCACGTCGTCGGGATCGATCTCAACGCCGCCCATGTCGCGCGGGAGCGGACCGCCGATCTCGAGAACGTCGAGATCCTCGAGGCCGACATCGCGACCTACGACCCCGACGAGCCCTTCGACGCCATCTACTGCCTCGGCGTGATCGACCACACCGACGACCCGGACGCGACGTTCGCCAACTTCGACCGGATCACGAAGCCGGGCGGCTTGATCATCGTGTGGGTCTGGTCGGCGGAGGGCAACCGCCTGGCGCAATGGTGCATCGAGCCGATCCGCGCCCGGTTCCTCGCCAAGCGAAGCCGCAAGTTCGTGGCCGAACTGGCGCGGGTGCTCACCGCGGTGCTGTGCGTGCCGGTGTACACCGTCTACCGGCTGCCACTGCCGTGGCTGCCGTACTACCGGTACTTCGAGAACTGGCGACAGATTCCCTTCGAACGCAACCGCTTGAACGTCTTCGACAAGATGAACGCGCCGTACACCGAGTTCATCTCGCGGGACCGCCTCAACCGCTGGTTCGACTCGCGCCGTTTCGAGGACGTCCAGATGGTCAACTACCTGGGTGTCAGCTGGGCGGCGAGCGGCAGGAAGCGGATGGAGCCGACCGGCTCCTGACGTGACGCGCGTTCTTCGCACACTCGCCGCGTTGTGCGCGGCGCTCGCAGCATCGTTCGTGCTCATGAGCACCGTCGCGTCCTGGCGCACGCCCGCGTCGGCCGCGACGTTCGGCGCCGAGGAGATCTCGAGCTTCGACAGCGACGTCACGATCGAGCCGAGTGGCACGCTCCGCGTGCACGAGACGATCGTCTACGACTTCGGCACCGTGCCGCACCATGGCATCTACCGCGATCTCATCTCGCGGGTCGACTATCCGGCCAAGTCGGGGTACGACCGCGTGTACCCGCTCACGGTTGTGTCGGTGCGCGGGTCGGAGGGGACGCCCGACCAGTACAGCGTCGAGGACGTCGCGTCGGGTGACACCACATACGCGCGCATCAAGATCGGGGATCCAGACCGGACGATCACCGGCGTGCACACGTACGACATCACGTACCGCATGCGCGGCGTGCTGAACGCCTTCGCCGATCACGACGAGCTGGTCTGGAACGTCAACGGCGTCAACTGGCCGGTGTTCACGCTCGCGACCACGGCGACCGTGCACGCGTCCGCGGCGATCACCGGGGTCGGGTGCGCGACCGGTCGGTACGGCGCGACGCTCCCGTGCGCGTCGTCGGCGTCGAACGGTGACACCGCGACGTTCACGGCCAAGATGCTCGGGCCGTACTCGAACATGACGGTGACGGTCGGGCTCCCGAAGGGCGCGGTCGCGGCACCGAAGCCGATCCTCGAGGAGCGCTTCAACATCGCGTCGGCCTTCCGGATCACGCCCAACACGGGCATCATCGCAATCGGCCTCCTCGTGGTGCTGGTCGGCGCGGCGTTCGCGCTCATCTGGTGGGTCGGTCGTGATCGAAGGGCGCGCGGCTCCGCGGTCGACGTCGCGTTCGCGAAAGGCGACGTGCCCGACGAGCGGGTGCCGTTGTTCCGTCACGACGAGACTCCCGTGGAGTTCGCTCCGCCCGACGGCCTGCGCCCCGGCCAGGTCGGCACGTTGGTGGACTTCGCCCCCAACCCGCTGGACGTGACCGCGACCCTCGTCGACCTCGCGGTGCGCGGCTACCTCACCATCGAAGAGGTCGAGCACGAGGAGCACCACCGCGTGCACGACTGGACGCTCACGCGCCTCGACAAACCCGATACCGACCTCTTGAAGTACGAGCAGGTCCTCCTGACCGGGCTGTTCCCCGACGGCGACCCCGTGACGGTGTCCGAGCTCCGCTACAAGTTCGCGGCGCGGATGCGGACGGTGCAGGACGCGCTCACCAAGGACGCCAACGACCGCGGTTGGTTCGCCAAGCACGCCGGCTTGCTCCGGGTGAGCTTCGTCGCGCTCGGCCTCGTCGTGATCGCCGCGGGCATCATCATGGCGATCGCGCTGGCGTCCCTCACGCACGCCGCGTTCATCGCGATCCCGGTTGTCATCGCGGGCATCGTCCTCGTGATCGGCTCGCGCTACGTGCCCCGGCGCACCGCGCAGGGGTACGCGGTGCTGCGCCACGTCGACGGCTTCCGTCGCTTCATCGACGAGTCGGAGAAGGAGCGCGCCCGCTTCGCCGAGCAGAAGAATCTGTTCTCGGAGTACCTGCCGTACGCGATCGTGTTCGGCGCCACCAAGAAGTGGGCGCGCGCGTTCGAGGGTCTCGACGGTGAGCCGCCCGACACGTCGAGCTGGTACCCGCACCACGGCGCGTTCAACGTGCTCCTGTTCGCCGACGCGGTCGACGGCTTCACAGTGACGACCGCGGGCACGCTCACGTCGGTGCCCGCGTCGACGTCGGGCTCGAGCGGCTTCAGCGGTGGTGGGTTCTCCGGCGGCGGAGGTGGGGGAGGCGGCGGCGGCTCCTGGTGACCGCGTAGGGTCCTCGCGCATGGGGCCGTTGACGGGCGTGAAGGTCGTGGAGCTCTCGGGCATCGGGCCCGGTCCGTTCTGCGGCATGTTGCTCTCCGACATGGGCGCGGAGGTGGTGCGGATCGAGCGCCGCCAGGTGGTCACGGGCGAGCAGCGCAAGATCAACGACGCGGTCGTCGGGCGCGGGCGTCGCTCCATCGGCGTCGACCTGAAGCACCCCGATGGGCTGGAGTGTGTGCTCCGCCTCGTCGAGCAGGCCGACGCGTTGATCGAAGGCTTTCGCCCGGGCGTCACCGAGCGCCTCGGCCTCGGCCCCGACGCGTGCCTCGCGCGCAACCCGCGCCTGGTGTACGGCCGCATGACGGGGTGGGGCCAGGACGGCCCGCTCGCGCCGCGTGCCGGTCACGACATCAACTACATCGCCCTCGCGGGAGTGCTCGCGCACATCGGGCGCGCGGGCGCACCGCCGACGCCGCCGCTGAACCTGGTCGGCGACTACGGCGGCGGAGCGATGTTCCTCGCGTTCGGGATCGTGTGCGCGTTGCTCGAAGCGCGCAGGTCGGGGCACGGGCAGGTCGTCGACGCGGCAATGGTCGACGGTGCCGCCGCGCTCATGGCGCCCACGTGGGGATTCCGCTCGACGGGGCTGTTCACCGAAGACCGGGGCGGCAACCTGCTCGACTCGGGCGCGCACTTCTACGACGTCTACGAGACCGCCGACGGCGAGTTCATGTCGGTCGGCGCGATCGAGCCGCAGTTCTACGCCGAGCTGCTCCGCGGGATCGACCTCGACGGCGAAGACCTCCCGCGCCAGATGGACAAGGCCTCGTGGCCCGCGCTCAAGCAGCGGTTCGCGGAGATCTTCAAGGGCAAGACGCGCGCGGAGTGGTGCGCGATCTTCGACGGGACCGATGCGTGCGTGGCGCCGGTGCTCACGATGACCGATGCCATGACCAACGAGCACGTCGTCGCGCGCGACACCATCGTGATCGACGACGGCATGGCGCAACCGGCGCCCGCGCCGCGCTTCTCGCGCACGCCCGGCGCGATCCAGGGGCCCACGCCGCCACTTGGCGGCGACACGGACGCCACGCTCGCCGACTGGGGCTTCAGCACGAGCGAGATCGCGCACCTCCACGAGGTGGGTGCGATCGCGCAGGCTCAGCCTTCAGGCTGACACGAGCGCGCGGAGCGCACGCACGCGTGCCATGAGCGCGTCGTGGTCGCCGTCGCGGTCGACGACCGTCACGTGCCCGAGCTTGCGCCCGGCCCGCGGGGCTTTGCCGTAGTCGTGGAAGTGCGCGCCCGGCACCGCCAGCACCGCGCTGCGGTCGGGGAGCGTGCCGATGCAGTTCACCATCACGCTCGTGCCGCGCGCCGCGGTCGATCCGAGTGGGAGCCCCAGCACCGCGCGCAGATGGTTCTCGAACTGGCTCGTCTCCGCGCCCTCGATCGTCCAGTGGCCGGAGTTGTGCACACGGGGCGCGATCTCGTTCGCGAGCAGCTCGCCGCCGACGTCGAAGAGCTCGACCGCGAGGACCCCGACGTGGTCGAGCTCGTCGAGCAGGCGAGTTGCGATCGCCGTGCCGCGCGCCTGCAGCGCGTCGTCGAGGCCCGGTGCCGGCGCGTGGCTCACGCGGAGGATGCCGTCGACGTGCTCGTTCTCGACCAGCGGCCAGGACGCGACGGCGCCGTCGACGTCGCGCACCGCGAGGACGGAGAGCTCGCGGTCGAAGGCGAGGAACTGCTCGAGGATGCAGGGCACCGCGCCGACGGCATCCCACGCGCCATCGACGTCGGACCGGTCGCGCAGCACCCGTTGCCCCTTGCCGTCGTACCCGCCGCGACGGGTCTTGAGCACGGCGGGTAGGCCACCGACGGTGTCGACCGCGGCCATGAGCTCCTCGGCGGCGTCGACCGGCGCGAACGCGGGAGTGGAGATCCCGAGCGCACGGAACGTCTCCTTCTCCACCAGGCGGTCCTGCGCGACTTCGAGTGAGCGGGCGCCGGGGCGCACGGTGGCGCCCCGGTCGGTGAGGAACTGCGCCGCGCGTGCCGGCACCCCCTCCCACTCGAAGGTGACCACGGTCGCGCCGTCGCTCACCTCGACGAGCGAGGCCTCGTCGCCCAGGTCGCCGACGACCAGCGTGCCCACTGCGGCGGCGGGTGCCCCGGCCGACGGGTCGAGGAACCGGAGCTCGAGCCCGAGCGGGATGCCCGCGAGCCCGAGCATGCGCCCGAGCTGGCCGCCGCCGAGCACCGCGAGGTCCGTGGGTTCGGAATTCACCGTGAGAGGGTACGGGATGACCATGGCCACCGCCGCGAGTTTGTCGCGCTCGCGGCCGTCCTGATCCTGGTGGCGTCGGGCGCGTGCCCGACGTCGTCGCGACGGTCCCGGTCGCGGTACTCGTGGTCGTGGTCGGGCTGGTGAGCATCGACGACGTCGGCGACGTGCTCGATCGCCTCGGACCGACGCTCGCGTTCCTCGCCGCGATCTTCGTGGTGGCCGAGATCGCGGAGCTCGCCGGCCTGTTCGCCGCGGGAGATCGGCTGGCGCGGACGGCCGCCACGTCGACGCGCCTCGTCGTGGTCGTGGCCGTCGCCGCGATCGTCGTGACGGTGCTGATGAGCCTCGACGCGACCGCGGTGCTCTTCACGCCGGTGGTGATCGGGGTGGTGCGCGCCCGCCGTGCCGAGCCCGGCCCGTCGCTGCTGGTCACCACGCAGCTCGCCAACGCCGCGTCGAGCTTCCTCCCGGTGTCGAACCTGACGAACCTGCTCGTGTTCTCCGCGACCGGCTTGACCTTCGGTGGCTTCGCGGTCCGTATGGCGTTGCCCACCGCCGCGTCGGCCGCGGTCGTCGTCGGCACGGTGGTCGTCGACACGCCTCGCGTGAAGCTGCCGCCGCTCGACCGGCAGCCGGCGACGAAGATCGACAGGTTCGCCTGGCTCGTCATCGGCGCGATCGCGCTGCTCACGTCCGCGTTCTTCTGCAGCTCGTTGCTCGGTGTCGAGCCCGCGTGGATCGCGGTCGCCGGCGCGACCGTGCTCGCGGCCGTCGCGATCATCAGCCGGCGCGCGCGACCGCTCACGATCGCGCGCGCGACCTCACCCGCGTTCCTGTTGTTCGTCTTCGGCCTCGCGGTCGTCGTGCAGGCGGCCGTCGACCACGGGCTGCACGACGTCGCGGCCGACGTGCTGCCCAGTGGTGACGGCCTCCTCGCGCTGCTGGCGATGGCCGGCGTCGCGGCGGTGCTCGCCAACGTCATGAACAATCTCCCCGCGACCCTGGTCCTGGTGTCGGTGGTGCCGACGGGGTCGACCGCGCTGCTCCTCGCGCTGCTCATCGGAGTGAACGTCGGCCCCAACCTCACCTACACGGGATCGCTGGCGACGTTGCTCTGGCGCCGGGTGGTGCGCCGCGAAGGAGTGGAGCCGCCGCGCCGCGCGTTCTTCCGCCTGGCCATGCTCACGACACCCGCCGCGTTGGTCGCCGCCACGATGGCGCTCTGGCTCACCCTCCGCGTCGTGGGATGACCGATTCGCGTGATTGCCGGGTCGGTGATCAGCCGCCGAGGTTGGCGATCGGGGTGCGGAATGTGATCACCGGAGGCCCTTGAAGCGTTGTGCGCGACGGATCCTGTCTTCGCGTGCAGGCCGTAGAAATCCCGATCCGCCACGGTTGCGGCGGATCACCCGCCGAGCACGAGGACTGGCCGCTCGTCGAACCCGAGCGCGCGCGCGACGAGCGCGCCGAGCGTGCTCCGCCGCTCGGTCTGGTACTGCTCGACCGCGTGGTTGTAGGCGTTCACCGCGTCCGGGGCGGGCAGGCTCCCGGTGAACGCGCCGATCGCCGCACCGATCTCGGGGACCCCTGCGAATCGGGCTGTCCCTGCATTCACCCGGAGCCGCGAGGCCTGCGCCTCGAGGCGGTTGGCGGCCTCCACCTCGGCGGCGGCGTCCTTGGCGGCGACCGCCTTGTCCCACCGGCTCAGCGCGGCGCCGAGGTCGGTGGTGACGGACCGGTCGCCTCCACCCGCGGCGGCGAACGCGGTGACCGCGCCCCGCAGTGCGTCGTACCGGTCGCGCAGCGCCGGCCGGAGCTCGTTCCAGCGGGCGTCGACCACCGACTGGTCGTCGTCGAGCTTCGGCTGCTCCACCACCGCGAGCGCGATCGCCCCGCCCACGACGAGCACCACCAGGGCGAGCAGAACCCAACGGAGGCGTCGCCACATGGTCGGCAAGATACTGGTGACGACCCGTTGATGGGTCGCTCAAGGCTCGAGCACGGCACCGAGACTCCCTGTCCCTGAGTACCGCCTTTCGCTCCCATTGAGCTTGGTGGCGGAGTGGCCGGCAGGTAAACTGCGTCGACCGCAGCCGGGCCAACGTCGTCCCTCTGCGTCCACCGCAAGCACCTTTGTGTGGACTCCGGGATGTGAGATGACGAAGGCCCAGAACTCGCCGGCGCCGCCGCGGCTGCCGTACAGCAGTGTTCCCGACGCGTTCGGGCTGTACGACCCGCGCTTCGAGCACGACTCGTGTGGCGTCTCGTTCGTCGTCGACGTCCTCGGGCGCCCCGCGCGCGACATCGTTGCCACGGCCCTCGGCGCCCTCTGCAACCTCGATCACCGCGGCGCATCCGGCGCCGAGGTCAACACCGGCGACGGTGCCGGCATCCTGGTGCAGGTCCCCGACCGCTTCTTCCGTGCGGTCGTCGACTTCGCCCTGCCGCCGGCGGGCGCCTACGGCGTCGGCCTCGCGTTCCTGCCCGCCGACGCCAACGACGCCGAGAAGGCGATGGGGCAGATCGACAGGATCGTCACCGAAGAGGGCCTGCAGGTCGTCGGCTGGCGCGCGGTGCCGGTCGACCCGTCACCGCTCGGGCCCACCGCGCGCGGCGTCATGCCGAGCTTCCACCACGTCTTCGTCGCCGACACCGATGGCACGACGGGCATCGAGCTCGATCGCAAGCTGTTCGTGGTCCGCAAGCGGTGCGAGCACGAGATCATGAACGGCCTGCCCGGCGTGCCGGTCGTCTACCTGCCGTCGCTGTCGAGCCGCACGCTCGTCTACAAGGGCATGCTCACCACGCCGCAGCTGGCCGAGTTCTTCCTCGATCTCAACGACGAGCGGTTCGAGTCGGCGCTCGCGCTGGTGCACAGCCGCTTCTCCACCAACACCTTCCCGTCGTGGCCGCTCGCGCACCCGTACCGCTACATCGCGCACAACGGCGAGATCAACACGGTGCAGGGCAACCGCAACTGGCTGCGCGCCCGCGAGGCGCTCATGGAGACGCCGCTCATCCCGGGCCTCGAGCGCGTGTTCCCGATCGCCACGCCCGGCGCGTCCGACACCGCGACCTTCGACGAGTGCCTCGAGCTGCTGCATCTCGGCGGCCGGCCGATCTGGCACGCGGTCCTGATGATGATCCCGGAGGCGTGGGAGAACCACGCCACCATGCCCGCCGACCAGCGCGCCTTCTACCGCTACCACGCGTCGCTGATGGAGCCGTGGGACGGCCCCGCGTCGATCGCATTCACCGACGGCACGGTCATCGGCGCGGTGCTCGACCGCAACGGCCTGCGCCCGAGCCGCTGGTGGGTCACCGACGACCACCGCGTGATCATGGCGAGCGAGGCGGGCGTCGTCGACGTCGATCCCGCCCACGTCGTGCAGAAGGGCCGGCTGCAACCGGGCCGGATGTTCCTCGTCGACACCGCCCAGGGGCGCATCGTCGGCGACGACGAGCTCAAGACCGCGCTCGCAGCCGAGCATCCCTACGCCGACTGGTTGGAGCAGGGCCTCGTGCGCCTGGAGGACCTCCCGGAGCGCGAGCACATCGTCCACAGCCACGAATCCGTGATCCGGCGCCAGGAGACGTTCGGCTACACGCACGAAGAGCTGAAGCTGCTCATCGCGCCGATGGCGAGGACCGGCGGGGAGGCGCTCGGCTCGATGGGCACCGACACACCGATCGCGGTGCTCTCCGAGCGCTCGCGCATGCTGTTCGACTACTTCCAGCAGCTGTTCGCGCAGGTCACCAACCCGCCGCTCGACGCGATCCGCGAGGAGCTCGTCACCTCCTTGTCGTGCACCATCGGCGCCGAGGGCAACCTGCTCGCGCCGGCGCCCGAGTCGTGCCGCCAGATCGAGCTCGCGTTCCCGATCCTCGACAACAACGAGCTCGCGAAGCTCGTGCACGTCGACGGCCCGTTCAGCGCGTACGTGATCTCCGGGCTCTACCGCGTCGCCGACGGTGGTGCAGGACTGCGCGAGGCGCTCGACCGCGTGTGCACCGAGGCGTCGCAGGCCATCGCCGAGGGCAAGAACATCATCGTGCTCTCCGACCGCGACTCCGACGCGGAGTGGGCGCCGATCCCGTCACTGCTGCTCACCTCGGCGGTGCACCACCACCTCATCCGCGAGAAGACGCGCACCAAGGTCGGGCTCGTCGTGTCGGCGGGCGACGCCCGTGAGGTGCACCACATGGCGCTGCTCGCCGGGTTCGGCGCGGGTGCGATCAACCCGTACCTCGCGTTCGAGTCGATCGAAGACCTCATCACCCAGCGTCTCTACGGGCTCGAAGACATGACCCGGCACAAGGCGATCAAGAATTACATCAAGGCCGCGGGCAAGGGTGTGCTGAAGGTGATGTCGAAGATGGGCATCTCCACCGTCGCGTCGTACCGCGGCGCCCAGGTGTTCGAAGCCACAGGCCTCGACCACGATCTCGTCGACGAATACTTCACCGGCGTGGTGTCACAGCTCGGCGGCATCGGCCTCGACGAGATCGCGGAGGAGGTCGCGCGACGGCACGCGGTCGCGTACGCGCCGCGCCCGACCGAGCGCGCGCACCGCGACCTCGACCTCGGTGGTGAGTACCAGTGGCGCCGCGAGGGCGAGTACCACCTGTTCAACCCCGAGACCGTGTTCAAGCTGCAGCACGCGACGCGCGCGAAGCGCTACGACGTCTACAAGGAGTACACCAACCTCGTCGACGACCAGTCGAAGCGACTGGCGACGCTGCGCGGCCTCTTCACCTTCCGCGAGGGCGCGCGCGAGCCGGTGCCGATCGACGACGTCGAGCCGGTGAGCGAGATCGTCAAGCGCTTCGCGACCGGCGCGATGTCGTACGGCTCCATCTCGAAGGAAGCGCACGAGACGCTCGCGATCGCGATGAACCGCATCGGCGGCAAGTCGAACACCGGTGAGGGCGGCGAAGACGCCGACCGCTACGAGCGCGACGCCAACGGCGACTTCCGCCGCTCCGCGATCAAGCAGGTCGCGTCGGGTCGCTTCGGCGTGACGTCGGAGTACCTCGTGAACGCCGACGACCTCCAGATCAAGATGGCACAGGGCGCCAAGCCGGGGGAGGGCGGCCAGCTCCCGGGCCACAAGGTGTATCCGTGGATCGCCAAGACCCGGCACTCCACACCGGGCGTCGGTCTCATCAGCCCGCCGCCGCACCACGACATCTACTCCATCGAAGACATCAAGCAGCTCATCCACGATCTCAAGAACTCCAACCCCGCCGCGCGCGTCCACGTGAAGCTCGTGGCCGAGGTCGGGCGTCGGCACGGTCGCCGCGGGCGTCGCGAAGGCGCACTCCGACGTCGTCCTCATCTCGGGGCACGACGGCGGCACGGGCGCGTCGCCGCTCACGTCGCTCAAGCACGCGGGCGCGCCCTGGGAGCTCGGCATCGCGGAGACGCAGCAGACGCTCGTCCGCAACGGCCTCCGCGACCGCATCGTCGTGCAGTGCGACGGCCAGCTCAAGACCGGGCGTGACGTCGTGATCGCCGCGCTGCTCGGCGCCGAGGAGTTCGGCTTCGCCACCGCGCCGCTCGTCGTGAGCGGTTGCGTGATGATGCGCGTCTGCCACCTCGACACGTGCCCGGTCGGCATCGCCACGCAGAACCCCGAGCTGCGCAAGCGCTTCTCGGGCAAGCCGGAGTTCGTCGTCAACTTCTTCGAGTTCATCGCGGAAGAGGTGCGCGAGTACCTCGCCGAGCTCGGGTTCCGTTCGATCGCGGAGGCCGTGGGTCACGCCGAGGTGCTCGACTCGCGCGCGGCCGTCGACCACTGGAAGGCGCACGGCCTCGACCTGTCGCCCATCCTCACCGTCGCCGAGAACCCGTACGAGGGCCAGGACCTCCTCTGCACGAAGCAGCAGGATCACGGCCTCGACCGCGCGCTCGACCAGGAGCTCATCAAGCAGGCGAAGCCTGCACTCGACCTCGGGTGGCCCGTGCACATCGAGGTGCCGATCCGCAACGTGCACCGCACCGTGGGCACGCTGCTCGGCCACGAGGTCACGAAGCGCTACGGCGGCGTCGGCCTCCCCGACGACACCATCGAGGTGCACCTGCGGGGCTCGGCCGGGCAGAGCTTCGGCGCCTTCGTGCCGAACGGCATCACGCTGCGGCTCGAGGGCGACGCCAACGACTACGTGGGCAAGGGCCTCTCCGGCGGCAACATCGTCCTTCGCCCCGACCGCGACGCGCCGTTCGCCGCCGAGGACAACGTCATCGCCGGCAACGTGGCGCTCTACGGCGCGACATCCGGTGACGCCTACTTCCGCGGCATCGTGGGCGAGCGCTTCTGCGTGCGCAACTCCGGTGCCACGGCCGTCGTCGAGGGTGTCGGCGACCACGGGTGCGAGTACATGACCGGTGGCCGCGTCGTCGTGCTCGGCCCGACCGGCCGCAACTTCGCCGCGGGGATGTCGGGTGGCATCGCGTACGTGTACGACGTCGACGGCGTGTTCTCGTCGCTCGTCAACTACGAGATGGTCGCGCTCGAGCCGCTCGACGACCATGACGTCGAGTGGCTGTTGGAGACGGTCGAGCGTCATCACGACCTCACCGGCTCGGCCGTCGCCGAGCGCCTGCTCGCGAACTGGGCCGCCGCGACCGCGCACTTCCGCAAGGTCGTGCCCCAGGACTACAAGCGGGTCCTCGACGTCATGAACGAGGCCGCCAGGCTCGGCCTCTCGGAGGAGGAGACGTCGGTGAAGGTGATGGAGGCCTCGCATGGGTGAGACCACCGGCTTCCTCAAGTGGCGCCGCGAGACGCCGACTCGCCGTCCCGTCCCCGTGCGGCTGCGCGACTGGAAGGAGGTCTACGAGCCCTTCCCGCGCGACGCGCTGATGACCCAGGCCGGGCGCTGCATGGACTGCGGCATCCCGTTCTGCAACAACGGCTGCCCGCTCGGCAACCTCATCCCCGACTGGAACGACCTCGTGTACCGCGACCACTGGCGCGACGCGATCGAGCGGCTCCATGCCACCAACAACTTCCCCGAGTTCACCGGCCGCCTGTGCCCGGCGCCGTGCGAGTCGGCGTGCGTGCTCGGCATCAACCAGGACCCCGTCGCCATCAAGCAGGTCGAGGTCGAGATCGTCGACCGCGCGTGGAACGAGGGGTGGATCACCCCGGTGCACACGGCGGTGAAGACGGGCAAGAAGGTCGCGGTGGTCGGCTCGGGGCCCGCGGGCCTCGCGGCCGCGCAGCAGCTCACACGCGCGGGGCACGACGTCGTCGTATTCGAGCGTGCCGACCGCATCGGTGGCCTGCTGCGCTACGGCATCCCCGAGTTCAAGATGGAGAAGCGCCACCTCGACCGCCGCATCGAGCAGATGGAGGCCGAGGGCACCGAGTTCCGCGTGAACACCAACGTGGGCGTCGACATCACGGTCGAGGAATTGCGACGCGACCACGACGCGGTCGTGCTCGCCGGTGGTGCGACCGCGTGGCGCGACCTGCCGATCCCCGGTCGTGAGCACGGTGGCATCCACCAGGCGATGGAGTACCTCCCGTACGGCAACCGCGTGCAGCAGGGCGACATCGACACGCCGCCGGTCACCGCGGA
The DNA here is from genome assembly GCA_963721435.1 of uncultured Actinomycetes bacterium. Classification (GTDB taxonomy): domain Bacteria; phylum Actinomycetota; class Acidimicrobiia; order IMCC26256; family DASPTH01; genus CAVRJC01. Next base: position 486,619 of record CAVRJC010000006.1, read on the forward strand.
GGGCAAGCGCGTCGTGATCATCGGCGGTGGCGACACCGGTGCCGACTGCCTCGGTACCGCGCATCGCCAGGGCGCGGTCTCGGTGCACCAGTTCGAGATCCTGCCCACGCCGCCCGACACTCGCGCGCCCACCAACCCGTGGCCGACCTTCGCCAACGTCTTCAAGGTCACGTCGGCGCACGAAGAGGGTGGTGAGCGCGTCTACAGCGTGAACACCGAGTGCTTCATCGGCGACGACGACGGCAACGTGCGCGCGCTCCGTGCGCACGAGGTCGAGATGATCGACGGCCGGTTCGAGAAGATCGAGGGTACCGATTTCGAGCTGCCGTGCGAGCTCGTGCTGCTCGCGATGGGGTTCCTGGGCCCCGAAGGTGCCGGCCTGCTCGAGGATCTCGGCGTCGAGCTCGACCCGCGGAGCAACGTCGCGCGAGACGCGTCGTTCATGACCAGCGAGGCCGGGGTGTTCGCCTGCGGTGACATGGGCCGCGGGCAGAGTCTCATCGTGTGGGCGATCGCCGAAGGTCGCTCGTGCGCTGCGGGAGTCGATCAGTGGCTGATGGGCGAGACCATGTTGCCTTCGCCGATCGCTCCCACCACTCGCCAGCTCCTCTGAGCTCGCGACCGCGTCCGACCCGAGCGCGACAACGGCGTCGCACCCGGGTCGGCCGCACGCCTTCTCCCGAATCAGGCTCGCGTCAGGTGTGGTGTCAGGGTGTGCGTGATCGTCACGGTCAGCGAGCCGTCAGCTTCGGTGACGACGCGCGCGTTCGTTCGTCTGTCGCGTGCATGGTGCAGACGCGCTCGTTCACGTTTCGCGCGACCGCGGCGGTCGTCGTGTTGGCGACCGCGTCGGTGCTGGGGTGGTGGTTCGGTGAGCAGCGCCGCGCGGCCGACGCGCAGTACCGCGTCGTGCAGGTGCTCGACGGCGACACCGTCGTCGTCGCACGCGGCGCTGCGCGCGACACGATTCGGTTGCTGGGGATCGACACGCCGGAGACGCACCATCCCACCAAGCCCGTGCAGTGCTACGGGCCGGAGGCTTCCGACTACACGACCGCGCGCCTGCAAGGTCAGCTCGTGCGCCTGGAAGACGACGTCGAGACCCACGACATCTACGGCCGCCATCTCGCGTACGTCTACCTGAACGGCGGCCGCTTCGAGGACGAGCTGCTCACGAAGGGCTACGCGCGCCTGCTCGTGATCGAGCCGAACCACGCCCACGCGCGTGACATGCTGCGCGAAGAGCTGGACGCGAAACGTCGCGGCGCAGGCCTCTGGGGCGCGTGCTGAAGAGTCGGGGGAGCCCGACCAAGCTTCGGTAGGGTCCGGCGATGCCGACAACCCGCACGGAGACGCGATGGACGCGCTCCGTGGTCGCGTTCTTCGTCGCCGTGCTCGGCTCGTCGCTCGCGGCGACGGCGCTCACCACGATCCTCGGCAAGCTGGTCTTCGACATCACCGGGAGCGAGCTGGATCTCGGCCTGCTCGGGCTGGCCGAGTTCGCGCCCGCGGCGCTGCTCGTGCTGCTCAGCGGCTCGCTGGCCGACCGGCGCGATCGCCGTACGCTGGCCGCGTTCAGCATCTTCGGCGAGGCGGTGGCCGCTGCCGGGATCGCCTGGTACGCGAGCACCGACCCCACGTCAGTCACGCCGATCTTCGCCCTGATCCTCCTGTTCGGCATCGCACGCGCGCTGGCGGCGCCGGCGACGCGCGCGCTCCCGGGCGACATCGTGGCGCCGTCGGTGCTCCCGTGGTTGATGGTCCGGCGCTCCGCGACGTGGCAGCTCGCGTCGATCGTGGGGCCGGTGCTCGGCGGTGTCCTGTACGCCGTCGACGTCACGCTCCCGTTCGTTGCCGTCGTCGGCTTCCTGCTCCTCGCTGCGGTGGCGATGTTCGCGGTGCGCCCGCTCCCGCCGGAGGAGACCGCGGTGGTCGAAGTCGAGGTCGACGCCGCCGCCGACGAGGCGGCGGACCGCCAGGCGATCAAGGCGGAAGCGATGCTCGAAGCCGGCGTGGAGATGTCGGAGGGTGCCGTGATCGCGACCGCGCCGGCCCAGGGGCGGATCAGCGAAGCGATGGAAGGGCTCCGCTTCATCCGCCGGCAGCCGGTGCTGCTCGGGGCGATCTCCCTCGACCTCTTCGCGGTGCTGTTCGGGGGTGCGGTCGCGCTGCTGCCGGCGATCGCGGAGGACCGTCTCCACGTCGGCGCGGTCGGCCTGGGCTGGTTGCGGGCCGCGATCGGCATCGGCGCCGCGCTCGTCACGCTCCTCCTCGCCTGGCGGCCGGTGTCGCGTCAGGTCGGGGCGAAGCTGCTCGCCGCGGTCGCGGTGTTCGGGGTGTTCACCATCGTTCTCGGCGTGACGACCAGCTTCGTCGTCGCGTTCGTCGCGCTGCTCGTGCTGTCGGGTGCCGACTCGGTCAGTGTGTTCATCCGGGCGACGCTGGTGCCGCTCGTCACGCCCAACGAGATGCGCGGCCGCGTGCTCGCGGTCGAGAACGTGTTCATCGGCGCGTCGAACGAGCTCGGCGCGTTCGAGTCGGGGGTCGTCGGCCAATTGTTCGGCACCGTGCCCGCGGTCGTGCTCGGCGGCGCGGCCACGCTCGCGGTCGCCGGCATCTGGTGGAAGGCGTTCCCCGCCCTCGCGAAGGTCGATCGCTTCCCCGGCGCGTGACCCGGGTCCCCGCCGCCCCGCCTGGCATCGCTGCCGGGCAGCCGTGAGAATGCTCGGATGCGTCGACTCATCCTGCTCACTGCGGTCATCACCGCGCTCGTCGGGCTCGCGCCGGTCGGCGCGGCCGACTCCGACACCACGGAGCCGACCTGGGCCCGCGTCACCGACACCGACGGGCACAACATCGACGAGGTCGGGGTCGCGCGCACGACGGACGGCGTCCTGCACGTGCTGTGGCGCAAGCAGGCTGCCCCTTCACAGGAAGAGATCCGCCACACACCGATCAGCACGACCGGCGTCGTCGGCACGACGACCACCGCGACGAACGGGTTCGCGTCGGTCGGGAACCCCGCCGTGGTCGTGCTGCCCGACGGCAGCATGCGCATCTTCTTCGCCGGCCTCACGACCGCGAGTGGTGGGCGCAACGGTGTGCAGAGCGCGATCGCCTCGGCCGGTGCGGACGCCTCACCGTGGACGCTGACCGGCGCGCGTGTGTCGTCGACGCAGAGCGCGATCCCCGAGGGTGTGGGTGCCGCGGTGAAGCCCGACGGCACTCCTGCATTCGCGTACGCCTACTCGTTCGTCGTCGGGTTCCACACCGGCCTCGATTCGAGTCAGTCCGACCTCGACCTGATCCCCGACAACAAGTGCTGCGGCTACCTGCCGAACGTCGCGTTCGAGGCCAACGGCAACGGGTACGTCGCGTGGTTCTCGAACGTCGAGGGCGAAGTCGGCACGTACGTCCAGCAGGTCACGCCGACGCTCGGCACCAAGCAGCTCGTGCCGGAGTCGTCGACGGGAGGGAAGGCGGTCGCGCCGGCGCAGCGCACGCCACTCGTCGCTCGCACCGGCGGCGGCGTGTACGTCGCGTACTGCAGCGGGTACCCGACGTGCACTCGGGTGCTCGTGTGGAAGGTCGGAACGACGGCGCCCACCGAGATCGCGACCGGCACCGACATCGAAGCGGTCACCATGTCGACGACCCCCGACGGTCGCCTGTGGGTGCTGTGGGAGGACGCAGCCGCACCCTCGCTCTACGCGGCGCGCACCGACGACACCGCGACCACACCCGGTGCACCGGTGCCGTTCGACGCCCCCGCGGGCACCGACACGGTGTGGAAGCTCACGAGCGACGCGGCCGACGACAGTCTCGACGTGCTCGCTTCGGTCACCGTGCGGACGCCGTCGGCATCCGAGCTCGCGACCTGGCACACGCAGGTGCTTCCCGGTCTCGCGGTCGCGGTGAAGACCACCAAGGGGAAGTCCGCGTACACCGTCACCGACGCGGGCGAGCCGGTCGCCGGCGCCAAGATCACCGCGGGCAAGAAGACCCTCACCACCGACAGGGCGGGGAAGACCACCGGCGCGAAGGCTCCGGCCGAGGTTGTGGTGGCCAAGACCGGCTACGCGACGATGACGGTCGAGACCGCGCCGCCCGTCGCGACCACGACGACGCGCGCGGCGACGACGACGACGACACGGAGCGAACGGTAGCGAGGCCGATCTCCGGCCGAGCCGTGAGCGACTAGGAAGAGGAAGTGAGGCGGTGGCGCAGCTTGTCGAGCGCGGCCCCGATCAGGTCGCGGGCCTCCGCGTGCGAGCAGTCGAGCTCGTGCGCGAGCTCTTTCATCGTGTACGGCGGGCCGTCGAGCCCGTAGCGATGCACGACCGCGAACCGCTCCCACTCGGTGAGGTCGGCGAAGGCATGACGATCGACCCGCAGCTCGAGCGCGTCGAGGTCGATGGGGTCGTCGGCGACGGGATCCGCGCGCCCCGCGGTGTCGGGGTATGGCCACCCGTCGTCGCTCGGGAAGAGGGGCAGGCTCGACCGCCACATCGTCATCGTGCGACCTCCCTCACCGAATCGGCGTCACCGGTGTTGTCGCGCGAGCGTGGCGCGTCGACCGGCCCGCGTCAACTGGCCCGGTGATGCCGAGGCGGGGGCTACGACGCGGGCACGACCGCGTGGTCACGGACCAGGTCGATGACCGCGTCCCCGTACCGTTCGGCCTTCACCGGGCCGACGCCCGCGACGTCGAGCAGTGCGGGGTGGGTGGTCGGGCGGGCGGTGGCGATGTCGGCGAGCGTGGCGTTGTTGAAGATCACGTACGCGGGCACGTTCGCGGCACGTGACAGCTTGAGCCGCCATGCCATCAGCGCGTCGAGGAGGGCGACGTCGGCTTCGGCCACCGGCGTGCGGTCACGTGCGGCCTTGCGGGTGCCGCCGGCCCTGGTGGCGCGGTCGCGCGCCTCGGCGATGCTCGCGCGCGCGTCGGACGCGGGGGTCTCGTCGCCACGCGCGACGGCGAGTGCGCGCTCGACGCGCGCGAGCCACGGGCTCGGATTGCGCTTCGCGTTCCGGCTGCCCATCGTGCGTGTGCGCGCCCAGCTGAGGTGCAACATGCGCTCGGCGCGGCTCAGCGCGACGTAGAGCAGGCGTTGCTCCTCGTCGAGCGCTTCGGTGGACTTGGCGTGGGAGATCGGTACCAGGCCGCGCTCGAGGCCGGTGACGAACACGGTGTCGAACTCGAGGCCCTTGGCGCGGTGGAAGGTGAGCAGCTCGACCGCGTCGCCACTCACCGCGTCGGCGTCGTCGCCGCGCAGTGCGGTGTTGAGGTACGAGAGGAAGCCGTCGACCGATCCCTGGCCGCCTTCGGCGTCGAGGTACTCGTGGCCGAGGCGTACGAGCGCGTCGGTGTGCTCGCGTCGTTCCTCGGACATCTCGGCGTCGACGGTGAGGTCGGTGAGGTGCTCGCTGAACGATCGCCCGGGTGCCGCGCGCGCGGTCTTGCGCAGCGTGTCGAGCGCGACCTGCACCTCGGGTCGCTCGAGGAAGCGCCCGCCACCGCGGACGCGGAACGGGACGCCGGCGCGGCTCAGTGCCTCTTCGAACGCGGCCGACTGCGCGTTGATGCGGTACAGCACCGCGATCCGACGCCAGGGCAGGTCGGGGCCGTGCGCGGCGCGCACCATGCTCGCCACGCCACGGGCCTCGCCTTCGTCGGAGTCGTAGTCGGTGATCCGCGGCGCGGGGCCGTCGGGCCGAGTGGCCCGCACGGTCGCCCGGCGGCCGGGGGGGCCGAGCACCGCGCTCGCCGCGGTGACGACCTGGGGCGTGGACCGGTAGTTGCGGCCGAGCGCGACCACACCGACGTCGGGGTAGCGCTCACGCGGGAACTGCTGGGTGAACCGCACGAGGTAGTCGGGGTCGGCGCCGGCGAAGCCGTAGATGGCCTGGTCGCCGTCGCCGACGACGCAGAGGTCGGGTCGGTCGCCGAGCCACGCGTGCAGCAGCCGGAACTGCGCCGCGCTCGCATCCTGGAACTCGTCGACGAAGAGATGGCGGAACCGCCACCGTTGCGTCGCGGCGAACTCGGGGTCGCGCTCGAACGCGTCGGCACACTGCCAGATGAGATCGTCGAAGTCGACGACACCGCGCTTGCGCTTCTCGCGCTCGTACGCGCGGTAGACGGACGCCACCTGCGACGCCGGTCGCGGGGGAGTGCGGCCCGCGATCGCGACCGCGCGCTCGTAGCCGTCGGGGCTCACGAGCCGCGCCTTGGCCCATTCGATCTCCGACGCGAGCTCCGCGGCGACGAGGGCGGCCTCGCGACCACGTTCGTCGAGGAGCGGCATGAGCACGCGCACCTTGCGCTCGAGGATGCCGGGCACGGGCTTGCCGGTGTCTTCGCAGAAGCGCCGCAGCTGCGCGAGCGCGATGGCGTGGAACGTGCCCGCGGTGACCGACCGTTGCACCCCGAGGCGGGCGAGGCGGGTCTTGAGCTCGCCCGCGGCCTTGCGGGTGAACGTGACCGCGAGCACGTGCGCCGGGTCGATCGCGCCCTCGTGGGCCTGCCACGCGATCCGATGGGTGAGGACGCGGGTCTTGCCGGAGCCGGCGCCCGCAAGGATCGCGAGCGGCTTGGCCGTGCTGGTGACCGCGTCGCGCTGCGACTCGTCGAGGCGGGCGAGCAGCTCGCCTCCGTGCGGGCGCGTGTCAGTCATCACGTGCACCGTACCGAAGGGGTACGTCGGCTACGTGCCAAGAACGAGGCCAAGAACGAGGCCAAGAACGAGGCCAAGAACGAGGAAGGCCCCGAGTAGTCATCGCTGCGTCGCAGCTCCGAGCTCCTCGGGGCACTTCCTTCGGCCATTCGCCGTTCCCTCGAATCACTCCGGTGCCTGCTTGCGCCGCCCCGAAGGACAACGCCGGCTGCTCCTCGGTGATCCTCTCTCCCGGGTTGCCCCGAGGGGTTGGTCTCGACCGTGGCCACCGGCTCCCTCACGTTGCGGGGGTGGTCCCGCTCCGCTCGGTCACCGCACCGGCTCCTCCGCTCCTGTCTTCCCGAGGCTGCCCCTTGCGGAGCGCCTCCGGCACCAGGTTCGTGCTCGCCGGTCCCAGCATCGTACGGACGCGGGCGCGCGAATTCAAGAGGCAAATTCGCGACATCGCCGGGCGGGACGAGAGACGCGCCGAGCTCCGCGCGCTGCCGTATCCTCACGCTCATGGCGTACCCCAAGAACCTGATCCAGGACGGCGAGACCGTCGCCCTCGACCTCCGTCCGCACTGGTGGTACTTCTCGCGCAACATCCTCACCGGGATCCCGCTGCTCATCATCGTCATCGTCGTGCTCGCCAACGTCGACACCGACGGGACGCTCGGCAAGGGGACCTACTGGGTCGTCGCGCTCGTGTTCCTCGCGTGGGCCGCGTGGCTGGTCCTGAAGTACTTCCAGTGGGTGATGACGTACTTCGTCGTCACGAGCCGGCGCGTCATCTACCGCACCGGCGTGCTGTCGAAGAAGGGCGTCGAGATCCCGCTCGAGCGCATCAACAACATCAACTTCCACCAGCGGATCATCGACCGCATCATCGGCGCCGGCGATCTCGACATCGAGTCCGCGGGGCGCGACGGCCAGAGCCACTTCGACTTCGTGCGCCACCCGGACGGCGTGCAGCACGAGATCTACCGCCAGATGGAGACCCGCAACATGCCGCAGAACTTCCCGGCGCCGGCCGCCGCGGCGCCGGCCGCTGCTCCCGCGCCGGTCGCGCCGGTCGCACCGGCCGCGAGCGTGCCCGATCAGATCGAGCAGCTCGCGCACCTGCGCGACCAGGGCCACATCACGCCCGAGGAGTACGAGCAGAAGAAGGCCGAGCTGCTCGGCCGTATGTGATCGGGGACGCTCGCTGCGCTACCCGACGGGTACGGGAACCGCTTCGATCCCGGTGAGCCACGGGCGACCCGCGGCCTTGAGGTCGTCCCACTTCGTCAGCACCGACGTGTCGGTCTGGCCGAGCTCTTCGGGCGTCGGCCCGATCTTCTCCGCGATCGGCCCGAGCTTCTCGAGGTCGAAGTTGTAGAACTCCGCGGCGTTGAGGCCGAGGATCCTCTCGGTCTCGTCCACCGGGATGTCCCAGAAGCGGTCCTTGAGGAACTCGCGGGTGTACGGCCACGTGCCCTCGGGGTGCGGGAAGTCGTTCCCCCACATGATGTTGCCGACGCCGATCTCGTAGCGACGCGCGAGCTCGCGCCGACGCGTGTTCGACGACCCGATGCCGCAGTTGCGGTCGAAGTACTCGCTCGGCAGCATCGAGAGGTGGCCGCGCGCGGCGGAGCCCATCTTGCGTGCGCCGTGATCCTTGATCGCGATCATGTCGGTGCGCCACAGGAGGTCGGCGGCCCAGAAGCTCCCGGCCTCGACGACCGACATCTTGAGCCGCGGGTACCGCTCGAACACGCCGGTGAGCAGCATGAACCACAGCGGCCGGGCGGTGAACCAGATCGTCTCGTAGCCGTAGACGCTCATCCAGCCCGGCGCGTTGCCGTAGTCCTTGTGCGCGCCGGGGCCCGAGTGCGTGTGGACCGGCAGCTCGAGGTCCTGGCACAGCGCCCACACCGGGTCGTAGCGGTCGCTGGTGTAGCTCTCGTGGTCACCCCACTGTGGCGGGATGATGATGCCGCCGGTGAGGCCTTCGGCGTGCGCGCGCTCGATCTCCGTCATCGCGCCGTCGAGGTCACCGAGGATCGGCGCCACGATCAGGCCGGCGCGGCGCTCGGGGCTGTCCTGGCACAACGTGGCCGCCCAGCGGTTGTACGCACGCGCGCCGGCGAGCAGCTTGTCGGGGCCGTGGGTCTCCTGCGGGTTGAACCCGGCGCCGAAGGGCGCGCCCATGGTGCCGGTGGCGGCGTCGGGCCCGGGGAACACGACTTCACCGGTGACACCGTCGTTGTCGAGCTCCTTGTCGCGCGTCGCGGCGTCCCACCCGCCGCGCAGCCCGACCTCGTGCAGGCTGTTGCCGTCTTCGTCCTCACCGAACCACTCGTCCTGGAACTCCTGGTCGCCCATGAAGCTGACGGTCGCCGGCATGCCCGCCGCGGCGCGCCGCTCGGCGATGAGCTCGTCACGGTGGGCGAGCTCGTAGTCGAACTCCTCGAGGTACTGCGGGTCGAGGTACTGGCGGTACTCGGGCGAGTTGGGCCCGGCGTGGCAGTCCGACGAGATGACGACGTAGTGCTTCATGGAAGATCCCCCGGGTTGCTCGTGTCTCCGAACGGCAACATAATGCAACAAGATTGATAGCACGCTGCCTCGACGGCGTCGAGGGGCGTCGAGCGCACGCACGATCCGGGGGGAACATGACGGCGACGATCGACACGTTGGCGGCGACCGACCGCTACACCATCATCTCGTCCGACGGGCACGCGGGCGCCGACATCAAGGCGTACAAGCCGTACCTCGAGTCGCGCTACCACGACGACTACGACCGCTGGCTCGCGTCGTACGACAACCCGTTCGCCGACCTGCAGCGCAACCACGCGCAGCGCACGAAGAACTGGGACAGCGACGAGCGCATCCGTGACCTCGACGCCGACGGCATCGTCGCCGAGATCCTGTTCCCGAACACCATCCCGCCGTTCTTCCCGAGCTCCAACCTCGTCGCGGCGCCGCCGACGGCGGAGGAGTACGAGCTGCGGTGGGCGGGCCTCAAGGCGCACAACCGCTGGATGGTCGACTTTTGCGCGCAGGCGCCCGGACGGCGCGCCGGCATCGCGCAGATCCTCCTGAACGACGTCGACGACGCGGTGTCGGAAGTGGTGTGGAGCAAGGAGGCGGGGCTCACCGGCGGGATCCTGCTGCCGGGCGTGCCGCCGGGCGCGTCCGTCGACCTCTACCACGCGCCGCGGTACGAGCCGATCTGGGCCGCGTGTGCCGAGTACGACGTCGTCATCAACAACCACGGCGGCACGTCGGGCCCCGAGCCTCCGGGCGCGGGGAAGTTCCCGTCGTCGGGCGCGATGTTCATGGTGGAGACGTCGTGGTTCTCGCACCGCACGCTGTGGCAGTTCATCTTCAGCGGCATCTTCGAGCGCTACCCGAACCTGAAGCTCGCGCTCACCGAGCAGGGCACCGGGTGGGTGCCGGGAACGCTCGCGATGCTCGACGACTTCCACGCGCGCTTCACGTCGGGCAAGCAGAACATGGAGACGGTGTTCGCGGGCGAAGCCGCGCGCGAGCTGTCGCTCACGCCGTCGGAGTACTTCCGGCGCAACGTGTTCATGGGATCGAGCTTCCTGCGCCCGCAGGAGTGCAAGCTGCGCCACGAGATCGGCGTCGACAACATCATGTGGGGGAGCGACTACCCGCACAACGAGGGCACCACGCCGTACTCGCACCAGGCGCTGCGCTACACGTTCGCGGGCGTCGACCCGAGCGAGGTGCGCACGATGCTCAGCGTGGTGGCCGCGAAGGTCTACGACTTCGACCTCGACCATCTCGACGGCCTCGCCGCCGACATCGGCCCGACGGTGGACGAGGTGTCGCGGCCGCTGCCCGACGCCGAGATCCCGCCCGACGGCAAGAGCACGGTCTGGTTCGAGAAGGTCGAACGCCGGCCCTTCTAGCTCGCGCAGTTCTGGAGTTCGCAATCGACATCCAACCAAGGGGAGTGCACGCGTGAAGGATCTCAACGGCAAGGTCGGCGTCGTCACGGGTGGCGCGGGCGGCATCGGCAAGGCGATCGGTGTCGCGATGCTCGAGGAGGGCATGCAGGTCGTGCTCGCCGACGTGCTCGACGGCCCGTTGCAGGAGGCAGTGCAGGAGATCGGCTCCGACGACCTCATCGGCGTGACCGCCGACGTCACGTCGTACGAGTCGATGTGCGACCTGCGTGACGCCGCGATCGCGAAGTTCGGTGGCGTGCACGTGATCTGCAACAACGCCGGTGTCGGCTCGGGCGCCAAGGGCAACATGTGGGAGCACCACCTCAACGACTGGAAGTGGTCGATCGACGTGAACGTGCTCGGGATCGTCAACGGGATCAACGCGTTCGTGCCGACGCTCGTCGCGCAGAACGAGGGTCACGTCGTCAACACGTCGTCGGGCAACGGCGGCTTCACGCCCATGGTGAACAGCGCGATCTATCCGGTCACCAAGGCGGCGGTCACCACGATCTCCGAGTGTCTGTGGGGGCAGCTCCGCCAGATCGACTCCAACGTCAGCGTGTCGATCCTCTACCCGTCGAGCAAGACCCCGGGCGTGCTCGCGACCGGCATCTGGAACGCGGGTGCCAACCGTCCGGAGCGCTACTCGCGCGGTGACGACGAGACGGAGCCGGCGGGGCGCGACGCGCTCGCGCGAGTACATCGCGCGCGCGAAGGAGGCGGGCCAGGAGGTGCAGATCGCGCCGCTGTCGGAAGTGGCCGCGCTGTGCATCGACGGCATCAAGAACGACAACTTCTGGGCGACGTACCCGAGCGAGCGGCAGGAGGCACAGCTGCGGGCCCGCGTCGAGTCGCAGGTCAACCAGACGCCGCCCGACTACCTGCTCAACGTCACGCTCATGGCGCCGCCGCCGAAGAAGAGCTGACCAACGAAGCGCTGAGCGCTACGCCGTCGCGTCGCCGGGGATCTCGCCCGCGCCGTCGACGGCGTGCACGACGAACGCAGTGGCCTCGAGCCCGGTCGCGGCGTGGTAGCTGCGCACGGCCTTGGCGGCGACGTTGTCGGCGTGATTGCGCTGCACCAGCGCGACCACGCAGCCGCCGAAGCCCGCGCCGGTGAGACGCGCGCCCGCGGCGCCGTTGTCGACGAGCAACTCGACGAGCAGGTCGAGCTCGGGCGTCGACACGCCGTAGTCGTCGCGGAGGCTGGCGTGACTCTCGCGCAACAACGCGCCGAGCGCGGCGAGGTCGTCGGCGAGGAGGGCGTCGACGGTCGCGAGCACGCGTGCGTTCTCGCTGACGACGTGACGCGCGCGCGGCGCGCGCACCACCTGATCAGGCGTCGCGTCGCGCAGGCTCTCGAGCCCGAGCTCGGACGCGATCGATTCGCACTCGGCGCGCCGCGCCGCGTACTCGCTGCCCGCGAGCGTGCGCGGGAGGCCGCTGTGCACGACGAGCACCGCGATGCCCGACGGCAGTGGCACCGGCGTGATCTCGAGCGCGCGGCAGTCGATCAGGAGCGCGTGCCCGGCCCGGCCGAAGATCGAGCTGAGCTGGTCCATGAGCCCGCCCGGGACCCCGGTGGCGAGCACCTCGGCGTCGAGTGCGAGCTGCGCGAGGGCGCGACCGTCGAGCTCGAGGCCGGCGCGTTCGGTCAGCGCGATGGCACAGGCGACTGCCAGCGCCGAGCTCGACGACAGGCCCGACCCGATCGGGACCGTGGATGCGACCGACAGGGCGCAGCCGCTCAGTACCCCGCCGCGGTCGGCGATCGCCCGGACGACTCCGGCGACGAAGCGACCCCAGGTGGGCGCGACCGTGCGGGGCTCGGTGCTGCCGTCGGTCGCGATCTCGACCCGGCCGGGAACGTCGGCCGAGTGCGCCCGCACGAGATCGCCGAGGTCGGGATTCGAGACGACGAGGCACCCGCGGTCGATCGCCATCGGCAGGACGAAGCCGCCGTTGTAGTCGGTGTGGTCTCCCATGAGGTTCACCCGCCCCGGTGCCAGGAATCGTCGGGGCGGCGGCATGCGCGTCACGGGCGAAGACTACGAGGGGCTCTGACTTCAACCTGGCGCGGAAATCGCCGATACTGGTGGCATGACTCGCTTCCAGACTTCGTGGGAGATCGCCAAGCGCTCGTGGGCGGTCCTCAAGTCCGACAAGTCGCTGGCCTGGTTCCCGGTGTTCGCGTTCCTCGCCTCGATCGCCGTGTTCGCGGTGTTCGCCGGTCTGGTCGCCGCCATCGGCCTCGACGGCGGTGCCACCAAGGATTCGCTCCAGCCCGTCGGCTGGGTGCTGATCGCGGTCGGCTACCTCGCGCTCGCGTTCGTGCAGACCTACTTCCTCGCGGGCCTCGTCGCGGGCGCCGACCAGCGGCTGCACGGCCGGGACTCCACGGTGCGAGGCGCGCTCGACGTGGCGAACTCGCGGCTGCACCGCCTGCTGCCGTGGGCGGCCGTCTCCGCGACAGTGAGCATCATCATCAACCAGCTCGAGCGTCAGGGCATCGTGGGCCAGATCATCGGCTCGCTCGTCGGGTTGGCCTGGAACCTGGTCACCTTCCTCACCGTCCCGATCCTCGTGCTCGAAGACGTCGGCATCGGCACCGCGTTCAAGCGCTCCAAGGACCTCTTCAAGAAGACCTGGGGTGAGAACGTCGTCGGCCAGGCCGGCCTCGGCATCATCGGGTTCCTCGCCATGATCCCCGGCCTCCTCGTGATCGGGCTCGGTGTCGCCACCGGGTCGGTCGTCGTCGCCGTCGTGATCGGCGCGGTCGGGGTGGCGTGGATCATCGTGGCGTCGACCGTCGTCGCGGCGCTGAGCGGCATCTACCGCACCGCCCTCTACTGGTACGCCTCCACCGGCACCGTGCCCGGCGACTTCGAAGGCATCGACTTCCAGGGCGCGTTCCGGCCTCGTCGTATCAACCCGCGCGGCATGTTCGGTGGCGGCACCGGAGGCTTCAACCCCAACTGAGGCGGTGATAGGCCATCCCAGCTCTCGGGTCGCTCAAGGCGCTGTCGCCAGGATGACCTCTTGTGGCCACCCCACCGCCTTTCGCTCCTAACCTGACGCGATGGCCCCGCTCATCGAGATCGACGCGCTCCCGGGGCTTCGTGATCCGGTGATGGTCATCGTGCTCTCGGGCTGGGTCGACGCGGGGATGGCGGGCGCCGGCGCGATGGCGGTGCTCACCGAGCAGCTCGAGTCGAAGCGCACGTTCGGGCGCATCGACCTCTCCGATCTCCTCGACCTCCAGCAGACGCGCCCGACCGTCCGCCTCGCTGCCGGCGCGCGCGCGAGGTCGTGTGGCCGTCGATCGACCTCATCGCGGGCACGTTGGGCCGCGACGTCGTGCTCGTCGTCGGGCCCGAGCCGTCGCTGCGCTGGCAGGCGGTGCTCGGTGAGCTCACGGAGTTGGCCACGCGCCTCGGCGTCACGCGGGCGTTCACGCTGGGCGGGATCCCGAGCGTCGCATCGCATCGCCGTCCCGTGCACGTCCTCGCGACGGGCACGAGCGCGGAGCTGGTCGCCGAGATCGGTGGGTGGCGCAGCGACTACGAAGGCCCCGGCGGCGCGGCCAGCGTGCTCCAGGTGATGCTCGGCGGCGCGGGGATCCCCGCCGTGGCGCTCTGGGCCCAGGTGCCGCACTACGTCGCGGGAGGCCCGTCGCCGATCGCCATCCGCGCGGTGCTGGCACGGCTGCGCGAGCTCGGCGGCGTGCAGGTCGATCTCACCTCGCTCGACGAGCAGACCCAGGCGTATGTGCAACGGGTCGATGCCGGTCTCTCCGACCGTCCCGACGTCGCCGAGGTCGTGCGTGCGATCGAGGCCGACACCGGCGACGAGGACGCCCCGCTCCCGAGCGGCGACGAGCTCGCGTCGGAGATCGAACGCTTCTTGCGCGACCAGTCCTGAATCGGGCAGCCGGTGGCAGGCCGGTGGCAGGCCGGCGGGCCGGGGCAGGGTCGGCCCTGCCGGCCCACCACGCAGTCCCAGTGAACACCCACACTGCCGAATGGGGAAGTGCGGGCGCTGGCGCGGTACAACGACAGGCGTCGCGACGGAGATCGCCTCCAAGGAGAATCCATGAGTGTCGTCAAGATCAACGCCATCTCGGTGCCGGCGGAGCGGGTCGAGGAGTTCGAAGCGAGGTTCGCGGCGCGTGCGGGCGAGGTCTCGAGCTCGCCGGGCTTCGAGCAGTTCGAGCTGCTGCGGCCCACCGACGAGCACGACACCTACTTCGTGTACACCCGGTGGCGCTCCGAGGACGACTTCCAGGCGTGGGTCGCGAGCCCGGCGTTCGCGCACGGCCACCGCGCGCACAGCGAGCAGGGCCCGGTGAGCTCGCACAGCGAGCTGTGGCAGTTCGAGGTCATCCAGCACGAGGACGCGGGGTAGGCCGTCGCTCGCCCGCGCGGCAGTAGCCTGCGCGACTCATGTCAGCCCTGTTCGACTTCCACAAGGTCTGGGGCTACGTCGCGATCTCCGCGAACGCGATCGCCGGTGTCATCGCCCTGATCGCGTGGCGCATGCGCAAGGCACGTGGTCGCTGGGTCTGGATCGTCACGATCATCGCCGAGGCGATGATGATGCTGCAGGTACTCGTGGGTGCGATCCTCGTCGCGAGCAAGGATTACTCGGCGCCGCGCTTCCACATGTTCTACGGGTTCCTCGCGTTCATCACGGTCGGGCTCGCGTACCAGTACCGCACGCAGATGCGCGGGCGGGCGGAGATGTTCTACGGGCTCGTCGGGCTGTTCCTGATGGGCCTCGGGATACGCGCGGTCATGCAGGTGTCGTGATGCCGGAGGAGGTGGTGCCGGCTCACTCGATGCCCGCGAAGCGACGCGTGTTGCTCATCTTCGGTGGTCGCTCCGCCGAGCACGACGTGTCCCGCGTCACCGCGGTCGCGGTCGCGCGCGCGCTCGATCCCGAACGGTACGACGTCGTGCCCCTCGCCATCACCACCGACGGCCAGTGGCTGCTCGCCGACAGTGCGCGCGCCGCGCTCGACGCCGGTGCGGGCGCGTTCCCCGACGCGTTCCTGGTCGACGGCGCGCACGCGGCCGGGCTCGGGGAGCTGGTCGCGCTCTCGGGCTCCACGCCGCCGGGCTCGAAGCTCGCGGCGCGCGCCTCGCTCGACGTCGACGTCGTGCTCCCGCTCCTCCACGGGCCGTACGGCGAAGACGGAACGGTGCAGGGCCTGCTGGAGCTCGCCAACCTGCCCTACGTCGGCTCCGGAGTCGTGGGCTCCGCGGTTGCGATGGACAAGGTGATGATGAAGCGCGCGTTCGCCGCGTGCGGCCTCGCCACCGCGCGGCACCTTCCGTTCCGCGACGGGGGCGACATCGGTGCGTTCCTCGACGCGGTCGAGGCGGAGCTCGGCTACCCGTGTTTCGTGAAGCCTGCCAACCTCGGGTCGTCGGTCGGGGTGTCGAAGGCCGTCGACCGCGCATCACTCGTCACCGCGTGCGCGGTCGCGCTCGATTTCGACGAGTGGATCCTCGTCGAGGAGGCGATCACCGGCCGCGAGATCGAAGTCGCGGTGCTGGGCGACGACCCGCCCGAGGCTTCGGTGCCCGGTGAGATCGTGCCCGGCGCCGAGTTCTACACCTACGCGGACAAGTACGAGCACGACGACGCCCAGCTGCACGCACCCGCGGTGCTCTCCGAAGAACAGGCTCGCGCCGCGCAGGAGCTCGCGGTGGCGGCGTTCGAGGCATGTCGGTGCGAGGCCATGGCGCGCGTCGACCTCTTCTTCGAGGAGATCGGGCCGAGTGGCGCCCCCGGGCGCGGCTTCCTGGTGAACGAGGTCAACACGATCCCGGGATTCACCCCGATCTCGATGTACCCGCGCCTGTGGGAGGTGTCGGGCCTGTCGTACTCCGCGCTCCTCGACCGGCTCATCGACCTTGCGATCGAACGTCACGACCGGCGGGCGCGACGCGCCGGTCGTCAACGCGGAATTGACCTACAGGTTCACCACCGGGCAGGTGAAGGTGCGGGTGATGCCGTCGACGGCTTGGATCTGCGAGACGACCTGCTTGCCGAGGTCGTCGAGCGTCGCCGCGGTGGTGTGCACGATCACGTCGTAGGGCCCCGTCACCGACGCGGCGGAGACGACGCCGTCGATGCCGCGAGCGGCCTCCGCGACCTTCACCGACTTCCCGACCTCGGTCTGGATCAGCACGTACGCGGTGACGCTCATCCTTGCCTCCGCTCTTGGCAGCTCCGTTGCCGGGCCGCTCGGGCCACGGCTCGCTGCGCCGCAGGATACCTGCGGCGCTGGCCGCTCGCCTCGGGGAGCCCCTTCCCGAGGCGGTGGGGCTGATCGTAGGGTCAGCCGAGGCGGGATTCCAGAGCGTCGAGCTGCTCGACGAGGCGCGCGGGCATGCGGTCGCCGAACTCCGCGAAGTACGCACGGATGCCGGGGAGCTCGCGCTTCCAGTCTTCGGGGTCGACGGCCAGTGCCGCAGCGAGATCCACCGCGGAGAGGTCGAGGCCGTCGGCGTTGAGGTCGGCTGCGGTCGGCACCACGCCGATCGGCGTCTCGGCACCGCCGGCGTCGCCGTCGAGGCGGCGGCAGATCCACTCGAGGACCCGCGAGTTCTCGCCGAAGCCCGGCCACAGGAACGAGCCGTCGTCGCCCTTGCGGAACCAGTTCACGCCGTAGATCGTGGGGAGCGACGCCTCGTCGGTGCGGCCCGTCATCGACAGCCAGTGCGCGAAGTAGTCGCCCATGTTGTAGCCGCAGAACGGGAGCATCGCGAACGGGTCGCGACGCAGCTCGCCGAGCCCGCCGGTGGCGGCGGCGGTCTTCTCCGAGCCCATCGTCGCGGCGACGAGCACGCCGTGCTCCCAGCTCTGCGACTCGTACACGAGCGGGACGGTGGTGGCGCGGCGGCCGCCGAACAGGAAGGCCGAGATCGGCACGCCGTCGGGGTCCTGCCACTCCGGCGCGATCGACGGGCACTGGCCCGCGGGCACGGTGAAGCGCGAGTTGGGGTGCGCGGCGGGACGTCCGTCGGCGGGCGTCCAGGACTGACCCTGCCAGTCGGTGAGGTGCGCAGGCGCGTCGGGGGTCATGTCCTCCCACCAGACGTCGCCGTCGTCGGTGAACGCGGTGTTGGTGAACACGGTGTTGCTGGTGAGGGTGTGCATCGCGTTCGGGTTCGAGCGCTCGTTGGTGCCGGGCGCCACGCCGAAGAAGCCGAATTCGGGATTGATCGCGTGCAGGCGGCCCTCGGGCCCGAACTTCATCCACGCGATGTCGTCGCCGATGGTCTCGACCTTCCAGCCCGGGACGGTGGGCACGAGCATGGCGAGGTTGGTCTTGCCGCACGCCGACGGAAACGCCGCCGCGATGTAGCGGACTCGGCCTGCAGGGTTCGTGATCTTCAGCACGAGCATGTGCTCGGCGAGCCAGCCTTCGTCGCGCGCGATCACGGACGCGATGCGCAGCGCGAAGCACTTCTTGCCGAGCAACGCGTTACCGCCGTAGCCGGAGCCGAACGACCAGATCTCACGCGTCTCGGGGAAGTGCACGATCCACTTCTCGTCGGCGTTGCACGGCCACGGAACATCGGTCTCGCCGGGTGCGATCGGCGCGCCCACCGAGTGCACGCACGGCACGAACTCGCCGTCGGCGCCGAGCACGTCGAGCGCGGCTTGCCCCGCGCGCGTCATCGTGCCCATGCTCAACGCGACGTACGGGGAGTCGGTGATCTCGACGCCGATGTACGAGAGCGGCGATCCGAGGGGGCCCATGCTGAACGGGACGACGAACATGGTGCGCCCGCGCATCGCGCCCTTGAACAGGCCCTGCAGCGTGGCCCGCATGTCGGCCGGCGCGCGCCAGTTGTTGGTGGGGCCGGCGTCGACTTCGGCCTCGGTGCAGATGAAGGTGCGGTCCTCGACCCGGGCGACGTCGTTCGGGTCGGAGCGGGCCCAGAACGAGTTGGGCCGCTTGTCGGGGTCGAGGGCGGTGAAGGTGCCCGCTTCGATGAGCTGCTTCACGAGCAGCTCGCGCTCGATGTCGGAGCCGTCGAACCAGTGGACGGCGTCGGGCTCGCACAGCGCGGCGATCTCGTCCACCCAGGCGAGCAGGCCGGCATTCGTGGTCGGAGCAGACACCAGGGCCACGTCGAGTTCCTCCCCTACAAACGAGTGGATCGAGTGTACTGAGGGGCTTCCCGGCATCCCGAAATGCCGAAACCATCGTCCGAGGTCGCGGGAAGGAACCACTGATGACTGAGCAGGACGCCCCGGGTCTGACCCTCGAGACGTCGACCGCACCGCGCGGCGAGCGGCGGGCGCGGCCCGACGGCCCCAACGTCGTGCTCATCGTCCTCGACGACCTCGGCTTTGCACAGCTCGGGTGCTACGGCTCCGACGTCGCCACGCCCAGCATCGACCGGCTCGCGGCGAACGGGCTGCGCTACAACCGCTTCCACGTCACCGCGATCTGCTCCCCGACGCGTGCGTGCCTCCTCAGCGGTCGGAACCACCACGCGGTCGGTATGGGCTATCTCACCGACACGCCGATGACGTACCCGGGCTACACCGCGCGGATTCCCAACTCGGCGGCGACGATGCCGAGGGTGCTCCGCGACGCCGGATACAACACGATGGCGGTCGGTAAGTGGCACCTCGTGCCCGCGGGGGAGCGCTCCCACTCGGGCCCGTTCGAGCGTTGGCCACTCGGCTTCGGCTTCGAGCGCCACTACGGCTTCCTCCAGGGCGACACGAACCACTGGTCGCCCAACTTGGTGCGCGACAACCACTACGTCGCCCCTCCGCGCACGGCGGCCGAGGGGTACCACCTCACCGAGGACCTCGCCGACACTGCCATCGGGTACGTGCAGGACCAGAAGAACGCGGCGCGCGATCGCCCGTTCTTCCTCTACTTCGCGACGGGCGCGGTGCACGCGCCCCATCACGTCGCGCCCGAGTGGGTGGAGCCCTACCGCGGGCGGTTCGACGACGGCTGGGAGGCGTGGCGGGCGCGTACGTTCGCGCGGCAGCAGGAGATGGGGATCGTCCCCGAGCACACGGTGCTCACCGAGCGGCCGTCGTGGGTGCAGGAGTGGGCCGAGCTGCCGGCCGAGCACCGCCGCCTGTTCGCGCACCAGCAGGAGGTGTTCGCGGGTTTCCTCGCGCACACCGACGCGCAGATCGGCCGGGTCCTCGCGCACCTCGAGGCGATCGGCGAGCTCGACGACACGATCGTGATGCTGGTATCCGACAATGGCACCAGCGCCGAGGGCGGGCGCATCGGGAGCTTCAACGAGCACCGGTTCACCCAGATGCTCCCGGAGGACATCGACGCCAACCTCGCACATCTCGACGAGTTCGGCGGCTTCCGCTCGTACAACCACTACGCATGGGGCTGGGCGTGGGCCGGCAACACGCCGCTGCAGCTCTGGAAGCGCTTCACCTGGTTGGGCGGCACGCGCACACCACTGATCGTGCACTGGCCGAAGGGCATGAGCGCCCGAGGTGAGGTGCGCGACCAGATCGTGCATGCGATCGACGTGCTCCCCACGGTGCTCGGCGCGTGTGGTGTGGAGGCGCCCGCGACCGTCGACGGCGTGACGCAACTCCCGATCGACGGCGCCGACTTCCGCGCCACGTTCGACGACCCGCACGCGCCGAGCCCGCGTGACGTGCAGTACTTCGAGATGATGGGCTCGCGTTCGATCATCGCCGGCGGCTGGAAGGCGACCACCGATCACGTCCCCGGTGGCGTCGCCGACGAAGAGGCGTTCCTCGTGGGGAGCCGCAACTTCGGCCGCGATCACTGGGCGCTGTTCGACATGGCCGACGACTTCGCGGAGGCGCGCGACGTGTCGGCCGAGCATCCCGACGTCGTCACACGGTTGCAGGAGCAGTGGTTCGTGGAAGCCGGCCGCAACCAGGTGCTCCCGTTGGCAGACGACTTCCTCGGCCGCATGGTCGCCGGATACCCGCAACCCGACCCGCCACGCGCGCGTTCGGTGTACCGACCGGACGGCGGCCCGGTGCCCGACGACTCCGTGCCGCGCCTGTTCGGCGCGTTCCAGATCACCGCGGCCGTCGACGTCACGCAGACTCCCGCCGAGGGGATCCTGTGCGCGATGGGGGACTGGACGAGCGGGTTCGCGTTCTGCGCGCTCGACGGCAAGCTCGCGTTCCTCCTCAACCGCGCGGGCGACGAGGTGCGCGTCGTGAGCGACGTCGCGGTGCCCGACGGCCCGCAGTCGCTCGCGTGCCGGTACGTGCCGAGCTTCGCCGGCGACCCCGTGCTCTCGTTGCTGCACGGCGACGCAGTGGTCGCGTCAGTGACGATCCCGGTGCCGATGCCCTTCGTCTGGCAGCACGGTGGCACCTCGCTCAAGTTGGGACACGACCGCGGCTTCCCCGTGACCGACGACTACGAGACCCCGTTCGCGTGGAACGGCGTGCTCCACGAGGTGACCGTCGACACCAGCCCCGATGCCATATCGGTGGACCCGACGCACGCCGAGCGCGTCGAGCTGCACCGCGAGTAGTCGAATCGGGAGTCGCTACACCTGGGCGTCGAGGATGCCCATGTCGGGCTCGGAGCCGAGGCGCAGGGTGGTGGCGCGGCCGTCGTCGTCGAGAGTGAAGTTCACTCGCTGGCCCTGACGCAGCATGTGGAAGATCGAGTCTTCGAGCGCGTCGGCCGCGAGCACGAACTCTTCGCGGTCGGTGTCGCGGACGACGATGCCCTCACCCGTCTGCGGGTCGTAGATGCGGACGACGCCCTGCATGCCGCGCGAGCCTCAGTTCTGTCGCGCTCGCTTGGCGTCCGAGACACTCGGGCGCAGCCGTGAGCGACGCTCGCCGCTCACGGCTTCTGGACCTTGCCTGCCTTGAGGCAGGAGGTGCACACGTGGATGCGCATCGGCGAGCCGTTGACGACGGCACGGATCTTCTGCACGTTGGGGTTCCAGCGCCGCTTCGTGCGCCGGTGCGAGTGGCTCAGGCGCATGCCGAACTGCGGCTTCTTGCCGCACACTTCACACACTGACGCCATGACACAAACCTCGCTGCAACGCCGGGAAGGCACTCTCGGGAACGGTGAAGGGTAGCAGTCAGCGTTGTACCATCCCAGCCGTGCCCGTCCTGGAAGAGCTCGGTGCGGCCGACCTGCGTCGGGTGGTTGCCACCTACCGCGACGCACTCCGCGCGCACCAGGAGGAGCTGAACCGGCTCAACGTCTACCCGGTCCCCGATGGCGACACCGGCACCAACATGGCGCTCACGCTCGAGTCGGTGGTCGGCGAGCTCGACGGCGCCGACGCGGAGTCCGCGTCGGGCATGCGCTCCGTGTGCGCGGCGATCTCGCACGGATCGCTCATGGGGGCGCGCGGCAACTCGGGCGTGATCCTCAGCCAGATCCTCCGCGGGCTCGCCGACACGTTCGCGCCCCTCGACGCTGTGGATGGCACCGACGTCGTCACCGGGCTGCGACGGGCGACCGACGCCGCCTACGAGGCCGTGCTCCGCCCGGTCGAGGGCACCATCCTCACCGTCGTGCGGATGGCCGCCGAGTCGGTCGAGAAGGCCCTCGCCGGCGGCGAGACCACCCTCGAGGGGCTGTTCGAGCACGCGGTGGCGGCGGCGCGGCTCGCGGTCGAGCTCACGCCCGAGCTCCTGCCCGTGCTGCGCGACGCCGGGGTGGTCGACGCCGGCGGGCGCGGGTTCGAGCTGCTGCTCCAGTCGTGCCAGTGCGTGGTGTCGGGGGTGCCGGTGCCGCCGCCCGAGGTCGTCGCGACCCCGGCGGCGGTGGAGGCGCACATGCACGGCGACGACCTCTCCGGGCTCCGCTACGAGGTCATGTACCTCCTCAACGCCGATGACGGCAACGTCCCCGAGCTCAAGCGCACGTGGGGCGCGCTCGGCGACTCGATCGTGATCGTCGGCGGTGACGGCCTCTGGAACTGCCACGTGCACACCAACGACATCGGCGCCGCGATCGAAGCGGGGATCGAAGCGGGCCGGCCCGAGAAGATCCGCGTGACCGACCTGCTCGAGCAGGTCGAGGAGCTCGAAGAGGCGCAGTGGGTGCAGGAGCACGGCGGCGCGACCGTCGCGCCCGTCGAGCACGTGACCACCGCGGTCGTCGCGGTCGCGGTCGGCGACGGGCTCCGTCGATTGTTCGCGAGCCTCGGTGTGCAGCAGGTCGTCGCCGGGGGTCAGTCGATGAACCCGTCGACCGCGCAGATCCTCGAGGCGGTGGAGCTGTGCGTCGCCGACGGCGTGATCGTCCTGCCCAACAACAAGAACATCGTCCCTGTCGCGCGGCAGGTGCCCGACCTCACCGAGCGCCCCGTCGGCGTCGTGCCGACCGCCGCGGTGATCGAAGCGCTCTCGGCGATGGTCGCGTACGACGCCGCCGCGTCGCTCGCCGACAATCTCGCGACGATGCAGGAGGCCGCCGAACGCGTGCGGTGCGGCGAGGTCACGCAAGCGGTGCGCGACAGCTCGGCCGAGTGCGGCCCGATCAAAACTGGGGATTGGATCGCGATCACGCGCGACGGTGTCGGCGCGGCCACGCAGTCGGCGGTCGACGCGGTCATCGCGCTCGTCGACGTTCTCGTCGACGACGACTCCGAACTGGTCACGTTGATCACCGGCGCCGATGCGCGCGCCGGCGACACCGGGCGGATCGAAGAGCACCTCGCGCGCACCTACCCGCATGTGGAGATCGAGATCCACGAAGGTGACCAGCCGCTCTACCCGTATCTCGTCGGCGTCGAGTAGGGCCGGAACGACCGCGGTGCCGGACGGCATCACGCTGCACGATCTCGCGGGGAGGGCGGTCACCGAGCTGAAGCCGGTCGGCCCCAAGCTGGCGACCGGGCTCGCGGAGATGGGCATCACGACGGTGCTCGACCTGTTGCAGCACTATCCGCGCCGGTACGTCGACCGCACGCAGCGGGCGGAGATCGCCGAGCTGTCGATCGGCGACGAAGCGACCGTCGACGCCGAGGTGCGCTCGATCCACGCGCGGCGCACCCGCGACCGCAAGCGCACGATCGTGAACGGCGTCGTCTACGACGGCACCGGCCTGCTCGAAGTCGTGTTCTTCAACCAGCCGTGGCGCGAGCGCCAGCTGCGGCCGGGCACGCAGGTGTCGTTGTTCGGCAAGGTCGAGAGCTACCGGGGCAAGCGGCAGATGACGAACCCCGTGGTCGACGTGCTCGCCGCGCCCGACGACGAGCGCGACCCTGACGCGGAGAGCAGCGGCTCCGTGCCCGAACGGCAAAGTGGCGCCATCGTGCCCGTGTACCCGCAGTCCGGGAAGGCCGAGGTGCTCACGTGGCAGCTCGCGCGTGCGGTCGCGTCTGCGCTCGCACGTATCCGGCCGCGCGGTCTCGCCGATCCGCTCGACCGCGCGCGCCGCCGCGCGCACGACCTCGTCGATCGCAGCCACGCGTACGAGGGCATCCACCGGCCCGAGACGATGGCCGACGCCTACTCCGCGGTGCGCCGCCTCAAGTTCGACGAGTTCCTGCGCATGCAGCTCGCGCTCGTCGCCCGCAAGCGCGCGCTCGCGGCCAACGCGGCGGGCATCCGTCACGACGTCGACGGCTCTCTCGTGCCGGAGTTCCACGCCCGGCTCCCGTTCCCGCTCACCGGTGACCAGGAGCGCGCGATCGCCGAGATCAGCCGCGACCTCGCGGGCAACGCGCCGATGCACCGCCTCCTGCAGGGAGAGGTCGGGTCGGGGAAGACGGTCGTCGCGCTCACCGCGCTCCTCACCGCGGTGCAGGGTGGGTACCAGGGCGCATTCATGGCACCCACCGAGGTGCTCGCCGAGCAGCACGAGCTCACGATGCGCGCGCTGCTCGACGGGCTCGTGGTGCCGTCGGAGGGCACGCTGCTCGCAGAGCGCCCGGTGCGCTCGGCGCTGCTCACCAACCGCACGCCCGCGGCCGAGCGCCGGCGCATCGCCGAGGGTCTGCGGGCGGGCGACATCGACATCCTCGTGGGCACACACGCGCTCATCTACGGCGGCGTCGAGTTCGCCAAGCTCGGGCTCGCGGTCATCGACGAGCAGCACCGGTTCGGTGTGGAGCAGCGCGACCTGCTGCGGGCGAAGGGCGACTCACCCGACGTGCTCGTGATGACGGCCACTCCCATCCCGCGCACCGCGGCGATGCTCATCTACGGCGACCTCGACAAGTCGGAGCTGCGCGAGCTCCCCGCGGGCCGGTCGCCGATCACCACCGAAGTCGTCGGCCCCGGCGAGCTCGAGCGGGTCGCGGTGTACGAGCGCGTGCGCACCGAGGTCGAAGCCGGCCGCCAGGCGTACGTCGTGTGCCCGCTCGTCGAGGGGAGCGAGAAGCTCGAAGCGCGTGCTGCGACCGAGGAGCTCGAGCGCCTCCGGGCCGAGGAGCTGGCCGGACTGCGCATCGACCTGCTGCACGGTCAGATGCCGTCGGCCGACAAGGAGGCGGCGATGGTCGCGTTCCGCGCCGGTGCCACCGACGTGCTGGTCGCGACAACCGTGATCGAAGTGGGGGTCGACGTCCCGAATGCGACCGTCATGGTGGTGGAGGACGCCGACCGGTTCGGGCTGCTCCAGCTCCACCAGCTCCGAGGCCGCATCGGCCGCGGCGCGCATTCGTCGTACTGCTATCTCCTCGCGGCGCCGTCGACCCCCGAGGGTGAAGCGCGCATGGCCGCGATGGTGGAGTCGAGCGACGGGTTCGAGCTTGCGGAGCGCGATCTCGCGATCCGCGGCGCGGGGGAGGTGTTCGGCGAGCGCCAGGCGGGCTGGACCGACCTGAAGCTGGGCCGGCTCCCCGCCGACGAGCCGATCGTGATGGAAGCGCGCGCGTTGGCGGAGGCGATCCTCGACGACGACCCCATGCTCACCGCGCACGCGCAACTCCGCGAAGAGGTCGAGGACCTCCTCGGTGACGCGGTCGAGTTCCTCTTCAAGAGCTGACGAGACCGGACGACTGGCGGATCACTGGCATGGCGCGCGGGCTGCGGATCGTGGGAGGAAGCGCCGGGGGCCGACGGCTGGTCGCGCCGAAGGGCGACGCGCGGCCGACCACCGACCGCGTGAAAGAAGCGTTGTTCAACGTGCTCGGCGCGCGCGTCGTCGGCGCCGCGGTGCTCGACCTGTACGCGGGGAGTGGCGCGCTCGGGATCGAGGCCCTGTCGCGCGGCGCGGCGCGAGCGGTGTTCGTCGACGACGACGCGGCTGCCGTCACCGCGATCCGTGAGAACCTCGAGGCAGCAGGCTTCGCCGCCGAGGCACAGGTCACGCGTGTGACGGTTGCGCAGTACCTCGCGCGCGTCACTCCCGGGCAGGTCGCCGCCGAGCACCGCTTCGATCTGGTGCTCCTCGACCCGCCCTACGACACCCCGACCACGGAGGTCGAAGGCGTGCTCACGGCACTGGCGGGGTCCGGCGCTGCTCGCCCCGGGCGGCCGCGTCGTCGTCGAACGGGCGCGGGCTGCGGGGCCACCGGTGCTCCCGCCCACGTGGGAGACCGAATTCCATCGGGCATACGGCGATACGCTCCTGATGATCGCGACCTCTTAGGGTCCACCGTTCGATCTCGTCGATCTCGATCAGGAGCAACTCGTCGTGGCGACTGCCATGTGCCCGGGCTCGTTCGATCCCGTCACCAACGGCCATCTCGACATCATCGAGCGCACGGCCCGGCACTTCGACGACGTCATCGTCGCGGTCACCCGCAACCCGCAGAAGTCGGGGTCACGCTTCGGGCTCGAGGAGCGCCAGGAGATGCTCGAGGAGACCATCGGGCATCTCGTCAACGTGCGGATCGAGTGGCTCACGGGCCTCGTGGTCGACTTCGCGCAGGCGCACGGGGTCTCGGCCATCGTCAAGGGCCTGCGCGCGGTCTCCGACTTCGACTACGAGCTCCAGATGGCGCAGATGAACCAGCGGCTCGCGGGGATCGACACGTTCTTCATCTCCACCAGCCCGCAGTACTCGTTCCTGTCGTCGAGCCTGGTGTGCGAGGTGGCGAAGTTCGGCGGTGACGTCTCGGAGATGGTGCCGCCCGGCGTGGTGGTGCGCCTCGAGAAGATGTTCGCTTCGGGTGCCGCCGTGGGCGACGACGACGGCGAGGCGGGAGCATGACCGAGCAGCAGGCGTACGACCTCGAGACACTGTTGCTCCAGCTGCGCGAGTCGATCGACGCCGCACGCACGATGCCGATGTCGGCGTCGGTGCTCGTGAACCGCGACGAGGCGCTCGAGCTCCTCGACGACGCGTTGCGCACCATGCCCGAGGAGCTCCGTCACGCGCGGTGGCTGCTCAAGGAGCGCGAGGAGTACCTCGCGCAGGCGCGCCGGGATGCGGAAGACATCGTCGAGGCTGCGCGCGTGCAGGCCGAGCGCATGGTCGAGCGCACGGAGGTCGCACGCGAGGCGCGGCGCGTCGCGCAGCAGGTCGTGGCCCACGCGGAGGCCGACAGCCGGCGTCTCCGGCACGAGGCCGAGGACTACATCGACCAGAAGCTCGCGTCGTTCGAGGTGGTGCTCGACCGCACCATGCAGGCGGTGGTGAAGGGGCGTGAGCAGCTCCAGGCGGTCGTCGAGCCGCTGCCGCAAGCTCCGCCCGACGGCGGTGTCGGCGACCTCGAGCGCATCTACGACGACGACGATTCGCCCATTTTCGACCAGGACGACCTGTAAAGGTGGTTCCCGCCCTCTCGGGGGCGCCTGCTATTCTCATGCGTCCCGGTCACCGGTAGGTCACGCGCCCAAGGTCATCTGCGCAACGTGAGCTGCGCAACCGGCTCGGGATCGGGCTCGGTGCGGGTCCGACCCTTCAGAATCCGCACAGCTTCAGGCCGCACATCATCATGAGCGCACTCCGCATCGACGTCGCCGATCTGCTCGCCCACCGTGGCGCGCGCCGTGTCGTGCGCCTCGAGGCCCCGGTCGACGGCCTGGCCGTCAGCGGCGTGCGGATCGACGCGCCACTGGTGCTCGACCTCCTGCTCGAGCGCGTCCCCGAGGGGATCGTGGTCCGGGGCACCGTGCACGCCCGGTGGGACGCCGAGTGCGGCGTCTGCCTGCGCGACCTCGCGGCCGAGATCGACGTGACCGTGAACGAGCTGTTCCAGACGGTCCCGATCGACGGCGAGACCTACCCCATCGACGGCCACGAGCTCGATCTCGACCAGCTCGTGCGCGACGCGGTGCTGCTCGACCTGCCGCTCGTGCCCACGTGCGACAGTCTCGGGCTGTCCGACTGTGCGCCCGCGATCCCGCTGGCCGAGCCACTGCAGCCCGACGTCACCGACGACGCGCCCGCCGACCCCCGCTGGGCCGCGCTCTCCGAGCTCGAGCTCTGATCCCCAGATCTCGACCTGATCTCCACCTGATCTCCACCACCCTGGCCACCGAGGAGCCACGATGCCTGTCCCGAAGCGAAAGACCCCCAGAGCCAAGACGCGCCAACGGCGTGCGTCCAACTGGCGTCTTGCCGCCCCTGCCCGCTCGACCTGCCCGCACTGTGGCGCGGTCAAGCAGCCGCACATCGTGTGCAGCAACTGCGGCTGGTACGGAGGACGTCAGGTGATCGACGTCGAGTAGGCGCCGATGAGACGCAGCGGAGGCGTGGGCGGACGCCCGGGACGCCGGAGCGGAGTCGACCAGAAGAGATGAGCGCGACCATCGCCGTCGACGCCATGGGCGGCGACCGCGCGCCCGCGGAGATCGTGGCCGGCGCGGTCCAGGCGGCTGAAGAGCTCGGTGTCCGCGTGCTGCTCGTCGGCCGGCCCGACGCGGTGGAGCCGCTGCTCCCGTCCGACGCGCGCAGCGTCGACCTCGTCGCGGCCGGCGACGTCGTCGAGATGCACGAGCCGGCCACGGTGGTGCGCCGCAAGAAGGACGCCTCGGTCGTGCAGTGCGCGCAGCTCGTGAAGGACGGCAAGGCCGACGCCATGGTCGGGGCGGGCAACACCGGCGCCACGATGGCGGCCGCGCTCCTGCGCATGGGCCGGATCCGTGGCATCGCGCGCCCCGCGATCGCCGCCCCGATCCCGGTGCCCGGGTACGGCGCGCAGATCCTGGTCGACGCCGGCGCCACCGTCGACTGCGCGCCCGAGTGGCTCGTGCAGTTCGCGTTCATGGGCCGGGCCTACGCCCGCACGCGCCTCGGCGTCGCGGAGCCCACCGTCGGCCTGCTGTCGAACGGCGAGGAGCCCAGCAAGGGCGATTCGCTCCGCAAGGACGTCCACAAGCTGCTGGCGCCGGAGCCCTGGTTCGTCGGGAACGTCGAGGGCCGCGACCTGCTGCATCCCGGCGTGAACGTCGTCGTCACGGACGGCTTCAACGGCAACATCGCGCTGAAGTCGATCGAAGGCGCGATCAAGGCCATGGTCGGTCTCGTCGCCGCAGTGTTCGAATCCACCCCTGAGACGCGTGAGGCGGGCAAGATCATCCTGCCGTTGCTCAACGAGGCCGCCCAGCAGGTCGATCCCGACTACGTCGGCGGCTCGTTGCTCCTCGGCGTGCAGGGGGTGTGCGTGATCGCGCATGGGTCGTCGGGCGCGCTGGCAATCCGCAACGCGGTCGAGCGTGCGGTCGAGGCCGTCGACGCCGACATCGTCGGACAGATCGGGGAGGCAGTGCCGAATGCCGGCTGAAACACACGTGGAGCGCAACCCGATCGGCCCGGACGACGTCCTCGCCATCATCCGGGACCGTCTCGCCGAGATCCTCGAGATCGACGAAGACCGCATCACGCGGGAGTCGAGGTTCGCCGAGGACCTCGAAGCCGACTCGCTCGCGCTCATCGAGCTCGTGGAGGCGCTCGAGCAGGAGCTCGGTGAGCGCACCGTGGGCTTCTCCATCGACGACGAAGACCTCGGCGACCTCCTGACGGTCGGCGACGCGGTCGACTACGTGATGCAGCGGCTCGGCACGGTGAGTTGATCCCGTGAGCGCGATCGGCGGTGCCACGACCTCGGCCGAGGTTGATGCGCGACTGCAGCTCGCGCTCGGGTGGACCTTCCAGGACCACTCGCTCCTCGACCGCGCGCTCACGCACCGGTCGTTCTGCTCCGAGCACAACGTCGAAGCGTCGAACGAGCGCCTCGAGTTCCTCGGTGACAGCGTGCTCGGCTTCGTCGTGACCACGTTCGTGTACGACGAGTACCCCGCGCTGCCCGAGGGTGAGCTCGCGAAGCTGCGGGCGACGGTCGTCAGCGCGGAGACCCTCGCCGAGGTCGCCAACGAGATCGACCTGGGCGCCGCGCTGCGCCTGGGCAAGGGCGAGGACTCGTCGGGTGGCCGCGCCAAGTCGTCGATCCTCGCCGACGCGATGGAAGCCGTCATCGCCGCGGTGTACCTCGACGGCGGGCTCGAGCCGGCCGCGCGCGTCGTGCTCGCGTCGCTCGAAGGACGGATCCGCGAGCAGGCGATCGGCCCCGGCGGCGGCGACTACAAGACGCGCCTGCAGGAGCTCGCGGCGCGCCGCGTCGATCAGCTGCCGCGCTACATCGTGCGTCACGAGGGCCCCGATCACAACAAGCGGTTCTTCGCGACGGTGCTGCTGGGCGGCGAGCCCTACGGCGAAGGCGAAGGGCGCTCCAAGAAGGCGGCCGAGCAGGCCGCTGCTCGCGTCGCATGGGAACGGCTCCACGCCGTCGACGACGAGAGCGCCGCCGGTGCGCAAGCGAGTGTGGACGCCGCGACCGGAGAACCCGATGCCTGAGCTCCCCGAAGTCGAAGTGATCCGACGCGATCTCGAGCGTGAGGTCGTCGGCAAGAAGATCAAGTCGGTCGAGGTCGACGGCATGCGTGCCGTGCGCCGTCACCACAACCGCAAGCAGTTCACATCCCGACTCGTCGGCAAGAAGATCGTCGGCGTCGAACGTCGTGGCAAGTACCTCCTCCTGAAGCTCGACGGCGACGACGTGCTCGTCGTGCACCTCGGCATGTCGGGGCAGTTGCTGCGGGCCAAGACCTCGCGCGACCCGATGACGAAGCACACGCACGTCGTGATCACGTTCACGCAGGGAGGCCAGCTGCGGTTCGTCGACCCGCGCACGTTCGGCGAGATGTTCGTCACCGAGCTCGATCAGGTCGAGAAGCAGGTCACCGAGCTCGCGCACCTCGGGCTCGACCCGCTCGAGACCGCGCTCTCGTGGGAGTACTTCGGCAACCTGATCGCCGATCGCCACGGCAAGCTGAAGCCCTTGCTCATGGACCAGAAGTTCATCGCCGGCATCGGCAACATCTACAGCGACGAGATCCTCTGGGGTGCGGGGCTGCGCTGGGACCGCATGAGCGACTCCCTCACCGCGCAAGAGGTGCGGCGCCTGTACCGGGCGATGATGGAGACGTTGCAGGAAGCGGTGAAGCACCGCGGGTCGTCGCTCGCCGACGAGCAGTACGTCGATCTGTTCGGTCGCCCCGGCGAGTTCCAGCAGTTCCACAACGTGTACGCGCGCGAGGGTGAGGCGTGCCCGCGCTGCCGCCACCTGGTCGTGCGCGAGCGCTACGCCGGCCGCTCCACCTTCTACTGCTCCGCGTGCCAGGTGTAGCCGCCGGTCGGAAGCGGGTGCGCGTGTTCGTGTCGGGACGCGTGCAGGGCGTGTGGTTCCGCGGCGCGTGCCAGGAGCAGGCGCACGCATCCGGGGTGACGGGCTGGGTGCGCAACGCGTACGACGGTCGCGTGGAGGCGGTGTTCGAAGGGCCGGAGGCGGCCGTCGACCGTATGGTGGCGTGGTGCCACGAGGGGCCGCGTCACGCGGACGTGACGCGCGTCGACGTGCAGGTCGAGACGCCGACGGGCGAGTCGGGCTTCCAGGTGCGGTGATGGGTCGCGCAATTGCGCGCCAGGCGCACAAGGATGTGTCCCATCAGGAGTTCACAGCTGGGCGCGATCGAGAGTGACGCCTGCTTGCCGCGGGATCGGGGGTGGGCCTCGCTACGATCCGGCGCAAGCGCCCAATCACCGAAGCCGAGCCCACAAGGGGAGCCGCCCGCGTGTTCCTGAAGTCGCTGACCCTTCGGGGCTTCAAGTCGTTCGCAGACAAGACCGTGCTCGAGTTCGAGCCGGGTGTCACGGTGGTGGTGGGGCCCAACGGTTCCGGCAAGTCGAACCTGGTCGACGCGGTGGCGTGGGTGCTCGGTGCCCAGGGCCCCCGCACCCTGCGCGGCGGGAAGATGGACGACGTCATCTTCGTCGGCACCCCCGACCGCCCTGCGCTCGGGCGGGCCGAGGTGTCGCTCACCATCGACAACACCGCGGGCCTGCTGCCGATCGAGTTCTCCGAGGTCACGATCACGCGCACCTTGTTCCGCGCGGGTGACTCCGAGTACCAGATCAACGGTGCGCCCTGCCGCCTGCTCGACATCCAGGAGCTGCTGTCCGACAGCGGCATCGGCCGCCAGCAGCACGTGATCGTCGGGCAGGGCCAGCTCGACGCGGTGCTGAACTCACGCCCCGAGGATCGCCGCGCCATCGTCGAGGAAGCGGCCGGGATCCTGAAGTACCGCAAGCGGCGCGAGCGCGCCGAGCGCCGGCTCGAGTCCACGGAGGGCAACCTGCTCCGGCTGAACGACCTGCTGCGCGAGGTGCGCCGGCAACTCACGCCGTTGCAGCGACAGGCCGACGCGGCACGCCGTCACGGTGGGATCGTCGAAGAGCTGCGCGCGATCCGGCTCCACCTCGCCGGGCACGAGATCGGCGGGCTGCAGACGCGTATCGAGCGGCTGCGCGACGCCCGCGCCGAGCACCGGCAGCGCGAGACCGAGCTGCGGGAGCGCCTCCGCACCCTCGACGTCGCGGTGCTCGACGCCGAGCACACCCTCGGTGCCATGGGCGACGACGCGCTCGCCGACGCGCTGGTGCTCGTCGAATCGATGCGTGAGCGCGCACGTGGGCTCGACGCGCTGGTCGCGGAGAAGCGACGCGGGCGTCGAACGGCAGCTCGCGGCCGCGGCCGACGAAGGCGTGGTCGAGACGCTCGTCGCCGATGCGGGTGCACTGCACGAGGAGCTCGAGAGCACCGACGCGACGCTCGCGTCCCTCACCGCAGGACCGCAAGATGTCGAAGCGGCCGACGCGCAGCTGCGGACGGTCGACGAGCAATGGCGCGCCGCCGAAGCCGAGGCCACGCGTTGGAAGGCGCGCGCCGACGCGCTCGACCTCGGGCTGAGCGAGGCGCGCGCTGCGGCCGGCGTCGAGCACGTTGCCGACATCGAGGGTGTGGTCGGCCCGCTGGTCGACCTACTGGAGATCGACGCCGGTGCCGAAGCCGCCGTCGCTGCCGCGCTGGGCGATGCGATGCGCGCGGTCGTCGTGCAGAGCGGCGACGCCGCCGCGGCCGCGGTGGAGCGGTTGCACGAAGGGGACGCCCGCGGCCTGCTGCTCGTGGTCGACGCGTTGGCGGCGCCCGCGCAGCCGCGGCTCGTCCCGCCGGGCGCGCGTCCGCTGATCGATCTGGTGCACGCGAGCGTCCCGGGGCTGGAGCAGGCGCTCGGGCATCTGCTCTCGGGCGTGGTGCTCGTCGATGCCGGGTGGCGCACCGCGTTGGAGCACGCGCTCGCCCATCCTGATCTCGTCGTGCTCACTCCGGGCGGCGACCGGCTCGGAGGGCGGGCGCCGTGGCGGATCAGCGCGGGGAACGCGGCTGCGGTCACGCAGGCCGCGTTCGAGGAGGCCGTCGCCCACACGGCGAGCGCCGAGATCGCGCGCGCCGAGGCGGCACGCGCCGTCGAGGAGGCGCGCGCCGCGCTCGAAGCCGCCCGCGTTCATGCCGTCGAGCGCACCACGCTCGAGCAGCGGCGCATGATGCTCGCGGAGCGTCTCGTCGCGATCGAGGCCCGGCTCTCGTCGCTCGATCCCGACGCGCAGGCGCGCGCGGAGCGCGCACGGGCCGGGCTCGTGGCCCAGGCACGTGACTACGCCGCGATCGCCGAGCGCTTCACCGACTACCTGACGCGCGTGGGTGAGCTGCACGCACGGTTGCGCGAGCGTCGTCGGGAGCAGTCCGAAGCTGCCCGCGCGTCGGCCGAGCAGCTCGACGCGTTGCGCAAGGAGCGCGGCGCGCTGGAGCGGAGCCTCACCGAGGTCCAGGAGCTGAGCCGGCGCGCCGAGGTCGACGACGCCGAGACGCGCCTGCGTCTCGAGACTGCGGTCGAGCGGCTGCGTGCCGAGTACGACGTCGAGCCCGCGGTCGCACTGGACGCGCCCGCGCCGACCGCTCCGGAAGGCACCACCCTCGCGGGACGCGCGCGCGACCTCGAGCGCGAGCTGCGGATCATGGGCCCGATCAACCCGTTGGCACTCGAGGAGCACGACGCGCTCCAGGAGCGCCACGCGTTCCTCCAGGAGCAGCTCGAAGACGTCAAGGGCAGCCGTCGCGAGCTGGCGCGCGTCATCAAGGCCGTCGACCGCGAGATCGTCACGGTCTTCAGCGCCGCGTTCGAAGACGTGAGCCGGAACTTCACCGACCTCTTCGCCACGCTGTTCCCCGGCGGCGCGGGCCGGCTGGTGCTCACCGATCCCGACGACCCGCTGAACACGGGGATCGAGATGGAAGCGCGCCCGTCCGGCAAGAACGTGCGCCGCCTGTCGCTGTTGTCGGGAGGCGAGCGCTCGCTCACCGCGCTGGCGTTCCTGTTCGGTGTGTTCCGCGCCCGGCCGTCGCCCTTCTACCTGATGGACGAAGTCGAGGCCGCGCTCGACGACGTGAACCTGCACCGATTCCTCGACCTCGTCCACGAGTTCCGCGACGAAGCGCAGCTCGTGATCGTGTCGCACCAGAAGCGCACGATGGAAGCGGCCGACTGCCTGTACGGCGTGTCGATGCCGCCGGGTGGCTCGAGCCGGGTCGTGAGCCAGCGCATCCGCGACGACCTGCAGGTGGGGTGAGTGGTGCGGTGACCCCCGCACTGGTGCTGGCGGCGGGCGCCAACGACGTCGGCCTCGTGGAGGCCTGCGGCGCGAAGGGCGAGCAGTCGTGGCTCTGCTCCACCACCTACCGCATCACCGGGAGTACCGAGGCGGCCGACGTCGCCGACGCGCTCTCGAAGCCGATCCGCATCATCGCGATCCTCGTGGTCGCGTGGATCGCGGTTCGGATCGCGCGGGGGCTGGTGAACCGGTTCGTGCAACACACGATCGGGGGCGTGGAGCGCATCGCGGCCATCGGCTCGGGGATCTCGTTCGTCGACACGCAGCCGATGTCCGACGTCCGCCGGGCGCAGCGGGCGCGCACGATCGGCGCGGTGCTGCGGAGCCTGGCATCGATCCTGATCTGGTCGATCGCCGCGCTCACCATCCTCGAAGAGCTGGGCGTGAATCTCGCGCCGCTGCTCGCGGGCGCGGGTATCGCCGGCATCGCGCTGGGCTTCGGTGCGCAGTCGCTCGTCAAGGACTTCGTCAGCGGCCTGTTCATGCTCTTGGAAGACCAGTTCGGCGTCGGTGACGTCATCGACACCGGTGTCGCGACCGGCACCGTCGAAGGCGTCGCGCTCCGCACCACACGGCTGCGCGATGCCGACGGCGTGGTCTGGCACGTGCCCAACGGCGTGATCGTCCGCGTGGGGAACAAGTCGCAGCAGTGGTCGCGCGCGCTCGTCGACATCGCGATCGCGTACGAAGCGGACGTGACGGCCGCGACCGACGTGATCCGTCAGGCCTCGCGTGATCTCTGGCACGACCCCGAGTTCTCGTCGGTCATCATCGCGGAGCCCCTGGTGCTCGGCGTCGAATCGCTCACCCCCGGCGGTGTGATCGTGCGGATCACTGCACGCACCCGTCCGCAGGAGCAGTTCGGGGTGGAGCGCGAGCTCCGGGTCAGGGTCAAAGCGGCGCTCGAGGCCGCCGGCATCCCCGCCCCGGCACCCACGGCCTGACTCGCCCGACCGGTCGAAGGGGCGCAGACAGGGTCGCGTAGAGTCGCGGGCTCGCTCCCACACGCAGGTTCGTCATGACCGTCGTCTTCATCCTCATCATCCTGTTGGCGGTCGCGCTCGTCGCCGTCGGCATCGGGCTCTCCCGCCGGGATCAGCGCCGGCAGGGTGCGCAGGTCGAGCAGGCGCCGACCGCGCCGCCTCGCCCCGCGCCGGTTGCCGTCGAGCCCGTCGTCGAGCCTGTCGTCGAGGCCGTGCCGGCGCTCGAGGCCGAGCCGGAGCCCGAGGTCGCGGTCGAGGAAGTCGCGGTCGAGGTCGCGGAGGCGCCGCGGCTGCGCGACCGGCTCGGGAAGACGCGTGCGGCGTTCTCCCGTCTGCGGTCCCGCACACTCGTCGACGAGGAGACGCTCGAAGAGCTCGAAGACACGCTCCTGCTCGCGGACGTCGGCGTGCCGACCACCACCAAAGTGCTCGACGGCGTCACCCAGCGCTCGCGCGACGAGCGGGTCACCGACGGCGACGGCGTGATGCGGGTGCTGCACGAGGAGCTCGTCGCGGTGCTCGCCGCCAACCCCGATCGCTCGCTCACCCTCACACCCGGTGAGCCGAACGTGTGGATGTTCGTGGGGGTCAACGGCGTGGGCAAGACCACCACCATCGCCAAGGTCGCGCAGCGCGAGATCGACGACGGTCGTCGCGTCGTGCTCGCCGCCGCCGACACGTTCCGTGCCGCCGCCGCCGAGCAGCTCGCGCACTGGGCCGACCGCACCGGCGCGGGCATCGTCCGCGGGCAGGAGGGCGCCGACCCCGGCTCGGTCGTGTTCGACGCGATGAGCGCGGCCGCGAGCCGCGACGCCGACCTCGTGCTCGTCGACACCGCGGGGCGCCTGCACACCAAGGTCAACCTCATGGCGGAGCTGGAGAAGCTGCGCCGCATCGTCGACCGCACCCCGGGCGCGCTCAAAGAGGTGCTGCTCGTGCTCGACGCGACCACCGGTCAGAACGGCCTCACGCAGGCGCGGCAGTTCGCGGAAGCCGTCGACGTCACCGGTGTCGTCCTGACCAAGCTCGACGGCACCGCCAAGGGCGGGATCGTGCTCGCGATCGAGGCCGAGCTCGGGATCCCGGTGAAGCTCGTCGGGGTCGGCGAGTCGGCCGCCGACCTGCTGGTGTTCGAGCCCGAGGCGTTCGTCGCCGCGTTGCTCGATGCCTGAGCGTGCCTGACGACACGCGCCGACGCCTAGCCTGAACCGCAATGTTCGAGTCGCTCTCCGACCGTTTCGACGGCATCTTCCGCAAGCTGCGCAGCCGCGGCAAGCTCACCGACAAGGACATCGACGAAGTCGCGCGTGAGCTGCGCGTGGCGCTGCTCGAGGCCGACGTCAACGTGCGCGTCGCCCGCGATTTCATCAACCGGGTCAAGGAGCGCGCGCAGGGCGCGGAGGTCGCCAAGAGCCTGAGCCCCGCGCAGCAGGTCATCAAGATCGTCAACGAGGAGCTGGTGGCCACGCTCGGCGGCACCACCGGCAAGCTGACGATCGCGTCGAAGCCACCGACAGTCGTGATGATGGCGGGCCTGCAGGGTGCGGGGAAGACCACTGCGGCGGCGAAGCTGGCGCGCCTGCTCAAGCAGCAGGGTCGCCGTCCGCTCCTCGTCGGTGCCGACCTCCAGCGGCCCGCGGCGGTCCAGCAGCTGCGCGTGCTCGGCGAGCGCGTCGAGGTCCCGGTGTTCTCGAGCGACACCGATCCCGTCAGCGTGGCGCGGGGCGCGATGGAGGAAGCGGCCCGCCTCGGTCGCGACGTCGTGATCATCGACACCGCCGGTCGCCTGCAGATCGACTCCGATCTCATGGACCAGCTCCGCGACGTGCGCGACGCGGTGCACCCGCACGACACGCTGCTCGTCGTCGACGCGATGACCGGTCAGGAAGCGGTGAACGTCGCCACTGAGTTCGACCAGGCGGTCGGCCTCACCGGCGTGATCCTCACCAAGATCGACGGCGACGCGCGCGGCGGCGCCGCGCTCTCGGTGAAGGAAGTGGTGGGCAAGCCCATCCTCTTCGCGGGCACGGGCGAGAAGCTCGACGAGTTCGAGGCGTTCCACCCCGACCGCATGGCGAGCCGCATCCTCGGCATGGGCGACGTGCTCACCCTCATCGAGAAGGCCGAAGCCACCTTCGACCAGGAGGAGATGGCGAAGACCGAGGAGAAGCTGCGCAAGGGCCAGCTCACCCTCGAGGACTTCCTCGACCAGATGCGCCAGGTCAAGAAGATGGGGCCGCTCCAGAACGTGCTCGGGATGCTGCCGGGGATGCCCAAGGAGCTCAAGAACGCGCAGATCGAGGATCGCGAGATCGACCGGGTCGAGGCGATCATCTGCTCGATGACGGTGGAGGAGCGGCGAGACCCGTCGCTCATCAACGGGTCCCGCCGGATGCGCATCGCCAAGGGGAGC
This sequence comes from uncultured Actinomycetes bacterium, assembly GCA_963721435.1. Lineage (GTDB taxonomy): Bacteria > Actinomycetota > Acidimicrobiia > IMCC26256 > DASPTH01 > CAVRJC01. The sequence goes on from CAVRJC010000006.1 coordinate 524,571, forward strand.
GGCACCACCACCTCGGACGTCAACGGGCTGCTGAAGCAGTTCAAGATGGTCCAGCAGATGATGAAGTCGGCGGGCAAGGGCAAGATGCCGAAGCTCCCCGCGGGCATGGATCTTCCCGGCTGAAGGGAGCGAAAGGTTCGTTGCCGAATCGGGCGATCGACTTGGAGTTCCTCGGCGAACGTTGAGTGACCCGGGTTTGGGTCCCAGCGGGTACGCTGACCCGTTCGTAACGACGAGAGGAAACCCTGGCTGTGGCCGTGAAGATCCGCCTCATGCGGGTGGGAAAGAAGAAGCAACCCACGTATCGCGTGGTTGTCGCCGACGGCCGTTCGCCGCGCGACGGCCGGTTCATCGAGATCATCGGGCAGTACGCGCCGCGCGAAGACCCGTCGCGCGTCTCCATCGACGCCGACTCCGCGCTGGCCTGGCTCCGCAAGGGCGCGCAGCCGACGGAGCAGGTGCAGAAGCTCCTCGCCACCACCGGCGTGTGGGCGCAGTACGAGGCCGAGCGCAGCAAGCCTGCGGTCACCAAGCTCTCGCGTCGGGGCTACATGACCGGCAAGGTTGCCCCCGGGGTGAAGGCACCCAAGGAAGCGCCCGCTCCTGCGGCCGAGGCGCCCGCGCCTGCCGCGGAAGCGCCCACACCGGCTGCTGAAGCACCGGCTGCCGACGCTCCTGGCGACGAAGCAGTCGCCGAGGAGCCCGTGGCGGAAGAGGCGGTGGCCGAGGCTCCCGCTGACGAAGCTGCAGATGCAGAAACAGAGACAGAAGCGGAAGCGCCCGCGTCCGATGAGTGACGAGGATCCCAACTACATCGACCCGAACCTCGTCGACGAAGACTTCGACGACGAGGATGACGACGACTTCGTCGACGAGATCGGCGCCGACGGCAACCGCGTCGTCGGCGCACGCGCTGTCGCCGTCGCCGAGCACGTCACGCGCAGCCTCGCCGAGGACCCTGACGCCATCGAGATCGTCGTCGAGGAGCGTCGCGACGACGAAGTCGCGTTGCTCGTGCACGCCAACCCCGACGACATGGGCCGCCTCATCGGCAGGCGTGGCCGCGTGATCCAGGCGTTGCGTCAGCTGGTGCGCGCCGCGGGCAGTGCCGACGGCGTGAAGGCCAAGATCGACATCGTCGAGTGACTGCACGCGAGTGACTGATGGCGCCGTCGCGCCTCGAAGTCGCACGCATCGGGCGCGCCCACGGGCTGCGCGGCGAGGTCGCCGTCACCTTCACGAGCAACCGACCGGAACGCACTGCGGTCGGCGCGCGTCTCTACGCGGGCGACCGTGAGCTCGTCATCACGGCGGCGCGACGCCACCAGGGGCGGTGGCTGGTGCAGTTCGACGACGTGCGTGATCGCACGCAGGCCGAGCAGCTGCTCGGCGTGGTCCTCACCGGTGACGTCATGGACGATCAGGATGCGGATGCCGACCTCTGGGTGCACGAGATGATCGGCAGCGCGGTCGTCGACCGCGACGGCAACCCGCTCGGGACCGTCACTGCCGTCGAAGCGAACCCCGCGCACGATCTGCTCGTGCTCGACGGCGGCGCGCTGATCCCGATCGTGTTCGTCACCGGGCACGAGCCCGGGCGTCTCACCGTCGACGTTCCCGACGGGCTGTTCGAGCTGTAGGCCGCCGTGCGCATCGACGTGTTCTCGATCTTCCCCGACTACTTCACCGGCCCGCTCGACGCGTCACTCCTCGGCCGGGCCCGCGCCGACGGTCTGCTCGACGTGCGTGTGCACGACCCGCGCGACTCCACCACCGACCGCCACCGCAGCGTCGACGACGCGCCGTACGGCGGCGGCGCCGGCATGGTCATGGCGCCCGGCCCGCTGTGGGACGCGGTGGACGCGGTGGCACCGCCCCGCCCGCTCCTGTTGCTGTCGCCGAGCGGCCGGCGCTTCGACCAGGCGTTCGCGCGCGAGCTCGCAAGGCTCCCGGGCTTCTCGCTGCTGTGCGGCCGGTACGAAGGCGTCGACCAACGTGTCGCCGATCATCTCTGCGACGGCGAGCTCACGGTGGGCGACTACGTGCTCGCCGGTGGCGAAGCGGCCGCGCTCGTGGTGATCGACGCGGTCGCTCGGTTGGTGCCGGGGGTGATGGGGAATGCGGCGTCGGCGGCCGACGAGTCGTTCGCCGACGGCCTGCTCGAGTACCCGCAGTACACGCGACCCGCCGACTTCCGCGGCTGGCCGGTGCCCGAGGTGCTCCTGAGCGGGGACCACGCGCGCATGGCGCGATGGCGGCGGGCCCAGGCCCTGCGGCGCACGATCGCCCGCCGGCCCGACCTCCTCGCCGACCGGGTCCTGACGCCCGAGGAGGAAGATCTGCTGCACGAGTTCCCCGACGGGCCGGTCCCTGATTAGCATGGGCTCCCCGACTCCGGAGCACACGCAGTGAATTCAACCGATCTTGTCGACCGCACCCAGCTGCGTGACGACATCCCCGAGTTCGCCCCGGGCGACACCCTGAAGGTGCACGTCCGTGTGGTCGAAGGCACGCGCGAGCGCACCCAGGTGTTCCAGGGGATCGTCATCCGCCGCAAGGGCAGCGGCAGCCGCGAGACGTTCACCGTCCGGAAGGTCAGCTTCGGGGTCGGCGTCGAGCGCACCTTCCCCGTGCACTCGCCCATTGTCGCCAAGATCGAGCGCGTGACCCGCGGCGACGTGCGGCGAGCGAAGCTCTATTACCTGCGCGACCGGGTGGGCAAGGCCGCCAAGGTCAAGGAAAAGCGCGACTGAGCGACTCGCCCGTCGCCACGTTCGAGCGCGCACGAGGCGCGTTCGGGGCGGCAAGGGGCCGTGCGGGTTCGGGGAAGGGGTGCGTGCCGTGAGTGCAGAAGATCTCGAACGGTACGAGACCGAGATCGAGCTCCAGCTCTACAAGGAGTATCGCGACGTCCTGCCGATGTTCGCGTACGTCGTCGAGACCGAGCGGCGCTTCTACCTCGCCAACCAGGTGCAGCTCGACGTGCGCAACGTCGGGGGCCAGCCCTACTTCGAGCTGAACCTGCACGATGCCTGGGTCTGGGACATGTACCGGCCGGCGCGGTTCGTCGCGCACGTGCGCGTCGTCACGTTCAAGGACGTCAACGTCGAGGAAACCCCCAAGGAACCGTGACCGGTGCCCGCCGACGCACGCCGCGCGCTGGGGGCTGCGGGCGAGGGTGCCGTCGCGGGGTGGTACGAGGCCGCGGGATACGAGGTCGTCGACCGCAATTGGCGCTGCCGCGAGGGTGAGCTGGATCTCGTCGTCGCGCGCGAGAACGAGATCGTGTTCTGCGAGGTGAAGACGCGGCGCGGGCTCGCGTTCGGCGCGCCGGTCGAAGCGGTCACGCGCACGAAGCAGCAACGGATCCGTGTGCTCGCGATGCGCTGGCTGGCCGAGCACGCCGATCGACGCGCGCGCGACCTGCGCTTCGACGTCGCGTCCGTGCTCGCGGTGCGCGGAACCGCGCCCGTCATCGAAGTGATCGAGGGAGCTTTCTGAGGTTCGCGGTCATTGGCGCCTGCGCTTCGACTCGCGGAACCAGCAGCTGGTGTGCCAGTGCCGACGGTCTTCCGGTGCGTCGACCGGCACGACGACCTCGTGGCCCAGGCCGGGTGGGATCTCGTGATCGCAACCGGGGCAGCGGTACGTCTTGACTGCCTCGTACGGCTGCACGTGCCGCACCTCGACGTCGCTCACTCCATGTTCCGAACCGTGCCCAGAACTATCCGAACAGTGCCCAGAGCACGAGCGCGGCGATGACCACGAGTGCGACGGCGACGATCGCGAGATCGCTGCCGCGCTTCGCCTGCGCCCGGAACGGGTTCAACCCCATCCCGCTACGGTAGCGGTGTGGCGGAACTGGTGGTCGAACGCAACGACGGTGTGGTGTGGCTCACGCTCAACCGGCCGGAGAAGAAGAACGCGGTCACCGCGCGCATGTGGGACGACCTCACCGCGGTGTTCGAGGAGGTCGCCGCGAGCCCCGACGACCGCGTGCTCGTCATCACCGGTGAGGGTGACGGCTTCTGTACCGGCGCCGACCTCTCCGAGCCCGATCCCGGTGGCGGTCAGATCCCGGGTGTCTCGCTCGCGCCGCTGCGCCGCATCAGCCGCTGTGCGCTGCGCCTGCACGAGCTCCCGAAGCCGACCCTCGCGGCAGTCAACGGCATCGCGGTGGGCGCAGGATGCAACCTCGCGCTGTCGTGCGACATCGTGCTCGCGTCCGACCGTGCGCGCTTCAGCCAGATCTTCGTGCAGCGCGGCATCTCGGTCGACTTCGGCGGGTCGTGGCTCCTGCCCCGACTGGTCGGCCTGCACAAGGCGAAGGAGCTCGCGCTGCTCGGCGAGATCATCGACGCCCACGATGCCGAGCGCATCGGCATCGTGAACCGGGTCGTCCCCGCCGACGGGCTGACGGCGGCGGCGGCCGAGATGGCGGGCCGGTTGGCCAAGCTCCCGCCGATGGCGCTGTCGGTGACGAAGCAGCTGCTCAACCAGTCATCGGGCATGTCGATGGCCCAGGCGCTCGACACCGAGGTCCTCTCGCAGACCCTGTTGATCCGGTCGCGCGACGCCCAGGAAGCCGTGGGCGCGTTCCTCGAGAAGCGTGAGGGCCACTACATCGGCCGGTAGTCGGCTGATATGTTCCCGCGAGCAGAACGGCTTTCTTTGCGTGAGATGGGGGAACGAGTGAGCGAATCTTCCGCGGCGATCCGGGCGCGGCTCGCGCACCCGGTGATCGACGTCGACGGCCACACCATGGAGTCGATGGCGGTGCTCGAGCCGTACCTCCGCCAGGAAGGCATCGACCTCGAGAGCCCGTCCTTGCGACGGCTGCTGCCGGCGACGTTCGGGCCGCAGGGCTCGTGGTACGAGGAGTCGCCGTCCGAGCGCGCGGCGAAGCGCACCGCCCGACCGCCGTGGTGGGGAGCACCGGCTCGGAACACGCGCGACCTCGCGACCGCGTTGTGCCCCGCGCTCATGTACGAGCGCCTCGACGAGTTCGGGATCGATGTGAGCGTCACGTATCCGAGTCTCGGGCTCATCTTCATGCACTACGTCGACGAGCAGGAGCGACGAGGCGCGTGCCGCGCGCTGAACCGCGCCAACGCCGACGCGTTCGCCAAGCTCGGTGACCGGATGGTGCCCGTCGCCGCGATCCCGATGTACACGCCTGACGAGGCGATCGCCGACCTCGAGTACGCAGTGCGCGAGCTCGGCTTCAAAGCCGTGTTGCTCGCGGGGTACGTGCAACGGCCGGTCGCGGTGGTCGCCGACCGTGATCCCGAGCTCGCCCGGTACGCGCAGTGGATCGACATGTACGGCATCGACAGCGCGTACGACTACGACCCGGTGTGGGCGAAGTGCCAGGACCTCGGCGTCGGCGTGTCGTTCCACTCGGGCTCGATCGGGTGGGGGAGCCGCGCGTCGATCTCGAACTACATGTACAACCACCTCGGCCACCTCGCGGAAGGCCAGCACGCCCTCGCGAAGGCGCTGTTCATGGGCGGCGTGACCCGCCGCTTCCCGGATCTTCCGTTCGGCTTTCTCGAGGGTGGCGCGGCGTGGGGCGTGGCGCTCTACTCCGACATCGTCGGCCACTGGGAGAAACGCAACCGGCGCGCGCTCGACCACCTCGATCCCAAGGGGGTCGACCAGGAGCTGCTCAGCGAGCTGCTCGCGCAGTACGGCAGCGCGGCGAGCACCAACTCGTCGACGCGGCCGGCGGCACGCGCGGCCGAGCGGACCGAAGACCTCGACGAGTGGGCCGCGTGCGAGATCGAAGACGAGCACGACATCCACGACCTGTTCGTGCGGAGCTTCTTCTTCGGCTGCGAGGCCGACGACCCGCTCACCGCGAGCGCGTTCAACACCAAGCTCAACCCCGGCGGCGCGCGGCTCCAGGCGATGTTCGGATCCGACCTGTCGCACTGGGACGTCCCCGACATGACCGAGGTGCTCGAAGAGGCGTGGGAGATGGTCGATCACGAGTGGATCGACGAGCGCGACTTCCGCGACTTCGTGTTCACCAACCCGGTGGAGTTCTTCACCCGTCAGAACCCGGCGTTCTTCGACGGCACCGTGGTGGAAGCCGACGTCTCCGCCTACCTCGCCGATGCCGGCCCGAAGTCTGGCCCCTCACGGTCCGGGGGTGGCTGAGATGGCCGGCGGCCTCGACGTCCTCCTGCGCGGCGCCGACATCGTCGACGGCACCGGCGCGCCGCGCACTCGCGGCGACGTCGGCATACGCGACGGGCGCATCGTGCTCGGCGACGACCTCGCCGACGCCGTCGACGACGCCACGCGCGTCATCGACGCCGACGGCCTCGTGGTCGCGCCCGGGTTCGTCGACATCCACACGCACTACGACGCGCAGGTCCTGTGGGACCCGCTGTGCACACCGTCGCCGTTCCACGGTGTCACCACCGTGATCGGCGGCAACTGCGGCTTCACCATCGCGCCGATCTCCGACAAGGACGTCGACTACCTGATGCGCATGATGGCCACGGTCGAGGGCATGTCCCTCGGCTCGCTGCAGGCCGGCCCCGCGTGGGACTGGCACACCTTCGGCGAATGGCTCGACCGGATCGACGGCAAGCTCGGTGTGAACGCCGGCTTCCTCGTCGGTCACTCGACGATGCGGCGCGTCGTGATGGGCGACGACGCCGTCGGTGGCGTGGCGAGCCCGGAGCAGATCGACGCGATGGTCGAGCTCGCGCACGAGTCGATGCGCGCGGGTGCGCTCGGCGTGTCGTCGTCGCTGGGCGAGGCCCACACCGATGGCGACGGCAACCCGGTGCCGTCGCGAGCATCGTCGCACGAAGAGTTGCTCGCGCTCGCGAGCGCGGTGCGCGAGCATCCGGGCACCACGCTCGAATTCATCGCCGCGATGGGTGAGATCCCGTCGGAGCGCATCGAGCTCATGGCCGACATGTCGCTCGCGGCTGACCGCCCGCTCAACTGGAACATCCTCGGAAGCTTGTCACCCACCGAGGTGTACGAGCAGCAACTCACGTCGTGCGACCGCGCGACCGAGAAGGGCGCGCGCGTCGTCGCGCTCACGCTGCCCGATCTCATGCGCATGCGCGCGGGCAAGATCCTCGAGAGCATGCCCGCCTGGCGCGACGTCGTGGCACTGCCCGACGACGAGCGTCGCCGCGCGGTCGCCGACCCCGAGACCCGCCAGCGCCTGCGCGACGGCGCGGCCGAGGCCGCGAACCGTGGGCTGGCCGCGGCCACGAAGTACGACCTGCTCGAGATCGCGGACGCGCCCGCGGGCAGCGAGGCGCTCATCGGCAAGACCATCGCCGAGATCGCCGACGAGCGCGGCGCCGATTCCGTCGACGTGCTGATCGACGTGGTGCTCGCCGATCGCCTGCCCCTCACGATGCTGTTCCCGTCGGTCGTGCCGTCGCTCGGCCGCTCCGACGAGGGGTGGAACGTTCGGGCGGGGCTGTGGCGCGACGACCGCACGGTGCTCGGCGGCTCCGACGCCGGCGCGCACATCGACCTGATGTGTCACGCCAACTACACCACCGCGGTGCTGGGCGATTCCGTGCGCGAGCGCAAGCTGCTCACGCTCGAGGAGGCCGTCTACGAGCTCGCCGAGGTGCCGGCGCGTCTGTACGGCCTGCGCGAGCGCGGCCGGATCGCTCAGGGTTGGCACGCCGATCTCGTGGTGTTCGATCCCGATACCGTCGGCACCGGCCCGACCGTCGCCGTGCACGACCTTCCGGGCGGAGGCGAGCGGCTCTCCAACGAGGCCCGCGGGATCGCGCACGTGTTCGTCAACGGTCGCGAGGTGATCGCCGACGGCGTGATCACCGGCGACCTTCCCGGCACGCTGTTGCGGTCGGGCGTGGACACCGACACTGTCAGCGTGCCCGGCGCGTAACGCCGCCGCCCAACCCGGCGCAGAGCGCCACACAGCAGAGGGAGCGAGATGAGCGAGAAGCAACAAGTCGCGTTCGTGACCGGCGCGAGCCGCGGCATCGGGAAGGTGTGCGCGATCGCGCTCGCCGAGACCGGGTTCGACGTCGCCATCACGGCCCGCACAGTGCAGGAGGGCGAAGCGCGCGAGCACTCGTCGACCGTCGCCGCGTCGGACACGTCGCCGCTCCCCGGCAGCCTCACCGGGACCGCCGATCTGATCCGCGCTGCGGGACGCGACGCGCTCGTGGTGCCGGCCGACCTTAACGACCGCGCGTCGCTGGGTGCCGCGGCGGCAACCGTGCTCGAACGGTGGGGACGCGTCGACGTGATCGTGCACAACGCGCGCTACATCGGCCCCGGGCACATGGACCGCTTCCTCGACACGCCGATCGAGCTGCTCGAGAAGCACCTCGAGGCGAACGTGATCGCGCCGCTCGTGCTCAACCAGTACCTGCTGCCGGGCATGGTGAAGCGCGGCACCGGCACGATCATCGACATCACGTCGGCGTCGGGCTACGGCGACCCCACCAAGCCTGCGGGCGACGGCGGGTGGGGCCTCGGCTACGGCATGTCGAAGGGCGCGTTCCACCGCGTCGCCGGCGTGCTCGCGGTCGAGCTCGCCGACGCGGGCATTCGGTGCTTCAACGTGCAGCCCGGCCTGATCGCGACCGAGCGCATCGGCCAGGACATGGCCAAGTTCGGGATCGCCAACGTGGGCGCGCCGCCCGAAGTGGTCGCCAACGTCGTGGTGTGGCTCGTCACCAACCCCGAGGCCAACGCCTTCAACGGCAAGAACGTGGAGGCGCAGTACTTCTGCCACGAGCGCGGCCTGCTGCCCGGGTGGGAAGGCCCGAAGCCGGCCCAGGGTGCGATCGTCTACGACCACTCGGGTGCCGCGTTGACCGCGCTGGAGGCGCAACTGTCGTGAGCCGCTCGGCATGACGCGCCGCCCATGAGCGGAAGTGAGGCAGCCGCGGAGCTGCTCCGCGACCCATACTTCGGTCCCGCGTACACCGACGTGGACGAGTGGCGCGACACGCCGGTGCCACATCGGTACGTGCACGGAGGGTTCAGCGGCACTGACACGCGCTTCTCCGTGTACCTGCCGCATCCGGCGCGCTACGAGGGCCGCTTCCTGCAGGTGATCGAAGGCGGCGTGGGGGGCCACGAGACCACGGCCATGGCGTCGACCGCGCCGGGTGGCCCCATCGAGTTCGCGGTCGAATGCGGGGCGTACCTCGTCGAATCGAACCAGGGGCATATCGGCCTCGACGTGTCGATCGAGCCCACGGTGATGGGGTATCGCGCGAGCGCGGTGACCGCGCGATACGCCAAGCACCTCGCGGCGGAGATGTACGGCGAGGAGCCGCATCACGGCTACGTCTTCGGCGGGAGCGGGGGAGCGCTGCGCTCGATCGCGTGTATCGAGAACGTGCCCGGTCTCTGGGACGGCGTGGTGCCGTTCGTCGCGGGTGCGGGTCCGACGCCGGGGATGTGGCGGGTCGGGATGTCGGCACTCGCCAACGTGCAACGAGTGCTGGGCCCGAAGCTCGGCCGGGTGGTCGACGCGGTCGAGCCCGGTGGAAGCGGCGACCCGTTCGCGGGTCTCACCAGCCGCGAGCGTGACGCGCTGCTCACGCTCTACCGCGCCGGATTCCCGCGAGGAGCGGAGATCCGCATCGCGACCCACGGTCAGGCGCCGGCGATGTTCGCGTGGGACATCGCAACCTTCGCCGAGTTCGACCCCACCTACGTCGACGACTTCTGGTCGTTGCCCGGCTATCTCGGCGGCGACGGCGAGCTCGCCGACGACGTGATCGAGGCGCGCGCCCGCGTGACCCGTGTCGTCACCCAACGCGAGCTTGCGGCTGCCGGCGGCGGCGCCGCATTTGCCTCGAGCCCGGACGCGCCGGTGGGCATCGTGATCGAAGGTGTCGATGTCGACCGGTCGCTCGGCCTCGGCATGACGTTCCTCAGCGGTGACGCCGCGGGTCGTGAGCTCTTCTGCGTGGGCCACACCGGCGACATGCTCCTCAGCACCGCGGTGAACGGCCCGGTGTTCGAGGGCGTGCGCGTGGGTGACGAGGTGCTCGTCGACAACCGCAAGTGGCTCGCCTTCTGCTTCCTGCACCGGCACCAGGCCGACCGGGAGCTCGCGGAGTCGCGCGCCTTCCGGTGCGCGGGAGAGCCGGTGTATCCGCAGCGACCGCTCTTCCCGATGGCGAAGATGCACTCGATCACGCGCACGCAACCGCACACGGGTGTGTTCACCGGCAAGATGATCATCGTCAACCACATGCTCGACGACTACGCGTGGCCGAATGGCGCGCTCTTCTACGCCGGCCTCGTGCGCGCGCGGCTCGCGGGCGCGACCGATGATCAGCTCCGGGTCTGGTTCGTCGACCATGCGACACACATCCCGGTGTCGATGCTCGCCCCGCCCGAGCGCGCGCGGTTGCTCGACGTGCAGGGCTGCACGCAGCAAGCGGTGCGCGATGTCATCGCGTGGGTGGAGGACGGCGTGGCACCTCCTGCGAGCACGGCGTACTCCGTGGACGACGACTGCGGCGTGCACCTCGCCGGCGCGCCCGCCGAGCGCCGAGGCATCCAACCGGTTGTGACGGCGCGCGCCAACGGAGCAGCGCGCGCCGACGTGCAGGTCGGTGCGATCGTGCACTTCGACGCGATCGCCGAGACGCCGCCCGGAGGTGGGACGATCACCGCGGTCGAGTGGGACTTCGAGGGCACGGGTGACTTCGCCACGCGGGACGACACGATCGACGGCACCAGCCCGGTCGAGCGTGTGAACGCGTCGCACGCGTTCACCGCGCCCGGCACGTACTTCCCTGCGGTTCGGGTGACTGCGCACCGCGACGGAGACCGCGACGCGACCACCCGTCGGTTGCCGAACCTCGGGCGCGTGCGGGTGGTCGTGCACTGAGCTCATCCCTCGCGCGGCCACCACAGGCCCTGCGCCAGCTCGAGCCACCCCTCGCGTTCCAGCTGGCGCGCCGCGACCGCGACCGCTGACGGGCTGAGCCGGGTCCGGCTCACGAGCTGATCGAGGGTGGTGGCCTCGCCGCCGCAGGCGCGGAGTACCGCGCCGGTGTCACCGGACGACGGAGGTTGTCGGGTCGGACGGCGTGAGGCGGCAGTGAGCCCGAGCGCGACCAGCACGTCGGCGGGCTCGAGGAGTGGGTGCGCGCCGTCGGCGATCAGCGCGTTGGTGCCCGCGGCCGACGAGTTGCGACGCGATCCCGGCACCGCGAGCACCTCGCGGTTGTACTCGACCGCGCGTTCTGCGGTGATGCGCGCGCCGCCGCGCGCGGTGGCCTCGACGACGACGACCACGTCGGCCAGGCCGGCGATGATGCGGTTGCGGATCGGGAACTGCTCGCGCCGGGGCTGCACGCCGTAGCCGAGCTCGCTCACGAGGAGCCCGCCGCGGCGGACGCGGTCGAAGAGCACCCGGTGGCGTCGCGGGTACACGACGTCGAGCCCGGTCGCGACGACACCGACGACCGGGCCGCCGACGTCGAGCGCGCCCTCGTGGGCCGCGGCGTCAATGCCGATCGCCAGGCCACTGACGACCGTGATGCCGGCGGCCCCGAGGACCGCGCCGATCTCGTGCGCGTCGGCGAGGCCGTGCGGCGTTGCCGCGCGGGTACCGACGACCGCCACGCGCGGCCGGTCGAACACGTCGGGTGCGTCGCCTTCCGCGAGCAGCACCGGCGGCCGGTGGGGCACGTCGTCGCCGATCGGGTAGCGCTCGCGGCCGTCGACGTAGACACGGGTTGCGCGGTGTACGAGTGTGCCGGGGATGCGGTCGCCTTCGGCCACGACGCGCCACTGCTCGGCCAACGCGAGCCGCGCCGTGAGATCCTCCGGCCGTGCCCGCGCGGTGAGGAGCGTCGCAGCACGGCCACGTCGCACGGCCGCGAGCGCGCCCACCGGGCCTCCCCATCGGGAGAACGCGGCGCGCAGCCGCGCGGGAGTCATGTCGGGGAGGCACGCGAGCACGCCGGCGGCGAGCTCGAGCGCGTCGAGCCGCGACGCGGGCGGACGGCGAGCGCCTGCAGGCCCGCTCACGGCACGTCGCTCCGGAGCAGCGCCGCGGTTTCGACGTGGGCCGCGGTGACGTCGTGGGCGTCGTCGAGGTCCGCGATCGTGCGGGCGACCCGCCGGACCCGCGCCGCGCCTCGCCCGGTGAGGACGCGGGTCTCGATCAGGTCGCGCCAGGCATCGGCCGCGTCCGAGGTGAGTGGAACGAGCCGGTTGACCGCGCCGGCAGCGACGTGCGCGTTCGCCGACCACGGCCAGTCGGCGTAGCGCGCCCGCTGGCGCCCCACCGCGCTCACGACGCGCGCGCGCGACGGTGTCGGAGCTCTCGCCGCACTCGTCGCCTGATTCGGGCCCGGTGACACGCATGCGCAGGTCGAACCGGTCGAGGAGCGGGGCGCTCAGGCGCCGGCGGTAGCGCGCACGCTGGGCCTCCGTGCACCGGCATCCCGGGCCGCCGATCCCGCACGGGCATGGGTTCGTGCACGCGACGAGTTGGAACGCGGCCGGGAACGACAGCGACATGGACGTGCGGGAGATTCGGACCACGCGCTCCTCGATCGGTTGACGCAGCGCGTCGAGAGTGGTCGGCGCGAACTCGCCCAGCTCGTCGAGGAACAACACGCCGCGGTGGGCGAGCGTGACCTCGCCGGGATGCGGTCGCCAGCTGCCGCCGCCGACGAGCGCGGGCGTGGACGCGGTGTGGTGGGGAGCCCGGAACGGGCGCGCCCGGACGAGCCGGCCGCGCACGGGCTGACCCGCCGCCGAGTGGATGCGCGTGACCTCGAGCGCCTCGGCGTGGTCGAGGGGCGGGAGGATGGTCGAGAGCCGGCGGGCGAGCATGGTCTTGCCGGTTCCCGGTGGGCCGACGAAGAGCAGGTGGTGCCGGCCCGCGGCGGCGACCTCGAGCGCCTGCCGCGCGAACGCGAGGCCGCGTACGTCGGCGAGGTCGAGGGGCTCGTCGTCGGCCGGCTCGTGGTCGGGCTCCGGCGCGGCCGTCCACTCGGGCCAGCTCTCCTCGCCCTTCAGGCAGACCCGCAGCTCGGCGAGCGTGCGCGCCGCCCGCACGTGCACGCCGGGCACGAGCGAGGCCTCGCCGGCGTCGGCGATCGGCACGATGACCGACTCGATCCCGTCGCGCGCCAGCGCGTCGACGAGCGCGAGCGTGCCGGGTACCGGGCGCACCGAGCCGTCGAGCCCGAGCTCCCCGAGCACGGCCACGCCGTCGAGCACTCCCGCGGGCAGCTCGTCTTCCGCACCGAGCAGCCCGAGCGCGACCGCGAGCTCGAACCCGGAGCCGGTCTTGCGCACACCGCCCGGCGCAAGGTTGACGGTGATGCGCTTCAGGGGCCACGACGCGCCGGACGACAACAGCGCTGCCCGCACGCGCTCGCGTGCCTCACGCACCGCGGTGTCGGGGAGCCCGACGACCGAGTAGGCGGGCAGACCCGTCGACACATGGACTTCGACGGTGACGGGCTGACCGTCGACGCCGACGAGCGTGGCACTGCGGACCGAGGCGAGCACGACCGACCTCCCTGTCTTCCCTGCCTTCCCGGCTCGGGATCAACCGGTCGAAGGCGACCAGCGGGACATCCGGGGAGGTGGAGGGGAGGTGCGCGGCGACCTCGACCGCACATCGACTCTCGCGCGGGGGTGTGACGCTCATCGACGTGACCGCCCTGCGTCACGACCACGAGCCACAGCTCGCGCGGAGAGTGCACGGGGGCTCCGTATCGGGGGTAACGTCGCGGCGGTGGGGGAGCGGGCCCGAACCCGGACTGCGGAAAGGCACCGGGAAAGGGCGGACATGCCGGAAGGGCAGACACACGGAGCAGCGGCGACGGCGATCGCGCCCACGCGCGACGCCTGCTGGCGCGCTGCCGGCTACGTCGCATCGCTCTCGGCGCTGAGCGAGCCCACCCGCGACGCGTACGCGGGAGACGTCGACCAGTTCCTCGACTGGGCCGAGCGCGGCGGGTGCCCGGATCCCGCGCACATCGATCGACGAAGCCTCCGTCGCTATCTCGCGTACCTCGACACCCGTGGCTTCGCGCCCACGTCGATCGCCCGCAAGGCCGCCGCGCTCCGGTCGTACCTGCGCTACCTCCGCCGCCACGGCGTGATCGACGCCGACCCGAGCACGTCCATGCGCACACCGAAGGGGGCGTCCCGCCTGCCGCGGGTGATCCGCTCGGAAGAGGCCGGCGACCTGCTCGACGACCTGAGCACCACCGTGCTCGACGACGACGCCGACCCGATGGTCGGCGCGGTCCTGCTGCGCGACATCGCCGTGCTCGAGGTGCTCTACGGCGCCGGCCTGCGTGTGGCGGAGTGCTGCGGACTGCGGACCGCCGACATCGACCGCCGACGCGGCCTCGTCACCGTGCTCGGCAAGGGTGCCAAAGTCCGCCGCGTGCCGCTCGGCGAGCCCGCGGTCACCGCGACCTTCGACTGGCTCGAACGGGGCCGTCCACTGCTCGCCGGTGACGACACCCCGGCCGATGTCGTGTTCCTCAATCGCCGCGGCAGGGCGCTGTCGACGCGCGACGCCCGGCGCATCCTCGAGCGGCATACGCTGCCCGACGGCCGTGCCGTCCACCCCCACGCACTGCGTCACGCGTACGCTACGCATCTTCTCGAGGGAGGGGCAGACCTCCGTGCAGTGCAAGAGCTTCTCGGCCACGCCGATCTTGCGACGACCCAGATCTACACCCACGTGACCCGCGACCGACTCCGAGCCGTCTACGACTCGACTCACCCCCGTGCCTGACGACGCCAACTCCGCGATCACCGAGCTCTGGTCGGACTACAAGGCGAACGGCGCGCCCGACGCGCGCGAGCGCCTGATCATCCACTACGCGCCGCTCGTGAAGTTCGTCGCCGGGCGCGTCGCGGCCGGGCTTCCCCAGAGCATCGAGCAGTCCGACCTCGTGAGCTACGGCATCTTCGGCCTCATCGATGCGATCGACAAGTTCGATCCCGGCCGCGGCTTCAAGTTCGAGACGTACGCGATCTCGCGGATCAAGGGTGCGATCATCGACGAGCTGCGCTCGATCGACTGGGTGCCGCGCTCCGTGCGCGCCAAGGCGCGCTCCATCGAGCGCGCGATCTCGAAGCTCGAGAACGAGCTGAAGCGCAGCCCCGAGGACGCCGAGGTGGCGGCCGAGCTCGACATGACCGAGGGCGAGCTGGCCGGCGTGCTCTCGCAGATCTCGTTCACGGGGCTCGTCGCGCTCGACGACCTGCTCGCCGCGAGCGGGAGCGACCGCACGACCGGCGCCACCGTCGCCGACACCATCTCCGACGGCGCGCACGATCCCGTGCAGGCGTTCGAGGTCGACGAGATGAAGCACCTCCTCGCCGACGCGATCAACCGCATGCCCGATCGCGAGCGCCTCGTGCTCACGCTCTACTACTACGAGGGCCTCACGCTCGCGGAGATCGGCGAGGTGCTCGGCGTCACCGAGAGCCGGGTCTGCCAGATCCACACCAAGGCGATCCTGCAGCTCCGCGGGCGCGTGGCCGAGCCCGAACGCGAGACCGGCCCCGTCCGCTACTGAAGATTTCCTCCGGTTATCCCCACCGCATCCCGCCGGCCGCGCGCTACGGTCGCCTGAGCTTCCCGTGCCCTTCCCCGTGTCGTGTCGTTCCGACCACGGGGGTGCCAGATGGCACAAATGGCACAGATCGCGATGGCACCGGTGTCGCGCCGGCTCCGTCGAGCCCTGCTCGTCCTCCTCTGCGCCTCACTCGTCGCCGGTGCGCCGTCCGCGCCGGCGCGTGCAGCCGACGACGACACGTCCCCGGGCGCGTGGCAGCGCCCCGTCGGCGGGCGCGTCGTCGAGCCGTTCCGCGCGCCGAGCTCGGCGTACGGCGCCGGTCACCGCGGCGCCGACCTCGCGGCCGCGCCGGGCACGCCGGTACGGGCCGCCAACGACGGGGTCGTGAGCTTCGCCGGCGACGTCGCGGGCACGCGGCACGTCGTCGTCGCGCACGACGGCAGCTTGCGCACCTCCTACTCGTTCCTCGCGTCCGTCGCAGTACACACGGGGCAGTCCGTCGCGCGTGGTGACATCGTCGGCATCAGCGGCGGCACCGGCGAGGGGCACGACGGCACCGCGCTCCACTTCGGGCTGCGGGTCGGCGACGGCTACGTCGACCCGATGCAGCTGTTCCGACCGATCGACCTCACCGAGCTCGTGCACCTCGTCGCTCCCGACGACCCGAACGAGCACCCGTGGACGCCGGCGGCCGAGGCCACCGAGCTGCGCACGTCGTTGCGGCTCCCGCTCCCCGCGGCCTCGCTCGCGTCGCTCGCGGCGGTCGACGGCGGCGGATGCGGCGACGGCGTGCCGCTCGTCGGCGGCCTCATCAGCGAGGCGTGCACCGTCGCCGAGTGGATCGGCGACCGCGCCCACGAGGCGCTCGACGCCGGCCTCCGGTACCTCCAGGCGGTCACCGGCATCGGCGACGAGTTCGTCCGCCGCCTCAGCCGGCCGCTCCGTGCCACGGCGAACGCCCTCCGCGCGCTGCCCGACGCGGTCGCCCGCGCGCTCTCACGTACACCGCCGGGCCAGATCGTCCTCGACGTCGTCGAGATGGGTCGTCGCTTCATCGACACCGTCACCGCCGACTGCGACGACCACGCTCCCGCCGCCGACGGCACCGGCGGATCGGGGCACCGCGTGATGGTGGTCGCCGGGATCAACAGCTCGGGCGGCGCATGGGACAGCCCCACCGTCGGCATCGACGTCAAGGCGCTCGGGTACTACCGCAACGAAAGCGAGATCCGCTACTTCTCGTACGCGGCCGACGGCGGCGCCTACACCAAGGCCGACACGCTCGGCAGCCTCGACCTCGCGGCCCAGCACCTGCTCGCGCAATTGCGAGCGATGCAACGTGAGCAGCCCGGTCGGGAGGTCGATCTCGTGGGCCACTCGCAGGGTGGCGTCGTGATCGACATCTTCCTGTCGAAGTACTACGACCCGGCCGATCCCAGCCTGCCGCCGCTCGGCAACGTGATCACCTTGTCGTCCCCGCACGGGGGCGCCCCGCTCTCCACCGCCGCCGGCCAGGCCCGCAGCAAGACCTCGGGGCGCATCATCCTCGACGACCTCGTCGGCGAGGTCTTCGGCCTCCTCCCGCCGGCAGGCAGCAAGGCGGTGGGCCAGCTGGCCGAGGGGTCGCCCACGATCAAGAGCCTCTTCCCGCACGGTCTGCCCGAGCACGTCGACTACACGACCATCGGCGCCGACACCGACGCCGTGGTCCCGGCCACCAACATCTCGGTCCCCGGCGGCACCGAGACGGTCATCACCGGTGGCGATCTCGACGTTCTGAACGAGCACTCGGCCATCGTCTCCGACCCCGATGCGCTCCGGGCGGTGCGGTCGGCACTCGAGGGGCGCCCTCCGCCCTGCATCAGCATCGACAAGGCGCTCCGCGGTGCGGTGGTGCCGGTGCTCATCAGCCGCTTCGAGCACAACGTCGGCGACGTCGCGCAGCAGAAGCTGCCCTGACTCCGGGTCGCTCACGGTGCTCGAGGTCGTCCGATGGAGTTGTGACTTCCGCCGCGCACCGTTCGCTCCTGACTCCGGGTCGCTCACGGTGCTCGAGGTCGTCCGATCGAGTTGTGACTTCCACTGCGCACCGTTCGCTCCTGACTCCGGGTCGCTCACGGTGCTCGAGGTCGTCCGATCGAGTTGTGACTTCCGCCGCGCACCGTTCGCTCCTGACTCCGGGCCGCAACCCCTGAAGACGGTGCGGAAGCGGCCGCTACACTGCTCGGCGACCCGGTCGTCGACCGGGATCACGCACGCCCGCGATCCGAGGTCATCCGATGCCTGCAGTGCAGGCATCGGGTGCCGGCGGGCGGAGGTACAACCGAGGAGTGGTCCGCGGCGGCGCGCCCATGGCGCGCGGCCACGCGACTGCATGAACGAAAAGGACACCCCGTGGCAGAAGTAGCGGCGAAGAACGCGCCGGTCGTCACGATGAAGCAGTTGCTCGAGGCCGGCGTCCACTTCGGGCACCAGACCCGGCGTTGGAACCCGAAGATGAAGCGCTTCATCTTCGGCGAGCGCAACGGCATCTACATCATCGACCTCCAGCAGACCCTCGAACGCATCGACACCGCCTACCGGTTCGTGCGCAGCACGGTCGAGAACGGCGGCACCGTGCTCTTCGTGGGCACGAAGAAGCAGGCGCAGGAGCCGATCCAGAAGCAGGCGGATCGCTCGAACTCCCCGTACGTCAACTACCGCTGGCTCGGCGGGATGCTCACCAACTTCCAGACCGTCCACGCACGCGTCGCCAAGCTCCGTGAGCTCGAGCGGCTCGTCCAGACGGGCGAGGTCGAGCAGATGATCAAGAAGGAAGGCCTGAAGGTCAAGCGCGAGCTGGCCAAGCTCGAGCGCAACCTCGGCGGTATCCGCAACCTCGAGCGCGCGCCGAGCGCGGTCTTCGTGATCGACACGAAGAAGGAGCACATCGCGGTCACCGAGGCCAACCGCCTGCACATCCCGGTCATCGCGGTCGTCGACACCAATTGCGATCCCGATGTCATCGACTTCGTGATCCCGGGCAACGACGACGCGATCCGCTCGGCCAACCTGATGAGCCGCATCGTCGCCGACGCGGTCATCGAGGGGCAGTGGCTCCGTCAGCGCAAGCACGCGCGACCGGCGGCGGCCGCGGCCGACGCCAAGCCGCCGGCACCGGCACCGGCACCGAAGGTGCTGACGCCCGAGGAGCAGGCGGCGAAGGCAGCGGACCAGGCGCAGGCGCGCGCTGCTGCCGCGGCCGCTCAGCGCGAGCGTGAGGCCCGCCTCGCGGCGGCCACTGCCGCACCCGCGGAAGCCGCCGAGACGACCTCGGCACCGGACACCCCGACAGAAACCGAGGAGAGCACGACCGATGGCTGACATCTCGGCCCAAGACGTCGCGGCGCTGCGCAAGGCGACCGGCGCGGGGATGATGGACTGCAAGCAGGCCCTGGAGTCGTCCGAGGGCGATCTCGACGCGGCGATGGACTGGCTGCGCGCGAAGGGCCTCGGCAAGGCCGGCAAGCTCGGCGAGCGCGAGGCGAACGAGGGTGCAGTGGAGGCGCTCGTCGACGGCAACGTCGGCGTGATCGTCGAGGTCAACTGCAACACCGACTTCGTCGCCAAGGGCGCCGATTTCACGGGCACCGTGGCGGCGCTCGCGAAGCTCGTCGCGAGCAACGGCGAGACCGACATCGCGTCCCTCCCGTTCGAGGGCTCGACGGTCGGGGAGACGCTCCAGCAGCTCGCGGCCAAGCTCGGTGAGAACGTCGCGCTCGGACGCGTGGTGCGCTTCGAGACCGGCGCCGACGGCGTGCTCGACGCGTACAAGCACATCCAGAACGACCGCGGCACCATCGGCGTGCTGGTCGAGCTCGGCGGTGTCGATGCGGGCAACGCCGACGCGCAGGCCGTCGCGCACGAGATCGCGCTCCACGTGTCGTTCGCGGCGCCCGGCTACCTCACGCGTGAGGAAGTCCCCGCGGCGGTGCTCGAGCGCGAGCGTGCGGTCATCGAGGAGAAGAGCCGCAACGAGGGTGTGCCGGAGGCGAAGCTGCAGGGCGCGGTGCAGGGCCGCCTCAACGCGTTCTACCGCGACGTGGTGCTCCTCGAGCAGCCGTCCGTCAAGGACCCGAAGGTCACGATCGGGAAGCTCGTCGAGAGCCTCGGTGCCAACGCGTCCGTCCGACGGTTCGCGCGCGTCAAGGTGGGCGAGGACTAGTTTCCGGACTCCCGTTCCGGCACGGAGCCGGATTCCCGTTCCGGCACGGAGCCGGGAATCCGGTCGCCAGACGTCACGTGATGCCGCAGCAGTCGATGCCAGCGAAGGAGTGGAGGGCAACCCGCATGGGCGAGAGCAGTTTCCGGCGCGTGGTCCTGAAGCTCTCCGGTGAGGCGTTCGCCGATCCCGAGACCCACTTCGGCATCGACGCCGCCGTCGTGCAGCGCATCGCCGAGGAGATCGCGACCGCGCGCCGGGAGCTGGGCGTCGACATCGCGGTGGTCGTCGGCGGCGGCAACATCTGGCGGGGCACCATGGGCGACGCCCGCGGGATGGACCGTGCGCGCTCCGACTACATGGGCATGCTCGGCACCGTCATCAACGCGCTCGCCCTGCAGGACGCTCTGGAGAAGGTCGATCAGCCCACGCGGGTCCAGACCGCCATCGCGATGGCCCAGATCGCCGAGCCCTTCATCCCGCTGCGCGCGATCCGGCACCTCGAGAAGGGCAGAGTCGTCGTGTTCGCGGCCGGCAACGGCAACCCGTACTTCACCACCGACACCACGGCCGCCCTGCGCGCGGCGGAGATGGGTGCCGAGGCGATCCTGAAGGGCACGCACTCGGGCGTCGACGGCGTCTACAGCGCCGACCCCCGCGTCGACCCCACCGCGGTCAAACTGTCCACCGTGAGCTACTTCGAGATCCTCAACCGGGGCTTGAAGGTGATGGACTCCACCGCGGTCACGTTCTGCATGGACAACGAGCTCCCGATCGTCGTCTTCGACGTCACCGCGCCCGGCAACATCCTGCGGGCGCTCGAGGGTGAGAGCATCGGCACGCTCGTCAGCGCGGGGACCCACGACTGAGATGGGCACGCAGGCGCAGGTGCCGCTCTGGCGTCACTCCCGGTCCACCGCGGTGCGGCACCGGAGCGCGTCATGAGCCAGGACAGCGACGACATGCGCGAGCTCGTGATGGAGGACTGCGCCGACAAGATGCGCAGGGCCGTCACCCATCTCCAGAGCGAGTTCGCCGCGGTGCGCACCGGCCGGGCGTCCTCGGGGATGGTCGAGAAGCTCAAGGTCGACGCCTACGGGAGCGAGATGACGCTCCAGCAGATCGCCGGGTTCGGCGTGCCCGAGCCGCGCGTGCTCACGATCTCGCCGTACGACAAGAGCACCATCAAGGCGATCGAGAAAGCGATCCAGCAGAGCGATCTCGGCATCAACCCGTCGAACGACGGCGAGATCATCCGGCTCACGTTCCCCGAGCTCACCGAGGAGCGCCGTCGCGACCTGGTGAAGATCGTGCGCAACCGCGCGGAGGAGGCCAGAGTGGCCGTCCGCAACGTGCGCCGGCAGTCACGCCACGAGCTCGAGGCGCTGGAAAAAGATCACGAAATCGGCAAGGACGACCTCGATCGAGCGGAAAAAGAGCTAGAAAAGCGCACGCACGACGTCATCGCCGAGATCGACGACATGCTCAAGCACAAAGAGACGGAGCTGCTCGAGGTATGAGTCGAGCTCGACAACGCGGCCCGGGGGGAGCGCTCGCACCATGACGACAACGGAAACTGCACCGGAATCTCCGCCCGCCGCGCCGCCGGACGCGGTGCTCGCGGGCGTCGACATCTCCGTGCGCTTCGGCGGTGTGAGCGCGGTGAACAAGGTGTCGATCGCCGCGCACGCCGGCAAGGTCCTCGGCCTGATCGGGCCGAACGGCGCGGGCAAGACGACGCTGTTCGACGCGCTGTCGGGCATCCGCGCCGCCCACGGAGGGGCGGGTGTTCTACGAGGGCGTCGACATCACCAGGCGGAGCCCGACGTGGCGATCGCGTCACGGCATCCGCCGCACCTTCCAGCGCCAGCAGATGTTCGGATGGCTCACGGTCGAGGAGAACGTCCTCGTCGCGCTCGAGTGGCGAGGCGGCGGCGGTGGGCTCATGGCCGACCTCGTCGCGCTCCCGACCCGCAAGAAGCGTGAGAAGGCCCGCCGGGCCGAGTCCGACGAGGTGCTCGAGCTCTGCGGGCTGGTCGAGCTGCGCAACGAGCCCGCAGGCAAGCTGCCGATCGGGCGGGCGCGCATGGTCGAGATGGCGCGAGCGCTGGCCGACAAGCCGAAGGTGCTCCTGCTCGACGAGCCCACCTCCGGTCTCGAGGAGTCCGACACCGTCACGCTCGGTGAGGCGATGACGCGTGCCGCCCGGGAGTCGGGCTGTGCCGTCGTGCTCGTCGAGCACGACGTGGGCTTCGTGATGAACCACTGCGACCACATCTTGGCGCTGAATCTGGGGAGCGTGCTGGCTTTCGGCACCCCCGAAGAAATTCGCGCGAACCGCGCTGTACAAGACGCGTATTTGGGCTAGACAGTGCCGGACCGAAGATAAATGGGGGGAATCGAATGAGGCGTTGCCTGAAGTTGACAGTTGTGGTCGCAGTGGTGGTGGCCACTGCTGCGCTCACCATCACCGAGTGCGGTCGGCCAAACGGCCACGACCACCGCCGGCAGCAGTGTGCCGGCCTACGGCCCGACCACCAACGGCAACGCCAAGGCGGCGAAGGCCGTGAGGAAAGAGACGATCACGGGTACGGCAGGTTCGGGCCTGACCCGAGGCGTGACCTCGAGCACCGTCAAGGTCGGCTGCTATTTGCAGCAGGCGTCCTTCAACGGCGCGGACGCCGGGTACAAGGCCCGGTTCCAGCGTGCGGCGAAGGACAAGGAGCTTCCGGGTGGTCGCACGATCGACTTCACCGGTTGCAAGGACGACGGCGGCAACCCGCAGACGAACTTGCAGATCGTGCAGGCCGCGGTCCAACAGGACCAGGTCTTCGCGATGGTCGGCCTCTCGGCTGACGTGTTGCCGGCGAGCACCGATTTCATGAACCAGCAGCAGGTGCCGTACTACGGCTGGGGTTTCCTGCCCGGGTTCTGTCACACCCGCTGGGGCTTCGGCTTCAACGGCTGCCTGATCACCGCCGACACCGACAACCCGAAGGTGTACCAGAGCAACCTGGCGTTGGGGCCGATCGAGGCCGCGGGCCTCAAGCCCAGCCAGGCGAAGGTCGCGCTCCAGACCGGTGATGACACGTCGGGCAAGACCTCGGTGCCGACGATCAGCAACCTCTACAAGCTCGAGGGTGCGACGGTGGTGTACGCGGAGTCGAACATCCCGACGCCGAACCCGCCGGCGAGTTTCACGCCGTATGTGACGGCGATCTTGGCGGCGAAGCCGAACATCTTGGAGACGTTGGTCAACTTCCAGACTGCTCCGGGTCTCACGGCGGCGATGACGGCGGCTGGGTTCACCGGCACGAACATCAACTTCGTGGGGTACATCCCGGGTCTGCTCGGTACCTCGGCGCAGTTGGCGGCGGCGTTCAACGGCGCGTACGTGAGCTCGCAGATCGTGCCGCAGGAGGCGCAGACCGCGTACATCAAGCAGATGGAGACCGACCTCACTGCGAGCAACGCGCCGACGGGGAAGTTCATCACCCTGGCGATCGCGTTGGCGTACGCGCAGGCCGACGTGCTCGTGTCGATGCTCAAGGCGACGGGCAGCACCCTGAACACGAAGACGTTCGACCAGAAGATCAACAACGGGAACTACACCTACAAGTCGTCGGTGGCCCAGGGTCCCGGCCAGATGGAGTACCCGGCGATGCATCACATCGCAGCCGACTGTGCGGCAGTGCTGAAGATCGACGGCCCGGGCGCGAAGTACATCCCGACCGTTCCGTTCACCTGCTACGACAGCCCGGTGGTCAAGACGAAGACGAAGAAGTAGCACTACGCACCGGAGCCGGCGGTCCCACACAGGGACCGCCGGCTCGCGCGCGTTGACGTACGTTTCTTCCCTGAAGGTGACGCAGTGCACGCGTCCTGACTTCTGAGAAAGAGGTGCGGTGGAGAGGTTCCTGAGCCTGACCGTCAGCGGTGCGGTTACCGGCGCAATCTTCTCCCTGGTCGCCGCGGGCCTGGTGTTGTCGTACACCGCCACCGGCATCTTCAACTTCTCGTACGGCGCGGTCGCCTTCGCGAGCGCGTTCATCTTCTACCAACTCAACACGAGCCTCCACGTCCCGATCGTGCCGGCGGCCGCACTGGTGATCCTGGTGTTCGCGCCACTGCTCGGCCTGCTCCTCGACGTCGCGGTCTTCCGGCCCCTCGCGCGGGCCACCGAGTCGGCCAAGATCATGGCGACGGTCGGCCTGCTGATCGCGATCCCCGCCCTCGTCACGTGGCTCAACGACCAGCTCGTCGACGCGTTCGACTTCGGGATCGGGAAGAGCTTCGACGTCACCCAGGTCTCGCTCCCGCCGGGAGTCGGGCCGACGCCGAAGGTCGACTGGAAGCTGCCGTTCGACATTCCCTTCGATTCGAACCAGCTCTCGGTGTTCGTCACCGCCGCGATCGTCGCGGTGGCGCTCTACGTGCTGCTGCGCCACACCCCGCTCGGTCTCCAGATGCGCGCGGTCGTCGACCGTGCCGACCTCGCCAGCACGCGCGGCATCAACGAGCGCACCACGTCCCGCTACGCGTGGGTGATCGGCATGATGCTCGCCGCCCTCGCCGGAGTCGTCGGCGCCCCGGTGATCGGTTCGCTCGGATCGGCCCCGTTCGTCGCGATCACGTTCGTCGCCGCCGCGGCGGCTGTGCTCGGCGGGCTGCGGTCCGTGCCATTGGCGTTCGCCGGCGGCCTCCTGCTCGGCGTGCTGGAGAACCTGGTGGCCGGCTACGCCACCGACATCAGTGCCCTGAAGGACATCCCCGGCCTCAACACCTCGGTGCCCTTCATCCTCCTGCTGGTCGGCCTCGTGGTCATGGCGCGCGACAAGAGCCGTCGGGGTGGCTCGGCGGCCGACGAGAAGCCGCCGCCCGACTACCTCGCCGACCTCCCGCTCTGGCGGCGCGCCCTGCCGTGGACGTGCGCGGTCATCTTCCTCGTCTGCTACATCCTGTTCCTCGCGAACGACTACTGGGTCGGGGTCATCGCGACCGGCCTGACGCTGTCGCTGATCTTCCTCTCGTTCGTCGTGGTCACCGGCATGGGCGGCATGGTGAGCCTCGCCCAGGCCACCTTCGTGCTGATGGCCGGCCTCACGACCGGCATGCTCATCGGGCGCTACGAGTGGTCCTTCTTCCCGGCGATCCTGGTGGGCGTCGGGGTGACGGTGGCGCTCAGCACGATCATCGCCCTCCCCGCGCTCCGGTTGGGTGGCCTGCCGCTCGCGCTCGCCACGTTGGCGCTCGCGTTCCTGGGTGACGGCGTGCTGTTCCAGTGGGACTGGCTGCGGAATTCGCAGTCCGGGTGGGCGATGCCGCGCCCGGACATCGGCCCGTTCGACATGAGCTCGCTGCACAACAAGACCTTCGCGATCTTCGTCCTCATCCTCGTCGGTATCACCGCGCTGCTGATCTTCAACCTCAAACGCTCGTCGTGGGGCCGCGCCATCGCGGCAACGCGGTCGTCGGAGATCGCGGCGAACACGTCGGGCGTGTCGGTGTTCCGCGTGAAGATCGGCATCTTCGCGCTCTCCGCTGCCATCGCCGGCGTCGGCGGCGTGCTCTACTGCTCCTACCAGGGCAACGTGAACAACTCGACGGTCACCGCGCAGACAGGGTTGCTGTGGCTGGCCACCGTCGTGCTGTTCGGTATCCGCCGCCCCGCGGCAGTCATCTGGGCCGGCATCGGGTCGGCGATGTCACCGGTGCTCTTCAGCTCCGGCATCCACTTCCCGGAGCACGTGGGCGCGCTCTTCCTGACCGCCGCGATCGGCGCGTTCGTCGCCTTCGCCATCGTCAATTCCCGGACCGACAACGACTGGGCCCGCTTCGCCGGCGTCTTCATCGGCGCGGCGATCGGCATGGGCCTGGCCGCGCTGTTCTGGCCCAACTTCTTCCAGCTCAGCTGGGACGGCACCGTGTCGACGGAGATCCCGTCGATCCTGTTCGGCCTGGGCGCGGTGCAGTTGTCCCGCAACCCCGACGGCTTCGTGTCGATCACCTCGATGCAGAACTACGCCCGGCGCCAGAAGCGCCGAGCACGGCGCGCCGCCGAGCTCGGGGTTCCGGTCGACACCATTGCTGCCGTCACGCAGGAAGAAGAGCAGGCAGCACTGGTCGAGGCCGAGCAGCACGCCGCGGCGCTCGTGGCCGAGGGCGCGGTCCACTCGACCGGTGCCTTGCCCGACGTGATCCCCGCGGACGCGGTGCTCGTGATCCGAGGCGTCCACGCGGGCTACGAAGCGGTCGAGGTGCTGCACGGCATCGACCTCGTCGTCCGAGCCGGTGAGATCACCGCGCTGCTCGGCGCGAACGGCAGCGGCAAGACCACGCTCTGCTCCACGATCTCGGGGCTGGTGTCCGTACGGGCCGGATCGATCTCGCTCTACGGCGACGACGTGTCGAAGGACGCCTCGTACCAGCGGGCGCGCAAGGGCGTGATCGTCGCGCCGGAGTCCCGCGGCATCTTCCCCGGCCTGTCGGTGGAGGAGAACCTGATGCTCCGCCTGTCGGAGCAGTCCGAGCGGGATCAGGTCTACGAGCGCTTCACGGTGCTCCGCGAACGGCGCAAGCTGCCGGCCGGGAGCCTCTCCGGTGGTGAGCAGCAGATGCTCGCCCTCGCTCCCGTGCTGGTGAACCCGCCACAGATCGTGATCGCCGACGAGCCGACGCTGGGCCTCGCGCCACTCGTCGTGGCCGAGGTGATGTCGGTGTTCGAGGAGCTCCGCGACCACGGCACCGCCATCCTCCTGGTGGAGGAGAAGGCCAGGAACGTGCTCGAGATCGCCGAGCAGGTCGCGTTCCTCGAGCTCGGCCACATTGTGTGGTCAGGCCCGCGGGGCGACATCGACGACGAGCGCCTCGTAGCCTCGTATCTGGGGTCCGCTCGGGGCTAGCCTGACACGGTGCCCGAGAACGATCCTGACCACCCGTCCCCGCCTCAGAACGAGGGCGTGCGCATCCTCGGAGCGGAAGAGGCGCAGGCGATGGTAGAGGGTGGCGCCGAGCGTCCGGCTCCCGAAGAGGTGCGTCCGCAGCGCGTGCCGCCGCCCGACGCGCGCCCGTCGGCGCGGTTCCCGTTGCCCGCCGATCGCTCCGAGAGCTTCGACATGCCGACCCCGCGCCCGGTGCCCGCACCCGAGCCGACCGCCACACCCACTGGGGACACCACCGGGTCGTTGCAGCTCCCGCACTGGACCGAGCCGCCCACCGGCGAGGTCCCGCAGCTCGGTGGCGAGGTCGCCGAGCTCTCCGACGATGACGATGACGACCTCTGGTCCGGGGTGTCGGAGCCGCGCTTTCGATCCGATGTCGGTGACTACGCGGGCAGCGGCTTCGGCGACGACCCGCTCCACGACGACACCACCGCGCTCGGCGCCCTCGTCGACATGCCGGAGATCGACGACGAAGAGGAGTTCGCGGCCGAGGTCGCGGCGCGTCGCGCGCCGGGCCGTCGTGGGCGTACTCGTGGCGCGCGCACCGCGCCGCCGCCGCGTCACGACGCGCCACCCGAAGCCGTGGCGGCCGGCGCGTTCGCCGGTGGGGGCTACGACCCGGACGCCGGCACGGTACCGACTCGGAGCCCGCGGCGCCCCGCGACGACCACCGACGACATCACCACGCGCATCGTCACCGCACTGATCCTCGCGGCCGTCGCGCTGCTCGCGTTCGCGATCGGCCGTGCGGCCACCGCCGTGCTCGTCACGGTCATCGTCGCGGCGGCGGCGATGGAGCTCTTCGACGGCCTGCGCCGCGCCGGGTTCCAGCCCGCCACCCTGATCGGGCTGCTCGGGTCACTCGCGATGGTCGGGATCGCGTACAACTACGGCGAGCGCGCGTTCCCGCTCGTCGGCGTGATCGTGCTCGCGTTCACGCTCTTCTGGTACCTCGCGAAGGTCGTGCACGCGAGACCCATGGTGAACGCCGCCGTCACCCTGCTCGGGTACACCTACATCGGTGTGCTCGGCGGGTTCGCGGGTCTCCTGCTCGCGTATCCCGACGGCATCGGCATGCTCATCGGCCTCGTCATGTGCGCGGTCGCCTACGACATCGTCGGCTACCTCGTCGGCTCCCGCATGGGGCGCCGCGCGCTGGCCCCCGAGGTCTCACCGAACAAGACCATCGAGGGGCTCGTCGCGGGGATGGCCGCATCGGTCTTCACGGGCGCGGTGATCTCCCAGCTCTTCGGGCTGCACCCGTGGAACGACTTCTCGAACGGGTTGCTCCTGGGTCTTGTCGTGGCGATCTTCGCCCCGCTCGGCGACCTCTGCGAGTCGATGCTCAAGCGTGATCTCGGGCTCAAGGACTTCGGCACGCTGCTCCCCGGTCACGGGGGCGTGCTCGACCGCTTCGACGCCATGCTGTTCTGCCTGCCCGCGGTCTACTACCTGGTCGTCGCCCGCGGCATCATCTGATGCCAGACGTGTGATGCCTGCGCAACCGAGGAGGGTCGTGCTCCTCGGGTCGACCGGCTCGGTCGGCACGCAGGCGCTCGACGTCATCCGCAACCACCGCGCCGACTACCAGGTCCTGGCGCTCGCCGCGGGACGCAACCGTGAGCTCGTCGCCGAGCAGGCGCGCGAGTTCGACGTCGCGCCCGAGCTCGCGCGCGTGTGCGGCGACGATCCCGGCGTGCTCGCCGAGCTCGCCGCGCACCCCGACGCCGACGTCGTGCTCAACGCGGTGGTCGGCTTCGCCGGGCTGCCCGCGACCATGGCCGCGCTCGAGCACGGAAAGCGCCTCGCGCTCGCCAACAAGGAGAGCCTCATCGCCGGTGGCGCCGTCGTCGCGAAGGCGCGCGCCCGCGGCAACGGCGAGATCGTGCCCGTCGACAGCGAGCACTCCGCGGTCTACCAGGCGATGCGCTCCGGTCAGCCGCACGAGGTGCGGCGCGTCATCCTCACCGCCAGCGGTGGCCCGTTCCGCGGGTTCACGCGTGAGCAGCTCGAGCACGTCACCATCACCGACGCGCTCGCGCATCCCACGTGGAACATGGGCGCCAAGATCACCATCGACTCGTCCACGCTCATGAACAAGGGCCTCGAGGTGATCGAGGCCCACGAGCTGTTCGGCACGCCGTTCGACCAGATCGAGGTGGTGGTGCACCCGCAATCGATCGTTCACGGGATGGTCGAGTTCGTCGACGGCGCGACCATCGCGCAGCTGTCGATGCCCGACATGAAGCTCCCCATCGGCCTCGCGCTCGGCGCACCCGCGCGGCTCGACGAGGCCTTCGGCGCCATCGACTGGACATCGCTCTCGCAGCTCACGTTCGAGGCCCCCGACGCCGATGCCTTCCCGTGCCTGCGACTCGCCTACGAGGCGGGCCGGGCGGGAGGAGGGGCGCCCGCGGTGCTGAGTGGAGCCAACGAGGTCGCGGTCGAGGCGTTCCTCGCCGGACGCATACCGTGGACGGCCATCGCCGACGTCGTCGCCGAGGTGCTCGATGCCGGCACCGGGAACGTTCAGGAGGTCGCGGACGTTCTCGAAGCTGACCGGGTCGCCCGTTTCCGCGCGACCGAAGCGCTGGAGCGGCGAACCGGAGCCACGGTATGAAGGATCCCCTCGAAGAAGCGGGCGTCGAAGTCGACCGCAACGTCGCGACGCGGATCCTGTTCGTCTTCGTGCTCGGCCTCGTCGCCCTCGCGGTGTTCGTGCCGGGGAGCCGCACACCCCTCATCATCATCACCGGGATCATCCTCCTGGTGATGCTCCACGAGTTCGGCCACTTCCTCACTGCCAAGCGTGCCGGCATGAAGGCCACCGAGTTCTTCCTCGGCTTCGGCCCCCGGCTCTGGTCGTTCCGCCGCGGCGAGACCGAGTACGGGGTGAAGGCGCTCCCGCTCGGCGGCTACGTGCGCATCATCGGCATGAGCAGCATGGAAGACGTCGACCCCGAAGACGAGCCGC
The DNA here is from genome assembly GCA_963721435.1 of uncultured Actinomycetes bacterium. Lineage (GTDB taxonomy): Bacteria > Actinomycetota > Acidimicrobiia > IMCC26256 > DASPTH01 > CAVRJC01. Next base: position 554,244 of record CAVRJC010000006.1, read on the forward strand.
GCACGTTCCGCGCCGGGAGCACCAAGAACCGCCTCGTCGTGATCCTCGCCGGGGTCACCGTCAACCTGCTGCTCGCGTGGCTGCTGTTCTTCGTGGCCGCGGCGGGCTCGGGCCAGCAGTACCTCGGGCCGAACACGACGATCCAACGGGTCGAAGCCGGCACCGCCGCGTACGACGCGGGCCTGAAGCCCGGCGACCGCATCGCGGGCGTCGACGGCAAGTCGATCAACAGCTGGACCCAGCTGAAGAACGCCATCGAAGCCCGCGGGGGTGTGGCGTCGACCTTCACCATCGTCCGTGACGGCCGGTCGATGGAGGTCGAGATCACGCCGAAGCTCCAAGGAGGCCAAGGCTTTCTCGGAGTGGCACCCGGGAGCGCCTACGAGTCGGTGAGCGTGCTCGACGCGATCCCGCAGAGCTTCCAGACCTTCGGCGACGTCACCGCGGCGTCGGCCCAGGGCATCGGGCACTTGTTCTCGCCCGCCGGCGTGAGCGACTACACGAAGAACTTCACGTCCTCGGCCCCGAAGGCGGGATCCACGGCCGACGTCCAGCGGCCCCGGAGCCTGGTCGGCATCGTCGACGAGGGCAGCCAGCTGTTCGACGGCGACATCTGGGGCATCCTGCGCCTCCTCGGCGCCATCAGCCTGATCCTCGCTCTGTTCAACCTGCTTCCCGTGCTGCCGTTCGACGGCGGTCACGCGGTGATCGTCGTGTACGAGGGGATCATGACGAAGGTGAGGGGCCGTCGGGTGATGGTCGACTACCGCAAGCTCATCCCGGTCTCGGCGGTGGTGGTCATCTTCCTCATGGTGCTGTCGCTCTCGGCGATGTTCCTCGACATCCGCCAGCTCGGGCAGTAGCGGGCCACCGCGGCCGGTCGGGCAGTATGGAGTGATGGAACGACGGGTCACTCGCCAGATCCACGTCGGTGGTGTCGCGGTCGGGGGCGGCGCACCGGTGTCGGTGCAGTCGATGACCACCACCAAGACCGCGGACGTCGACGGCACGCTCGCGCAGATCTACTCACTCGCGGCGGCCGGCTGCGACATCGTGCGGTGCACGTGCAACGAGGAGGCCGCGGCCGTCGGCCTGTCGGAGATCGTGCCCCGCTCGCCGGTGCCGATCATCGCCGACATCCATTTCCAGTACAAGCTCGCGCTGGCCGCGATGGAAGCCGGGGTGCAGGGGCTGCGGCTCAACCCGGGCAACATCCGCAAGCCCGAGCACATCAAGCTCGTCGCCGCCGAGGCGCGCGACCGCGGCCTGCCCATCCGTATCGGCGTGAACGCGGGCAGCCTCGACCCCGACATCGCGGAGGCGCACGGCGGCGCGACGCCCGAGGCGCTGGTCGCGTCGGCCCAGCGCGAGCTCGCGCACTTCGCCGAGGTCGGCTTCGACGACGTGAAGATCTCGGTGAAGTCGTCGAACGTGCCGGTGATGATCGACTCCTACCGGTTGCTCTCGGAGACGGTCGACTTCCCGCTGCACCTCGGCGTCACCGAAGCCGGCCCGCTGCCGGGCGGGTTGCTGAAGGGCACCGCGGGCATCGCCACCTTGCTGTCCGAGGGCATCGGCGACACCATCCGCTACTCGCTCACCGCCGACCCGGTCGAGGAGGCGAAGGCGGGCCGGCAACTGCTCGAAGCGCTCGGGCTGCGCGAGCGCAAGGGCCTCGATCTCATCGCGTGCCCGTCGTGCGGGCGCGCCGAGGTCGACGTGATCAAGGTGGCGCGGGAAGCGCAGGACGCGCTCGAGGCGCGCAACATCCCGCTGCAGGTCGCGGTGATGGGCTGCGTGGTGAACGGTCCCGGTGAGGCGCGCGACGCCGACCTCGGCATCGCCGCCGGCCGGGGCAAGGGCCACCTCTTCGTGCGCGGCCACGTCGTGCGCGTCGTGCCCGAGGCCGAGATGGTCGACGCGCTCGTGGCCGAAGCCGAGGCGATCGTCGCAGAAGGGATCGAAGCCCGGTTGGCCGCGGCCGACGAGAACGCGGAAGCGATCGCGGCCGCGACGCGCGACGAGCTCCTGCAGATCCAGGGCTACGACGCCAACCACAGCAAGGAACGCGCCGCGCGCATCCACGAGATCGCGGAGTAGGCGGCCGGAGGGACGCACGCCGATGCCGCGGGTGCGCTCGGTCCTGATCGTCGGAGGCGGGTCGTCGGGGTGGATGGCCGCGTCGGGCCTGCAGCACGCGCGGCCCGAGCTGGACATCACGCTGGTCGAGTCGAGCGACGTGCCGACCGTCGGCGTCGGTGAGGCGACGCTCAATTCGTTCCACAGCTTCCTCCTGAGCGTCGGGCTGCACGAGGACGAGTTCCTGTACGCGGTCGGGGGTGCGATCAAGCTCGGCATCCGCTACCGGGGTTGGTCCGCGCGCGACTACTGGCACCCGTTCGGCGAGGTGATGTTCCCGCGTCCGTTCCTCGACCGGTGGATGGCCGACCGCGCCGCCGGCTCCGGAGCGCGGTTCGACGTGCCGTTCGACGAGTACGGCGGCCTCGGCACCTGGCACCTCGCCGGCGCGTACCGCGCGCCGAAACAGGTCGGCGATCCGGAGTACGACACCCGCTCGGTGCTGTACGGGTACCACATGGACGCGGGCCAGTTCGCCGAGTTGCTGAAGCAGCGCGCGCGTGCCGACGGCGTGCACCACATCGTCGACCATGTCGTCGGCGTCGACCGCGGGCCCGACGGGATCGCCGGCGTGCACACGCGTGAGCGAGGCACGCTCACCGCGGATCTCTACGTCGACTGCTCGGGGTTCCGCAGCCTGTTGCTCGGCGACGCGCTGGCCGAGCCGTTCGAGTCGTTCTCGCAGTATCTGCCGAACGACTCGGCGGTCGCGTTCGGGCGGCTGCGCGGCACCGAGAACCCGCTGCGGCCGTTCACCACTGCCAACGCGATGCAGCACGGCTGGTCGTGGAACATCCCGTTGTGGGCGCGTGACGGCACCGGCTACGTGTACTCGGCGGCGTTCTGCGACCGCGCCGCCGCCGAGCGCGAGATGGTGGCGTTCCTCGGCACCGAGGCGGAGCTCACGGAGCCCAATCACCTCACCATGCGAGTGGGCAAGAGCCGGCGCACGTGGGTCGGCAACTGTGTCGCGGTCGGGCTCGCGGGCGGCTTCATCGAGCCGCTCGAGTCGACCGGCCTGCTGACGGTCGAGATCGGTGTCGATCAGCTCGCGCAGACGCTCGAGGGTGGCGACTTCGACGACGGCCTGCGCGACGCGTTCAACGACGGCTTCAGTCAGCTCTACGACAACATCCGCGACTTCCTCGTCTTGCACTTTCGCACCGCGGCGCGCCGCGACACCGAGTACTGGCGCGCGTGCACCGGCGACCCGTTGATGGTGCCCGCGCGTGTCGCCGACTTCATCGAACGGTGGCAGCACGGCGAGGTGCCGTGGACCGCGCCGTGGCCGTTCGCGGTCGGGTCGTGGATGTACATCCTCGACGGCAACGGCATGCGCCCAGGCGCGCCCGCGCGCGCGGGTCGTGTGCCCGACGCGCAGGACGCGCGCGCGAGGCAGCGGCTCGCCGATCGGATGCGATTGGGCGCGACGTTGCCCTCGACCCGCGAGTTCCTCGCCGATCTGCGCGCGCGCTACGAAGCCGGGGACCGAGCCGAGACGACGCTCCCGACCACCGACGACGTGTGGCGTGCGAACTACGAGCGGAGCTTCTGGGGCCCCGAGCACGAGGCCTTCGTGCACGGCGCGCGATAGGTGTGAACGTGGATCGGGATCAGGTACGGGTCGCCCAGCACACGTCGGTGCGATAGGGGAGCGTGACCTCGGCCGCGGTCGCGGTCGCCGGGTCGGTGGCGAGCACCCGTCGGATCTCGTCGAGGAACGCGCGCTGGTCGTCGGGGGCGAGTGCGCCGACGTGGCTGATGCTGCGCACGCGGTCGACGACCTGCTCGGGTGTCATCCGTTGCTCGTTCGGGAACGTCGCCGCGACCGGCGCCGCGAACCACGCCTGGTCACGGAACACGTCGGCCTGCGCCTCCTTGTGCCCGCGCCACGGCGCCTCCCGCTCGATCTCGTCGACGAGCGTCCAGACGCTGTCGACCCACCGCACCGAGCGGTCGCGGTGGTTGCCGAGCACACCGAGGCGGCCACCCGGTCGGAGCACGCGGTGCAGCTCGGCCAGCGCGGGCGCGCGGTCGAACCAGTGGATCGCCTGCGCCACCGTGATCGCGTCGAGCGACCCGGCGTGCAGTGGCAGCGCCTCCGCGACCGCGCCGAGCGCGGGAACGCCCGGCACCGCGTCCACGAGCTGCGCGCGCATCCCGTCGACGGGCTCCACCGCGAGCACGGTTGCTCCCGACGGCACGAGCAATCTCGTGAGCTTGCCGGTGCCTGCGGCGACGTCGGCCACCGTCGTCCCCGGCTCGAGCCCGAGCGCCTCGGTCAGCCACGCGACAGCCGGGGCCGGATAGGTCGGGCGGGCGCGTTCGTACGCACCCGCTTCCGACCCGAACCCCGCCGCGGCGACGTCGTGCACGCTCACTGCCACCCGATGACGGATGCTCGCCGGTTCGGGCTACGACGCCTGGGAGGGCGTCCAGCCGTGGAGGCCGCACTCGAGCTTTCCGGTGCCGGCCCACCGACCGGCGCGAGGGTCTTCACCGGGCGCGACCGGCTTGGTGCACGGCCAGCAACCGATCGACGGGTAGCCCTTGTCGTGCAACGGGTGCTCGAGCAGGCCGCGGTCGGCGATGTAGCCGTCGATGTCGTCGTGGGTCCACGGTGCGATCGGGTTGACCTTCACGATCCCGCGGCCCACGTCGAGGCTGACGATCGGCGCGTCGGCGCGCGTCGATGCTTCGTCGCGGCGGAGGCCGGTGAGCCACGCCTGCTTGCCCTGGAGCGCCCGCGCGAGCGGCTCGACCTTGCGCATCTCGCAGCACGAGTCGGGGTCGTTCTGCCAGAGGTTGTCGGGCGGGATGAGCGGCTCGACGACTCGCACGTGGAGGCCGTAGCGCTCCTTCACCTGCTCGACGTACCAGAGCGTCTCCGCGAAGTGGTACTGCGTGTCGAGGAACACGACTTCGATCTTCGGCGCGACCTGCATGGCGACGTCGATGAGCACGCAGTCCTGGAACGACGCCGCCAGCACCACGGTGTCACCGAAGCGGTCCCACGCCCAGCGCACGGCTTCGCTCGCGGGGAGCGTCTCCAGCTTCTCCGACATCACGGCGAGCTCGCCGAGATCGGGGACCGACGAGAAATGTGGCTCGTCGGCATCCTCCGACTCGATGAACGGGCGCACGACGGAGCTCATGTCGCGCACTCGCTGTCGCCGATCTCGGCCACGTAAGGACCGGTCTCGTCGAAGTCGATGTAGTAGTCGGGCGCCGCTTCGGGAGTGGGGAACTCGTCGAGGTCCTTCAGCGTGGTGCCGACCGTGGCGGCGCCACCCGCGCGCGCCAGCCACGACCCGAACGTCTCACCCGCGTCGCGCTCGCCGGCGAACTGGCCGACGACCCGCACGACGGCCTCCGACGCGCGCTTGGCCGGCAGCTTCGCGGCCTTCTGCGCGAACTCGATCTCCATGTCGCCGACACGCCCGCCGAGCTCCATGTGATACCCGGGCGCGGCGCGACCGTGCGCGCGGCGCTCGATGCCGAGGAAGCCGATGTCGGCGATGTGGTGCTGGCCGCACGAGTTGGTGCAGCCGGAGATGTTGATGCGGATCCCGCCGACCTCGGCCAGCCCCGCGTTCTCCAATGCCTCGCCGATGTCGGCCGCGAGACCGCGCGACTGCGTGACGGCCAGGTTGCAGGTGTCGGCGCCGGGGCAGGAGACGACGTCGCGGGCGAGCTCGGCGCCCGCTTCGGCCATGCCGATCGCGCCGAGGCGCTCGTGGAGGTCGGGGAGCTGCTCCTCGGTGAGCCCGCGCAGTGCGAAGTTCTGCCGGTTGGTGATGCGGATCTCGACGCCGAAGTCGCGCTGGATCTGCGCGAGGCCGCGGAACTGGTCACCGGTGATGTCGCCGAGGCGGGCCCACGCGTATGCGCTGACGGTGCCATTGGCGCGGCCGCGCACGATGTTGCCGAGCTCCCACTTCTGATACGGCGACAGCCCCTGGAAGTCGACGGACGAGCGCACGATCGAGTTGAGGCCGCCCTCGGCGCTGACCGTCGTGCCCATGCCCGCGGGCGCGTCACCGTGCTCGGTGACCACTGCCGGGATGCCGCCCGCGTAGGTGGCCGACGCGGGGAGGAACTTGCGCTCCTTGAGTACTCGCTCGCGCAGCTCGTCGATCCCCATGGTGTCGACCAGCCACTTCAAGCGTGCCCGCAGCTTGTTGTCGCGGTTGCCGTGGTTGTTCTCGACCCGGAGGATCGCCTCGATGGTGGGGAGGAGGTCTTCGCGCGTCGTGAATTCCTCGAGCGCCTGCGCGGGGTGCGGGTTGGCCCCGAGGCCACCGGCGATGAACACCTTGAAGCCGGGCTCGACGCTGCCGTCGGGGAGCGGGCGGTTCACCGCGATCACGCCGACGTCGTTGAACATCGCCTGGCCGCAGTCGGTCGCGCAGCCGGAGAAGTTGATCTTGAACTTGCGGGGCAGCCGCTGCGACAGCGGGTTGCGGAGGAACAGCGCCTTCGCGGCTTCGGCCCACGGGCTGATGTCGAGCACCTCGTAGGGGCACGCGCCCGCGAGATGGCAGCCCGCGACGTTGCGGACGGTGTCCCCGCACGCCTCGCGGCTGGTGAGGCCCACCGACGCGAGCAGGCGGAGCGCCTCGCCGACCTGCTCCAGCTGCACGAAGTGGAACTGCACGTTCTGGCGGGTGGTGAGGTGACCCCAGCCGCGGGAGTAGGTCTCCGAGAGGTGGCCGAGCATCTCGAGCTGGTCGGGCTCGACCTGCCCGTACGGGATCTTCACCCGCAGCATCTGGTTGTAGCCACCCTGCCGTTGCCCGTAGACGCCCTGGTTGAGGCGGAACACCCGGAACACGTCGTCGTCGATCTCGCCGGCGATGTAGCGGCGTGCGCCATCTTCGAACTTCGTCAGCTCCTCCTCGATCTCGGGGTCGAGCGGGAGGGCGCGGAGCTCGCGGACGTCGATGGCCATACCCGAGAAATCTAGTCGGGTTTCGATTCAAATACCAGCGGCGAAGTCGGGATTATGCCCCGGACCGGGATTGTTACCCTCTGGCTCCATGGCCAAGGCTCCCGTGCTCACTCCCCGTGCCGACGACTTCCCCCGTTGGTACCAGGACGTCCTCAACAAGGCGGAGCTCGCGGAGAACGGCCCGGTGCGCGGCACCATGGTCATCCGCCCCTACGGCTACGCGATCTGGGAGCGGATGCAGGCCGAGGTCGACGCGCGTATCAAGGCGTGCGGGGCCCAGAACGCGTACTTCCCTCTCTTCATCCCCGAGTCGTACTTCCAGCGTGAGGCCGAGCACGTCGAAGGCTTCAGCCCCGAGCTCGCGGTCGTCACCGTCGCCGGCGGCAAGGAGCTCGAGGAGCCCGTCGTCGTCCGCCCCACCAGCGAGACGATGATCGGCGAGTACATGGCGAAGTGGGTCCAGAGCTACCGCGACCTACCCCTGCTGCTCAACCAGTGGGCCAATGTCGTGCGCTGGGAGCTGCGCCCGCGACTCTTCCTGCGCACCACCGAGTTCCTCTGGCAGGAGGGGCACACCGCGCACGCGACGCGGGACGACGCCCGCGCCTACGCCGTCCGGATCCTCCACGACGTCTACCAGGACTTCATGGTGAACGTGCTCGCGATGCCTGTGGCCGTGGGGCTGAAGACGGCGAAGGAGCGGTTCGCCGGCGCGGTCAACAGCCTCACGTGCGAAGGGATGATGGGCGACGGCAAGGCGCTCCAGATGGGCACCAGCCATGAGTTCGGGCAGAACTTCGCCAGGGTCTTCGGCATCGACTACCTCGACGACACCGGCGCACAGCAGACCGCGTGCACCACGTCGTGGGGCGTGTCCACGCGCATGATCGGCGGGCTGATCATGGCCCACGGTGACGACAACGGCCTGCGGGTGCCGCCGAAGCTGGCTGCCGTCCAGGTCGTCGTGATCGCAGTGCGCGACGAAGGTGACGTGGTCGCGCGTTGCCGCGCGCTGGTCGACGAGCTGCGCGCCGCCGGTGTGCGCGCCGAGCTCGACGACAAGACCGGCGGCTCGCTCGGTCGTCGCGTCACCGACTGGGAGCTCAAGGGCGTGCCCCTGCGGCTCGAGATCGGTCCTCGTGACCTCGCCGACGATGCGGCCACGCTCGCGTTCCGCATCAGTGGACGCGCCAAGGCGAGCGTGGCGCTCGGCGCGGTCGTCGACACCGTGCGCGCCGAGCTCGAGGCCGAGCAGTCGGCGCTGCTCACCGAGGCGATCGACCTCCGCGAGTCGCGCACCGCCGACGTCACCACGCTCGCGGACGCACGTGATGGGGCCACGAGCGGTTGGGCACGCGTGCCCTGGTCGGCCATCGGCGCCGACGGGGAGGCCGAGCTCGCCCAGAGCGGCGTGACCGTCCGGTGCCTCGTGCGGGCCGACGGCTCCTTGCCCGACGACGACCAGGAGCCGGATCTCGTCGCGTATGTGGCGCGCGCCTATTGACCGGTGACAGGCTGGAGGATGTGAGGGTGCTCTGATGCAGCCGTTCCGCGGACCGTGGGGGTGGATGTACTGGAACCTCACGCTGGCCGCGGTCCCGTTGCTCCTGGCGATGCTGCTGTTCCGCCGGCGGGCGCGCACCGGTGTGCTCTGGTGGGCCGGCGTTTCGCTGTTCGTCGCGTTCCTGCCCAACGCGCCGTACGTGCTCACTGACATCCAGCACTACGCGTTCGACGTCGAACGGTTCGGGCGCACGGCGTCGATGGTGCGCTACGCGTTGCTGTTCGCAGGCGGCATGACCGCGTACATCATCGCGATGTGGCGGTGCACGCGCTTCATGATCGTGCGCGGTGTCGCAGTGGTCGGCGTCGTGGCCGTGAACGCACTCGCGTGCGCGCTGTGCTCGCTCGGCGTCTACCTGGGGCGGGTGCACCGCTTCAACAGCTGGGACGTCGTGCGCGCGCCCGAGTCGGTCGCGCAGGCGACGTTCCACGCGTTGTCGAGCCGGGCCGCGCTCGTCGGAATGGCGAAGGTGTTCGCGGTGATCGCGATCGGCGCGCTCGTCGGCATCGTGCTGCTCGACGCCGTCGCGGGGTCTCGCCGCCACCGGCAGTCCGCGTGACCCTGCCCGTCCCGCCGCCCGTCTCGCCGATGCTGGCGAAGCTCACCCGTGAGCTGCCCGTCGGCGACTTCCTCTACGAGCCGAAGTGGGACGGCTTCCGCGCCATCGTGTTCCGCGACGGCGACGACGTCGAGATCGGGAGCCGGAACGAGAAGCCGCTCACGCGGTACTTCCCCGAGCTGGTCGAGCCGATCCGCGCGCAGCTCCCCGAGCAGTGCGTGATCGACGGTGAGATCGTGATCGCCACCGAGCGCGGTCTCGACTTCGACCGGCTGTCGCTGCGTATCCATCCCGCGGCCAGCCGTATCGAGAAGCTCGCGGCCGAGATGCCGTCGTCGTTCGTGGGCTTCGACCTGCTCGCCGAGGGCGGCGACGACCTGCGCGCGCGCCCGTTCGCGGAGCGCCGGGAACGGCTGGAGCGCGCGTTCGCGACGACGCAACCGCCGATGCTCCTCCTCACGCCGGCGACGCGCGATCCCGCGCTCGTGGGCGAGTGGTTCGAGCGCTTCGAGGGCGCCGGTCTCGACGGTGTGATCGCGAAGCCGCTCGACGGCGAGTACCGCGAGGGCGAGCGCACGATGTTGAAGGTGAAGCACCTGCGCACCGCCGACTGCGCGGTCGGCGGCTACCGCGAGCACAAGGACGGTGGGGTCGGCTCGCTGCTGCTCGGACTGTTCGACTCCGACGGCGTGCTGCATCATGTCGGTGTCGCGAGCAGCTTCGCCGGCCCACTCCGCAAGCAGCTGACCGAGGAGCTCGCGCCGTACCGCGACCGCGCGCTCGACGCCCATCCGTGGCGGGAGTGGGCGGAAGCCGAGGCCGAGTCGCGCGCGAGCGGGCAGCGACGGCCCGGTGCGTTGAGCCGGTGGAACGCGGGCAAGGACCTCACGTGGGAGCCGCTGCGCGTCGAGCTCGTCGCCGAGGTCGCGTACGAGCACCTGCAGGGCGATCGCTTCCGCCACACCGCGCGGTTCGCGCGCTGGCGCCCCGACCGCGACCCCGAGTCCTGCACCTACGCCCAGCTCGACGCACCCGTGCCGATCGAGCTGCACGAAGTCTTCGGTGTCTGAAGCGCCGGAAGGCGTGGCGGGGAGCGAGGTCGCGGCGGTCTGGCGGGCGATCGCCGATCGTTCCGATCTGCCCGCGCGCCTCGATGTCACCGGGCCGGCGGAGCTGCTGCCGTCGGTGTTCCCGGTGACGTCGTGTGCGACCGCAGCAGTAGCCGCGTCGTTGCTCGCGGCGGCGGAGCTCGGCGCCACACGCAACTCGAGCGCCCCGCCGACGGTCGTGCTCGACACACGGCACGTCGCGACCGCGATCCGCAGCGAACGGTACGTGAGGGTGAACGGTGAGCCCGCCGGGGCGGGATTCGCGCCCTTGTCTCGGTTCTGGCGTGCGGCGGACGGCTGGATCCGCACCCACGCGAACTACGCGTGGCACCGCGATCGCCTGCTCGACGTGCTCGGGACGTCCGACGTCCCCGAAGCCGTCGGCGACGCGGTTGCGCGGTGGGATGCGGTCGCGCTCGAAGACGCGATCGTCGCCGCGGGTGGGTGTGCTGCCGCGGTGCGCACCACCGACGAGTGGCTCGCACACCCCCAGGGAGTGGTGCTCGACGTGCTGCCCCTCACGGAGTCCAGCCGTATCGGCGAGGCCGCGCCGCGCGTCCGAGCACCGTCACCGCACGCGCTCGACGACGTGCGTGTGCTCGACCTCACGCGCGTCATCGCCGGGCCCGTGTGCACGCGCACCCTCGCCGCGCACGGTGCCGACGTGCTGCGGATCGACACGCCGGCGCTCCCCGAGATCGAGGCACAGGCGGTCGACGCGCTCGCGGGGAAGCGCAGCGCGTTCATCGACCTCCGGTCGCCGATCGGTGACGCCGAGCTCGAGCATCTCCTCGACGACGCCGACGTGGTCGTCACTGCGTACCGGCCCGGGTCGCTCGACCAGTTCGGGCTCGCACCCGCGGCGCTGGCGGCGCGCCATCCCGGGCTCGTCATCGTGAACCTGAGTGCCTGGGGACACGAGGGGCCGTGGGCCCCGCGCCGCGGGTTCGACAGCCTCGTGCAGGCCGCATCGGGCATCGCGCTCGCGGACGCGCGCAGCGAAGAGATGCCGGGCGTGCTCCCCGCGCAAGCGCTCGATCACGCGACCGGCTATCTCGCGGCCGCGGCGGTCATGGTCGCGTTGGAGCGTCAGCTGCGCGACGGCGACACGTGGCTCGTGCAGTGCTCACTCGCGCAGACAGCCGCGTGGCTGCTCCGGCAGTCGCGCGCGGAGCCGTCGGCGGCCGAGGACGACGACCCTGCAGCATTTCTCGTCGACATGTCCCGCAACGGCGAGGTCGTCACCCTTGTCGCGCCCCCCGGCGCGATCGACGGCCGACCACTCGCATGGCCGAGCCCACCGGCGTACTTCGGCGCGTCACCGCCACGGTGGCGGGGCGCGCCGCCCATGCCGACGTGGGCCGGATCGGGGTAGCGTCCTGCGCATGCCGAGCTCATGTGCAGGACGCCTCGCACTGGTCACCGGCGCGAGTCAGGGCGGTACCGGCACCGGCACCGCGATCCGGCTCGCGGCCGAGGGCGCGAAGGTCGCGATCTGCGCGCGCAGCGAGGACAAGCTCACGCAGACGATGGCCGCGATCGAAGCCGTCGGCGGTACCGGCGCGATGTTCGTGTGCGACCTGTCCGACCCGAGCGGTGGGCGCGACACCCTCGTCGCGCGCTCGGAGGCCGCGCTCGGCGCGCCGATGGACATCCTGGTCAACGTCGCCGCCATGGGCCCGTACAAGAAGTTCGAGGAGATCGACCTCGACCTGCTGCAGAAGACCTTCGAGCTCAACGTCAAGGCGCCGTGGCTGCTGTGCCAGCAGGTGCTCGGCGGCATGCGCGCGCAGGGCCGTGGCGCGATCGTGAACATCGGCACCAGGGCCGCCGAGTACCCGGTCGGGCCGCCGTACCGCACCGGTGTGACCGCGCAGGCGGGCACGCTGTACGGCAGCACCAAGATCGCCGAGCACCGCTTCACGTTGGGGCTCGCGGCGGAGACCCACGGGCAGGGCATCTCGGTGAACATGGTGTCGCCGGTGAGCGCCATCGCAACGCCGCAGCTCGTGGCGTCGGGCTGGCTGCCCGACTGGGTGTTCGAGCCGGTCGAGACGATGGTCGAGGCCGTGCTCGCGTGCGTCACGGGTGATCCCGACGTGCTCACCGGCCGCAACGCGTACAGCCTCGAGCTGCTCCACGAGCTCCGCCGACCGGTCTACGACTTCACCGGTACCACGCTCGTCGACGGGTGGCAGCCCGACGACCTTCCCCCGCTCATCGAGGAGCGCAGTCGCCCCGCCGACGCGCAGCTCGACACCTCCAGCAAGCGCGCGACCGGCTGACGCCATGCGGCAGCTCGCTCGCGGATGTGACATCTGACCCTGACCGGGCGCGGGTCGGCCCTACACACTCAGCCGATGGATCGCCGCGAGTTCCTGGGTCGCGCCGGTCGCACCAGCGCGGCCGCGGTCGGGATGCTGGCCGCGCACCGACTCGATCGGCTCGGGAGCGTGGTCGACGCGACGGCCACCACGACGCTCGCGCCGTCCGGGAGCCTCCTCGATCTGCAGCCGTCGGATTGCCCCGTCGACACCGTCGTCGTCGCCGTGATGGAGAACCGGTCGTTCGACCACTACCTCGGCTGGTTGGGTACCGACGACGCCTATCTCGAAGCCGGCCGCGGGCGGTATGGAACGGGATTCTCGATCGATGGCCTCGTGGACCAGCAGTTCGTCGATCCCATCGGCGACGTCGTCGAGACGAGATCCGCGGAGAGCTATTCGCCGGAGAAGGTCGAAACCCGGGGCTGTGGCTTCGCAGACCCGGGGCACACGTGGGTCGCGGCGCGCCTCGAGCGCGACCACGGCTTCCTTGCGCAAGGAACCGGCAACGACGAGTTCGCGATCACGTACTACGTCGAGAGCAACCTGCCCTTCTACGCCGCGCTGGCTCGTCGCTTCACGGTGTTCGATCGCTGGCACTCGTCGCTGCTCGGTCCGACATTCCCGAACCGGCAGTACCTCTTGTCCGCGCAGTCCGAAGGGCGCAGGACGGATGGCGTGCACGGGCGCGCCAACCTCTTCCACGCGGAGACGATCATCGATCGGCTCGCTCGTGCCGGCATCTCCGTCGGCTACTACCACACGAGTGTGCCGCTGCTCGCGTTGTGGGGCGTCGACCGGATGCGGCCGTACATCCATTCGCTCGATCGGTACTTCGAGGATGCCGCGAGCGGCACGTTGCCGCAGGTGGCGTTCGTGGAGCCGGGGTTCGGGACCAGTGACACCCTGCGGACCGACGATCACCCGCGCGGCGACATCGGGCTCGGCCAGCGTTGGGTCCGCGAGGTCTTCGGCGCGTTCGCGACGTCACCGCAGTGGCAACGCGGCGCCTTCGTCCTCACCTACGACGAGGGGGGCGGTTTCTTCGATCACGTGAAGCCGCCCATTCTCCCTGATGCGCGCGCCAGCCGGAACGATCTTCAGAACTTCGGCCAGGCCGGCTTTCGGGTGCCCACGTTCTTGGCATCGCCCTTCGCACAGCCGGGATCCGTCGACCATCGGCTCTACGACCACACGTCGATCATGCGGTTCCTGGAATGGCGGTTCCTCGGCGCACCGGCGGAAGGTCGAGCCGGATCGCGGAACTGGGCGCTGACCCTGCGCGACCGCGCGGCGAAGAACATGGGCGCGACGTTGCAGCCGTCGATGGTCGATCCCGAGCTCGGGTTCGATCTCCGGCTGAAGATCCCGCAGCCGGCGCCGAGCTGCACGCCGGGCCAGGTGGCAGCCCGCCCGCCCGCAATCGATCCGAATGCTGATCCCTTCAACCGCCCGGATCTGCTCGATCTCATGGCGACGACGTTTCCGGGCGCGACGTCGGCGCCCTGGCTCGACGACGTCACCACCCCGCTCATGTGACCGTTCGGGTGTGGCCGTCGGCACCGCAACCCGAGGCAGTCCGATTCGCGTACTTTCGCGCATCGCGATCTGATGCAAGTTCGGGTATACTTTCCGGGTTCGGTTCGGCGTACAGCAACACCCACCGGTGGAGCAGACGTGGGCGCAAGCCCACGTTTTTTCTTGCTCGGGCGTGTGTTCCTTGAGAGGAGGAGGTGAGAGATGGCTGACAGTGAGGCAATTGCCACTGAGATCCGTCCTGCCATCGCCTCCCTCGACCTCGAGCTCTACGACGTCGAGATCACCGGCACCGGGCGCGCCCGCGTCATGCGGGTGATGATCGACCGCGAGGGCGGCGTCGACCTCGACGCCATCACGCGCGCGACCGAGGCGATCATGCCGATCCTCGATGCCAGCTCGATCGACGACACCCTCATCGGCTCGTACACGCTCGAGGTGAGCAGCCCCGGTCTGGAGCGGCCACTCCGTCGCCCCGAGCACTTCCGCGGCGCGGTCGGCTCGACGGCCTCGATCAAGATCAGGGCCGGTGACACACCGGCGCAACGGATCCGGGGCGTGGTCGTCGCGGCCGACGACGACGCGTGCGACGTCCTCCTCGACTCCGGCGAGACCGAGCACGTCACCTACGACGACATCGTGCAGGCCCGCACCGTCTTCGAGTGGGGCCCGCAACCGAAGACGGGCAAGCAGACGCGCGAGAAGCAACTGCCAGAAAAGACGCTGAAGGAAGTGGCACGGTCATGAACTCAGAGATGATGGAGGCGCTCGAGAACATCGAGCGCGAAAAGGGAATCTCCATCGAGATCATGTTGGAGGCGCTCGCGAACGCGCTGCTCACTGCGTACAAGCGGATGCCCGACGCGGCCGAGGAAGCTCTGGTCGAGATCGACATGGAGACCGGTGCGATCAAGGTGATCGCGCAGGAGCTCGACGAAGAGGGCAACGTCACGCGCGAGTGGGACGACACGCCCAACGACTTCGGTCGCATCGCCGCACAGACGGCCAAGCAGGTGATCTTCCAGCGCATCCGTGAAGCCGAGCGCGAGATGAAGTACGAGGAGTACGCCGGCCGCGAGGGCGACATCGTCACCGGGATCATCCAGCAGACCGACGCCCGCTACACGCTGCTCGACCTCGGCAAGGTCGAGGCGTTGCTCCCGCAGGCCGAGCAGGTGCAGAACGAGCACTACGACCACGGCAGCCGCCTCAAGGCCTACATCGTCGAGGTGCGCAAGACGGCCAAGGGCCCGCAGATCGTCGTGTCCCGTACGCACCCCGGTCTCGTCAAGCGACTGTTCGAGCTCGAAGTGCCGGAGATCGTCGACAACGTCGTCGAGCTGAAGGCGATCGCGCGTGAGCCGGGTCACCGCACGAAGCTCGCGGTGTCGTCGAACGACACCAACGTCGACCCGGTCGGCGCCTGTGTCGGCGCGCGCGGCTCCCGCGTGCGGATGGTCGTCAACGAGCTGCGCGGCGAGAAGGTCGACATCGTCCCCTACAGCGACGACCCGGCCGAGTTCGTCATGAAGGCGCTCGCGCCCGCGCGCGTGCGTGAGGTGCGGATCCATCCCGACAGCGGCACTGCCGAGGTCATCGTCCCCGACTTCCAGCTCTCGCTGGCCATCGGGAAAGAAGGTCAGAACGCTCGGCTCGCCGCCCGGCTCACGGGTTGGCGCGTCGACATCAAGAGCGAGACCCAGCTCGCCGACGAGGAGTCGGGTGTCGGCGTCGAGTACGCCGAAGGCGAGTGGGTCACCAACGAGAGTGGCGAGCTGGTGTGGCAGCCGGCCGAAGGCGGCGAGACGATCTCGGCCGCCGAGGCGGGGTACGCGGCGCCCGAGGCGGCCGCGGTCGGCGACGTCGCCGAAGCCGCCGCAGCGGACGCCGAAGCCGCGACCGGGGAAGTGGCGCCGGAAGCAGCAGCACCGGCGGCGGAGGAACCAGCGCCTGAAGCGGCAATGCCTGAAGCAGAGATGCCTGAAGCAGAAATGGTGGAGGAGAGCAACGGATAGTCCGCAACGCACCTGCATCGGGTGCCGGCGTCGCGCCTCGGTCTCGGAGCTCGTCCGGTTCTGCCGGACCCCGGCCACCCCACAGCTGGTGGTGGGAGCCGGATCGGGGCGAGGGGCCTGGCTGTGCGCCGACCACCCGGTCGAGTGCCTCGATCAGGCGATCAAGCGCCATTCGGTCGCCCGGGCGTTGCGGGCCGAGGTGAGCAGTGACGATCTGGCAGGTCTGCGCGCGAAACTAGTGAGCAGCAACGAGAAGCACGAGAAGTTCGAGAAGTAGGGAAGCTTGGCCACCAAGAAGATCCGGGTTTACGAGCTGGCACGAGAGCTCGGTGTCGAGAACCAGGTTGTGCTCGATCTGTGCGAGCGCCTGAAGATCGGCGTGAAGAGCCACTCGTCGAGCATCGATGATCCGCTCGCGGACCGCGTGCGGCGCCTCGCCGACTCCGAGGGGCTGCGACGCGAGCCGATCGTGGAGGAGGAGCCGCCGAAGGCGGACTCGAAGAAGGGCGAGTCGAAGAAGGCGGCGGAGAAGGCGGCGGAGAAGCCGGCGGCGCCCGAGCCCGAGCCGTCGCCCGAGCCTGAGCCCGCAGTGGTCGGCGTCGCGCCCGACGAGGCGCCGGTCGTGGCGCCCGTGGCGCCCGCCATCGGCGAGGAAGCACCCGAACCGGTCGCTCCGGCGCCCGCGCACCGCGTGGTGCGCTCCACTGGCGTCATCCCCGACCCGTCGCTCGCGCCGCGCCCGGCGCCCGCGCCCGAGCCCCGGCCGGTCGAGCGCCCGGCGGCAGCAGCCGCCGAGCCGGCGCCCACTCTGGCCACACCCGAAGCCGACGACGCCGCCGCGGGCCCGCCGCGCAGTGTCACCGGCCGTCCGATCCCGCCGCCCCCCGGCGGTGCCCGTCGTATCCCGCCGCCCCCGGGTCCGCGCATCACTCCTGGCTCCCCGAGCTCTCGCCCGGGTGCCACGTCGGGTGGCCCCGGCGGTCAGCGACCCGGCGGTGGGGGAGGCTTCACCGGTCAACGCCCCGGCGGCGGGTTCAGCCGTCCCGGCGGCGGTCCCGGCGGTGGCGGCGGCCAGGGTGCTCCCGGCCGCGGTGGCCCCGGTGGCGGCCCTGGTGGTGGCGGTCCCGGTGGTCCTGGTGGCGGTGGCCCCGGCGGTCGCGGTCGTACCGGCCCGCAGGGCCAGCGGCCCCGGCGCAAGAAGCGTCGTCGTCGCGACTTCGAGGACATCGGCCCCGCGTCGCTGCCTCAGCTCACGCCGAGCGATGCCCCGGTCCCCGACGGCGAGGTCGTCGTCGAGCGCGGCATCACCATCCAGGAGCTCGCGCCCAAGCTGAACCGCACCACCGCCGACCTCGTGCGCCTGCTGTTCGACGCGGGCGAGATGGTCACGGGCACGCAGTCGCTCGCCGACGAGATGGTCGAGCTCATCGCCGAGTCGCTCGGCGCCGAAGTGCTGCTCGTCGAGCCCGGCCAGGAGGCCGAGCTCGAGCTGCAGGCGCTGTTGGGTGACGACGACGACGAAGACGACGCGCTCGCAGAGCCGCGCGCGCCGATCGTCACCGTGATGGGTCACGTCGACCACGGCAAGACCACGTTGCTCGACGCGATCCGGCACGCCAACGTCGTTGCCGGCGAAGCCGGTGGCATCACCCAGCACATCGGCGCGTACCAGACCGTCTTCGACGGCCACCCGATCACCTTCATCGACACTCCGGGTCACGAGGCGTTCACCGCCATGCGTGCGCGCGGGGCGAACGCGACCGACATCGTCGTGCTCGTCGTCGCGGCCGACGACGGCGTGATGCCGCAGACCGTCGAAGCGATCGACCACGCGCGTGCGGCCGAAGTGCCGATCGTGGTCGCGATCACCAAGGTCGACCGCGACGACGCCGATCCCACCCGCGTCCGCCAGCAGCTCGTCGAGCGCGAGCTCGTCCCCGAGCCCTGGGGTGGCGACACGATCGTCGTCGACGTCGCGCCGCCTTCCGGCACGGGCGTCGACGAGCTGCTCGAAGCCCTCGTGCTGGTGGCCGAGGTCGAAGAGCTCACCGCCAACCCGAAGGTGCTCGCCCGCGCGATCGTGCTCGAGTCCAACCTCGATCCCGGCCGTGGCCCGGTCGTCACCGCGCTCGTCGATCGCGGCACGCTGCGGGTCGGCGACCCGATCGTCGCCGGCGGCGCCTGGGGTCGTGTCCGTGCGATGTTCGACGAGAACGGCCAGCAGGTCTCGGAAGCCGGGCCCTCGGTGCCGGTCGAGGTCCTCGGCCTCGACGACGTCCCCCTCGCGGGTGACGAGCTGCGGGTCGCGCCCGACGAGAAGACCGCGCGCACCGTCGCGGAGGCGCGTGCGCGCCGCCGCCGTGCCGCGAGCCTGAAGCACCCGATGAGCCTGGCGGGCGGTGCCCGACTCGAGGACATCTTCGCCATGGTGCAGCGCGGCGAGGTCGCCACGCTCAACCTCGTGCTCAAGGCCGACGTCCAGGGCTCGCTCGAAGCGCTCACCGACGCGCTGCGCAAGCTCGACCAGACGCACGAAGAGGTGCGCCTGTCGTTCGTGCACCGCGCGGTCGGCGGGATCAACGAGAGCGACGTCAACCTCGCTGCGGTCTCCAACGCGACCGTCATCGGGTTCAACGTGCGCCCTGACCGTCAAGCACGCGAGCTCGCCGACGCCGAGGGCGTCGAGATGCGGCTCTACGAGGTCATCTACCAGGTGCTCGAAGACGTCCAGGCCGCGCTGCTCGGCATGCTCAAGCCCGAGTTCGAGGAGATCGTCACCGGCGACGCCGAGGTGCGCGAGGTGTTCTCGGTGCCGCGTGTCGGGAAGGTCGCGGGTTGCTACGTGCTCAACGGCACCATCACGCGTGGCTCGAAGGTGCGGTTCTTGCGTGAGGGGGTCGTCATCTGGAACGGCGCGATCGCCACCCTCAAGCGCTTCAAGGACGACGTGCGCGAGGTGCAGTCCGGGTTCGAGTGCGGTATCGGCCTCGAGAACTACCAGGACCTCAAGCAGGGCGACGTCATCGAGACCTACGACATGCGCGAAATCGCAAGGGTGTAGGGCAGCGCTTTCATGCGCGGCCGGTTTGTCGTAGCGTCGCTCGCATGAGCAGACTCGTACTGACCAACGCAACCGTCCTCGACGGGGAGCAGGCGCGCCTCGCCGACGCAACCGTGATCGTCGACGGCGAGCGCATCGCCTCGGTGACGCAAGGAGGAGCACCCACGCCGCAACCCGGCGACGATGTGCACGACGTCAGTGGCCGCACGGTGATGCCGGGCATGGTCACCTGCCACTTCCACTCCGCGTACCGCGAGCTGGGATCGCGCATGACCCCGCTCGGCTCCGACGAGCCGACCGCGTACGCGGCGGTCGTCGCGGCCAAGAACCTGCTCACCGCACTGCGCTGCGGGTACACGGGCGCGATCGGTGCCGGTGTCGCCAACGACATCGACCCGTCGATGAAGCGCGCGATCGACGATGGCATCATTCCCGGCCCGCGGCTCGTGCCTGCGAGCCGAGAGCTCAGCACCACCGGGCACAGCAACGACAACCACTCGTGGTGGTGGAACGTGCCGTCCGCCGGCGGCATCCGGATCTGCGACGGGCCCGAAGAGTTCCGCGCGGGCATCCGTGAGGAGATCAAGCACGGTGCTGAGATCATCAAGCTCTATGTCACCGGTGGCCACGGCACGACCGCGCCGAAGGACCAGATCGAGATGACGCGCGACGAGCTCGCCGCGGCGATCGACACCGCGCACAGTCGTGGCGCGCTGATCCGCGGTCACATCGCCAACAAGGAAGCGATCCTGATGGCGGTCGAGCTCGGCATGGACATCCTCGACCACGCCGACGAGATGGATGACGAGTGCATCGAGAAGATCGTCGCCGCCGGCACGTACGTCGTGCCCAGCCTCTACTTCCCGAAGCACTTCTCGGAGACGATGGGCGCGGGCCTCGGGTTCGGCGAGGCGATGAAGAAGGACCTCGAGTACAGCTACGAGGTGCTCCCCAAGGCGAACGCCGCGGGCGTGAAGCTCCTCGTGGGCGACGACTACGGCGCAGTCGGGTTCCCGCACGGCATGTACGGAGGCGAGCTGTCGCTGTACGTCGACACCGTCGGCATCGCGCCGCTCGACGTGCTGCGCTGGGCGACCGTCAACGGTGCCGCCGCGATGGGTCGCGGCAACGAGCTCGGGGCAGTGCGCGAGGGCTACCTCGCCGACATCCTCGTGGTCGACGGTGATCCGTCGACTGACATCGGTGTGCTCACCGATCCCGAGAACATCACGGTCATCAAGGGAGGCGACGTCGTCTCCGGGGAGCTTCCGGTCTGATGGCAACACGCGATGAGTTGGTGGCGGTGGCGATGCTGCACGCCAAAGCCGAGGCCGACGGCGACATGGAGACCACCATGGCCACGCTCGAGGACGACTGCGTCTACGAGTTCCAGCCGTCGCGCCGCGTGTTCCGCGGCGCCGACATGGCACGGCGCTACTACGAGTACTTCTTCAACAACACGAACATGACCATCGACTCGTACGACATGCGCAACGAGTGGATCACCGACGACGGCGTGGGCCAGGAGTATGTGATCGAGGTCACGCTTGCCGACGGCACCCAGCGCACGTTCAACATCGTCGGCATCCTCACCTTCGGCAAGGAGAAGCTCTCCGGTGAGCGCCTCTACGCCAGCGACGAGTTCCTCGACCTCCTCGTCGGCCCCATCTACGCGGAGACCGTCCCACTGGACGAATAGGCCCCGACGAGTGGCCGCCCCCGACGCAGCGGACGATCGCGTGGGATGGCGCAACCCAGATCGTGCTCAACGTCGACGCCGAGGTGCTGACTCACGATGCCGACGGCGAATGTGCGCTCGAAGGCGGTCCGGCGCTCGACCCGGAGACTGCGCGCCGAATCGCGTGCGACAGTTCGATCGTGCTCGTCGAGCGAGGGTCCGTCGGCGAGCTCCTCAACATCGGGGGCAAGACCCGGAGCATCCCGCGCGCGATTCGCCGGGCGTTGCGAAAGCGCGACCAGACCTGCCGGTGGCCCGGCTGCGACGAGACGCGTTGGCTCGACGCGCATCACGGCCGGCACTGGGCGCACGGCGGGGAGACGAGCCTCGCCAACCTCGTGCATCTGTGCTGGTTCCATCACCGCCTCGCCCACGAAGGCGGCTGGACGCTCGAAATCACTGCGAACGGCGAAGTCGTCGTCAACAAGCCGTCGGGCGATCAACTCGACGCACGATCGCCGAAACTGCGCGCCGACGGCCCGAGCATCGTCGAACGCAACCGGGCACTCGAGCTCGCGATCGACGAGCACACCGGTGTCCCGACGTGGAGCGGCGAACGGCTCGACCTCGACCATGCGATCGCCGCGCTCCTGTGCCTCGATCGGCCGGGGTTCGCGGTCTGTGAGCCGCACGGACTGCCCTGAACGGGAGGAAGCACCACCTCCGGTTCAACGATCCGAGGTAAAGAGGTCAGAATGGGGTGATGCACGCGGCGGCGGTGAGCTTCGATCTGCACATCCCGCAGAGCCGGTCGCTGAAGGCGAAGCGGGCGGTGCTCCGTCCGATCGTCGAAGGGCTGCGGAACCGGTTCCGGATCTCGGTGGCCGAGGTCGACCATCACGACCAGTGGCAGCGCGCCGAGATCGCGATCGCGGTGGTGGGGGAGAGCGAGCACCGGGTCGTGGAACTGCTCGACGCGGCGGAGCGTTTCATTGCGGGCGCACCCGACATCGAGCTCCTGGAAGTGAAGACGGCATGGTTGGAATCGGAGGACGCCTGATGGCGCGTCCGGCGAGCCCTCGCAGGTACCCGCGCATGGCGCGGGTGAACGAGGTCGTGCGCGAGGCGCTGGCCGACGAGCTCGAGCGGTTGAACGATCCGCGGCTCGGCCTGGTCACCATCACCGGCGTCGACGTCAGCAACGACCTGCGGCATGCGACGGTCTACTATTCCGCGCTCGACACCAAGAAGGGGGCGCGGAAGGTGGTCGACGCGCAGGCACCGGAGCGGCAGGAGGAAACTCGCGCCGCGCTGTCGTCGGCGGCGCCGCATCTCCGCAGCGAGCTCGGGCGCCAAGTGCGCATGAAGTACACGCCCAAGCTCACCTTCCTCGAAGATCCCGCCATCGTGCAGGGCGCGCGCATCGAAGAGCTCCTCCGCGGCATCTCGCACGACGCCGACGCCGACGAAGACCCGCAGTCATGACGACCCGCGGGATCGACGTCGAGGGCGCGCTCCGGCAGGCCGCGGTCGCGATCGACACCGCGCCGACCGTGGCGCTCGCCTGCCACGTGAACCCCGACGGCGACGCGCTCGGCTCGATGCTGGGCCTGTTCCACGTGTTGCGCGCCGACGGCCGTGACGTGGTCGCGTCGTTCCCGTCGCCGTTCGTCGTGGCGCCGCACTACCGCGAGATGCCCGGCCTCGACCTCCTCACCAAGCCCGCCGACTTCCCTGACCAGCCGGATGTCATGGTCACCTTCGACTGCGGGTCGATCAACCGACTCGGCGATCTCCAGCCGGCGGCGGAGGGCGCGCGTGAGCTCATCGTCATCGACCATCACATCTCGAACACGTGTTACGGCACCATCAATGTGATCGATCCCGCCGCCGCCGCGAGCGGGGTCGTGGTCCGTCGCCTGCTCGATGCCCTCACGCTCGAGCTCAACCGCGACGCCGCGCACGCGTTGTACGCCGCGCTGGTGTGCGACACCGGGCGGTTCCAGTACGACACCACGACGCCTGCGGTCTTCGACCTCGCGCGTGAGCTGGTCGAGTTCGACCTCCCGATCTCGCGCCTGTCACGCCAGCTCTTCGAGGAGCACCGGTTCGCGTACCTCAAGCTGCTCGCCGAAGGGCTCGAGCATGCGCAGCTCGACGTCGAGCGTCACTTCGTGTGGACGGCCGTCACCCAGGACATGCTCGAGCGCCACGACGTCACGCTCGATGAGGTCGAAGGCCTGATCGACGTGCTGCGCCGTACCACCGAGGCCGAGGTCACGTGTGTGCTGAAGGAAGAGGCCGACGGCTCGGTGCGCGTGAGCCTGCGCTCGCTCGGCGCCGTCGACGTCTGCAAGATCGCGGACGAGCACGGTGGCGGCGGTCACCGGTTCGCCGCGGGGTTCTCCTCGCCGCTGCCGATCCCCGTGTTGGTCGCGCGCATCTCGGCATCCCTCTGAGCGCGCGTCGCGATGCGTGACGGCCTGGTCGTCGTCGACAAGCCCGCGGGCTGGACGAGTCACGACGTCGTCGCCCGCTTGCGGCGCGCGTACGGGCAGCGTCGTGTCGGGCATGCGGGCACGCTCGATCCCGACGCCACCGGCGTATTGCTCGTCGGGCTCGGTCGCGCGACGCGCTTGCTGCGCTTCCTCCAGGAGACGACCAAGGCGTACCGGGGCCGTATCGTGTTCGGCATCGCCACCACCACGCTCGACGCGTCGGGCGCAGTGCTCGACCAGCAACCGATGATGCTCACGCGCGACGAGGTCGAACGGGGCACGCGGGGCTTCCTCGGCGAGATCGAGCAGCTGCCGCCGATGGTGTCGGCGGTGCAGGTCGGTGGCCGCCGCCTGCATGAGCTCGCGCGCGAAGGCAAAGAGGTCGAGCGGGCGCCGCGTCACGTGCGCGTCGACCGCTTCGACATCGAGGAGTTCGAGCCCGGCGCATACCCGGCGGCCACCGCGTTGGTCGAGTGCAGCAGCGGCACGTACGTGCGCACGCTCGCGGCCGATCTCGGCACGGCCCTCGGCGGATGCGCGCACCTCGCGTCGCTGCGCCGCCTGCGGGTCGGGTCGTTCGGGCTCGACGAGGCGTACCCGCTCGACGACGTGCTCGACGATCCTGAGCCGAAGGTACTGTCGCCCGCGGTCGCGATGCGCGACCTCGAGCCGGTCGTGCTCGACGAGGAGCAGGCGCGCGCGGTCGCGCACGGCATGGCGTTCCACTGCACGGCGTTCTCCGAACGGGAAGGCGAGCCCCACCCGGCGTTGGGCGCGGGTCCGTTCGCGATGATCGACGCGAGCGGCGAGCTGCTCGCGGTCTACGAGCGTCGCGGTGGCGCGGTGAAGCCGGCGGTGGTGCTCGCGTGAGGATCGTCCACGAGCTGCGCGAGCTGGCGGCGGTGTCGCCTGCGGGCAGCGTCGTCACCATCGGTGTCTACGACGGCGTGCACCTCGGGCACCGCGCGGTGCTCCGGCTCGTGCGCGACCTCGCGGTCGCGCGGGAGATGGACGCCGTCTGCGTCACCTTCGATCGCCACCCCGCGGAGGTCGTGCGCCCGCAGTCCGCGCCGGCGCTCCTCACGGACACCGAGCAGAAGCTCGAGCTCCTCGACGCGTCGGGTTACCTCGACACGTGCTTCGTCCTGCACTTCGACGAGGCGCGCAGCCGCGAGTCGGCGGAGGACTTCGTGCGTGAGGTGCTCGTCGAGGGCGCGCAGGCGCGCCTGGTGGTCGTGGGCGCCGACTTCCACTTCGGGCGCGACCGGGGCGGCAGCGTGCCGATGCTCGAGCGGACGGGCGCCGAGCACGGGTTCGAGGTGCTCGGGGTCGGCCTCGAGGCAGGGGGCGACGGCACGATCTACTCGTCCACCGCGATCCGCGAGCTCCTCGCCGCCGGGGACGTCGCCGGCGCGGCGGCCCAGCTCGGCCGCCCCTACGAGCTGCGGGGGCCGGTGATCGACGGCGACCACCGCGGGCGCGAGCTCGGGTTCCCGACCGCCAACCTGGCCGTGTCGGGGCGGATGTGCATGCCCGCTGACGGGATCTACGCCGGCACGCTGGTGGCCGCCGACGGCGTGGAGCGGCCCGCCGCGATCTCGCTGGGCCGGCGCCCGACCTTCTACGAGAACGCCGACATGTCGTTGCTGGAGGCGTTCGTGCTCGACTGGAGCGGCGATCTCTACGGCCAGATCGCCCGGGTGGGGTTCCAGGCCCGGCTGCGGGGGGAGGAGCGGTTCGAGAGCATCGACGCCCTCGTGGCCCAGATGCACGACGACGTCGCCGAGACCCGGCGGCTCCTCTCCTGAAGGGCGTCAGCTGGTAGGCTGCCAGGCTGGCGCGACGGCACCCGGCCGTCTGCCTTTCGTACAAGCAATCTGCCGATTCCGGCAAGAAAGTTCTCTTCACGCATGCCCGATACGACAGCGACGATCGCCGAGAACCGTCGGCATCCCACCGACACCGGCTCCACCGAGGTGCAAGTTGCGTTGCTCACGGGGCGGATCAACCACCTCACCGAGCATCTCAAGGTTCACGCCAAGGACCACCACTCGCGCCGCGGTCTGCTCATGCTCGTCGGTCGTCGCCGCCGGTTGCTCGACTATCTCCGTGACAACGACGTCGAGCGCTACCGGGCGTTGATCGCCAAACTCGGCCTTCGCCGATAACGAACACCTTCGGAGCGGCAGTCACCGCTCCGTTTCGCGTCACATCACAATCGCGAGCGTGACGACGGTTGTCAGTCGCCACCGCCCGAGTTCGGCCGTGTCACACGGTCAGCAGGATTCGGACGGCGACAACTGGGAACCGGCCCCGCTCGCCTGATCACCCCGAAGAGCGGTGAGAGAGGAGCGCGTTCCCATGCCAAATTCGGCAAAGAATGCGATTCGCGTTTCCGGCCCCATCAATGCGGCCGGCCTGACCATGACCCTCGAGACCGGCAAGCTGGCGCCCCAAGCCAACGGCGCGGTGCTCGTCAAGGTCGGTGACACCACGGTGCTGAGCACGGTGGTCACCACCAAGCCGCGGGAAGGCATCGACTTCTTCCCGCTCACCGTCGACGTCGAGGAGCGCATGTACGCCGCGGGCAAGATCCCGGGCGGCGTGTTCCGTCGCGAGGGTCGCCCGAGCGAGCCCGCGATCCTCACGTGCCGGCTCACCGACCGCCCGCTGCGGCCGTCGTTCCCCGAGGGCTTCCGCAACGAGGTGCAGGTGATCGCCACCATCCTCGGCGCCGACCTCGTCAACCCGCACGACATCGCGTCGATCAACGGCGCGTCGGCCGCGCTGATGGTGTCGGGGATCCCGTTCGACGGCCCCATCGGCGCGGTGCGCCTGTCGCGTCAGGGCAGTGAGTGGATCGCGCACCCGAGCTTCGAGGAGAGCGAGGAGTCCACGTTCGAGCTCGTCGTCGCCGGCCGCATGATCGACTCCGGTGACATCGCGGTGATGATGGTCGAGGCGGGTGGCACCGAGGCCACGTGGCGCCTCTACGAAGGGGGCGCGCCCAAGGTCACCGAAGAGGTGATCGCCGAGGGCCTCGAAGAGTCCAAGAAGTGGATCGCGGCGTCGATCGAGCTCCAGAAGGAGTTGCGCGCGGCGGTCATCCGCGAGCGCGGCCCGATTGCGCCGATCGCGTACGAGATCCACTCCGACTACGACGACGACGTGTTCGAGACCGTCGCCGAGCAGGCCACCGAGAGCACGTCGCAGGCGATGTCCATCGCCGACAAGACCGAGCGCAACAACCGCCTCGACGAGATCCTCGAAGGGCTGCTGCTCGCGATGTGCGGCACGCCCGACGAGCCCCAGCAGTTCGCGCATCGCAAGGGGCAGATCAAGCCGGCGTTCCGCTCGCTCCAGAAGAAGGTGGTGCGCCACCGCATCGTCACCGAGGGCCTGCGTATCGACGGTCGCGGCACCACGGACATCCGCCCGCTGACGGCCGAGGTCGACGTCCTCCCCACCGCGCACGGCTCCGGCCTGTTCGAGCGGGGCGAGACCCAGGTGCTCAGCATCCTGACGTTGGGCATGCCCCGCATGGAGCAGTTCATCGGTCTCGACGAGATGCGCGCCACCACCAAGCGCTACATCCACCACTACAACTTCCCGCCCTTCTCCACCGGTGAGACGGGCCGCGTCGGCTCGCCGAAGCGCCGTGAGATCGGCCACGGTGCACTCGCCGAGCGCGCGCTGCTCCCCGTGGTGCCGTCGAAGGAGGAGTGGCCCTACGTGCTCCGCATCGTCTCCGACGTCCTGAGCTCCAACGGCTCCACGTCCATGGCGTCGGTGTGCGGCTCCACGCTCTCGATGATGGACGGCGGCGTCCCGCTGCGCGCGCCGGTCGCCGGGATCGCGATGGGCCTCGTGTACGCCGAAGGCAAGTACACGACCCTCACCGACATCCTCGGCACCGAGGATGCGTTCGGCGACATGGACTTCAAGGTCGCGGGCACGCGTGACTTCGTCACGGCACTGCAGCTCGACACCAAGATCGACGGCCTACCCGCCGACGTGCTCGCGCAGGCGCTGCTCCAGGCGCGTGACGCACGCATGAAGATTCTGGACGTGATGGAAGCTGCGATCGCCGAGCCTCGCGCCGACGTGCGTGACACCGCACCGAAGATCATCAGCTTCGAGATCCCGATGGACAAGATCGGTGAGGTGATCGGGCCGAAGGGCAAGGTGATCAACACGATCACGTCCGAGACCGGCGCCGACGTGTCGGTGTCCGACGACGGCGTCGTCGGCACGGTGAGCATCGGGTCGAAGGACGGCGCGGCGGTCGAAGAGGCGAAGCGGCGGATCGAGCTCATCCTCGACCCGCCCACCGCGGAGCTCGGCGCCGAGTACACGGGCAAGGTCGTGAACGTCACCAAGTTCGGTGCGTTCGTGAACATCCTTCCCGGGCGCGACGGCCTGCTCCACATCTCGAAGCTCGGTCGGGGCAAGCGCATCGACCGGGTCGAAGACGTGCTCAATCTCGGTGACGAGGTCACGGTGCGGGTCGACGACATCGACAACTCGGGCAAGCTGTCGTTGTCGCTCGCGGGTGACGAGCCTGCCGACGGCGACGCGGGCAGCGGTGGCGGCGAGGCTCGTGCCCCGCGTGAGCCGCGTGAGCCGCGCGAGCCGCGCGAGGCCCGCGAACCGTGTGCCGACGAAGGCGAGCGCAACGGCGGGGGCCGTGTCGATGCGGATACAGCGTCGTTCGACGAGTTCTTCGACACGAAGGCAGTCGAGGAGTTCGGCGACCTCGGCCCGGCCGACACCGGTCGCAGCGACGACCGGGGTGGAAGCGACCGGGGCGGCAGCCGCGGCGGTGGCGGGCGGCGCCGGAGCGGTCGGCGGTAGCCGGCCCTCCGCGCACTCACTCTCAACTTCACAGCGCGGCGCGTCGATGACCGACCCGATGGCTGGCGTGGGCATTCGCCGAACCCGCCTCGGGTCGGGCCTGCGCGTCGTCACCGAGCAACTTCCCGGGCTGCGTTCCGCCGCGGTCGGGTTCTGGGTCGGTACCGGATCGCGCGACGAGAGCGACGCCATCGCGGGCGCGAGTCACTTCCTCGAGCACCTGTTGTTCAAGGGCACGGACGATCGCAACGCCTCGGAGATTGCCGAGGCGATCGAGTCGATCGGCGGCGACATGAACGCGTTCACGGGTCAGGAGACCACCGCGTTCTACGTGCGCGTCCCCGACCAATGCCTGCCGCTCGCGCTCGAGATCCTCTCCGGGATCGTGTGGTCACCCGCAATCCGGCTCGACGAGTTCGAGTCGGAGCGGCAGGTGATCCTCGAGGAGATCCGCATGCGCGACGACGTGCCCGACGATCTCGTGCATGACGTGTTCGCACGCGCGCTGTTCCCGGAGCACCCGCTCGGCCGTGAGGTCGCGGGCTCGCAGGAGACGATCAGCGGGATGTCGCGCGACGACGTCGCGGGCTATCACCGTGCGCATTACGTTCCCGGCAACGTCGTCGTCGCGGTGGCGGGCAACCTCGTGCACGACGATGTCGTCGAGCTGGTCGAGAAGCACCTCCCGCTCGCCGATGGCGTGCGACCGGAGCGCCGGAACGGCGTCGACGTCGGCGCGCCGAGCGCGGTCGCGATCGTCGAACGGCCGTTGGAGCAGGCGCACGTCGTGCTCGGCACCCGTTCGCTGCGGCGCGACGACCCCGATCGGTTCGCCCTCGGCGTGCTCGATCAGGTGCTCGGCGGCGGCATGAGCTCACGCCTGTTCCAGGAGGTGCGTGAGCGCCGCGGCCTCGCGTACTCGGTGTTCTCGTACCGCAGCGCGTTCGACGAGACGGGCTCGTTCGCGGTCTACGCAGCGACCGCACCCGAGCACGTCGCCGAGGTCCTCGACCTCGTGAACGCCGAGCTCGATCGTCTCGTACGCGACGGCGGCGTCACCGAGCGCGAGCTGGTGAGCGCCAAGGGCCACCTCACCGGCTCGCTCGCGCTCTCGCTCGAGAGCTCGGCGAGCCGGATGCACCGGATCGGCCGGCATGAGCTTTCGATGGGTGAGGTGCCGACGCTCGACGAAGTGGTCGCCGACGTCGAAGCCGTCACCGCCGACGACGTCGGGCGGGTCATCGAGCGGATCCTCGCGCCGGGGGAGCGCACGCTCGCAGTGGTCGGCCCGGTCGACGCCGCGCAGTTCACAGGAACCTGAGGGCCGGCGCCAGCTTCGCGATCTCCTCGAGGTGCAGCGCGCTCAATCGCCGCAGCCGCCGCCGACCGACTGGCGTGAGGCGGAGACGGACCACGCGGCCGTCACGCGGGTCGGCCTGACGTCGGACGAGATCCCGCTTCTCCGCCCGGTCGATCAGTTGCACCGCGCTGTGGTGACGAAGCAGAAGCGCGCGAGCCGCGTCACCGACGGTGGGTGGGTCGGGTCCCGGGTGCCCCCGGATCGCGAGCAAGAGCTGGTGCTCGGCGGGTGACAGCCCCGCGGCCCGGGCCTGCTCCTCGCTCCAGTGCAGGAACTCGCGCAACGAGGTGCGGAACTCGAGCAGCTGCGAGTACTGGGCATCACTGAGATCGGGCTCGACCATAGATATATCCTGACAAGATACAACTTCGGGCAGGACCGAACTGCCGGACTGGATCGACGAGGGAGTCTCTCGCGTGCACACGTCACCGCGACGACTGTGGTTCCTGACCGCGTTCGGGACCGTGCTCGGGCTCGTCGGTGGCGCGGCCGCGTGGCTGCTGTTGCACCTCATCGGGCTCATCACCAACCTGGCGCTGTTCCACCAGTTCGCGTGGGACGTCCCGTCGTTCGCGAACTACCACCCGGGCCCTGAGCTGCTGCTGGTCGCGGTGGCCGGTGCGCTCGTCGTCACCCTCCTCGCGCTGTGGTCACCGAACATCCGCGGGCACGGGATCCCCGAGGCGCAGGAAGCGGTGCTGACGGGGGAGAGCCGCATCTCGCCCCGTACCGCGATCGCCAAGCCGTTGTCGGCCGCAGTCGCGATCGGCACCGGCGGGCCCTTCGGTGCCGAGGGGCCGATCATCGTGACCGGTGGTGCGGTCGGATCGCTGCTCGGGCAGGCCTTCCACATCTCGCCGTCGGAGCGCAAGATCCTGCTCGCGTGCGGCGCCGCCGGCGGGATGGCCGCAGTGTTCGGCGCGCCGCTCGCGTCGGTGATGCTCGCGGTGGAGCTGCTGCTGTTCGAGTTCTCGCCCCGCTCACTCGTGCCGCTCATCGTCTCGGCGAGCGTCGCGGCGGGCATGCACGCCGCGCTGTTCGGGCCGGGCCCGCTGTTCCACGTCCCGCCACACGAGTACGCCGGCCTCGACAGCCTGTGGGTCTTCGCGGTGCTCGGGGTTGCCTGCGGCGCGCTCGCGGTGATCGTCGTGCGCGGCCTCTTCCTGATCGAGGCGGCGTTCCGTCGGTTGCCGTTCGGCGTGTTCTGGCACCCGATGCTCGGGGCGCTCGCGTTCGCGAGCATCGGACTGCTCGTGCCGCGTGCGCTCGGCGTGGGCTACGAGTCGATCAACGACGTGCTCGCGAATCGGCTTGCGGTCGGCACGTTGGCGGTGCTCCTCCTCGCGAAGCTCGCCGCATGGTGGATCGCGCTCGCGTCGGGAACCTCCGGGGGAACGCTCGCGCCGATTCTCCTCATCAGTGGCTGCTTTGGCGGGCTCATGGGCGCACTGGTGCAGCACGTGGTCCCGGGCCTGGGGATCTCCCCCGGCGCGGTGGCGCTCGTCGCGATGGCCGCGACGTTCGGCGCCGCGACCCGCGCGACCTTCACCGCGATCGTGTTCGCGTTCGAGTTGACGCGCGACTACCACGCGATCGTCCCGCTGATGCTGGCCGCGGTGCTCGCCGACCTCGTCGCCAGCTCGTTCCTCCCCGAGAGCATCATGACGGAGAAGCTCGCACGCCGTGGCCTGCATGTGCCGAGCGGGTACGAGCCCGACGTGCTCCGGATCACGAGTGTCGCGGAAGTGATGACCCGCGATGTGGTCACGATCCCCGCGGGCGCGCCCGCGGAAGCGATTCGGCGGCAGTTCGAGACGGGCGCACACAGCGCGTACCCGGTCGTGGACGCCGACGGCAGGTGCGTCGGTGTCGTGACCCGCGACAACGTGTTGGCGGGCGAGCTCACCGGAGCCACTGCGGGCGAAGCCGACGTCGTCACGGTCGCGGCCGGCGACTCGCTCCTCGTCGCGCTCGAGAAGATGGTCGACGAGCACGCCGATCATCTCCCGGTCGTCGCCGAGGGGCATCTCGTCGGCGTGTGCACCCGCACCGACCTGCTCCACGCGCGCGGCAAGCATCTCCGTGTCGATCGGGTCCAGCACGGCTGGATGTGGCGACGAAACGGCCAGGGCACGAGCTCGTCCACACCGGTAGTGTGAGCCGGTGGTCAGGGAGCCAAGGATCAAGGTCGGCGTGTTCGGCGCGGGCGGCCGGATGGGGATGACGGTCTGTCAGGCGGTCTGTGACGATCCCGATCTCGAGCTGGTCGCGGCCGTCGACCCGCATCATGTCGGTATCGACGTCCGTCAGCTCGGCATCCGCGGCGTGGCGATCCAGGTGGCGCGGACCGCCGACGCGTTGGCTGCGGCCGGCGCCGAGGTTGCCGTCGACTTCACCGTGATCGACGCGGCACGCGAGAACCTCGAGTGGTGCGCCGACCACGGCGTGCACGCGGTCGTCGGCACCAGCGGCTTCTCGGTCGAAGAGGTCGAGAAGCTCGCGGCGCGGTTCGAGAGCTCCACTGCCAATGCCGCGATCGTCCCCAACTTCGCGATCAGCGCCGTGCTCATGATGAAGTTCGCCGAGCTCGCCGCGCCCTACTTCGACACCGCGGAGATCATCGAGCTCCATCACGACGACAAGGTCGATGCCCCGTCGGGCACCGCGATCGCCACCGCCGAGCGAATGGCCGATGCGTCGGCGCAGTGGGCGCCCGATCCCACCACGAAGACCGTGCTCGAGGGCGCGCGCGGCGGCGAGGGCGCCGGCGGGATCCCCATCCACTCCGTGCGGATGCGGGGGCTGGTCGCGCACCAGGAGGTGCTGCTCGGCACCACCGGGCAGACCCTCACGATCCGCCAGGACTCCTACGACCGCACGTCGTACATGCCCGGTGTCGTGCTCGCGGTCAAGGCCGTGGGCGGCAAGCCCGGGCTCTCGTTCGGGCTCGACGCGCTCCTGGGGTTGTGAGCCCGGACGAGTCGCGGGAGCGCGTGCTCGTCGGCACGTACGAGTGCGTGGCCCGCGTGGGGATCGGGAAGACGACGGTCGAAGACGTCGCGCGCGCGTCGGGTGTGTCCCGCGCCACCGTCTACCGGCTCTTCCCGGGCGGTCGCGACGAGCTCCTCCGCGACACGGTGGCCTGGGAGATGGCACGGTTCTTCGTGCACCTCGGCGCGGAGCTGGGGGAGGCACCCGACTTCGAGACGTTCCTGGAGCGGGCGTTGCCGTTCGCCCGGGAGGCGGTGCTCGCGCACGCGGTGCTGCAGAAGGTGCTGGAGACGGAGCCCGAGCGGCTGATGCCGCTCATCACCGTCGAGCAGCACCGGGTGCTCGAGTACATCACCGCCTACTTCCTGCCGCTGCTGGCGCGCGACCAGGCCGCGGGGCTGATCCGGCCGGGGGTCGACCTCGAGATGTGCGCCGAGTACGTGGCGCGGATGGCCCTCTCGCTCATCGCGTCGCCGGGCCGCCACGACCTGGAGGATCCCGACGAGGTGCGCCGGCTCGTCCGCGACGAGCTGCTGGGTGGGGTCCTGCCATGAGAGGGCCTGTGCCGCAACACTGAGACAAAGACTGGTGTATTGTCTCACCCATGGTGCTGATCGAGGCTGGGCCCACGATCACGGAGTCCAGGGAAACCCCGGATCCGGAAACGTCGGTGACCGACCGCGCCGGCGCCGCGCTCCTCACGTGCATCGCCCGCTACGGGCTCGCCAAGACCACGCTCGACGACGTGGCGCGGGCGGCCGGCTGCTCGCGGGCCACGCTCTACCGCTACTTCGACGGCAAGCTCGACCTCGTGCAGCGCACGACCGCGGGCGAGCTGCGGCGCATCACCTCGACGGTGGTCGACGCCGCATCCGCGGAGGCGACGTTCGCCGACGCGGTGGTGACCGCGGTGGTCGCCGCGGCGCGTGAGCTCACCGGGCACGCGGCGTTGCGCTTCCTGCTCGAGTACGAGCCCGCGGCCGTGCTCGCGCACCTGGCGTTCGCGCCGGGGATCGCGTCCTCACCGAGGTGGGTGACGCGTTGGCGCCCGCGTTCGCGCGCTGGCTCCCCGAGCCGGATGCGATCCGCGCCGGCGACTGGCTGGCGCGCGTGTTGCGCTCCTACGTCTTGATGCCCGAGCCGACCGTCGACCTCACCGACGCGCGCGAGGCGCGCGCCTTCCTCTCCGACTTCGTCATTCCCGGCCTCTCCGACTTCGTCATTCCCGGCCTCGCCGCGCCCACCCTCGCCGAAAGCAGGTAACTCCATGGCCTCCTCCAACCTCGAGATCATCGGCCGCGAAGGCATCGACGACATCGACGCGATCCTCGCGATCACCAACACCGACGTCGACGAGCTCGAGCACGCGGTGCGGGCGAAC
Source organism: uncultured Actinomycetes bacterium (assembly GCA_963721435.1). Lineage (GTDB taxonomy): Bacteria > Actinomycetota > Acidimicrobiia > IMCC26256 > DASPTH01 > CAVRJC01. The sequence goes on from CAVRJC010000006.1 coordinate 588,264, forward strand.
GCGGACGCGATCTTCACGTGGGACTACGAGCGCAGCCGGCCCGCGCTCGTGAAGCTCTACGAGAAGGCGAAGAAGTCGCAGTGGAACGCCAACGACCTTCCGTGGGAGATCGAGGTCGACCAGGAGAAGGTGGCGCGCGAGAACCAGAACCAGAACGGGTTCAACCGCGACCGCGACTGGTCCGACACGCCGTTCAAGGGCTGGGGTGACAAGGAGTGGATCCAGTTCGGGATGGAGTCCCAGAACTGGACGCTGTCGCAGTTCATGCACGGCGAGCAGGGCGCGCTCATCTGCACCGCGCAGATCGTCGAGACCGTGCCGTGGATCGACGCCAAGTACTACGCAGCCACGCAAGTGATGGACGAAGCGCGTCACGTCGAGGTGTTCGCGCGCTACCTCGACACCAAGCTGTCGGGTCACTATCCGATCAACGCGCACCTCAAGATGCTGCTCGACGACATCATCGCAGACTCCCGGTGGGACATGACCTACCTCGGCATGCAGATCATGGTCGAAGGCCTCGCGCTCGCGGCGTTCGGGTTCCTGCACCAGATGACCACCGAGCAGCTCCTGAAGAAGCTGCTCCGCTACGTGATGAGCGACGAAGCGCGCCACGTCGCGTTCGGTGTGCTGTCGCTCCAGGAGTACTACCAGGGCCTCGGCAACGCCGAGATCCGGGAGCGCCAGGAGTTCGCGTTCGAAGCCGCCGTCCGCATGCGCGACCGCTTCCTCCAGCAGGAGACGTGGGAGCGCATGGGCATCGACGTCAAGGAAGCCGTGAAGGCGATGAAGGAGTCGGACGACCGTCCGATCTTCCAGGCGATGCTGTTCTCACGCATCGTGCCGAACTGCAAGAAGCTCGGCCTGCTCGACGCCGGTGACGGCTGGCTGCGCGACCGCTTCACCGAGCTCGGCGTGATCCAGTTCGAGGACTGGGTCGACACCACCGAGGAGTACTCCGCGCTCGACGAAGTCGCGAAGGACCGCGAGGCCGCGGAGGCGCAAGCCTGAACCGGAGGGCGCGTGTCTCGCCGGTAGCCTGGGCTCACCATGAGCTCATCGCCGGTCAAGATCGTCTTCCTCGGAGGGCTCGGCGAGATCGGGCGGAACTGCTTCTGCCTCGAGGTCGAGGACCGCATCCTCGTCGTCGACTGCGGGATCATGTTCCCCGACGCCGACATGCCTGGAGTCGACCTCGTCCTCCCCGACTTCACGTACCTCCGCGAGAACGCCGACCGCGTCGAGGCGGCGTTCCTCACACACGGGCACGAGGATCACACGGGAGGCCTCGCCTTCCTGCTCCGCGACCTGTCGTTCCCGATCTATGGGTCGCCGCTGTCGCTCGGCCTCGCCCGGAACCGCATCGAGGAAGCCGGGGTGCTCGGGCGCACCGAGATGATCGCCGTGCACGACGGCGAGCGGCGCATGATCGGGCCGTTCGACTGCGAGTTCATCCCCGTTACGCACTCGGTGCCCCACGCGTTCGCCACCGCCTACCACACGCCCGCAGGCACGATCCTGCACAGCGGTGACTTCAAGCTGGATCTCACCCCGGTCGACGGCCGCAAGACCGACCTCGCGCTGATCGGTGAGATCGCCAAGCGCCGCGGCGGCATCAAGCTCCTGCTCTCCGACTCCACCAACGCGGAGAAGCCCGGGTTCACAGCGTCGGAGACCACCGTCGGCACCGCGATGCGGAACGTGTTCCGCGACCATCCCGACCGGCGGTTCATCGTCGCATCGTTCGCGTCGCACCTCCACCGCGTGCAGCAAGTTGTCGAAGCCGCGGTTACCGCCGGCCGGCGCGTTGCGTTCCTCGGGCGGTCGATGGTCCAGAACGTCGCGCTCGTCGCGCGAGTTGGGTTTCCTCGACCTTGCTGTGGATCGGGTCATCGACGTCGAAGAGATCTCGCGGTACGCGCCCGGTGAGGTGTGCGTGATCTGCACTGGTTCCCAGGGCGAGCCGATGAGCGCCCTGGCGTTGATGGCGGCACACGAGCACAAGCACGTCAAGATCAGCGACGACGACGTGGTCGTGATCTCCGCGCACGCGATTCCCGGCAACGAGTCGAACGTGTCCCGCGTGATCGACTCGCTGCATCGCGCCGGTGCCGAGGTGATCCACGACCGCATCGCGCCGGTGCACGTGTCGGGGCATGCGTCGCGGGAGGAGCTCAAGTTCCTCCTCGACCTCGTGCAGCCCGAGTGGTTCGTGCCGGTGCACGGCGAGTACCGCCATCTCGTGCACCACGCGCGGTTGGCCGAGGCCGTCGGCGTCGCACCCGGGCACGTGCTCATCTGCGAGGACGGCGACGTGCTCACCCTCGACGACACCGGAATCGACGTCGAGCGCAGGGCCGTTCCCGCCGGTTACCAGTACGTCGACGGGATCGTCGGCGACATCGGCCTCGGCGTGCTGCGCGACCGCCGCAACCTCGCCGAGGAAGGGTTCGTGGCGGTGATCGTGACCGTCGACGCGACCACGGGCGAGCTGGTCACCGGGCCCGAGATCGTGACGCGGGGTTGGGTGTACGCCCCCGAAGCCGAGGAGCTGCTCGAGGAGGCCAAGGCCGCGGTGCGCGAGTCACTGCACGAGGCCGCCGACGAGGGCGCGATCGACTTCGAGACCCTCCGGCGCCACGCCCGTCGCTCGCTCGGCAAGTTCATCAACGAGCGCACCCGCCGCCGCCCGGCGATCATCCCGGTGGTCATCGAGGTCTGATCCGCGACCGGCCGCGCCGCGACGCGGTGTGTCAGGGCCCGGCGAGGATGGCGTCGATCTGGCCCAAGGCGGCGGAGAGGCCCTCCTCCATGCCCATCTCGATCAGTTGGTCCATCGCCTCGCGCGACGGGAACCGCGACTCGATGAGCATGCGCGTGGCCCCACTCGGCAGCTCGGCAAGGGTGACGGTGAACTGCGTGGTCGGCAGGGCGTCGTTGTGGTTGCCCTCGGGGTCGGCGAACCCGTCCTCGAGGTCGAGGCGGTGCGGTTCCTCGACCGCGACGACCGCCCACCATCCGTGGTGCTGGTCGCCCTCGGGGCCGGTCATGAAGTAGGTGACCTTCCCGCCCGGGCGCAGGTCGTGCTCGACGACGGTTGCCGGGTAGGTCGGCGGGCCCCACCAGCGCTCGAGCTTGCGGGGGTCGGCCCAGAGCTGCCAGACGCGGGCGATCGGGGCATCCCACTCGCTCGCGACCGTCATGGTGAGGGCGGTCGGGTCCTTGCGGACGTCGGTCACGGTCATGGGTGCTCTCCTTCGTCGGGCTCGGCGAGGACGTCGCCGAAGCGCTGTATGCGTTCACGCCAGATGGCCTCCAGCTCGTCGAGCAGGCGGTTGACGTCGCGCAAGGGGTCGATCCGTCCCCGCACGATCCGCTCGCGGCCGCGCTGGTGCTTGGTGATGAGGTCGGCCCGCTCGAGGACGGCGACGTGCTTCTGCACCGCGGCGAAGCTCATCGGGTACCGCCGCGCCAGGTCGGAGACCGAGTGCTCGCCCTGCAGCACCTGCCGGACGATGTCCCGGCGGGTCGCATCCGCGAGCGCATGGAACAGGAGGTCGGTGCGCTCCTCATCTACAACCATACGGTTGTAGGTTATCACGTGTCCCACATCGTGCTTGCCCCCGCACGTGCCTGCGGGGGCTGCGAATGCTGCTGTGGCTGGTGTTGTCAGTGTTAGCGTGCGGGCATGCCTGCGACCACCACGAGGCGTCGTGCCTCCACGCGCGCCGGCAAGCGGAAGCCGTCTCGGAAGTCGGCGCCGAAGCGCAAGCCGGCCGCCCGGTCGAGCTCCCGGGCGGTCTCGCCGGAGCCGGGAGTGGTGGCGCGCAGTCGCGCCGCCGCCGGCCGCCAGCTCGACGGCCACTGGGGCGATGTCGGCGCTGTCGCGCTGATCGTGCTCGGGGTGTTGTGCACCCTCGGGCTCACGTCGGACCTCGCCGGCCCGGTCGGGTCGGGCCTGGCCGACGCCACGGGCGCGATCTTCGGCCGGGGGCGGGTGGCGGTCCCGATCGCGTGCTTCGCGTTCGCGGTGCTCCTCCTCTGGCCCCACCGGCTCGCGGCCCGGGAGCAGGACGACATCGACGGTGACGACGTCGACACCGTGCCCGTCGCCACCGAGGTCCCGACCGTCCGCATCGCCATCGGGGCGCTCCTCTTGTTCGTCGCCGACCTCGGGATCCTGCACATCGCCTATGGGCGCCCGTCGATCGACGGTGGCCTCGACGACCTCCGGGGCGCCGGTGGGTTCGTCGGGGCCCTGGTCGGTGGCCCGCTCGCCGCCGCGGCCGGCGACGTGGGGTCCACCGTCGTGCTCGGCGGGCTTGCGGTCGTCGGGCTGCTGCTCGCGCTGGGCCTGTCGATCGGTGTGGTCATGAGCGCGACCGCACGCGCCACCGGCAAGGCCGCGGCAAAGGCCCGCACCGCGGTCGGCGAAGGGCTCGGCACGCGCGGGATCGGCGAAGGCGTCGAGATCGCCGACGGCACGCCGCGCCCCTCGGTCTTCGACGACGAAGCGCCCGATCTCGCCATCGACCTCATCGCGCTGGAGCATGAACAGGAGCCCGAGCCGTACGTGGAGCCCGAGTCCGAACCGGAGCCCGAGCCCGCAGTGGCCGACGCGCCGGTCCCCGCGTTCATCGAGGCGGAGGGCGGCCAGCTCGCGATCGCGGTCGGCGACGACGTCGCGCCACACCAGGGCCCGTGGAAGCTCCCGCCCGGCACCATCCTCAAGCGCGGCAGCATGCAGAAGGTCGACCAACGCGTCGCCGAGGACGGTGGCCGCGTGCTCGAGGCGACGCTCGCGCAGCACGGCGTCGACGCCAAGCTGATCGGCATGACCGTCGGCCCGTCGGTCACGCAGTACGCGCTCGACCTCGGGCCCGGTGTGAAGGTCAACCGCGTCACCGGGCTCCAGCACGACATCCAGTACGCGATGGCGTCGCCCGACGTGCGCATCCTCGCCCCCATCCCCGGGCGCAGCGCGATCGGCGTCGAGGTGCCGAACAAGCAGCGCGAGCTGGTGACGCTGGGCGACGTGCTCTCCGCGCCCGAGGCGCACGCGTCGCAACCCACACTCGCGGTGGGCCTCGGTCGCGACATCGAGGGCCGCTCGGTGATGATGGACCTCGCCACGCTGCCGCACGTGCTCATCGCCGGTGCCACCGGCGCGGGCAAGAGCAGCTGCATCAACTCGCTCGTGACGTCGTTGCTCATGCGGTGCACGCCCGACCAGGTGCGCCTCATCCTCGTCGACCCCAAGCGGGTCGAGCTGGGTGCGTACAACGGCCTGCCGCATCTCCTCAGCGAGGTCGTGACCAACCCGAAGAAGGCCGCGAACGCGCTCGACTGGGCCGTGCGCGAGATGGACATGCGCTACGAGCTCCTCGCCGAGGTCGGCGTGCGCGACATCACCGGCTACAACGCGATGTACGACCGCGGCGAGCTGCCCGACGCCCGACGAGCCCGACCCCGCCACGGGCAAGGGCTACGAGCGGCTGCCGTTCATCGTGATCGTGGTCGACGAGCTGAACGACCTCATGATGGTCGCCGCCCGCGACGTCGAAGCGAGCATCTGCCGGATCGCGCAGATGGCCCGCGCCGTCGGCATCCACCTCGTGATCGCGACGCAGCGCCCGTCGGTCGACGTCATCACCGGCGTGATCAAGGCCAACGTGCCGAGCCGGCTCGCGTTCTCGGTGAGCAGCCTCGCCGACTCGCGCGTCATCCTCGACCAGGCCGGCGCCGAGAAGCTGATCGGCATGGGGGACATGCTCCTCCTCACCGCGAGCTCGAGCCGGGCCCAGCGGATCCAGGGCTCGTGGGTCGACGAGGAGTGCGTGCGCAAGGTGGTCGCGCACTGGCGCCGCCAGGTCACCACGCTCGCCTACGTCGAAGGCCTCGCGGGCGACGAAACGGGCGCCGCGGCGGGCAGCCGTGACGACGACGCCGACACCGACGACCTGCTCGCCGAGGCGATGGAACTCGTGGTCCGCAGCGGGCTCGGCTCCACGAGCATGCTCCAGCGCAAGCTGCGGGTGGGCTTCTCCCGGGCGGGGCGGCTGATGGACCTCCTGGAGCGGCGCGGCGTCGTCGGCCCGTCGGAGGGCTCCAAGGCGCGGGCCGTCCTCATGACCGTCGACGAGTTCGAGGCGTTGCACGACCCGGTCTGATCGACGGTCTCTTCGACGGGTCGAGTTGCCGGAAATTCCCAAAATTTGGCGGTAGCTCAAGCGCGGCCAGGGGACTGCCGAACACCCGAGAGTGTTCAAGAAGCTGAGCTTCCGGGCGAAGCTCCTCCTCGTCCTCTTCGTGCCGTTCCTGGCTCTCGTCGTCGTGGCCGCCGCGGGTCTCAGCGACCGGTTCTCGGGGCTGCGGGCGCAGGAGCAGTACGGCACCCTCGAGTCACCGCTGCGGTCCCTCGACGAGCTCTCGCGCGCACTGCAGAACGAAGCAGTTGCGACTTCGTGGTACCTGGCGAGCGGTCACTCCGCGACCGTTCCGATCCAAGACGCACGCGCGCGCACCGACGCGGCGATCCAGCTGTTCCGTGCCGACGCGCCGAGTTTCAGCACCGTCGAGGGCTCGTCGGCCGCGTTCGGCGTCCTGAACGACCATCTCGCCGATCTCCGTCGACAACGGCGCGGCATCGACGACTCGCCGGTTCTGAACGGAGCCGAGATCCTGCTCGCGACGGACGACGTCGCCCTTGACTTCGCGGAGAGCGTTGCCCGCAACCTTCACGACCCACAGGTGGCGGCGAGCGTGTCACGTTCGCTGGGACTGCGGCGCGAGAACGAAGAGCTCGCTCGTGAGGCCTCTGTACTCATGCTCGTGATCACCGGCCGGTCGTCCGACGGCTTTCCGGACTGGGTCGGCGCGATCGCCGCCCAAGCGCGCTTTGAGCGCCAGTTCGTGAACAGCGCGACACCGGACGAGCTGCGTGCGTTCACCGCGGGCATGAACTCGCGTGAGCCCGGGACGAGCCTGATCCGCTTGCCCGCAACCATCGCGCTGCCGACCACGCTGCCGAATTTCCCGGCCGACCCGGCCGTGTACTTCGAGGCGTACCGCAACCAGGCGCGTGCCATCGCCACCGCCGGTGTCAACGTCGACACGGTGATCGCACGCGTCTCGAGTGAGAGCGCCGACGCGGCCCGAAGCGACGTGTGGACCTATGGCGGCGTCGCGGTCTTCGCGATGCTTCTCACGCTCCTCCTGATCTGGTTCGTCACGCGGGCGGTGGTCCGCCCGGTGCGCAAGCTCACCGCGGCCGCACGTGACATGTCGGGCCGTCGACTGCCGCAGCTCGTCGAGTCGCTGCGCACCGGTGGCGATGTCAACCTGGTCGAGCCCGTGATCGTCGAAGTCGAGTCGGAGGACGAGATCGGCGAGCTCGCACGTGCGTTCAACGACGTCGAGGCCGTGACGACACGGGTCGCGCAGGAGCAGTCGCTGCTGCTCCGCAGGGGCATGGGCGACCTGTTCGTGAACCTCGCGCGTCGCAACCAGAGCCTGCTGGAGCGCCAACTCGAGCTGCTCGACGAGCTGGAGCGCAACGAGCACGACCCGGGCGCCCTCGACGCGTTGTTCAAGCTCGACCACATGGCGACCCGGATGCGGCGGAACGCCGAGAGCCTCCTCGTCTTGTCCGGTGCGGAGCAGCCGCGTCAGTGGCAACAGCCGATCGCCCTCGTCGACGTCGTGCGCGCCGCGGCGGCCGAGATCGCGGACTTCCCACGAGTCGAGCTGCTCGGTGTCGACCAGGTGCTCGCGGTCTCCGGGCGCGCGGTCGCTGACCTCGCCCACCTCCTTGCCGAGCTGCTCGAGAACGCGACCTCGTTCTCGCCGCCGGACGCCGCCGTCGTCGTGTCGGGCGCGCCGACTGAGCACGGCTTCGTACTCGCGATCGCGGACCGCGGGATCGGCCTCCCGCCGGAGCGGCTCGCCGCCAGCAATGAGCTGCTCCGCCACCCGCCCGTCGTCGGTCTCGCACTGTCGCGGGCACTGGGCCTTCACGTGGTGGGGCTCCTCGCTGCCCGCCATGGCATCGCGGTCGCACTCCGGCCCGGGTCACCCCGCGGCACCGTCGCGATGGTCATGTTGCCGCACGAGATCCTCGAGGACACGCAGGCGCCGGAGCCGTTCGTGCCCGTCCCAGAGCCCCCGCCGGAGGTGATGCCGTTGACCTCCCGTCGCACCGGCGCGTACCGTCCGAACGACGAGCCCCCCGTCGAGGAGTGGCGGCGTGAAGGCCTCGTCACCGCGACCGAGCAGCCGGCCCCGTCGACCCCGGTCGTCGTGCCGGTCGACGTCATGGCCGAGCCCGAGCCGTTCCCGTTGACCACGGGCGAAGGGGCCCAGACGCCGCTGACGTCGGTGCCGTTCGCGGCCGACCCGGCACCCGAGGCGCCCACCTTCGAGGCACCTCCATTCGACCCGGCACCGGCCGACGACGGCACGTGCTACGAGACCGTCGGGCCCCTGCCGTCACGGGTACCCGGGCACCACCTGAGCCACCAGCCGTCGGCTCCCGTGAACGCCGTGGTGCCGGACTCGGACCCGCTCCGTCCGTACCACGTGCACGAACTGCTGACGCGACATCACTTGGGGAAGCAGCGCGGACAGGCGGAGGGACCGGGTACCGATCCGGCCCGGGCGCCTGATACGGAGGATGAACTGCCATGATCTCGCAACTGAGCGCGGAGGCCCGCAATCTCAACTGGCTCGTCTCGAACTTCGTCGAGCGGGTCCCCGGGGTGTCGGAGGCGACCGTGGTGTCGTCGGACGGGCTGCTCATCGCGCTGTCCGACGGCCTCGACCGCAGCTCCGGTGACCGGCTCGCCGCGGTGGCGGCCGGCCTCCTGAGCATTGCGAAGGGTGGCTCGACGCCGATCGGCGGTGGGCGCGTCCACGAAGTCATCGTCGAGATGGACCAGGCGATGCTGTTCGTCATGCGCGTGAGCGACTCCTCGGTGTTCGCGGTGACCGCAGGACGACCGTGCGATGTCGGCCTCGTCGGATACGAGATGGCCGTCCTCGTGGAGAAGTGCGCGAGCGCGCTGACACCCGGGTTGATCTCCGAGTTGCAGACCGCGTTGCCGCGCTCGGCCATCCGGTGAGGGGCAGGGACTGACATGAGTGATCGCGACGAGTTCGGGCTCGAAGACCACGCCGATGTCGTGCCGATCGAGCTGGCACGCCGGACGGTCGTGCGCCCGTACATGCTCACGCGCGGGCGGACGAGCTCGTCGCTCGGCGTGTTCGCCCTCCACTCGCCGATCCTCGCCCTGATCACGACCGACCAACTCGGGCGCAACGCGACTCCCGAAGACCGCAAGATCATCGAGCTGTGCCAGACACCCATGTCGGTCGCGGAGGTTTCGGCGCGGATGTCGACCCCGGTCGGCGTGCTGCGCGTCCTCGTCGGCGACCTCGTCGACGCGCGCATGGTCACGGTCCGCGAAGTCGAAGACCGCGCCGACCACCGCGACGTGCGCCTGCTCGAACGCCTCTTGGAGGGGATCCGTGCACTCTGAACCGGTCGATCCGATCGACCCGCAGGCGGGCGCGAGCTCGATCGGCCTGCCGTTCTCGATGAAGATCGTCGTGGCCGGCGGCTACGCGGTCGGCAAGACGACGCTCGTCGGCACGATCTCGGAGATCGAGCCGCTGACGACCGAGGCCGACATCACCGTCGAGAGCCTCGGTATCGACTTCCCCGGCGAGGTCACGACCAAGACCGGCACCACGGTGGCGATGGACTTCGGGCGCGTCACGCTGGGGCCCGACATGGTGCTGTACCTCTTCGGTACGCCCGGCCAGGACCGGTTCCTCTTCCTCTGGGACGAGCTCGTGCGCGGTGCGGTCGGCGGGATCGTGCTCGTCGACACCCGGCGCATCGAGGACTGCTTCCCGGCCGTCGACTACTTCGAGCACCTCGGCATCCCGTTCGTGGTCGCGGTGAACCTCTTCAACGGCGTCTACCGACACCACCCGCGGGAAGTGCGCGAAGCGCTGTCGGTGCCGGCCAACGTGCCCGTGGTGCTGTGCGATGCGCGGAACCGTCTCCACGTGAAGGAGACGCTGGTGCTGCTGGTGGAAGGGGCGCTGCGCCGGGCCCAGATGGCGCCTGCAGCGGTGTAACGGGGAGTGAACGCCCGCGCCGCAGGTATCCTGCGGCGCAGTGAACGACCCCAAGAGCAGGCCCGCCGCCAGCCGGTTCTACCTCGAGACGCTCGGCTGCCCGAAGAACGCGGTCGACTCCGACAAGGTCGCCGCGTCGCTCGTGGCAGACGGCCTGGTCGCGGTGGGGAGCGCCGACGAGGCCGACCTCGTCGTCGTGAACACCTGCGCCTTCATCGAGGCGGCCCGCCAGGAGTCGATCGACACGATCCTCGCGCTGGCCGAGGCCCGCCGTCCCGGGGCCAAGCTCGTGGTGACCGGGTGCATGGCCGAGCGCTACGGCGACGAGCTCGCGGCGGCGCTCCCCGAGGTCGACGCCGTGGTCGGGTTCGGCGGCGAGGGCGCCATCGCCCAGTCGGTGTCCCTCGGGATGCCCCGGCGGAAGCCGTCCGGGGTCAGGGACTTGTTGGAGCTGCCGCGGGCGGCGCCGAGCGTGCCGTGGGCGTACGTGAAGGTCGCCGAAGGCTGCGACCGCGCGTGCACGTTCTGCGCGATCCCCACCTTCCGCGGCAAGCAGCGCTCCCGCACGATCGAGTCGATCGAGTCCGAGGCCCGCTCGCTGGTGGAAGGCGGCGTCGCCGAGATCGTGCTGGTCGCGCAGGATCTCGCCTGGTACGGGCGCGACATCGACGAGCCCGGCGCACTCGCGCCGTTGCTGCGCCGCCTCGACGCGCTCGCAACCGACGGCCTCGCGCGCATCCGCCTGCTCTACCTCTACCCGAGCGAGGTGCGCGACCCGCTGATCGCCACGATGCTCGAGCTCCCGACCGTCGTCCCGTACTTCGACCTCTCGCTGCAACACGCGGATCCGGCGTTGCTGCGCGGCATGAAGCGGTGGGGGAGCGGCGAGAAGTTCGTGGCGATGATCGACGACATCCGCGGCGCGAGCCCGAGGCGGTGTTCCGCTCGTCGTTCATCGTGGGCTTCCCGGGCGAGACCGAGGCCAGCCACGACGCGCAGCTCGAGTTCCTCGAAGCGGCCGCGCTCGACTGGGCCGGCTTCTTCACCTTCTCTCCGGAGGACGGCACGCCGGCGTCGTCGCTACCGGGCGCGGTCGACGCCGAGCTGATGGGCGAGTGGTTGCGCGAGTGCCAGGCGGTGCAGGACCCGATCACGCGCGCGGCGCGCGACTCGTTGGTCGGCTCGACGATCGAGGTGCTCGTCGACGGCCGCGACGACGGGCCCGATGGAGACGGCGTTCTCGTCGGTCGTACCTACCGTGAAGCGCCCGAGATCGACGGCGTCGTGCGGCTCGACGCGGCGTGGGCGCGTCCCGGCGCGCTCGTACGCGCCCACGTGACCGAGGCCGTCGGCCCCGATCTCCTTGCCAAGGGGGTCGAGCCCAAGTGAGGCACGCATGAACGCGCCCGCGGCACCCGTGCGCCGCTTCGGCCAGACCGCGATCGCGACGCCCGCGAACTACATCACCATCGCCAGACTCGTGCTCACCGTCCCCACGGTGCTGCTCATCATCGACCAGGGCTCGTCGTGGCTCACGTTCTCGCTGTGGTTCGTGCTCACCGCCACCGATGGCCTCGACGGCTGGCTGGCGCGGCGCGACGGGACCACCCGCTCGGGCGCGTTCCTCGACCCGCTCGCCGACAAGGCCCTCGTGCTCGGTGGGTTCTTCGCGCTCGGGATCAACGGCGACTTCTCGTGGGCCGCGGTGATCCTCGTCACCGTGCGCGAGGTCGGGATCTCGATCTACCGCTCGTTCGCCGGCCGGCGCGGGATCTCGCTCCCCGCGCGCCAGCTCGGCAAGTGGAAGGCCGTCCTCCAGTTCCTCGCAGTCGGTGTCGTGCTGTTCCCGCCGATGTACAGCTGGGCGACGTTCCACGACATCCTGTTGTGGGTCGCGGTCGGGATCTCGTTGCTCTCGGGCTTCGACATCCTGCGGCGCGGTTGGGTCGAGCAGCAGGAGCAGAAGGCGGACAATGAGGTGTGACGTCCTCGCGATCGGCACCGAGCTGCTGCTCGGCCAGATCGTCGACACCAACAGCGCGTGGCTCGGAGAACATCTCGCGGAGGTCGGCATCGACACCTGCGAGCACCGGAAGGTCGGCGACAACCTGCCGCGCATGGTCACGTGCCTACGCGAGCTGCTCGAGCGCGCCGATGCGGTCATCGTGTGCGGCGGCCTCGGGCCGACGCCCGACGACGTCACCCGTGAGGCGATCGCGGAGGTGATGGGCGTCGAGCTCGAGCGTCGCGACGAGCTCATCGAGCAGATCCAGCGCCTGTTCGGCTCCCGCGGCCGGGAGATGCCGGCCAACAACCTGCGCCAGGCCGACGTGCCCAAGGGTGGCGACTACATCCCGAACCCCATCGGCACCGCGCCCGGGCTGCAGTGCGAGGTCGTGATCGACGGCGTCACCAAGGTCGTCTACGCGGTGCCCGGAGTGCCGTACGAGATGGTGCAGATGGTCACCGACTTCGTGCTGCCCGACCTGCTCGAGCGCGCGGGGGAGCGGGCCGTCATCGTCTCGCGTTCGTTGAAGACGTGGGGCGCGTCGGAGTCGGGGCTGGCGGAGATGATCGCCGCGCGCGTCGACCAGCAGACCAACCCCACGATCGCGTTCCTCGCGCGCGGGATCGAAGGCATCTACGTGCGGATGACGGCGAAGGCCGCCACCGAGGACGCCGCGCGCGCCCTGCTCGACGCCGAAGACCGCGAGCTGCGGTCGGTGCTCGGTGAGCTGATCTTCGCGGTCGACGACGAGACGATGGAGTCCGAGGTGCTGCGGCTGTGCGAGGCACGGGGCTGGTCGCTCGGCGTGGCCGAGTCGCTCACGGGCGGCTTCATCGGCGCCCGCATCGCCAACGTCCCGGGCGCGAGCCGCACGTTCAAGGGCTCGCTCGCGTCGTACGCCACCGAGGTGAAGCGCGAGCTGCTCGGTGTCACCGCGGAGTCGGTGGTGGGGGAGGAGTCGGCCAAGCAGATGGCCGAGGGGGCGCAGAAGCTCCTCGGTGCCGACGTGACCGTCTCCGTCACGGGGGTAGCGGGCCCCGACGAGATGGACGGCCAGCCCGTGGGCACGGTCTGGTACGCGGTGGCGATCCCGGGCCATCCCACCGAGGCGATGACCGCGCGCCTGCCGGGCGACCGCGAGCGCATCCGCCAGTTCTCGACGATCTCCTCGCTCAACCTGCTCCGGATGCGGCTGCTCGCGCTTCCGTGAATCCGGCGTGACGCGCGGGTGAGCGGTCTGCGGCGCGCGTTCGTCGCGATCGTGCCGCCCACGGACGTGCTCGACGCAGTCGAGGTCGTGGTCGCGCCGCTCCGCCGCGCCGCTCCGCCGGGGCTCGAGTGGTCGCGGCGCGCGCAGTGGCACCTCACGCTCCAGTTCCTCGGCGCGGTCGACGACGTCGACGTGCTGATCGACTCGCTCGTCGGGAACCTGTACGGCCGCGCGCCGGTGCGGCTCGGCCTCGGTGGTGCGGGCGCGTTCCCGTCGGTCTCGCGCGCGTCAGTGCTGTGGATCGGGCTCGACGACGGTCACGACGCACTCGCGTCGCTCGCGGCGGCGGTGGAGCGCGCGACCGAGCCGCTCGGTGTCGAGCCTGACTTCCGGCCCTTCCATCCCCACCTCACGATCGCACGGTCGTCGCGCGCGCGTCCGCTGAGCGCGGTGGTCGCGGCGCTGGGCGACGGCCCGGTCGGGCCGGCATGGGACGCAGGTGAGGTGCTGCTCATGGAGTCCGACACCCGGCCGACGGGTGCCGTCCACCGCGAGATCACGCACTTCCCGCTCACCGGATGACGGGCTTCCCCGAGGCGGGGCAAGGGGAGAGAGTGCTCGTCTTGACGAATCGACGCTGGCGCACGTGAAATTCTCCTCCGGGCAGACTCGCCGCCCGGCCCTGGGACCGAGGAGGCAACATGACGAGCCCCACGCCACTGCCGGTGTCCCACCCGATGCGAGCGGTCGACCGGGTCCAGCCCCAGCGTGATCAGCTCCGTGCCGCGCACGGCTCGTTCGAGCAGGCGTGCGGTGAGCCCGAGCCGTCGATCGAGCAGGTGCAGGCGGCGCTTGCCGCGTTGCGCGTGGCCTTCGCGGCGCACGTGGAGTACGCGGAGGGTCCCGACGGGCTCTTCGTGGAGATGCAGGACGACGCCCCGCTCGACTCCGCGGCCGACGTCGACCGCCTGCGCCGCGACCACATCATCATCGACAACCTGATCGACCGGACCGACGAGCTGCTGGCCGCGGGCGCGGTCGAGTTCGGCGACGAGCGCGTGAGCGAGACGATCTCCGAGCTCATCCGCCTGATCGCGCAGCACCGTCGCCGCGGCGCGGAGCTGTTGCACAACGTCTACGGCGTCGACGTCGGTGGCAGCGGCTGACGCTCGCGGTACCGGTAGCGTGCTCCGATGATCCTGGAGCTCGCGATCCTCGATGTCCGACCCGGCGAGCGCGACGCGTTCGAGCGCGCGTTCACGGAGGCCAAGGCGATCATCTCGGCGATGCCGGGCTTCGATCACCTCGAGCTGCAGCACTGCCTCGAGCACCCCGACCGTTACGTGCTGCTCGTCGGCTGGGACCGGCTGGAGGACCACACCGAGGGCTTCCGCAACTCGGCGGGGTACGAGCGCTGGCGGGACCTGCTCCACCGCTACTACGACCCGTTCCCGACCGTCGAGCACTACGAGCCCGTCGTCACGGTCGCCCGCCCGGGCTGACCGGCTGGTCGACGTCCGGATGCTTGACCGATGCTTGACCCCGAACGGGTGTTCGGCTAAGTTGCACCTGTGTGATTTCGGGGCGCCGGCCATAACTGTCATACCCCTGCCGTACGTTCCTCGAGCAACTTCCCCGACCGAGACGCATCACCCAGGAGGGTCCATCGTGGATCGTCAGCAGGCACTCGACATGGCGCTCAGCCAGATCGAAAAGAACCATGGCAAGGGCGCCATCATGCGGTTGGGGGAGCACGCCAACGTCGGCGTGGCCGCGATCCCCACGGGTGCGCTCGCGCTCGACATCGCCCTCGGCATCGGCGGGCTCCCGCGTGGTCGGGTCGTCGAGGTCTACGGCCCGGAGTCGTCGGGCAAGTCCACGCTGGCCATGCACGTGGTCGCCGAGGCCCAGCGCAACGGTGGCGTGTGCGCCTACATCGACGCCGAGCACGCGATGGATCCCGTCTACGCGTCGGCGATCGGCGTCAACGTCGACGAGCTGCTGATCTCGCAGCCCGACACCGGCGAGCAGGCGCTCGAGATCACCGACATGCTGGTTCGCTCCGGCGCGCTCGACGTGATCGTCATCGACTCGGTCGCCGCACTCGTGCCCCGCGCCGAGCTCGAGGGCGAGATGGGCGACACGCACGTCGGCCTGCAGGCCCGCCTCATGAGCCAGGCCCTGCGCAAGCTCACCGGAAACCTCGCCCGCTCCAACACGATCTGCATCTTCATCAACCAGCTGCGGGAGAAGATCGGTGTGATGTTCGGCTCGCCCGAGACGACCTCCGGCGGGCGGGCGCTGAAGTTCTACTCGTCGGTGCGGCTCGACATCCGCCGCATCGAGTCGATCAAGGACGGCGCCGAGGTCACCGGCAACCGCACGCGGGTGAAGGTGGTCAAGAACAAGGTCAGCCCGCCGTTCAAGCAGGCTGAGTTCGACATCATGTACGGCAAGGGCATCAGCCGCGAGGGCTCACTGCTCGACGTCGGTGTCGACCTCGGCATCGTGAAGAAGTCGGGTGCGTGGTTCACCTACGAGGGTGAGCAGCTCGGCCAGGGTCGTGAGAACGCCAAGACGTTCCTCTCCGAGAACATCGACCTCATGCTGGAGATCAGTGAGAAGGTCCGCCAGGCCGTGGGGATCGATCCCGCCGGGGTGGCGGAAGTCGACGGCGAGATCGATCTCACCGCTGATCCCGAGTCGCTCGAAGTCGAGAGCTGAACGCGTGACGGCCACGGCCGTCGCACGTCGTTCAGCTCGATACCTGCTCTCCCGCTGAGGGCACGCGCGTGCGCTCGAGCACCCGAACCAGGTGCTCGAGCCATTCGCGCGCCCAGAGCAGCTGCACTGGGGCGTGCCCGACGCGGGCGGCCCGCGGGCAGCGGGATCCTACACTTGGTGGTCGTGCCGCCCGCTCCCGAACCTGCTCCCGAGTCACGACCGCGTCACTTCTATCTGCGCACCTACGGCTGCCAGATGAACGAGCACGACTCCGAGCGCATCGCGGGCGTGCTCGTCGCGGAGGGCATGGAGCCCACCGACGAGCTCGACGCCGCCGACGTCGTCGTGCTCAACACGTGCTGCATCCGCGAGAACGCCGACAACAAGCTCTACGGCCACCTCGGTCGGCTCAAGGCGCTCAAGGCCGAGCGACCTGACCTCCAGATCGCAGTCGGTGGGTGCCTCGCGCAGAAGGACCGTGAGCTGATCATCGAGCGCGCCGGCCACGTCGACGTCGTCTTCGGCACCCACAACCTCGCGCACGCGCCGGCGTTGCTCGCGCGCGCCCGCACCGAAGGGCCTGTCGTCGAGATCCTCGAGGAGCACGAGGCCTATCCGTCGGCATTGCCCGCGCAACGTGACACCGTGCACTCCGCATGGGTCACCATCCAGGTGGGGTGCGACAACTCCTGCACCTTCTGCATCGTGCCGATCGTGCGCGGCGCAGAGGTCAGCCGCCGCATGGGTGACATCGTGCACGAGGTCGAGCAGCTCGTCGCCGACGGCGTCCGTGAGATCACGCTCCTCGGCCAGAACGTCAACTCGTACGGGCGCGATCTCGGCGCCGGCCAGTACCGTCCGCAGTTCGCCGATCTCCTGCGCGCGCTCGATGCGGTCGACGGCCTGAGCCGAATCCGGTTCACGTCACCGCACCCGAAGGACCTCCGCCCCGAGACGATCGCGGCGATGGCGGAGTGCCCGTCGGTGTGTGAGCACCTCCACCTGCCGTTGCAGTCGGGGAGTGACCGCACGTTGTCACGCATGCACCGCGGCTACACCGCCGAGCGCTACCTCACCCGGTTGCGCGCGGCGCGCGCCGCGGTCGACGACCTCGCGGTCACCACGGACATCATCGTCGGGTTCCCCGGCGAGACCGACGACGACTTCGCCCGCACGCTCGACGTCGTCGACGCCGCGCGGTACGACGCCGCGTACACGTTCATCTTCTCGCCGCGACCGGGA
The DNA here is from genome assembly GCA_963721435.1 of uncultured Actinomycetes bacterium. Lineage (GTDB taxonomy): Bacteria > Actinomycetota > Acidimicrobiia > IMCC26256 > DASPTH01 > CAVRJC01. The sequence continues at coordinate 605,591 of CAVRJC010000006.1, forward strand.
ACGCCCGCGGCGGACATGACCGACGACTTCGTGGCGCCGGAAGTCGCGCAGGCGCGGATGGCCCGGCTCACGGAGCTGGTCGAGCGCCACGCGCTGACCAGGCACGAGGCGCGGGTCGGGCGGGTCGAAGAGGTGCTCGTGGAAGGGCCTTCGAAGCGAGATCCCGCGATGTGGTCGGGCCGGACCCGCCAGAACAAGCTCGTGCACTTCGCGCCCGACCCCGACGTGCGCGTCGGTGGCACCGCCGACGTCTCCGTCAGCCGGGCCGCCCCGCACTGGCTGCGCGGCGATCTCGTGCGCGTCGAGGCGCCGCGCACGACGCGAGTGCGCATTCCCATCCCGGTCACAGCTGCGCCTGGGTGAGCTCCTCGGGCGTCACCCACCTGGCTCTCGTGGGCCCGACCGCGTCGGGGAAGTCGGAGCTCGCGCTCGGCGCCGCGCACGCGTTGCGTGACGTGGAGATCGTCTCCCTCGACTCGATGCAGATCTATCGCGGTCTCGACATCGGCACCGCGAAACCGACGGTCGCCGAGCGCGCCGCAGTGCCGCACCACATGATCGACGTCGCCGACCCGCTCGACGAATGGTCCGTGGCCCGCTTCCAATTCGAAGCGCGCGCCGCGATCGCCGACGATTGCCGCGCGCGGCAAGCGCGCGCTGCTCGTCGGCGGGACCGGGTTGTACGTTCGGGCCGTCGTCGACCCGCTCACGTTCCCGCCGGAGGACCGCGCGGTCCGCGCCGAGCTCGAGTCAGACGTCGCGACCGCCGACGGCCTCCGCGCCGCGTACGCCGAGCTCGAACGCCGCGATCCCGTCGCCGCGTCGCGCATGGAACCGGGCAACTCGCGTCGGATCGCGCGCGCGCTCGAGGTGATCCGGATCACCGGCCGGCCGTTCTCGTCGTTCGGCCTCGGCCTAGGCGAGTTCGGCGCGCCCGCCATCCCGGTCCACCAGGCCGGTGTCTGGCTGCCGCGCTCCACGTTGTCGCGGAGAATCGGCGAGCGCCTCGGCGCGATGAGGGACGCGGGCCTGGTCCAGGAGGTCCGGGCGCTCGCCGCGGCCGGGTCGTTGTCGCGCACCGCCCGGCAGGCCATCGGCTACAAGGAGGTGCTCGACCACCTCGACGGCCGCGAGCCCTCGCTCGATGCCGCGCTCGAGGCCGCCGTCGCCCGCACCCGGCGGTTCGCCCGGCGCCAGCGCATGTGGTTCCGCCGTGACCCCCGCATCACCTGGTTGGGTACCTCGGACAATCCGTGCACACTTCTCCCCACGCTCCTGGCAATCTGGGGCGCATGAGCACGATCCGCCTCTCGAAGCTGCACGCCACGGGGAACGACTTCCTCGTCTGGTCGTGGCTCGATCCCGACGCGGGCGTGCAGGGGATCCTGGCGGATCAGGCCGTCGCGCTCTGCGACCGCCATCGCGGCGTCGGCGCCGACGGCCTCATCATCGTGAGCCCCGGCGCCGACGGCGCCGACTGCCGGATGCAGCTGTTCAACGCCGACGGCCACATCGCGGAGATGAGCGGGAATGGCATCCGCTGCCTCGCGTGGGTCGTGCACCGGGAGGGAGTCGGTGACGGGAAGCGCCTCGTCGTCGACACCGACGGTGGTCGTCGTGCGATCGACCTGGAGCTCGACGACGCGGGCGAGGTGGTCGCCGCGACCGTCGACATGGGCCCCTCGACGTTCGACCCCGCCGCCATCCCGCTCGCGGCACCGAGCGCGTTCGGCCTCGAAGCGACGTACCACGGTGTCTCGTACGAAGGGGACGCCGCCGGGATGGGCAACCCGCATCTCGTGCTGTTCGTCGACGACCCGGAGGCCGCGCACGTCACCACCGCGGGCCCGAAGTTCGAGGTCGACGAGCGCTTCCCGAAGCACACCAACGTCGAGTTCATCACCGTCTCCGGTCCCGACGAGATCACCATGCGCGTGTGGGAGCGCGGCGTCGGCGAGACGCTGAGCTGCGGGACCGGTGCGTGCGCGGCAGCCGCGGTGGCACACCGACGCGGACTGGTGGGTGACGACGTCACTGTCCACGTGCCGGGTGGCGACCTGCGCGTCGAGCTCGGTGACACCGTTCGCCTCGGCGGCCCGGTGCAGCACGTCTTCGACGTCGAGATCGACGTCAACGAGCTCGTGAAGCGCGTGAGTCGTCAACCCGCGGCGCGGGCAACTCGTCCGTTCCGGCACGGAGCCAGTCGTCCGTTCCGGCACGGAGCCGGCGACGGCTCACTGCAACCGAAGTCGACCTCGGGGTCGTCCGGCAGCGCGCGCTGCTCGTCGGCACCGGGATCGGCACGCGTGACGCAGACGCCGCGCAGGCGTCGCTCGAGGAGCTCGCGTTGCTGGTCGACACCGCGGGCGCCGATCCCGTCGACATCGAGTTCCAGCGCCGCGACACTCCCGATCCCGCGACCTACATCGGCTCGGGCAAGGCCAAGGAGCTGCGCGAGACCGCCGACGCGCTCGACATCGATCTCGTCGTGTTCGACGACGAGCTCACGCCCGCGCAGCAGCGCAACCTCGAGAAGATCTTCGCCTGTGACGTTGTCGACCGCGTCGCGTTGATCCTCGACATCTTCGCCCAGCACGCGCACAGCCAGGAGGGCATGATCCAGGTCGAGCTCGCCCAGCTCCGCTATCGCCTGCCGCGCCTGCGGGGCAAGGGCACGCAGCTGAGCCAACAGGGCGCGGGTGGTGGCGCGCGCGGCGGCCTGGTCGGCACGAGGGGCCCCGGTGAGACGCAGCTCGAGGTCGACCGCCGCCGCATCCTCTCGCGGGTCTCGAAGCTCGAGCGCGACCTCGACCGCGTCGCCAAGAACCGCGCCACGCAGCGCAAGGCGCGTCGCCGGCGTGAGCTCCCGACCGTCGCGCTCGTCGGGTACACCAACGCGGGGAAGTCCACGCTGCTCAACCGGCTCACGGATGCCGACGCGCTCGTCGAAGACCGCCTGTTCTCGACCCTCGATCCCACCACGCGGCGGATGCGGCTCGGTGGTGGCGAGATCGTGCTCGTGTCCGACACCGTCGGGTTCGTGCGCCGGCTGCCGCACCAGCTCGTCGAAGCGTTCCGATCCACCCTCGAGGAGGTGGCCGACGCCGACCTGCTTCTGCACGTCGTCGACGGCTCGTCGCCCGCCGCCAACGACCAGATCGAGGCAGTGCGCGTGGTGCTCGCGGAGATCGGCGCCGACGAAGTGCCCGAGCTGTTCGTGATCAACAAGGCCGACATCGCCGACCCCGAGCAGCTGCACGATGTGGTCGTCGCGCATCCGGATGCGGCGGCAGTGTCGGCGGTGACCGGCGAGGGCGTGCCCGCGCTCCTCGATCGGATCGGCGACCGGCTGCGCGCACTCGCGCCCGTGATCGAGCTGATGGTCCCGTACGACCGCGGCGACGTCCTGGCGGCGGTGCACCGCGACGGCGAAGTGCTCGTCGAGGTGCACGGTGAAGGTGGTACGAGACTCCGGGCGCGCATGGCGCACATCGACCTCGCTCGCTACGAGCCGTTCCTGGTGGGGTAATGGCGATCAATCCCGACACCGAGGCGCAACGCAGGCTCGAGGCGCTGCTCGACTCGGTCGGTGTCGGCGTCGTGGTGTTCGGCCTCGACGGCCGGGTCGAGAGCGCCAACCTCCGCGCCCGGGAGGTGTTCAACTTCCCGGTGGTGTGGGAGGACACCGGGGGCATGTACAACACCGATCTCGAAGTCGTCGACGAAGAAGGCCGTCGCCTGGGCCCCGGCGAGTTCCCGGCGGTGCGCGCGCTGGAATCCGGCGAGACGCAAGCCAACGTGCTGATCGGTGCGCGTGCCGTGGGCCGGGAGCGGATCACGTGGGTGCTCTGTGGCGCGCAGCAGATCCGTGATCCGGAGACGTCGGCGGTCACCGGCGTCATCTGCACCCTCGTCGACGTCACCGAGCAGCGCGCAAGCCAGGAAGCCATCCGCGCGTCGGAGGAGCGGTTCCGGCTCTTCGCCGAGAACGCCGCTGACCTCATCTACCGCATCGGGCTCGAGCCACTGCGCTTCGAGTACCTCAACCCGGCGATCACCTCGATCCTCGGCTACACGCGCGACGACTTCTACCGGAACCCGAACCTCGTGTTCGAGCTCGTGCATCCCGACGACGTCGATGCCGCCCGCGCGCACCTCGCCGATGTTGCCACCGCGAGCGATCCGCTGGTGATCCGCATGACGCGGCGGGACGGCGCGATCATCCACACCGAGCACCGTATGGTGCCGGTGATCGAGCTCGGCACGCTGGTCGCGATCGAAGGCATCGTGCGCGACGTGACCGCGTTGAAGAACGCCGAAGCCGACCTGAACCGGCTCGCGCTCCACGATTCGCTCACCGGGCTTCCCAACCGCGCGCATCTCCTCGATCGGCTCGATCGCGCGCTGGCGCGTGATCGCCGCGACCCGAGCGTGCTCGCGGTGCTCTACATCGACGTCGACCGGTTCAAGGTGGTGAACGACAACCTCGGGCACGACGTCGGTGACCAGCTGCTCGGCGTCGTCGGGCGCCGCATCCAGGAGGCGCTGCGTCCCTTCGACTTCGTCGCGCGCCTCGGCGGCGACGAGTTCGCGGCGGTGCTGTTCGAGCTGCACGACGAGCAGGAGGCGATCCGCGTCGCCGAGCGCGTCCTCGCCGCGGTCGCGGGTCCCGTCGACCTCGGCCAGGGTGAGATGATCGCCACGGTGAGCATCGGTGTCGCCTACGACGACTTCGGCCGCACCACGTCGGCCGAGCTGCTCCGCCGCTCCGATCTCGCGATGTACACCGCCAAGGACCGCGGCCGGGCGCGGGTCGAGAGCTACTCCGGCTCCCGGGTCGCCACTACCGGACAGACTGAGGCTCGATGACCTCGTTTGTGCCGCCGCCCTACCCGCATGACCAGCTCGACGCGCTGAAGCAGATCGCCGCGGCCGCGCCCGGAGGACTGGTCGACGCGTCGGTTGGCACACCGGTCGATCCGATGCCCGAGGTCGCGGTGCGCGCGCTCGTCGACGCGGCATCCGGCGCGACCGGTTACCCGGCCACGATCGGGAGTGAGGCGTACCGCGCCGCTGCCGCGGGGTGGATCGAGCGCCGGTTCGGGTGCGCGGTGACGACCAACGAGGTCGTGGTGTGCATCGGCACCAAGGAGCTCGTCGCGTCACTGCCGCGTGCGTTGTCGCTGCGTGATCCGTCACGCGACACCGTCCTCTTCCCGGCCGCGTCGTACCCGACGTACGCGATGGGTGCCGCGCTCGCGGGGCTGCGCGCGGTGCCCGTGCCGGTCGACGACGCGTGGCATCCCGATCTCACCGCGGTCGACCCCGCCGACTCGGCGCGCGCGCTCCTGCTCTGGCTCAACGACCCGAGCAACCCGACCGGTGTCACCGCGTCGCCCGACGAGATGCGGGCGTCGGTCGCGTGGGCGCGCGAGCGCGGCATCATCGTGGCGAGCGACGAATGCTACGCCGAGTTCACCTACGACGACAGCGGCGCGCCGATCACCCCGGTCACCGCGTTGTTCGCCGGGAACGACGGAGTGCTCGCGGTGCACTCGCTGTCGAAGCGCTCGAACATGGCCGGGTTGCGCGCCGGCTTCGTCGCAGGTGACCGTGAGCTGGTCACGTACCTCGGCGAGGTGCGCAAGCACGGCGGGCTGATGACGCCGGCACCGGTGCAGGCGGCGGCGGCTGCCGCGCTCGGTGACGACGAGCACGTGCGCGAGCAGCAGGCGCGGTACGCGCGCCGGCGGGCGATGGCCGTCCCCGCGCTCGCAGCTCGCGGGCTGGTGCACGACGGCGGGCCGTCGACCTTCTACCTGTGGCTCCGCACCGTCGACGGCCCGAGCGACGGCTGGGCGATCACCGCCGACCTCGCCAAGACCGGGCTGCTGATCGCACCCGGCGACTTCTACGGCAGCGCGGGCGCGTCGCACGCGCGGCTCGCGCTCACGCTCACCGACGACGCGCTCGCGCTGGCGTGCGAGCGGCTCACCGACCCCAAATAGTCTGGCGCCACCCGAACACCAGGAGCACGCGTGGAAGACCTCGAGCAGACGATCACCGCCCTCTGGGCGGCGCGTGACGACCTCGCGTCCGTGATGACCGAGGTCGAGGGGCGCGCCGCGGTGCACCAGGCCATCGAGCTCCTCGACAGTGGCGACGCGCGCGTCGCCGAAGTCGTCGGCGACGACGTCGTCGTGCACCAGTGGCTGAAGTACGCGGTGCTGTTGCTGTTCCGGCTCGCTCGCATGGACGTCACCGAGGTCGGGCCGTTCGAGTACCGCGACAAGATCCCGTTGAAGCACCACTACGAGCGGTCGAAGGTGCGGGTGGTGCCGGGTGCATCGGCGCGCTGGGGCTCGTACCTCGCGCCCGGTGTGATCCTCATGCCCAGCTACGTGAACATCGGCGCGCGCGTCGGTGCCGACACCATGGTCGACACCTGGGCCACGGTCGGCTCGTGCGCGCAGATCGGCGAGCGCGTGCACCTGTCGGGCGGCGTCGGCATCGGCGGTGTCCTGGAGCCACCGCAGGCCGCGCCGGTGATCGTCGGGAACGATGTGACCATCGGCTCGCGGTGCATGGTCACACAGGGGGCGCGGGTCGGCGACGGCAGCGTGCTGGGTGAGGGCGTGATCCTGAACCCGGGCATTCCGGTGATCGACGCCGAGACCGGTGACGAGGTGTCGCGCGGCGTCGTCCCGCCGTGGAGCATCGTCGTGCAGGCGGGCCGTGCCCGGTCGTTCCCCGGTGGCGACTTCACGTTGCCGTGCGCGCTGATCATCCGTCGCCTGAGCGAGGGCGAGCGTCACGACAAGGCCAAGCTCAACGACATTCTGCGCGATCACGGCGTCGCGACATGACCGACGCGGCGGTCGCGGTGCTCGACCTCGACGCGACCGACCTGTTCGCGCTCACCGCCGCGCTCGTCGGCGTGCCGTCGGAGAGTCATCACGATGCCGACCTCGCCGCGCTCGTCGAGACGCGCCTCGCACGGCGCACGAACAGGCTCGTCGTCGAGCGCATGGGGAACACGGTGATCGCCCGCACGATGCTCGGACGCGACCGGCGCGTGGTGCTCGGCGGCCATCTCGACACCGTGCCTGCCAACGGCAACGCCGACGCGGTCGTGAGCGGCGACACGTTGCACGGCGTCGGCTCCGCCGACATGAAGGGCGGCCTCGCGGTGCTCCTGCGCCTCGCGGAGGCCGTCGACGCCGATCCTTCGCGGTGCGCTACGACGTGACCCTCGCGTTCTACGAGGGCGAAGAGGTGCGCGACGAGTTCAACGGGTTGCGCAAGGTGTTCGAAGCCCGTCCCGAGCTGCTCGACGGTGACTTCGCGGTGCTGCTCGAGCCCACCGACACGTGGGTCGAGGCCGGCTGCCAGGGTGTGCTCGTGCTCGAGGCGAACTTCGTCGGGGAGCGCGCGCACACCGCCCGGCCGTGGAGGGGCGTCAACGCCATCCACCGCGCCGCCGCAGTCGCTCGCGCGCATCGCGGCCCACGAGTCGGCCCCGGTGATCGTCGACGGTCTCGAGTACCGCGAGTCGCTCCAGGTCGTCGGGGTGGAGGGCGGCATCCCCGGCAAGCACAACGTGGTGCCCGACTCGTGCACGGTCACGGTCGGCCGGCGGGTCGCGCCGAGCTTCACGCTCGACGAGGCGGAAGCGCAGGTGCGTGAGCTCCTCGACGGCGCCGACACCGTCACCGTGCTGCAAGCGCAGGCGGGCGCGCTGCCGAATCTCACCAACCCGCTCGTGGCCGAATTCGTGAGCGGCCTCGACCTCACTGCGCGCCCGAAGCTGGGCTGGACCGACGTGGCACGGTTCGCGGCACGCGGCGTGCCGGCGGTGAACTTCGGTCCCGGCGACCCCGAGGTCGCGCACACCGCGGGGGAGTTCGTGACGCGCGACTCGATCGAGCGCGCGTACGCCGCGCTCGGCGCGGTTCCTCGGCGTGGACTGAGGTTTCGGGCGCCGGCGGGCGTCAGAGCCGACGGAGCAGTGACACGACCTTGCCGTAGATCGTCACCTCGCCGGGCTCGAAGACCATCTCGCTCATGGTCGGGTTCTCGGGCCGGAGCACGACCTTGCCGCGGCGGCGCAGGAACGTCTTGACCGTCGCCTCCTCGCCCGGGATCCCGGCGACGACGGTGTCGCCGCCGTCGGCATCCGGCTGCTGGCGCACGACCACGAAGTCGCCGTCGAAGATGCCGGCGTCGATCATGGAGTCGCCGCGGACCCGCAGCATGAAGAGCGTGCCGTCGCCGGTGAAGTCCTCCGGCATCGGGATCGTCTCCTCGACGTTCTCGGCCGCGAGCACGCCGGTGCCGGCCGCGACGTCGCCGACGAGCGGGATGTGGCGCACCGGCCGGCGCTCGACCGCGGCGCCCGACTCGGTGTCGAGGAGGATCTCGATGGCGCGGGGCTTCGTGGGGTCGCGCACGAGGTAGCCCTTGTCCTGCAGGGCGGCGAGGTGCGCGTGCACCGTGGAGCTCGACGAGAGGCCGACGGCCTCACCGATCTCGCGGACGCTCGGCGGGTAGCCGCGGTGGCGGACTTCGGCGTCGACGAACTCGAGGACCTGGCGCTGGCGGGGGGTCAGATCGGTCATTCCGGGACCGTAGCACGATCATGCGTTCGGTACAAACATCTGTTCGCAAAATCTGGCGCCAGGGCTTGACGCCGAACGGGTGTTCGTGGTGTGATGCGAACGGGCGTTCGTAGGGAGCGAACGGCGAGGTGCCCCGGTCCGAGGTATCTGGGCGCCCGAGCCGTGAGCGACCAAACATAGATGTCACACCCCCGTGTTCTCCTGGGCGGAGAAGGGTGCGGGCCCGACTCAGGAGATCGAAATGACCGCCATCACGTACCGATCAGGACTGTCCCGCCCGGCGCGACCCACGACGCGCCCCGTCCACCGGGACGTCCCGATCTCACGAGCGGTCTACTGGCGCCGGCGCCTCGTCGTCGCGCTGGTGGGCGTGCTGCTCGTGCTCGTGATGGCGCAGGCGGGTGCCGCGCTCGGGAGCTCCACCCTCACCGCTCCCGAGCGCCGCCCGGCCTCCGCCCACGTCACCACCATCACTGTGCGCCCCGGCGACTCGCTGTGGTCGATCGCGCAACGGCTGGCGCCGGGCGAGGATCCCCGTCCGATCGTCGACGAGCTCGAGCAGGCTCGCCACGGCGTGCCGCTCCAGCCGGGTGAGAAGATCGAGTGGTCGGGGTAACCCAGCCCAGCAACGCCCACGGCGGCCTGGGCCACCGTTGCCCGGGCCGCCGTGGCTGCGGCTCGCCCGGCTCGTCCGCCCTTCCCGGCCGGGCCGTCAACCGATACGTTGGCGTCTGTGCGATGCCCCTACTGCAGCGAAGACGACGACAAGGTCGTCGACTCGCGCCCGGCGGACGACGCCGCGGCGGTCCGGCGGCGCCGGGAGTGCCTGAGCTGCGGGCGCCGCTTCACCACCTACGAGCGGCTCGAGGAGCTCCCGCTCATGGTGGTCAAGCGCTCCGGTGGCAAGGAGCCGTTCGACGGGCCGAAGCTCGAGGCGGGTGTGGAGCGGGCCGTCGCCGGCAGTGCGATCGACGATGCCGCGGTGGAGGCGCTGGTCGCCGGCATCGAGGAGAGCGCGCGGGCACGGGGGCACGAGGTCACGAGCGAGTGGATCGGCCTCGCCGTCCTCGAGCGCCTGCGGGTGCTCGACCCGGTGTCGTACGTGCGGTTCGCGTCGGTCTACAAGGGCTTCGACGACCTCGGCGACTTCGAGCGCGAGGTGGGGGAGCTGCAGAAGACGACGCCCCCGAAGGCCCGCTGACCGGGTCTGCGCAAGGCTCGCGAAAAGTCGCGCAGGAAAGCGTTGCAATCACAGCCGTGTAGTTCTAGTGTTGTCGTTCCCACCACCATGTAGCGGGTGGAGCGTCGGATACCACAAGATGTAGTGGTCCCGTGCGCGCTCCGATCCCGCCCCCACCGAAGGAGAACCGCTGGATGGCACTCGCGCCGGAGCAGATCGGGATCGGGATCCGCCGCCACTTCACCGAGGCGGGCACGCACCCGTACGACATGGTCGAGTGGGAGATGCGCGAGGCGCGCATCCAGAACTTCCGCGACGGCACCGACGCGTTCTTCCAGCCGAATGTCGAGTTCCCGGTCACGTGGTCGCAGAACGCGACGAACATCGTGGCCCAGAAGTACTTCCGCGGCACTCTCGGCACCGACGAGCGTGAGTGGTCGCTGCGCCAGGTGATCGACCGCGTCGCCGACACGATCACCGCGTGGGGTGTGCGCGACGGCTACTTCCGCGACCACGACGAGGGCGCCGCGTTCCGCAACGAGCTGAAGTTCATCCTCCTCAGCCAGCGCGCCGCGTTCAACTCGCCGGTCTGGTTCAACATCGGCGTGAACGGCGTCCCACAGCAGGCGAGCGCGTGCTTCATCCTCGCGGTCGAGGACACGATGGACGGCATCCTCAACTGGTACCGCGAAGAGGGCACGATCTTCAAGGGCGGCTCCGGCTCCGGCATCAACCTGTCGAGCATCCGCTCGTCGCAGGAGATCCTGAAGGGCGGCGGCACCGCGAGCGGCCCGGTGAGCTTCATGCGCGGCGCCGACGCGTCCGCGGGCACGATCAAGTGCCTGCACCACGACACCGCGATCGTCACCGAGCGAGGCGTGGTCCCGATCCGCGACATCCGCGTCACCGATCACGTCCTGACGCGCCATGGATACGAGGCGGTCGAGGCGGTACACGACAACGGGGTGCGGCCGCTCGTCCGTGTGCGCACCGCGCTCGGCGACGAGATCCTGTGTACGCGCGAGCACCGGTTCCGCGTGCGCACGGAGCATGGGGAGGAGTGGCGCGAAGCCGGCAGCCTCTCAGCTGCCGACCACGTCATTGTCGACCTGTCGTCGGGTCAAGTCGGGCAGCCCCGGTTGCTCTCGCCGGTGCTCGCGGGTCATCACAATGAGGTCGCGCACGAACTGCCGCAGACCCTCGACGAGGCCTTTGGTCTCTGGCTCGGCTGGAACTACGGCGACGGTTCGGTGACGAGCGGGCCGAACGCGAAATTCGTGACGATGCAGATCGCCGACCGCGATGCCGAGCTCGTGAGTCGTTACGAGATGCTCACGCGTTCGGTGTTCGGCTCGAGCATCCACTTCTTCCACAACCGTCGTTCCGACAAGACCGACGCGTCCGTGTCGATTCGGTTCTCGTCGGGCAAGGTGACCCGATTCCTCGAGGCAAACGGGCTGCGCAAGCAGAAGGCGGCGGAGCTGCGCGTGCCGTCCGCGATCATCTCATCGCCCATGGCGGTGCGCGCTGCGTTCCTCGCGGGGCTGTTCGAGGCAGACGGCCATGTCGGCAATGGATACCCGCAGCTCTCGACCGTGAGTGCGGACTTCGCGACTGACGTGCACCGTCTCCTGCTGTCCATCGGGATTCCCTCCCATCTGCACCGGATCGACGACCGCACGGCCGCGCTGGGTAGCCGCCCGGTCCACGTTGTGCGCGTGGTCGGCGGGGAAGGTGTCCGGCGGTTCGCCAAGCTCGTCGGGTTCCTGTCGGAGCGGAAGTCGGCGCTGCTCGCGGCGGCCGTCGATCGGAAGGACGCGAGCCCGTTCGAGACGCAGTGGTTCCTGCCTCACGTGGCGGGCGATCTTCGCATGATCTGGGCGCAGTCGAGTGACCAGGCGCTTCGGCGAGCGCTGTCGCCCTACTGCAGGATCGCGGCGCCGCGACGCATGAGCCTGTTGCGCGCGCGCACACTGCTCGAGCGCTTCCCCAACGAGCTCGGGCACACGTCCCTCGTGCAGTTCGCTGAGGGTCGCGACTTCTACACGGCCGTTTCGGTCGAGGCTGCCGGCGAAGGCCCCACGTTCGACATCACCGTCGCGAACGTGCACCAGTACCTCGTGAACTCTGTTGTCACGCACAATTCGGGTGGCAAGACCCGTCGCGCCGCCAAGATGGTGATCCTCAACGCCGATCACCCCGACGTCGAAGAGTTCATCTGGTGCAAGGCCATCGAGGAGCGCAAGGCGCGTGCGCTGCGCGACGCCGGCTTCGACATGGACCTCGACGGCAAGGACAGCCACTCGATCCAGTACCAGAACGCGAACAACTCGGTGCGGGTCACCGACGAGTTCATGCAGGCGGTCGTCGACGACGCCGACTGGCAGCTCAAGGCCGTCATCACCGGCGAGCCGCTGCGTACCGTCAAGGCCCGCGACCTCATGCGCCAGATCATGGAGGCGTCGTGGGAGTGCGCCGACCCGGGCATGCAGTTCGACACCACCATCAACCGCTGGCACACCGCGCCCAACACGGGGCGCATCAACGGCAGCAACCCGTGCTGCTTCGTTGGCGAGACCTTGGTCGACACGTCGATCGGTCTCATTCGGTTCGACCTGCTCGAGAAGATGGCCGATGCCGGAAACGAGCTTCCGGTTGTTCGTTCGTTCGATATCACGCGGCACGCATCCCAAGAGCGGCAGATCCTCAACGTCTGGGTGGCCGGAACGACGGCACAGCTTGTCGATGTGCGCACCGAAGGCGGCGTGACTGTGCGGTGCACGCCTGAGCACCGGTTCCTGCTTGCGGACGGCGACTACGTCGAGGCGTACGTGCTCTCGCGTGGAGCTCAACTCCGCGCCGTCGACTCTCACGGTAACGAGAACGTGGATCATGTCCTCAGCGTCGAAGTCGTCGAGCTCGATGAGCCGGTTCGTGTGTACGACCTCGAGGTCGAAGGCACACACAATTTCGGCGTCGTGAACGAGAGCAGCACCTTCGATCACAGCCTGATCGTGCACAACTCCGAGTACATGCACATCGACAACTCGGCGTGCAACCTCGCCAGCATCAACCTGCTCGAGTACCTGAATGACGACGGCACCTTCGACGTCGAGGCGTACGAGCACACGATCAGCGTCGTGTTCACCGCGCAGGAGATCCTCGTCGGCAACGCCGACTACCCGACGGAGAAGATCGGGGAGAACAGCCGCAAGTTCCGTCAGCTCGGGCTCGGCTATGCCAACCTCGGCGCGTTGCTCATGGCGCAGGGCATGCCCTACGACTCCGACGGCGGCCGCGCGTGGGCGGCGGCGCTCACCGCGCTGATGACCGGCCACGCCTACGCCACCAGCGCGCGCACCGCGAGCCGGATGGGCCCGTTCGCCGGCTATTTCGACAATGCCGAAGCGACCAACAAGGTGCTGCGCATGCACCGCGACGAGGTCGCGAAGATCGACGAGGACATCGTGCCGCCCGAGATCCTCGGCGCCGCGCAGCGTGCGTGGGACGAGGCAGTCGAGCTCGGTGAGACCTACGGCGTGCGCAACTCGCAGGCCAGCGTGCTCGCGCCGACCGGCACGATCGGCCTCATGATGGACTGCGACACCACCGGCATCGAGCCCGACCTCGCGCTCACCAAGGCGAAGAAGCTCGTCGGTGGCGGCACCATGTTCATCGTCAACCAGACGATCCCGCGTGCGCTCACCCAGCTCGGCTACTCCGACGAGCAGGTCACTGCGATCGTCGACTACATCGACGAGCAGAAGACGATCATCGGTGCGCCCGGCTTCAACCTCGAGCACCTCCCGGTGTTCGCGTGCTCCATGGGCGACAACACCATTCACTACATGGGTCACGTGAAGATGATGGGTGCAGTCCAGCCCTTCATCAGCGGCGCGATCTCGAAGACGGTCAACATGCCCGAAGAGGCGACCGTCGAAGACGTCGAGGAGCTGCACCTCGAGGCGTGGAAGCTCGGGATCAAGGCGGTGGCGATCTACCGCGACAACTGCAAGGTCGGCCAGCCGCTGTCCACGCAGAAGGTCGCCGGCGCGGCCGACGGCACGCCGCAGCAGCTCGTCGAGCGCATCATCGAGCACGTCATCGTGCAGGAGCCGGTTCGCCAGAAGCTGCCGCGCACCCGCAACTCGAAGACGTTCTCGTTCCGGGTCGCCGACTGCCACGGCTACGCGACCGTCGGTGAGTACGAAGACGGCCGCCCGGGCGAGGTGTTCCTCAAGGTCGCGAAGCAGGGCTCCACGCTCGCCGGGATCATGGACGCGTTCGCGATCTCGGTGAGCCACGGCCTCCAGTACGGCGTGCCGCTCGAGGCGTTCGTCGACATGTTCACCAACATGCGCTTCGAGCCCGCGGGCATGACCGACGACGCCGACATCCGGATCGCCACCAGCCTCGTCGACTACATCTTCCGCAAGCTCGCGGTCGAGTACCTGCCCTACGACAAGCGGGTCGAGATGGGCGTGCTCACGGTGGGGGAGCGCATGCAGCCGACGCTGCCGGGTGTGGAAGAGGCGATCACCGTCACCGAGCCGGGCCTCGACGTGCTCCCGATGGAAGACCGCGCGCCGTCGGCGTTGCCGCCGGCCGCGCCCGCGCCGCCCGTCGCGCCGCCCGTCGCGCCGCGGGTGCGGGAGAGCGAGCTGGTGCTGTGCCACGTCTGCGGCGACATCATGCAGCGGGCCGGCAGCTGTCACGCTTGCCCCAGCTGCGGCGCCACCAGCGGCTGCTCATGATCCGCCGCTGACTCACGATCGTGGCAGTCACGATCTACGGAGTCTGCGCGGTGACCTTCATGATGGTCATGTACGCGCTGGAGAGTCGCGGGCGGGGCTACGTCCTGGGGTTCGCGTTCGGGTGCGTGCTGTCGAGCATCTACGGCTTCCTGTCGGGGGCGTGGCCGTTCGGGGTGGTCGAGCTCATCTGGTCGGGCATCGCCCTGCGCCGTCACCGCTCGCCGGCGACGGGTTGACTCTCCGCCGTTCGGGCACGGAGCCGGGTCAGCTCCGGCCGAGGTCGGCTTCGATGCCGTCGAGGAGGCGACGGAGGTTGCGCGCGAATCTCGTGGGGTCGCGGAGATGGTCGACGATCTCGACCCAGCTCTGCGCGAGCCCTTGCTCCTCGGTCATCGCGGCGAGCTGCGGGTACTCGCCCGTCTCCACCAGGCTGCTCACGTAGGCGAGCATCTCGTCGTCGGAGCCGTCGTCGGACTGCAGGTTGTTGTTGCGCTCCATCAGACAATGACCGAACACGTACTCGTCGACCGCGGCCACGATGTCGAACGTGTCGGTGAGCGGGAGCGCGAGCGACGCAACTGCCTGGAGTGACTGGTCGAAGTGGCGCACGCTGTTCGGCCCGATCGGTGGGTCGTCGGTGATGTCGAGGATCCACGGGTGCCGCAGCAGCGCGGCCCGCGTGCGCTCGGCAATGGCGGTGACGGCCTCACGCCAGTCGGCGGGGACCGGCTCGTCGGGCGGGAGCACGACCTCGGCCATCACCGCGTCGGTGACGAGCGTGAGCAGCTCGTCCTTCGTGCGCACGTAGTGGTAGAGCGTCATCGTCCCCGCCTCGAGCTCGGCGGCGAGCCTGCGCATCGACACCGCCGCGAAGCCCTCGCGGTCGGCGATGCCCATCGCGGTGACCGCGATCTGCTCACGCGTGTAGCGCGGCCGGCGTGACGGCGGCTCGGACCGGGTCCAGACGTCGAGGGCGCTGAGGCGCTCCGCGACCCGATCGAGCACGTCGGCCCGGTGGGACGAGATGGTGGCGATGTGCTCGTGGCGCGCCGCCTTCTGTGCGATCTTCTCGGCTGCCCTGGTGACGACCTGCTCGTGCTTCGCCGCCTTCTTGGCGATCTTCTCGACCACCTTGTCGGCGACTTTGTCCTTGACCTTGCTCGCGGCGACCTCGGCGGGGTGCGGAGCGTCGGGAGTGCGTTGGGGCCGGCGATTTGCCATCCGTACAGTGTACCGCTAATCTGGTCGTACCATGTACGAAGACGGAGTACACAGTACCAACAACCGGACGACGCCGAGCGGGGGCGTGACTGCCACCGGTCTCGGCAAGCGCTTCGGCGACCTGTGGGCCCTGCGCGAGCTCGATCTCGACGTCGCCACAGGCAGCGTCCTCGGGCTGCTGGGCCACAACGGCGCGGGCAAGACCACGGCGATCCGCATCCTCACCACGCTCTCGGGCCCGACCGAAGGCGCGGCGTCGGTTGCGGGAATCGACGTCGTGGCCGATCCCGACGGCGTGCGCCGCCGCATCGGCGTCGCGTCGCAGCAGGCCACGGTCGACGGCCTCATGGGCGCGCGCAAGAACCTCGTGATGGTCGGGCGCCTCCACGATCTCAGCAGGCGCGACGCCACGCGGCGTGCGGACGAGCTGCTCGAGCGCTTCGGCCTCGCCGCGGCGGCGGACCAGCTGGTGAAGACGTTCTCGGGCGGCATGCGTCGCCGGCTCGACCTCGCGGCAAGCATCGTCGCGGTGCCCGAGGTCCTGTTCCTCGACGAGCCCACCACGGGGCTCGACCCGCGCAGTCGCAACGAGCTCTGGGAGATGCTGCGCGACCTCACCCGCGCCGGCACCACCGTGATCCTCACCACGCAGTACCTCGAAGAAGCCGATCAGCTCGCCGACGAGGTGGTCGTGCTCGACCACGGCCGCACCGTCGCGCACGGCACACCCGACGAGCTCAAGACGCGCATCGGCAGCGACCGTGTCGAGGTCACCCTCGCGTCGGCGGGTGAGCTCGACGGCCTCACGCGCGCGACCGCACCCTTCGCGTCGAACGAACCCGTCTTCGACGCCGACCTGCTCGTCGCCACCGTTCCCGTGGTGGAGGGCACGCGACTCATGGACGTGATGCGCGCCCTCGATGCCGCAGGAGTCGACGCCGTCGACCTCAACCGCCGCGAAGCGTCACTCGACGACGTCTTCCTCACACTCACCGGGCACAAGGGCGACGACGCCGATCTGGAGCACGAAGCGGTGCACGCATGACCACGACAGCCGCAGCTCCGACCGCCGTCGACCACCGCGTCCCGGCTTCCGCGCCGCACCACAACGCGAGCCGCAGCGGCCTCGCGTCGTGGTGGAGTGACAGCTTGGTGTTCGCGGGTCGCAACATCGAGCACATCCGGCAGATCCCGGAGAAGCTGCTCGACGTCACGTTGCAGCCGCTGATGTTCGTGCTGCTGTTCGCGTTCGTGTTCGGCGGCGCGATCGCGGTCACCGGCGGCTCCTACCGCGAGTACGTGATCGGCGGTGTGCTGATCCAGTCGCTGGCCTTCGGCCTCGTCGGTCCCGCGACTGCGATCGCGACCGATCTCTCGGAAGGCGTGGTCGACCGGTTCCGCTCGTTGCCGGCGGCGCGCAGCGCGTACTTGTCGGGGCACTACATGGCCGAGCTGCTCGGGATGGCGATGTCCGTCGTCATCCTGCTCGGCGCCGGCCTCGTCGTCGGGTGGGGCGTGCACAGCGACATGGTCGCGTTCGGTGGTGCGCTCGCGCTGTTGTTCCTCTTCTGCTCGGCCATGATCTGGATCGGCACATGGATCGGCCTGACCGTGCGCACTCCCGACGCGGTCATGGGTGTCGCGTTCGTGGTCGTGTTCCCGTTGACCTTCGTGAGCAGCGCGTTCGTCCCGATCAACACGCTGCCGACCGCGCTGCAGTACTTCGCGGCGTGGAACCCGGTGAGCGTCGTCATCAACGCGATCCGGGAGCTGTTCGGCAACCCGACCGTGCCGACGACGGTGCACAGCTGGCCGCTCGACCACGCGGTGACCGCGGCCTTCGCCTACTGCCTGGTGCTCCTCGCGATCGCAGTGCCGGCTTCGCTCCGCCGCTATCGCGCCCGCACGAGCGACTGAGTCGCCCGCGCGGCGCCGGGGTCACGAGCGCCGGGGTGCGAGGCGGCGCCGGTGGCGGCGTCCGAACAGGTACGACGCGATCGCGCCCGCGGGAAGCGGGAGCCAGTACGAGAACAGGCGGTACAGCAGCGTGCTCAGCACGGCTTGTGCCGGCGTCAGGCCGGCGAGGGTGAGCATGCCGGTGAGGCCGGCCTCGACGAAGCCGAGGCCGCCCGGCGTGAGCGGGATCATGGCCAGGGTGCTCGCGACCACGAACGCGAGGAGCACGAGCGCGGGGTCGGCGCTCGCCCCGATCGCGTAGACGCTCACCAGCAGCGCGCCGTAGTCGAACAGCTGGTTGCCGAACGCGGCGGGCACCGCCTTGTGCCACGACGCCGCCAGTGACTTGCGCACGTAGTTGCGGGAGTCGACCAGCTTCACCGCGAACGGCGGGCTCGGTACGTCGTGCTTGACCCGCTCCACGGCCCAGTCGATCAGCCGCCCGATGCCACGGACGACGCCGTCGGAGATCAGGAGCACCGACGAGCCCGAGAGCAGGATCACCGCGAGGATCGCGGCGACGATCGCACCGCTCAACAGCCGTGAGTCGATGGCGAGGCCGAAGAGCATCGCGGGGAGCGCGAGCAGCGGCAACGTGAAGAGGGTCAGCGTCGAGAGGAGCCCGACCGCGGTCAACGCCGTCGTCGTCCGCGTGCCCTTGAAGCCCGCGCGTGTCAGCATCTCGTACTGCGCGGCGCCACCGGTCGCCGCGCCACCGGGCAGCGCCCGGCTGAGCGCGTTGCCCGTGAGCTGCGCGCAGGCGATGTCGAACCACGCGGTGGTCTCGAGCGCGACGCACATGAGCACCCAGATCGACATGAACGCGAGTGACTCCAGCACGAAGATCGGCACGAACCAGAGCGGGAAGACGTCGGCGAGCTTCGGCAGGTCGCCGAAGAGCTCGATGAGCGAGGGGGCGACGATGTACAGGGAGATGCCGGTGACGAGCAGCATCAGGACGCGGCCGATGATCTTGCGCCGCTCGTCCCGCGCGTGGTGATCGCGCGCGTTCGTGCGCGTCGTGTGGTCGCGGGCCATGGCTCAGCTTCGCGCACGGATCGCGTTCGGTCGCCGCTCTTGGCCACCCGATCGCACCCTGACGACCTCGCCGCGATGCTCGTCGTCGCGCCGCGCGTGCCGTCCGATTTCGACCTCTTTTCGTCGAACGCCCTGTTCGGCGAGCCGGGATCCACCCGCAGGGCTCGCCCATGGTGGCCGCGGCGGGGGCCGCGCCGACGCAAGCCGGAGCGATCGCGGCCCTGAGCGACCTGGGGATCGCCGACGTGGCCCCCGCGCTCGGGATGCTCGAACGTGACATGATGCGCCCCAGTGGCTGACGACGAGGAGGGGGCACCGGCCGCCGGGCCGGATCCGGCCGCGATCCTCCGGAGTCGCAACTTCGTCGTGATCCTCGTGTTCGCCGCGGTCATCGGCATCATCGTCTCGTTCGCGGGCTGGGCCTTCCTCGAGCTCGTGCACCAGATCCAAATCGGCGTGTTCACGGATCTCCCGAACGACCTCGGCTACTCGACGGTGCCCGACTGGTGGTATCTCGTGGTGCTCGGCCTGGCCGGCCTCCCAGTGGCGTTCGCGATCGTGCGCCTTCCCGGCAAGGGTGGGCACGTCCCCGCGTTCGGGCTCCAGATGGGGGGCAACGAGCCGAACATGGTGCCGGGCATCGCGCTCGCCGCGTTCGCGACCCTCGGCTTGGGCCTCGTGCTCGGGCCGGAAGCGCCGCTCATCGCGATCGGCGCGGGGCTGGCGACGTTCTCGGTGAAGCTGGCACGACGCGATGCGCCGCCGCAACTGCTCCTCATCATGGCCGCCGCGGGAAGCTTCGCGGCGATCTCCGTGATCTTCGGCTCGCCCATCGTCGCCGCGGTCCTCGTGATCGAAGCGAGCGGCCTCGGCGGGGCCACCCTGCCCTTGATCCTGATTCCCGGGCTCGTCGCCGGCGGGGTCGGATCGCTCGTGTTCATCGGCATGGCGAACTGGACCGGTCTCGACACCAGCGCGTACTCCCTCGTCCCGTTGCACCTGCCGCACTTCAGCCAGGTGACGTGGGAGGAGATCGGCTGGACCATCGCGCTCGGGCTCGCGGGCGCGCTCATCACGCAGATCGTGCGCCGGATCGGGCTCACGGGCGCGCAGTTCTTCCCGAAGAAGCCGTTCGTGCTCATCCCGCTCGCGGGCCTCGTCGTCGCCGGCCTCGCGATCCTCTTCGCGGAGACGACGACGCACGGCGCCAACGAGGTGCTCTTCTCCGGCCAGGGCGCGCTCCCCGGGCTCGTCAACGACGCGGCGACGTGGTCGCTCGGCGCGCTCGCCATGGTGATGCTGTGCAAGGGCCTCGCGTGGGCGGTCTCGCTGGGCAGCTTCCGGGGCGGACCGACGTTCCCGGCGATCTACCTGGGGGCCGCGGGCGGGATCGCGGCGTCGCACCTGCCCGGGATGCCGATGACCCCTGCGATCGCGGTCGGCATGGGCGTGATGGTCGTCGCGTTCCTCAAGCTGCCGCTGTCGGCGATCGTCATCGCCACCGCGCTCACCGCGAGCGCGGGGTTGGCGGTGGGGCCGCTCATCATCATCGGCGTCGTCGTCGCCTACCTCGCCACGCTCGGCCTCGAGGGCCGGCTCGGCACCGGATCGCCGCCGGCGCAGACCGCGCCGAGCGCGCCCCCGTTCGACGCCGCATCCGACGCCGCGGGCTGATCGCACCGCGGGCGGCGGTCAGAATCGCGGCCGGCGCGGCTTGTTGGTGCGCGGTGGCGGCTCGGGTGTGGGCTCGGGCTCCTCGGTGAGCGCGCGCACGAGCAGACGCGCGTTGCGCGCCGCGCCGTCGTTGCCGCGCGTCGTCACGATCGCGTGCACCGTGTGCTGCGCGGCCGCGAGCTTCTCGAGTCGCGCGACCCACGGCGTGAGATCGGTGAGCCGGTATTCCGATGCGAAGCGATCGTCACCGGTGTCGACGTCGCGCTGCCACGCGTCGGCGTTGCGCCCGTGGAAGCGCACGATCGCGATCTTCGACGTCGCGACCGCGAGCGGAGGCAACGAGCTGTCGAACCCGGGTGGCACGTCGACGCCGACGTACGAGATCTGCTGATCCTCGAGGAACTGCATCGTCTCCGGGCGGTGCTTCGAGTCCAGCCACTCCTTGTGCCGGAACTCGACGGCCAGTGGGATGCCGCCGCTGCGTTCGCGGAGCCACGCCAGGTAGTCGAACGACGTGGCCGACGGCCGGAAGTACGACGGGAACGGGAGCACGACGGTGCCGAGCTTGCCGAACTCGTGCGTGGCGCGGATCGACGTGAGGAAGCGGTCGAGCGCGTCGTCGAGGGCCTTGGCCGGGAGGTCGTGGCCGTAGACGCGGCTCTGAGCGCGCACCGATGGTGACAGCGCGTCGCGGACCTCGGGCCAGATCGACTCCTGCGACACGCCATGGTGCGTGAGGAGCCGGTGCGCGCGGACGTCGACGACGAAGCCGTCGGGCGTGCGGTCGACCCATGGCCCGACGATCCGGTCGGTGAGCGCCTCGTTGCCGGCATCGGCCTCGAGCACGCGGAATTGGCTCGCGAACGTCGGCACGTCGAGCGGCGCGACCGTGATGCCGATCCGGATGAGGGGGCTGACCCGGCGGCGATTGGGCCGGGCGCCCCCACTCCCGCGGCCGGAGCCGCCACTGCCGCGGCCCGAGCGACCCGAACCGCCGCGTCCCTTGCCGCCACTGCGGCCCTTGCCCCCGGGGGAGGGTGACGACGATCGGGGCTCGTTCATGCGGCGACACGCTAGTGAAGCGCGCCATGATGCGGCGATGGAATCGACGGCGCGGCGCCTGCTCGTGGCCACACCCACGCTCACAGACCCGAATTTCTCGCGCACGGTCGTGTTCATGGTGGAGCACAACGTCGACGGCGCGCTCGGCGTCGTGCTGAACCGCCCGACCGAAGTAGCGCTCACCGATCCGCTCCCCGAGTGGAGCACGGTCGCGACGGAGCCGGGCGTGGCGTTCCTCGGCGGGCCCGTCCAACCGCAGGACGCGGTCATCGGCTTGGCGCGTGTCACTGCGCCCGAGGAGTGCGACGGCTGGCAGCCGCTCGTCGGGACGATCGGTACCGTCGACCTCGGGCGGTCACCCGAAGAGATCCCCATTGCGTTCGAATCGGTACGGGTGTTCGCGGGGTACGCGGGATGGGGGCCACGGCAGCTCGACGTCGAGCTCGCGCGCAACGACTGGTTCGTCGTCGACGCGCACCCCGACGACATGTTCACGCGTGACCCGGCCGTGCTGTGGCGCGACGTGCTGCGTCGTCAGCGCGGCGACCTGGCGATGATGGCGAACTTCCCGCGCGACCCGTCGGTGAACTAGCCGAGCATGATGCCGAGGAACATCGCGAGGAGCGCGCTCACGCCGGTGAGTGCCCCGAACACCGCGAGCCCGCGCCGCGACCGCGCGTTCGAGTGCACGAACGCGGTGATCCCCGAGATCGCGACCACCACGATCTTCACCATGAGCGTCGTCGTGTAGCTCGTACCCCACGTGGGCTTCACCGCGGCGATGTTCCAGATGCCGGTCACGATGAGCACGCCGAACGCGGGCCATGCGATCAGGTTGAAGCGCCGCGCCACCGTTCGCGGCGCGTCGGCGCCGAGGCCCCGGAGCCCCGGCACGAGGCCCGCGAGCGTGATCTGGCCCCCGACCCACACCGACGCGGCGAGCACGTGGAGGAAGAGGCGGATGGTTGCCCAGGTGACCGGCAGCATCGTCGTCAGGTGAAGCCGGTCAGATGATCACGGTGCGGATGACTTCTCCGGCTTGCATGGCGCGGAAGGCCTCGTTCACGTCGTCGAGGTGGACGGTGCGTGAGACCATCGACTTCAGGTCGAGGCGACCGTCGGTCGCGAACTCGATCATGCGCGGCAACTCGCGCCGCACCTGCGCGCTGCCGTACCAGCAGCCGAGCAGCCGACGCTCCTCGGAGACGAGCGTCCAGCTCGGGATCGCGACGTCGCTGCCCAATTTGTGCACACCGACCGCGACCGTCGTACCGCCCCGACGCGTGTACGCGAACGCCTGCTGCAACGTGGTCTCGAGCCCGATGACCTCGAACGCGTAGTCGGCGCCGCGCCCGCCTGTGAGCTCGCGCACCGCGATGAACGCGTCGTCGGCGCTCGGGTCGATGGCGTGGGTGGCACCGAGCGCGAGCGCGGCCTCGCGCTTGCCGGCGACCGGGTCGATCGCGATGACCTGCGCGGCACCCGCGATGCGCGCGCCCTGGATCACCGACTGGCCGACACCCCCGCAGCCGACGACGACGACCGTCGAACCCGGCTCGACGCGTGCGGTGTTCAACGCCGCGCCGACACCGGTGGTGACACCGCACCCGAGCAGCGCGAGCTGCTCGTCGGGCAGATCGGTCGCGACCTTGACGACCGACATCTCCGACACTGTCATGAATTCGGCGAACGTGCCGAGTCCGGCAAACGCGGTGACTTCCTCGCCGTCGGCATCAGCCGCAGTACGTCTCGCGCGCGGCACGAACATGACCGGATAGGTCTGCTCGCAGAGATGCGACTGGTCGTGCAGGCAGAACCAGCAGATGCCGCACGCGGGCACGAACGTGCCGACCACGCGGTCGCCCACCGCGACGTGGCGCACTTCGGCGCCGACCTCCTCGACGATGCCGGTGCCTTCGTGGCCGAGGACCTGGTGGCCGCCGGGCAGCGTGCCGTTCACCACCGACAGGTCGGAGTGGCAGACACCGCTCGCGGTGATGCGCACGACGACGTCGCGCGGGCCCGGCGGGAGCGGTGTGAGCTCCTCGATCGCGAGCGGCTGGTCTTGCTCGAGGAACACGGCGGCTCGCATGGGCGAGACGGTAGCGCGCGCCGGTGGTCCGGTAGCTTGCTACGCCGTGAACGGACCTGCGGTCACCTCGTTGCTGTTGGTCCGCCACGGTCAGTCGGAGTGGAACGCCGAAGGACGCTGGCAGGGGCAGGCCAACCCGCCGTTGAGCGCACTCGGTGAGCAGCAGGCGGTCGAAGCGACCAACCGGCTCGACGGCGTGCACGCGGTGTGGGCATCCGACCTTCTTCGTGCCACGCGCACCGCCCAGCTCGTGGCCCACGAGCTGGGCGTCGACGTCGTGGTCGACGCCCGATGGCGAGAGCGGCACGCGGGGGAGTGGCAGGGGCACACGCGCGCCGAGATCGAAGCGGCGTGGCCCGGCTATCTCGCGGACGGCCGTCGACCCCCGAGCTGGGAGCCCGATGCCGAGGTCCTGGCCCGGGCGCTCGACGCGTGCACCGCAGTCGCCGCCGCCCATCCCGGCGAAGTCGTGCTGGTCGTCACCCACGGGGGAGTCGTCCGGACCCTGGAACGCCACCTCGACGACCCCGACGACCAGCTCCTGCCGAACCTCGGCGGGCGGTGGGTCGAGGTCAGCGGCGGCACCGTCCGCCTGGGGAGCCGGGTCGTCCTGCTCGACGGCGCCATCGTCACCCGCCCCGAGCAGATCTAGGAGCGAACGCGCAGCCGGAGCCCGACCGAGGATTGAACGACCGAGCACCGTGACCAACCAGAGAACAGGTGGCGCCGGCGGCTACTGCCGAGCGGGTTTCAGCGCCTAAACTGGTCAGTCCCCAAGATCCAGAAAGTGTGCTCTTGACCGACACCGGACCCGTCTCCGAGCCTTCCGGGCGCTCGAATTCCGGCCGTGGCACCTCGGGGCCCGATCCGGCCTCGGATCCCGAACTGGCGGCCGAGCAGCGCTACATCGACGCCGCCTACGACCGGCTCGAGAGCATGCGCCGGGCCGCCGAGCAGGTCGCCGGTGGGTACTCCGACGTGCAGCGGGGCGGGACCCACCAGGCCCGCCTGGAGCGGGACGTGGCCGAGGCGTACACCCGGCGGCGCCTGGCGTCCTTCGACATCGGTGACGCGCCGTTGAGCTTCGGCCGGCTCGACATGCTGCCCGAGTCCGCCTACAAGAGCGACGGACCGCTCTACATCGGCCGGATCTCGGTGAACGACGACGATCTCGTCCCGCTGGTCATCGACTGGCGAGCCCCGGTGGCAGAGCCGTTCTACCGCGCCACCGCCGTCGACCCGATGGGCGTCGCCCGGCGTCGCCACTTCCAGACCCGAGGCCGCCGGTTGATCGGGCTCGACGACGAGGTCTTCGACGCCGAGGCCGCGGAGGAATCGGGCTTCACCGTGGTCGGTGAGGGTGCGCTCCTCGCCGCGATCGACCGTGAGCGCACCGGTCGCATGCGCGACATCGTCGCCACCATCCAGGCCGAGCAGGACGAAGCCATCCGGGCCCCGTTCGCCGGGATCCTCGTGGTTGCGGGTGGCCCGGGCACGGGCAAGACCGCGGTCGCCCTCCACCGCGCGGCGTACCTCCTCTACACGCACCGCAAGCGGCTGGCGTCGCAGGGTGTGCTGCTCGTGGGGCCGAGCGGCATCTTCCTGCGCTACATCGACGAAGTGCTCCCGTCGCTCGGTGAGGACGACGTCATGCTCGCCACGCCGGCGGCGCTGAAGCCGCGGCTGCGGGTGCGCGGCGAGGAGCCGTCGTCGGTCGCCGCGGTCAAGGGCGACGCGCGCATGGCGAAGGTGATCGAGGCTGCCGTGGCCGATCGCGAGCGCCCGATGCCGCGCGACGTCGTCGTCACGCTCGACGGCTACCGCCTGCGCATGCGGCGGCGCGACTCGGCGCGCATCGTGGAGCGCACGCGGGCTCGACGCGGGAGCCACAACGAGCGGCGCCCGTTCATCGCCGGGCTCGTGATCGACCACTTCCGTCGTGCGTACCGGCGTGCGTTGGTCGACGCGTACCGGCGCGACCGCGCGCGTCTCGACGGCGACGCGCCGTCGTCGCGCGCGCACGAAGTTGCGAACGTCACCGTCGCGGCCGCGCTCGCGCAGGGCGAGCAGGCACCCGAGGACTTCGAGCACGAGCTCGCGACACGGTTGCGGCGCCAGCCGGAAGTGCGCGCGGTGCTCGAGCGCATGTGGCCGATCCTGAGCGGCGCCGAGCTGGTGAACGACCTCTTCGGGTTCGAGGCGTTGATCCGCTCGGCTTCGGAGGGTGTGCTCACGCCGGCGGAGCAGCGCGGGCTCTTCCGCACGCGTCTCCCCGACGTCAACCAGGTCGCGTGGACCGACGCCGACCTCCCACTGATCGACGAAGCCGACTCGCTGCTCGGCTCGGTGAGCGCGGCGCGTGCACGCGCCCGTCGCGCCCGGCGCCGTGAGGAGTCGCTCGAGATGGCGCGGCGAGTCGTGTCCGATCTCGGCGTCGGCGGCTACCTCACCGCCGAAGACGTCGTGAACCGGTATGGGGGCGACGCCTCGATCACCGAGAGCGACGACGACGAGCCGCGCACGTTCGGCCACGTCCTCGTCGACGAGGCGCAGGACCTCTCGGGCATGCAGTGGCGCATGCTTGCCCGACGCTGCCCGACCGGCTCGATGACGCTGGTCGGTGACTTCGGGCAGGCCAGCCGGCCCGGTGCGCTCACCAACTGGGATGACGTCATCGCCAATCTGCCGACGCGCACGCCGCCCAACCGCGTGACGCTCACGGTCAACTACCGGACCCCGGCGGAGATCATGGAAGTCGCCAACCGCTTGCTGCCCGCCGCCGCCCCGGGCGTGGAGCCGGCGCGGCCGGTGCGCAGCACAGGGGAGCACCCCCAAGTCGTGTTCACCGACGGGTCGTCGCTCGTTGCGTCGGCGGCCGGCGCTGCTCGTGACGCCAGCACGCTCGGGGGCACGGTCGCGGTGATCGCGCCGCGCGCGCTGCACGACGGTCTCGCCGCGGCCCTGGCCGACGAGGGTGCGGTCGCCGACGACGCCGACGCGATCGACGCGCCCATCGCGGTGATCAGCGCGCTCGACTCCAAGGGCCTCGAGTTCGATCACGTGATCGTGGTCGAGCCGGCCGACCTCGTCGCATCCGACGCTGCGGGTCTCCGGCTGCTCTACGTGGTGCTCACCCACGCGACGCGGCGTCTCACCGTGGTGCACTCGGAGCCGCTCCCCGAGGCGCTCGGGCTGGCATCGCACGAACCGAGCCCCACGTGACGGGCGACACCGAACGGGCCGTGGCGCTGCTGACGGCGCACCGCGAGATCGAGCAGAAGATCTACCGCATGGGCTACGCGCTCGAGCAGGGCGACTTCGCCGAGGTCGGGCGCCTGCTCCGGCACGCGACCTTCGGTGCCGATCGCATCGGCCGTGAGGCCTTCACCGGCGAAGACGAGATCCGCGAGCAGTACGTGCGCACGAACCGCACCTATCCCGGCCAGGGGCGCGCGACCCGCGAGATGTACACCAACGTGCTCGTCGACATCGACCTCGACGCCGGCACCGCGGTGTCGACGACCGCGTACACCGTCGCGCAGCAGGTGCCCGACGCCGACCGGCCGTTCGAGCTCCTCGTGGCCGGGCGCTACGAGGACCGATGGGGCTTCATCGACGGCGAGTGGCACTGGACCGACCGCTACATCGTCGTGCAGTTCAAGAACGACCTGAACGCGCACATGCACACGGGCACCCAGCCCTACAACTGAGCGCGACGGGCGCGCCGGGGAGTCACCGAGTCACGCGAGTTCCCCGCAATCCTCATCCGCTCAGACCGCCGGTGCCGGCCGTGCGAGACTCGAGGTCGTGATCGACGTCCTCTACGCCCGAACCGCCGATGGGACGCACGTCGGGTACAGGGTGCTCGATGCGGACCAGTCCGCCGGGCCTGACCGCGACGTCGTGATGGTGCCGGGTGGGCTGATCCCGCTCGAGCTGTTCGAGGAGGAGCCCGGATTCGCCCGTCTGCTCGACGGCCTGCGTTCGCTCGGCCGTGTGATCGTCTTCGACCGGCGCGGGGTGGGTCTCTCGGACCCGATCTCGGACTGGGAGCGCACAGTCGTCGACCAGTGGACTGACGATCTCGCCGCCGTCGTGGACGCGTCGGGTGCCGCGCGACATCGTGCTCGTGGCGTGGGACGGCTTCGGCGTCGGCTCGCGGTACGCGGTCATGCACCCCGAGCGGGTGTCGGCGTTGGTGCTCTACGAGCCGACCATCGTCGCGGACGACGACTGGGCGTCGTGGTCGGAACGCCGCGTGCAACGCGGCATGGCCAACGTGAGAGGAGAGGATGACATCCTCGACCAGATCGCACCGAGCCGAATCGCCGATCGCACGTTTCGCGACTGGTACGCGCGGGCGGGGCGGCTGGGCGCCAGCCCGTCGACGGCCCCCCGCATCTGGGAGTCGGTCATGCGGGCTCATCCGCGGGACTCTCTCTATGAGCAGATCGAGGTCCCGACGCTCGTGCTGCACCGTCGCGACAACCAGTTCGTGAACGACGACGTGTTGACCCTCGCCGCGGAGCAGATGCCGCACGCGACGCTCGTCGGGCTCGAAGGGCGCGACCACTTCCCGTTCGTGGGTGACGTCGACGCGGTCGTCGCGGAGATCGCGGAGTTCGTCGTCGGTGAGCGGCGGCTCCCGGCGCCGCAGCGGCTCCTGTCGGCGGTGATGTTCACCGATCTCGTCGGCTCGACCGAGCGAGCCGCGTCACTCGGGGACGAGGACTGGAAGTCGGTGCTCGATCGCCACGACGCGGCGGTGCAGACGATCGTCGGGCGCTCCGGCGGCTCGGTCGTCAAGACCACCGGTGACGGCGTGCTCGCCCTGCTCCCCTCGGCCGGGGTGCTGCCTACGCGTCGCGACCGAGATCCGCCGCGACCTCGCGGTCGAAGGACTCGACGTCCGCATCGGCCTGCATGTCGGCGACATCGACCGTCGCGGGGACGACGTCTCGGGCCTCGCCGTGAACATCGCGAGCAGAGTGATGTCGAAGGGCGGCGCCGGCGAGATCGTCGTGACCGTGTCGGTCGTCGCGGCGGTCGCGGGCCAGGCGGTGGCGTTCGAGCCGCTCGGCGCCCACGAGCTCAAGGGGATCCCCGGCGCATGGGAGCTCTTCCGGGTGGCGCTCGATACCTGAGCGATTCGTGGTAGCACCTGCGGGTGCACAGAACGGCGCGGCCGCCGAGCTGTCTAGGCTCACCGCCGTGAACGACGTACGGAACCCGCACGTCGGTGAGCCGTTCACGGACGACGACGCCGCCATCGCCGCCGCGCTCGAGGACGTGTCCATTCCCGTGCTGCTGTGCTCGATGGTGCACATGACGGGGGATCCGTCATGGATCCGCGAACCGTCGCTCCGGAGCATGCCGACCTCCTCGGACGTGCAAGGCGGTCTCGACGACGAGGAGCGTGCCGCCATCCGGCGACGCGCGGTGCCGGCCATCGCCGCCTACCGGGACGCCGGGTGCATCCCGCACGAGCTGTCCCGTGAGGTCCTCGTCGAGATGATGGCGTTCCTCGCGGGCAAGCCGCTCGAGGGGATCATGGTGCCGATGTTCCTCGAGGACATGCAGTTCGACGGCGCCGACAGCGGCGCGATCTCGTGGGGCGACGAGGTGTCGGACGAGGCGAAGGCTGCGTCGCCGGTCGTCGTGATCGGCTGTGGCCTGTCCGGCATCCTCGCGGGGATCCGCCTGTCGCAGGCCGGCCTTCCCTTCGTGATCGTCGAGAAGGACGAGGGCCCGGGTGGTACCTGGTGGGAGAACCGGTACCCGGGTGCGCGGGTCGACGTCGGAAGTCACCACTACTGCTACGCGTTCGAACCGTCGCATCACTGGACCGAGTACTTCTGCCGGCAGCCCGAGCTGCGCGACTACTTCGTCCGCGTGCTCGACAAGTACGAGCTCCGTTCGCACTGCCGCTTCAGCACCGAGGTCACGTCCCTGACGTGGGACGAGACGACGAGCTTCTGGCACGTCGGCATTCGGAACCCGGACGGGACGAAGGAGGTCCTCGAGGCGCAGTTCGTCATCAGCGCAGTCGGTTCGCTGAACATCCCCAGGCTTCCGGACATCACCGGCATGGACTCGTTCGCCGGACCGTCGTTCCACTCGGCGCGGTGGCCGGACGGGCTCGACCTGACGGGCAAGCGTTTCGCGCTCGTCGGCGCCGGCGCCTCCGGGTTCCAGATCGCGCCGACCATCGCGGACCGGGTCGAGCAGCTCACGATCTTCCAACGGACGACCCAGTGGATGCTGCCGAACCCGCTGTACCACGCGAAGGTGCCGCCCGGTGACCGGTGGGCGATGCAGCACCTCCCGTTCTACGCACGCTGGTTCCGGTTCCTCATGCTCTATCCCGGCATCGCGGCCGGGACCGAGCACTACCGGGTCGATCCGGACTTCCGCGCGAGCGAGGGCGTCTCGATCAACGAGCAGAACGAGCTACGCCGCCGGCAGCTGGTCGCGTGGATCACGATGCACCTCGAGGACCGGCCCGACCTGATCGAGAAGTCGATCCCCGACTACCCGGCGATGGGAAAGCGGATTCTCCAGGACGACGGGTCCTGGTTGCGCACGCTCAAGAAGCCGAACGTCGAGCTCGTGCACACGCACATCGAGCGCATCGTCCCCGAAGGTGTGGTCACCGTCGACGGCGCGCTTCACGAGGCGGATGTCATCTGCTACGCGACCGGGTTCCGGCACAACGACTTCCTCGCGTCGATGGACGTCACCGGGCAGAACGGCGTGTCGCTACGCGACCAGTGGGGCGACGAGCCGACGGCGCACCTCGGGATCGCGATCCCGAACTTCCCGAACCTCTTCTGCATGTACGGCCCGGGCACGAACCTCGCGCACGGTGCGAGCCTGTTCTTCCATTCCGAATGCCAGATCCACTACGCGATGGACTGCATCCACCGGGTCCTCGCGTCCGGCGCACGGACGATCGAGGTGCGCAAGGACGCGCACGACGAGTACGTCGAGCGGTACCGACGCGAGATCGATCAGCTCGTGTGGTCACACCCGTCGATCGAACACAGCCACTACAAGAACCCGCAGGGCAAGATCTTCACGCTGTCGCCGTGGCGCCTGGAGCTGTACTGGGAATGGACGCGATCGGCCGACCCCGACGCAGTACATCGTCGCCTGAACCGGCCGTCGGGCGGTTCAGGCGCCCGTGGAGACGACAAGACAGCGGCGAGAGGCCGTTGCTACAGGATTCCCTCGCCGGAGTCGACCATCAGGGTGCTGCCGGTCATCAGGATCGACATGTCGGACGCGCAGAAGAGCACGACGCGCGCGACGTCGTCGGCCACGCCGATGCGCCCGAGCGGCGTGCGCTCCTCCATCTCCTTGACGAACTCCTCCATGCCGGGAGCGACGACGCTGGCCATGAACGCGTCGCGGCCTTCGGTCTGGGTCATGCTCGGCGCGACCGCGAGCACCCGGATGCCCGCGGGCCCGAGCTCGACCGCCGCCGCGCGCGTGAGCCCGACGACCGCGTGCTTCGACGTGATGTAGTGCGCGACGCCGGCGCCGGTCTTCACCGCGGCGGTCGACGCGACGTTCACGATCACGCCACCGGTGCCGCGGTCGACCATGCGCCGGCCGACCGCCTGGCAGCAGAGGAACATCCCGCGCACATTGGTGTCGAGCACGCGATCCCATTCGTCGTGCGGGATGTCGAGGAACGCAGTGCTCGGGTAGATCCCGGCGTTGTTCACGAAGATGTCGATGCCGTCGCCCAGCTGCGATGCCGACTCGACCAGCGCCTCGACGTCGTCGACGTCGCGTACGTCGACGGCCTGCGCGCGCGTCTCGGTGCCGTGTTGCTCGGCGATCGCGGCGGCAACCTGGTCGGCGAGGTCGCCGTCGAGGTCGGCGATCACCACGGTGGCGCCCGCTTCCGCGAGCCGCGACGCGGAGGCCCGGCCGATCCCGCGCGCGGCACCGGTGACCACGGCCGTCCGTCCACGCAGTGACACGAGCTCACTGATCGACTGACCGCTCACATCGGCGATGGCCACGCGCGTCCCCCTGATCGAAGCGGTCCGGAGCCTACGACGTGAGGAAGCCGATGACCGCGTCGCCGACCAACGCAATCCCGACGACGATCATGGGGTAGTACGTCAGCGGCTCCTGGTGCGCCTGGGCCCACGCCTGCGCCTGGTTCATCCAGTCGGTCGCGCGCTTCCCGAAGACGACGGAGAGCACGACGGGCACCCAGACGAGCGCGGTGCCGAGGAGCACGTACATCGTGCCGAGCGCGAGGTCTTCGCTGCGCGCGAGCGAAGCTGCGGTGATGGTGCCGGCGCAGATGATCGTGATGCCCAGGCGCTTCGGGCCGCCGATGCCGAGGAGAATGCCGGTACCGGCGGCGGCGCGTGGCGTCAGGTGCTCCAGGCGGTCGAGGAGGGCCTTCGTGCGGGACGCGGCCGCTGCTCGCGGCTCGTGCGGCATGCCGCGCCGCCGCCGGAGGTGCGCGGCGGCGACGAGCAGTGCGAGCCCGAACGCGAGCACGAACAGGCCGGCGAGGGTCTCGTGCGCCGACTCCCGATTGCCGAGCGACTCGTCGCCGATGACGAACACGATGATGAGGACGACGGTTTGCGCGACCACGAAGCTCACCGCGAAGACCAGGCCGTTGATGCGGGGCTTCGTGGTTCGGAGCACGGCCAGCGTCGCCCCGAGCGCGAGAGGGCTCGTCGCCGCGACCAGGGCGTACAGGAAGATGCGGAACGTCGTCTCGACGAGCACCCCTCAGGTTGTCACACTCCGGCATGGCGCTCATAACCTCGGGCGATGACCCTCACTGACACCGACCGAACCGCGGCTGATGTTGCCTGGGACATCGAACCGCTCGTCGACGGCGCCGGCGCCGCGGGCGTCGGCGTCCTGCTCGACGACGCCGCGACGCGCGCCCAGAGCATCTCCGAGCGGTATCGCGGGCGCATCGCGGAGCTCGACGCGAGCGGGCTCGCGGAGCTCATGGCCGAGCTCGCGACGATCGGCGAGCTCGCCGGTCGAGCCGGCAACTACGCGCACCTGCGGTTCGCGGTCGACACCGCCGACCCCGAGGCCGGAGCACTCCTTGCTCTCGCCGAGGAACGCGGCACCGCGATCAACAACGAGATCCTCTTCGTGGAGCTCGAGTGGGCCGAGGTCGACGACGACCACGCCGCCGCCGTGCTCACCGACCCGCAGCTCGGCTTCTGCCGTCACTACCTCGCGTCGGCCCGTCGCTACCGGCCGCACCTCCTGAGCGAGCCCGAGGAGCGGATCCTCTCCGACAAGGGCCTCACCGCGAACAGCGCGTGGGTGCGCCTGTTCTCCGAGCTCACCTCGGCGATCACCGTCGACCTCGACGGGACCTCGGCGTCGCTCGAGGAAGGCCTGTCGCGCCTGATGTCGCCCGACCGGGAGACGCGCGCGAGTGCCGCTGCGGCCGTCACCGAAGGCCTCGAGCCCGGCCTGCGCACGCGTGCGTTCGTGTTCAACACGCTTCTGGTCGACAAGTCGGTCGACGACCGCCTGCGGCACTACCCGAGCTGGATCGCGAGCCGGAACCTGGCCAACGAGGCGAGCGACGAGTCGGTGCAGGCGCTCGTCGACGCGGTGCAGGCGCGCTCCGACATCCCGCAGCGCTGGTACGCGCTGAAGGCACAGCTGCTCGGCCTGCCCCGCCTCGCCGACTACGACCGCATGGCGTCGGTCGCGTCGAGCGACCAGGAGTTCGGCTGGACGGAAGCGCGTGAGCTCGTGCTCGACGCGTACGCCTCGTTCTCGCCCGACCTCGCGAACGTCGCGCAGCGGTTCTTCGACGAGTCATGGATCGACGCGCCGGTGCGGCCCGGCAAGCGCGGTGGCGCGTTCTGCGCGTACACGGTGCCGAGCCAGCACCCCTACCTGCTGCTCAACTGGACCGCTCGCCGCCGCGACGTGCTCACCCTCGCGCACGAGATGGGGCACGGTCTCCACGCGTACCTCGCGCGCGAGCAGGGCATCTACCACCAGACCACGCCGCTCACCCTCGCGGAGACCGCGTCGGTGTTCGGCGAGACGGTGACCTTCGGGCGCCTCCTCGCGGCCACCGACGATCCCGCCGATCGGCTCGCACTGCTCGCGGAGAGCCTCGAGGGGCAGATCGCGACGGTGTTCCGCCAGATCGCGATGAACCGCTTCGAGGACCGTGTGCACACGCACCGGCGCGAGCAGGGCGAGTTGTCGGTCGACGACTTCAACGACGCGTGGGCCGACACGCAGCACGCGCTCCTCGGCGACACCGTCGAGATCACCGACGGCTACCGCACGTGGTGGTCGTACATCCCGCACTTCATGGGCACGCCGGGATACGTCTACGCGTACGCGTACGGGCAGCTCCTCGCGCTGTCGGTGTACCGCGCGTACGAGCAGCGCGGCGATGAGTTCGTGCCGCAGTACCTCGACCTGCTCGCGCAGGGCGGCTCGCGTTCGCCGGAGGAGCTCGGCGCGATCGTCGGCCTCGACCTCGCCGACCCCGAGTTCTGGAACGGCGGCCTCGAGATCGTCGCCGAGCAGCTCGCGGCTGCGGAGCAGGCGGCGAAAGACGCGGGTCGCCTGTAAGTCATCCGAAGTGGATGACGGCCGCGGCCGACGACTTCCGTAAAGTCTCGCGGATGCCGGAGCATGTGCACGTCCACGCGCCCCACGAGCTGTCGGAGCCGGGCGAAGGAGTCACGAGTCGTGAGCGCGCGTTCGAGATCGTGGCTGCGTTGCTGATGTCGATCGCAACGCTCGGGATCGCGTGGAGCGGCTATCAGGCGGCGCGGTGGAGTGGCGTGCAGTCGGAGCACTACACCGAGGCGAGCGCGGCTCGCAGCGTGGCCAACCGGCAGAGCTCGCTCGTGAACGAGCAGCGCATCCAGGACATCACCACGTTCGATCATTGGCTCGAGCAGACGATCGCCGGCAACGCGGAGCTCGCAGCCGTCTACGAGGCGCAGTTCCGCGACGAGTTCAAGCCCGCGTTCGACGCATGGCGCGCGCAGGACCCGTTGCACAACCCGAGCGCGATCGCGAGCCCGTGGAAGATGCCGCAGTACAAGTTGGCGCTCGCCGAGAAGGGCGACCAGCTCGAAGCCCACGCCGCGGTCGAGTTCGCGGCGGGGAAGGAGGCGACGAAGCACGCCGACGCCTACGTGTTCATCACGGTGTTCTTCGCGGCGGTGCTCTTCTTCGCGGGGATGTCGCTGCGGTTCGCGTGGCCGCTCATGCGGAGCATCGTGCTCGGCATCGGCGTGGTGTTGCTCGCCTACGGCCTCATCCGGCTCGCGGGGATGCCGGTCGAGTGACCGGCTACTTGGTGCGGTTGAACGTCGCCGCGATGGTGCCGCCGTCGCGCAGGAGATCGAGGCGATCGCCCGTGACGCGGTAGGTCTTCGCGAGCTGCAGGGCGGCGAGGAACTGCTGCTCCTGGGTGCCGACCGCGGGATCGGCGCACGCCCGCAGCGTCGACGCGAGCGGTCCGATGGTGATGCCGTCGGTGCCGCTCGTCGTGAACGGGCCGTTGTAGAGGTTGCAGCCGGCGTCGCCGCTGATCGTCGTCGTGGTGAAGTCGGCGGTGAGGGTGGAGCCGATCACAACCGACTGGATCGCGTTGCCGGTGTAGTAGCTGGTGGCTTCCCAGTGCCCGGCGAGCGCGGCCGCTCCCACGGATGCCTGGTACTCGAGGAGCACCTTGTCGCCCGCGCCGGAGAGCGTGAGTGTCGTCCCCCTGATCGAGTACGACTCCACCTTGGGCAGGAGCGCGACGTACGCGCGCTCGACCGCGTCGGCCGGGCCCTGGCACAGCACCAACGTCGTGGCGATGTTCGGCCCGATGGTGAGGCTCGAGCCCGACACCTTGTACGCCGCGTTGTACGAGTTGCATCCGCTCTCGCCCGACACGCGTTTGTCGGATCCGAACCGGATCGACACTGCGACGCCGGTGACCGGCACTCCGAGCGCGCCGTCGCTGCTGAGCACCCAGTTCGTGCCGACCAGCGGCGTGCCCGACGACGGCTTCGAGCCCGACCTGGAGCTGGAGCCGGAGTCGTCGCTGCACGAGGCGGCGCCGAGCGCGATGACCCCGATGACGCCGACGAGCGCAAGGGGACGGAGCACCCGTCGACTCGCTCGGGTCACGCGTAGCCCTTGGCGCGCATCCAGCGCAGGGTGAAGAACCCGTAGATCGCGGGCAGCACGAACGTGATGCCGCGATAGACGATCACGGTGGCGAGGGCCACGTTGGCCGGAGACGCCGAAGCTCGTCATCAGGGCGGTCAGCGCGGCTTCCTGCACGCCGATGCCGCCGGGAACCGGCGCGACACTTCCGAGCATCCCGGCGCCGACCTGGATCACCACGAGCTGCGCGTAGCTCAGGTGCTACGTCGAACGCGAGCAGGCACAGGCCCAGGATCGCGGGGTAGATCAGGTTGCCCGCGAGGTCGCCGCCGATGAGCTGCAGGCCCTTCTTCGGGTTCCGCACCACGGCCCAGATGTCGGTGAGCGCGCGCTTGACCGCGGGCACGACCTTGTTGCGGACCTTCGGGATCCAGAGCACGACCCCGATCAGCGCCGCGACCACTGCGATCGCGAGCAGGCTCGTGCTCCCGGAATCCGACGAGGTGTCGATCGTGGTCGAGGTGATCGACGCCGCGATCAGGAACAGGATCATCTGGATCGATCCGCCGACCCCTGTGCTCAGCACCATCGCGCTGCCGCCAGAGGCCACGGGCACGCCCTGCTTGTGCAGGTAGTCGAGCTGGAGTGCAGTGCCACCGATGCCGTTCGGCGTGATCAGGTTCAAGAAGTTGCAGGAGATCTGCGTGATCACGGTGGGGAAGAAGGGGAGGTCGGCGTTCACGCAGCCCATCAGCGCAGTGGCCCAGGCCATCGGGATCAAGGGCCAGGCGATGTAGGCGGCGACGACCCAGCCCCACGTCGCGTTCTCGAACTCCTTCTGAACCGTCGACCAGTCGACGCCCTCGAGTGCGGGAACCGCGAGGTAGAGCGCGAACAGGATGCCGATCAGCATCCCGATGTTCGTCCACGTCAGGCGCTTGATCTTGAGCGGTGGCGCGTCCTCCACGCCGGTCGCCGTGACGAGCTCCGACCGGAGCTCCTTGAGCGCCTTGCCCACGTGCTTGACGCCCTTGCCGGTCTCGGCTGGGAGCGCCGCTGCCTGCACCATCGGGATGACCTCGCCGACGCGCTCGGCGCCGAGCACGTTGACCGCGGGTGCGGTCGCGTGCTCGTTCCCGACCATGAGCGCGGTGCCGACGAGCACGGCCACGACGTCGCGGTCGAGCCAGTACTGCTCACCGGACGCGTCGGCCGACGTGAAGTCGTCGAACGCGACGGTGCCGTCGTCGGCGACGAGGATGCGCGTCGTGTCGAGGTTGCCGTGGCTGATGCCGGCCGCGTGCAGCTTGTGCAGCTGCTCCCAGACCGCCGCCAGCAGCTTGAACGTGACTTGCGAAGGTTCGAGCTGCGCGAGCGGCGTGCCCGACGGCGGCGCGGTCACGACCATCGCGGCATCGGGCCCACCGATGCCCGTCTTCACCAACTTGGACGCGTGCACGCCCGCACGTTCCGCGAGCATCAACGTGTACCCGACGTGCTCGGCCTGTTGGATCCGGCTCCCGAACACCGGGAGGCCCGGCTCGTGGTACATCGCCGCGTGCCACGCCTTGGCCACCACCTGCGCATCGCGCTGGTCGCGCCCGAACGCGTCGACGCGGAGCTGCTCGCCCGACGCGAGGGTGACGTCGACGACCGACGCCCGCGGCACGTGCTCTTTGGCGTACTGGAGGTCGGCGACGTCGTACCCGAGGTCGCCGAGCGCGTCCCGTACCTCGCTGATCGTCGGGCGGCCTGCGGGTGATCCGAAGATCACGAGCACGAGCGCTCCGGCGGCGATGCCGAGGAGGAACCCGCCGAGCACGTCGGACGGGTACCCGGTGCCCAGATACATGGCGGACATCGCGGCCAGCAGCACGAGCAGGAGGAAGATCCGCTTCAGGGGTCGCACCGCGTACGGGGCGAGCACGAGCGCGGCGGCGGTGATGGCGGCGACGTTGGGCGTCGGGTACATCGGGCCGTCGCCGTAGCGAACGTTGACGTGGAGGCCCTGGATGGTGTGGGCGGGCAGGATCTCGTTCAGGATCTGGGCGACGCCCCATGCGAGCCCGCCCGCGAGCGCCACCCGCCACGCCACGCCGATCTGGCGGAAGATCAGGAGGAGCGCGGCGACGACCGCCACCGAGACGATCGATCCGAGCAGGAAGAACACCTTGGCCGGCCCGTCCAGCGCGTCGGAGAGGTCGTTGATCGGCTTGTAGATGTTGAGGTCGATCGCCGACTGGGTCTGCGCCCACAGCCCGACGACGGCGGTGCCGACGGTACCGACGACCAGCCACGCCCAGTCGGTCGGTCGCCGTTCGGGCGGCTCGCCGGTGTTGCGGATCCACGCCACCGAGGGACCCTAACCGAACTCGAGTTCGCGGGGAATCATCCCCTTGGGGTGAATCCGGGGGAACACCCGACTCGACCGCTACGGC
This sequence comes from uncultured Actinomycetes bacterium, assembly GCA_963721435.1. Lineage (GTDB taxonomy): Bacteria > Actinomycetota > Acidimicrobiia > IMCC26256 > DASPTH01 > CAVRJC01. The sequence continues at coordinate 643,771 of CAVRJC010000006.1, forward strand.
TGAGTAGCGTTCCGTCGCAATGGCGAGCACCGATGCGACCACCGCGTTCTTCGAGGCGCTCGCCGCGCGCGGTCACGAGCCGCTGCTGGGCCACGTCACGGGAACGCTGCGCGTGGAGGTCGTCGACGGCGACACGATCGAGCACTGGCACGTCGACGTGAACAAGGGATCAGTGAAGGTGACGCGCAAGAACTCCAGAGCCGACGCCATCGTGCGGATGCCCCGATCGCTCTGCGACCAGATCACCAGCGGCCGGGAGAACGCGATGTCGGCAATGCTGCGGGGCGAGCTGGTTCCCGAAGGCGATTTGCGACTGACCATGTTGTTCTCCCGCCTGTTTCCCGGGCCGCCAGAGTCCGCGCCCAGGCGCGCGTCGAAGAGCGCACGATGAGCGATCTCGTGCAGATCCTCGACGGCAACACATTCGTGGTCAGCGACACGCGTGGCGACATCGAGGCGTCACTCTCCGATCCCACCGGCCTCTTCTCCTTCGACACCCGCTTCCTCTCCAAGTGGGTGCTCACCGTCGACGGGCAGCGACTCAACTCGCTGTCGACCGACGATCTCCAGTACTTCGAGACCCGGTTCTTCCTCGTGCCCGGCACCGGGACCGTCTACATCGACTCGAAGCTCTCGGTGATCCGCACGCGTGCGGTCGGTGACGGCTTCCACGAGACGATCACGATCCTGAACCACCACGACGAAGCCGTCGAGCTGACCGTGCGCATCGACGCCGCCAGTGACTTCGCCGACCTGTTCGAGGTCAAGGACGCGCTGAAGAAGAAGGGCAAGTACCACAACCGCGTCGAAGGTGATCGTCTGGTGCTCGGCTACGAGCGTGGCCCCTTCCGGCGCGCGACGTGGATCACGGCCACCGCGCCCGTCGCGCTCGACGAGCACGGGCTCACGTTCACTGCGGCGATCCCGTCGCACGGCCGCTGGACCACCGATGTCCACGTGACCACGGCACTGGTCGCGATCGGCGAGTCGCGCACGCAGCCGAAGTACATGCAACACAACCGGCGCAACCTCGCGAACAGCCTCGACAAGTGGGTGACCTCCGCGCCGACGCTCGAGAGCGACTGGGACTCGCTCAAGATCACCTACCGCCGGAGCCTCATCGATCTCGCCGCGCTCCGGTTCGAGACCCGCACCATGCCGAACCACTGGCTCCCCGCCGCGGGCCTGCCGTGGTTCATGACCATGTTCGGACGCGACAGCATCTTCACCAGCCTGCAGGCATTGCCGTTCGTGCCCGATCTCGCAGCCACCACGCTGCGAGCCCTCGGCGAACGGCAGGGAACGCGCGTCGACGACTTCCGGGACGAAGACCCCGGCCGAATCCTGCACGAGATGCGCTACGGCGAGATGACCGCGTTCGAGGAGCGGCCGCACTCGCCGTACTACGGCAGTGCCGACGCCACGCCGCTCTACGTCGTGCTGCTGGACGAGTACGAGCGCTGGACCGGTGACACCAAGCTGGTGCGTGAGCTCGAGTACGAAGCGCGTGCCGCGCTCAACTGGATCGACGAGTACGCCAACCTGCAGGGCAACGGTTACGTCGCGTACCAGCGCCGGAACGAGAAGACCGGGCTCGAGAACCAGTGTTGGAAGGACTCCTGGGACTCGATCTCGTACCGCAACGGCGAGCTTCCCGGCTTCCCACGCGCGACGTGCGAGCTCCAGGGGTACGCGTACGACGCGAAGGTCCGCGCCGCGCGGCTCGCGCGACTCGTGTGGAAGGACCCCGCGTTCGCCGACCGGCTCGAGAGAGAAGCCGCCGACCTCAAGCGTCGCTTCAACCGCGACTTCTGGGTGGAGGACGGCGAGTACTTCGCGCTCGCACTCGATGTCGACGGCCGCAAGGTCGACGCGCTCGGGTCGAACAACGGGCATCTGCTCTGGAGCGGCATCGTCGACAAGTCGAAGGCGCGCGCGGTGGTGCGCAACCTCATGGGGAAGCGCCTGTTCTCGGGCTGGGGTGTGCGCACGCTCGCCGAGGGTGAGGGCCGCTACAACCCGATCGGCTATCACGTCGGCACCGTCTGGCCCTTCGACTGCTCGTTCATCGCGTGGGGGCTGCGGAACTACGGCTTCAAGGACGAAGCCGCGCTGCTGGCTTCGGGCATCCTCGAGGCGGCGGAGTTCTTCGACGGCCGGCTCCCCGAGGCATTCGGCGGGTACACGCGCGAGATGACGCGCTATCCGGTGCAGTACCCGACCGCGTGCAGCCCACAGGCATGGTCGACGGGTACGCCCTTGCTGCTGCTGCGCACGATGCTCGGGCTCGAGCCGATGGGCAACCACTTGGTGGTCGACCCCGCGCTGGCACGGCAGATCGGCCACCTCGAGCTGCTCGACATCCCGGGCCGCTGGGGCCGCATGGACGCGTTCGGGCGCGGCCGCGTCGACACCGCACGCATGTCGCGCCGGCGCGCGCTCTGAGCTGCGTCAGTCGCGCGCGCTGCGGAGCGCGAGCGTGAACTCGCGCGCGGAACGCGTCGCCCCGTGCGACGAGGGGAGCCGTGCCGGTGCCGAGCGCGTTCGTCGCCACCGTCATCGGCTCGAGCGCCGCGAACTCGCGGTTGGGTGGTACCCAGACCTGCGCGTAGGGATAGCCGGGATCACGTTGGAGCTCGATCGCCGCGCCGTCGGGGCCGACGAGTGCGAGCACCTGGTCGGGTGCGGTCGAGTAGAGGTCGTCGAAGGTGCGCGTCGCGATCGGTGCGTCTTCACGCGCTTCGTCGGTCGCGGCCCCGGTCGGGATGCCTCGGTCGTCGAGCGCACGGTGCTCGCGCGCCGGCAATTGCAGCATCCACTGGGCGCGCGGCGTGTCGGGGAGCTGGAGGTACGGGTGCCAGCCGAACGCCACCGGTACCGCGCGATCGCCCGTCGGGATCACTGCGGTCCTCACGGTGAGGCGTGCCTCGGCCACGACGAACGCGACTTCGATGCGATGTGCGAACGGGAACGCGAGCGCGTCGACGGCGATCGACGCACGAAGGGTCGCGGTGTCGGCGTCGGACGACATCCCGTCGACGTGCCACCCCGCCGCGCCGACCAGCAGCCCGTGCATGGGGAGGCCGTTGCCGTCGGTGTGCAGCGCGAGCCCGTCGAGATCGACCCGCACTCCAGCGGCTTCGTAGCGGAGCGCGCCCAGGCGATTGGCCCAGGGCGCGAGGAGCGGGAGACCGAGCGTGTGCCCGCCGCGGAGCGCGTCGACGCCGCCGGGTGTCGCGAGATGCTCACGATCCCGGTAGCGCAGGGACACACCCGTCATGCCGAGATGGGGGAGGAACACGGCAGTGACGCCACCGGCCGCGAGTGTGATCGCCGGCTCGCCCTGAAACTGCTGCTCCTCCGCGGTCACGCGTCACCTCGTGTGCGGAGCGGTCCCCCGAATCGCTCACCCGCGGCGAGGCTCGGGGGACCGCAACGCCGTCGCTACTTCTTCTTGCCCTTCTTGCCCTTCTTCTTGCCCTTCTTCTTCTTCGCCATCGGAGTCACCTCGTTCCTGCATCCGGTGTCGGCAGTATCGCAACGGAGGGAAGGTAGCGCGGACACGCACGGTCCGGTGCTGCGCGCTCGAGATGATGCGAGGTCAACGGGCGTCGTCGGCGCCGTCGGGTGACTCGTCGCTCCAGTCGACCCAGTCGATCCCGGTCACGTCGAGGTAGCCGTCGATCGCGGTACCGAGGGTCGGGAAGAACCGGTCGTCCCCGACGCGTTGCGCGAGTCCGTACGCGTGCAGCCGGTCCTTGACCGGGCCCTTGAGCTCCGCGAATGCCAGCTCGATGCCGTGGGCCTGCAAGTCGTCGATGAGCTCCCCGAGCACTTCGGCCGCCGTTGTGTCGATGTCGGTCATCGGCTCCGCCGCGACGATCACCCACTGGATGGGATCCTCACGCGCCTGGACCGCGTCCATGACTCGATCCGCGAACACTTCGGCATTGGCGAAGAAGAGCGGCACGTCGAAGCGGTAGAGGACGAGCCCGGGCACCTGCGCCGCGTCCGGGTGCCGCTCGATGTCGTGGTAGCCCTTGCGCCCGGACACCCGGCCGAGAACCGCGTCGTACGGGCGCCACGCGCGGCGGACGAAGTTGGCCAGGGACAGCACGATCGCCACCACGATGCCGGCGAGCACCCCGAGGATCGCGACGCCGAGCGTCGCGGCGACGGAGAGCAGGAGCTCTGAGCGTCGCACCGCGCGAGCCAGCCGACGCTCTCGAAGTCGAAGAGCGTCAATGCTGCGGCGATGATGATCGCGGCCAGTGTCGGTTCCGGGATGTTCTGGCCCAGGCTTCCGTCGCTGACGAGGACGACCACGATCGCGACCGCGCCGAGCACACCTGTGAGCTGGGTTCGGGAGCCCGCCGACTGGGCGACCGCGGTGCGCGACGCCGACGCGCTCACCGGGAATCCGCTGAACAACCCGGCCGCGAGGTTTGCCGCGCCCAGCGCGATGATCTCCTGGTCGCTGTCGACGCGTTCGCCGCGCTTCGACGCGAGACTCCGCGACAAGGTCGTCGTGTCGGCCAGCATGACGAACGCCATTCCTGCGGCCGCGACGAGCAGCCTCCCTGTGTCGTGGAGGCTCACGTCGGGGAAGCTCGCGGTGGGGAAGCCCGAGGGGATCCGCCCCACTACCGACACTCCGTGCGCGGTGAGGTCGAAGATCTCGGTGGCGATGGCGGAGCCGACGACCGCCACGAGGATCCCCGGCACCCTCGGCAGCCAGTGGCGGAACGCGAGGATCACCGCGAGGGAAGCGATGCCCACGATCAGGCTCGCGGTCACCGTTTCGCCGTTGGCGACTCCTTCGACGAAGGCCTTGCTCTCGTCGAACAACCGGTCGGCGCTCGCGCTGAACCCGAAGAGCCGGGGCAGCTGGCTCACGAGCACGACGATGGCGATGCCGTTGAGGAAGCCGACGCGCACGGGCTTCGAGAGCAACTCGGCGAGGATGCCCGCACGGGCGAACCCGGCGATCACGCACATGGCGCCCATGAGGAGGGCCAGCATCCCGGCGAGCGCCACCGCGGTCGCCGGGTCGCCGTGCGCGCCGAGGAGCGGGAGGATCGCCGCGACGATGAGCGGGCCCAACGCCGAGTCGGGTCCGAGCACGAGCACGCGCGACGGCCCGAAGACCGAGTACGCGAGCAACGCGACCACGGTCGTGTACAGCCCCGTCACGGGAGGGAGCCCCGCCAATTCCGCGTACGCCATGCCCTGGGGCACCAGCAACGTGACGAGCACGAGCGCCGCGATCACGTCCCCGCGCAGCCATTCGCGCCGGTACCGGCGTGCGACGTCGAGCCCCGGCACGTGTCGGGTGATCGCGGTCGGGATGCCGTGTTGCGGCGCGCCGTCGGGGCTGGTCAAGACCCGTTCCTGCCTTTCGCTGCTGTGACTCTCCTGAGGGAACATGACTTTGGTCCCTGGACTGCCATGTCGCCACATTCGTACGATCGAGACGTGGTCACGGCTGGCACTCGATCCGCAGGTACCGGGCTCCGGCATCTCGACGTTGACGCCGCGCTGGCCGATGTGACCCGCCGCCTCACCGGTCGCTTCTCGCCACAGGTGCCCGAGTCGGTCGTCGCCTCGACGGTCCGCGGCTTCGCGGCGCGGTGGCAGGAGGCGCGCGTCACCGAGTTCGTCCCGTTGCTCGTCGAGCGCCGCAGCGCCGAGCAACTGCGCAAGCTCCTGGCCGACGAAACCGCGCTGAGTGACGACACGGCCACGCCGAACCCGAGAGGCCTCAGTCGAGTCGCGTGATCATCCGCATCGGATGACGACAGACCTCCGACGAGTCTGCGATGCTGACGCGGACCAGGAGGGGACCCGGTGGCCGACAGCGGCGAAGCAACACCCGCGACCAGTTCCAAGGACGCGGCAGAAGAGGCACGGCTGAAGAAGCGCGTGCTCGACACGTTCGCGGCGTTCGAGGCGACCGCGGAGGACTTCCAGAACCCGCGGCAGGAGTGGCGGCGGCTCGTGTCCGAGCTCCTCGGCACGTTCTTCCTGGTGCTCGTCGCCGCCGGCGGCGGGATGATGGGCCAGGCCTTCCCGGGCACGATCAGCCGCACGGCCGCGGTCGTCGCACCAGGTCTCATGGTGCTGGCGATCATCCTCTTCATGGGCAAGGTCTCGGGCGCGCATCTCAACCCCGCGGTGAGCGTCGCGTTCTCGTTGCGCGGCGACTTCCCGTGGCGACGCGTGCCCGGCTACGTGATCGTCCAGCTGGGCGGTGCCGCGCTCGCGTGCTGGTTCCTCCAGGCCGTCGTGCACGTGTCGGCGGTCTACGGGTCGAACTATCCCGCCGCGCACTTCTCCGCGGGTGACGCGTTCTGGATGGAGGCCGTGCTCACGTTCGGCCTCGTGAGCGTGATCCTCGGCACCGCGTCCGGCGCGCAGAACCTCGGCGTGATCGGCGCGCTCGGAGTGGGTGCGTACATCGCGCTCGCAGGCTTGTGGGGTAGCCCGATCTCGGGTGCCTCGATGAACCCGGCCCGCACATTCGGCCCCGACCTCGTCGGCAACGACTTCACGTCGTACTGGGTGTACGTGGCGGGACCGCTCGCAGGGGCATGCATCGCGGTCGGGATCGCGTTCGTGCTGCGCGGCCGTGGCGGGGGCAAGGCAGGATCAGGAGCTGCGCAGGGTGCGCTGTTCACCGAAGAGCAGGATCCGGAGAAGCCATGACGCAAGCTCCGCCAGCAATCACGAAGAGCAAGAAGGCTTCGGAGGCGATCGCGCCGATCACGCACCTGGACATCACCGAGCGCGCCGCTCGGGGGAAGGCGGCGCGCACGAAGGTCCCTCGTGCAAGTCACGCGGCGTGGGAACCGCCGGCCGACCGGGCCGATCCCGTCGAGCTCCTCCGCGGTCAGGAAGTGACCCGTGTGCCCGAGCTCATCCCGATCCGCCACGAGCGCATGCTCACGTCGCCGTTCGCGTTCTACCGCGGCGCCGCGGTGGTGATGGCGGCCGACGTTGCGTCGGTGCCCGACACCGGACTGCGCGTGCAGTGCTGCGGAGACGCCCACCTCGCGAACTTCGGCGGGTTCGCAGCCCCCGACCGCAAGCTCATCTTCGACATCAATGACTTCGACGAGACCAGCCACGGTCCGTTCGAGTGGGACGTCAAGCGTCTCGCCGCCAGCTTCGAGATCGCCTCCCGCGCGCGCGAGTTCTCGGCCAAGACTGCACGCAAGGCCGTTCTGATGGCAGCCCAGTCGTACCGCGAGGCCATGACGAGCTTTGCCGCGATGACCAACCTCGACGTCTGGTACGCGCGTCTCGACATCCAGGCGACGCTCGACCGCTACGCGAGCCAGGTCAGTGCATCCGAGTTGGCCCGTTTGAACAAAGTGGCGGCCAAGGCTGAGACCAAGGACAGCATGAAGGCCTTCGCGAAGCTCACCGAGGTGGTCGACGGTGAAGTCCGGATCACGAGCGACGCGCCGCTGCTGGTCCCCGCGCGTGACCTCATGGGCGACATCGATCCCGCGACCCTGGAAGCGTGGCTCCACGAGCAGCTCCGGGTGTACCGCCACAGTCTCCAGCCCGACCGTCGTCACCTCCTCGAGGGCTATCGAATGGTCGACCTGGCCCGCAAGGTCGTCGGTGTGGGCAGCGTCGGCACTCGCTGCTGGATCCTGCTCATGCTCGGCAAGGACGACGCCGACCCGCTCTTCCTCCAGGTCAAACAAGCAGAAGCATCGGTGCTCGAGCCGTACGGCGGCCGGAGTCAGTACGGCAACCACGGACAACGCGTCGTCGAGGGTCAGCGCCTGCTGCAGGCGGCGAGCGACATCATGCTCGGCTGGTTCCACGCCCACGCCCTCGACGGTGCCGAGCGCGATTTCTACGTGCGCCAACTCTGGGACTGGAAGGTGTCGGCCGACCTGGAGGCGATCACGGAGAAGTTGCTCTCGATCTACGCGCAGATGTGCGGGTGGTCGCTCGCACGCGCGCACGCGCGCTCCGGCGACCGCATCGCGATCGCGGCATACCTCGGCACGAGCGACGTGTTCGACAAGTCCATCGCGGCGTTTGCCGCCGCGTACGCCGACCAGAACCAGCGCGATTACGAGGCCGCGGTGGCGGCGCTGTCCTCTTCCTGAAACTCCGCGAACATCCGCTTCTCGTCGTCGACCTTCGGGAAGCAGAACCACACGAGGATCGCGCCGAGGACGATCGCGATGATGCCGGCGGTGTACGCCCAGTTCGCGCCATCGACGAACGACTGCTGTGCGGCCGCCACGATCTGCTTGGAGTACTGCGGGTACTGCTGGGCGGTGTCGACCGCGCTGCCGAACGACTTCGTCAGCTGGTTCTCGACCGACGACGACACGTTCGCGGCGTTCGGTGAGCTCGCGATCTGCTTGGCGAACGCGGTCGCGTAGCCCGCGGCGAGGAGCGCGCCGAGGATCGACTGCATGATCGCCCCACCGAGGTCGCGCTGGAGGTCGGCCGTCCCCGAGGCCATGCCCGCGCGCGTCACGGGCACGGAGCTCGTGAGCGAGTGCGATGCGGGTGTTCCCGCAAAGCCGACGCCGGTGCCGACGAACGCGTACGCCGAGCCCGACCTGCCAGTACGCGGAGCCTTCCTCCCAGAGCACGAGCATGGTGACGAAGCCCAAGAGGCAGAACACGTAGCCGAGCAGCAGCGTGAAGCGCGCGCCGCGTGCCTCCACGAGCTTCGCCGAGCGGGGCGCGACGATCACCATGCACACCACGGCGGGCAGGATCGACGCGCCCGCTTCGATGGGCGAATAGTCCAGCACGTTCTGCAGGAACTGCTGCCCGATGAACATCGCGCCCATGAGTGACCCGAACACGATGATCCCCGCGCACGCCGCGACCCAGAACGTGCGTCGCGCCGCGACGTCGAGGTCGTACAGCGGGAAACGGGCGCGGCGCTGGCGGATGTAGAAGGCGACGAGAGCAGCGACCGCGATGGCCGCGAGGCCGAGGGCGACCGCGCCCTTGCCCGGCACCGGTGCGAAGTTGATCGACAGCACGATGCCGGCGACCAGTACGACAGAGAGGATTCCTCCGAGGTTGTCGACGGGGTCGACCGTCTCGTTGACGTGCGCGGGGACGAGCTTGATCGCGAGCACCAGGGCGACGAACGCGAGCGGCAGCGTGAGCAGGAACACCGATCCCCACCAGAAGTGGCCGAGCAGGTAGCCGGCGGCGAGCGGCCCGAGGGCGGAGATGGCGCCGCCGAGCGCCGACCACAACGCGATCGACTTGGTGCGGGCCGGGCCTGACCACAGCGCCGTGATGAGCGCGAGGGTGGTGGGGTAGGCCATGCCCGCGGCCACTCCTCCGAACAGCCGGGCGGCGAACAGCACACCGGTGCTCGGTGCCCACGCGGCGAGGCAGGAGAACGGGATCGCCAGCGCAGTGCCCAGGATCAGCATCCGCTTGCGGCCGTAGCGGTCGCCGAGCGCGCCCAGGTACAGCACCGATGCCGCGAGGCCGAGCGAGTAGCCGACCGCGACGAGATCGAGCCCGGTCTGCGACGCGTCGAGGTCCTTGCCGATGTCCGGCAACGCCACGTTCGCGACCGCGAGGTTCAGGTTGGCGACCGCCGCGACCAGGATCAGCGCGAGCAGGACCAGCTTCGCGTTGTCGGGCGCAGTCGATCGCTCGACCGCGTTCGGCGGCGTACCAGTGGCCATTGGCTGTCTCCGAGGGTGGGCAACGGTCCGGTGACGGACGTTAACGCCGAGGGTCACAACGCACGGGCATGATCGGCTCCGAGGCGGCGCCGCTCCGCGACGCGGCGAGCTCCCGCGGCCCTGATCGGGACGCGGGAGCTCACTCCGTTCGAAAGGTCGACTCAGCCTCCGGCGAGCGCCTTGGCCTTCGCCTGCTCGAACTCGGCGTCGGTGATGGTGCCGTTCGCCTTGAGGTCGGCGAGGCGGGCGATCTCGTCGGCGGTGCTGCCCGTCGTGCCCGCGGCCGACTGCACGGCCTGCTTGAACGCGGCGTCCTGCGCCTGTGCGGCAGCGATCGCGTGCTCCTGCATCTTGTGCCCGCGTGCGATCAGGTACACCAGGACACCCAGATACGGGAGGATGATCACGAAGATCACCCAGATCGCCTTGGCGAACCCACCCATGTCGTGGCTGCGGAAGATGTCCGAGAACACGATGATCAGCAACCAGATCCAGATGAAGAACAAGAAGAAGTAGAGCATCGACAGGAATACCTGTCCGGTGCCGAATTCCGCCACGACCATGAAAGAGCCTCCCAGGCTGTCGATTGCGGGTACACGCCCGAGTCGGGCGGCCCGCAGTGAGGGTGAATCTAGATCGTCCCGGGCCGCCGTGTCGTCACCCGGATGGGGTGATCATCACACCCCGTGCTCGGCAGGGAGCGCGCCGTCGGCGATCGCGTGCACCAGCGCGGCGTGGTCGCGCTCGTTCTGGTCGGCGTAGGTCACCGCGAAGCGCCCCAGCGCCATGCCGAAGTCGTCGCCCTTGCCGAGGTAGCCGGCGATCGCGGCGGAGTCGCCCGAGCGCGCGTGGGCGCGCGCCAGTGTCACCCCGCACAGCTCCGCGTAGCCGACGAAGGTCTCGACCGGCTGGCCGTCGACGTTGGCCGACCCCTTCATGTCGCGCAGCTGGCGCCAGTAGTAGTCGGTGCCCGACATGTCGTCGTGCGTCCAACCCAGGAAGATGTCGCTCGCGGCCTGCACCAGCCGTTGCCCTTCGACGACGCGTCGCGCGTGGTTGTCGTAGACCGAGTCGGGGAGGTGTGCCTCCAGCACGGAGGCCTGTGCCTCCTTGACCTGGAGCATGAGCGGATCGTCACCCGCGCCGCCCTCGAGCAGCGCGATCCAGCAGCGAGTGCCGACACTCCCGACGCCGACGACCTTGCGCGCCGCGTCGACGAGCCGGAACCGGTCGAGCAGCAGGCCGTGGTCGTCGGACACGTTCGCCCGGTAGTTGTTCAACAACATCTGCATGTGGTCGAACTCGTCGTCGCCGGGCACGTGACCGACCAGCGGGAGCTGATCGATGATCCTGCGTCGACCGTCGACGACCTCGGTGAGCTTGTTGACCGCCTGCAGGTTGTTGTGCGCCTGCGCACGTGCGATGGCATGGTCGGCGCGCGCCTTGGCATCGGCGTTCCCCGTCGACGCGATCATCGCCTCGACGCGCGCGGCGTCGACGGAGAAGTACCAGGCGTCGAGTGTCGGCATCGAGGCGAATCGCCCGAGCAGGTCCGCGTACCGCAGGGTCATCCCGAGCACCGCCTCCTTCGCCACGTCGTCGGGGAAGCCCTTCGAGCGCGACGCGACCGCGAAGCTCGCTCCGAGACGCTTCAGGTCCCACTCCCACGGGCCGGGAAGGGTCTCGTCGAAGTCGTTGACGTCGAAGATCAGGCGTCGCTCCGGCGTCGCGAAGCCACCGAAGTTGAGGAGATGACCGTCGCCGCAGACCTGCACCGTGATGCCGGTGCTCGGCGTGGCGGCGAGGTCGGCGGCCATGCCCGCGGCCGCGCCGCGGAAGAACCCGAACGCCGACTCGGCCATCCGGCCGTAGCGGATCGGCAGCAGGTCGGGAACCCGGCTCTCGCCCTGGGCCACCAGCACCGCGACCGGGTCGGGTCGATCGGCCGCCGGTTTCCACTCGCCGTGGGCGGCGCGGGGTACCTGCTTGCGCAGCTCCCGGCCCGCGGCGATCCGTTCGGCGCGGTCGACGGTCCCGGTGGGGCCACCGAGCACCTGCAACCCGGCCGCCACCCCCTCGGCGCGCTCCAATGCCGCGACGCCCTGCTTCCGTGCGCGCGGCTTGGCCGTCGGGCTCGCCTTCGGAGTCGCTTTCGGATTGGGCTTGGGCCGGCCGTTCGGGCCGGTCGGCTTCGAGCTCACACTTCGTCCCTTGTCATTCATCCGATGCGGATGATGTCGAGTACACGATCGAGCAGAAGGATGAAGGAACACTGACGCGGCTGCAAGCCCGAGGTGAGTCCGAACGGGAGCCCGACACGATGGCATCACACGCGGAACGGGCAGCAACCCTGGCGCGCGCGGTCGAAGCGAGCATCGAGGGCGACAGCAGCGTGGTGGCCGAGCTCTACACGGACAACGTGGAGGGCTCGGCTCCGGCATTGAACGTGTCGTCGGCCGCCGAGCTCGCGGTGGAGCTCGAAGACCGCGAGGACGCGTTCTGCGACGAAGCCACGCTGCTCGAGCAGATGCTGTTGCTCTCCGGCGACGACGACGCCGACCGAGTCAGAGCCGCGCGAGCTCGCGTTCGAGCTGCGCGAGGCCCATGGGGCCCGCGTCGAGCGCGACCCGGTGGAATGTCTTGAGGTCGAAGGCGGCGCCCGCGCGTCGGCGAGCATCGTCGCGTGCTCCGAGCCACACGCGTTCGCCGACCTTGTAGCTGATGGCCTGGCCGGGGAGGCCCAGATAGCGGTCGACCTCGCTCGCCATGAAGTCCTCGGGGAACTTGCTGCGCTCGATCACGAACGGCAGCGCGAGCGCAGGCGTCCACGTCTCTCCCGGGTGGTACCGCTCGGTGGCCGGGATCGTGAGCTCGAGGTGCATGCCGATGTCGACGACCACGCGCACCGCGCGCATGGCCTGCGCGCGCAACATGCCGAGCTCGTATGCGGGGTCGTCCAGGTAGCCGAGCTCGCCCATCAGCCGCTCGGCGTAGAGCGCCCAGCCCTCGGCATGGCCGGAGGTTCCCGCGAGGGTCCGTTGGTACCGGCTCAGTGAGTCGGCGAGGTACCGCACCTGTGCGATCTGGAGGTGATGGCCGGGAACACCCTCGTGGTAGCAGATCGAGACCTCACCCCAGAGCGGGAAGCGCGTCTTGCCGAGGGTCGGGTACCACGTGCGGCCGGGTCGGCTGAAGTCCTCGGACGGGCCCGTGTAGTACATCGCCGCCGCGCCGCCGGGCGGAGCGATCATCGCCTCCACCCGCTGCACCGGTGCCGGGATGTCGAAGTGCACGCCGTTCAGCGCCGCGATGGTGGTGTCGAGGAGCTCTTGGTTCCAACGCCGGAATTCGTCGACGCCCTCGATGGCTCGCTTCGGATCGGTCTCGAGGTGCTCGATCACTTCGTCGACGGTCGCGCCGGGGATGATGCGCTCCGCGACCGATTGCATCGCGTGCTCGATGCGGTACAGCTCCTCCCAACCCCATGCGTAGGTCTCGTCGAGGTCGAGCTCGATGCCGTTGAAGTCACGCGCGTAGAGCGAGTAGCGATCGCGACCGACGGGGTCGTGCTCGGTCGCGTGCGGCAGGTACTCCTCCACGAGGTACCGCCCGAGCGACGCGTAGGCGCGCGTCGCGCGGTCGGCGACCTGCTCGAGGCGGTCGCGCAGGTGCGCGTTGTCGACGCCGCCCGCGTCGTACTCGTCGAGCAGCGTGAAGAAGAAGGGCCGGGTCGACGCGTCGACGCCGCCCCACACGTCCGCTTGCTGCGCGCAGCCCGCGGCCTGGCGCTGCGCGGCGACGATGCCCTGCTGCACGCCCTCGGTGAACGCGGCCTCGAGGCTGGAGAGGCCCTGGGGCACGAGCGCCATCCGCTCCGCGATCGTCTCCCAATGCGCTTCGGTGTCGCGCGGCATGAGGTCGAACGCCATGCGCACGTACTGCACCGCGCTCCCGAGCACGCGCAGGTCGCGCAGCCGCTCGCCGGCGTCGTGTTCCTCGAGTGCGAGCTCGAGTCGCTCGCGCATCACGTCGGCGGCGAGGCGGTCGGCGTCGCCGACGACGGGCGTGGCGTCGAGCGCCCGCAGGGTGGCCCGGTCGTGCTCGGCGCGTGCGTCGATCCCGTCCGGGGAGTAGTCGGTCATCTCGTGGTCGTGACCGGTGATGCCCTCGCCCGTCGCCGCGAGCGGATCGAGGGCGGCGAAGCGCTCGACGTAGGCGTCGGCGAGCTCGTAGAGGGCAGATGGCATCGAAGTTCCTCCGGGCGCGAGCGGCGGATCGGGGTGGGTGCGGGAGCTGGCGTCAGCCGGCACTGTACGGGCGGCACGGCTGCCCCCGCAGGCTGTCGCACGCGAACGCAGGCTCGGGGTGCGCGGCGCCGGGGATGACCGGCAGCACGACGTTCGACGCGTCGGACTTCGTGCGGACGATCTCCACCGTGGGTGGCGACTTGTAGCTCACCGTGGCGAACGCCCACGACGGCCGGTTGCCGCCGGGCGGTTGCACCACGATGCGTACCTGCGATCCGGCGGCGAACTCGTGGCCGAACGGGAACGTCGGCACGCGCACGAGCGTGACCTTGTTCTTCGGCAGCGGCTCGGCGTCCTTCTTGGCGTAGGTCTGCACCGGGAGGAGCGCGGTGGACTCGGCCGGGTCGAGCGTGCGCGCACTCGCACGGAGCCAGCCGCTCTGGACGTAGATCTCGTTGCCGTCAGGACGCACCTCGGACACTGTGACCTCGAGGTCGACGTCGGGCACGCTCGTGCGCAACCACAGGTCGACGCTGCCGGTGCCGAGCATCATCGTGTCGGCGGCGAGCGGCGCGCTGACGTACGAGACGGCCTTGCCCTTGGGCACCGGTTTCCAGTCGAACGACGGCGAGCCGACGAACGAGGTGATCGCGCTCGCACCGCCTTGCTTGGTCGCGACGGTGCGCGGGAAAGCCGACGGGTCGTAGGTGAAGCTGTCGGCCGCGGTCGTGGCGGTGTCGGTCGGGCGTGCGGTCATGAGCTCGCCGTCGGCGCCGAGGTACCACGTGGTGGCCTGCGTCGTGGGCGGCGGCCACGACGGGAACGACAGCTCGAACGCGGGGATCGGCGTGCCCGGTGCTCCACCCGCGCCGACGCCGACGAGCACGCGCACCGGCAGCTCCTGCTGGTACGCGGCGAGCGCCGACGCGTAGTCGGGGTACGCGGTGAAGCGGTCGGGCGGCAGCTTCACGCCCGGCCCGTAGAACTGCGTCAGCAGGCCGTCGGCGAGCGCGCGCACGTCGCCCGGGATCGTCGGGATCCGCCGAGCGACGTAGAAATCCAGGAACTCGGCCCAGCGCCCGATGACCGCAGGGCCGAGTGCGTCGCTGTGCACGCCGTTCATGAGCGTGAACTTCACCGGGAGACCCGGCGCGAAGTCGTCGAGCATGTCGGCGAAGTGCGCGCCGGTCTCTTCGTCCTGCCACGAACCGGCCAGGAACGTCGGCACGTTGATCTTGTCGACGAACGTCGCCGGCGCGAGCGCATCGGTGCGCGGGCCGGTGTCGTAGCGCAGGCTGTCGATGTCGTCGAGCACGTTGGGTGACTGCAATCGCAGCGCCTGGTTCGCCTCGCACACCTTGTCGCCGTTGGCGATCCGGTTGGCAGCCCACTTCTGGCCGGCGGGCGCCGCGTCGGCGGAGCGATCCTTCGCCCAGCCGAGCGCGAAGCCGTCGTTCGGGATCCCACCCGGGTAGAGCGTCTGGTAGGTGTCGTCGATCACCGACAGCGGCGTGATCGCGGCGAGGTGCGGTGGACGGGTCTGCGCGACGAACAGCTGTGTGATGCCGGGGTAGGAGATCCCCACCATGCCCACCTTGCCGTTGGCGACCCAGGGCTGCGCGGCGACCGCCTCGACCGCGTCGTAGCCGTCGAGTGACTGCAAGGTCTCGAAGTAGCGCCACGCGCCGCCCGAGCAGCCGGTGCCGCGCAGGTTCACGCCGACCGTCGCGTAGCCGAGAGCCTGCGCGATCGTGGACGCGGGCGCCTGGCCGGCGGGATTCGACGGGTCGTAGCCCGAGTACTCGATGACGGTGGGGTAGGGGCCCAGCGCGGCCGGGCCCGGCAGCTTCACGTTGATCGAGAGCAACGTGCCGTCGCGCGTCTTCAGGTAGCCGAAGCCGTCGTTGATCGTCTGCGACGAGTAGAAGGCCTGCGGTGGCGTGTCGGTCGGCGTCGTGACGACGATGCCGTCAGCGCTCGCGCTGCCGACGCGGACGATGTAGCTCGTGCCCGGTTGCACGTCGCGGAACAGCGCGGCGCCCGCGGCGTCGGTCTTCGCCGTCGCGACCGTCTTGCCCGACGACGTGAGGAGCTTGGCGACGACGCCGCGCGGCGCGTTCGTGACCGCGACCTGCTCGACGCTGCCCTGCACCGCGAACCTGGGCGTGGTCGCGGCGTCGGCGGCGACTGCAGTGATCCCGCAGGTCGCGAGTGTGAGCGCGACAACGGGGAGGACCCACTTGCCTTTCTGGGGGCGCCGGAACACCCCTCCAAGGGTACCGAGCACTCTCGGCGTGGCACGATCAGGGCATGACCGACGTCAAGGGGTGTCACGCGATCGTGACCGGTGGCTCCAGCGGGATCGGGCTTGCGGTCGCGGGGCTGATTGCCACGAAGGGGGCAAAGGTCTCGTTGATCGCCCGTGACGACGCGAAGCTCACGACGGCAGCCGCGCAGATCCACGACGCGACCCCGATGGCCGCGGTGGCGACGGCGGCCGCCGACGTGACCGACCCCGCCGCGCTGGGTGACGCGCTCACCGCGGTGGCCGAGACCCAGGGGCCGTGCGACGTGCTCGTGGCGTGCGCGGGATCGGCCCATCCCGGATACTTCGCGCAGCTCGACGACGCAGTGTTCCGGGAGCAGATGGAGGTCGACTACTTCGGCACCCTGCACGCGGTGCGGGCCGTGGTCCCGTCGATGATGGCGCGTGGTCGCGGGCACCTCGTCCTCGTCTCCTCGACCGCGGGCCTGATCGGGGTCTTCGGGTACTCGGCGTACGCGCCGGCCAAGTTCGCCGTGCGCGGCCTCGCGGAGACGCTGCGCCCCGAGCTCGCACCCCACGGCGTCGTCGTGGCGTGCGCGTACCCGCCCGACACGCGCACGCCCGGCCTCGACCGCGAGAACGAGCTCAAGCCGCCCGAGACGGTCAAGATCTCCGCCGCGATCAAGCCCCGCGACGCGGCGCCGGTCGCGAAGGCGATCGTGCGCGGCATCGAGCACGACCAACTCGTCATCACCGCCGACGTGCAGACCGCGGTGCTGGCACGAGCGGCCGGGCTGTTGAACCCGTATGTGCGCCGTTCCATGGATCGAACAATTCGCCGCGTGCGCGGTACCGTCGATTTTCAGGCCAAGAGTCGGGCCCCAGTCGAGGCCCAGGAGGACGAGTGAGCGAAGTGACCGGCGCGACGCGCAGCGAGAGCGACAGCATGGGGGCGATCGACGTCCCCGCCGACCACTACTGGGGTGCGCAGACCCAGCGCTCGCTGCACCACTTCGACATCGGCGACGACCAGATGCCCGACGCGGTCATCCGCGCGATGGCGATCCTGAAGAAGGCCGCCGCGCTGGTGAACGAGGAGCTCGGGAAGCTGCCGGCGGAGAAGGCGAGTGTGATCGTCGCTGCCGCCGACGAGGTGATCGCGGGCAAGCACCCGACCGAGTTCCCTCTCTCGGTGTGGCAGACCGGCAGCGGCACGCAGACCAACATGAACGTCAACGAGGTCATCTCCAACCGCGCGATCGAGCTCGCGGGCGGGGAGCGCGGCTCCAAGAAGCCGGTGCACCCGAACGACGACGTGAACATGTCGCAGTCGTCCAACGACACGTTCCCCACCGCCATGCACATCGCGGCGGCCGACGAGCTCGTGCACACGCTCGTGCCGGCGGTGACGCGCCTGCGCGACGCGCTCGCGGCGAAGGCGGAGCAGTTCGGCGACATCGTGAAGATCGGCCGCACCCACCTGCAGGACGCAGTGCCGCTCACCCTCGGCCAGGAGTTCGGCGGGTACGTCGCGCAGCTCGACGCCGACCTCGTGCGCATCGAGCAGGTGCTCCCCGGGCTCTACGAGCTCGCGATCGGCGGCACCGCGGTCGGCACCGGGCTCAACACGCACCCGGAGTTCGCCGACCGCACCGCCAAGCGGATCGCCGAGCTCACCGGTCTGCCGTTCGACGACGCGCCCAACAAGTTCGCCGCGCTCGCCGCGCACGACGCGCTCGTGTTCGCGAGCGGAGGGTTGAAGACGCTGGCGGTGTCGTTGATGAAGATCGCCAACGACATCCGTTGGCTCGCATCGGGGCCGCGCGCCGGACTCGGTGAGCTGATCCTCCCCGAGAACGAGCCCGGGTCGTCGATCATGCCGGGCAAGGTGAACCCCACGCAGAGCGAAGCCATGACGATGGTGTGCGTGCAGGTGCTCGGCAACGACGCCACCATCGGGATCGCCGGCTCGCAGGGCAACTTCGAGCTCAACGTGTTCAAGCCGGTGATGATCTTCAACTTCCTGCACTCCGTCGACCTGCTCGCGGGCGCATGCGACTCGTTCCGTGAGTTTGCGATCGAGGGCGTCGAAGCGAACGAGGAGCAGATCCAGTCCTACGTCGACGAGTCGCTGATGGTCGTGACCGCGCTCAACCCGCACATCGGGTACGACAACGCCGCCGCCATCGCCAAGCACGCGCACCAGCACAAGACGCGGCTCCGGGATGCCGCGGTCGAGCTCGGCCACCTCACGGCGGAGGAGTTCGACCGCCTGGTGCGTCCCGAGAAGATGACCCATCCGGACGAGCCCGAACGGACGAGTCGCCCAGACGAATAGGCTGCGGCCAACCACACGAGGGAGACCATCCATGTCGATCTATGACGCCGAGATCAGCACGCTCGAGGGTGAGCAGGCGAGCCTGGCCGACTACGAGGGCAAGGCGCTGCTCCTCGTGAACGTCGCCTCGAAATGCGGGCTCACGCCCCAGTACGAAGGCCTCGGGAAGCTGCACGAGCAGTACGCCGACCGCGGGTTCGAGGTGCTCGGCTTCCCGTGCAACCAGTTCGGCGGACAGGAGCCGGGGACCGCGGAGGAGATCCGCGAGTTCTGCGACACCAACTACCACGTCGCGTTCCCGCTGTTCGAGAAGGTCGACGTGAACGGCCAGCACGCGCACCCGATCTACCAGGAGCTCACCCAGGCGGCCGACGCCGACGGCGAGGCCGGTGACGTGAAGTGGAACTTCGAGAAGTTCCTGGTGTCGCCCGACGGCAAGGTCGTGGCCCGCTTCCGCCCGCCCGTGAGCCCCGAGGACCCGCTGCTGATCGAGGCGATCGAGGCGAACCTCCCCGCCTGACCCTCACCCCTCACGTTTTGGCGTCGGTACGGGTTACCTCTGGCGGCCTGTACCGACGCCAAAACCGAAAGGTGAGCGTCTCTGTCGGGAATGGACGGGGGGTGTTGGTCGTTTGGATGCCTCGTAATGGTGTAATCATCACCGGAACGAGGACCTACAGATGAGTGAGATCAACACCCCTGAAGCAGAAGCATCCGTGGCGCTGCCGTTGCTGCCCCTGAGCTCGGGCGTGGTGTTGCCCCAGATGTTCGTGACCCTGGCACTCGAGTCGCCGGAGGCGCGTGATGCTGCCGCGGCGGCGCGGGTGGAGGCCGCCGACGGCCGGGTGCTGCTCGTGCCCAAGGTGGGCTCGGGGTACGCGACCGTCGGGACCATCGCCCGGGTCGAGAACCACGGCGAGCTGCCGAGTGGGCAGCCGGCGCTGGTGCTCCGCGGGCTGGCGCGGGCCAAGGTGGGCGCGGTCGTCGCCAACGACGAGCCGGGCCTCTGGGTCACCGCCGAGCTGGTGAGCGACCGGGCCGAGGTGACCGGTCGGGTCATGGACCTGATGCGGGAGTACCGCGCCGTCGTGCGCGGGATCGCGCGAGAAGCTCGGTTCGCCGCGCTTCGCCGACGCGCTCCAGGGCGTCGACGACCCCGGCGCGCTCGCCGACACCGCCGGTTGGTCACCCGACCTGACGGTGGAGCAGAAGGTGGAGCTGTTGGAGACGCTCGACCCCGAGGCGCGCCTGACGCGTGCGCTGGAGTGGGCGCGCGACGCGCTGGCCGAGCTCGATCTCGCGGAGCAGATCCGCAGCCGGGTGTCGGAAGACGTCGACAAGACGCAGCGCGAGTTCATGCTTCGCCGCCAGCTCGACGCGATCCGCACCGAGCTCGGTGAAGGTGGCGGCGAGGGCTCCGACGACTACCGCGCAAAGCTGGCGGCCGGGAACTTCCCGGACGACGTGCGCGCGGCGATCGAGCGTGAAGTCGAGAAGCTCGAGCGTACGAGTGAGCAGAGCCCCGAGCACGGGTGGATCCGGACGTGGCTCGACACCGTGTTCGAGCTCCCGTGGGGTGAGCGGTCGGAGGAGCGCATCGACGTGGTCGAAGCGCGCGAGATCCTCGACGCCGACCACACCGGGCTCGACGACGTGAAGGACCGCATCGTCGAGTACCTCGCGGTGCGCAAGCTCCGCGCCGAGCGCGGCATGACCGACGGCGACAGTGCCGATCACGGGCCAGGCCGTCGACGCGGCGCGGGCGCGATCCTGGCGCTGGTGGGCCCTCCGGGCGTCGGCAAGACGTCGCTCGGTGAGTCCGTGGCGCGCGCGCTGGGGCGCAGGTTCGTGCGCGTCGCCCTCGGCGGTGTGCACGATGAAGCGGAGCTGCGCGGGCACCGGCGTACCTACGTGGGCTCACGGCCCGGTCGTATCGTGCGCGCGCTCACCGACGCGGGCACCATGAACCCCGTCATCGTCCTCGACGAGGTCGACAAGCTCGGGGCCGACTGGCGGGGCGACCCGTCCTCGGCGCTGCTCGAGGTGCTCGACCCCGCGCAGAACCACACGTTCCGTGACCACTACCTCGAGGTCGATCTCGACCTGTCCGACGTGCTGTTCCTGGCCACGGCGAACGTGCTCGAGACCATCCCCGGCCCGCTCCTGGACCGCCTCGAGGTCATCCGCCTCGACGGGTACACCGAGGACGAGAAGGTGGAGATCGCGCGCGATCACCTGCTGGCTCGCCAGCTGGAGCGCAACGGGCTCACCGCCGCCGACGTGTCGGTCAGCGACGACGCGCTGCGGCGCATCGTGGTCGACTACACGCGGGAAGCGGGCGTGCGGCAGCTCGAGCGCGAGCTCGGGAAGCTGTTGCGCAAGACCGCGGCGCGGATCGCGTCGGAGACGGCGAGGCGTCCTGCCTCTCTCGGCCCAGTGGCGATCGACGCCGACGACGTCGTGCTTGCGCTCGGACGCGCCAAGTTCTACGCGGAGGTCGCGGACCGCACATCGGTGCCGGGCGTGGCCACCGGCCTCGCGGTCACCGGTACCGGTGGCGACGTGCTCTTCATCGAAGCCACCGCGATGGACGGCGATGCCGGGCTCACGCTCACCGGCCAGTTGGGTGACGTGATGAAGGAGTCGGCGCAGATCGCGCTGTCGTACGTGCAGTCGCACGCCGACGCGCTCGGTGTCGATCCGGCGTCGACTCGCCGGCGCGTGCACCTCCAC
This sequence comes from uncultured Actinomycetes bacterium, assembly GCA_963721435.1. Lineage (GTDB taxonomy): Bacteria > Actinomycetota > Acidimicrobiia > IMCC26256 > DASPTH01 > CAVRJC01. Next base: position 665,050 of record CAVRJC010000006.1, read on the forward strand.
GTGCCCGCGGGCGCGATCCCGAAGGACGGCCCCTCGGCCGGCGTCACCATGACGACCGCGCTGGTCAGCCTGCTGACGGGACGCCCGGTTCGCTCCGGCGTCGGGATGACGGGCGAGGTCACGCTCCAGGGAAAGGTCCTGCCCATCGGCGGGGTGAAGCAGAAGGTGCTGGCTGCGCAACGCGCGGGCCTCGACACCGTGATCCTGCCCGCCCGCAACGGGCCCGACCTCGACGACGTGCCCGAGGCGGTGCGCGAGGTCATGACCTTCCACCTCGCCGACGACGTCACCCAGGTGCTCGGGTGGGCGCTCGACGACGTGCACCAGGACGCAGTTGCGGCCTGACGCCCGAGGCCCCTTCCGCGGGGTATTGCTGATCGGGCCTCACAATGAGGTTCGGTCAGCAATAACCTCGGGCCCATGGACGACACCCTGGCCCGGCTCACCGAGCTCGTCACCCGCGCGTCGTGGCGGGTGCGCCGCGGCACCGCGAAAGAGCTCGAGCCGATCGGCATCACCTACGCGCAGGCGCGGGTGCTGCGGATCGTCGCGAGCGCGCCGGAGCCGTTGCGCATGGCCGACCTCGCCGACCAGCTCGACGTCGTGCCGCGTTCGGCGACGTCGATGATCGACGCGCTCGAGTCGGTGGGGCTCGTCGAGCGGCAACCCGACACGTCGGATCGTCGCTCGATCCGCCTCACGGTCACGGGTGCGGGGCGTGAGCTCATGAACCGCATGCAGGCGCTGCGGGTCGCGCAGGGTGAAGAGCTGTTCGGCAGGCTCACTGCAGCCGAGCAACGGGAGATGACGCGCATGTTGGAACGGCTGCTCGACGAAGTGCCCAAGGAACACGGACACGTGCCGCGATGATGCACGGCCCTCCCGGGATGCGCAGCATGATGCGCGACTCGAGTGTCACGTCGGTGAAGATCCCGCCGGGCACGGTGCGCCGCATGATGGGCTACGCGCGGCCCTACAAGAAGCTGATCGTCATCTTCCTCGTGCTGGTCGTGCTCGACGCCATCGTCGCCGCGATCAACCCGCTCATCCTGCGGGCGATCATCAACGACGGCATCGGCGGCAACGACTCTGCGCTGATCGTGAAGCTCGCGCTGCTGGCCGCGTTGCTCGCACTGCTCGACGCCGGCCTGTCGTTCGCGCAGGCGTACGCGTCGGCGCGCATCGGAGAAGGCGTGATCTACGACCTCCGCGCCGAGGTGTTCTCACACGTGCAGCGCATGCCGATCGCGTTCTTCAGCCGCACGCAGACGGGCGCGCTCGTCAGCCGTCTCAACAACGACGTGATCGCCGCGCAACAGGCGTTTTCGGGCACCTTGGGATCGGTCGTGAGCAACGTCATCACCGTCACGATCGTGATCATCACGATGCTGTTCCTGTCGTGGCCCATCACCCTCGCCGCGCTGTTGCTGGTCCCCCTCTTCGTGCTGCCCGCGCGCGTGGTCGGTCGCAAGTTGCAGAAGATCACGCGGGAGCGTTACGAGCTCCAGGCGGTGATGAACACCACCATGACCGAGCGGTTCAACGTGTCGGGCGCGCTCCTCGTGAAGCTGTTCGGATCGCCCGAGCGTGAGTCGCGGGAGTTCGAAGGCCACGCCGCGCGCGTGCGCGACACCGGCGTCACCTCGGCGATGTACCAGCGCGTGTTCTTCACCTCGATGGGGCTGCTCGCGGCGCTGGCCACCGCGCTCGTGTACGGCTGGGGTGGCGTGCTCGCGGTCGAGGGCACGCTGAGCGTCGGCACGGTCGTCGCGCTGACCGCGTACCTCGCGCGTCTCTACGGGCCGTTGACGCAGCTGTCGAGCGTGCAGGTCGACGTGATGACGTCGCTCGTGTCGTTCGACCGCGTGTTCGAAGTGCTCGACCTCGACCCGATGATCGACGACAAGCCCGACGCGGTGCCGCTGCCGAGCGCGCCCGGCCGCGTCGAGTTCGACCACGTCGACTTCTCGTATCCCACCGCCGACGAGGTCTCGCTGGCGTCGCTCGAGTCGGTGGCGGTCCTCGACCAGACCCGGTCGCACCAGGTGCTGAACGACATCTCGTTCACGGCCGAGCCCGGCACGCTCGTCGCACTGGTCGGCCCGTCGGGCGCGGGCAAGACGACGATCAGCAACCTCGTGCCCCGGCTGTACGACGTGCGGGGCGGGGCGGTGCGCATCAACGGGGTCGACGTGCGTGACGCGACCCTCGAGTCGCTGCGCGACACCGTCGGCGTGGTCACCCAGGATGCCCACCTCTTCCACGACACCATCCGTGCCAACCTCGAGTTCGTGAAGCCGGACGCGACCGACGCCGACATGTTCGATGCGCTCCAGGCCGCGCAGATCCTCCCGTTGATCGAGTCGCTCCCGCGGGCTCGACACCGTGGTGGGGGATCGCGGCTACCGCTTCTCCGGCGGCGAGAAGCAGCGCATCGCGATCGCGCGACTGCTGCTGCGCTCACCGAGCATCGTCGTCCTCGACGAAGCGACCGCGCACCTCGACTCGGAGTCGGAGGAGCTCGTGCAGCAGGCACTCGCCAACGCGCTGCGCGGGCGCACCTCGATCGTGATCGCGCACCGGCTCTCCACCGTGCGCGACGCCGACGCCATCGTGGTCATCGACGACGGGCACGTGGTGGGGCGGGGCACGCACCAGGAGCTCCTCGCCGAGGGCGGCCTGTACGCCGACCTCTACGAGACCCAGTTCAAGGACCAGGCAACCGACGTCGCCGCGACGTGACAGCCGTACCTGGGGATCGTCGGGGCACGCCGAGCGCGACGCCGACCACCACGACGACCACCACGACGTAGCTACGCGAACGTCACCGTCTCGGGCGCGGCGATCCGGAACACCCGCATCTGGAGCGCGAGCATCGCGTAGTAGCCGACGAGCGCGGTGACTTCGACGAGCTGCTCGTTGCCGAGGATCGCCTGCACGCGTCCGTACTCGACGTCGTCGAGATCCGCGCGCAGCACCAACGCGCGTGCGGCGTCGATCGCGGCTTGGTCGACCGCGTCGTCGACGTGCAGCGGCGCGCCGGTGCGCAACGCGTCGATCTCCGCGTCGGTGAGGCCGACGTTGCGCCCGATGCGCTCGTGGGCCCACCACTCGAAGTCGCTCTGCCAGTGCGCGGCGACGACGAGGATCACGAGCTCGCGCGCGCGGTCCGGGAGCGAGCCGCGGAACCGCAGCACCGCGCCGAGATCCTGCACCGGGTGCCCGACGGTCGGATGGTGCAGCATCACCGTGAATGGCCCTTGCACGTATCCCTGGTCGTCGGTGATCGCCGCCGCACTGCGCGTTCCGCCGAGCAGCCCGCCGATGAGCGCGTCGTACAGCGCGTCCTGTTCGGTGCTCAGCTCTGCCTTCGTGAGTTGGTCGAGTCGCATGCCGTGACCCTATTTCGGCTCGCGGCGCCGCGGGCCGGATCATCCTTGGCCGCCTCGCTAACGTTCGCTGGTGCGCACCCTCATCGGCGTCCTGGTCGTGGTGCTGGGCACGATCGGGCTCGCGAGCGGCGCCGGCGCGGCCCCGCAGCCGACCGACTGGTGCGGACCGGGGGAGTCCGCGGTCGATCTTCCCGACACCGTCGGTGGTCCTCAGGTGCACGTGATCTACGCGTATCCCTCCGACGCGGCCGACAACTTCGGCCGGTGGGTCACTCCGATCGCGCGCGACCTCGCGGCCGTCGACACCTGGTGGCAGGGCCAGGATCCCACGCGCACGCTGCGCTTCGACTTCGCGAGCTTCCCGGACTGCCTGTCGCAGTTCGGCGCGCTCGACATCTCGAGCGTGCGGCTGCCCAACCCGACGGACCACTACGCGGTCGACGAGACCGACGTGATCGACGTCGTCATCCAGGATCTGCGCGGCACGTTCCCGTCGACCGCGAAGAAGTACCTCGTGTACTTCGACGCTCCCGTGGCAAGTGGCGCGGTGTGCGGACGCGGCGCGGCTGGTCCGCTGCCCGGCGCGTCCGCGATCCTGTACCTGCAGAGCGAAGCCGCGTGCCTGCGCGCCGGTGGCGGCGCGGGCGCCACCGGAGGAGCGTTCTCCGCCGCGCTCGCGGTGCACGAGCTCATCCACACGATCGACGACGGGCCCACGACCGGGCCGAACAAATGCCCGGACTCCGGTCGCCACTACTGCGACGACCCCGACGACATCCTCGCGCCGACCGCGACCGCGGCGACGCGCCTCGCGACCGCGGTCCTCGACGCCGGCCGTGACGACTACTACGGCACCGGCGGATCGTCCGATGTGCGCAACTCGCCGTTCCTCGTGCACCTCGACGCGCCGACGGTGCGCCTCGACGTCGCGGTCGCGACGCCGGGCGGACGGGTGACGAGCGACGTGCCCGGGATCGTCTGCCCCGGTGTGTGCTCGCTGCCGTGGGACGCAGGCTCGAAGGTCCAGCTCGGGGTGCAGGCCGACCCCGGCTACACGTTCGCAGGGTGGGAGGGCGCGTGCAGCGGCAGCACCGTGCCGTGCTCGCTGACGCTCGGGTCCGACACCACCGTCACCGCGCGGTTCGGGCGCCCGGGTGCGCTGCAGGTTCGTGTGGTCGGCCGCGGCGCCGTCGACCAGTGCACCGCGCGCTGCGCGCGGGCGGTGGTGAGCGGGCAGCAACTCACGTTGACCGCGCGCCCCAAGGCATCGGCGCGGTTCATCCGATGGGAAGGCGCGTGCCGTGGCCGCGCGCCGGAGTGCTCCATCGTCGCCGAGCCGGGCACTACGGTGCGCGCGGTGTTCGGGTCGTGAAGCGCGATCGCGTTCGTGGGTGTGGCCGCGTTGGTCGTCGCGTCCATCGTCGCCATCTCGACCCACGACCCGACGCATGCGCACGCGCAGCATTCGGCACGCCACGAAGCCGACGACCCCGGCGACCTTGACCGTCGCGCCGTCGTCGGGTTGGTGCGGTGGCGGCGAGTCGGATCTCGACCGCGCCGTCTTCGCCGCGGCCTGATCGGCCGAGCTGACCGGCCGGACTGATCGGGGTGACCGATCAGCCGACGGTGTGCGGCTCCCACGCGCAGGCCTGGTCGAGGTCGAGCACCGCGGTGAGGCGACCGAACGCGAGCCAGTCGGCGATCAGGATGGTGAGCTCGAGGATCTCGGCGTCGCTCCACTGCGCGTGCATGCGGGCGAAGAACTCGTCGTCGATCGTGCGGTGGTCGGTGGCGTAGCGCCGCGCGTACTCGATCGCCAGCCGCTCGTCCGCCGAGTACTCGTCGTGACTCGGGTCGTCGACGTGCGCGTACAGCTCCTCGGTGACGCCGTGCCTGGCGAATGCGGGGACCCGCCATGCCATGCACACGTTGCAGCCGTTGATGTGCGCGATCGTCATACGCGCGGCCTCGAGCACGCGGGGAGGGAGCAGGCGACGGGTTGCCACCGCGTTCGTGAGCCCCTGCACCGCCTCGCCGAGACCGGGCACGAGCGACCAGACGCGCTGACTCTCGGGGGCATCACCTGCTGGGATCTCGATGCGGGCCATGGACCGAGGTTATTCGGCTCCGCGGATCAGCCGGCGCCCGTGAACTCCAGCTGCTCGCCCGGTTGCAGCGGGAAGTGGCAGGCGACGAACTGGCCCGGCGCGGCCGGGCGCAGCTGCGGCTCCTCATCGGCGCAGCGCGCCTGCGCCTTCGGGCACCGCGTGCGGAACCGGCACCCGCTCGGGGGATCGGTCGGCGACGGGATCTCGCCGCCGAGCACCGTGCTCGAGTCGGGCCGCGAATCGGGGTCCGGTACCGGGATCGCCGCGAGGAGCGCGGCGCTGTAGGGATGCGCGGGCTGCGCGTACAGAAGGTCGGGCGCGGCGACTTCGCAGAGCTTGCCGAGATACATCACCGCAACGCGGTCGCTGACGTTCTTGACGACTGCGAGGTCGTGGGCGATGAACACGAGCGTCAGCTGGTAGCGCTGCTTCATCTCCTCGAGCAGGTTGAGGATCTGCGCCTGCACCGACACGTCGAGCGCCGACACCGGCTCGTCGCAGATGATCAGCTTGGGCTCGGTCACGACCGCGCGCGCGATCGAGATCCGTTGGCACTGACCGCCGGAGAACTCGTGGGGTCGACGGCGCTTCGTGATCGCCGGATCAAGGCCCACTGCGCTGAGCACTTCGTCGACCTTGGCCGCGCGTGACGGGGCGTCTCCGATCTTCCAGATCTCGAGGCCTTCCGCAACGATGTCGCCGACCCGGCGCCGCGGGTTGAGCGACGAGATCGGGTCCTGGAAGATCATCTGCATGCGCGGCCGCATCTCGCGGAGGTCGTTGCCCTTGAGTGACGTGAGCTCGACGTTGTCGAACTGCACCTTTCCCGACGTGGGCGGCGGGAGCTGGATGAGCGCGCGGCCGGTCGTCGACTTGCCGCAACCCGACTCGCCGACCAGGCCGAGGGTCTCGCCCTCGACGACGTCGAGGCTGATACCCGCGACCGCGCTCACCACGCGCCCACCCGACGCGGGGAACTCGACGACGAGCTCGTCGGCGCGCAGCAGCGCAGCGCCGTCGGCGTGCAGGTGCGCGGTGCCGGTGCCCGCCATCAGCGCGGCTCGTCGTTCGGCGCGGCCGGTGCGCCGGTGTTCGGTGCGATGGTGCCGACGGGGAACCAGCAGCGGTACTCGTGCCCCGGTGACGTCGACGGAACGAGCGGGGGCTGCTCGGCCCGGCACTTGTCCTGCACGTACACGCACCGGTCGGCGAAGCGGCAGCCGACGGGCAGGTTCACGAGGTCGGGCGGGCGCCCGGGGATCGCCGCCAGCTTGGTGTGGCTGGGCTCGCTGACCTTCGGGATCGACTGCATCAGTGCCTCGGTGTACGGCATCTTCATGTCCTCGAACAGCGTGGCCGTCGGCGCCTTCTCGACCACCTGCCCGGCGTACATCACGATCACTTCATCGGTGCGCCCGGCGACGACGCCGAGGTCGTGGGTGACGAGCACCATCGCCATGAACCGCTCGCGTTGTTGCGAGGCGAGCACGTCGAGCACCTGCGCCTGCACCGTCACGTCGAGCGCGGTGGTGGGCTCGTCGGCGAACAGGAGCTGCGGGCCGGCGGCCAGCGCGACCGCGATGCACACGCGTTGGCGCAGGCCGCCTGAAAGCTGGTGCGGGTACTCACCCATGCGGCGGCGCGGATCCGGGACGCGCACCGCAGTGAGGAGCGACTCGGCGAGCTCGTCGGCGTAGTCACGAGTGACGTCGAGGTGGGCGTGGATCGACTCGGTGATCTGCTTCCCGATCTTCATCACCGGGTTGAGGGACGTCATCGGGTCCTGGAACACCATCGACATCCGCGCGCCCCAGAAGCGGCGCATGTCCTTCGGTCCCAGCGCGCCGATCTCCTCGCCCTCGAACTTGATCGACCCGCTGCGCCCGACCCCCCGCTTCGGGAGCAGGCCCATGATCGAACGCGACAGCACGGTCTTGCCCGACCCGGACTCGCCGACCACGCCGAGGGTGCGCCCGCGCTCGAGCGTGAACGAGACGCCGTCGACTGCGTGCACGATCCCACGGTCGGTGCTGAACGTGGTCGAGACGTCGTCGACCGCCAGAAGTGGGACCGACGCGCTCTCGGGCGCCGGTGCCGCCGCGGGCATGGTGTCGGTCACAGGCCACCTTCCCGGACGTCGAAGTGACTGCGGATCGCATCGCCGAGCATGTTCAGCGCGAGCACGGTGAAGAAGATCATCAACGCGGGCTCGAAGACGATGTGCGGCGCGACCGACAGGTAATTGCGTCCCAGGGCGATCATGTTGCCCCAGGTGGGCGTGCTGGCCTCGACACTGGCACCGAGGATCGCGAGCGTCCCCTCGGCCACGATGGCCACCGCGATGCCGAGCAGTGCGATCGAGTACATCGCGGGCAGCACGTTCGGCAGCACCTCACGAACGATGATGCGACGGTTCTTGGCGCCCTGCGCCTTGGCCGCGAGCACGAACTCGCGTTGCGACCACGACAGCGTGCTCGCGCGCGTGATCCGTCCGAGCACGGGTATCGAGACGATGCCGATCGCGATGATGAGCGCGACTTCGGGGTCGAGCCCTGCGTTCCCGCCCGCGGTGCCGGGTTGGGCGCGCAGGATGGTGACGAGCGCGAGGGCGAGGATCACCGCGGGGATCGACAGGAACACGTCCAGCACGAGCGACACGACGGTGTCGACCCGGCCGCGGAAGTAGCCACCCAGGAGCCCGAGCGCACCTCCGAGCACGAAGCCGATCATGACCGCGACGGTCGCGACGACGAGGGTCGTGCGCCCGGCCCACAGCAGGCGGGACAGCATGTCGCGGCCGATGCCGTCGCCGCCGAGCAGGTGGCCCGGCGCGCTGCCGATCTTCGAGAACGGGCCGCGCCGGGAGATGTTGGTGATCAGCGCCTGCGGGTCGTCGATGGGCAGATAGGGAGCGAGGATCGCCCCGCCGACCACGAAGGTGAGCCAGGCGATCGAGAGCCACGCCGCGAAGCCGAGCCCGCGTCGGTGGCGCCGCGTCTCGGGGCCCGCGCCGACCGCGGCGAACTCGACCGTGCCGGAGTCGGCCGGCATCCCGAGCGCGGTCGCGTCGCCCACGAGCCCGGGCAGCGGCGCGGACGCCTCGGGAGTCTCGAGACCGTCGAGCCCGTGGGGACCGTCGAGATCGCCGACCGGCACGTCGTCAGGCACGACGGATCCTCGGGTCGAGCACGATGTAGAGCGAGTCGATCACGAAGTTGAGCAGCACGTACCCGATGGCGATGATCGCGATGTAGCTCTGGAGCTCCACGATCTGGCGCGCGCTGATGGCGTTGTAGATGAGCGTTCCCATGCCGGGGATCCCGAAGATCACTTCCACGGCCACGGCACCGCCGATCAGCGTGCCGAAGTTGAGGCCCGCCACGGTGAGCAGGGTGAGGCTCGAAGGCCGGAGCGCGTGACGCCACAGGATCCGCCGGTTCGAGATCCCCTTGGCCTTCGCCATGGTGATGAAGTTCTCCTGGAGCGTCGCGATCATGTCGGTGCGCAACAGGCGCATGTAGACCGCGATGAGCCCCGCGGCGAGGGAGATCGCGGGGAGCAGCATCGTGCCGAGATGCGCTCCCAGGTCGCCAGTGGGCTGCCCGAACAGCCCTTCGAGCCAACCGGGCTGGTACCCGAAGGCGGGAAGCTGCCCGAGCCAGGGTAAGTCCGGTTTCCATTCCGCGCCGACGAAGTACGCGAGCGCGAGTGCGATCACGAAGCTCGGCAGGGCGAGCAGCGCGAACGCCCCCGCGTTGATGCTCCTGTCGGCCACCGTGTTGGCGCGGTACGCGGTGAACACGCCCAACGGGATCGCGACCAGCAGCGCGATGATCTGGGCGTAGAGCATGAGCTGGATCGACGCCGGGATCGCGGTCTCCAGCTTCGTGCTCACGTCGACGTTGGTCTGGTAGTCCTTGCCGAGGTCGCCCTGGAGGAGGTTGCCGAGCCACGTGGCGTACTGCTCGAAGAACGGCTTGTCGAGCCCGTTGTCCTTGCGGAACTGCTGCTTCTGCTGCGGCGTCGCGGTCGGGATCACGGCGTCCGCGACGTCACCCGGGAACAGCCGCAGCAGGCTGAACGTGAACAGCGTTGCGAGGATGACGACGACGACCAGCTGGACCAGCCGGCGCGCCATCGTCCGCATGGCGAGTGTCTACTTCGTGAGGTAGATCCCGAGCAATGGGTGTCGGCCGTAGATGAACAGCGGGTTGCCGCCCTTGTCGGGGAGCGGCGGACCCGCGAGACCCTGCACGTTCTTCTGCGCCGCGATGAGCCACTGGATGTAGTAGCCCCACACGTTGAAGACCTGCTTGGAGAACTCCTGGTTCACCTGCTGGTAGATCTGCGTGCGCTTCGCCTGGTCGGGCTCCGAGCGGCCCTGGTCGAGGAGGGTCTGCAGCGCCGGGTCGTTGATCTTGCCGAAGTTGAGCAACGTGTTGCCGACGCTGTTCCACCACTGGTACTGGGTGTCGGGGTCCTCGCCGGGGTGGTTGCGCCAGAGCATGATGCTGAAGTTCTGGGTGACCGCGCTGATGATGAAGGCGGTCTGGTCCTCACTCTTGAGCGTGGAGTCGATCCCGGCCTTGGACAGCTGCTGCTGGATGACCTGCGCTTCCTCGGCGTTGGCCGGGTCGTTGGTGTGCTCGAGCACCACGGTGAACTGCCCGCCGTGCGCGGACTTGTACGCGGTTGCGAGCTCGGTCGCCTTCTTCAGGTTGAACTTCGGGTACCCGGGCTTCTTCAGGTAGCCGGGCACGTCTTTGTCGAACGGCCCGTCGGCGATCTGGTTGTAGCCGGCGTTGGTGACCTGGTTGATCTGATTGCGGTCGATGGCCATGGCGACGGCCATCCGCGCGTTGAGGTCGTCGAGTGGGGCCTTGCTCGTGTTCATGAGGTAGTAGCGCACCTCACGCCGCCCCGGCTTCTCCTGCATGAGGTTGAACTGGTTGGCGAGGGGGAGCAGCTGCGTGATCTGCTGCCCGTTGGTGGTGTGGATCACGGTCAGCTGGCCGCCCTTGAACGAGTTCACGCGCTGCGCCGCTTCGAGGACCGGCTTGAAGGTGATCTTGTCGAGGTAGGGGAGCTGGGTGCCCTTGGAGTCCTTCTGCCAGTAGTCGGGGTTCTTGGTGACCACGAGCTCCTGGTTGGGAGTCCAGTGATCGAGCTTGAACGGGCCCGTGCCGATCATCTTCGTCGCGCAGTCGGGGCTGTCGAGCTGGGCCTGCGCCACGATGCCGAGCCGGCCGCTCCCGAACAGGGCGGCGTCGAAGTCGACCCACGGCGCCTTGGTGGTGACGGTGACCGTGGTGGGGTTCGTCGCGGTGATCGACGCGACGTTGGTGAACGCGGCCCCGATCAGCGCGGCCTTGGTCCATCTCGTCATGTTGTTGGCGACGACGGTGGCGTCGAGGGCGGATCCGTCGTGGAACTTGATGCCGTCGCGGAGGACGATGGTCCACGTGGTGTAGGCCGCGTCGTGGGTCACCGACTTCGCGAGGTACGGCACCATCACGTCCTTGGTGTTCGGCACCGTCAACGTGTCGTAGATCGCGGCGACCACTTCGATGCCGGAGATGGCCAGGCGGGCGTCCGGCAGGCAGAAACCGCCGCCGCTCTCGGCCTCGAGGCCGTAGGTGATCTCGCCACCCGGCTTGGGGGCAGCAGCCTTGGGTGCGGCAGCGGTCGCGGCGCCGACGAAGAGCGTGCTCACGAGCGCGAGCACTGCGGTGATCACGACGGCTCGCACCGCGGCGCGCGGCCGATGCTTTCCCACTCGAACTTTCACACCGTTCGGCATGCGTCCGGCCCCCCAAGGCATCGACGTCTGGTTGTTACCCGTCGGTAGCGTACCCAAGTCGGTGGATTCTGTACCGTCACGGTGTGAAAGAGGGGTTTCTGCGGGTCACGCCGAGCTGTGCGATCGCGAGCGACGAGCTCGAGTGGCGGACGACGACCTCGGGTGGCCCCGGTGGCCAGCACGCCAACCGGTCCGACACCCGGGTGGAGGTGTTGTTCCGGGTCGAAGACTCGGCCTCGCTCGGCCCGCGCCAACGGGCGCGGCTGCTCGAGCGGCTCGGCCCGGTGGTGCGGGCGACTGCCGCCGACACCCGGTCACAGTCGCGGAACCGTGAGCTTGCTCGCGATCGACTGCGCGGGAAGCTGGCCGAGGGGCTCAAGGTCCTGCCGTCCCGGCGCCCGACCCGGCCGTCCCGCGCGGCCAAGCGGGCCCGGCTCGACGACAAGCGCCGCCAGGCGCAACGGAAGCAGGCGCGCCGCCCGCCGCGGGCGGACGACCACTGATGCACGTCTTCATCTCCATCCTGTGGTTCGCGCTCGGCGTGGTGTTGCTGCTGCTCGTCCTCGACTCCGCGCTGCGCACCTTCGTGCTCCCTCGCGGCGAGGCGCCCACGATGACGCGCGCGGTGTTCATCGGCGTGCGATGGGTCTTCAACCGGATCGCGGGGATGTTCCGGACCTACGACGGCCGCGATCGCGTCATGGCGCTGTACGCCCCGATCGGGCTGTTCATCCTGCCGCTCGTGTGGCTCGTGGTGTCAGTCCTCGCGTTCACCGCGATGTTCCACGCGTTGGGAGTGCGCGGCTTCGAGCGCGCGTTCGAGATGAGTGGGTCGTCGCTGCCGACGCTCGGCTTCGTGCGGCCGCCCGACCTGGCCACGCACATCCTCGCGTTCGTCGAGGCGATCCTCGGCCTCGCGGTGCTCGCGCTGCTGATCAGCTACCTCCCGACGATCTACGGCGCGTTCTCCCGGCGCGAGGTGCTCGTGGCCCAGCTCGCGAGCTACGCCGAGCCGCCGTCGGGAGTTCAGATCCTGATTCGCGCCCGCCAGATGGAGCGGTTCTCGTTGCTCGACTCTCTCTGGGTCTCGTGGCAGCAGTGGTTCGCCGAGGTGGAGGAGACGCACACGTCGCTCGGCGTGCTCAGCTTCTTCCGGTCTCCGCTGGCGCGGCGCTCGTGGATCACGGCCGCGGGCGCGATCCTCGACGCGGCCAGTCTGCGGCAGTCGGCGCTGGACCTCCCGTTCGGTCCCGAAGCCGGCCTGTGCATCCGCGGCGGCTTCGTGGCGCTGCGCGAGATCGGGGACTACTTCGACATCCCGTTCGACCCCGACGCGACCTACGAAGACCCGATCAGCATCACCAAGGAGGAGTTCCTGGAGGCCTGCGACCAGCTCGTCGCGGCCGGGCTCCCCGTGCGTGAGGACCGGGAGGACGCCTGGAAGCAATTCCGAGGCTGGCGTGTGAACTACGACAGCGTGCTCGTCGGGCTCGCGGGCTTCCTCATGGCGCCGTACGCGCCGTGGTCGTCGGACCGTTCGCTGGCGTACCGGCGCCCGCGGTTGCGTCGCAAGCACCCGCGCTCTGTGTAGCTCACCCGGACAGCCGGCTCAGAAGATCCAGGTCTCGGGCGCATCCACGGTCTCGTCGAGCCGGATGAACCACTCGGTGCCGAACGCGACGCGGAACGCGTCGTCCGGGAGGGCGAGGAAGAAGGAGTCGGGCGTGATCTGCGAGGCGTGGGCGGCCATGGCCGCGCGCTTGCGTTCGAGGTAACCGCTGACGTCGACCGTGGTCGTGATGCGCTCACTGGCGACGCCGAGCTCGATCTCGTCGGGGTCGGGGAGGTCGACCGCGTCGGGCGCGGCCTCGAGGGCCGCGGCGCGGAGCGTGACGACATGATCGCGGTCGATGGTCGCGGCGTAGACGCGGCCGGGCGGTGCGAGCTCGGCGGCGCGCAGCCCGACGCGGTGCACCTGGATGTGGTCGGGGTGCCCGTAGTTGCCGCGTTCGTCGTAGGTGGTGAAGGCTGCGGGGCGTTCCTCGTCGAGGATGAGGGCCAGGCGCGCCGCGGCTTCGTCCACATCGGCCGACCAGAACGAGCCGGCGTCGTGGATCGTCTCGGTGTCGGCCATCCCGGAGTCGCGGTAGCCGAGGAATTCCACGCGGCTCACGCCGAGGATCTGCGCCGCACCGCGCGTCTCCCCTTCTCGGCGTTCGGCGAGCGTCTCGTGGGGGTCGAGCACGCCGTCGTCGACCTCACCGATGTCGCCGCGCGTCGCGAACACGAGCACGACCCGGTGACCTTCCGCGGCCGCGCGGGCGATGGTGCCGCCCATGATGATGCTCTCGTCGTCGGGATGCGCGTGGAACGCGACGAGCGTGCCGGGGCTCGGATCGACCATGCACAGATCGTCGCACACGACGCCCCGAACGCGAGACCCGCGAGGACACTCGCAAGGGTGGTCGACACACTGCTACGGTGCTCCGACCAGACAGGCGTGTGCGGGTGCGAGCCGGTGCACGTGCAACGGAGATAGGGAGCAAGGCGTTGGCAACAGGCAGTGTGAAATGGTTCAACGCGGAGAAGGGCTACGGCTTCATCTCTCGTGAGGACGGGCCCGACGTGTTCGTGCACTTCTCGGCCATTCAGGGATCCGGCTACCGGAGCCTCGAAGAGGGACAAGCCGTCGAGTTCGACGTCGGTCCCGGCCGGAAGGGCGAGGAAGCCCAGAACGTCCGCGTGATCTGAGCCCCAACGCCGCGCGGCGCTCGGCGCCGCATGTCGTCAGAGCAATTCGAGCAGGACGTTGAGGTCGCGCGCCCGGACCACGTGACTCGCTTCGACCACGTCGGGAGCGGGTGCGGTCGTGTCGGGCCAGTGCCCGTCGCGCTCGAGGTACACAGGAGTCATGCCGAGCGCGCGCGGTCCTTCCACGTCGGGGCCCCAGGTGTCGCCGACGAAGACGGTGCCGTGCGGGTCGGCACCGAGCTGCTCGAGTGTCGAGCGGAAGATCCTGGGATGGGGCTTCCGCGCGCCCGCCCACGCCGAGGAGACGACGACGTCCACCGCGTCGCCGAAGCCGGCTTCGGCCACCGCGGGCTCGAGATCCCAGTCCCAGTTGGAGCAGATCGCGAGCCGAAGGCCGCGGCTCCGCAGCGCCGCGAGCACCGGCGCGGCGTCGGCGTAAGGCTCGAGCACGCGCGCGGCGCGCCCGGCGTGCAGCTTGGCGAGGATCACCTCGTACTCACCGGGGTGGACGTCGGCTTCGGCGAGCATGCCGAGCAGCCGGGTCTGTTGCCAGGCCACGTAGTCCTCGCGGCTGCCGGATGCGTGGCCGTGCTCGATCCCGTCGATGTCGCCGCTCCAGAAGATCTCGCTGAGGTGGCTCGGGAGCTCGTAGCCGTGCTCGCTCATCACGTCGTTGATGTGGAATGGCGCGACGTCGCGCGCGAGGGTCCCGTAGAAGTCGAACAGCACCGCGCGGAATTCCGGCTGTCCTCTGCGCATCCGAGCGATTGTCGCGCACGGTCCCTGACGCCGGCTCAAGCCGGAGGAACAGTGCGACGACACTAGGCGGGTGAACCCGTTGCTCCTCGGGGCCGTCGTTGCGGCAGTGATCGTCGCCGTCATCGCGACCATCGCCGCCATCCGTGCCGGCAACCGCGCGCGGCGGGCGGCGGCGCTCGTGAGCCAGCTCCTCGAGCCGGTCGAGGTCACGGCGATGGTGTTGCCCGACGACGTGCATCGAGACGCGGCCGCCGTGGGCGACCGGCGCGCCGACGCACGGACCACCGACCGGTCCAACGCGACGCGTATCCCCGTGCTCGACCTCGATCGGCTCCGCGTCTGGCTCACCGAGGGCGACGTCGAGATGGGCCGCATCGCTGTCGTCTCCGTGGAGATCGACAACCTCGCGTCGGTGTACGACCGCTTCGGCGCCCGCGCGGGTGGCGAGCTCGTCGAGTCGATCACGCAGCGGCTGCGTACGCTGACCCGTCCGCGTGACGTCGTCGCGCACGTCAACCAGGACCGCTTCGTGCTCGTGTGCCGCGACGTGCCCGACCGCGCCGCGGCTGAAGCACTGAGCCAACGCGTCGCGCTGGGCGTGTCACACCCGTCGGTGCTCGTCGCGGGAGTCGCCGAGGTCAGCGCGAGCATTGGCGTCGCGCTCGCGGCCGGCAACGACGAGAGCCCGCAGAGTGTGTTGCGCCGCGCGGTCGAGGCGGGGAAGCGGGCACGCGAGCTCGGGGGGGGTCGCGTCGAGATCGCGCCGGCAGTCGTGTCGTCGCACCTGTCGGAGGGCGAGCTCGCGACATCGATCGCGCGTGACGAGCTGCGGCTCCACTATCTCCCGATCGTCAGCTGCGCCACCGGGCGGGTGGCGGGCTTCGAAGCATTGGTGCGCTGGGAGCACGCGCAACGTGGGCTGCTTCCCGCGTCGGAGTTCGTCGGCGACGCCGAGCGCACCGGCGCGATCGTCGCCATCGGCAATTGGGCCCTCGAAGAGGGCTGCCGACAGCTCGCGGAGTGGCATGCGGGCGACGGCGCCACCCTGAAGCTCAACGTCAACGTCGCGGCGCGGCAGTTCGCGGAGCCGACCCTGCCGGCGCAGGTCAAGCGGATCATCAACGAGAGTGGCGTCGTACCCGGTGACGTCTGGCTGGAGATCACCGAGGAGACCCTGCTCCAGGACCGCGACACCGCCGACCGCGCGCTGCGGCAGCTCCACGAGGTCGGCGTCCGTCTCGTGATCGACGACTTCGGATCAGGCGCGTCGTCGCTCGTGTCGTTGAAGCACTATCCGATCGATGCGATCAAGATCGACCCGTCCTTCGTGGCCGATCTCGGACGCGATCGCGACGGCGACGCGATCTGCAGTGCGATCGTCGCGCTCGCGCACTCACTCGGGCTCTGCGCGATCGCCGAGGGTGTCGAGACCCTCGACCAGTTCGCGGCGTTGCGCGCGCTCGGGTGCGACCTCGCGCAGGGTCACGTGTTCGGGCCCGCCCGTCCGGCGGCCGAGTTCGGCGCGACGCCCGCGGCGACGCTCGGGGTCGTGCGCGCGCCCACAGAGTGAATTCGGCCGAGTGACTTCGTCCGGCCGCGGCCGCTGACTGAGCGTCGGCGCACCTGCCGAGTACCCTCCGGCGCCAGCAATGGTCAGAATTCGCGTCGCGCTCACGCTGGTGGTCCTGCTCGCGGGCCTGCAGCTCGCGTCGTGGGCGCACGGCCCCGGAGCCGCAGTCGCGGCCGACGTCGCCGGGGCAGTTCCGACCATCTCCTGGGCCCGCTGCGGCGCACTCGAGTGCTCGACGCTCGTCGTCCCGCTCGACTACACCGCGCCTGACGGCCCCACCATCGACCTCGCGGTCGTTCGGCGACCGGCGTCCGATCCCTCGCGACGCATCGGTGCGTTGGTCGTGAACCCGGGCGGTCCCGGCGTCCCCGCCATCGACTACCTGCCGCGCCAGCGTCGGCTCGTTCCCGCGCGCAGTGCGGGACCGCTTCGACATCGTCGCCTTCGATCCCCGCGGTGTGGGCAAGAGCGGTCAGATCACGTGCGCCGACAGCCTCGATCCGCTGTTCGACGAGGCATTCTCACCGCGGAGCGACGCCGAGCGGGCCGCGCTCGTGGCCGCGGCGAGCGCGGTGGCTGCCGGGTGCGCGGATCACAGCGGGGCGCTGCTCGCGCACGTTTCGACCCAGGACACCGCGCGCGACCTCGACCGGTTGCGCGTCGCACTCGGCGACAAGCGGCTCAACTTCCTCGGCAGCTCGTACGGCAGCTATCTCGGCGCGTTGTACGTGACGCTGTTCCCGCAACGGGTCCGCGCGACGGTGCTCGACGGCGCCATCGATCCCGAGCAGTCGTCGGCCGACGCGCTCGTGAGCCAGGCCACCGGCTTCGAGGACGAGCTCGACGCATTCCTTGCCGACTGCGACGCCCGCCACGAGTGCTCGTTCGCGGCCGGGCAGGAGAGCGCGGAGGTGGCATACGACGCGTTGCGGGCGCGTGCGGCGCGCACGTCGATCGCGGCGAAGGGGTCGAACGGCCGCCGGCTCAACGAGACTCGGTTCGACGCCGCGGTGCTCGAGACGCTCTACGAGGGACGGCCGGCGTGGCCAGGCCTGGCGGACGCGCTCACGCGCGCCGATCGCGGGGACGCGTCGGACCTGCTCGCACGGGCAGACTCGTTCGTCTGGCGACACGCCGACGGCACGCAGTCGCACGTGCTCGACGCGTTCTGGGCGATCAGCTGCCTCGACGGTCCCGCGCCGGGACCGCTCGGCGCGACGGGGCTGGAGCGGCTCGCCGCGCTCTCGGCCCCGCGGCTCGGCGCGTTCGTCGCCAACAACAGCGTCATCTGCTCGGTGTGGCCGGTCGCACCGGTCGCACCACCTCCGGTCGTCGACGCGAACGCCGCACCCACGGTGCTCATCGTCGGCGCGACCGGCGATCCCGCGACCCCGCTCGCCGGCGGGCGTCAGATGCAGCGCGTGCTCGGGAACGCGCGGCTCCTCGTCGTCGACGGCTACCGCCACACGTCGTTCATCAGCGGGAACCGATGCGTCGACGACGTGGTCACGAGCTATCTCGTCGACCGCACACTGCCCGTACGCGGGACGCGCTGCTAGTCGCGAGCCCGCAGGATCTCGGCGTCGATCGTGATGTCGGTCGTGACGCTGTTGGCGATGTAGCACTCGCGGTGCCCGACCTCGACGAGGTGGAGCACACGCGCGTCGGTGACATCGCTGCGCACGGTGATGCGCGGCCGCAGCGTGATGCGGGTGATGCGAACCGGGCGGTCGCCCTCGGGCATCTCGCCGACCGCGTCGTCGTGGTACGCGACCACGTCGATCCGCGCCCGCGCGGCGGCGGCGAGGAACGAGAGCATCTGGCACGACGACGCCGAGAGCACGAACAGCTGCTCGGGGTTGAGACGCGTGCCGTCGCCGCGAAACGCGGGGTCACCGGAGAGGTCGAGCGCGGTCGCGACCGGTGCCACCCGCGCGGTGTGGCCGCGGTCGTAGTGGTCGTAGCCGACCCCGGTGGAGCCCTCCCAGCTGACGGTGGTGGCGTAGCGATGGGTGGTCATTCCTTGTGGGCCGGTTCCTTGTGGAGCACCCAGATCTGCTCGGCGGGCCACCTGCGCGCGAAGCTCGGGTCCCAGTCGACCCACGTTGTCGTCGCCGCCTTCGGAGCGCGGAGCTCGACGAGATCGTCGACGACGAGGCCGTGCGCGCGGAACAGCCGGATCCATTCGCCGTGCGGGATCTGGAAGTCGACGGTGCCCTCCCCGAGATCGAAGCGGCGCATGCCGAAGTACGGGCGTTGGAGCCGGCGGGTCTGGCGGTCGCGCCGCTCGTCGTAGGTGAGGTAGAGGAGCGGGGTGCACTGCGAGAACGCGAGGCGTCCGCCGGGTCGAAGGAGACGCGCCACCTCGGGCACCGAGCGCGCGGGGTCGCAGAACGACATCGCCCCGTGATCGCAGAAGACGACGTCGAACGTCGCCTCCGTCAGCGGGACGCGTTCGCCCGCCGCGCACACGAGGGGGACGCGCACGCCCGCCGCGAGCGCCCGAGCTCGGGCGTGACGGAGTTGCGCCTGTGACTGGTCGAGCCCAACCGCGCGCGCGCCGTCCAACGCGAGTGCGATCGACCACTGGGCGGCGCCGCAGCCGTACTCGAGCACGTCGAGGCCGTGCACGTCGCCGAGCACGCCGACCTCGGCGTCGGGGATGCGCCAGACGCCCCACGCCCGGGGATCGGCCGCGAGCGCATCGCCGTGGACGGCCTGGTAGTCGTCGGCGTCGGCGTCCCAGAACTCTCGGTTGTGGCGCTCGTGGTCGTCGTCGACGCGTGCCGTCATGCGCCGAGCGGGAGCACGAAGCATGCGATGGCGACGTAGTGCAGCAGGGCTGCGGCGATGACGAACACATGGAAGATCTCGTGGTACCCGAACGTCTCCGGCCACGGATCGGGGCGCTTGGCCGCGTGCACGATCGCGCCGACCGTGTAGCAGATGCCGCCCGCGGCGATGAGCAGGACCCCCTCGGGCCCCGCGTTCTCCCACAGCGACACCATCGCGAACACGCCGACCCACCCGAGCGCGAGATACACCGCGGTGACGTAGCCGCGTGGCGCGGGCACCGGCAGCCACTCGAAGATGATCCCGGCCACCGCGATGATCCACACGAGTGGCAGCAGCACCCTCTCTTCGGTACCGCTCGTCGCGAGCAGCGCGATCGGCGTGTAGGTACCGGCGATCAGCAGGAAGATCGCGGTGTGGTCGAGTTGCAGCATCCGGCGCGCCATCGGTGGCGACCAGTTGGGTCGGTGGTACGAGCGCGCTCGCGCCGAACATCCCCATGAGCGTGATCGCGTACACCGTCGCGCCGATCGTCGCGGTGCCGCTCGGTGCGGTCGCGACCAGCGCGATCGCGGCGACGATGGACACGAAGAACGCGTACAGGTGTGACACCCCGCGCAGCCGCGGCTTCACGACCGCCGAGCTGCTACCGGCGGTCACGACGGATCGGTCTCGCGCGTGATGCGCTCCGCGAGCTGTCGCTCCTCGGCGCGGCGGGTGAACGGCGCGACCGCCGCGCCGACGATCACCGAGATCACCAACAGCACCGCCCACCCGATGCCCCAGATGAGCCCGAGGATCAGGATCGCGAGGAAGCAGACCGCGCTGTCGACGAGGAAGTGGATGACGTACGGCCGTGGCTCACGCGGCGGAAGGACCGGCGGCGGGTCGCTCGACATGGCCAACGAACCTACGCGTCGATGACCACGAGACGGGTCTCGGTCATCTCTCGCACCGCGTCACGGGGGCCTTCGCGCGTGTTGCCGCTGTCGCGCACGCCGCCGTAGGGCATGTGGTCGGCGCGCCACGTGGGGATCTCGTTCACGAGCACGCCACCGAAGTCGAGCTCCGCGCGGCGCGCAGGGCGAGCGACAGGTCGGGCGTGAAGATCGCGGCCTGCAGCCCGTAGCGCGTCGTGTTGGCGAGCCGGATGGCGTCGTCGACGTCGTGGTAGCGCTGGACCGCGACCACCGGTCCGAACACCTCGCGGGCGCAGACCTTCATGTCGGGGAGCACGTCGGTGAGCACGGTGGGCGCGAGCAGCCCGTCGTCGTCGACGCCACCGCCGGTCGCGATCTTGGCGCCGCCGGCCACTGCCTCGTCGATCCACGACTGCACGCGATCCCGGTCGGCGCGCGAGATGAGGGCGGACACGTCGGTTTCGTCGTCGAGGGGGTCGCCGACGACGGAGGGCCTGGACGCGCGGCACGAGCTCGTCGAGGAGCTCGTCGGCGATGGCGTCGTTGAGGTAGACGCGCTGCGTCGAGATGCACGACTGCCCCGCGTGGCTGAACCCGGCCACGCTGATCTTCGCCGCCGCGGTGGCGAGATCCGTACCGGGCTCGATGATGACGGGTGCGTTGTTGCCGAGCTCGAGCCCGACCTTCTTGCGCGGCGCACGGGCGCGGATCCCCCACCCGACGTCGGGCGAGCCGGTGAACGAGATGTAGGCGACGTCGTCGGCGTCGACGATGGCGTTGCCGACAATGCCGCCGCTCCCCGTCACCACGTTGAGCTGCCCCGGTGGGAGCCCGCATTCCGTCAGGAGGAGCTCGGCGAGCGCGAGCGCGGACATGGGAGTCTGCGACGCCGGCTTCAGCACCACCGGGCACCCGGCCGCGATCGCCGGCGCGACCTTGTGCGCGACGAGGTTGAGCGGAAAGTTGAACGGGCTGATCGCGCCGACGACACCGATGGGCATCCGGAGCGTGAACGCGAGCTTGCCCTCGCCGACGTCGGCGGCCTCGATCGGGATCATCTCGCCGGTGAGGCCCCGTGCCTCCGCGGCGGCGAACGTGAACGTCGACACGGCCCGCGCGGCTTCGGCCCGTGCCGTCTTGATGGGCTTGGCGGCCTCTTCCGCGATCGTGCGGGCGAACTCCTCGGCGCGGTCGCGGAGCGCCCGGGCCGCGCGATCGAGGATCTCGGCACGTCGCCAGAGCGGGAGCGGTCCGGCATCGTGCGCGCCGCGCGCCGCGGCGATGGCGCGCACGACGATCGCTTCGTCGGCGCGGGGGACGCGACCCACCTCGTGGCCGTCGAACGGCGACGTCACCACGATCTCCTCGCCGTTCGTCGCGTCTGCCGTGACCCACTCGTCCCCGATCGGGAGCGCCCACTTCGTCAGATTGGGCCTCATCGGAGCGAGGGGTGCAGGCTGAGCTCGACCTCACGGCCGAGGACCTTCTCGAGCAGCGCCCGCTTCCGGCGCGCGCCCCACACCTCGAGCTCGACGTCGTCGGTCGCGCGCAGGCGGAGCAGCACGAGCGAAGGAGTCGCCATGACGTCCACGCCGTAGACGACCTGGTTTCGGCCACGGTCGAGCCCGTCGGCGACGCGCAGCAGGCCGTCGAGCACCCGGACGCGCTCGATCGCGCGCGCGTCGAGCAGTGGGAACTCGTCGGTGACGCGCGGATCGCCACCGCGGTGCCAACGCACGAGCGCGGCGAGCATCTCGATCTCCTGCGGGTCGAACCCACGCAGCTGACCGTTGCGCACGAGGTATGCGGAGTGGCGCGTGTGCCCCGAGCTCGACACGTGCTCGCCGATGTCGTGCAGCAACGACGCGAACTCGAGCAGCTCGCGGTCGTCGGCCGACAGGCCGTGGATCTCGCGCGTCTGGTCGAACAGCTCGATCGCGAGCGTTGCGACCTGGCGCGCGTGGGCCTCCGCCCAGTTGCAGCGGCGACAAAGGCTGAGCACGGACTCGCGCCGGATGGCGCGGGGGTCGTCGGACCAGTCGGCGGGATCGTGACGACCGACCGCGTCGAGCACGATGCCTTCGCGCAGTGCCCACTCGCTGATCGTGATGCGGTCGAAGTTGAAGAGCTCCATCGCGGTGGCGAGGAACATCGACCCCGCGATGATGAGGTCGACGCGGCGGGTGTCGAGACCGTCGAACCGCAGTCGCTCCGCGGCCTTGGTGTCGAGCAGCACCTTGTGCAGCGCCAGGAACTCCTCGCGCCCGATGGTCAGCTGGTTGAGCGACGTCGGGGCGTCCTCGTCGCGGCGGGCCGCGACCATTGCCGCGAGGTTCTCGAGCGTGCCGCTGCTCCCGACCGCGAGCTTGGGCTCGAACTGCTCCGCGTGGCGCGCGACGGGGGAGAGCACGTCGGTGATCCGCGCCCGCAGCGCGCGCCGGTCGGACTTCGAGATCGGATCCGAGCGCACGAGCTCGTTGCTCAGGCGCGCGACGCCGAGCGGGACGCTCGTGGCCCACATGAGGCCACTCGAGTCGCCGACCATCACCTCGAGGCTCCCGCCACCGAGGTCGAAGCACACCGCGGGCGCGGGTCGAGCACGACCGCGGCACGGACCGCGCCGAAGATCAGGCGCGCCTCCTCGAGCCCGCTGATGACGTCGACGACGACGCCGGTCTCCTCCTCGATGCGGTCGACGAGCTCACCGCCGTTCTCTGCCCGCCGGATCGCGCTGGTCGCGCGTGCGTGGATCTCGTCGGCGCCTGCGGCGTCGGCGAGCAGCCGGAACCGCCGGACCGTCGCCACGGCCTGGTCGGCAGCAGTGGGCGGGATCGACCCGTACGTGCTCACGACGTCGCCCAGGCGGAGCATCTCCTTCTCCTGCACGATGGGGTCGATGTGGCCGTCGGGCTGGGCGTCGGCGATGAGGAGGTGGAAGGAGTTGGTGCCGAGGTCCATCGCTGCGACGCGCACGCGTTCAGGCTACGGCCTGTCACCGGCTGCACCGCATACCGTCGCAGGCGTGCCCGACCCGACGAGCGGCGACGAGAGCGTCCCCGAGGCGATGCTGCAGGCCGACTTCCGCGCCATGGGCACCGACGTGACCGTGCTGGCGCTCGGCGCCGGAGACGATGTCCGCGGCCGTCGCCGCGGCCGCGATCGAGGTGCTCGAGGCGAAGTGGAGCCGCTTCCGACCCACGAGCGAGCTCTGCCGGTTGAACGACGCGGCCGGCGCGCCGGTCGTGGTGTCGCCGGAGACGTTCGAGCTGCTCACGCGGGCCGTCGACGCGTGGCGGTTCACCGGTGGTCGCTACGACCCGACGATCCTTCCCGCGCTCGTCGCCGCGGGCTACGACCGCAGCTTCGACGAGCTCGCGCCCGACGCCGCCGCGCCCGCCGGTGATCCCGCACCCGCGCCGGGATGCGCCGGGATCGTGCTGGACCCGATCGTGCACGCGGTCCGCCTCCCGGTGGGCGTCGCGCTCGACCTCGGTGGCATCGGGAAGGGCTACGCCGCCGACCTCGTCGCACGCGACCTGCTGCGCGACCAAGGCTGGCGGGGCGTGCTCGTGAACCTCGGCGGCGACCTCCGCGCGATGGGGGAGTCGCCGTCGCCGCACGGTTGGGTGATCGAGGTCGACGACCCGCTCGGGACCGGCGCCACCGGCCTGCTCTCGCTCGCGACCGGCGCGGTCGCGACCAGCACCCGGCTGCGCCGGGCGTGGAGCCGCGCCGGCCGTCCGATGCATCACCTCCTCGACCCGCGCACGGGTCTCCCCGGTGAGTCGGGGGTGGCGTCGGTGACGGTGATCGCGGGTGACGCGTGGCGCGCGGAGGTGTTGGCCAAGGCCGCCTTCCTCGCCGGGCCGGCCGTCGGCGGAAGCCTCGTGACCGACGCCGGTGCAACCGGGCTCATCGTCACCGACGACGGTTCCGTGCTCGAGCTCGACGGCCTCGCGGCGTTCCGCGTCTGACGTCGGCGGTTCCGGAACCGCAGTACCCTCGGAACGCCACAGGAGGTCGACACATGGCTGACACCGGCGACACCAGCGACACGAGTGACACGAGTGAGGCCGACGATCTCGAGCGGCTGTTCAGCGATGTCGGTTTCTACCTGCCCAAGTTCTCGTCGGTCGAGGAAGAGCGCTTGCATCGCAAGCAGCGCCTGGCCGCGAGCTTCCGGCTCTTCGCGCGCTTCGGGTACGACGAAGGCGTGGCCGGCCACATCACCGCGCGCGACCCCGAGTGGCACGACCACTTCTGGGTGAACCCGTTCGGCATGCCGTTCGCGCACATCCGCGTCTCCGACCTTCTCCTCGTCAACGACAAGGGCGAGGTGGTGCAGGGTGACGCTGCCGTCAACCGCGCCGCGTTCGCGATCCACGCCAGCGTGCACGCGGCGCGACCCGACGTCGTCGCGGCCGCGCACTCGCACTCGATGTACGGCAAGTCGTGGTCCACTCTCGGTCGTCTCCTCGATCCGCTCACGCAGGACGCGTGCGCGTTCTACGAGGATCACGCGTTGTTCGACGACTACACCGGCGTCGTGCTCGAGCCCGAGGAGGGCAAGCGCATCGCGCACGCGCTCGGCGACACCAAGGCCGTCATCCTCCGCAACCACGGCCTGCTCACCGTCGGCCACTGCGTCGACGAAGCGGTCTGGTGGTTCGTCACGATGGACCGCTCGTGCCATGCGCAGCTGCTCGCCGAAGCGGCGGGCACGCCGGTGCTCATCGACCACGAGATGGCGAAGCTCACCCACTCGCAGGTGGGTGCGCCGGTCAGCGGCTACGCCAGCTTCCAGCCGATGTACCAGACCGTCGTGCGCGAAGAGCCCGACCTGCTGGACTGATTCGGCTCGGTCAACCCAGCTCTTCGGTCCCGTCGCGCACGCGTGCGGACCACCATGCGAGCTCGGTGCCGGGCTCGTCGTACGCCTTCTCCCAACCGAGCTGCAACATCGTGCCGAGCAGGCACAGCCGGAGCTGGCGATCGAACCACGGCCCGGTCGCGATCCCGTTGCGTTCGAGCGCGTCGCGGTATGCCGTGATCGCGTGCTCCTTGGGGAGGCCGGGAGGGAAGCGCGCGACGTTGAGCGCGAGGTAGTGCCCGAGCTCGGCGAGTGGCGGGCCCGCGCCGCACATCGACCAGTCGACGAGCACCGTGCGCCCGGCGGGGTCGGTGCCGAGGTTGCCGAGCTTCCAGTCGCCGTGGAGGAACGTCTGCGGCGGTTCGGCGACGGCGGCGAACAGTGCCCACGGGTCGGCGTGCAGCTTTCCGAGGGTGTGCGCCATGTGGGGCGCAACGGTCTCGAGCCGCTCCCAGCCCTCGGCCGCGATCCTCGGCACTGCCGCCGGGAACCCGAGCGCGCGCTCGCACGCCAAGGCCTGCGGTCCGAAGAACAGGTAGCGGTTGGCGAGCGGGATGAGGCCGACGCGGTCGCGCCAGCCCCAGCACGACGCGTGGAACGTGGCCAGGTGCTCGAGGAAGCGCAGGTGCTGTTCGAGCGACAGCGGTGCGTCGCCCGACGGCACCATCGCCGCCGACACGTCGCGCATGAGCACCGCGCCGACGCGCCCTTCGCGCGCGGCGCCGACCGTCGCGTGGTCGATGCAGCCGGGTGCCAGATCGACGACACCGCGCTCCCAGGTGATCACCGGGCACAAGCCGACGTCGCCGGTCTGGCGCATGATCCAGTCCGACGCGGTCTCGACGTGCTTGAGCACGTAGGGCTCGCCGTCGATCACCACGCGCTCGAACCGCGCGCCCGACTTCGAGTCGGTGCTCTCCATCGGCACGCGTGACGACGCGCCCGCGATCAGCTCGTCGATCGACGCGGCCACCGGATGGCGTACGGGGATGCTCGGCGGGTTGCTCGTCACCGCCCCGAAGTCTTGCCGCGATCGGAAGAGGGTTCGCTACATTCGGCGCCATCGCTCCCGCCTCCGACCTCGATCTCGAACCCGACCTGGCGCTCGCGCTCGAGCTCGCCGACGCGGCCGATCGACTGACCCTGCCGCGCTTTCGCGCCCAGGATCTCGTCGTGGAGACCAAGCCCGATCTCACGCCGGTGACGGAAGCCGACCGGGCGGCCGAGACCATGATCCGCGCCGAGCTCGCGAGCGCGCGTCCCGACGACGCAGTGCTCGGAGAGGAACAGGGTGAGACGCGGGTCGGCGCGTCGCGGCGTTGGATCGTCGATCCCATCGACGGCACCAAGAGCTACGCGCGCGGCCTGCCGGTGTGGGCGACGCTGCTCGCGCTCGAGATCGACGGTGAGCTCGTGCTCGGGGTGGTGTCGGCGCCGGCGCTCGGCACGCGTTGGTGGGCACGGCGCGGCGGCGGCGCCTGGCGCAACGGCGAGCTCGTGCGGGTCTCGAGCGTCGCGCGCGTCGAAGACGCGCAGCTGGCGTACTCGGGCGTGACCGACTTCGAGGACGACGGCCGCGGCGACGCGTTCCTCGCGCTCGCGCGTCGCTGCTGGCGCACGCGCGGCCTCGGCGACTTCTGGAGCCACGTGCTGGTGGCCGACGGCTCGGTCGACATCTCGTGTGAGGTCGGGGGCCTGAACCTGTGGGACGTCGCGCCGTTGCTGCCGATCGTCGAGGAGGCCGGGGGCCGCATCACCGACCTCACCGGCGCCCGTCGCGCCGACGGCGGGAACGTCCTCGCCACCAACGCCCTCCTCCACGACGAAGCGCTCCGCCTCCTGCAGTAGCTCGCTACGAGATGGCGGGGAGCAGGATCACGTCGCCGGGGTAGATGAGATTCACGTTGCCGGAGCGGACCCGGGCGCGGTTCGCATCGCACACCGCGGCCCAGTAGCGCGCGATCTCCGTGTTGTCGAGCGTCGGGCGTGCCCGGCCGGTGGTGGCAGCGAGATGATCGGCGGCGAGGGCCCAGAGGTTGTCGCCGGGCCTGACGACGACGGTCGTCGCGGCCGCCGGCGTGGCGGCGGTGCGCGGCACGACGGCGACGGGTACCGCGCCCGGTTGCGCGCTCGTCGGCGTCGTGGGGGTCGGGGCGCGAGATGTCGTGGTGGTGGAGGGTGCCGTCGCGCTGCTCCCACTGCGCCCGTCGCGCACCGTGACCACGGTCGCTCCCGCGGGCGCCACGAACACGCCGACCGCCATCATCACGAGCGCACGGTCGACGACGCGCCGCGCGCCGGGCGGCGTCACCCGTTCGAGTGTGCGGAGCGCGCGGGGTATGTCGGCCGCTCGCGCCACCACGTAGAGGAGCGTCGTGACCAACAGCCAGGTCGCCGCGACGAGCGCCACCAGCCGGATGACCGCCGCGACCGCGTCGACGGGGTCGGCGGTGCGCGCCCACCTCCTCAGGTCGTCGACGGGGATGACGAACGGCTCGCGGCGCCCGACCCGCACGAGCAGCGCGACGGCCGCGAGCTCACCCGCGAGGAGCAGCAGCACCGAGAGCGCCCGTCGAGCGGTATGCACGAAATCAGAGGGTATGCCCCAATCGGGAGCAGTGTCAAGATCGCACCGGTCCCGAAGCGGTCCGTGCCTCTTGGCCGGGCCGGTGGTACGTTGCGCCGCGAGCGTCTCGGGACGCGTGGGAGACAGCGGAGATGGGGGTTGTGGGCATGATCGTGATCGCTGATGCCTTGAACATCATCAGTCGGAACGGCGGCGCGTTCGCGTCCCGGTGGGCGCACGTGGTCGTCGGGATCATGTGGATCGGGCTGCTCTACTACTTCAACTTCGTGCAGGTGCCGGCGTTCGCCGAGATGGAGGCCGCCGCCCGCAACAACGCCCTCGACAAGCTGGCCTGGCGCGCCCTGTGGTGGTTCCGCTGGGCGGCGGCGGCGACCGTGCTCACGGGCATCCTCATCCTCATGTTCCAGACCGAAGGCTCTGGGACCAAGATGCAACTCGCCAGTGGCGACTACTGGAAGAGCGTCGAGGGCATGAGCATCGCGACCGGCATCCTGCTCGGCCTCACCATGTTCGCCAACGTGTGGGGCGTGATCTGGCGCAACCAGAAGATCGTGATCGCCAACGCCCGCAACGTGCAGGCCGGTGGTGAGGCCGACCCCGCCGCCGCCGCCGCGGGCCGCAAAGCCGCGTTGGCCTCCCGTCAGAACACCATCTTCTCCTTCACCTTGCTGATGTTCATGGTGGGCACGCAGCACTTCTTCAACCTCGGCGGGTTCAAGCAGACGCCGAGCAGCGGCGAGCGTGCCGGCTACTGGGCCGTCGTCGTGGTCATCTGGCTCGTGCTCGAGCTCAACTGCCTCGGGGTGATCGGCGGGCGCGGTCCCGGCGGCACCAACGTCATCTACGACACGCACAAGGCGGCATTGATCACGGGTCTCGTCCTCGTGGTCGTCTACTACGCGGCGTTCTACATCTTCCTCAAGGCGTAAGTCCCTCCCGCGCAGGGATCGTCGATGATGCCCGGCCCTTCGGGGCCGGGCATCATGCTTCCCGCATGGAGCTGCACACGATCGCAGTGGTGGGCGCGTCGCTCGCGGGACTGCGCGCAGTGGAGACGCTGCGGCGTGAAGGATTCGACGGCCGGCTCGTGCTCGTGGGCGCAGAGCCGGATCTGCCGTACGACCGGCCGCCACTGTCGAAGGAGTTCCTCGCGGGGGAGTCCGAGCCCGAGCAGCTCGTGCTGCGCAAGCTCCCCTACGACGAGCTGGAGCTCGACCTGCGGTTGGGGACGCGCGCCGAGTCCGTCGACCTCGCCGCGCGCACGCTCGCGCTCGACTCGGGTGACCAGCTCGTGTTCGACGGCCTGGTCATCGCGACGGGCTCGTCGCCGCGCACGCTGCCCGGTACGCCCCACCTCCCCGGGATCTTCGTGCTGCGGACGCTGGCCGACGCGCTCGCGATCCGCGACGCGCTCGCCGGCCGACCGGAGGTCGTCGTGGTCGGCGCGGGATTCATCGGGTCGGAGGTCGCGGCGACGTGCCGCGGCCGCGGCCTCGACGTCACCGTGCTGGAGGCGCTCCCGGCGCCGCTGGTGCGTGGGCTCGGCGTCGAGCTGGGGACGGTGTGCGGCGAGCTGCACCGCGATCACGGAGTCGACCTGCGGCTCGGTGTCGGGGTCGCGGGCTTCGAGGGTCACGACCGGGTCGAGCGGGTTCGCCTCGACGACGGGAGTGCGATCCACGCCGACGTCGTGGTCGTCGGCGTGGGCGTCGTGCCCGTCACCGACTGGCTCGAGGGCTCCGGGCTCACCATCGACAATGGTGTGGTGTGCGACGCCACGTTGCTCGCCGCGCCCGGCGTGGTGTGCGCGGGGGACGTCACGCGGTGGCCCAACCCGCTCTTCGACGGCGAGCGGATGCGGCTCGAGCATTGGACGAACGCCACGGAGCAGGGCGTCGCCGCGGCGCGGCGGTTGCTCTACGGCGACGGTGCCGCGCCCGAGGTGTTCGCGCCGGTGCCGCTCGTCTGGTCCGATCAGTACGACCGCAAGATCCAGACCGTCGGGAGCTTCCGCGGCGACGACGAGATGGTCGTCGTGCACGGCTCGCTCGCGGAACGACGGTTCACCGCGGTGTTCGGCCGCAACGGTCGGCTCGTCGGCGCGCTCGGGTTCTCGATGCCGGCCAAGGTGATGCAGTACCGCCGCATGATCGCCGACCGGGTTACCTTCGCCGACGCGCTCGAGCGGGCGCGTGCCGCGTCGTGACCGCGCTCCTCGTCACCAACGACTTTCCTCCGCGCACGGGTGGGATCGAGTCGTATCTCTACGAGCTGTGGCGGCGCCTCCCGCCGGGCGACGCCACCGTCCTCACCAACCGGTTCCGCGGCGCGCCCGAATGGGACGCCGCGCAGCAGTTCCGCATCGTGCGCACGAAGGAGCCGGTGCTGCTGCCGACGTCCGCGCTCGTGCACCAGATCGACGCGCTCGCGCGAGAGATCGCCGCCGAGGTCATCTTCCTCGACCCGTGGTTGCCGCTGGGCGCGCTCGGGCCGCGCCTGCGTGCCGCGCCGTACCTCGTGATCGTCCACGGCTCCGAGGTGACGGTGCCCGGACGGCTCCCCGGGTCGCGTGAGCTCGGCGCGCGCGGGTTGCTCGCGGCCGCGGGAATTGTCGCGGCCGGCACCTATCCCGCGCGTGAGGCGGTGCGCGCGGCGCGGCGGCCGCTGCCCGGTGTGGTCATCCCGCCGGGTGTCGACGTCGATCGCTTCCGTCCCATCTCCCACGAGGAGCGGGTCGCGGTGCGCCGTCGGTTCGGCGTCGACCCCGATCACCCGTTGGTGCTCGGCACCAGCCGGCTCGTGCCGCGGAAGGGGTTCGACGTGCTCATCGAGGCGATGGCGCACGTGCGGCCCGACGCGCAGCTCGTGATCGCGGGCGCGGGCCGGGACCGCCCCCGCTTGGAGCGCCGCGCCGGGCGTGTGAGCCCCGGGCGGGTGCGCTTCCTCGGGCGCGTGCCCGACGACGCGCTCGCCCCACTCACTGCGAGCGCCGACGTGTTCGCGATGCCGTGCCGAGAGCGGTGGGGCGGTCTCGAGGCTGAGGGCTTCGGCATCGTGTTCCTCGAAGCGGCGGCCTGCGGCGTGCCCGCGGTGGCGGGAAGAAGTGGCGGCTCGCACGAAGCGGTGGTCGACGGCGAGACCGGTCTCGTGGTCGAGCCGACGGCACCGGCGGTGCGCGACGCGCTCGAGCGGTTGCTCGCCGATCCCGACGAGCGCGCCGCAATGGGAGCGGCGGGCCGAGCGCGCGCGGTGGCCGAGTTCTCGCACGACGAGCTCGCGGCACGCCTCGCGCCGATCGCCGCGGGCGACCTCTCCGCGTTGGCGCTGCTCACGTGAGCATGTACCCGGACACGCCGGGGCGCGCCATCGTGCGCGCGGGATGGATCGCGAACCTCGTGTTCGCAGTGACCGCGATCCCGGCCGCGCTCGGTGTCGACTTCATGCTCGATGTCGCGATCGGGGTCTCCCTCGTGCTGTTCCTGATCGCGTGCGGCGCGTTCCTCTACGCGTTCGGTGTCGGCATCGCCCGCAGCGCGCGCGGCGACAACGTCGCGGTCGCGAACCTTTTCTTCCTGCAGGGCTCCGCGCCTCGTGACGTGCAGCGAACGTTCATCGCGATGTTCGTCGTCTGCCTCGTGATCGCGGTGGCAACCATCGTGAGCGAGCCGTTCGGGATCCTGGTGCCGATGCTGCCGCCGGGGCTCGCCGGCGTGTGGGCCGCGCGCTACGGGAAGTTCCCGCCGCGTGCGGGCCGCTGACCCGTGGGTGGCACCAAGCTGACGCCGTGGCACTCCCAGCTGACGCCGTGGCACACCCAGCTGACGCCGTGGCACACCCAGCTGACGCCGTGGCACACCAGGTGGTAATGATGCGCTGTGGCAGATGAAGCGCACGAGCGGATCCACATCGACGCGCCCGTCGACGTGTGCTTCGACCTCGCGACCGACTTCGAGGGCTATCCGGCGTGGACGAGCGACGTGAAGCACGCGCGCGTCGTCGAGCGCGGCCCCGACGGACGTTCCGCGCGCGCCGACTTCCGAGCCGCCGCGCTGGGCCGGAGCGTGCGGTACGTCCTCGACTACGACCTGAGCGACGCGCCGCGTTCGTTCTCGTGGCAGCTCGTCGAGGGTGACATGCTGCGCGCGCTGGAGGGTCGGTACACCTTCGACGACGTCGACGAGGGCACCGACGTGACCTACGACCTCAGCGTCGATCTCGCCATGCCGTTGCCGGGCCTCGTGAAGCGCCGTGCCGCCGGGCGCATCGTCAGCGCCGCGCTCCAGGACCTCAAGCATGCGGCCGAGGCGCGCGTCGCGGTACCGGCGCCACCCGGCGGGGCCGGGTCGGCCCCGGGCCCCGAGCCCGTCGTGGTCGTCGACCCCGATCCCGACTCTGGATCCAAGCCGGAGGCCGAGCCCGCGCCCGTGCCCGGGCCCGCGCCGGACGCAGCCGCCGCGGACGAGCCGCCGCAGGCGACGCACTACGACGACGTGGCCGCCGAGGAGCGGTCACTGCCGTTGCCGCCGGCGATCGAGGTCGTGGTCTCCGAGCTCCTCGGCGCGGTGCCCGAGGTCCGCGAGCACCTGCTCGCGGCCGCCGACGAGCTGCTCGACGCGGCCAAGGCCGTGCTCGACGCCGCCGATCGGGTCGTGCGCCAGCACCGCGAGGGGAGCCCGTGACGCCGGCAACCCTCGGGATCGACCTCGGCGGCACCAATCTGCGTTCGGGAGTGGTCGACGGCACCGGCGCGCTGGTCGTGGACCAGCGGGTGCCGACGCCGCCGACGCTCGACGGCATCGTCGCCGCGATCGCCGCCTGCGCTCGCGCGCTGGCCGACGAGCACGACGTCGCGTCGTGCGTCGGCATCGGTGCGGCGGGGATGATCACGTTCGACGGCGTGATCAGGTACGCGCCGAACGTCCCTCCGTTCGTCGAAGCACCGGTCGCGCAGCTCCTGCGTGAGGCGCTCGACATGCCGGTCGTGCTCGACAACGACGCCAACGTCGCTGCACTCGCGGAGCTCACCCATGGTGCCGCGCAGGGACGCGGCGAAGTGCTCTGCATCACCTTGGGTACCGGCGTCGGCGGGGGCATCATCACCGGCGGTCGGGTGATGCGCGGCGCGCACGGCTTCGCGGCCGAGGTCGGCCACTTCCAAGTCGATCCCGACGGCCCGATGTGCGCGTGCGGTGAACGCGGGCACTGGGAGGCGATCGCGTCGGGCACGGCCCTCGGTCGGCTCGGTCGGGAGCGCGCGGCGGCCGGCCGCGCGCCGTCGGTGCTCGCACGGGCGGACGGCGTCGTCGACGCGATCACCGGTGTGCATGTCGGCGACGCGGCACAGGCCGGGGAGGCTGACGCGCTCGCGCTCGTGCACGAGTACGCGCAGGGCGTCGCGCTCGGGCTCGTGGGCCTCGTCAACATCCTCGACTCCGAGCTCGTGGTGATCTCGGGCGGTCTCGTCGAGCTCGGTGACGTGCTGCTCGCCCCGTTGCGCGAATTCTTCAACGGCCACCTCGAGGGTGGTCGTCACCGCCCGGCCGTCGACATCGTTCCTGCCGCGCTCGGCGAGCGTGCGGGCGTCATCGGCGCTGGCGTGCTGGCGCGCACTCTCATCGGGGCCTGACCAGTGGTGAAGCTCGGCATCACGTTGCCGTCGTTTCGCGACGACCCTGCGCGCGCGCTCGAGATCGCGGCGGCCGCGGAG
Organism: uncultured Actinomycetes bacterium; assembly: GCA_963721435.1. Lineage (GTDB taxonomy): Bacteria > Actinomycetota > Acidimicrobiia > IMCC26256 > DASPTH01 > CAVRJC01. The sequence continues at coordinate 698,307 of CAVRJC010000006.1, forward strand.
GCCGCGGGCGTCGACGGCGTGTTCCTCTACGACCACCTCTTCCGGCGCGCGGCCGACGGCAGCCGCCGGCCTGCGCTCGAGCTGCTCGCGATGATGGGTGCGGTCGCGGCCGAGACTCGTCGCGTCGCGATCGGCTCGCTCGTCGCGCGCGCGACCCTGCGCCCGCCCGCAGTCCTCGCGTCGGGGTTCGACACCACGCTGCGCATCGCCGGGCCGGGTCGGGTCATCGCGGCCATCGGCGCGGGCGATGCCGAGAGCGAGGAGGAGATGGTCACGTTCGGGCTCGAGTTCGGTGACGTGCCCTACCGAGTGGCCGTGCTGCGCGACGCGATCGAGGCCACACGCGATCACGGCTACCCCGTGTGGATCGGCGGGAACGATCCCGCGGTGCGCGAAGTCGCGGCCGCCCACGCCGACGGGTGGAACAAGTGGGGCGGCAGCGCGCGCACGTTCCGCGTCCAGGCCGACGGCCTGCGCGTCGCCGCGGCGCGCGACCCGTTCGCCGTCACGTGGGGTGGCCTCGTGGTGCTGGGTGCGACCGATGCCGAAGCCGCGGCGAAGGCGACGCGCCTCTCGCCGAGCGCGGGCACGATCGTCGGCGGGCCCGCGCAGGTCGCCGACGCACTGCGTGACTATGCCGACGCCGGGGCCGAGTGGATCATCGCGGGCCCGGTCGATTCCGCCGATCCCGACAACGCGTCGATGCTGGGCGAGCTGGTCGCGCCACTGCTCGCATAGCGAGCGAGGGCTACTCGCCGGCTTCGTCTCCACTGCCGCGTCGGGTGAAGGCGATCTCCTCGGGATCCTCGAAGTACCGGTCGACGTGCTCGCGCGTCAGCGAGACGAACAGCCCCTCGGCTTCGGCGGTGACCACACCGTTGGCCGACAGCGTCGCGGTCATGCGCGTCCGACGGCCGTCGACCTTCTCGCGCCGCGCGACGACTTCGAGCTCGACGCCGATCGGCGTGGGCTTGCGGAACTTGACCGTGAGCGTGCCCGTCATCTGCGGCACGTCGGCGAACATGCTCGCTCGGCCGAGGAGCTCGTCGAAGAACAGTGAGATCCACCCGCCGTGCGCGAACCCGGGCATGCCCGCGTGCACGCCGGTGAGCACACCGTGCCCGACGACGGTGTCACCGTCGAGCGTGAGCTCGAAGCGCGGCGACATCGAACGGCCCAGCCAGGGCACGCGTCGGGGCGCGTCGTCGGGGACCGCAGCAAGCGACGCCTCGAGGTCGTCGGCCACGGCTTCCGCAAGGGCCGACGCGCGGTTCAGGTCCTCTTCCGTCAGTGCGTGCCCGATGTACACGACGTTGGCGATGCGCAGCAGCGCCTCGCCGAGCCGCGCGTGGGCCTTCTCGTCGGGCGTCTCGGGAACGTAGATGCGAGCTCGCGGGTCGTCGGGCACGGCAAACCGTACCGAACCACGGCGGACCATCCCGCTACTGTGGATCGATGGAATTCCGCCGGATCAACTCGCTCCCGCCCTACGTCTTCGGCATCATGGATGCCCTGAAGATCGAGGCCCGGCGAGCCGGCGAGGACGTCATCGACCTCGGGTTCGGCAACCCCGACATCCCATCGCCCGACGTCGCGGTGAAGAAGCTCGCGGAGGCCGTCGAGAACCCGCGCAACCACCGGTACTCGTCGAGCAAGGGGCTGCCCAAGCTGCGGCTCGCGATCACCGACCTGTACCGCCGCAAGTTCGGCGTGGATCTCGACCCCGAGACCCAGGCGTGCAGCACCATCGGCGCCAAGGAGGGGTTCTCGCACCTGATGTGGGTGCTGCTCGGCCCCGGCGATGCCGCGATGGTGCCGAGCCCGTCGTACCCGATCCACATCTGGGGCCCGATCCTCGCCGGCGCGGAGATCCGTCACGTGCGTCTCGGCCCGGAGCAGGACTTCTTCGCCAACCTGCTCGAAGCGTGGGAGGACTGCTGGCCCCGCCCGCGCGTGATCGTGCTCTCGTTCCCGCACAACCCCACGACCGCGTGCGTCGACCTCGACTTCATGACCCGCATCGTCGACTTCGCGCGCGAGCACAACGTGCTCCTCGTGCACGACTTCGCGTATGCCGATCTCGGCTTCGACGGCTACGACCCACCGTCGATCCTGCAGGTGCCGGGTGCGACCGACGTCGCGGTCGAGCTGTACACGCTCACCAAGTCGTTCTCGATGGCGGGATGGCGCGTCGGGTTCCTCCTCGGCAACGCCGAAGTGGTCGGCGCGCTCGGCCGGCTGAAGAGCTACCTCGACTACGGCACGTTCCAGCCGATCCAGATCGCGGCGACGGTCGCGATGAACGAAGTACCGGACTTCCCGAAGGAAGTCAACGCGGTCTACCAGGGCCGGCGCGACGCCCTCATCGACGGCCTCGCGCGGGTGGGCTGGCAGATCGAGAAGCCCAAGGGAACGATGTTCGTGTGGGCGCCGATCCCCGCGCCCTATCTCGAGCTGGGCAGCCTCGAGTTCGCCAAGCTGCTCGTGCGTGAGGCCAAGGTCGCGGTGTCACCCGGTGTCGGCTTCGGCCCCGGCGGTGAAGGATTCGTGCGGTTCGCGCTCGTCGAGAACGAGCACCGCATCGGGCAGGCCGTCCGCGGCGTCCGCCGCGCCCTCACCAAGCTCGGCTGACCCCAACCTGTTCAGTCGTCGGTCGCCCAGGCGCGGGAGCGGGCGACGGCGCGGTGCCACTGCCTGCGGCGGCGGTCGAGGCCGGCGACGGGCGCGGGCGTGAACGCGACGTCCTCCCGCCACGCGCTCGCGGCGTCTGCCGGCGACGGCCACACGCCTTCGGCGATGCCCGCGAGGAACGCGGCGCCGAGCGCGGTGGTCTCGCGCACCAGGGGTCTTCGCACCGGCACGTCGAGCACGTCGGCCTGGAACTGACAGAGCAGGTTCATCGCGCTCGCGCCGCCGTCGACGCGCAGCTCGGTGATCGACGCGCCTGCAGCCGCGCGCATCGCGTCGACGACGTCGGCGGTCTGCCACGCCATCGCCTCGATCGCGGCGCGGGCGATGTGCGCGCGCGTGGTCCCGCGTGTGAGCCCGAGGAGCGCGCCGCGCGCGTACGGATCCCAGTACGGCGAGCCGAGGCCCGTGAACGCGGGGACGAACACGACGTCACCGGTGTCGGGCACGCTCGCGGCAAGGGGCTCGACCTCCGACGCGGCATCGATGATCCCGAGACCGTCGCGCAGCCACTGCACCGCGGCGCCGGTGATGAAGATCGAGCCTTCGAGCGCGTACGTCACGTCGTCGCCGAGGGTCCACGCCACGGTCGTCAGCAGCCCCTCGGACGGCGGTGGATGCGACGCGCCGAGGTTCACGAGCACGAACGAGCCGGTGCCGTAGGTGTTCTTGGTCATGCCCGGGGTGAAGCACGCCTGACCGAAGAGCGCCGCCTGCTGGTCGCCGGCGATGCCGCTCACGGGGACCGCCAACCCGGCCGCGCACGCGGGCACGCTCGTGCCGAAGCGCCCGCTGCTCGGCAGCACCGCCCCGAGGCACGAGCGTGGCACGCCGAAGAGCTCGAGCAGGTCCGGCGACCAGTCGAGGGTGTCGATGTCGAAGAGCAGCGTGCGGCTCGCGTTCGACGGCTCGGTCGCGTGCACACCGCCGTCGACGCCGCCGGTGAGGTTCCAGAGGATCCAGGAGTCGATGGTGCCGAACGCGAGCGCGGCGTCGACCGTGAGGCCACCGTCGCGCAGCAGCCACTCCAGCTTGGTGCCCGAGAAGTAGGGGTCGAGCACGAGCCCGGTTCGCGATCGCACCAGCGGCTCGTGGCCGGCGGCGCGCAGCTCGTCGCACCGGGCCGCGGTGCGGCGGTCCTGCCACACCAGGGCGCGATGCCGCGGACGGCCGGTCGCGCGATCCCACGCCACGACGGTCTCGCGCTGGTTGGTGATCCCGATGCCCGCGACCGTCTCGCCGTCGAGCGCAGCGGCGACTTCCGTGAGCGTGGCGAGCGTCGCCCGCCAGATCTCGTCGGGATCGTGCTCGACCCATCCCGGTTGCGGGAAGTGCTGGGTGAACTCCCGGGCGGCGAACGCCGTCGGGTGGCCCGTGCTCGCTCACGGCGACGGTCCGGACGCTCGTCGTGCCGGCGTCGATCGCCAGGACTACGGCCATTCACGCGAAGTTAAGCCAACCGGCACGGATTTCCGGGCAGGATGTACGCATGCGGATCGGGATGCTCACTGGTGGCGGCGATTGTCCGGGGCTCAACGCGGTGATTCGCGCGGTCGTGCGGAAGGGAGAAGGGATCTACGGTCACGAGATCGTCGGGTTCCGACACGGTTGGCGGGGCGTCATCGACGACGAGACGATGGAGCTCACGGTCGCGAACACGCGGGGGCTCATCCACCGCGGTGGGACGATCCTCGGCACGTCTCGCACGAACCCGCTGAAGGCCGACGACGGTGTCGCACGCGCGCTCGACACCCTCGAGCGCAATCACATCGACGCCCTGATCGCGATCGGTGGCGACGACACCCTCGGTGTCGCGGCCCATCTCGGCGGGTTGGGCGTGTCAGTGGTCGGTGTCCCCAAGACGATCGACAACGATCTCGCCGCGACCGACTTCACGTTCGGGTTCCAGACCGCGGTGCAGATCGCGTCGGACGCCATCGACCGCCTGCAGACCACGGCGGAGAGCCACGACCGCGTGATCGTCGTCGAAGTCATGGGCCGGCATGCGGGGTGGATCGCGATCTACTCGGGGATGGCGGGCGGGGCCGACATCGTGCTCGTCCCCGAGGAGCCCTTCGACATCGCGGAGGTGTGCCGCCAGCTCGAGCACCGTCATCACCACGGTGTGCACTTCTCGATCGTCGTCGTGGCCGAGGGCGCGCAGCCGAAGGAAGGCACGCTGATCCTGCAGAGCGGTGAGCTCGACGAGTTCGGCCACGTGCGACTCGGTGGGATCAGCAGCGTGATCCAGCAGGAGATCGAGAGTCGCACGGGATTCGAGACACGGGTGACGGTCCTGGGCCACGTGCTCCGGGGCGGGACACCCACTGCGTATGACCGCGTGCTTGCGACTCGCTTCGGGATCGCCGCGATCGACGCCGTGCAACACGGTGAGTTCGGTGTGATGGTCGCACTCCACGGTCCCGCGATCGAGCTCGTTCCACTCGAGGATGCATTGCGAGAGCCCAAGACCGTCGGCCCCGACCTGCTCGAGACCGCAAGGGTCTTTCTCGGGTGAAGTAGCTTCGCCGCGGTGGGCACTCCGATCGACGACCTGGTCGACCTGCTCGAGCTCGAGCAGCTCGAGGTCAACCTGTTCCGCGGCCGCAGCCCGCAGAACGCGCGGGAGCGCATCTTCGGCGGCCAGGTGCTCGCGCAGGGCCTGATGGCCGCCGGCCGGACCGTCGAACCCGATCGCCGCGTCCATTCGATGCACGCGTACTTCCTGCGGCCCGGTGACCCGCACGTGCCGATCATCTTCGACGTCGACCGCATCCGTGAGGGCCGTAGCTTCACCACTCGTCGTGTCGTCGCGATCCAGCACGGCGAGGCGATCTTCAACGCGGCGGCGTCGTTCCACGTGCCCGAGGACGGCCCCGACCACTCCGACCCGATGCCCGACGTCGCGCCGCCCGAGACGATCCCCGCGGCCGAGCCGTCGCCGTGGGGTGACGAGGAGAACCCGGAGACCGCGTCGCCGTGGGCGGGGGAGCGGCCGATCGACATGCGCTTCCCCGGCGGTGACCCGTGGTCGACCGAGGGCCCGCGCCCTCCCGACCAGGACATGTGGCTCCGCGCCAACGGCACGCTGCCCGACGACCCGCTCGTGCACGTGACCGTCGGCGCCTACGTGTCCGACATCGCGCTGCTCGGCACCACCACGATGCCGCACGCGGGCCCCGGGTCGAAGGGCTTCATGATGGCGAGCCTCGACCACGTGATGTGGTTCCACCGCGAGTTCCGCGCCGACGAGTGGCTGCTCTTCCACCTGCACAGCCCGTCGGCGATGGGCGCACGCGGCTTCGCCCGCGGCTCGGTGTTCCGGGCCGACGGCCAGCTCGCGATGAGCATCGCCCAAGAGGGCCTGATCCGCCCGATGCGGTAGCGCGGGTCGGACGGAAGCGGAGGGTTCGCGCCATGGCATCGCCGTCCGGCGTGATCGACCTCCGCTCCGACACCGTGACCACGCCCACACCCGAGATGCGGCGGGCGATGGCCGACGCCGAGGTGGGCGACGACGGCTACCACGAAGACCCGACCGTCAACCGCCTCGAGACCCTCGCCGCCGCGCTCCTGGGCAAGGAGGCCGCGCTCTACGTGCCGTCGGGCACGATGGCCAACCAGCTCGCGCTCCGCCTGCTCGGGCGCCCGGGCACCGAGGTGCTGTGCGGCGAGCGGGCACACGTCTACCGGTACGAGAACGCGTCGTCGGCCGGGAACGCGCGTGTGCAGCTGCGCCCGTTGCCCGACGGCGACGGCCTCCTCGATCCCGACGCGCTCACGCGCGCGGCGGCGTCGCAGCACCATCATCTGCCCGAGATCTCCGCGGTGACGATCGAGAACACGCACATGCCCGCGTGCGGGCGCCCCTGGCGCGTCAGCGAGGTCGACGCGGTGGTCGATGCCGCGAGTGCGCACGGCTTCGCGGTGCACTGCGACGGGGCGCGCATCTGGAACGCGGCCGTCGCACTCGACGTCGCGCCGACCGACCTCGTCGCGCGCGCCGACACCGTCATGTTCTGCCTGTCGAAGGGTCTCGCGGCGCCGGTGGGATCGCTGCTGTGCGGCGCCCGTGACGCGATCGCCGAGGCGCGTCGCGATCGTTCGCGTCTCGGTGGTGGGATGCGCCAGGCCGGCGTCATCGCCGCCGCGGGAATCGTGGCGTTGGAGACGATGGTCGACCGCCTGCGCGACGATCACGCGCGCGCGCACGCGCTCGCGGTTGCGCTCGCGGATCGGTTCTCCGGATGCGTCGATCCCGATCACGTCGAGACGAACATCATCTGCGCGCCCGCCGACCGTCTCCCGCGCGAGATCCTGCCCGCACTCGCGGCCGCGGGCATCCGCGCCGGCACCATCGACGCCGACACCGTGCGTTTCGTCACCCACAAGGACGTCGACGACGCCGACCTCGCGAGGACGATCGCGGTCCTCGACGACCTCGCGCACGCGCAGGAGCCCCGAGACTGACAGGTACGCTCGCAGCGTGGCCGACGACATTCCCGCGAGTGCGCTCGCGGTCTACGCGCACCCCGACGACGCCGAGATCTCCGCCGGCGGCACGCTCGCGCGCTGGGCCGACCAGGGCACGCAGGTCTGGACGCTGATCACCGCCCTCGGCGACAAGGGCAAGTCGGATCCCGACGCCGATCTCGAGGAGCTCGCGGCGTTGCGGGTCGAGGAGACGGCCAAGGCGGTCGCGCTCCTCGGCTTCACCGGTCACTTCCACCTCGGCTATCCCGACGGCGAAGTCCCCGACGACCAGGAGCTGCGGGGCGCGATCGTGCGCTACGTGCGGGAGCTGCGGCCCGAGGTCGTGCTCTGCCCCGACCCCACCGCGGTCTTTTTCGGCGACGGCTACTTCAACCATCACGACCACCGGGTCACCGGTTGGGCCACGCTCGACGCGGTCGCGCCCGCAGCCGCCAACCCTCGCTACTTCCCGGAGCATCTCGCCGACGGCCTCGCGGTCCACGAGGTGCGTGCGGTCTACCTGTCGGGCACGCTCGAGCCGAACTGCTGGATCGACATCGCGTCCACCCTCGAGCGCAAGATCGACGCGCTGTACTGCCACGCGAGCCAGCTCGGCGACACCGGCGACTGGTTCCGCGAGTTCATGCGCGAGCGCGCCGAGGCGGCCGAGAGCCCCGCGGGCATCCGCTATGCGGAGGCGTTCCGGCGACTCACGTTGGGTGAGTAGCCGCCATCAACATGGCTCGCTCCCTACGGAGCCGGGATACCCGGCTCCGTGCCCGTTCGCTCGCGCTGCTCACGTGGGCGGGTTCGTGCGCCGCCACTCGGCCATCGCGCGCAGCACGAGCACCGCGACGATGCCCACGCCACCCGCGGCGATGATCGAGCCGAGCAGCGTGCCCACGAACTTGGCGGCATCGGAGTCGCTCCCGACGTCGGCGATGCCGTAGCCGATGATGCCGCCGAGCACTCCCGCGAAGACGACCGCGGCGAACGCGAGGAGGTAGACGCCCCGCGACGGGAGCATCGGAGGCACTTCCTCATCCCGCGATTCGTTGTCATCCGTGTGTTCAGGAACGTCGGGCATGCGCCGATGGTAGGAGGATGGCTGTGCAGGAGCTCGCAACCATGTGGCCGGTAGGCTCGCCCGCCGTGCGCGTCCTCGTGATGGTGCCCACCTACAACGAGGCCGAGAACATCGACGAGGTCTTGCGGCGAGTGCGGCGTGCCGCACCCGACGCCGACATCCTGGTGATCGACGACGGAAGCCCTGACGGCACCGCCGAGCTCGCCGAGGAGCTCGACCGGGAGATCGGGCACATCGACGTGCTGCGCCGAGCGGCGAAGTCGGGCCTCGGGTCCGCCTACCGCGCGGGGTTCCGCAAGGGCCTCACCGACGGGTACGACATCATGATCGAGATGGACGCCGACCTGTCGCACGACCCCGACACGCTCCCCACGCTGATCGACCGGGTCGAGCACGGCGCCGATCTCGCGATCGGATCGCGCTACGTGCGCGGGGGCTCGATCCCCGACTGGAAGTGGGCCCGGCGCACGATCTCGCGGACCGGCTGCATGTACGCCCGGCTGATGCTCGGCCTGCGGGTGTACGACGCGACCGCGGGCTTCCGGGCGTACCACCGCCGCCTGCTCTCGCAGATCGACCTCGAGCACGTGCGGGCCGACGGCTACGGGTTCCAGGTCGAGATGACCTACCTGAGCCAGCGCGCCGGCGCCCGGATCGTCGAGGTGCCGATCGAGTTCCGGGACCGCACCCTCGGCCGCTCCAAGATGTCGAGCCGCATCGTCGTGGAGGCCCTGCTCCTGGTCACCCGCTGGGGGATCCGCGACCGCATCGCCGGTCTCCGCCGCTCCTACGAGGACCTGCGCGCGCGACACTGAGGGCATGTCGATCGCCGAGTTCACCGTCGCCGGTGCGCTCGTCGAATCAGCCTCCGGTGGCGGCCTGTTGCTGGTGTGCAACCGCCGACGCAACGGGCTCACCGACTGGAGCACGCCGGGCGGCGTGATCGACGCCACCGACCCGACGCTGCTCGACGGCCTCACGCGCGAGGTCGCCGAGGAGACCGGCCTCGTCGTCACCGCGTGGGAGGGCCCGCTCTACGAAGTGCGCGCCACCGCGGTCGAGATGGGGTGGTCGCTGCGTTGTGAAGTGCACCGCGCGCTCGGCTACGAGGGTGATCTCACGGTCGACGACCCCGATGGCATCGTGATCGACGCCCGCTTCGCGCATCCCGACGAGTGCGGCGAGATCCTGGCGTCGTGCGCGCCCTGGGTCGGCGAGCCGATCACCGACTGGCTGCGGCACCGCTGGGGACCCGGCGACGCGCGTGAGTACGTCTACGAAGTGAGCGGCTCCGATCGCCGCGCGCTGCGCGCGACCCGCGTCGCCCGGTAGCGACATGAGCGGCGAGATCCGGGGCGACGACGGCGCACGGCACGCGCACGGAGCCGTCGATCCTGCACGTCGACCTCGACGCGTTCTACGCGTCGGTCGAGCAGCTCGACGATCCCCAACTGGTGGGCAAGCCCGTGGTCGTCGGCGGCCTCGGGCCGCGCGGCGTCGTCGCAGCCGCGAGCTACGAGGCGCGGCGCTTCGGCGTGCGGTCGGCGATGCCGATGACGCGCGCGCGGCGGGCCTGCCCCGACGGCGTGTTCCTCGCACCGCGCTTCGACGCGTACCGCGACGCGAGCCGCGCGGTGATGAAGATCCTCCGCTCGTTCACGCCACTGGTGGAGCCGATCGCGCTCGACGAGGCCTTCCTCGACGTCGCCGGCGCGCGTCGGCTGCACGGCACCGGCCCCGAGATCGCGGTCGCGATCCGTGTTCGCGTGCACGACGAGACCGGTCTCGTCGCGTCGGTCGGCGCCGCGAGCACGAAGCTGCTCGCAAAGCTCGCGAGCGACCTCGCCAAGCCCGACGGCATGTTGATCGTCGAACCGGGGGAGGAGTTGACGTTCCTGCACCCGCTCGGCGTCGAGCGCCTCTGGGGCGTCGGGCCGGCGACGCGCCGTCGGCTCACCGAGCTGGGTGTCAGCACCGTCGGCGAGCTGGCCGACCTTCCCGAAGCCGTGCTCGTCGGCGCGCTCGGCAACGCGGCCGGTCACCACCTGCACGCGCTCGCATGGAACCGTGACGCGCGACCGGTCGAGCCGGAGCAGGTGGCCAAATCGGTCGGGCACGAGGAGACGTTCCCGGTCGACGTGCGCGACCGGGCGCTCCTCGAGCGGGAGCTCGTTCGCCTCGCGGACGGCGTGGCGACGCGCCTGCGGGCGGCGTCGGTCGCCGGGCGCACCGTGCAGCTCAAGGTGCGGTTCGCCGACTTCCGCACCATCAGCCGGGCGCGCACGCTGCGGGAGCCGACGGCGGTCGCGGCCGACATCGCGCAGGTGGCGCGCCGGCTCCTCGACGGCGTTCCCACCGACGACGGCGTCCGCCTCCTGGGCGTGTCGGTGAGCAAGCTCGGGACCGAATCCGTCGCCCAGCCGCGGCTGTTCGACGACCCCGAGCCGACCGGTTCCGGAGAGCTCGATCCGGTGCGCTCCGCCCGGCGGGCAGCGGTGGAGGAGTCGGTCGATGCGGTCCGGGCCCGGTTCGGGCGCAGCGCCGTCGCACCCGGTGGCGCAACGCCTCCCCGTGATATTGGTCCGTAGCGTCCAGCACCTATCCTGCATTGAAGGCACCGGGTGGGTGCGCGACAATGACCAACGGGCGCATCGAGCAGCCGCTCGAACCGCAGCTCGAATGACGCAAGCGAGTCGAGGGAGTTATGCCGCTCTCCGAGGACGAACAGCGGATCCTGCAGGAGATCGAGGAGAACCTGTCGGCCACCGACCCCAAGTTGGTGCAGCAGGCCGACATCACGCTGTACCGGCACTCCTCGCGCATGATCAAGTGGGCCGTCGTCGGCTTCGTCGTCGGCCTGGTCATCATGGTCCTGACGTTCACGAGCAACCTGCTGTTCGGGTTGCTCGGCTTCGGGATCATGCTCACGTGCACGCTCGCGATCGAGCATCACGTGCGCAAGCTCGGTCGGGCGGGCATGGAGAACCTCACCGGCTCGATGCGGAACGGCTCGGTGAAGAACGCGCTCGACAACGCGAGCCGGCGTTGGCGAGACCGCTGGGGTAACAACGAGCCTCCGCACTGACGCCGGGTCGACGGGCGTCACGTGGGGTACACCGCGATCCAGGCGTCCCGGTTCTCGGGCTGCACGACCGCGCAGCTCGAAGCGTGGCAGCGCACCGGTCTCGTCGTTCCGTCCGACCTGACCACCGACCCGGTCGCGCCCTACTCGTTCCGTGACCTCGTGGCGGTGCGGATGGTCGCGTCGCTGCTCGATGCGGGTCTGCCGATGGCGCGTGTGCGCCGCGCGGTCACCGAGCTCGCCGCCGCGGGGCACGATCTCGCCGAGCTGTCACTGGTGAGCGACGGCGAGTCGGTGTGGGCGTGTCGTGACGACGGCGAGATCCTCGATGCGCTCCGCCACGGTCAGCTCGCGCTGTTCGTCGCGGTCGACCGCTTCGCCGACGAGGTCGATGCCGAAGTGCGCGCGTTCGACTCCGACCGGCGAGCGTTCGTCGAGACGTTGAGTGAACGTGCCGCGCATCCCGCCCGCGGCCGCCCCGATCCGCCGGCCAGCAGCTGACCGCGCCCCGCTCCGCCCGGAACGCCCAGGTCGCTCCTGATCGCGAAGGCCAGAGAGGGCAGCTCGAGCTCGTCCGCGGCGGCGAACGCCGAGGCCCAGAAATCTGTGGGGCTGCGCCACGGACGCCACATGGCAAGCATCCGGTATGGCGGGCGCGGTTTCTCGGCCGGTCGGGTTCGCAGCCGTCTCACCGCGCCGCGTGCTCGACGGCCTGTCCACCGCCGGCTGATCCGGTTCGCAATCGATGCACAAGACCACTGGAATGCTGCCATGTCGGCATGCGCCACAGCACCGCTGCGTCCGCGGGCACACCCGAGAGAACGAGGTCGGATCGCCGTCGCGTCGAGGGACGCACCTCCACCGGTTGCAGTTGCCCGGCGAGCTCGCGATTGAGAGGATGCCTGCATGCCGAGCGCCGAGGACATCCAGCGGGTCTACGAGCACTACGCGGCAGCCTGGTCGAGGTTGGACCTCGACGCGGTGCTCGGCCTGTTCGCTCCCGACGCGGTCGTCCACGATCCGGTCGACGGCCCCGCGCTCGAAGGCGTGGAAGCCATCCGCGAGTACTTCGCGCGGGGGCTTGGCTTCGTGCGAGCGGTGAGGCTCTCAGGTCCGGTGCGCATCTCGCGGGATTGTCGCCATGCCGCGGCGTGCATCGAAGTCGAGGAGAATCACGAAGACGGGGTCAAGGTCCTCGAGGCCATCGACGTGTGGGCTTTCGACGACGACGGCCGCATCTCGACGATGAACGCGTACTTCGGCCCCACCAACCTCCGCGACGCGTAGGCAAGGGGAATGACGATGCTCCGCAATCCGGATCATGTCACCGTCGCGGTAGCGGACGCGGCGACGGCGGTCGAGTTCTTCGAGCTGCTCGGCTTCCGCAAGCAACACGTGGCGGTGATCGACGGCGGAGCCCCGGCGCGATACATGGGGATGCCGGAGATGAAGGCCGCGCACATCACGCTCGCGCTCGAGGGATCCGAGCCCCCCTTCGAGATCCAACTGCTCGAGTTCGATCCCAGCCCGGCCGACGACCCGGGTGAGCACCCCACGAATCTGCGGCGACGCGGGTACAACCACCTTGCGTTCCGGGTGGATGACATCGCGGCGGCCGCCGCCCATCTCATGGCCAACGGCGTCACCATGCTCAGCGAGGAGATGGACTACATCAGCCGGCGGCTCCGGTTCTTCGAAGGTCCCGAAGGCATCACCCTCGAGCTGGTGCAGTGGGTCGAATCGGACGACGCCCACGGCTGAGGCGACCGGCGCGTCACCAGGGATGACACGTTGACCGCGGTGCGCGGCAGCGGTCGGCAGGACCGTGGCGTCGGGCGGCTACGACACGCAGTTCGACACGCATTCGACGCACCCCACTGCCCCTGGACCGCAGTGCCCGCCCGCGACCTCCTGTCAGAGCCAGGGAGGTAGCACGACGTTCGACTCGAGTGGCCACGGCACCGTCAGCTTCGATCCGTACGTCTCGCACGTCGTCACGAACAGCTCGGCTGGCCCGCGAACGTTGTACGTGACGTCGACCAAGGTCTGGTTGTCGAGTGGTGACACGGTCGGTGGTGCCATTGAATCCGGCACCCCGTTGCCGAGCTTTGCCAGCGCGGTCGAGAGTGCACTCGGGCCCAGTCAGGGTGCGCTCGCGATGATCGGGCTCGCCAGCCCGGGCGGCTCGCTCAACCTGGAGCAGGAGGCGGTCGCCGACGCGACGCCGGCCGGCACGGGCTCGGTCGACGGTGTGAACGTCACCTACTACGACGTGACCATCGACATGACGCAGCTCGCCGACACCCCGGACCTCAGCGACGTCCAGCGCGAGACGATCCAAGCCGCGCTGCCGTTGCTTCGCGAGGGTGGCTACTCCGGTACCACCGAGCGGATCGGCGTCGACGACGCCGGCTACATCCGTGAGGTGACGGCAACCAACCACTTCGACGACGGGAGCACCGGCACCCGGCACACCGTGCTGTCGAACTTCGGCTGCGCGGCGAAGTTCTATCCACCTGACCAGACCGCGCCCGCGGTCACGACGACGCGGCCGTGTGCACCACCGCCTTCGACGACGTCGAGCACCCCCGCGCCCACGTCGACGTCCGCGATGCCTTCGAGCACGACCACGTCGCTCACACCCACCTCGACGTCGGCACCGCCTGCCTCGACCACGACACGGCCGACTCCGTCGACGACGCTGGCCCCCGAGCCCCCGTCATCGACCACGGCCACGACGAGCCCTGAGCGCCGGCGATCGAGCGCCGCCACTGGCGCGTCACGACAGCCAGTCGGCCCGGAGCCGTACGACAACGAAGACCGCCGACGCCAGGAGCGACCGCCGAGGGAGAACGCGACGACAGCTCGAACCCACGGAGACGGCAACCAGTCCCAGGAGGGGCAAACGTCACGAGTCAGGCTGCGTCGCGGTCGAGGTCGCGGCGAACGTGGGTGCGGGCGTGTGCGACCGCGTCATCGAGGTTGTCGAAGACGTGATGCTCGCTCGCGAGGCGTTGGAACGCGCCAACAGCAGACAGCGCTCGGCGATGTTCGGGACGCACGCCCTTGAGCAGCACGGTGATCCCTCGGCCTTCGAGCTCGGCGACGGTTTCCTCGAGGGCAGCCGCGCCCGTCGCGTCGAGCACCCGGACGTCGGCGAGGCGCAGGATCACGACCTTCACGTCGCCCACGTCGGTGAGCTGGGTGAGGAATTGCTGCGCGGCGCCGAAGAACAGCGCGCCCTGGATGCGGTACACGACGATGTGCTCGTGCAGCAGACGATGCTCGTCATCGGCGTCGATCTCCACGTCCCGGTGCACCGATTCGGGCTCCGCGTGCGACGACTGTGCGACCGCGCGCAGCGCGACGATGGCTGCGACCGCGACGCCGACTTCAACCGCGAGGATCAGGTCGAACACGATCGTCACCGCCGCGGTCACCGCGAGCACGAGTGCGTCGCCGCGGGTCGCGCGGACGACCGCTCGCACGTTGTGCGGCTCGACCATCCGTACGGCGGTCACCATGAGCACGCCGGCGAGCGCGGCGAGTGGGATGCGAGCGACGAGCGTGCTGCCGATCAGCACGACGAGCAAGAGCACGAGCGAGTGCACAAGGGCCGACACGCGCGTTCGAGCACCGGCGCGCACGTTGACGGCGGTGCGTGCGATCGCGCCCGTCGCAGGCATGCCGCCGAAGAGCGGCGACACGATGTTGGCCAGACCCTGGCCGAACAGCTCGCGGTCGGGATCGTGGCGTGCGCTGTCGGACATGCCATCGGCGACCTTCGCCGACAAGAGGCTCTCGATGGCGGCCAGCGCGGCGATCGCGAACGCGGCCGACAGCAGGTCACCCATGCGCTGGAGCGACACTCCGGGGAGCGACGGAACTGGCAGCGAGTCGGGGAGGCTCCCGATTCGTGCAACGTCGACATTGGCAAGCTGCGCGATCGCGGTCGCGACGATCACCGCCACGAGCGATGCCGGGACGCCCTTGCGGAGTCGAGGAAGCCCGACCATCACGACCGCGACAACCGCGACGAGCCCGAGTGCGGCGAGCGTGCCGTCACCCGCCACTGCGTTCCCGACCGACCGGATCGCGACGAGCGCGGTGTTGTCACCCGCGGGCTTCGCCACGCCCAGTGCGTTCGGAACCTGCTGCAAGAAGATCAAGACCGCGATGCCGATCGTGAAGCCTTCGATCACTGGCCACGGCACGTAGCTGAGCGCGCGGCCCAACCGGGCGAACGACGCGATCAGCACGAGCACGCCGGCCATGAGGCCCGCCAGGAACACGCCGTCGGCCCCGTAGCGAGCCACGATCGGCACGAGCACGACGGTCATCGCGCCAGTCGGACCCGAGACCTGGACATTCGATCCGCCGAACACCCCGGCGACGACGCCGGCAACGATCGCGGTGATCAGACCCACCGACGCGCCGAGCCCCGTCGTGATCCCGAACCCGAGCGCCAACGGCAGCGCGACGATCCCGACCGTGACACCCGCGATCAGATCGTGCTTCCACGACCGGCGCGCACCGGCATAGTCGGCACGGCGCGGGAGCAAGCTCGAGAGCAGTCGCGGCACGCGGGCGCGAAAGGCCGTCCCCGCGTCGGTTGCGGCGTCGCGTTCGCCGTCCTGCGCCTCGCTCACCGTCATGCTGCGCCGAGATCGGCCAGCAACTCGCGCGACTCGTTGAGGGTGAGCAGCAGGATCTGCTTCGCGACCGCGAGGAGCTCGACGACGAGGGGGTCCTTGACCGTGTAGAAGACCGTGGACCCCTCTTTGCGTGAGGTCACGAGTCCCGCTTTGCGCAGCACCCCCAGCTGCTGCGACAGGTGGGAGAGCTCGATGCCCACCAGAGGCTGCATCTCGCCCACGGAACGCTCGCCGTCCGCGAGCAGCTCCAACACCCGTATGCGCGCTGGGTTGGCGAGCGCCTTGAACAACTCCGCCTTCACCACCGACAGGGGCACGCTCAGACCTTCGATGCCGGGCGCGCCAGCAGTTCCCTTTCTTGGCATATGACAATAGTATCAGATGATCAGATTTGCATCGCAATGGGGATCGCCGGGCAGGCAGAACTGCGCGTCGAGCTGACCGTCATCAACCCCTTCAGTGGAGGTGGACGGTCCCGTCAGGATGGATGGTCCAACCCGGGTTGTGCGCGACTTCCCACGGGTGCCCGTCGGGATCGATGAACACGCCCGAGTAACCGCCCCAGAACGTGGCTTTGCCGGCGCGCCCGATGGTCGCGCCCGCGGCCACGGCCTCCGCGAGCACCTGGTCCACCTCCGCCGGAGACGAGACGTTGTGGGCGAGCGTCACACCACCCCAGCCGCCGGTGTCCTCGACGGTGCTGTCCGCCGCGAGCTCGGCCCGGCTCCAGAGTGCAACGACCATCCCGCCCGCTTGGAAGAACACGACCTCGCCGTCGGGCGTCTCACCCGACCAGCCGAGTGCCTCGTAGAACGCTCGAGCGCGTCCGATGTCGGCCACACCCAGTGTCACCAGTGAGAGTCGCTGCTCCATCGTGGGGAGTCTCGCGCGGCAACCCTGGACTCGCTCGACGCGCTCTGGACGATGGGTCCCTCCCAGAGGGAACCGCACGCCCGGAGCATCACTCGCGACGGGATCCCGAGGGGACGCGGAGGGTGCTCGGGTCGAGCCGCCGGCGCCAGCGCTCGCGGAACGACAGTGGCTCGTCGAGCGCGCGCTCGAGCTCGTCGACGGACTCCCACGCCTGGCGGGCGTCGTCGCGCTCCGGCGGCCGATCCCCGTACCGAGTCGTCGTATAGGTGCGCGCGAGCGCTCGCATCGGACGCGCGGTCGCCGGCGTCGTGTGCGTCGCGGTGGTGCGCGCGAGCTCGAGCGGTGTGAGCGCGGGATCGGCGCGCAGGCGGGCTTCTTGGAGGCGGTCGAGCGCTTCGTCCCATGCGCCCTGCACCGCCAGCGCGGGATCGGCGTCGTGACGGCGCGCGCGCCGTCGACGCTTCAGCACGACGACCGTGGCGACGTACGCGCCGACGATGAGCAGGATGCCGACGATGACGAGCGCGACGAGCGTCCACGCGGAGTTGTCGGACGCGACGGTCGTCGACACCGAGGGCGGGATCGGCGCTGCAGTCGACGGTGCCGTCGTGCCACCGGCCACGCCCCCCGGAGTCGTGCCGCCGGTGCCGTTGCCCGTGCCCGAGGGCGCGCCGCTGCCCGGGGGAGTCGTCGGCTGCGGCGGGATCGTCGCTTGGGGCTGCGAGCCGGTGTTGGCGATCGGTGTCACGGGGATCTCGGCCGGGAGCCCGCTTCCGCCGGCGCCGAGCGCGTTGCCGGTGGCGGGGGTCGGGTCGAACAGGTGGGTCCAGCCCAACCCTGCCAGCCACACTTCGGGCCACGCGTGCGCGTCGTGGGAGCTGACGGTGTAGACGTCGCCGTTCTTCGTGCCGGGTGTGTAGCCGACCGCCAGCCGAGTGGGCAGCCCGACCGCGCGCGCCATCACCGCGTATGCGCTCGCGAACTGCACGCAGAACCCGCGCCGCTGGCGGAGGAAGGTCTCGATCGCGTTGGCGTCGTCGCCGAGGTCGATGCTGGTGTCGTAGGTGAAGCTTCCGTCCCGGAAGTAGTCGCGCAGCGCCTTCGCCTTGGCGAACGGCGTCACCGCGCCCGCCTTGCTCACGATCTGCGCGGCCAACGTGGTGATGTCACTCGGGAAGCCCGGTGGCAACGCGGTGTACTGCTCGAGCGCTCTGGGCACTGCGACTGCGGTCGCGGCCTGCTGCGCGTCGGTGACCTGATCCGCGGTCGCCCCGATCACCGAGCCGACGGTGTATGTGAGCCCCTCGACGCTCGACTCGCTCGTCACCAGGGTCCATGACGACACGACGACGAGCGTGTCGCTCAGCGTGATCGACACGGGGCGGTAGGCCGCGGGCAGCCACCGTTCGCCGAGCCGGTTGATCGTGTAGACCTGCCGCACCGCGTTCGCGGGCACGGTGCTCGGCAGGCCGACCTTCACCTTGCCCTCACCCGCGGCGTTCAGCGTCCACTGGCCGCCGCCCTCCGCCGAGTACTCGTCCAGCGCGGTCACGCGCCAGTAGTCGGGCCGCGGCGACTGCACCGTGAAGAGGTCGGGGATGTCGATGTTGCGGAGCTTGTCGCCGACGTCGACGAGCGGAGCGATGCTGGCGCGGTAGCTCTTGCCGCCCGCCTGCGTGCCGTTCGCGGTGTTGAAGTCGAGAATCGGGTCGGCGCCCGCGCCGGGGATCGCGGGCGCGAGCACGAGTGCGCCGAGTACCGCGACCACGGCGACGATCGCGGTGGGGAGGAGCGACGGCGCGCGTGTCGCCCCGCGGGTGACGAGCCAGCTGCGCCGGCGATCGAGGAGCGCGAGGTTCTGCGCGGAGAGGAAGCAGCCCGAGAGCACTGCGAACGCAGCGACGCTCAGCTCCCAGTCGTCCTTGGTGCCGAGGGTCGACGACCACACGAAGAGCACGAGCGCCGGTGCCAGCGCGCCCAGGACGGCGCGCCGCACGAATGCGAGCCAGTCGGAGATCAGCGCCATGAGCCAGGTGGCGATGACCGCGAGGAGGACCGCGCCGTCGGTGACCGGCGCCGGCGCGGGCGTGGTGCGCAACGTGTGCCACCCGTGATCGAGCTGACGGCTGATTGCTCGCCACGTGTCACCGAGCGGCGCGCCCGCGGTGGTCGTCGACGGCTCGAGCGCGTAGACCACGTACACCGCGAGCCCCAGCAGGCTGACGGCGACGGTGACCGCAGTGGCCCAGCCGCGGTGACGCCCGAACGCGCCGATCGCGAACGGGATGAGCGCGGCGCCGAGCACGGGCAGGACGAACCCACTGCCGTCGAACACGCGCGCGAGCGACAGCGCGGCGCCGGCGCCGAGCGCGGCGAGCGTCAGCGGCGCTAGGAGACGGGCACGTGAGGCCATCGAACGCCTGCTGCTCCGCTGACGGTGGTGTTCCACGCGGTTGCGAACGGTGTGACCGACGCGTCGACCACCGTGAGCGACGCGGTGGAGGCGAGGACCGCGGGCTGCGTGAGGACCGCGATCACGTGCATGCCCGAAAGCGCGCCGAGTGCGTGGCGCGTGTCGGGATCGACCGTGCCGAGCACCGCGATGAGCAGGTCGGCGCGGCGATGCGCCCGGAGATTCGCCGCGACCACCTCGAAGTGGTCGTTCGCGTCGGGCCCGACGGTCGCGAGCCGGTCGATCACGTCGTGGCGCGCGTCACCACCGGTGCCGAGCACTTCGCCGGCACTGGTGATCACCTCGACCCGTCGGCGCAGCCGCACGAGACGTGCCACCACCGACGCGGTCGCCTCGACCGCGACCTCGAACGACGCGTCGTCGTGCGCCGACGGACGGACGTCGAGGAGCACTGCGGCGCGCGACCGCCAGCGCGCTTCGTCGTGACGGATCATCAGGTCGCCCGTGCGCGCGGTGGCGCGCCAGTGCACGCGGCGGAGGTCGTCACCGACCTCGTACTCGCGCAACGTGAGGAAGTCGTCGCCGAGGTCGCTGGCCATCGCGCGCGCGCCGTGCGTCTCGCCGTCGGCGGCCATGCGGCTGCCGGCCGCGACGGGCGCCACGATGTCGTAGACACGCGGGCGGACCGTCAGCTCGGCCTCTCCCGCCCCGGGGACCACGCGACGTGCGAGCCCGAACGGATCGCCTGCGCCCAAGACCAGCGGGCCGACCACGTAGCGGCCGCGCCGCCGCGTGGGGATGCGGTACGCGGCGCGCGCGGTCGCGCCGCCCGAGAGCGGAGGGACGAGGAACCGCGCGGCGCGCCGGCCCTCGTCGAACCAGTCGGTCGCGTGCATCAGAGGGCTTGCCCGTGTGCCCTGGTTCTCGACCGTGATGTCGATGCGCCCGTCGGATCCGACGTGCAGGCGGTCGGGCCGCACGCGTCGTTCGACAGCGACGCGTGGGAGCGATGTGGTGCTGAGCCACAGGGTGAGGCCTCCGAGCAGCACGAGCGCGGCGAGGCCGAGCACGAGCATCTCGATGGTGCCGAGCAGGAAGCTCCCGACGATGAGGCCGAACGCGCCGCCGAGCAGCGACCAACCGCGCCGCGTCAAGGTGACGGCCCGACTGCGCGGCTCCGCCACGAGCGCTACGTCCGGGTCGCGCCGGCCACCGGGACCGATGACAGGAGCGAGCGCGTGACGTCGCTCACGGTCGTGCCCCGCAGCTGCGCGTCGGGAGTCAGCAGCAGACGGTGCTCGAGCACCGAGGGGAGGACCCGCTTGATGTCGTCGGGGATCACGAACCCGCGCCCGAAGCTCGCCGCGAGCGCCCGCGACGCGTGCTGGAGCGCGAGTGAGCCGCGGGGGCTCGCGCCGAGCTGCAGGTCGGGGTGATGCCGCGTCGCGGTGACGAGATCGACGATGTAGCCGCGCAGCTCGGGTGCAAGGTGCACCGCGTTCACGGCGACCGCGGCGTCGGCGATGTCGGCCGCGCTCACCACCGGCTCGAGGTCGTCGGCGTTCACGGCGCGCTCGCCCTGGGCCTCGAGGATCATGAGCTCGGCCTCGCGGTTCGGGTAGCCCATGGGGATCCGCATCAGGAACCGGTCGAGTTGCGCCTCGGGGAGGGGATACGTGCCCTCGAGCTCGATGGGGTTCTGGGTCGCGATCACCATGAATGGCCGCGGCAGGCGGTAGGTGTGGGCGTCGACGGTGACCTGGCGCTCTTCCATCGCCTCGAGCAGCGCCGACTGGGTCTTCGGGGAGGCCCGGTTGATCTCGTCGGCGAGCACGATGTTGGCGAACACCCCGCCGGGGCGGAACTGGAACTCGTCGGTCGTGCGGTTCCACACCGACACCCCGGTGACGTCGGACGGCAGGAGGTCGGGGGTGAACTGGATGCGCTGGCAGGTGCCGCCGATCGAGCGGGCGATCGCCTTGGCCAGCGAGGTCTTGCCGACGCCCGGGACGTCTTCGATGAGCAGGTGCCCCTCGGCCAGCATGCACACGAGGGCGAGGTGGATGGGATCGCGTTTGCCCTGGATCACTCGTTCGACATTGGCGAGCAACGCCTGGAACAACCGGCCGAACGACGACTCGCGGCTCGGCGCGGTAGCGGGCTGAACCACGCGGGAAACCTCCAGGGGACGAACGGAGACGGTACCAGAGGCCTGAGAACCCTCTTGGTCACGGTAGCGTCGGCCCGGTGGGACGCTCGGGTTCGCTCACCTTCTGGTTGCAGGCGTTCGTGGCCGTCCTTCGACGCCCGCATCTCTGGTCGACGGCGGTGCGCCAGGGCCTTCGCCTCGCCCGTCCGGGCTGGTGGCGCCGCCCACCGTTCCTCCCGATGCCCGACGCCGACTACCTGGCCTTCCGCCTCGAGACCCAGTACGGCGCCGACGGCCGTCCCGACGCGCGCGACGTCGTGACCTACCTCGAGTGGTGCCGCGAAATGGGAGCCCTGAGGGGTTAGCGCGGACCATTTAGACTGCGGGCCGACACTGCACGAGGAGGCCCGACAGCTTGGGGAGAGCTCTGCTGCTCAACGCCAGCCACGAGCCGCTCTGCGTCGTGCCCATGCGGCGGGCCGTCGTCCTCGTGCTGAAGGAGAAGGCGGAGATCGTCGCGCGCAATGGCGCAGAGCTGCACTCGGAGCGCGTCACCCTGCCAGTGCCCTCGGTGATCCGCCTCAACCACTACGTGCGCGTGCCGTACCGCAGTCGGGTGCCGCTCTCGCGCCGCGCGGTCTTCGCACGCGACGGCCACAAGTGCCAGTACTGCAGCAAGGCGGCCGAGAACATCGACCACGTCATGCCCCGCTCTCGTGGTGGTCCCCACGCATGGGACAACGTCGTCGCGTCATGCCGCGCCTGCAACGCGCGCAAGGAAGACCGGTCGCCGGCTGAAGCAGGGCTGACGCTCAAGCACCCGCCTCGCGAGCCGCACGCCGATCTCTGGGTCGTCGCCACCGCCGGCACCATCGACCCGGCTTGGGAGCCCTTCCTCCCCGCCAGCTCCTTCTAGCTCACATCTCAGCGCACCTCTCCTGACCGCCAACCGCGGGCCGGTCGAGATTCATTGGGCCTGAGCGGCCAACTATCGGCCCCGGAGGACCAATGAACTGTCCACAGGTCATCGCACGCGGCCGCTTTGTTGGGCCTCGGGGTGGCGCGCGCCGGGAAAAGAGGGAAATAGGGGCCGGGAGGGTTGAATGGTGGGGGAGAGGGGTGTAGGGTGCCACGAAGTGGTGAGGAGTGGTACTCAGGGGTTGCGCCGGGGTGACCGGGGCGGCTCTGGGGTGGCAGATCCGGTCCGAGTGGTGGCGACAGCGCGAAAGGTGAGGGGTCCGGATGTTCCTGGGAGAGTTCGAACACTCCCTGGACGTCAAGGGCCGGGTGATTCTCCCGGCCAAGTTCCGAGACCAGCTCGCTGATGGTGCGGTGGTCACCAAGGGCCGGGGCGGCTGCCTCTGGGTGCTGACACCGGAGGAGTTCTTGAGCGTGTCGAACCTGGTGAGGGAGCAGTCGAAGCGGGGAGCCAAGGAGCTCAACGCGGCGCGTGCGTTCTTCAGCGGGTCCGACGAGATCCAGCCCGACAAGCAGGGCCGGGTCGCGCTGCCGGCGAAATTGCGTGCGTTCGCCGGCCTCGAGCGGGAAGTCGTCGTCGCCGGCGTGTTCTCCCGCATCGAGATCTGGAACCGGGAGCGGTGGCAGGAGCTCGAGGAAGTCGGTGGTGCCGCCCTGACCGAGTCCGACGATCTGCCTGATTTCGGTATCTAGCGAACCTTGACAGAGGCGAGCCTGCGGGCCCGCCACCAGCCCCCCGGGCGATGCGGCGCAAGCGCCCCTTCCGCCCGCTTTGCTTTCGTCGACGCGTTCGGGGGGCTGGTGGCGGTCTCGAGGAGAGAGAAGCAGATCGACCGTGACGGAGGAGTTCCAGCACCAGCCGGTGATGGCGAACGAGGTGGTGGAGCTCCTCCTCCCCGTCCCGGCCGGAGTCGTGGTGGACATGACCGTCGGCGGCGGAGGGCATGCGAGGAGGATCCTCGAGGCCCGACCCGACCTCCATCTCCTCGGTATCGACCGGGACCCCGTCGCAGTGGACGCGGCGGGCGCGGCGCTCGCGCCCTTCGGGGAACGGGCCCGCATCGTGCACGGCGGCTTCGAGGAAGTCGCCCACATCGTGGGAAGCACCGGCATCGCCGGCAACAGCGAGGGGAACATCGTGGGGATCCTGTTCGACCTGGGCGTCAGCAGCCCGCAGCTCGACCGTCCCGTGCGGGGCTTCTCGTACTGGGCCGACGCCGCGCCGCTCGACATGCGCATGGACAGCAAGCAGTCGTTGACCGCGGAGACCGTCGTCAACGACTACTCGGAGTCCGACCTCGCGGCGCTGATCGCGCGCAACGGTGAGGAGCGCTACGCCCGCCGCATCGCCCGCGAGATCGTGGCCGCGCGTCCGCTCTCGACCACTGGTGACCTCGTCGAAGCGATCAAGCGCGGCATCCCCGCCCCCGCGCGCCGTCGGGGTGGCCACCCCGCGCGCCGCACCTTCCAGGCCATCCGCATGGAAGTGAACCGCGAGCTCCCGAACCTCGCCGGTGGGCTCGACGAGTCGGTGCACCTGCTCGCGCCGCAGGGTCGCATGCTCGTGCTCGCGTACCACTCGCTCGAGGACCGCATGGTGAAGGAGCGCTTCACCGAGTGGTCGCGGGAGGAGGAGCCCAACCCGGTGCGCGCCGATCTGCCCGCCCGCGTGCTCCAGCCGATCGTCAAACGCGTCACGCGCCGGGCCCTGCGCCCGAGCGCACACGAGACCGAGGTGAACCCGCGCGCGGCGAGTGCCCGCCTGCGCGCGGTCGAGAAACTGGCGCGGTGACCTGAGTGGCGACGGCCGTCCGGCGGGCGCCCGCGCTCGCGCGCCCTCCCCGCAACGCGGGCACCGCTCGCGTCGCGCGCGTGGTTCGCGAGCCCCAGACGGCCTCTCACACGCGCGCGCATACACGCGGTCACGGACGCGTGCTCGCCATCGCCGCCGTCGGCACCGTCATCGCGCTCGTGTTCGCGGTCGTCTTCCACGTGATCCTCGCGCAAGGCCAACTCCAGCTCGACAGCATGTCGACGCAGATCGCCAAGGAGCAGCACACCTACGAGGCACGTCGCCTCGAGCTCGCGAGGATGTCGGCCCCCGACCGCATCATCGGCGAGGCCGAGCGCCTCGGCCTGGTGCTTCCGCCCGCCCCACCGACCTATCTCACCGTGCCCGGCGCGCCGACGCCCGTGAGCGAGACCGAGCAGCCGTCTACCACGCTCAGCGACTGGAAGGCGGTGAAGCCGCACCTTGGCGACCCGCAGCCGTGATGCCCGGGCGCCGCGCCGCCGAATCCCCCCGCCGGCGGGGCGATCGCGCCCGGGTGGCAGCGCTGCTCCCGCTGCCGCGCCAACGCGACGAGTCGCCCGTGCACGCGACACGCCCGCTCGACGCCCGCCTCGCGCCCCGCGCGCCGGCACGCAGACCGCGCCGCGCCGCGCGGTCCGCGCGAAGAAGGCTGCTCCGCTCGATCCCCCGATCCGCCTACGGCTCGGTGTCCTCCTCCTCGCGATGGTGCTCGCGTTCGGCGCGCTCGGCGTGCGCCTGTTCCAACTCCAGGCGCGCGACCAGAGCCAGCTCACGTCGTTGGGCGAGGGGCAGCGCCTCCAGACCGTCGAGCTCGCCGCGTCGCGCGGCACGATCTTCGACCGCAACGGCGTCGACCTCGCGGTCTCGGTTCCCCAGACGACCATCACCGCCGATCCGCGCCTGATCAAGGATCCCGCCGGCTATGCCGCGGTGCTCGCGCCGATCGTCGGCGTCGACCAGCTCTCGCTCGAGAACCGTCTCGCGACGCCGAAGAGCGCATTCGCGTACGTCGCCCGCAAGGTCGACGACGCGACCGCGAACAAGGTGAAGGCGCTCGGTCTCACCGGCATCCTGTTCGTGCCCGAGTCGAAGCGCTTCTATCCGTCCGACCGGCTCGCCGCGCCGGTGATCGGCCTCGTCGGCACCGACAACAACGGCCTCGGCGGGCTCGAGTACCTCTACGAGTCGACGTTGCGCGGCAAGTCGGGGCAGCTGCAGGTCGAGCGCGACCCGCAGGGCAACGAGATCCCGGGTGGCGCGCACCGGGTGGAGGCGTCACGACGCGGCCAGGACCTCGTGCTCACGATCGACCGTTACCTCCAGTTCAAGACCGAGCAGGTGCTCACGGAGGAGGTCTCGCGCTCCGCTGCCAAGGGAGGGATGGCGATCCTCGTCGACGTCCGCACCGGTGATGTGCTCGCGATGGCGACGGTCGACGGCGCCACGACCACCGACCCCGCCCGCCCCGCGCCCGCGACCGAGCTGAGCGCACCGGTCGCGACGATGTACGAGCCCGGCTCCACCAACAAGGTGATCACGATGTCGGCAGCGATCGAAGAGGGTCTCGTCCAGCCGACGACGACGATCGACAACGTCGGTTCGTCGATCCGGGTGGGCGACAAGGACTACCAGGACGTCGAGAGTCACCCGTCGACGATGACCGTCGCCGACATCCTGCGCGAGTCGTCGAACGTCGGGACGATCAAGATCGCGTCGATGCTCGGCAAGGAGCGCTTCGACCGCTACCTGCGCGCCTTCGGGTTCGGCCAGCCGACCGCGCTGCGCCTGCCCGGTGAGGCCAGCGGCCTCCTCACGCCGCTGTCGCTCTACAACGACACCAGCATGGGCTCGATGCCGATCGGCAACGGCATCGCGGTCACCGCGATGCAGATGCTCGACGTCTACACCACCATCGCCAACGGCGGGGTCACCCGGCCGCCGCGGATCGTCGCCGCGACCGTCGACGCCAACGGGAACCGCCACGACGAGCCGCTGCTCCCGACGCATCAAGTGGTGTCGGCCGACACCGCGGCCAAGGTCACGAGCATGCTGGCCGGCGTCGTGTCGGGCGGCACCGGTGTGAAGGCCGCGGTCGCCGGCTACACCGTGGCCGGCAAGACCGGGACCGCGCGGAAGCCGCCGTACACCGGCGCGTACATGGCGTCGTTCGTCGGGTTTGCGCCCGCCGAATCGCCCCGGCTCGCGGCGATCGTCGTGCTCGACGAGCCGCAGGGCGTGAGCTACTTCGGTGGCGACGTCGCGGCGCCGGCGTTCTCGCAGATCATGCAGGAGGCCCTTCGGGTGGAACGGGTACCGCCCACCACACCTGCGGCAACGGCGCCGTGAGCACAGGCCTCCTCATGACCCCCCGGTACCCTGACACCGATCCCGGATCCGAGCTGGCCGGACCCGAACTGGCCAGATTCGAGCGGACCAAGTCGAAATTGGGAGGACGCGCGCGCGTGCGTTGGCACGACCTGCTCGCCGGTCTCGATGTGCGGGAGCGCGTCAGGGACATCGACGTCGAGGTCACCTCCATCACCGAGGACAGCCGCCGCGTCGTGCCGGGCGCGTGCTTCGCAGCACGCACCGGTGGCGCGTTCGACGGGCACGACCACGCCGGTGACGCCGTCGCCGCGGGCGCGGTCGCGTTGCTGGTCGAGCGCGAGCTACCGCTGGATGTTCCCCAGGCCCGGGTCGACAGTGTGTTGCGTGCCCTCGGGCCCGCCGCCGCCCGTCTGCACGGCGATCCGTCGCGGACGGTGCGCTGCCTCGGCATCACCGGGACCGCGGGGAAGACGACGACCACGATGTTGCTCGCGTCGATCGCGCGCGCGGCGGGCGAGACGCCGGGTTTGATCGGCAGCGACGGTGTGTTCGCCGGTGACGCGCGCATCGGCGTCGAGACGTCGACGCCCACCATGCCGCAGGCCGACCAGCTCCAGGAGCTGCTCGCGGAGATGCGCGACCGCGGCGTCCACACCGTTGCGATGGAAGTGACGTCGCGCGCGCTCGACCAGCATCGCGTCGACGGCACGTGGTTCGCGGCCGCGTGCTTCACCAATCTGAGTCACGAGCACCTCGACGATCACGGATCGATGGATGCGTACTTCGCGGCGAAGCTCGCGCTCTTCGATCCGGCGCGCGTCGCGGCAGTGGCCACGAATGTCGACGATTCCTACGGCGTCCGCGTGCGCGACCACTCGCGCGACGCGGGGCTCGAGGTCTGGACGTTCAGCGTGCGTGACGCCGACGCGGATGTCCTCGCGCACGACATCGTGCTGGGCGACCGCGGTGCCGAGTTCAGGCTCGTCGATCGGCGCGGGGGCGGGAGCGAGCGTATCGTCAGCCCGCTGCTCGGCGACTTCAACGTCGCCAACGCGGTGGCCGCCGCCGCGACCGCGCGGGCCGCGGGCTTCGCACTCGAGGTGATCGGCGCCGGGTTGCTCGCCGCGCATCCGGTCCCCGGCCGGGTGGAGCGGATCGACGCCGGGCAGCCGTTCACCGTGCTCGTCGACTACGCGCACACGCCCGGTGAGGTCACCGCGGTGCTGCAGGTGGCCCGCAGCCTGGCGGCGCCGTCCGGCCGGGTGATCGTGGCGTTCGGCTGCGGAGGCGACCGCGACCCGTCGAAGCGGCCGCTCATGGGCGCGGCCGCAGGCGCGGGCGCCGACCTCGCGATCGTCACCTCCGACAACCCGCGCCACGAAGACCCGCAGGCGATCGTCGACGCCGTGCTCCCCGGTCTGCGCGCCGCTCGCGCCGAGGTCGTGGTGCAGCTCGACCGGAGGGCCGCGATCGCCGACGCGTTGCAGGCGGCGCGCGCCGGCGACGTCGTGGTGCTCGCGGGAAAGGGCGCGGAGACCGGGCAGACCACTGGCGACACCGTGGTGCCCTTCGACGACCGCCTCGTCGCGCGTGCCGAGCTCGAGGTGCTCGGATGGAGCTGACCGCGCGCGAGATCGCGGAGATCACGGGCAGCACCTCCGTCGTCGGCGATGCGTTCGCGCGTGCGCGCTCGTGGTCGAACGACACGCGGGTCCTCGCACGCGGTGCGTGCTTCGTCGCGCTCGTCGACTCGCGCGACGGCCACGAGTTCGTCGGCGACGCGTTCGCGCGCGGCGCGACGATCGCGCTCGTCACGCGTGACGTCGCCACTCCGCCACCGGCGGGTGCCGCGATCGTGACCGTCGACGACGCGTTCCGCGCCCTGGCTGCTCTCGGCGCGGCCGCCCGCGAGCGACTCGCGGGCGCGCTCGTGGTCGGCATCACCGGCTCGAGCGGCAAGACCGGCACCAAGGACCTCACCGCGGGCGCGCTCGGCCGCAAGTTCCACACGCACGCGAGCCCGGGCAGCTTCAACAACGAGATCGGGCTGCCGTTCACGCTGCTCGGCGCACCCGCGGCCACCGAGGCCGTCGTGCTCGAGATGGGCGCGCGCTTCCCCGGCAACATCGCCGACCTGTGCGCGATCGCTCGCCCCGACGTCGGAGTGATCACCAACATCGGCCTGTCGCACGCCGGCTTGTTGGGCGGCTCCGCCGGCATCGCGCAGGTGAAGGGCGAGCTGCTCGAAGCGCTCGCCGCCGACGGCCTGGCGGTGCTCGACGCCGGCGATCTCGCGACGCCGGCGCTCGCCCGGCGCACGGCCGCGCCCGTGCTCATGGTGGGCGTGGCCGGGCAGTTCCCTGCCGACATGACGCCGGACGTGGTCGCGTCACGCGTCGAGCTCGACACCGAGTTGCGTCCCTCGTTCGTGCTGCAGTCGACGTGGGGATCCGGCACCGTCCGCCTCGGCGTCAGGGGCGCGCACCAGGTCGTCAATGCCTCGCTCGCCGGGGCCGCGGCCTTGGCGCGCGGGGTTCCGTTCGACGACGTCGCGGCCGGGCTCGCCGCCGTCGGGCCTGCACCGGGGCGCATGGACGTCCAACGCACCCCCGCCGGCGCGCTCCTGATCGACGACGCCTACAACGCCAACCCGGCATCGATGGCGGCGGCACTCCGTGCCCTGGAGCGGGTCGGCACGGCCGGGCGCACCGTCGCGGTCGTCGGCGACATGCTCGAGCTCGGCGAAGCGACGCAGGCGGAGCACGCGCGGGTGGGTGAGCTCGCGGCCGAGGTCGAAGTCGACGTGCTGATCGCGGTCGGCGACGCGATGACGAGCGCGGCTCGTGCAGCTCGTGCAGCGACCACCGCGGTGCCGCTCGTCCTCGAGGTTCCCGATGCGGCGTCGGCCCTCGACGCGGTGCGCAGCCTCGACGTCCGCGCCGACGACGTCGTGCTGGTCAAGGGCAGCCATGCGGTCGGCCTCGAGCTGGTGGTCGCCGGGCTGGCGCGGAGCGTGACGTCGTGATCGCGCTGCTCGTCGCCGTCGGCATCGCGTTCATGCTGAGCATCCTGGGCACGCCGCTGCTCATCCGGATCCTGAACCGCAAGGGGATCGGCCAGGTCATCCGCGACGACGGCCCGTTCGCCCACCCGCACGCCGAGAAGGCCGGCACTCCGACCATGGGCGGCATCGCGATCGTGGGGAGCACGCTCGTCGCATACCTCGTCGCGCACATCCGCACGGAGCAGATCAAGTTCGCGCGCGACGGCATCCTGCTCATGGGGTTGATCGTCGGCATGGCAGTCATCGGCTTCATCGACGACTACCTCGGTATCCGCAAGGCGCGCAACCTGGGGCTCCGCAAGCGGGGCAAGACCGCGGGCGAGCTGATCGTCGCGAGTGGCTTCGGCATCCTCGCGCTCAACTACGTCAACGTCTCGACACACCTCTCCTTCACGCGGAACCTCGACTTCGACATGGGCTCGTGGTTGTGGTTCGCGGTGGCGATCGCGGTGATCTACGGCAGCACCAACGGCGTGAACTTCACCGACGGGCTCGACGGCCTGGCCGCGGGATCGGCGGCGCTGGTGTTCGCAGCGTTCGTGATCATCGCGTTCTGGCAGTTCCGTCACCCGGAGGTGTACGAGATCATCCCCGCGGCGTCGCTCGACCTCGCGGTGATCGCCGGCGCGATGCTCGGCGCGTGCGCCGGGTTCCTCTGGTGGAACGCCGCGCCCGCGCGCGTGTTCATGGGTGACGTCGGCACGCTCGCGATCGGTGGCGCGATGGCGGGTCTCGCGCTGCTCACCCACACGGTGCTGTTGCTGCCGATACTCGGTGGCCTCTACGTCGTCGAGTTCCTGAGCGTCATCGCCCAGGTGGTGTCCTTCCGGGTCTTCCACCGGCGGGTGCTGCGCATGGCGCCCATTCACCACCACTTCGAAGTCGGGGGGTGGCCCGAATTCACGGTGATCGTGCGGTTCTGGCTGCTCGCGGGCCTCGCGGTCGCGGTGGGCCTCGGCATGTTCTACGCCGACTTCATCAACATCCCCGGGGTGCTCGACTGATGCGCATCCTCGTCGTGGGCCTCGCGGGTACCGGCATGGCGCTGGTCGACGTCGCGCGTGCCGCCGGTGACGACGTGACCGTCGTCGAAGACCGCCCGACCGGCGACGTCTACCGCGAGCGCGCGGCGCGTGCCGTCGCCGCGGGTGCGACGCTGCTCGAAGCACCCGACGACGCCAGCGTCGCGGAGGCAGTCGCGACCGCCGACCTCGTGGTGCCGAGCCCCGGTGTGCACCCCGATCATCCGGCGATCATCCGTGCTCGTGCCGCAGGCGTACCGGTGCGGTCGGAGGTCGACGTCGCGGTCGAGCGGTTGCGCGCGCGCCCGCACGCGCCGCGGCTCATCGCGGTCACGGGTACCAACGGCAAGACCACGGTCACCACGCTCATTGCCGAGATGCTCGCGGCGTCGGGCATCCGCGCCACCGCGGCGGGGAACATCGGCCGCCCGCTCGTCGAAGCCGCGGCCGACGATGTCGACGTCGTGGTCGCTGAGGTGTCGTCGTTCCAGCTCGAGCTGACCACCGCGGCATTCGTGCCCGACGTCGCGGTGTTGCTCAACGTCGCGGTCGACCACCTCGACTGGCACGGCTCACGCGAGAACTACGCGGCCGCGAAGGCCCGCATCTTCGAGCACCAGGGCGCCGACGACGTGCTGATCGTGAATGCGGACGATCCCGTCGCGGTCGAGCTCGCGGCAGGCGCGCCCGGGCGTGTCGTGCGGGTCACGGCCGACGGCGGATCGCACGACGTCCTGAACGCGCGCGCCGCAGCTGCCGCCGCCACGGCGGCCGGCGCTCGGCCGGATGCGATCGACGCGGCGCTGGAGCTCCACGAGGCACTGCCACACCGGCTGCAACTGGTCGGCGAGATCGCCGGTGTGCGCTACGTCGACGACTCCAAGGCCACGAACCCGCACGCCACCGAGAGCGCCCTGCGCGGGCTCGACCACGTCGTGCTGATCGCGGGCGGGCGGAACAAGGATCTCGACCTCGGGGGGCTGAGCATGCATGCCGGAAGGATGCGGGCCGTCGTCGCGATCGGGGAATCCGCGAGCGAGGTGGAAGCTGCGTTCGTCGGCACCGGTGTCACGGTCACGCATGCGGCGTCGATGCACGAGGCGGTGGGCATCGCGGCCGCTGCCGCTCGCGCCGGTGACGTCGTCCTGCTGTCGCCCGCGTGCGCATCGTTCGACTGGTACGAGAATTACGGCGCCCGCGGCGACGATTTCGCGCGCGAGGTCGCCCGACTCGCGGAGGTCACACCATGACTACGGTCGGACCGCTGCGGGTCGTCCGCGACCGTGAACGTCACCGCGCGCCGACCCGGCCCGGCGCCGCGACGGCGACCGGCGACCGCTCGTCGAACGCGATGTTGCTGCTCGCGGTCGTCGTGGTGCTCAACATCATCGGCGTCGTCATGGTGCTGTCGGCGTCGTCGGTGGCGTCGCTCACCGACTACGGCTCGCCCTGGTACTTCTTCTTCCGCCAGCTCATCTGGACCGTGGCCGGCGTGGTCGCGTTCGTCGTCGGTGTGCGCATCGACTACCAGCGGTGGCAGAAGCTCATCGCGCCCCTGATGATCGCCAGCGCGGCGTTGCTCGTGATCGTGCTCGTGCCGGGCATCGGCATCTACGTGTCGGGCTCCCGGCGCTGGCTCGGCTTCGACTTCGTGCGCTTCCAGCCGAGCGAGCTCGCCAAGCTCGCGCTCCTGCTGTATGCCGCCGATCTCGTGAGCCGCCGCGGCACCGAGGTCGACGACTGGCGACGGGTCGTGAAGCCGGTCGTCCTCGTCCTGGGCGCCTTCTGCCTCCTCGTGATGAAGGAGCCCGACATGGGCTCGACGATCGTGCTCGCGGTCGTCGTCGCCGCGGTGCTGGTCGCGGGCGGCATCCCGTTCCGGCACCTCGCCACCATCGCGCTCGTCGGGATCGCGGCGGTCACCGCACTCGCGATCGCGGAGCCCTACCGGCGCACCCGGCTGTTCACGTTCCTGCACCCGTTCGACCACGCGGGGAATGCGGGCTACCAGGTGTCGCAGTCGTTCATCGCGCTCGGCAGCGGCGGCCTCACCGGCGTCGGGCTCGGCGCCAGCCGCGCCAAGTGGAACTTCCTCCCGAACGCGCACACCGACTTCATCTTCGCCATCATCGGCGAGGAGCTCGGCCTCATCGGCTGCGTCGCGGTGCTCTCACTGTTCATCGCGTTCGCGGTGCTCGGCGTGCGGGCGGCGTCGCGTGCGCCCGACCGCTTCGGTGCGCTGCTCGCGGCGGGCATCACCGTGTGGATCGTCGGTCAGGCGGTGATCAACATCGGTGCGGTGATCGGCGTGCTGCCGGTCACGGGGATCCCGCTGCCGTTCGTCTCGTTCGGCGGCTCGGCCCTCATCGTCACGATGCTCGCCTCCGGGATGCTCACGAACGTCGCGCGCCAAGGACCGCGCGCGGGCACGTGACCAGTCCTGTGCACGAGACCTTCGCGCTCGTCAGCGGAGGCGGAACCGGCGGTCACGTCTTCCCGGCGCTCGCGCTGGCCGACGAGCTGGTCGCGCGTGGCCACGCCCCGAGCTCGATCCAATTCGTCGGCGCCCGACGCGGGATCGAGGCGACCGCGGTGCCCGCGGCCGGGTTCGCGATCGAGCTGCTCCCGGGTCGAGGCCTGCTCCGCGCGTGGACACCACGTGCACTGCTACAGAACGCGCGTGCGGCATGGGACGACGTGGTTGCCTTCACCCGTGCGTTCGCGCTCGTGCGCCGTCTGCGCCCGCAGGTCGTGGTCGGGGTGGGCGCGTACGCATCGCTTCCCGCGCTGGTCGCCGCGGCGGCGCTGCGGATCCCGACGGTGGTGCACGAGGCCGATGCCCACCCGGGACTTGCCAACCGGATCGCAGTGCGCCTGGGTGCGCGTGCGGCGGTGTCGTTCCCCGGAACTCCGCTCCGCGGTGCGGTCGTCACCGGCAATCCCATCCGGCCCGCGATCACCGCAGTGCAGCGTCACCCGGTGACGCCACCCATGGTCGCGGTCGTCGGCGGGAGTCTCGGCGCCCGGCGCGTGAACGACGCAACCGTCGAGCTCGCCGAGCGGTGGCGCGAGCGCGACGACGTGGTCATCCACCACGTCACGGGCGTGCGCGACTACGAAGACTGCCGACGCCGGTTGGCGGCACAGCGCCGCGCCGGCGACCGGCTCGGCTACACGCTGGTGCCGTTCGAGGAGCACATGGACAGGCTGTACAGGGATGCGACAGTGATGGTGAGCCGGTCGGGCGGGATGACGGCCGAGCTCGCTGCGACCGGCATGCCCGCGGTGCTGGTGCCGCTCCCCGGCGCGCCCGGCGATCACCAGACCCGCAACGCCGAGGCGTTCGCCGCGGTCGGTGCGGCGGTCATGGTGCGCGACGACCGGCTCGACGGTTCCGTGCTCGCCCGCGAGCTCGACGCGCTGCTCGGCTCTCCGACGCGGGTCGAGCAGATGAGCGCCGCCGCGCTCGGCATGGCCCGGCCTGACGCAACTGCACGGTTCGCCGATCTCGTCGAGGGGGCGGCCCGTGCCCGACGCTGACCACGACCGGCTCGCGATCGATCTCGCCGGGCTCGACCTCGCGACCCCCCGAGTGGTGCACATCGTCGCGCTGGGAGGAGGCGCGATGAGCGCGCTCGCCACCGTGCTCACGCGCATGGGGCACCGCGTGAGTGGATCCGACGTGCGCGACTCGCACACGCTCGAGCGCATCCGGCTGCTCGGCGTCGACGTGCGCGTCGGGCACGACGCCGCGAACGTGCCACCGGACGCGCACATGGTGATCGCCTCGACCGCGATCGGCCCCGACAACCCCGAGGTCGTGCGCGCCCGTGGGCTCGGGATCCCCGTGCTCCGGCGGGCCGATGCCCAGCGGCTCATCGTGGCGACCCGACGCGCGGTCGCGGTCGCCGGGAGCCACGGCAAGACCACCACGTCGTCGATGCTCGCGTTGATCCTCCGTGCCGCGGGTTGGCGCCCGAGCTTCCTCATCGGCGCCGTCCTCAACGAGGTCGGGGCCAACGCGATGTGGGACGACGGCGAATGGCTGGTCGTCGAAGCCGACGAGAGCGACGGCACGTTCCTCGAGCTCGATGCCGAAGCCGCGATCGTGACCAACGTCGAGCCCGACCACCTCAACTACTACGGCTCCTTCGCCGCGCTCCGGACCGCGTTCGAGCAGTTCGTCGACGTGACACCCGGCGCGTGCGTCGTGAGCGCCGACGACCCGATCGCGCGCGAGCTCGCCACCCGGCGTGACAATGTCGTGACCTTCGGGTTCGCGGACGACGCGCGGTACGCGATGCGCGGCTACGAGGGCCGGCGCGACGGCACGAGGTTCGTGCTGGTGCGCGACGGCAACGAGATCGGCGCGCTCGAGCTCCCGATCCCGGGCCGGCACAACGCGATGAACGCGGCCGCGGCCGCGGCGATGGCGATCGAGATCGGTGTGCCGTTCGAGCCGATCGCCCGTGCCCTCGGTGCGTTCGCGGGCGTCACCCGCCGGTTCCAGTTCCGGGGCGAGCGCGACGGTGTGACGTACATCGACGACTACGCGCACCTGCCCGGCGAGGTGCACAGCATGATCGGCGCGGCGCGCGAGGGGGAGTGGGACCACGTCATCGTGGTGTTCCAGCCCCATCGTTTCTCGCGCATGGCCTTGCTCTGGCAGGACTTCGCCGATTCGTTCGTCGGCGCCGACACCGTGGTGCTCACCGACATCTACCCCGAGAACGAAGCGCCGCGGCCGGGTGTGTCGGGGCGCCTCGTGCTCCACGCGGTGCTCGACGCGCACCCCGACACCAACGTCGTGTACCTGCCCCGTCGTGCCGACCTGCTCGCGCACGTCCCGCGGCTCGCGCGCGCCGGCGACCTCGTGCTCACGCTGGGCCCGGGCGACCTCACCAGCCTGCCCGACGAGTGGCTGGCCCGCGCATGAACGCGCCGGCTGAGTGCCCGAACGGGAAGCCGGCTGAGTGCCCGAACGGGAAGCCGGCTGAGTGCCCGAACGGGAAGCAGGCCGCCCCGTCGGTGCTCGCCGACGAGCTCGCGGCGCGCCTCGACGGGCTCGCCGAGATCGAGCGCGACGTGCCCATCGCCCGCTTCACGACCTACCGGCTGGGCGGGCCGGCCGCGGTCCTGGTCCGGGCCGGGTCGCTGGCGGTGCTCACCGAGGTGGTCGAGGTGGTCGCCGAGCACGACGCGCCGTTGCTCGTGATCGGCAAGGGCTCGAACCTGCTCGTCGCCGACCGCGGGTTCGACGGGCTCGCGGTCACCCTCGAAGGGGACTTCGCGCAGGTGGCCATCGATGCCGCGCAGCACCGGGTGACCGCGGGTGCGGGCGTGCCGCTCCAGGCGTTGGCGCGCACCGCCGCGGCGGCGGGCCAGCACGGGCTCGAGTTCTTCGTCGGCATCCCGGGCAGCGTGGGCGGAGCCGTGCGGATGAACGCCGGTGGGCACGGGCGCGAGACCGTCGACGTCCTGGTGCATGCCGACGTGATCCGCGTCGCGCCGGGCGCGCGACCCGAGCGGCGCACGGCAGTGGCGCTCGGCTTGGGCTACCGGACCTCGAAGCTCGACGCCCGTGACATCGTGCTGGGGGCGGAGCTCATGGTCACCGACTGGCCGGTCGAAGCGTGCGAAGCGGCGATCGCCGAGATCGTGCGCTGGCGCAAGGAGCACCAGCCCGGTGGCTCCAACGGCGGGTCGGTCTTCCGCAACCCACCCGGCGACTCCGCCGGTCGGTTGATCGACGAGCTGGGGCTCAAGGGGCACCGGGTGGGCAGCGCGATCGTCTCGCCGAAGCACGCCAACTTCTTCCAGGCGGAGCCGGGCGCCACCGCCGACGACGTGTACCGGCTGATCCTCGACGTGCGGTCGCGGGTCCTCGCTGCGACCGGCATCGAGCTCGTGCCCGAAGTGCGCCTCGTGGGGTTCGACGCGGTGACGGACGGCAAAGGAACGCGATGAGCGCGCCGGCTCCCCGTTCAGGCACTCAGCCGGCGCGCACGCGACCCGTGCGTCCGCGCACCGACGCGCCGCGACCACCGCGCCGGCCCGTCGACCCGCGGGTGCGCGACCGCTGGGTCGCCGCCCGCCGCGAGGAGGGTCGCCGCCGCCTCCGCATCCTGGTCATCGTCGCGGGCATCATCACCGCGCTCGCGCTCGCGTGGGCAGTGACGGTGTCGCCGCTCCTGGCGATCGAGCAGATCGACGTGAAAGGCAACGCGCAGGTCACGCCCGCCGAGGTGATCGCAGCCGCGCACGTGGGCGAGGGCGACGCGATGGTGTGGCTCGATCTCGATCAGGTCGCGGCTCGCCTCGAGGCGTCACCGTGGATCCGCACCGCGAAGGTCACGCGCGACTGGCCGCGCACGCTCGTCATCGCAGTCACCGAGCGCACGCCCGCGGCGTGGGTGCAGGTGGACGGCGCGACCGGGGTGCTCGTCGTCGACGGCACCGGCCGCGTGCTCGCGCGGGCAGACGCGCCCCCGGCCGGGCTCCCGCAGATCGTCGACGTGCAGGGCGCCGAGCCGGGCGGATCGATCGTGCCCGCGCGAGGTGCTGCGATCGCGGCGGCCTACGGGCTCTACGCCTCCGCGGTGTCCCAGATCTCGGTGACCGACGGGGGAGCGGTGGTCGAGCTCGTGAGCGGGCCCGAGGTGCGCCTCGGCCAGCCGACGCAGCTGGGCACCAAGTTGCGCGCCGCGGGAGCGGTGCTCGACGCGCTGAAGGCGGAGTTGCCGTCGTACGTCGACGTCTCGGTGCCGACCAACCCGGTCGCCGGCTGAGTGCCGGAACGGGATGCCGGCTGAGTGCCGGAACGGGATGCCGGCTGAGTGCCGGAGCGGAATGTTGACCAACGTTGCCTGTGAGGGTAAAGTAAAACTACAGCTTGACATAACTCTCAAGCTCAGGTTGAGGGTTCGACCCAAGTTCGGGCACCGGCCTGGCGCGGTCAAGCGAGAGAAATGTGCGCCGATATCCCCAGGATTGCGGTGCTGATCATGGACAATCGGCGTCGGGGAACCCGACGAGAGACAAGGACAGTCGCATGCTGGGCGAGCCACAGAACTATCTCGCCGTGATCAAGGTCATCGGCGTCGGGGGCGGCGGCTGCAACGCGGTCAACCGGATGATCGACGCCGGCCTCAAGGGTGTCGAGTTCATCGCCGTGAACACCGACGCGCAGTCGCTGCTGATGAGCGACGCCGACGTCAAGCTCGACATCGGGCGCGAGATCACCCGCGGCCTGGGTGCCGGCTCCGACCCGGAGATCGGGCGCCAGGCGGCCGAGGACCACCGCGACGAGATCGAAGAGGTGCTGAAGGGCGCCGACATGGTCTTCATCACGATGGGCGAGGGTGGGGGCACCGGCACCGGCGGTGGCCCGGTCGTCGCCGAGATCGCGAAGAGCATCGGCGCGCTGACCATCGGCATCGCGACGCGGCCCTTCAGCTTCGAAGGCCGGCGCCGGAGCGTGCAGGCCGAGAACGGGATCCAGAAGCTGCGCGAGAAGGTCGACACCGCGATCGTCATCCCGAACGACCGCCTGCTCACCGTCTCCGACGAGAAGACGTCGATCCTCAACGCGTTCAAGACCTGCGACGAAGTCCTGCTCCAGGGTGTGCAGGGCATCACCGACCTCATCACCACGCCGGGCCTCATCAACACCGACTTCGCCGACGTCCGCATGATCATGAGCAACGCGGGGAGCGCGCTCATGGGCATCGGCTACGCGTCGGGCGACGGCCGCGCGGTGAACGCCGCGCGCGCCGCGATCTCGAGCCCGATGCTCGAAGCGAGCGTGGAGGGCGCGCGCGGGATGCTGCTCAACGTGTCGGGCCCGTCGGACCTCGGCCTGTTCGAGGTGAACGAGGCTGCGGAGATCGTGGCGAAGGCCGCGCACCCCGACGCCAACATCATCTTCGGCGCGGTCATCGACGACGCGCTCGGCGACGAAGTGCGCATCACCGTGATCGCGGCCGGCTTCGACCGCTACGACGGCGAGCGCCGTCCGACGCGCGGGCTCACGACCCTCGGGCTGGGTGGCGACGAGGATTCGGTCGGGTTCGACGACGGCATCGACTTCTCGCTCGGCGACAGCACCGACGACGACGCCGACACGGGAGCCGACGACGAGTTCGACGTCCCCGAGTTCCTGCGCTGACGAAGCAGTACGTCACGCGACCGTGCCGCGCGTGATCCACGTGCAGGCGCGGAACGCCCGGATCTGGTTCACCGACCGCAGGGGCGGTACGTCGCGGCCGCCCTACGACACCCGCAACCTCGCCGATCACGTGGGCGACGCGCCCGACGCCGTCGCCGAGAACCGCCGTCTGCTCGCGCGTGATCTCGATGCAGTGCCCTCCGACCCGGCCGGGTGGGTGTGGCTGCGCCAGGTGCACGGCCCCGACGTGGTCACGGTCGACGCGCCTCCGATGGAGCCGCCCGCGGCCGACGCCGCGGTCACCGGGCGGATCGGGTTGCCGCTCGTGGTGATGGTGGCCGACTGCGCGCCCATCGCGCTCGTGACGCCAGGAGCAGTCGCGGTCGTCCACGCCGGATGGTCAGGGCTCGAGCAGGGCGTGATCGCCGACGCGGTCGCCGCGGTGCGGCGTGTCGGCGGCGATCCGGTCACCGCGGTGCTCGGCCCGTGCATCCATCCCGCCCGGTACGAGTTCGGCGCCGATCTGCTCGAGCGGCTGGTCGCTCGCTTCGGTCCCGAGGTCGCGGGCCGCACCGACGACGGCCGCCCCGCGCTCGACGTGCCCGCCGGTGTGCGCGCCGCGCTGGCCGCGGCCGGCGTCAGCGACTTCACGGACGTCGACGTCTGCACCGCGGCCTCACCCGATCACTTCTCGGCGCGGCACGAGGGCACGACCGGGCGTCAGGGCGTCGTCGTGGTGCGCGACGCATGAGCAGCGACGTTCCCGTCGCGAGCGCGGTCGCCGCGGTCCGCGCGCGTATCGCCGACGCCGCCGAACGCGCGGGCCGCGATCCCGCCGAGGTCACGCTGGTCGCAGCCACGAAGACCGTGCCCGTCGAGCGTGTCGCCGCGGTCGTCGCCGCGGGGGTCGTCGACATCGGCGAGAACCGGGCCCAGGAGCTGACCGCGAAGGCGCCTGCGCTGGAAGGCTCCGGAGCACGTTGGCACTTCCTCGGTCAGCTCCAGCGCAACAAGGTGCGGGCGCTGGCGCCGTGGGTCGTGTGCTGGCAGTCCGTCGACCGGGAGGAGCTGGGGGAGGAGATCGCCCGGCGCGCCCCCGAGGCGCGCGTGCTGGTCGAGGTGAACCTGGCCGGCGAGCCCGCCAAGGGTGGCTGCCGGCCGTCGGACGCGGCCGGCCTGGTCGACTCGCTCCGCTCGCGCGGGCTGGAGGTCGCGGGCCTCATGGCGGTGCCGCCGGCCGACGACGATCCCCGTCGCTGGTTCGCCCGCCTCCGTGAGCTGCGCGCCCACCTCGGATTGGCGGAGCTGTCGATGGGGATGAGCGGGGACTTCGAGATCGCAGTGGAGGAGGGCGCCACGATGGTCCGGGTCGGGCGAGCGCTGTTCGGTGCCCGAACCTGAAGCTCGCCGCCCGATCTTCGCCGGTGTCGTACCGTCCCCCTCGGGCGCACGGGCGACGGTAGGCTCTCGCCCCGAGGAGGCAGACGCGCATGGCTTCGATGTGGCGTCGGGCGATGGTCTACCTGGGGCTCCAG
Organism: uncultured Actinomycetes bacterium; assembly: GCA_963721435.1. Lineage (GTDB taxonomy): Bacteria > Actinomycetota > Acidimicrobiia > IMCC26256 > DASPTH01 > CAVRJC01. Next base: position 738,634 of record CAVRJC010000006.1, read on the forward strand.
GATGACGACGAGCTCGACTACGGCGGCGATTACGAACCGTACGGCGACTACGGGGACCATCATCTCGACGACGCGCGCGACGGCGGCGAGGGCGCGCCCAGCGACGCCCGTGAGCCCGCCCGCCGCGAGCCGGCCCGCCGGGATCCCGCGCAGGCCACCGTGCGCGCGGCGCGCGACGTGCCCCCCGACTACGCCGCGCCCGACCCGCCCGCGCGGCCCAGCGGCCGTGACAACCCCTCCGGTGTCTCGGTCACGCGTCCCGCAGTCGTGCGCACCATCGGCCCGGCCACTGCCGCACGCGTGCACGTCGTCGTCCCGACCAGCTTCAACGACGTCCAGGAAGTCGGCGACCGCCTCAAGGCGAACCAGCCGGTGATCCTCAACCTGCAGGCGATCGCGGCGGAGCTCCGTCGCCGCCTGGTCGACTTCTCGAGCGGCCTCGCGTACGCGACAGGCGGCACGATGGCGAGGGTCGCCGACCGCGTCTACCTCCTCACGCCCAGCAACGTCGAGATCTCGCAAGAGGAGAAGGAACGGCTGCAGGCACGCGGGCTGTTCCAGACCTGACGTGTGGAGCTTCATCTCCACGGTCCTGCTGATCTACCTGATCATCCTCGCCTGCCGGGCGGTGTTCTCCTGGTTCCCCGTGCAGCAAGGCTCGGTCTTCGCGTCGATCAACGCAATCCTGTTCGACCTCACCGAGCCGGTCCTGCGGCCGTTCCGCCGCATCATCCCGCCGGCAGGGATGATCGACCTGTCGTTCATGGTGGTCTTCTTCATCGTCCTGATCCTGTACCAGGTCGCCAGCAGCCACTGACGTCGGGGCGCTTCAGTTCAGCTGGTTCATGATCCGATGACCGGTCATCGCTACGATGAGCGAGCGTTGGCGAGCGATGCCCCGGCGATGAAGTCGATCGAGTGAGGTGGCAATGGACGTGACACCGCAGGAGCTCCGCGGAAGCGAGATCAAGGAGGCGTTTCGCGGCTATCACCGCGACGAGGTCGACGACCTGCTCGAGCGCGCGGCCGTCACCATCGAGAACCTCACACGCCAGCTGCAGGAGGCGCCGCCGAGCCAGCCCGCTGATGCACCGCTCGCGGCAGGTGAGCCGCAACGACGCCGAGACCATCCAGCGCACGCTCCTGCTCGCGCAGCGCGCCGCCGACGACGCCATCGCCGAAGCCCAGGAGCGCGCCCGCCAGATCCTCGACGAGTCCGAGGCCAAGGCCCAGACGCTCGTCGGCGAGGCCGAAGTCACCGCGCGTCGCATCCACGAGGGCGAGCGTCGCCGGCTCGAGGCCGAGATCGCGGAGCTCATCGAGCGCCGCGCGCGTCTCCAGACCGACGCCGACGCGCTCGAGGCGTACGCGAGCGGCTACCGCGACCGCGTGCGGTCCGCGATCGAAGCCGACCTCGCGAACCTCGGCGGCGCGATCGAGGCACCGAGCTCCCGTCCCGAGATGTCGGATGCCGACGTCACGCCGGCGCCCACGCCCGAGCCGGCCGCCGCGTCCTCCTACTCCTGGGACGACGAGCCCCCCACGCGCGCGATCAACCTCGTCGAGGCCGAGGCCGAGGCCGAGGCCGAGCCCGCCGAGCCCGCCGACCGCGAGCCCCGGCGCCTGCACCCGCGTCTCCGCCCGCTGCCGCGGCACCGGCGCCCGCGCCGAGCCCCGTCGTCGCTCCGGCTCCGGCACCGGCCGAGGCCGAATGGCCCCCGCCCGCTCCGTCGGCGCAGTCGAGCATCACGGTCGACACCCACGCACCGTGGGAGCCGCCCGCGGCGATGCCCGAGTCGCTCGCACCCGAGGCCGACAGCGAGAGATCGGGCGGCGACGAGTTGGGGGCCGACACCTTCGGCACCGACCAGGTGTTCAGCTCCGACGTCGTGATGGAAGCGCAGCCGGTCGACTCCGATCTCCTCGACGACGATGCGTTCTTCGCCTCGTTGCGCGACGCGGTGCGTGACGACGCCCCGCTGGGTCCTGTCGACGACGGCTTCCCGGAGTCGAACGCGTTCTTCGACGACGCGCAGCCCGAAGAGCCCTCGCGCCGCTTCCGCCGCCGCTAGCGGTCGCGCTCGACGCGTTCCAGGAGCAGGGCGACGGCGTCGCCGTCGACGTCGACGCGCGCGGCGCCCGGGATCCCGAGCGTGCCGTCGACGCCGATCTCCACCGCGAGCACCTCGCGCGCGATCCAGTCGCGGTGCGCGTGCGCGGCGGCGAACACGAGCCCGGTGGCGCCGATCCGCAGCCTGATGCGATCGGCGATCTCGAAGCGGAGGGCCTTGCGCTGGTCGTTGATCGCGCGGCACGAGATTCCGCGCGATCCCCTCGGCGCGGAGCTCGTCGTCGAGGGTGGTGTCGAGAGCGACCGCGTCGGCACCGTCACGGGCGAGCGCGAGCTCCTCGTGTGACGCCGCACGCACGTCGACGTCGTCGGTGGTGAGCGTGATCGCGCTGCCGTCGGCGAGCGTGAGGTCGTACGCGCCGTGCTCGTCGAGCGCGCGGCGGATCGCATGCGCGTCGGCGGACTCCAGTGCCTGCTTCACCGCGGGCATCCGCGGGCCCGCCTTGGGGCCGAGCGTGCGGAAGTTGGGCACGGCCGTGTAGTCGAGGAGGCCCTCGAGGTCGGTGACGTGCTCGAGTGACTTCACGTTGAGGGTGTCGGCGATCTCGGCCGCGACCTCGTCGGAGAACCAACCGCCGGGCACGAGCACGAACGCCTTCTGCAGCGGCTGCCGCACCTTGAGCTTGGCCTCGTTGCGGGCCGAGAGGCCGAGCGACACGACCGCTCGTGCACGTGCCATCTCCTCTTCGAGCGCGACGTCGCGCGCCGAGGCGTCGGCGACGGGCCAGTCGGCCAGGTGCACGGAGTCAACCGCTTGCCGTTCCGGCACGGAGCCGCCACCCGCGAGCGTGGTGTGCATCTCGTCGGCGACGAACGGCGTGAACGGCGCCAGGAGCAGCGCGGTGGTGCGCAGCGCCTCGTACAGCGTCGCGTGCGCGCCGGTGTCGACGCTCCCGCCGGCCTCCCGTTCGGGCACGGAGCCGGCCTGCCGTTCGGGCACGGAGCCGGCGTTCCAGAACCGCGGGCGAGACCGGCGGACGTACCAGTTCGAGAGATCGTCGACGAACGCGTCGAGGGCCTGCGCGCCGCGCAGCGCGTCGAAACGCTCGAGCGCGTCGGTGACCGTGTCGACGGTCGCGTGCAGCCGTGACCGGATCCACCGGTCGAGCACGTGCGTCGGCTGCGCCGCGGCAGGAGCGGTGTCGGGCGCGAAGCCGTCGAGGTTCGCGTAGGTCACGAAGAACGAGTACGTGTTCCACAACGTCACGAGGAAGCGCACGGTCTCGTCGATGCTGGCTTCCGACACGCGCCGAGGCGTCCACGGCGAGCCGAAGGAGAAGAAGTTCCACCGCACCGCGTCGGCGCCGCGCGACTCGATGAGCTGCCACGGGTCGATCGCGTTGCCGCGCGACTTCGACATCTTTTGTCCGTCCTGGTCGACGAGCAAAGCCAGGCAGACCACGTTGCGGTACGGCGCGCGGTCGAACACGAGCGTGTTCACCGCGAGCAGCGAGTAGAACCAGCCGCGGGTCTGGTCGATCGCCTCGCAGATGAAGTCGGCAGGGAAGCGGCGCTCGAAGCGCTCTTCGTTCTCGAACGGGTAGTGGAACTGCGCGGCGGGCATGGAGCCGGAGTCGAACCACGCGTCGAGCACGGGCTCGACCCGGCGCGACCGCCCGTCGCAGTTGGTGCAGCGGATGACGACGTCGTCGACGTCGGGGCGGTGGAGGTCGAGCGCGGTGAGGTCACGGCCCGCGAGGTCGGCGAGCTCCGCCACCGAGCCGATGCACGTGTCGTGACCGCAGTCCTCGCAGCGCCAGACCGGCAGCGGCGTGCCCCAGAAGCGGTCACGCGACAGCGCCCAGTCGATGTTGTTCTCCAGCCAGTCGCCGAAGCGCCCGTGCTTGATGTGATCGGGGTGCCAGCCGATCGACTCGTTCTCGCGCAGCATGGCGTCCTTGTGCCGCGACGTGCGCGCGAACCATTCCGGCTTCGCCCAGTAGATGAGGGGCGTGCCGCAGCGCCAGCAGTGCGGGTAGGAGTGCGTGTAGTCGATGACCTTCACGAGCCGGCCCGAGGCCGCGAGCTCGTCGACCAGCGCGGGGTCGGCGTTCTTCACGAACTCGCCGCGGTGCGGTGTGTCGACGAACGTCGCCGCCGGCCCGACCGGGTTGAGCGTCGGCAGGCCTTCGCGTTCGGCGACCTCGCGGTCGATCTCGCCGAACGCGGGCGCGAGGTGCACGATGCCCGAGCCGTCGTCGATGGTCACGAACTCGTCGGCGACGACCCTCCACGCTGCGGATGCCGCGGGCTCGTCGAGGGAGAGGTGCTCGAAGGGACGCTCGTAGCGAAGGCCGACCAGCTCGGCCGCGTCGATACGGTCGACGATCTCGGCGCCGTCGCCGAGCACCTCGGTGACCCGCCACGCGGCGAGCACGAGGTCACGGCCGCCGTCAGGATCGCGGACCCGGGCGTACTCGATGCCGGGGCCGACGGCCGCGCCGACGTTCGAGATCAGCGTCCACGGGGTTGTCGTCCACACCAGGAGGTCGAAGTCGCGGTCGACCACCGGGAAGCGCACGTACACCGACGGCTCGGTGACGTCGCGGTACGCGTCGGGCTGGCCCAGCTCGTGGCTGGAGAGCGCGGTGCCGCAGCGCCCGCAGTAGGGCACGACCTTGTGGCCCTCGTAGATGTCGCCGGCGTCCCACATCTTGCGGAACAGCCACCACACCGTCTCGATGTAGCTGTTGTCGAGGGTCCAGTAGGCGTCCTTGGTGTCGAGCCACATGCCGATGCGGGTGGTGAGCGCCGACCAGTCCTCGACGTAGCGGGTGACCGATTCGCGGCATCGCTGGTTGAACGCGGCGATGCCGTAGTCGTAGATCGCCTGCTTCCCGCTGAACCCGAGCTCCTTCTCGATCTCGACCTCGACGGGCAGGCCGTGGCAGTCCCAGCCGCCCTTGCGTGCCACGTGGCGGCCCCGCATGGTGTGGAAACGGGGGTAGACGTCCTTGAACAGGCGGGCCCACACGTGGTGGATGCCGGGCCGGCCGTTCGCGGTGGGCGGGCCCTCGTAGAAGACCCATTCGGGTGCGCCTTCGCGCCGGCGGAGGCTCTCCGCGAACACGTCGCCGTCACGCCACTCGTCGAGCACCCTCGCCTCGAGTGCGGCGAGATCGAACGGCGGTACGGGGTCGAAGGGCACCCGAGTACTTTACGGGGCAACCCACTGAGCTCCCGGAGCGATTGACCCATGGCCCACTGGTCCGACTGCTACTCCGTCCAGGACGACGCGATCGTCGTCGACGTGCAGGTGCAGCCCCGCGCGGGCCGCACTGCGGTGATCGGGCGCCACGGGCACGCGCTCAAGCTGCGGGTGGCCGCGCCACCGGTCGACGGCCGCGCCAACGAGGCCGTGGCCGAGCTGCTCGCCGACCTGGCGGGTGTGACGACGAAGGCGGTCACCCAGGTGAGCGGCCAGAAGTCGCGGCAGAAGCGGTTCCGCCTCGCGGGCGCCGATCCCGAGGTGCTCGAGCGGGCGATCGAGACCGCCGTCGAGCAGTCCGACGACCGCTCCTACCGCCGCAGGTAGCTCTCTGGCGGGGCTCTGACGAAAAGCGTCCGGGTGGGGTGCCGGGCACTACGATCAAGCGCTCTTACCGGCCCCGAGGGGACTCAATGGCCAAGGCCGCACCCACCAAGAAGACCTCTGCGAAGCCCGCGGCTGCGTCCGCGGGCAAGCGAAACGTGTCGGCAAAGCCGGTCACACCGGTCAAAGCGGCCGCCAAGAAGCAGCCGGCGGCCAAGGCGGCTCCGGCCAAGGTCGCGCCCGCGAAGGCCTCCACGGCCAAGAAGGCAGCGGCCAAGCCGCGGCCAAGGCGCCGGCGAAGGCCCGGCGAAGGCCGCGCCCGCGAAGCCGGCAGCGGCAAAGCCAGGGCGGCGAAGCCAGGAGCGGCGAAGCCAGGAGCGGTGAAGCCAGGAGCGGTGAAGCCGGGAGCGGTGAAGCAGGCGCCCGCCAAGGCCGCGGCACCGGCGAAGGCGGTCGCGAAGGCGCCCGCGAAGCCGGCCCTCGCCCCCAAGCCGGCCCCGGTGAAGAAGAAGACCACCGTCACCTGCCCGCTGTCGGGGTTCGAGGTGAAGCCCGACAAGCCCGGCCTCTCGCCCCGCACCGTCGACCGCCTCCGGCTCAAGCTGCTCGAGGAGCGCGCCCGGCACGTCCACCAGGCCGACGAGCTCCAGGCCGAGGCGGAGTCGCTGGCCAACGACCGCGAGGGTGGCGACACGCAGTTCGACGAAGAGTCCGGCGAGGGCGACACCTTCAACATCGAGCGTGAGCGCGACCTGCTGCTCTCGGCCACCGCCCGCCAGATCGTCGACGAGATCGACCGCGCGCTCGAGCGGATCAAGAACAAGACGTACGGCGTGTGCGTTCCCGCCGGGCGCCGGATCTCGCTCGAGCGGCTCGACGCCCTGCCCTACGCGGAGACCTGTGTCGAGTGCAAGGCGCGTGCCGAACGACGCCGGTAGCACTGCGCGCGGCACGCCCCCGGACCGTCGCTCGGGACGGCCGCGCACCGGGCTTGCGCTTGCGATCGTCCTCGGGGTCGTCGCCCTCGACGTCCTGACCAAGGTCTGGGCCGTCCACGAGCTCGCCGACGCGCCCGTCTCGATCATCGGTGACACCGTCGATCTCCGCCTCGCCCGCAACACCGGTGGCGCGTTCAGCTTGTTCCAGGCATTCACGCCGTTGCTCGCGGTGCTCGCGATCGTCGTCGCGTTCTTCCTCGTGCGCGCGGTCCGGCGGGCCGACGACACGCTGTTGCTGGTGGCGCTGTCGCTGGTGCTGGGAGGCGCGCTCGGCAACCTCGTCGACCGCGTGTTCCGCTCGCCCGGTTTCATGCGGGGCGCGGTGATCGACTTCGTCCACGTGAGCAAGTGGCCCACGTTCAACGTGGCCGACTCCGCGGTGACCATCGGCGCGATCCTGCTCGTGATCTGGGCGTTCCGCGCCGACCGCGAGGATCGTCGCGCCCGTTCGGACGAGGCCACGGCGGATGAGTGAGGCACCGTGAACGAGCTGCTGGTGGTGCCGGAGGCGTTGGCGGGCGAGCGCCTCGACCGCGCGGTCGCGCTGCTCACCGGCTGGACCCGTCGTGAGGTGCAGGAGCTCATCGACGCCGACGCGGTGTTGCTCGACGGGCGGGTGGTGGCGAAGAGCCGTCGCCTCGAGGTTGGTGACGTCATCGAGCTGTTGGCGGAGCCGACCGTGCCCGGCCTGCCCGGGCCCGACCCCACGGTCGAGTTCGCGGTGCGGTACGAGGACGACCACGTGCTCGTCGTCGCCAAGCCCGCGGGGCTCGTCGTACACCCGGGCGCGGGCCATCCCGACGGCACGCTCGTCAACGGGCTTCTGGCGCGGTACCCCGAGCTGGCGACACGGGGCGTCGGCGATCCGGTGCGGCCGGGCATCGTGCACCGCCTCGATCGCGACACGAGCGGGCTGCTCGCGGTGGCGCGCACGCCGGAGGCGTACGACGAGCTCGTCGCCATGCTCGCGGCCCACGACGTCGAGCGCCGCTACACCGCGCTCGTGTGGGGTGCCCTCGACTCGCCGCGGGGCGTGATCGAGGCACCCATCGGCCGTTCGGTCCGCCGTCCCACGCGTATGGCCGTCCGCGAGGGCGGGCGGGCCGCCCGGACCGCCTACGACGTGGAGGCCGAGTTCGTCGACCCGGTCGTCTCGCTCCTCGCGTGCCGCCTCGAGACCGGGCGGACCCATCAGATCCGGGTGCACCTCCAGGCCATCGGCCACCCGGTCGTGGGGGACGCCGCCTACAGCGGGGCCCGCGACGGCATTGCCATCGACCGGCCCTTCCTCCACGCCGGGGGCCTCGCCTTCGCGCACCCGGTCACGGGCGCGCCGATCGAAGTCGAGGAGCCACTGCCGCCCGACCTCGTGGCGGTGCTCGAAGGCCTGCGGCCCGCCTGAAGCGGGCCTGAATCCCGGCTGATCCGAGCCGGGACCGGCGCAATCATTCAAGTTCCGCCGGCGGGCGGCCGACCCATCTTGCAGGGAGTGTGCTGCATGCGTGTCTTGATCGTGGAAGACGACGAGGCGATCGCGATCCCGCTCGCGAAGGGTTTGGAGCGCGAGGGCCTCGAGGTCGACCGGGTGGAGAGTGGTGCGGCCGCGCTCGGAAGCGCGGCCGCCACTCGTTTCGACGTCGTCCTCCTCGACCTCGGGCTGCCCGATCGTGACGGGTTCGACGTCTGTCGCGAGCTGCGCGCGCGTTCCGACGTCCCGATCATCGTGGTCACCGCGCGCTCCGACGAAGTCGACCGCGTGGTGGGCCTCGAGCTCGGCGCCGACGACTACATCGTGAAGCCGTTCGGCTTCCGCGAGCTCGTTGCCCGCATCCGCGCCGTCGCCCGTCGCCACGTGCCGCGTCCCGACGCCGATGCACCCACCGTGGAGCGTCACACCGCGACGACCGATGTCGGCGATCTCGTGATCGATCGTCGCACGCGTCGCGTGGTCGTGTGCGACGCCGAAGTGCCGCTGACGCCGAAGGAGTTCGACCTGCTGGCGTTCCTGGCCGAGGACCCGGGTGCGGTGCGGAGCCGCCAGGAGCTCCTCGAAGAGGTGTGGGACCCGCACTGGTACGGCCCCACCAAGACCCTCGACGTGCACGTGGCATCGCTGCGCAAGAAGCTCGGCGATCCGCACTGGATCGAAACGGTCCGTGGGGTCGGCTTCCGGCTGTCGGCGCCGGCCCCCGTGTCCTGACTCGAGGCTCGCGGTGAAGCGGCGTCTCCTCTTCAGCTACCTGTCGATCACGTTCTTCGTGCTGCTCGTGCTCGAGATCCCGCTCGGGGTCGCGTACGCGAACTCGGTCGAAGGCCGCCTCACGAGCAACCTCCAGCGAGACGCGTTCGCGATGGCGCTGAAGTCGCAGCGCGCGCTCGGCACCGCGGGGAACAGCGCGACTGCACGTTCAGAGCTGCGCAGCATCGCAGCCGACTACGAGCGCAGCTCCGGTGGACGCGTCGTGATCGTCGATCGCGACGGCAACGCGTACGCCGACACCGACATCAGCCCGAGCCACGACGCGGCGACACCGGAGAACTTCGCGGCCGAGCCGGCAGTCGCCGCCGCGCTCGCGGGTCAAGTGGTGAGCGGCACACGCGTCCTGCAATCGGGCGCCGACGACACGTTGTACATCGCGATGCCCGTGGGCGCGGCGACCGGCGTCGAAGGCGCGGTGCAGATCACGTACCCGGCGTCGATCGTCGATGACGGCATCCTCCGCATCTGGTTGCTGCTCGCCGCGACCGGCGGGGTCGTGCTCGGCATCGTGTTCCTCGCGAGCCTGCTGCTCGCACGTTCGATGACCAAGCCGCTCGGTGATCTCCGCGACGCCGCCGTCGAGCTCGGCTGCGGCAACCTGTCGGTGCGCGCCGCGGTGCCGCGCGGTCCCGCCGAGTTCACCGTGCTCGCACAGTCGTTCAACGCGACCGCGATGCAGCTCGAGCACGTCGTCGGCTCGCAGCGTGGGTTCATCGCCGACGCGTCACACCAGTTGCGCACGCCGTTGGCCGCGCTGCGCTTGCGGCTCGAGAACCTCGAGGCCGAAGTGAGCGGCGCCACCGCCGAAGACCTCGAGGGCGCGCTCGCCGAAGTGACGCGGCTGTCGAACCTCGTCGACGGCCTGCTCGTGCTCGCACGCGCGGAGCAGGCGTCATCGGTACCGTCGGCGATCGACGTCGAGGCCGTCATCGAAGGTCGACGCGAGTCATGGGAGGCGTTCGCAGCCGAGCGGTACGTCTACATCCGGCCCGCGGTCGCCGGTCACCCCGTCGCGCGCGCGACGCCGGGCCGGCTCGAGCAGGTCATCGACAACCTGTTGAACAACGCGCTGGAGGTCGCGCCGCCACACAGCTCGGTCTGGCTGGTCGCCGCCGAGCGCGGCGACTGGGTCGAGCTGCGCGTGCGCGACGAGGGCCCGGGGATGACCGAGGAGGAGCGCGCCCGCGCCTTCGACCGCTTCTGGCAGTCGGGTGAAGCCCGGCGGGACGGGCGCCCGAACGGTCACTTCGGCCTCGGCCTCGCGATCGTGCGCAAGCTGGTCGTGACCGACGGCGGCGACGTCGCCCTCGAAGCGTCGCCGTCGGGCGGGCTCGAGGTCGTCGTGCGGGTGCGCCGGGCCGAGTGGGAGATCCTGCGCGATCCCGAGTTCCCGCGCGAGGGCGAGCGCGAGCGGCTGCCTCAGCTGTCGACGATCACGGGGTGACCGACCTGGGTGCGCCGCACCAGGTCGGCCAGCGTGTGCCGCTCCAGGATCTGGCGGGTCTCCTCGGAGACGCCGACCCACACCTCCTGGAGCACGCAGTGCCCTTCGCAGTGGTCGTGCGCGCCGAGCAGCTGCGTGAGCGGGCCGTCGACGGCCGCCAGGATGTCGGCGAGCGTGATCTCCTCCGGGGGGCGTGCGAGCACGTAGCCACCGCCGACGCCGCGCTTCGAACGCACGAGCCCGGCGCCCTTGACCGCGAGCAGGATCTGCTCGAGGTATGGCTGGGGGAGGCCAGTGCGCTCCGCGATCTCCTTGACCGACGTCGGTTGGTCGGAGCCGTGCAGCGCGAGTGACAGCAGCGCGCGCGCCGCGTAATCCCCCCTCGTCGAGACCTTCACTCTGGCCTCGCGTCCGCTCGGCTGGTGCCCGCGTGCATCCCACCATCACTCCGGCCTCGCATCCGCTCGGCTGTGCCCGCGTGCATGCTCCATCGTCGCGCGATCGGGGCGCGTTTCTCCGCCCATTGCGGGACCTAACCTCGGGTGGTGGAGCCTGTGCACCCTGATTACGCCGGTCGGAATGTCTGCAATGTGGTCCCGGCGTTGTTGGGGCGGCGGCGGGTGGAGTGGCTCCCGGAGCCGGTCGCCGGTGCGAGCACGGTCGTCCTGCTCGTGCTCGACGGCCTCGGATGGGACGCGATCCGCTCCCACCCGAACGAGACGCCCGAGCTCAACGCGCTGGCCGGCGGCTCCATCACCACGGTCGTGCCGTCCACCACCCCGGTCGCGCTCACGTCGATCGCGACGGGGCTCCCGCCGTCGCGCCACGGCATCACTGGCTTTCGCATCCGTCTCGACGGCACCGTGCTCAACGCCATCCGGTGGCAGCAGGCCGACGGCAAGCGCCCGCCCGATGCCGAGCTGTTCCAGCGCCAAGAGGTGTTCGGCGGCCGCGCGGTACCGGTCGTCACGAAGCAGGAATTCCGCGGCAGCGGCCTCACCGGCGCGCACCTGCGCGGCACCGAGTTCCTCGGGTGGCAGACCACCGCGATCCTCGTCGAGCACGTGCGCGCGCAAGCCGGCGCCGGCGCGCCGTTCGTGTACGCGTACTACCCCGGTGTCGACGAGGTCGCGCACGCCTATGGGCTCGATGCGCCGTTCTATCCCGCGGAGCTGGCGGCGGCCGACCGTCTCGTCGGTGCGGTCCTCGACGCGCTCCCGGCGCACGCGACCTTGCTCGTCACCGCCGACCACGGTCAGGTGAACCTCGGCCCCGACAGCTGGATCGGGCTCGGCGCGCTCGACTCGATGGTCGCGGTGTACGCGGGAGACGCGCGCTTCCGCTACCTGCACGCGCGGAGCGGAGCGGCGGGGGAGTTGTACACCGCCGCCGACGAGCTCGTGGGTCGTGACGCGTGGGTGTTCACGCGTGAGCGCTTGTTCGACGAAGGCTGGATGGGGCCCGACCCGATCGGTCCGGCGCGCGCCCGCGTCGGCGACGTCGTCCTCGCGGCGAAGACCCCGGTCGGCTTCGTCGACCCGACATTCCCTCGGGAAGCAGGTCTGCGTTCGGCCCACGGTTCGCTCACTCCGGCCGAGATGGAGGTCCCGCTCGTCGCCGGTCGCGGCCGCCGCTGAGCAACCTGTGCAGCCCACTCCCGGCCGCGCTACTGTCGAATCACAGCAATGTGATTCTCCACAGGCCCCTCCACAGGCCTGTGGACGAGCGGAGGCCTGCCCGGGCGTTGGCGAAGTCGTTCACCCATCTCCATCTGCACACCGAGTACTCGATGCTCGACGGTGCCGCCCGGATCAACGACGTCGTCGCCACCGCGGCTGCCGACGGCCAACCGGCGGTCGGCATCACCGACCACGGCAACATGTACGGCGTCCTCGACTTCTACCGTGCCGCGCGTGCGCACGACCTCACGCCGGTGATCGGCACCGAGGCGTACATGGTCACCACGAGCCGTCACGACCGCCCGCGACGTGACGAGCACGAGATCTTCCACCTCACGCTGCTCGCCGAGTCGACCGCCGGCTACAAGAACCTCATCAAGGTCGCGTCGAAGGCCTACATCGACGGCTTCTTCACGAAGCCGCGCATGGACTTCGAGCTGCTCGAGCAGTACGGCGAAGGGCTGATCGGCACGAGCGGCTGCCTCGGCGGCGCGGTGAGCCAGGCGCTCCTCAAGGGCGACGGCAAGTACGCGCGTGAGCTCGTCGAGCGGTTCCAGTCGATCTTCGGGCGCGACTCGTTCTTCATCGAGCTGCAGGACCACGGGCTCGTCGAGCAGCAGCAGGTGAACCCGCAGTTGGTGCGGATCGCGCGACGAGATGCGCGCGCCGTTGCTCGCGACCAACGACAGCCACTACGTGCACCGCCACGACGCCGAAGCGCACGACGCGCTGCTCTGTGTGCAGACCGGCGCGATGCGCGACGACCCGAAGCGGTTCAAGTTCGACGCCGACGAGTTCTACTTGAAGACCGCGCAGGAGATGCGCGACCTCTTCAGCGATTACCCCGAGGCCTGCGACAACACGCTGCTGATCGCGGAGCGCGCCAACGTCGAGATCGAGTTCGGCGACGCGTTGCTGCCCACGTTCCCGGTGCCGGAGGGCCACGACGAAGACTCCTACCTGCGCGAGCTCACGATGGAAGGCGCGCGCGAGCGCTATGGCGTCACGCCGGCCGCGCACGTCATCGAGCGCATCGAGTTCGAGCTCGGCGTCATCAAGACGATGGGGTTCTCCGCCTACTTCCTCATCGTCTGGGACCTCTACCGCTACGCGCGCACGCGCGGGATCCGCGTCGGCCCCGGCCGTGGGAGCGCGGCGGGCTCGTGCGTCGCGTACTGCCTGCGCATCGCGGGCATCGACCCCATCAAGTACGACCTGCTGTTCGAGCGCTTCCTGAACCCGGGCCGCAAGTCGATGCCCGACATCGACATGGACTTCGACTCCCGCTACCGCGGCGAGATGATCAAGTACGCGTCCGACCGCTACGGCGCCGACCACGTCGCGCAGATCATCACGTTCTCCACCATCAAGGCCCGGGCCGCGGTGCGCGACTCCGCGCGTGTGCTCGGGTACCCGTACGCGGTCGGCGACAGGATCGCCAAGCTGATGCCGCCGCTGGTGATGGGCCGCGACACTCCGCTGCGCGCGTGCCTCGAGCCGCTCGACAACTACGCCGACGGCTACAAGATGGCGGCCGATCTCCGCGCCCTCTACGACGCCGACCCGGACGCCAAGCGCGTGATCGACGTCGCGCGCGGCCTCGAAGGGCTGCGCCGTCAGGACGGCATCCACGCCGCGGCGGTGGTGATCACGCGCGAGCCGCTCACCGAGTACCTCCCGATCCAGCGCAAGCCCGACGGCGGCAAGGTCGAAGACGCCCCGATCGTCACGCAGTACGAGATGCACGGCGTGGAGGAGCTCGGGCTCCTCAAGATGGACTTCCTCGGCCTGCGCAACCTCGACGTGCTCGAGATCACCCTCGATCTCGTCGAAGGCTCGCAGGGTCACCGCCCCGACATCGACCGCGTGCCGCTCGACGATGCCAAGACGTTCGCGATGCTCCAGCGCGGCGACACCATCGGCGTGTTCCAGCTCGAAGGTGGGCCGATGCGCGCGCTGCTGCGCTCGCTGCGGCCGACGGTCTTCGAGGACGTCGCCGCACTGGTCGCGCTGTACCGGCCGGGGCCGATGGCCACCAACATGCACACCGACTACGCCGACCGCAAGAACGGTCGCAAGCCGGTGACCTACTACCACCCCGACGTCGAAGACGTGCTCGCGCCCACCTACGGCCTGATGATCTACCAGGAGCAGCTCATGCGGTGCGCCCAGCGCCTCGCGGGCTACTCGCTGGAGCAGGCCGACAACCTCCGCAAGGCCGCGGCCAAGAAGCAGCGCGAGATGATGGCCAAGGAGCGATCGGCGTTCGTGGAGGGCTGCGTCGCCCAGGGCCACACCGAAGCGTTCGCGGGCGGGATGTTCGACGTCATCGAGCCGTTCGCCGACTACTCGTTCCCGAAGGCCCACGCCACCGGGTACGGCCTCATCACGTACCAGACCGCCTACCTCAAGGCGAACTACCCGGTCGAGTACCTCGCGGCGTTGCTCACCAGCGTCAAGACCAACAAAGACCAGACCGCCATCTTCCTCAACGAGTGCCGCACGATGGGCGTGCCCGTCCTCGTGCCGGACGTCAACGTGTCGGTCTCCGACTTCTCGGTGCACGACGGCGAGATCAGCTTCGGGCTCTCCGCGATTCGCAACGTCGGCGAAGGTGTCGTCGCCCACATCGTCGCCGCGCGCGACGAGGGCGGACCGTTCGTCGACTTCTACGACTTCTGCGACCGCGTCGATCCGTCGGTACTGAACAAGCGCACCATCGATTCGTTGATCAAAGGTGGTGGCTTCGACTCGCTCGGGCATCCGCGGCAGGGCCTCGTCTTCGCCTACGAGCCGATCCTCGACGCGGTGCTCGACCGTCGGCGCAACGAGGCCGAGGGCCAGTTCGATCTCTTCTCCTCGCTCGGCGAGGCCGCGCCCGCGGTGTCCGGCAACCGGATCGAGATCCCCGACACCGAGTTCCCCAAGGCGCAGCGCCTCGCGTTCGAGAAGGAGATGCTCGGCCTCTACGTGAGCGAGCACCCGCTGCTCGGCGCGGAGCGCTCGTTGCGCCGCTACGTCGAGTGCACGCTCGCCGAGTTCCGTGACGGCCGCGAGGGCGACATGCGCGTCGTCGGGGGCATCGTCACCGCGCTGAACAAGAAATTCACGAAGCGCGGCGACGCAATGGCCACGTTCGTGCTCGAAGACCTCGGTGCCGCGCTCGAGGTCATGGTGTTCCCGAAGACGATGGCGCAGTTCGGTCACCTGCTCGCCGACGACGTCATCATCACGGTGAAGGGCCGCCTCGACCAGCGCGAGGAGTCGCCGAAGATCATGGCGCTGGAGATCACCCGGCCCGAGCTCGTGCTCGACTCCGGGCCGCCGGTGCGGGTGAAGATGAAGCTCACCGCGCTGTCCGACGCCAAGGTCAACCGCCTCAAGGACATCCTCTCCGAGCACCCCGGCGACAGCCCCGTGTTCGTGCACCTGGAGAGCCCCGAGAAGACCACGGTCCTGCGGCTCGGCGACGACCACCTCGTCGAAGCCGGCAACGGCCTCTACGCCGAGCTGCGCGTCCTCCTCGGCGCCGACTGCATCGCCTGATACCGACCACCCCCCTTTGCGACCATCCGTCGTTCAAGGCCTCCATACGCGCCATGATCGACGGATGCTCAGCGCGGAGTGCGCGTCGAGAGACGCTGCGGTACACGGATAGGGCGGGGGCGGGGGCGTGTGCGAAGCTCTGGGGATGCGTATTGGTGTGTTGGGGGGGACGGGGCCCGCAGGGCAGGGGATCGCGCTGCGGCTGGCCGACGCGGGGTACGACGTCGTGCTCGGGTCGCGTGACGCGGCCCGGTCGGCGGGCATCGCGGCAGATCTCCGGGCGAAATGGGGTGCCCGGGTCGCCACCCTCTCGGGCGGCACGAACGCCGACGCCGCGGGCGCCGAGCTGGTCGTGCTCGCCACGGCGTGGGACGCGGCCGTCGAGACCGCGGCGGCCTACAGCGTCGACCTTGCCGGGAAGACGCTCATCGCGATGGCGAACGGGCTCGAGAAGGGCCCGCGGGAGATGCGCCCGGTGATCCCGGCCGAGGGCTCGGTCTCGGCCGCGGTCCAGAAGGCGGCGCCGGAAGCCCGCGTCGTCGCCGCGTTCCATCTCATCCCCGCGTCCGAGCTCGGCGACCTCGGGCACACACTCCACACCGACGTCCTCGTCGCCGCCGACGACGACGCGGCCCGCACCACGGTGATGGATCTCATCGACGCGATGCCCGGGCTCCGCGCGTTCGACGCCGGCTCACTCGCCAACGCCATGGGAATCGAGGCGTTGACGGCTGCGCTCATCACCATCAACATCCGGCACAAGGGGCAGGCGAGCGTGCACCTCTCGGGCGTCGAGCCCCGCGCGCCGAAGCCCGAGCGCGCCCCGTGACCATCCGGCTCTTCGACACCGCGCAACGTGCGGTCGTCCCGTTCGAGCCCGGGCCGGTCGTGCGCATGTACGTGTGCGGCATCACGCCGTACGACTCCACCCACCTCGGTCACGCGGCGACCTATCTCACCTACGACCTCCTCATCCGCCGACTCGAGGAGCTCGGCCACGAGGTCCGCATGGTGCGTAACGTCACCGACGTCGACGACTCCATCCTGCCCAAGGCGCGCGAGCTCGGTGTTCCGTACCTCGAGCTCGCCGAGGCCGAGTTGGCGCGCTTCCGCTCCGACATGGAGGCCCTCGGCATGCGGCCCGCGGTCGCGGAGCCGCGGGCGACCGAGGCGATCGACGGCATGATCGAGATGATCGGCAAGCTCCTCGACAAAGGTCACGCGTACCTCACGCACGGCACCGTGTACTTCGACGTGTCGTCGTTCCCGCGCTTCGGCGAGCTCTCGCACTACCCGCGCGAGCACATGGTGCGCCTCGCCCGCGCCCGTGGCGGCAACCCCGACGACCCCCACCGGCGCGACCCGCTCGACTTCATCCTCTGGCAGCCGTCCCTGCCCGACGAGCCCGCGTGGCGCGCGCCGTTCGGCGTCGGTCGCCCGGGTTGGCACATCGAGTGCTCGGTGATGGCGATGGCCGAGCTCGGCCCCACCGTCGACCTCCACGGCGGCGGCACCGACCTCATCTTCCCGCATCACGAGTGTGAAGTCGCGCAGAGCGAGAGCCTCACCGGCCGGCCCTTCGCCCGCCACTGGGTGCACTCGGCGATGGTCAGCTACGAGGGCGAGAAGATGTCGAAGTCGCTCGGCAACCTCGTGTTCGTCAGCGACCTCCTGAAGACGGCCGACCCGCGCGCGATCCGTCTCGCGCTCATGCGCCACCACTACCGCGACGGGTTCGAGTGGCACGACACGGACCTCGAAGAGGGCACCGCGCTCTTGCACCGGCTCCTCGCCGCCGCGGAGTCGCCCGATGGTGCCGACCCCGCACCGTTCGCGGCTCGGGTGCGCGCCGCGATCGACGACGATCTCGACGCCCCCAAAGCCCTCGAGGCGCTCGACGACCTCGCGAGCGCCGTGCTGTCGGGCGGCACCGACACCA
Organism: uncultured Actinomycetes bacterium; assembly: GCA_963721435.1. GTDB lineage: Bacteria > Actinomycetota > Acidimicrobiia > IMCC26256 > DASPTH01 > CAVRJC01. Next base: position 756,163 of record CAVRJC010000006.1, read on the forward strand.
CTGCGCCCGCGGTGCTGTGTGAGCTCGCGGCGCTGCTCGGCATCGACCTCACGCGCTCCTGACCCTGGGTCGCTCACGGCTCGCGGGCGTTGTCGAACGGGGAGCGGTTCTGCTCGCCGTTCGCTCCTGACCCTGGGTCGCTCACGGTTCGTGGGCGTTGTCGAACGGGGAGCGGTTCTGCTCGCCGTTCGCTCCTGACCCGGGTCGCTCACGGTTCGCGGGCGTTGTCGAACGGGGAGCGGTTCTGCTCGCCGTTCGCTCCTGACCCTGGGTCGCTCACGGCTCGCGGGCGTTGTCGAACGGGGAGCGGTTCTGCTCGCCGTTCGCTCGAAACCCGCCCGGGCGCCGCGAAGGCCGCTGGTATCGTCGGCCCACCCATGGCATCCCCCGACGCGATCACGATCACGCTTCCCGACGGCAGCACACGCGAGCACGAGCGGGGCGTCACCGCCGCCGACATCGCGGGCTCCATCGGCCGCGGGCTGGCCAAGGCTGCGCTCGCGGCGAAGGTCGACGGTGAGTGGGTCGACCTCGATCGCCCCATCGACCACGATGCCGCGGTCGCGATCGTCACGCCCGACTCGCCCGACGGCCGCGAGGTGCTCCGGCACTCGACGGCGCACGTGATGGCCCAGGCCGTCACCGATCTCTTCCCCGGCGCGAAGTACGCGATCGGCCCCGCGATCGAAGACGGCTTCTACTACGACTTCGAGCTCCCCGACGGCCGGCACTTCTCCGACGACGACCTCGGCCGCATCGAGGCCCGCATGCGCGAGATCGTCGCTGCCGACGAGCCGTATGTGCGCGAGGAGCTCGGGCGTGAGGCCGCGATCAAGACCTTCGTCGACCAGCCCTACAAGATCGAGATCATCGAGAAGGTCGATCCCGCCGACGCCGCCGAGATCGGCGAGGGCACCACGATCTCCGTCTACCGCAACCCGCGGCCCGACGGCGGCGAGTTCGTCGACCTCTGCCGCGGCCCGCACGTGCCGTCCACCAAGCGGCTCGGCGCGTTCAAGCTCACCAAGGTCGCGGGCGCGTACTGGCGCGGCGACGAGAAGCGCCCGATGCTCCAGCGCATCTACGGCACCGCGTGGGAGTCGAAGGCCGCGCTCGAGGAGCACCTGCACCGGCTCGAGGAAGCCGAGAAGCGCGACCACCGCAAGCTCGGGCTCGAGCTCGACCTCTACTCGTTCCCCGAGGAGATCGGCTCGGGCCTCGCGGTGTGGCACCCCAAGGGCGCGCTCGTGCGCAAGCTCATGGAGGACTACTCGCGCGCGCGGCACGAGGCCGCCGACTACTCGTTCGTGAACTCGCCGCACATCACGAAGGAGAACCTCTTCCAGACCTCGGGCCACCTCGACTGGTTCGCCGATGGGATGTTCCCGCCGATGCACGTCGACGAGGGGGCAGGCGGTGAGGGCACCACGTACTACCTGAAGCCGATGAACTGCCCGTTCCACATCCTGATCTTCAAGAGCCGGATGCGGTCATACCGCGAGCTGCCCCTGCGCTTCTTCGAGTTCGGCACCGTGTACCGCTACGAGAAGTCGGGCGTGGTGCACGGCCTCACCCGTGTGCGCGGCATGACCCAGGACGACGCGCACATCTTCTGCACCAAGGAGCAGATGGGCGCCGAGCTGGAGTCGCTGCTCACCTTCGTGCTCGACCTGCTCCGCGACTACGGCCTCACCGACTTCTACCTCGAGCTGTCGACGCGCCCCGAGCGCAAGGCCGTCGGCACCGACGCCGAGTGGGAAGAAGCCACGGAAGCGCTGCGAGTGGCGGCGGGGAAGATGGGCCTCGATCTCGTGATGGACGAAGGCGGCGGCGCGTTCTACGGCCCCAAGGTCTCGGTGCAGGCGCGTGACGCGATCGGCCGCACGTGGCAGGTGTCGACGATCCAGGTCGACTTCCAGATGCCGCAACGCTTCGAGATGGAGTACGTCGGCGCCGACAACGAGCGCCACCAGCCGATCATGATCCACCGCGCGCTGTTCGGTTCGATCGAGCGGTTTTTTGCGATCCTCGTCGAGCACTACGCGGGTGCGTTCCCGGCGTGGCTCGCTCCGGTGCAGGTCACGGTGCTGCCGGTCGCCGACCGTCACGACGAGTACGCGCAGCAACTCGTCGATCGCCTGCGCGGCCGCGGGTTCCGCGCCGACCTTGTCGACGCGCACTCCGACTCGCTCGGCGCGCGCGTCCGGCGCGCGAAGGTCGAGAAGGTGCCGTACGTGCTGGTCGTCGGCGATGACGACGTCGAGCACGGCACCGTCGGCGTGAACGCGCGCGGTAGCGACCAGCCGGAGCGCGGCGTCAACGTCGACGCGTTCGCGGCGCGGCTGGCGGCCGAGGTCGACGCCCGCCTCAACGCGTGAGCCCGCGCGAATGACCCTCGACCGGCTCTGGGCGGGCTGGCGCGCGACGTACATCAACGAGATCGCGACGCAGCGCGCACCCGACGACGACGACTGCCTGTTCGAACGGCTGGCAACGGCGGATCCGGCGGAGGCACTGGTGCTCGCGCGCAACGACCGCGTGTTCGCGGTGATGAACGCCTACCCGTACACATCGGGGCATCTCATGGTCGCCCCGTTGCGTCACGAGGCGACCCTCGCCGCGCTCACGCGTGACGACGCCGCCGCGGTCATGGCCCTCACCCAGGACGCCACCGCCGCGCTCCAGGCGGCGTACTCGCCGGAAGGGATCAACGTCGGCGTCAACATCGGGCGGGCCGCCGGGGCGGGGATCCCGGGCCACGTCCACGTGCACGTGCTGCCGCGGTGGAACGGCGACACCAACTTCATGACCAGCGTGGCCGAGGCGAGGGTGCTGCCCGAGCCGCTGGCCACGAGCTACGAGAAGCTCCGCGCCGCCTGGCCCGCGTAGCCTGCCCACCGTGGCCGACGACGAGCAGGAGCAGTCCGAGCACGCGGGCGACGAGCTCCCCGAGGATCTCGACGTCACCGCGTACGTCGGCCCCTACCTGTTCCCGAGCATGCGCCGCCGGCGCATCCCCGGGACCATGTACGCGATCCTCGCGGTGCTGTGCCTCGGTGGATGGGCGCTCTCGAGCAACGGTGGCCTGCTGGGAGCCGCGATCTTCCTCGCGCTCGTCAGCGCGTACCACTTCGCGCTGCGCGTGGCCGCTCGAGATCGACCAGACCGAAGCGCTCCTGATCGCGTCGCGCACCGTCGGCTTCGCGGTGGGGCACAGCAGCGCGCAGCTCGCGTGGCGCGGCCTGCGCTCGCGTCCCGTGTGGCGAATCCTGCTCTACAGCGCCGACGAGCCACCCACCATGCGGGGGCTGGTGGAGCTCGATGCCGTCGACGGCCACGTCATGGGCGACTACACCGAGCCCAACCCCGAAGACTGGTCCAAGTACGGGATAGACGTTTCCGCAGGTCAGGAGCCATAAGAGGCTCAGCGCGCCGACGAGCTAGCAGCGTTGCGAGATGATCTGGCGGTTGCCGGGTTTGTCCTGGAGTCCCTGCGCATCCTCGACATCTTGCTGTGGACCGAGGTGGAACACAGCGGCTACCACCGCGCGCGGGCCTAATCAAAAATGCCGTGCCCGGCAGGGAGCAGCCTCCCAATCGGTGGCCAGGAGCGCCGCGAGATCCCTCGGAACTTGGTTGATGGTGGCACCGAGCACGGCGCGCATCGGCACGGTCTTGATCTCGATTAGTGCAGCGAGGCCGTCCGGCCACACGACCGCGCCGTCGGCCCACTTCTCATTCGACCCGGCGGTCGGTGCCGGGCAGTCGGTGATGTACGGGATCTCGGTTCGCGCTGCCCATCCGACTTCATGACCGACGCTGCTGATCAGTACGTGTACCCAGTACTCCAAAGCTCCAGCGTTCCAGAGCAAGAAGTCGTCGAGGTAGAGGATCAGGCGGCCTTCTTCAGTGACGCGATGCTCGTTGCGCGGGCGGTCGCAGAGCTGATCCAGCCCATCAAGATGAACTACGAAATCCACGGCAACACGTTGCCGCATCTTCATCTGCATCTCTTCCCGCGCCAGCCCGACGATCCATACGTCGGTGGTCCAATCGACCCGAGAGCAACTGAGTTCGTTCGCTCAGATGCCGAGATCGAGGCACTCGGCTCTGCAATCAAGGCCGCGACCGGATAGGAAGGACCGCGCCAGAGCCGCCGATCTGCATCGCGTCGCGGTGTCCCGCACGCGTACGGGTTCAACACAGGTCCACCGTGATGCGCCGTACTGCCGTGTCCTCGTGCGGACGCGCACCAGAGCGAGCAATCTGGCGCGCCATGGACAGGTCGTTCGAGTGTGCTGTTTAGGGGGGAGGCACTGCGGGGCCGACCGCGGCCGGAGGTGGGACCATCGAAGCGCGTTCATTGACGAGCGCCGTAACGGGAACATCAATGAACCCGCGGTGCGGTCGATCGAGATCAAAGATGACCAGCAGCAGGACCGCCACCATGACTGCGCCCACCAGCGTGGGAAGCACTGCGCGTCCCAGCAACGCTAGATAGAGGCCGAGTACACCGAATGCCAGAGCACTTACGCCGATCTGTAGAAGCAACACTGCGTCGGGGATGCGGTTCTCGAGAGTCGCGAGGCGCGTCGACTGTGCATCGATCATCTCGTTGAGAGTTTCGACGTATAAGCGTGGCGCGCTGCTTTGGGGCGACAAGGTCAACGCCTGGCTGGCGAGAGCCCACAGCTTGCGCTGGAGTACTTGGCCGGCTGCGGAGGTGCGACGAAACGCTGTGGTGTCGGGGACCGAATCGGACAGCGCGATTCGGCTATCGGTGTACTTCTTGAGCAGGCGCATCGATTTGCTACGTAACGGTTCGACGAGTGTCTGCGCACGCAGATATGTGGTTCCGATCGCGTTTGCCTCGTCGACTACTGCGACGCGGCGTGCGTCGTAGCGCCCGACCGCCATGGTGAGGCCGAACGCCAAGATCAGCGCCACGAATCCAACAAGCGCGGCCTGCACGACACCAAGTGGCGCCTGTATTGATTCACCGCGCTCACGGAGGTAGCGGCCCAAAGCGACACCCGCGAGGGTGCATCCGACCACCACTCCGAACACGACGAGGATGAGGACCGGCGTACTAAGTCGAAAAAGCAACGCGTACCTCCGCGAACAACGGCGTCAGACTACGCAGCCGCCCGCGCCGGAACTGCCGCTTGGTCCGCTCCGGATCATTCAGGGCAATCTGGCGCGTCAGGTTTCCACCATGGACGTGCGTTCTTGGAGCGGATCGAGGAGGTACGGGGATGACATCACATGGCCTTGCGCGCGCGATCGAACAGAGTCACATTGCTTTGAGTGAGATCGTGAAGGGCAACCCTGAGCCGTTCCAGACCTTGTACTCCCACCAAGATGACGTGACTCTCGGAAACCCCTTTGGCCCGTTCGTGCGCGGTTGGCAATCGGTCGCGGGCACAGCCGCGGGGGCCGCATCACGGTACCGAGACGGTCAGATCGACGGCTTCGACGCCATCGCAGATTACGAGTCGGGTGATCTGGCCTGCGTCGTCGAAGTAGAGCGGTTCCGCGCCAAGGTCGGTGGCAACGAGGACTTTGTCCCCGTGAGTTTGCGAGTCACGAGCGTCTATCGGACAGAAGACGGCGCGTGGAAGCTCGTACACCGCCATGCGGACCCAATCACGACACCTCAGGCGACGGAATCAGTCATCCAGCGATAGAGACGACCAGCGCGTAGTCGTGCCAGCGCGCCAGATCTGCCTGATCTGCATCGCGGCGCGCGCTGTGATGCGTCCGGGTTCAACAAAGGTTCACCGTGATGCGTCGTACTGCCATGTCGGGCGTGCGGCAACCGCGCCTGCATCACATCCTCATTCAGGGCATTATGCGCTCGTAGGGATCGTCGGGGTATGGGAGCTTCATGCCGAACATCACAGGGATCTCGCATGTGGAGCTGAGCGTGCGTGATGCTGAACAGAGCGCGGCCTGGTACAAGCGGGTCTTGGGAATGGAGACGCTTACGCCGATCACGTGTCCCGACTGGGGTCCGGGACTGATCACGTCGCTGCTCCACCCGACCGGCTTCGCCATCGGTCTCCTGCAGCACGAACCCTGCGAAGGCGGGCGCTTCTCGGAGTTCCGAATCGGGCTCGACTACCTTGCGTTTGGTGTCGAGTCGCGTGCCGAGTTGGAAGCATGGGTTGCTCATCTCGACGCGTGCAGTGTCGACCATTCACCCATCAAGGACGAGTCATACGGGGCCGTGGTTGTCTTCCGAGACCCCGACAACATCCAACTTGAACTCTTCTTCGTGAACGTCGCCTAGAACAGGATCGGTCATCGCGAGGCGCCAGATCTGCCTGATTGAGTCGGGGTGGCGTTGCGGGCTCGCTCGTAGCGTCGGTGGAGTCCAGTGGTCGTTGCTCGCGAACTGCCTGCCGCCTGTTTGTCGGGTTGGCTTTCGAAACGAGTTGCGCGGCTGCTGGGTTCCACCGCGGTGTGGCTCGAAAGAGGACAGCACAGTTCGACATCTCAAATCAGGAGTGTCCACCGCGGTCCCCGTTTCATGTGAGAACTGGAGGATCTCGATGGTGATGATCGGTATCGATCCGCACAAGCGGACCCACACCGCAGTCGCGGTTGATGAACACGAGACCGTGATCGGTGAACGACTCGTCCACGCCCGTGTCGACCAGGTCAGCGAGTTGGTCGCGTGGGCCGACGAGCTCGACGAGGCAACGCGGACGTGGGCGGTCGAGTCCGCCGGTGGGCTCGGCTATCTGCTGTCGCAGCAGCTCCTCGCCGCGGGTGAGTGCGTCGTTGATGTTCCGGCGACGCTCGCGTCGCAGGTGCGGCTGTTGGGCACGGGCCGCTCCGACAAGAACGACCCGAACGACGCGTGGTCGGTGGCGATCGCGGCGTTGCGTGCGCCGGCGTTGACGCCAGTGCGGGCTGAGGACCACGCGACGGTGCTGCGGATGTTGGCGCGTCGCCATTCCCAGATCGCATGGGCGCGCAACAAGTCGGTGTGTCGGCTCCATGCGCTGGTCTGTGAGCTCGTCGTGGGCGGGATCGCCAAAGAAGTCGTTGTGTCACAAGCCCTGGCGGTGCTCGAGGACGTCGAACCGGTAGGTGCAGTCGGCCGCGAAAGGATCCGTCTCGCGTTCGAGTTGGTTGATGACATCGCCCGCTACGACGAGCAACGCAAGGCATCCAACGTCCGGATCCGGGCGGCGGTCGCGGCGTCGGGCACGACGTTGACCGAGATCTTCGGTGTCGGCGACGTCGTCGCCGCCACGTTGATCGGCCACACCGGCGACGTGTTGCGGTTCGCGACCGAAGACCGCTTCGCCGCGTACAACGGCACCGCGCCCATCGAGTGGTCGGGTATCCCCCCGAAGTGTGGAGGACTTCACTATGAGGAGTTCCCATGTCAGAGAAGCGCAGGAAGTACGACCCGGAGTTCCGTGAGGGTGCGGTTCGGATCGTCCGGGAGACGGGCAAGCCGGTTGCGCAGGTCGCTCGGGATCTCGGGATCCATGAGGGCACGCTGGGTAACTGGGTGAACAAGGACCGGGTCGAGCGTGGCGAGACGGAGGGCGTCACCGTCGATGAGCGGGCCCGGCTTCAGCAGCTCGAGCGTGAGAACGCCGAGTTGCGGATGGAGCGTGATGTCCTCAAGCGATCCGTGGTCCTGTGGGTCAAGGAGGCGACGCGATGAGCGTGGCGTCGTTCATCGCCTCCCAGAGGACCGACCATGGTGTTCCCCACGCGAAGTGCTGCCAGTGGTTGGGCGTGTCGGAGTCATGGTTCTACAAGTGGCACAACCGCGAACCCACCGCCCGGCAACGACGACGCGATGAGCTCGACGCCGCGGTACGCGCGTCGTTCGACGACTCGGGTGGGACGCCGTGCACCTACGGGTCGCCGCGGGTGCGGGAAGACCTCGTCGAGGCGGGTTGGCGGGTGTCGATGAAGACGGTGGCGGCGTCGATGGTCCGCCAGGGCCTTGCGGGCCGGTCCCCGAAACGGAAGCGCCGTTCGTTGACTCGTCCCGACAAGGCAGCGGCACCGATCCCGGATCTGGTGCGACGCGATTTCACCGCGGTGGCGATCAACCAACGGTGGTGTGGTGACTTGACCGAGATCCCCACCGACGAAGGCAAGCTCTATTTGGCCACCGTCGAGGACCTCGCGTCGCGACGGTTGCCGGGCTTCGCGATGAGCGACCATCACGACGCACCGTTGGCGAAAGCCGCGTTGTGCATGGCTGCCGCGGTGCGCGGCGGTGACGTACACGGTGTGATCTTCCACAGCGACAAGGGCGGCGAGTACACAGGCGACGTGTTCACCCAAGCATGCAACGCGCTGGGGGTGACCCAGTCGATGGGCCGAGTCGGCTCCGCACTTGACAACGCAGTCGCGGAGAGCTTCAACTCGACCCTCGAGCACGAACTGCTCTCCCGGACGCAGTTCGCCACCAAAGCAGATGCGCGCCGTGAGGTCGCACGGTTCATCGACGTGTACAACCACCGCCGCCGGCACAGCAGCTGCGAGATGCTGCCGCCAGTCGCCTACGAACAGATCCTCGTCGCCCGACAGGAACGGGCCGCCTGACAACTATCAACAACCCTCCACGGTTACGGGGGAAGCCCAGGTCGTCAGGGAACCCGAAACGGCCGACGCATCGCCTGTCGCGACGCGGGAACCGCACCATGAACCACGCGCTCCACATCGCTGCGGTCACCCAACTCCGCCACGCGCACAGCCCCGGCCGCGCGTTCTACGACCGCAAACGCGCCGAAGGACACACCACCAAGACCGCGATCCACGCGCTGAAACGACGGATCAGCAACATCGTCTACCGCCACCTCATCGCCGACGCCCGACGCGCTCGCACCGCTCGATGAAGCGGGTCCGGGAGGGCAACCAGGGACGTCTCTGCAACTCCAGCGTGGCCGGCTGAACCCTGACCACCGGCACTTCGGAGAAAGCCACTCCCGAACCCAACACAACGCTACGCCCACAACCCCGCGCCCGTCGACGGGCCATCCCCACACGCTCGCGGACACCCCCACGCCCTCCTTGACAAACAAAGAGGCATCGCTCTGTCGAAACCCCGCCCGAAGGCGGGGGAACGTCAGCGCGAGACGGAGTGGCGGACGCCGGCCCGCCGCGCTTCTGCGAGGAGCTGGCGTGCGAGTTCGGCTTCCTCGTCGGTGCGCGCGACCGCGAGTGCTTCCTTGGCGGTCTGCTCAAGATGCGGTGCAACAGCCTTCACGCCGAACGCCGACGCGAACTCGGCGGATCTCGGCGAGCTTGTCGGCGATCGCGTCGGGCGTCACGGCTCTTATGGTGCCGCGTCGATAGCGGACGCTGCCACTCGGTTCCATGACCCCCATGTTGACGGAGGGGTGTGACATCTACGTGGATAGGTGTCTCACGGGCTGGCAATAATCCCGGCATGGACGTGATCGCAGAGGCCCGTGAGCACGGTTTCGAGCTCGAGGAACGCGTGCTGCATGATCAGTGGATGTGGGGGTGGCGGCGCGACGGCGACGAACGTTGGCCGTGCTTCCTGGAACGTCGGCTCGCGGTGTCGTGGATGGATGACCGACTGCGACGAATCGGCGTGTTCGAGCGGTAGCGACGAGCGCACTAGAACGGGCAGTATGAGCGGGTGGACAGCCGTGAGCCGCGGGATGTAATCGAAGAACTGTTTCGTCGAGTAGTGGCTCGTGATGACGCTGTGATCGACGAACTGATCGCCGAAGATCTGGTGAATCACGCCGCAGGCGGTGAAGACGATCTACGAGGTCCGCAAGGCCGTGAAGGCTGGAAGCAGATCATCGCGCTCATCGTCAACGATTTCGGCGACGACATCACCGTCGACCACCATCACCTGATCACGCAAGGCGATTTCGTGGTCGACCACATGACGATCCGCGGCCGCCACGAAGCGTCAACCATGCCACTACTCGCGGGAACCGAGGTCACGCACGTACCCGTCGGATGGACCTACATCCACATCTGGCGGATTGTCGATGGCATCGTCGTCGAGCACTGGGCGTGCCGGGACGATCTCGGTCTCCTTCGACAGGTCGGGGCATTGCCGCCCCATCTCACGCCATAACTGTCTCACTATCGCCGTGTCTGTTCGCCGGGCGTTGGACGTACTCGAACAACCGCTCGTACGCTCGGGCCCTCGTCGTCGAACAGAGGTGTTCTCGTGACAGCTCCCGGCAACTACACCACTGACGTTTCGGACATGTTCGCCGTGCACAAGGCGCTGACTGGCGCGCTGGATGCGGCTCCGACGTATGTCGCCAAGGCCGGTGTTGACTCGGAGCGGGTCGAGGTGATCGGTTCGTTCTATGAAAACGTGATCGAACTCCTGCACGTCCACCACACCGGTGAGGACGAGTTGGTCTACCCGGTGCTCGAAGAACGCTGTGGCGAGAGTCGATCGGAGCTCGAGCGGATCGACGACCAGCACAAGTTGTTGCATGCACCCATGGATGCAGGACGCTCCGCCATCGCCACGTGGCGGGCGGCACCCTCGACCGATAACGCGCAAGCGGTCATTGACGCGATTGCGTCGATCGCCGATCCGCTGCGGTCCCACCTCGCTGAGGAGGAGACCGTGATGCTGCCCATTGCCTCGAAGTGGATGAGTCCCGAAGAGTGGGGGAGGCTGCCCGGTCACGACTTGATGATCTTTCGCGCCGACAAACCGTGGCTCGGGCTCGGGCTGGTGCGAGAGCAACTCAACCAGGAGCAGTGTGACGGCATGCTCGCAGGTATGCCCCCTGAGATGCGAACGATGTGGACCGAGCAGATGGAACCGGCATTCAACGCCTTCATTGCCGAAGTGCGTCGGTAGCCCTACGGACCGCGACGCCAACCGTCGCTCGCACCGTGCCGATCGAGCAAGAACCACACCTCGCATCCGCGCCACTTCTGCCGATCCGTATCGCGTCGCGGTGTCCCGCGTAGGGGTTCAAGACAGGTTCACCGTGATGCGTCGTGCTGCCATGTCGGCGCGCGTAAACGCTCCCGATCGAAGCCTGTTTGTGTCAAGTGGTTGTTCACGGGCGCGTGGAGGCACGGTTCGACGAGTGGGCGTAGCGTTGTTGTCGGGTCCGGGAATGGCTTTTCCGAAGTGCCGGCATTCAGGGCTTTGGTCGGCCACGCTGGATGGAACAGTCGTCCCCTGTTGCCTTCCCGGACCCGTCTTCAGTGGAGCGTGTCGGCGAGGAGTTGGTGGTAGACGGCGTCACTGATGCGTCGTTTCAACGCGCGCATCGCTTCTTTGCGGGTCTTGCCTTCGGCTTGTTTGCGGAGGTAGTACGCGCGGCCGGGCGTGTCGTTGCGGACCTGGGTGACTGCGGCGATGTGGAGCGCGTGGTTCAACTGTCGGTTCCCGCGGGGGTTGAGTCGATGCCGCGCGTTCGGTCCCGACGATGCTTCGATCGGCGCGGTCCCGTTGTAGCGGGCGTAGTGCCCTGCGCTCGGGAAGCGACGGATGTCGCCGCTGTAGCCGATGAGATACGCGGCCATGATCGGGCCGACACCGAACACCTCGGTCACGGTCGTCGCGGTGTGGTCCACCGACGCGGCGATGCGGGTCTTGAGCTCGACGAGGTCAGTGTCGGTGCGGCGAACCTCGGCCAAGAGTTCTGCTGCGAGTCGGCGGCGTTCGATGCCGACCGCGTCGTCGGGTCGGATGCGACGCAACTCCGTCGCAGCCCTGGTGGCAGAAAGGCTTCTGGGGAGCCCACCCTCGACGAGCTGACACAAGAGGGTGTGGAGCGACAGATCGCACCGGGTGCGATCCGCGACCAGGTCATGGTGACGTTTCGCGAGAAGCCGCAGCACCGCCGAGTGATCCTCGAGCCCGACCACCCGCAGTTTCGAGTGCCGTAATGCGACGACCGCAGCGGAGCGGGCGTCGTCCGCGTCGGTCTTGTCGCTGCGTGCGTTGTCGAGGAGCCGCACCCGCGCCGAGAGCGCCGGCGGCGCATCGAGCACACGTTCACCTGCAGCGACGAGCTGCTGGGCCAACAGCGCGCCGGTGCCGGTCGCGCCCTCGATCGCCCAGCACCGCGGTTCGAACAGACGCGGCGAATGCCAACAGTCGATCGCGTTGCGAACGATCCGCGCGGACACGGACCTCGCTCACGAGTTGCTCGTGACAGTCGAGCACCGCCGCGGTGTGCGACGCCTTGTGTGGATCGATTCCAATGAAGAACACGGAGAACCTCCTCGAACTACCCGGATGGAAAACACCCCGGCGGGCAATCCTGAAGAGGGTGTGCCGTTCCTGTTTCGAGCCACGCCGAAGCCGAGATCCAGTGGGCAGCCTGTTCGCTCGAAAGCCAACCGCGAACGGTGGCAGGGCATTCTGGAGACCAGCCCACCGGACCCCGAGACGCTACGGAAACACCCGCCGCGTCTGCATCACATCCTCATTCAGGGCAATCTGGCGCGTCTTTATCGGCATCGGGACCCTGCGCGTTGCATCCCCATCGACTTCGGCGGCTGGCTACTCACCCGTTGATCCATCCAGTAGCTCCCGCGTCGCGTCTGCATGCCCGGCGTGTCGAGCGGTCTCGTTGATGAGGTGCAGGACCACAAATCGAAGGCTCTTGCCTTCGCCCCAGCCCGACGGATCCGAGAGCTGCTCCAGCGGCATGGCACGGACCGCAGCATCAGTCTTGGCCGCACGCTCTCGGTATGCGAGCACGGCGGCATCCAATGACAGCTCGGACCCGGGTGCGAACTCTGACTCCGTCCGGTTGACCACCGCGCCGTGGAAAGCTCCGTCGATCCAGCGCCACTCGACGCGGGTGAGGTGATTGATGACCCCTGCGATCGAGATCAACCTCCCTTCTGGACGCCAGCGTGCCTGCTCATCGTCGAGGCCGTCCGCGTCGCGTAGGACCGCCTCGCGCAAATAGCCGAGCCACTGCAACAGCAGCTCGCGCTCATCGGCATTGTCGACCGGGAACTCGATGTCATCATCGGCCACACCGGGGACCGTAAACGAACGTGACCAAGGACGCACCCGTTCGGAGTCGACCGATTCGCGCATACCAGAATCCGACCGAATCGCATACGACGCTAGAGATGTCGTACTGCTTGACTGATCGGGTGGACGTTCGCTGTCGCCCGGCCGGGGCTGAGGACTTCACCTTTCTCGCGACGATGCTTGGCGAGGCCGCCGTCTGGCGCCCCGACAAGCCGACACCGACCGCTGACCAGGTGCTCGCCGATCCGCGCTACGCGCTGTACCTCGCTGGATGGCCGAGGCAAGGCGACTATGGACTCGTTGCCGAACAGGACGGACCGGTGGGCGCGGCTTGGTATCGGACCTACACCGAGGCGAGCCATGGCTATGGCTTCGTCGCTGAGGATGTCCCCGAACTGTCGATCGCAGTCATCGCGTCCCGTCGGCACGAGGGGATCGGACGACGGCTCCTCGTCGACCTCATCGACGCCAGCGTTGCTCAGGGATACCCGGCTCTGAGTCTCAGCGTCAGCGACGAGCAATCCGGCGCGCGGCCTCTACGAGTCGGTCGGCTTCGTCTCGGTCAGGAAGCACGGATCGTCCTGGACGATGATCCGACACGCCGCTCAATCAAACTGAGCCACTAGCCGCAAGCCATATCTGCGGCACTGTGTGCGACCGGATCGGGCAATATGCATGCGTGGTCGGAAATCACGGAACGCCGCAAGGCGTCATGCTCCGTGAAGGCACGCTCGCCGACCTTGATGCAGTGCTCGATCTCTTGAACGAATCAGCTCAGTGGCTGCTCGATCGTGGCATCCGCCAATGGTTCGTACCGTTTCCTCGAACCCTGATCGAGAATGACCTGCGCCATCACCGCGTGTTTCTCGCTACCACCAGCATCGACCTCATCGCGACGGGCACGGCGCTCACGGCAGACCCGCTGTGGGCTTCCCCCGTAACCGTGGAGGGTTGTTGATAGTTGTCAGGCGGCCCGTTCCTGTCGGGCGACGAGGATCTGTTCGTAGGCGACTGGCGGCAGCATCTCGCAGCTGCTGTGCCGGCGGCGGTGGTTGTACACGTCGATGAACCGTGCGACCTCACGGCGCGCATCTGCTTTGGTGGCGAACTGCGTCCGGGAGAGCAGTTCGTGCTCGAGGGTCGAGTTGAAGCTCTCCGCGACTGCGTTGTCAAGTGCGGAGCCGACTCGGCCCATCGACTGGGTCACCCCCAACGCGTTGCATGCTTGGGTGAACACGTCGCCTGTGTACTCGCCGCCCTTGTCGCTGTGGAAGATCACACCGTGTACGTCACCGCCGCGCACCGCGGCAGCCATGCGCAACGCGGCTTTCGCCAACGGTGCGTCGTGATGGTCGCTCATCGCGAAGCCCGGCAACCGTCGCGCGAGCGCGAGGTCCTCGACGGTGGCCAAATAGAGCTTGCCTTCGTCGGTGGGGATCTCGGTCAAGTCACCACACCACCGTTGGTTGATCGCCACCGCGGTGAAGATCGCGTCGCACCGATCCGGGATCGGTGCCGCTGCCTTGTCGGGACGAGTCAACGAACGGCGCTTCCGTTTCGGGGACCGGCCCGCAAGGCCCTGGCGGACCATCGACGCCGCCACCGTCTTCATCGACACCCGCCAACCCGCCTCGACGAGGTCTTCCCGCACCCGCGGCGACCCGTAGGTGCACGGCGTCCCACCCGAGTCGTCGAACGACCGCGTACCGCGGCGTCGAGCTCATCGCGTCGTCGTTGCCGGGCGGTGGGTTCGCGGTTGTGCCACTTGTAGAACCATGACTCCGACACGCCCAACCACTGGCAGCACTTCGCGTGGGGAACACCATGGTCGGTCCTCTGGGAGGCGATGAACGACGCCACGCTCATCGCGTCGCCTCCTTGACCCACAGGACCACGGATCGCTTGAGGACATCACGCTCCATCCGCAACTCGGCGTTCTCACGCTCGAGCTGCTGAAGCCGGGCCCGCTCATCGACGGTGACGCCCTCCGTCTCGCCACGCTCGACCCGGTCCTTGTTCACCCAGTTACCCAGCGTGCCCTCATGGATCCCGAGATCCCGAGCGACCTGCGCAACCGGCTTGCCCGTCTCCCGGACGATCCGAACCGCACCCTCACGGAACTCCGGGTCGTACTTCCTGCGCTTCTCTGACATGGGAACTCCTCATAGTGAAGTCCTCCACACTTCGGGGGGATACCCGCGCTGTTCTGGGGCGATCAACCGCCAGGGAGTTGGTACGTCCACCGGCTTGCGCGTCGACGCGACGCGCCCGGTACTGGACGCATGTTGCTGAACTGGATCGAGGAACGTGCTCGAAGGGAAAGCGTCGGGCGAATCAGGTTGGACTGCAGCGCAGCACTAGGGCCCTACTACGAGGCGGCTGGCTATACGCGCCAGTGGTCTATGAGTTTGCTCAGGTCGATCAGCACGCCCCCGGCTCGTTGTGGTTCTGCTATGAGAAGTCCCTCTGAAGCCGCGCCAGAGCGGATGCGATGAAGGGGCGGGGCCTCCGCCCCTCGTGGAGGTTCCGAGTGCTCGGGAGCAGACTCGGGGTTTCCACAAACCGTTCCTCGTGAAGAGGAGGAGGCCCCTATGGATCGACAGTATGTCGGGATCGATTTTCATCGTCGTCGTTCGGTGATCGTGCGGATGAGTAGCTCGGGTGAGCGTCTGGCGGTGACAAGGGTCGCGAACGACGGGTGTGAGATCGCGGCGGCGATCGCGGATGCGGGTGAGGCGCCACATGTGGTGATCGAAGCGACGTATGGCTGGTATTGGGTGGTGGATCTGCTCCAGGAGTTGGGTGCGACGGTGCATCTCGCGAACCCGAAGGCGTTGAACTGGGGTGAGCGTCGCGTGAAGAACGATGTGATCGACGCGACGGATCTGGCGGACATGCTCAGGTTGGGTCGGTTGCCGGAGGCGTGGATCGCGCCGCCGGCGATCCGGGAGTTGCGTGAGTTGGTGCGTTACCGCGCGAAGTTGGTGCAGCTCCGGAGTGGTCTCAAAGCGCAGGTGCATGCGGTGATGGCCAAAGAAGGGGTGCTGCCGGGCACGCTCGACATGTTCGGCCCGGCGGGGAACCGTCAACTCGATGCACTTGAGCTTGCTCGCAACTACGCGATCCGCGTGCAGTCACTCCGCGAGTTGATCGAGGTCTATGACGGGCAGATCGTGATCCTCGAACGCGACATCGCCGGGCATCTGCGTCATCACCGCGGGTATCGCGCGGTGCAGGCCATCAACGGGGTCGGGCCCACGATCGCGGCGATCATCGTCGCGGAGATCGGTGATGTCTCCCGGTTCGCGACGCCCGAGCATCTGTGTTCGTGGGCAGGACTCACTCCGAAGCATCACGAGTCGGACGTGAAAGCGCACCGCGGTGAGATCTCCAAACAAGGATCCCGGCTGTTGCGCTGGGCAGTGATCGAGGCAATCAGCCGCTACCACGGCGGCCCGGTCCTCGCTGGCAACTACCGGCGAGATCGCGAAACGACGAGGCAAGAACCGTGCTCGCGTCGCGGTCGCGCGCAAGGTCCTCACGCTCGCCTACTACGGCCTGCGCGACGGCGAGATCCGCTGCCTCGCGTCAGCCAAGGCCGCGTGAGGTTCGGACACGACCAGGTTGCGAGCTCGATGTGCGGCATGACCCCATCCGCGGGTCGTCGAACTGAGTGAGCCCGACCTGGCCGTGGCCCTGATCGCGTCATGCGCGCCACTCAGCGCGAAGAGATGCCTCGGCAGCCGAACCTGCCCATCCCAGCAACCCGATGCAGGGGACACTGACGCGAACCCGCGCCCGTCGCGGAACACAACCCGCCCGCCCCACGCCCGTCGCAGCCTCGCGCGCGCGAACACCGACAACACACGTCCGACGACACCGACAGCATCACGACCACGACACTTGACGAAACCCACCCCTTCATAGATGCCGCACTGACGCACTGGCGCGACACA
>CAVRJC010000007.1:0-209950 GCA_963721435.1 uncultured Actinomycetes bacterium
TTGCTCGCCCGTGGCGGCCATCCATCTCGGCCGGCGGTTGCCCGACGGCTCCAGCGGTCTACCCGGGGGTGACAGGACGGGCCGTCCTCCCCCTGTTCGACCTTGCTCCCGATGGGGTTTACCGAGCCACCCGGGTCACCCCGGGTGCTGGTGCGCTCTTACCGCACCGTTTCACCCTTACCTGTGCCCGGCGAGCCGGGCCATCGGCGGTCTGCTCTCTGTTGCACTGTCCTGCGGGTCGCCCCGACTGGGTGTTACCCAGCATCGTGCCCTGTGGAGTCCGGACGTTCCTCGGACCGGTGCTGCACGCAGCCCGGCACGCGGCCGCCTGGCCAACTCGCTACCGAGGGCAAGCCTACGACGCGGTGCCGGCGCGTGAAGCCGTCGACCGGCGCTGCACGCGGGAGCCGATCCAGCCACCGAGCATGCCCAGCGCGGCGGCGATCACGAGATGGCCGAACACCTGGCCGAGCCGGAGCACCGGCGCGTGCCCCGTGAACAGGCCCTTGTGCTCGTCGCGCACCGCCCAGATGACGATACGGACGGGGATCCAGAGCACGAACCCGAACACGCCGGCCAGCGCGCCGTTGGTCAGCGCGCTGTCCGGGGCTGTGCGCCCTGCGACCCAGCCGCCGATCGCGTAGCTCGCGAGCACCCCGACGAAGAACGGGTAGATCCAGCCCGTGTCGTTGAAGTCGGTGACGTTGCGGTCGACGATCGCCTCGGCGACGCTGAGCGCGACGAGCAGCGCGAGCGCGACGACCGCGCCGCGTCCGATCGCGCGCCACACGACGACACCGCCCTCCGGTGTACCGCTCTGGGCGTCGTCATCCATGGCGACCATGATGCCTCCTCTGGGCATGCCCGCTCACGCGAGACCTTCGGCCTCGGACGACGGTGTGAGCTCCTCGTGGAACAGCTCGTCGACAGGGACGGTGAGCCCGTCGCGGGCGAGCGGGCGGAGGTACTGGCGCTGCTGGATCATGACCCCGACCGCGAGCACGAGATAGACGACTCCCACGATGATGCGCTCGAGCTCCCGCGCGCCGGAGGGAAGGAGGCCGCCGAGGACGAACTGCCCGATGAAGAGGAAGAACAGTGCAAGGGCCTCGCGCACGCTGATGCTGCGGTTCACGAGGATGGCGACCGCGAACACCGACTGCGCGGCGGTGAGGAACAGCTCTTCACGCTGCAACGAGTCGAGCGGCAGGCCGTGGAGCACACCCGCCGAGATCGCGAACACGATCGGGAGCGAGCCGACGAGCAGCGTCCACTGGTTGACCTTCGACGAAAGGAGCGTGCCGAAGCCGGCGCTCGTGTTGAGCCGCCATGCGAACATTCCCGCGACGATGAGCTCGGGTGCTTCCGACGCGAGCGGCGCGAGCCACTGCACGAGGAGGAACGTGCTGACGCCTGCCTTCTCGCCGAGGTGCACGAGTGATTCCGCGAACGGCTCCGCGCACGCGAAGATCACCACCGCCGCGTAGGTGAGGAGAATGCCGACGATCGCGCGACGGCGTGCGACCGGCAACACCCCGATCACGCGCGCAGGCCCGACGAGATGGGGCGCTTCCGACGGCGACCGGCCGATGCGGATCACGAACACCACGAAGATCGAGATGAGGATCACCGCGTCGAAGATCGTGAGCGTGTGCTTGAACGGCAACGTCAACGAGTAGAGCGTGGCGATGGCGAGGAACGCGATCTCGATCGCGTGGGGGCGCTCGAGACGGACTTCGGTGTCGATCTCACCGGTGTACCCGCGCTTGCGTGCCGCGCGCGTCATGCGCCACGCCGCGACCAGCACCACCATCGACCAGCCGATCCCGATGAGCAGCCGGTTGGAGCCGGTCATGTTGGCGAGCGCGAGGGGTGCGTACTTCGCGGGGTTCTCGCCCGCCTTCCATGCGAACGTGAAGTCGACCGCGTACTCGGGGAGGACGGCGATCAGCGCGAGGACTGTCAGCGCCAGGCCCTGCGAGACGTCGAGCTGGAGCACCTCGGCCGCCCACGCGAGAAGGAAGGCGGAACCGAGGATCGCCAGGCCGAACACCATCGGTGCCCCGACGTCGGGGAGCCCGGCGCCGCTGACGCGGGCGGCAAGCCCCGGAACCGTGCACAGGGCGGCGCCGACGATCGCGTAGAGCGAGCCGCGGCTTCTGGTGTGTCCTACGTCACCAGGCGGCGGCTCGGGTGTCACCCGCAGCATCCTACGGGCGGCGCTTTCCGGCGGCCGAGAGGGGCTCGCGGGGGAATCGGGCGATTTCCGCTCATGCCCGACGACGGACGCGCCGATTCTCTCGCTGACACGCCGAACCGGCCGGCGAGACCCGGCGCCGGAGGAGAACACCGCCATGTCCAACAGTTGGCGACAGTACGCACGGTGCCTTGGCGCCGACCCCGAGCTCTTCTACCCGAATTCGGACGAGGCCGCAGAGGAAGCTCGCGCGATCTGCGCGGTCTGCCCGGTGCGGGAGCCGTGCCTCGAGCACGCGATCACCGCGCGCGAGAAGCAGGGCGTGTGGGGCGGTCTCACGGAACGTGAGCGCCGCCGCCTGATCCGGCAACGCCGCAAGTCCGCCTGATCGCTCGTGATCGGCCTCCCGGGTCGATCCGGAACACGTCCCTTCGACGCGATACGGAGACGTGCGGGAGCAGCCGGGGTGTCACCGGTAATCTCCTTCCTCGTATGACCGCAACGCTGTGGCCCGACGTGATCGGGCGCCTGGTCCGGCGCGAGGACCTCACGAGTGATCTCGTCGAGCAGGCGATGTCGGTCATCCTCTCGGGCGACGCCACCGACGCGCAGATTGCCGGGTTCGCGGTCGCACTCCGGGCCAAGGGCGAGACGCCCGACGAGCTCGCCACACTCGTGCGCACGATGTTGCAGTTCGCGGAGCACGTCGATCTCTCCGACGTCGACGGCCCGATCCTCGACACGTGCGGCACCGGCGGAGATCGCGCGGGCACGGTCAATGTGTCCACGATGGCGGCGCTCGTCGCGGCCGCGGCAGGCGCGAACGTCGCGAAGCACGGAGGACGCGCGGCTTCGTCGCAGTGCGGCTCGACCGACGTGCTCGAGGCGCTCGGTGTGGTCATCGACCTCGGGCCCGACGGGGTCGCGCGCTGCGTGCGTGAAGTCGGGATCGGGTTCTGCTTCGCGCAGCGGTTCCACGCGGCGATGCGCTTCGCCGCGCCGGTGCGGCGCGAGCTCGGCACGCCGACCACGTTCAACGTCCTCGGCCCGCTCGCGAACCCTGCCGGTGCGACGCGGAGGACGATCGGCGTCTCGGATCCCGCGATGGCCGACCGCGTGATCCACACGCTTGCCGCGCTCGGCGCCGAGCGGGCGCTGGTCTTCTACGGGCATGACGGGCTCGACGAGCTGACGGTCACCACCACCTCGACCGTCCACGAGCTGCGCGACGGCCGACATCCGCGTCTACGACGTCGACCCCACCGACTTCGGGATCCCGGTCGCAGAGATGGGCGGGCTTGCCGGCGGCGACGCCGCGGGGAACGCCGAAGCCGTGCACAAGACGCTCGCGGGCGCGGCGGGTCCGATCCGGGACATCGTGGCGCTGAACGCGGCGGCAGCGCTCGTGGTCGCGGACCTCGTGCCCGACCTCGGGACTGGCGTCGGCCGTGCCCGGGAGCTGCTCGACGACGGTTCGGCCGCGGCCACGCTCGAAGCGCTGGTGCGGGTTTCGGTGGCGGCACGGGAAGCAGGCGACGGCTGATGGCTCCCGCGCTCGAGTGCCCGGCATGCGGGATGCGTCATCGGCTGGACGGCCTCGAGCCCGCGACGACGTTCCGGTGCGAACGTTGCGGTCAGAAGCTCCTCGTGCCGACGACGACCACGGTTGCTGCGAGCGGCTCGACCGCGCCGGCCCCGGCGCCTGGCCCCGGCGCCCCGGTCCGGCCGCCGCGCCGGCGCGCCGGACCGTCACCGACCGCGGCGGGCGCGGGTGCCGCGGCGGCCGGCGTCACCGTCACGCTCCCGGCGTCGGGTGCAGGTGATGCATCGCCGCCGGTGCCCCCGGAGACCGCGCGGCGCCGATCGTCCCGCCCGGCAGAGCGCCGACGCGTCGCGTGGTACTGGCGGCTGGTGGCGTGGATCGTCGCGGTGCCGCTCGGCTTCGTGCTCGCGGTCGTGCCGTCGTACGAGCTCGGGTTCATCAGCAAGGACGACGTGCTCGACGTGTTCGTCGGATCGGGCACCGACCGGTACGTCCGGTTGGGAGTCGTCACCCTGGTCTGGGCGGTGGTGACCGCAGTGTTGGTGCAGCTCTTCGTGGAGGTCGGGCGCTCGATGGCGAACCGCCGGCGGCGCCACGCCAACACCAAGAGTCGCCGCGGCGACGCCCAGGTTCCCGCGGTCTCGTCGTGAGCATGCGATACCGCTGCTCGGGGTGCGGGAACGTCACGCGGTTCGACGTGGTCGCGACCCGTCGCACCCGCGCGTTCCACCACTTCAGTGTCGGGGGGGACCTCGAGATCGAAGACGAAGAGGTGCTCGAAGAGCGGGTCGAGACCGTGAGCTGCCGCTGGTGCGGTGCCACCGCCGACCGCATCGAGGAGATCGAGGAAGTGGCGATCGACGGCGAGGGCTCGTAGGAGCGGAAGGTTCGCTGCCGAACTTGTCGAATGTGCCGGAGTGACTCGGCGAACCTCGAGCGACCCATGGAGGAGGAGCGGAAGGTTCGCTGCCGAGCTTGTCGAATGTGCCGGAGTGACTCGGCGAACCTCGAGCGACCCATGTAGCTGTCATACCCCCGTGGTTTGCTCTGCGTGACGACGACACGGGCGAACGACCGGGGAGAGCACCGAGTGGCCACCATCGACTGTGCCGAGTGCTGCATGCGTGACACCGACGTGTGTGACGACTGTGTCGTCACGTTCGTCATGAGCCGGGAGCCGGGGGAGGCGCTCGTGATCGATGCGGCCGAGGCCCGGGCGGTGCGCATGCTTGCGAATGCGGGCCTCGTGCCCGGCTTGCGTCACACCGCGGCGCGCTGACAACCCTCGATTGGTCTCACGATCCGCGGCGCGACCGCGGCGAGCGGGCTAGCGTCGCCGTCGGGACGGCACCGACGGGAGGCGCACGTGATCGGCGACTCGGACGCGATCAATCTCGCACTGCTCGTGGCGAGGCTGTGGATCGCCTTCATGGTGTTCATGCACGGCTGGCGCCACCTCAAGGCCCTGCGCTCGGGCCCGGGCATGGCGAACTGGTTCGAGAGCCTGGGCCTGAAGCCGGGCACGTTCCACGCCTGGAACGTCACGCTCACCGAGCTCGTCTTCCCGGTGCTCCTCGTGGTGGGCCTGCTCACACCCTTCGCCTACGGCGGCGTCGCTGCGCTCATGCTCGTGGCGTTCATGACCAACCACCGCCAGAACGGGTTCTTCCTCACGAGCGCGAAGGAAGGCTACGAGTACGTCGTGACGGTCGCGGTCGTGTCGATCGCAATCGCCACGTTCGGCGCTGGCAAGTGGTCACTCGACCATGCCATCGACTCCAGCTCGTTCCTGTTCGAGCCGAAGAAGGCGCTCGCGGTGGCGGCCATTGTCGGTATCGGCGGCGCCGCGGCGTTCCTGGCGGTGTTCTGGCGTCCGCCGAAGAAGGCTGCCGATGCCGGTTAGCCGGTAGTCACGCGCCCGAGCAGTCCCCGGGATGGCGTCGGTTGGGCTCGATCACGTGTCCAAGAAGTTCGACGGCGTCGTGGCCGTCGACGACCTGAGTCTCGAAGTCGCCGACGAGGAGCTGCTCGTCGTCCTCGGGCCGTCCGGTTGTGGCAAGTCGACGGCGTTGCGCATGATCGCCGGCCTCGAAGCTCCCACCGAGGGCACGATCACGATCGGTGACCGAGTCGTCAACGACGTGGAAGCCAAAGACCGCGACATCTCGATGGTGTTCCAGAGCTACGCGCTGTATCCGCACATGACGGTGCGGCGCAACATCGAGTTCCCGCTGCGGTCCCGCAAGGTTCCCGCGGCCGAACGCGACCAGCTCGTGCGCGAAGTGGCCGAGAGCCTCGACCTCGGCGAGTATCTCGATCGCAAGCCCGCGCAACTCTCGGGTGGGCAACGGCAGCGCGTCGCACTTGCACGCGCGATCGTGCGCCGGCCCGCGGTGTTCCTGATGGACGAGCCGCTCTCCAACCTCGACGCCAAGCTGCGGGTGCAGACGCGCGCCGAGCTCGTGGAGCTGCAACGCCGCCTCGCGGCGACGGTCCTGTACGTGACCCACGACCAGGTCGAGGCGATGACGATGGGCCACCGGATCGCGGTGATGAGCCGCGGCGTGCTGCAGCAGATCGGCCCGCCGCAGGACGTCTACGCGCGCCCTGCCAACCTGTTCGTGGCGCAGTTCATCGGGAGCCCACCGATGAACACGGTCGCCGGCCGGGTGGCGCGAGTCGGCGACGAGCTCGTCGTCGAGCTGCCCGGCGGCCGGGCGCCGCTCCCCGCAGACCTCGCTGCCGCGGTCGAGCAGCGCGGGCTCACCGAGGTCGTGATCGGTGTGCGCCCGGAGTCGTTGCGCTTCATCGCCACCGGCGGCGTGACCGCGACGGTGGTGGTGATCGAGTCGCTCGGCTACGAGCGACACGTCGTGTGTCGACTCGAGGACGACTCGCTCGTCATCGTCCGCGTCGACGCGCGCGACAACGCGCCGAGCATCGGTGAGTCGGTGCACCTCGCCGCGGATGTGAACACCGCGCACGTGTTCGATCCCGGAACGGGCGAGCGCGTCGACGCGGAGCCCGCGTGAGTCAGCGCGCATGAGTCACCAGGTCCTCCCGGGCTTCACGCGTGCCCGCCGCGCGCGTGAAGGAGGGCTCGCGCTCCTGCTCCTGCTGCCCTCGCTCGTCATCTTCGGCGTGTTCGTCTTCTACCCGCTGGTGCACAACGTCTACCTCGGGTTCTTCCGCAGCCCACCGTTCCCGGGCCTGCCGAGCACTTACGTGGGCTTCGACCAGTACAAGGACGTCCTCACGTCGAGCGACTTCCTCGACAGCCTGAAGACGACGGTGCTGTTCGCGCTCTACACGGTGCCGATCGGGATCGCGCTGGGCATCGGGCTCGCGGTGCTCGCGCATCAACAGCTCAAGGGCATCGGCATCTACCGCACGTTCTTCTCGTCGACGGTCGCGACGTCGGTCGCGGTTGCGTCGGTGATCTTCGGAACGCTGATGAACCCCCAGGTCGGCTTGTTGCCGTGGCTGGGGATCGACCCGACGCCGCCGATCCTGCAGAACCCGAGCCTCGCGTTGCTCGCGGTGTCGATCACGACCATCTGGCAGAACCTCGGGCTGTCGTTCATCCTCATGTCGGCGGGGCTCCAGAACGTGCCCGACGAGCTCATCGAAGCCGCGCGCGTCGACGGCGCGGGCGCGTGGTCACGCTTCTGGCACGTCACCCTGCCGATGCTGTCGCCGACGATCTTCTTCGCGGTGGTGGTCGGCACGATCTTCGCGTTCCAGTCGTTCGGGCAGATCGACCTGCTCACGCACGGCGGTCCACTGAAGAAGACGAACGTGCTGACCTACTACATCTTCAGTGAGCTGCGCATCGCGAGCGATCCGGGCAAGGCCGCGGTGTTGGCGATCGCGCTGTTCTTCGTGACGTTGCTCCTCGCGCTCGCGCAGATCCGGCTCCTCGAGCGGCGGGTGTCGTATGAGCGTTGAGGCCCGCGACCGCGACGTGCACGTGATCGGCAGAAGCCGGGCCCGTCGCGTACTCGGTCTGATCGCTCGCTACGCGCTGTTGACGGTGCTCGCGTTCATCGTGCTGTTCCCGATCTACATCACCATCGTCAACTCGCTGCTCCGCCCGGAGCAGATCACGAAGCAGCCGCCGGTGCTGTTCCCGACGAACCCGCAGTGGCACACGTACCCCGACGCGTGGAACAACGCGCACATGGCCGAGTACCTGAAGAACAGCTTCATCGTCACCGCGATCATCACCATCGGGCAGGTGGTCACCGCGACTCTCGCGGGCTACGCGTTCGCGTTCCTCCGCTTCCCGTTCAAGCGCATCCTGTTCGTGGTGTTCCTCGCGACCCTGATGGTGCCGTTCGAGGTCACCATCGTCACCAACGTCACCACCATCAGCAACATCGGCCTGTACGACACGTATGGCGGGCTCGCAGTGCCCTTCCTCGCGACCGGGTTCGGCGCGTTCCTCATGCGCCAGGCGTTCCTCACCGTCCCGGGTGAGCTCCGCGACGCTGCCGCGCTCGACGGGTACGGGCACATGCGCTTCCTCGTGCGCATCGCGGTGCCACTCGCGCGGCCGACAGTCGCGGCGCTGACCGTGTTCGCGTTCCTTGCTGCGTGGAACCAGTACCTCTGGCCGCTGCTGATCACGAAGGACGAGCGCCTGCGTACCGTGCAGATCGGATTGCGGGAGCTGTACAACACGTCGTTCTCCCACGTGAACGTCACCTTGGCCGGAGTGGTCATCGCCGTCATCCCACTGGTGATCCTGTTGCTGCTGTTCCAGAAGCAGCTCGTGCGGGGCCTGACCACCGGAGCGGTCAAGGGCTGAGTGATACTGGGGGCGATCCGGTGGGAAGTGCGTCGAGCGGGGGGCTCCACATGAGGGTGTGCAGGCGAGCGACGGCAGCGGGTGTCGCAGGAGTGCTGGCCGTCGTGGGGCTCCTGGGCGTGGGCGGCGCGGCGCCGGCGGTAGCAGCGTCGTCGTCGAAGTGCCCATTGAGCGCGTTGAAGTCGGCGAGCAAGCCGGTCGAGATCACGATGTGGCACTCGATGACGGAGCAGAATCTCAAGACGCTGCAGACGCTCACCGACGCGTTCAACTCGTCGCAGTCCGACGTGAAGGTGAAGCTCCTCAGCCAGGTCGACTACGAGGACACGTTCACGAAGTACAAGGCAGGACTCTCGAGTGGCGACCTGCCCGATCTCGTGCAGCTCCAGTCCGACGACCAGCAGCAGATGGTCGACACGCAGACCGTGCTCCCCGCGAGCGTGTGCGCGAAGGCCGACAAGTACAGCTTCTCCGACTTCCTGCCGCGTGTCATGAGTTACTTCACGACCAGCGGGACCACGTACGCGATGCCGTTCAACGTGTCGGGCCCCGTGCTCTACTACAACAAGAAGGCGTTCACCGCCGCCGGCCTCGACCCCAACAAGCCGCCGTCCACGCTCGACGAAGTGCGCGCCGCGGCCGAGAAGCTGAAGAGCAGCGGCGCGGTGACGAAGGCCGGCCTGGGCCTCAAAGTCGAGCCGGGTTTCGTCCAGCACTGGACGGCGATGGCCGGGAAGCTCTTCATGAACAACAGCAACGGCCGCAAAGCGCGCACGACCAAGTCGGCGTTCAACACCGCCACGGGTGTCGAGATCTTCACCTGGCTCTCGGGCATGGTGAAGGACGGGCTCGCGGTCACCAATCCCGACAGCGGCCAGAGCGCGTTCGACGACCTCTTGGGGATCGGCAACGGAGCACAGGCGATGGCCATCGACACGAGCGCGTCGCTCGGTACGGTGAAGGCCGTCCTCGGTTCAGGTGCCTACCCGAACGTCGAGATCGGCGTGTCGCCGATGCCGGGACCGAGCGGCAACGGCGGCGTGCTGGTGAGCGGCGGCGCGGTGTTCATGGTCAACAAGTCGGCGCCCGAGAAGCAGGCGGCGGCGTGGCAGTACCTGAAGTACCTCGACGGCACCGAGCAACAGGCGATCTGGGCTTCGGGCACCGGCTACGTGCCCATCCGCAAGAGCGCGGCTGCGAGCAAGACGATGACCGACTTCTGGGCGGCCAACCCCTTGTTCAAGGTGGCGTACGACCAACTCCTGGCCGGCGCGGACAACCCGGCGGGCGCAGGCGCGGTGATGGGCCCGGCGCCCGCCGTCAACGACATCGTGCGTGACGCCGAGAACGGCATGTTCCTCCAGGGCACCGATCCCAAGACCGCGTTGAAGGACGCGGCGACCAAGGCCGACGCCGCGATCAAGGACTACAACACGCGCATCGGCGCGTAGCCGCGCCGCCCACGCAGCCATCGGGGACTACTCCGGGGCGTGACAGACGGCTTCGACGTTGTTGCCGTCGGGATCGCGCACGAACGCGCCGTAGTAGTTCGGGTGGTACTCAGGCCAGAGGCGGGGCTCGTGCAGCACCTCGGCGCCGGCCGCGACTGCGGCATCGAAGAACGCGCGCACCCGGGCGCGGTCCGGTGCGACGAAGGCGATGTGCGACTCGCGGAAGCCCTCACCTGTCGCCCGCGGGCCGATCCAGAAGTCGGGCTTCGGTGGCAGGCCGAAGCCGATGACCTCGCCGAAGTCCATGACGCGTGCCCCGCCGAGCGGTGCGAGGACTGCGTCGTAGAACGCCGCGCTCGCCGCGACGTCCGCGCACTGGATCGAAAGATGGTCGAGCATGAGCGCATCTTGGACCCTGGAGGTCGGTCCCGCCAGGACGCGGAGTTGGGACCTGTGCCCCTGGCGCCGGGCGCCCCGAGCCGTGAGACTCGAGGGCGTGCCCCGACTCTTGACCGGCGCCGACGCCGGACCGACGCGATACCTGCGGCGCAGGCCACGGGCGATGGTCGTGGCCTGCTCCGGGCCGAAGCGGTCCGCAAGATCTATCGCACGGGCGCGGGCGAGGTCGTTGCGCTGCGCGACGTGAGCCTGACGGTCGACGAGGGCGAGTTCGTCGCGGTGATGGGGCCGTCAGGATCCGGAAAGACCACGCTGCTGAACTGCCTGTCGGCGCTCGACGACATCGACGGCGGTCGCGTGATCCTCGACGGCGAGTCGCTCCACGAGCTCAGTGACGCTGCCCGCACGCACCGGCGCGCGACGTCGATGGGCTTCGTGTTCCAGCAGTTCAACCTGATCCCTGTCCTCAGCGCGGTGGAGAACGTCGAAATCCCGTTGCTCCTGGCCGGCGTCCGAGCGGCGGACGCGCGTCGGAGGGCGATCGAGACCCTCGAGCGCGTGGGCCTCGGGCATCGCACCGGGCACCGGCCCAACGAGCTCTCGGGGGGCGAGCAGCAACGGGTCACGATCGCGCGGGCGCTCGCCGGCCATCCCCGCGTGGTCTGGGCCGACGAGCCCACCGGCGCACTCGACTCGGAGAGTGCCGAAGAAGTGATGGCGCTCATGCGTGAGCTCCACCAGGAGGGCTTGACCCTCATGCTCGTCACGCACGACGCCGTCGTGGGAGGTCAAGCCCAGCGGCTGATCCGGATGCGCGACGGCCAGATCGTCGAAGACTCGACCATTCCACAAGGGACCTGACGGTGGCACCGGTCCTGCTGGTCGTGCTCTCGATTCCGTTCCTCGCGGTGCTCATCGGCTGGCCGCTGCTGCGCCGGCTGGCGACCCGCAACGCGGTGCGCCGGCCGGTCGAGGCGGTTCTGGTCATCGTCGGGTCGCTGCTCGGCACTGCGATCATCACCGGATCACTGATCGTGGGCGACACGATCGACCGGTCCATCCGGGCCGCGGCGTACGACCAGCTCGGCCCGGTCGACGAGATCGTCTCGGTGCCGCAGGCCGACGGTGCCGCGCTCCGGAAGCGCTTCGACGGGTTCTCGTCGCCCGTGATCGACGGGGTGCTGCCACTCACCTCGACGAGCGCCGCAGTGATCAAGCCCGGGCGGGCCGGCGGGACGCAACCTCGTGCGCAACTGCTGGAAGTCGACTTTGCCGACGCGCGGCGGTTCGGTGGTGACGCGTCGGCGACCGGGATTGCGGGTGCGACCCCGAAAGAGGGATTCGCCGCCGTCACCACCGACCTCGCCGACAAGCTCGACATCCGGCCCGGCGAGAAGGTCGTGGTCTTCGCCGCGGGCGGCAATGTCGCGCTCACCGTCGACCGCGTGCTGCCACGCCGCGGGATCGCCGGGTTCTGGACGATCGACGGTCGCCAGCAGTCGTACAACGTGTTCGTCGCGCCCGGGACGACCGCAGCACTCGCGGCGAGCGGTGGCAGCGCGCTGAGCGAACCGCCGCAGGCACTGCTCGCGTTCTCGAACACCGGCGGCGTCGAAGCGGGCGCCGACCGGTCGACGACCGCGGTGGCTGCGATCGACCGTCGTCTCTCGACGATCACCGCGAGGGCGCGACCGGTGAAGCGCGACCTTCTCGACCTCGCGAACGCCGCCGGCGAATCGCTGACGCAGCTCTACTTCACCGTCGGGATGTTCGCAGTCGCAGCCGGGATACTCCTGCTCGTCAATGTCTTCGTGATGCTCGCCGACGAGCGCCGTTCGGAGCTCGGCATGCTCCGCGCAGTTGGCATGCGGCGGTCGCTGCTCGTCGGCGGTCTCGCCACGGAGGGCTGGCTCTACGCCGTGATCGCCAGCGCGCTCGGCGCCGCGCTCGGGATTGCCTTCGGGTGGCTCATCGCCTGGCGGGCGGACCAGATCCTCAGCACCGGTCGCGAGGTGAGAGCGTTG
The DNA here is from genome assembly GCA_963721435.1 of uncultured Actinomycetes bacterium. Lineage (GTDB taxonomy): Bacteria > Actinomycetota > Acidimicrobiia > IMCC26256 > DASPTH01 > CAVRJC01. Next base: position 12,425 of record CAVRJC010000007.1, read on the forward strand.
CACCTCACGTTCACCTTCGACACGTCGACGGTGATCACAGGATTCGCGATAGGGCTCGCGATCTCGACCGTGACCATCGTGGCGTCGAGCATTCGGATCGCGCGCTTCAACGTGATCCAGGCCATCCGCGACATTCACGCGCCGCCGCGGCCGCGTCCTCGTCGGCGCTGGGCGCGGGTGGGGCTCGTCTCGGTGCTGATCGGCATCGGTGCGACGATGCTCGGATTCGCCGGACCGGATCCGTACAGCCTCATGCTCGGGCCGATGCTGATTGCGGTCGGCTTGGCGCCGATGCTCGCGCGGCGGTATTCGTCCCGTGCGGTCAACACCGGGGTGTGCGTCGCGGTGCTCGCGTGGGCGATCGGCTGCTTCGGTGTGCTGGCCGCGCTCGACACGACGATCGAGATCCCACTCTTCCTGCTCCAGGGCCTCGCGATGGCGGCGGCGTCCGTGTATCTCGTGACTGCCTACCTCGGAGGTATCGGGAACGCCCTGGAGCGCCAGGGCGGCCGCGCGCTGTCCGCTCGCCTCGGCATCGCGTACCCACTCGCTCGACGGTCCCGCACCGCGATGACCCTCGCGATGTTCGCCATCATCGTGCTCACGCTCGTGTACATGAGCGAGATCTCGTTCATGTTCCGGGGTCGTACCGATGCGATCGCGAAGAACCTCTCCGGCGGCTTCGGCGTGGAGCTCCTCTCGAACCCGAACGATCCCGTCGCGGCTCACGACCTCGCCGCACTCCCGGGCGTGCGACGAGTTGCGCCCCTCGGCTACGCGACCGCGGATTTCACGGCACCCGGGCGGACCCGCACCTTGTGGCCCGCCACCGGCATCGGGCCCGAGCTCGTCGCGGCACCGCCGAAGCTGCGCGACCGCGGCAGTTACCCGACGGACCGGGCGGCGTGGCAAGCGGTCCTCGGCGATCCGGATCTTGCGATCGTCGACGACTACTTCCTCCAGAACGCCGGCGGGCCGTCGGGCAAGGCAGCAGTCATCGGTGACCGGATCGTGATGTACGACCCGGTGACGGGGCGATCGCACGCTTTCGTGGTTGCCGCAATGGCCGAGGGCGACGTTCTCGGTAACGGCGCGTTCGTCAGCCAACAGGCACTGTCCGAGGTGTTCCAGGAGCGCGCGGTCCCGTCTCGCTTCTTCGTGTCGGCTCGCGACGAGGACGCGACCGTCCGCCGGATCCGGTCGGCCTTCATCGCGAACGGTGCGGACGCCGACACGGTGCACAGTGTCGTCGCCACCGCGGTCTCCCAGAACAGCGGGTTCTTCACGCTGATGCAGCAGTTCGTCGGGGCGGGGCTGATCGTCGGCGTGGCCGGCATCGGCGTGATCATGTTCCGCGCGGTCAGGGAACGCCGTCGGGAGATCGGCGTGCTCCGCTCGCTTGGCTTCCAGGCGCCGGCAGTCGCGCGTGCGTTCATGTTCGAAGCCGGTTTCATTGCGACCCTCGGTGTCGTGATCGGCGTTCTCATCGCACTCGTCGCGTCGTACGTGCTCGCGGTATCGGGCGCCGACTTCGCGACGGGATTCCAGTTCGGGGTACCGGTCGGCGAGATCGTGGTGATCATGGCCGTGGCACTGGTGCCGGCGACGATCGCAGCGCTGCTGCCGGCGCGGCAGGCTTCGCACATCAAGCCCGCAGTGTCGCTCCGAGTGAACGACTGAGCCGGAGGGTCCGGATGGACGACTTCTACACGACGTTCCTCCGCACGCTCGACCGGGACGAATGGGGTCACCCCGTGCTCCCGACGCCCGAGCGGGTCAAGCGACGTGCGTACGCCGGAGAGCTGCTCGACCTGCAGATCGAGCTGGTGAAGATGCAGTCGTGGGTGCGCACGACCGGCCAGCGCGTGTTGTTGCTGTTCGAGGGGCGGGACACCGCGGGCAAGGGCGGCACGATCCAGCGCATGCGCGAGCACATGAACCCGCGCTTCGCCCGTCACGTCGCGCTCCCCGTGCCGAACGAGACCGAAAGCGGTCAGTGGTACTTCCAGCGCTACGTGGAGCAGCTCCCGACGCGCGGCGAGATCGCGTTCTTCGACCGCTCGTGGTACAACCGCGTGGGCGTCGAACGGGTCATGCAGTTCGCGACCGAGGCGCAGGTCGAGCGCTTCTTCGAGCAGGTGGTGCCGTTCGAGCACTTCCTCGTCGACGATGGCATCCATCTCGTGAAGATCTGGCTGTCGGTCGGACGGGACGAGCAAGAGCGTCGTCTCGAAGCGCGACGCCACGATCCGCTCAAGCACTGGAAGCTCAGCTCGTTGGACAAGCGAGCGCCCGCGCTGTGGGAGGAGTACACGCTCGCCGCGTTGGAGCTCTTCAGCCGCACCGACACGGTGCGCACACCGTGGTGGTTCGTGAACAACAACGACAAGCGCGTGGGCCGCCTGAACGTGATTCGGCACATCCTGAGCCTGGTGCCCTATGACGACAAGAACACTGGCGTCGTCGGCGATGCCGCGCCGGAGATCGTCGCGCCGGTGCGCGCGTTGCTCCCGACCATCGCGCCCGAGCGCGACCGTCAGCCGTTGGAGGAGTGACGTCGGCGAGGGTCGTCATGGTGCTGCTGCCTCCCGGGTGCTCCCGTCGGGTTGCTCCAGCCCGTCCGGCTTCCTTCGACCTTGCCGGTGGTTCCGCTTCCCGAGAATCGATACGTCATGCCCGGACCGACTTCGGTGACGGTCGACTGCGTCACGAACCCGCGCTTCCCCGACTGCAGGACCTCCCGGGCTCCTCAATGATCAGTGCACAGGGCCATCGAGCCAGCTCCGGGTGCGCGGACGACAACAGGCATGGCTGCGGGCCGGGCAGCCCGAGGCACGACCGACGTGCGAGAATCCGACCATGCTTGCTGCGTTCTCGATCAGTCCGCTCGGTGTCGGCGACTCGGTCAGTGGCTCGGTGGCCGAGGCCGTTCGCATCGTCCGTGACAGCGGTCTCCCGAACGAGACCAACGCGATGTTCACGAACGTGGAAGGCGAATGGGACGACGTCATGGCGCTCATCAAGGAATGCGTGATGAAGGTGGGAGAATCGGCCCCGCGCGTCAGTGTCGTCATCAAGATCGACCATCGACCCGGTGTCACCGACGCCCTGCACACGAAGGTCGCCGCCGTCGAGCAACGACTCGGCGAGTGATGACGCTCGCGGGTCGCAGGATCCGTCAGCCGCGTTCGTCGATGGGGACGTAGGGGCGCTTGGTGGGGCCGACGTAGATCTGGCGCGGGCGGCCGATCTTGGTGGCCGGGCTCTCGATCATCTCTTTCCAGTGCGCGATCCAGCCGGGGAGCCGGCCGATCGCGAACAGCACCGTGAACATCTGCGTGGGGAAACCCATCGCGCGGTAGATGAGCCCGGAGTAGAAGTCGACGTTCGGGTAGAGCTTGCGCTCGATGAAGTACTCGTCGCTCAGGGCGACGGCCTCGAGCTCCAGCGCGAGGTCGAGCAGGTGATCCCGTCGGCCGAGCTCGCCGAGCAACTCGTCGCACGTCTCCTTGAGGATGCGGGCACGCGGGTCGTAGTTCTTGTACACGCGGTGGCCGAACCCGGAGAGCTTGAACGGGTTGCTCGGATCCTTGGCCATCTGCACGTACTTGTTGGTGTCACCGCCGTCGGCCTCGATGTCTTCGAGCATCTCGATGACCATCTGGTTGGCACCGCCGTGCAGCGGCCCCCAGAGCGCGTTGATGCCCGCGGCGATCGCGGCGTAGATGTTCACTTCGCTCGAGCCGACGAGCCGGACCGTGGACGTGGAGCAGTTCTGCTCGTGGTCGGCGTGCAGGATCAGCAGCTTCTTGAGCGCGTTGACGACTGTATGGCTCACCTCGTAGCGCTCCGACGGCACCGAGAACATCATGGTGAGGAAGTTCTCGATCAGGTCGAGCTCGTTGTTGGGGTACACGAACGGCTGACCGATCGACTTCTTGTACGCGTACGCGGCGATGGTCGGCAGCTTGGCCATCAGGCGCCACATCGAGAGGCGGGCCTGCTCGGGGTCCTTGGGGTCGAGGCTGTCGAGGTAGAAGGTGCTCTGCGCGGTGACGACCGACGACAGCGTGGCCATCGGGTGGGCGTCCTTCGGGAAGCCGTCGAAGAACCGCTTCACGTCTTCGTGCACGAGCGTGTGGCGACGGATCCCGTAGCGGAACTCGTCGAGCTCGGCGCGGGTCGGGAGCTCGCCGTAGATGAGCAACCACGACGTCTCGAGGAACGAGGGGTTCGGGACGTTGACGAGGTCTTCGATCGCGATGCCGCGGTAGCGGAGGATGCCCGCCTCACCGTCGATGAACGTGATCGCCGATTCGCACGACGCGGTGTTCACGAACGCGTTGTCGAGGGTGACGAGGCCGGTCTGCGCGCGCAGCTTCGAGATGTCGATCGCGGGCTCGCCCTCGCTGCCGACGACCGACGGCAACTCGGTCTCGCGGTCCCCGTAGCGAAGGACGGCAGGCGGCTCGCTCATGGGGGACTCCTGGTGTGAAGGGGGGTATGCGGGCCCAGGTTACCGCTCGCCGCGAGGGGTCTCTCGCGGCCGGGCCCGGCGCGTGGCGGCACGGTGACGCGTGACTGCTGGCCTACCGTTGCGCAGTGACCGTGGGTGAACAGGACGTGACGACGCGACCGGCACCCCGGGGCGCGGGTCGGATCGCGGGCGTTCGCTCCCTGTTCCCGCTCGGTGCGGTGGTGGCGCCCTGGTTGATCTCGCGGATGATCTCGGTGACGGTGCTGCTCGCGGCGATGGACTCGCCGCAGCTCGGCTCGCGGTTCACGCAGCTCGCGATCAAGTGGGACGGCTCGTACTACATGGTGATCGCGCGCCAGGGCTACGGCGCGGTCGACGTCGTGTTCCCTCGGTGGCCGTTCTTCCCGGGTCTTCCCGCGTTGATCCGCCTGCTCGGGGAGCTCGGACGCGACGACGTGCTGATCTTCGTGGTCAATCAGCTCGCGTTCCTCGTCGCGCTCGCGGGGTTGTACCGGCTCGCTCGCCGTCACGCGAGCACGCGCGCCGCCGGCCTCGCGGTGTGGTCGCTCGCGCTGTTCCCGGCCTCGTTCGTGTTCTCGATGACGTACCCGTCGGCGATCTTCCTTGCTGCGTCGGTGTGGGCCTTCATGCTCGTCGAAGACCACCTGGATCTCGTCGCCGGGCTGCTGGCGGCAGCCGCGGCCATCGTGCGCCCGAACGGGATCGTCGTCGCGATCGCGCTCGTGTTCGCGGTGCGCAGCGCGCGTCGCGCGGTGGTCGTCGCCGGCCCGGCCGTCATCGTCCTCGCCGCGTGGTGCTGGTACTGCTACGACCGCACAGGGGACGCATTCGTGTTCCTCACGACCAAAGCCCGGTGGGAGGAGATCAGCGCGATCGGGCTCGTCGACGGCCACGCCAAGCTGTCGGTGCTGCCTCACGGCCTCCTCGCGCTCGGCGCCATCGTCGTGGTGCTGCTCCAACGCCGGAAGATCCCCGGCGTGTGGATCCTGCTGACCGCGCTGTCGCTCCTGCCGTCGCTCCTCACCGGCATGGTCGGGCTCGCGCGCTACACCAACGAGTGCTTCCCGCCGTTCGTCGCCGCGGGGCAGATCCTCGATCGGTGGGCGCGCGGCGTGCAATACGCACTGCTCACGTCGTCGGCGTGCGGGCTGGTGGTGTTCGCCTGGGTCGTCGGGCGCTATCAGCTCGTGCCCTGAGCCGCGGGGACGTCGAGCACCTTCTCGAAGCACCGCGACATCGGCGACACGCGGTAGTGCCCGTAGCGCTCGATGGCCACGTAACCACACGACTCGTAGAGCGCGATCGCCTCGGGCTGGCGCACGCCGGTCTCGAGCCGGACGCGCGCGTACGCGAGGGCAACCGCGCGGCGTTCGAGCTCCGCGAGCAGGCTGCGCGCGATCCCGAGTCGGCGTGCCGCGGGCACCACGTACATGCGCTTGAGCTCGGCGATGTCGCCGGTGTGCTCGCGGATGCCGCCGCACCCGACCGGGCCGTCGTCGGTGCACGCGACGAGGAACACACCGCGCGGCGGCGCGAGATCGACGGGCGCGGGCTCGTCGGGGTCTTCCATGCCGTAACGGTCGAGGAGGTCTGCGAGCAACTCGGCGATGAGCGGTGCGCCGAGCTCGTCGTCGATCCGCGCAACCTCGAAGCGCACGGCGCTACGCGACGATGTCGACGGGTGTGCCGAGCGGCAGCTGCTTCGAGAGCGTGGTGATGGCGTCGTTGTCCATGCGCACACAACCGTGGGTGACGTTGCTCCCGAGCACCGACGCGTCGTTGTTGCCGTGGATGCCGATCTCGGCGTCACCGCCGTTGAAGGTGGCGAGCGCCTCGGAGTGACTCGACAGCCCGTACGCGTACGGCCCGTACACCGTGTTGGGGTCGATCGCCTTGGCGAGGACACGGATGTAGTACTGCCCGGTCGGCGTGGGCGTCTCCGGTGCGCCGACCGCGACGGTGCCCGTGTACACGAGCTTGTCGAGCTGCGTCACGGTGATCCGGTGCGCGCCGAGCTCGACCTTCACGTGGAAGGGGTTGTCGAGGATGTTGACGTCGGTGGCGCGCACCCACCCGGTGGTGCCGTTCGGTCGGACCGGCAGCAACACCTGGACCCAGCCCTTGGTCTGTGCCTGCACGAGGAAGACCTGCGGCACCGTCTGGGTCGGGTAGTCGGGGTCGACGACCCACGGGTTGGGAAGTGTCATCGTGGGCGCGCTGGCGTTGGCCGACGCGTAGACCGCGAGTTGCGGGACCTTCGCGCTCGCGGTCTGCGAGTAGCCGGGCGGCGGCGCCTGTCCGGGCCCGGTGGTCGCGACCGTGGTGGTGGGAAGCGTCGTGGGGCCGATCTGCTTGCCCAGCGTGGCGTCGCCACTGCCCCCGCCGCACGCGGTGGCGACGAGCACCAGTGCGCACACGAGCGCTCCCCACGCCCACGCCCGGATCCGTTTCACCGACACGATCCTACTTTTCGGGTTCTGCTCCTCCGGCGTCACGAGCCACGTCGCCATAGGTGCCGAGCAGCGTGCGGAGGGAGTCGACGATGGTGCGCCGTTGGCCGGCGGAGACCGTCGTGAGCTGTTCCTCGAGCCCGCCGAGCAGCTCGGCGAGGAGCGCGCGACCGGTGCGCACCCCGGGCAGGGTCAGCCGCACGAGCACCCCCCGGCCGTCGGAGGGATCCGCCCGGCGCTCGACCAGCGCGAGCGTCTCGAGGCGGCTCACGGCTTTGGTCATGCCCCCCGAGGTCAGGACGACGATTGCGTTCAGCTGGGTGGGGGAGAGCTCGTAGGGCGGGCCGTCGAGGAGCAGCGTGCCGAGGACGCGGAACTCCGACGGCACGAGGCCGTAGCGTCGCACGAGGGCGTCGAGGCGCACCTCGAAGAGCCGTCCCAGCCGGTTCAGCCAGAGCCCGACCAGCAGCACGGACGGGTCGGTGGCCGTCGGCACCTCGGCGCGCCAGGCGGCGGGGATGCCGCCCTCCGCCCAGGCGGCGTCGACGAGCCCTGCGTCGACCGGTGCGTCGACCGGCGTCGGAACTGTGTCCATTGCGATGCGCCACCCTCCGTGATACCTTCCTAGGAAGGTACTACGAACGGAGCGGCGAATGCAGACAGATCTCAAGATCTCGGGCACCCTCACGATCGAGCGGGTCAACGCCGCCCTCGGTGCTGTGGTGTCGGGCGTCGACCTGCGCGAGCCGCTCACCGACGACGACTTCGCAACCATCCACGACGCGCTGGTCGAGCATCAGGTGTTGTTCTTCCGCGACCAGGATCTCGACGACGACCAACAACGCGCGTTCGCGTCGCGCTTCGGCGCGCTCGGTGTGTTCCCCGTCGCGCGGATGATGGGCTCCGACCGCGACATGAGCTACATCGAGGACACCGCCGACAGCCCGCCCGACGCCGACGGGTGGCACACCGACATCAGCTGGGTCGTCGAGCCGCCCAAGATCGCGGTGCTCAACGCGCGGATCATCCCCGAGTACGGCGGCGACACGATGTGGGCCAGCCTCTTCGGCGCCTACGACGCGCTCTCGCCGTCGATGCAGGCGATCTGCAACGAGTTGACGGTGCTCCATCACGCCGGTCCGGCGTTCCTCGAGGCGATCGGTCGGTCCACCGGCCCCGAGGTCGCGGCGCGCGTCGAGCGTGAGTTCCCGCCGGCCGAGCATCCGCTCGTGCGCACGCACCCGGTCAGTGGCCGACGCGCGCTTTACCTGTCCGGGTTCATGGACTGCATCGTCGGCATGCATCGCGACGAGAGTGACGCGCTCCTCGGCTACCTCGACTCGCTGATCGAGAACCCGAACATCCAGGTGCGCTGGCACTGGCGGGCGTTCGATCTCGCGGTGTGGGACGAAGCGAGCACCAACCACCGCGCGCTCTCCGACCACTTTCCCCAGCACCGGATGATGCGACGCTGCACGATCGACGGCGACCGCCCGTTCTTCCGCGCGACCTGACGTCGGCCGCTACGTTGCTCCGATGCCACGTCGGGCGTTGGTCGAAGCAAGCGAAGCGCTCGCGAGTCGTGACCCGCAGCTGGCCTCGGTCATCGCGACCGTCGGGCCCTGCGACATCAGATCGAGTCGCCCGAAGCGCACCCACTTCGCGGAGCTCGTGCGCGCGATCTGCTACCAACAGCTCGCGGGCGCGGCCGCGAGCACGATCCACGGTCGCGTCGAAGCGCTGTTCGACGCGCCGCCCACGCCGGAGGCGATGCTCGCGCTGCCCGTCGAGTCGCTGCGCGGTGCCGGGCTCTCCGGCAACAAGACCGCGTCCGTGCGTGACCTCGCCGAGCGGGTGCTCGCCGGTGACGTCGAGCTCGACCGTGTGAGCCGGCTCCCCGACGACGAGGTCGTGCGTGAGCTCACGCTCGTCCGTGGTATCGGCCGCTGGACCGCCGAGATGTTCCTCATCTTTCAACTCGGTCGCCTCGACGTGTGGCCGGTCGACGACTTCGGCGTGCGCAAGGGCTACGGCCGCATCTACGCGCTGCCCGAAGCACCGAAGCCACGCGCGCTCGAGGAGCTCGGTGAGCCGTTCCGGCCCCTGCGATCGGTCGTGGCCTGGTACTGCTGGCGCGCCGCGGAGCTGCCCGAGCTCGGGTGAGCTCAGCGGTCCGGCGCGGGCGACGAGCGTTGCCGCCAGCGTTCGTGCATCGCCGCGGCATGCTCGGCGAACGGCGGGAGCCCGACCTTGCGCCGCCGTTCCTCGACCGCCCCGAGGTCGTCGATCGGCCAGGGCTCGAGGTCGCCGCTGCGCCCGACCACGAACTGCGACCCGTAGAGCTGCGGGAGACCGTCGGCCATGCGGACGCGATCGAGCAGGAGCGCGTAGTGCTGCGGATCGGCGTCGCCGGAGTCGACGGCCACCTCGAGCAGCTCGAGGCAGCGGTGCTGCAGACCCGGGTCTTCGATGGCCTCCTGCACGATGATCCACGCCGCCCGGGCGCCGTCGTCGCCCACCAGCCGGCGACCGGGCCACACCTCGTAGTCGTCGAGCACGGTCCAGATGCGGTCGGCGTGGCGACGGTCGACGACCCGTCGCGCGTCGAGGAGCGCGGGGTCGTCGTGGGCGAGCGCCGCGGCTTCGCGATGTTCCGCGAGCATCGCCACGAGCTCGGCGCGCAATGCACCGTCGACCGGCATCGGGCTCAGGGTACGCTCGCACTCGTGTAGCACGCCGGTCCCCGCTCCGACCCTCCTCATCACGCTCCGGGATCGCTCATGCCTGCTGACACCAGCTCTTCGTTTTCGCTCGTCGGTCGTGACCTCGCGCGCGAGTACGGCACGTTCACCGTGCTCGACGGCGTCGACGTGACGGTCGGCCCCCGCACGCGGCTCGGGGTCATCGGCCCGAACGGCATCGGGAAGACGACGCTGCTACGGATCCTGGCGGGCGTCGAGCGCGCCGATCGGGGTGCGGTCACGTGCACACCGCCGACCCTGCGGGTCGGCTACCTCCCGCAGGAGCCGGACCGGAGTGACGAGGAAACGCTTGCGGAGTTCCTCGCTCGCCGTGCGGGGGTCGCAGGTGCCGAGCAGGAGCTCGAGCGCACCGCGGCGGCGCTCGCGGCCGGTGAGGCGGGTGCGGACGACGCGTACACCGCGGCGCTCGAGGGGTATCTCGCCGCAGGCGGCCCCGACTTCGACGCCCGCATGCGCGCGGTGTGCGACGACCTCGGGCTCCCGCAATCGCGGCTCGACCTGCCGACCCGGGCGCTGTCCGGTGGCCAGGCTGCGCGTGCGTCACTCGCGGCGATCCTGCTCGCGCGCTTCGACGTGTTCCTGCTCGACGAGCCCACCAACGACCTCGACTTCGCGGGCCTTGCGCGTCTCGAGCAGTTCCTTGCCGAGCTCCCCGGTGGTGTGGTGCTGGTGAGTCACGACCGTGCCTTCCTCGACCACACCGTCACGCGTGTGCTCGAGCTCGACGAGCACACGCGACGAGGGACGGAGTACGGCGGCGGCTGGCAGGGCTATCTCGACGCGCGCGCGACCGCGCGTCGTCATGCCGAAGAGCAGTACGAGGGATATCAGTCGGAGCGGGCGCGCCTCGAGGCTCGCGCGCGTACGCAACGCGAGTGGGCGGTTCAAGGCGCACGGGCCGAGAAGCGCAACCCACGCGACAACGACAAGGCGCAACGCGACTTCCGCGTCAACCGCACCGAGAAGCAGGCGGGGAAGGCGAAGGCAACCGAGCGCGCGATCGCGCGGCTCGACGTGGTGGAGAAGCCGTGGGAAGGGTGGGACCTGCGGTTCCAGCTCGCGGACGCCGCCCGCAGCGGTGACGTCGTGCTGCGCCTGGAGCAGGCGGTGATCGAACGCGGCACGTTCCGGCTCGGGCCCGTCGATCTCGAGATCGGCTGGGGCGAGCGCGTCGCCATCGTCGGCCCCAATGGCTCGGGCAAGACGACGTTGCTCCTCGCGCTCCTCGGCCGCCTCCCGCTCGCCGCCGGCCACCGGTACATCGGGCCGGGCGTCATCGTGGGCGAGATGGACCAGGCGCGCGTGGCCTTCGACGTCGACGCGACGCTGCTCGACGCGTTTCTCGCCGCGACCCGGCTTCCGATCTCCGAGGCCCGATCGCAGCTGGCCAAGTTCGGGTTGAGCGCCGAGCACGTGCTCCGGCCCGCGGCCACGTTGTCGCCCGGCGAGCGCACGCGCGCCGTCCTCGCCCGCTTCGCCGCCCAGGGCGTGAACTGCCTCGTGCTCGACGAGCCCACGAATCACCTCGATCTCCCGGCGATCGAGCAGCTCGAGGCCGCCCTCGATGGGTTCGAGGGCACGCTGCTCCTCGTGAGCCACGACCGCCGTCTGCTCGAGGTGGTGCGCACGACCCGGGCGCTCACGCCCGAGGGGGCGATCGTCGCGGCGCAGTAGGTTGCCGCTCGTGGACACGTTCAGCGGCAAGAACGTCCTGATCACGGGGTCGAGCTACGGGATCGGCGCCGCCACCGCCGAGCGCCTCGTCGCGAGCGGCGCCAACGTCGTGATCTCGGGACGCACGATGACGCCCGACCAGCGGTCGCAGTACCAGCCGATCAGCCTGGAAGAGACGACGGCGCGACTCCGCGAATACGGCACGACCGTGGTGCCGATCCGCGCCGACATGGCCGACGAGGAGTCGCGGTTGGCGCTGGTCCCGGCCGCCGTCGACGCGCTCGGTGGCCCACTCGACATCCTGATCAACAACGCGGCCGCGGGCATCTACAAGCCGAATCTCGGCTACACGCTCAAGCACCGTCGACTCATGATGGACGTCAACTTCGACGCGCCTGTCGACCTCACGCAACAGGTCGTACCGGGAATGATCGAGCGGGGTGAGGGATGGATCGTGAACGTGTCGTCAGGAGTCGCGCGCTATCGCTACGGGCCGCCCGACCTCAGCGCGCAACGCGCGCAATCGCGCGGTCCCTTCGGTGCGAACCAGGGCGTGTACGGCGCGAGCAAGGCGGCACTCAACCGCATCACCGTCGCGTTCGCGGCCGAGCTCGCAGGCAGCGGTGTGCGCGTGAACACGATCGAGCCGACGGGCGCGGTGATGAGTGACGGCGCGGTCGCTCGCGGCATGGACGGCATCCCCGAGTCTGCGGTGCAGTCGATGGAGGCGATGGTCGAGTCGATCGTCTACCTGTGTGCGTGCCCGGAGGAGCGAACCGGAGGTGTGCACACCAGCCTCGACCTGCTCGACGAGGTCGGGCTCACGGTGATGACCATCGATGGCTCCGAGCCCTTCGCCGGCGGCTACCGCCGAGTGCTCGACTGAGCTGCTAGCCGCAGCTGCCGCCCCACGGGCCGGCGCCCTGCCACTGGTAGAGCGACCACGCGACGTCGTCCTGGTCGTAGGGCGACGCGAGGTTCGCGGGCACTCCGATCAGATCCGTCCGTCCCGCGTGGTTGGCGGCGCCGTTCCAGGTCGATTGGTAGAACTGGTAGGCGCCGAGATACGGGCCCGCGGGGTTGACCGCGCCGTAGTTTCCACCCGATTCCCGGGCCCGTACGCAGTTGAGGAACGGATCGTCGTGATGCGGGTGCGTGCCCGGCGTGCCGACGTAGTTCGGGGGCACGCTCGGGGTCGTCGGCTTCGACGGCGTCGTCGTGGTGGTCGGCTTGACCGTCGTGGTCGTGGCGGTGACCGCCACGGCCGCTCGCGCGGCCTGGTCGGCGGCCGCCTGCGCGGCGGCGTCGGCCTGCTGGCGCTGCTCGGCCTCCGCGAGCTTGGCGTCCATCGCGCGTGCCTGATCCTGGAGCTGTGCGAGCACCGTTGCCTGCTCGGCTCGGGAAGCCTCGAGATCCTTGCGCTTGGCGCGCAGCTCTTCCGTTGTCGCGCGCAGCTTCGTGTAGACCGCGTTGTCGCGCGCGTTCACGTTGTCGATCAGCTGTGCGCGTCGCGCGGTGGCAAGCACACTGCGACCTGCGATCAGGGTGGCGAGGTGATCACCCGACGTCGTGTAGGCGAGCAACGCACGCGCCTTCGCGTCGTCCTTCGCGCGCTTCGCCTTCGTCGAGAGGTCGTCGACGAGTTGCGCGTTGCGCGTGATCTCGGCTTCGAGATCGTTGGAGCGAGCGAGCGCGCGAAAGTACTGGTTCGCGATGTCGTCGGCCTGGGCGCGCAATGTGGCGACGTCCGCGCTCGTGCTGGAGCTCGATTGCGCAGCTGCCGGTGCCGTGAGCAGCGCGGGCAGGGCGACGGCCGCGAGCAGCATGACGGTGAGAGTGGCCCCAGCCGAACGCCGCGCGCGAGCCGTCCGTACGGGCGTGCGCATGGCCTCAAGCTAGCGAAGAGCCCCATTCGCGTGCATGATCGGCCCGATGCCGGTCGAGCCGCCTCCGTGTCGCTGGGCGCTGCCCGTTGCGGCAGATGCGGTGTCGGAGGTCGCGGGGATCGGGGCCGACCTCGAGCCCGGGACGCTGCTGGCCGCGTATCGGGCCGGGCTGTTCCCGATGCGCCTCCATGCGGGTGGTCCGATCGCGTGGTGGTCGCCCGACCCACGCGGCATCATCCCGCTGGACGCGCTGCACGTTGGTCGGTCGCTCCGCCGCGCGCAACGGACGTTCGAAGTGCGGATCGACACCGCGTTCGAAGCGGTCGTGCGCGGCTGTGCCGATCCCCGACGCCCGCACGGATGGATCGACGACGAGTTCGTCGCGGCGTACACCGAGTTGCACCGTCTCGGTTGGGTGCACAGCGTCGAGACGTGGCGCGACGACGAGCTTGCCGGCGGCCTGTACGGCATCGCGATCGGTGGGCTGTTCGCGGCGGAGTCGAAGTTCCACCGGGAACGGGACGCGTCCAAGGTCGCCGTCGTCGCGCTCGTCGAGGTGCTGCGCGCCGGCGGCGCCGCGTTGCTCGACGTGCAGTGGAACACGCCGCACCTGTCGTCACTGGGCGCGATCGACGTGCCGCGCGCCGAGTACCAGCGATTGCTGGCCGCGGCCTTGGCGCGTCCGCTGCCTGCGCTCTTCGCGTCCGTCCCGGAGTAGCGTCGCCGGCATGGATGCAATGGTCGTGTACCACAACCCCGTCTGCAGCAAGTCCCGCGGTGCGCTCGAGATCCTCGGCGACAAGGACGTCGACGTCGAGGTCATCGAGTACCTCGTGGTGAAGCCTTCACGCGCTGATCTCGAGCGGATCGTCGACGCGATCCCCGACCCGCCGTCGGCGCTGGTGCGCAAGGACAAGCGGTTCGCCGAGCTCGGCCTCGACGCCGCGGCCTACGAGACCAAGGAGCAGGTTGTCGACCTGCTGCTCGAGCACCCGGAGCTCATGGAGCGCCCGGTCGTGTTCAAGGGTGACCGTGCGCTGATCTGCCGTCCGAGCGAGAAGGTGCTCGAGCTCCTCGACTGAGGGAGCTACACGCCCACGGGCTCGGGTGTCCGCTCGATCGCCGCCGGTTCCTGCGGTGTCGGCGATGCCGAGTCGATGTCGAGCCGCGGGAGCCATCCGAGCCACTTCGGGAACCACCAGTTCGCGTCGCCCAGGATCTCCATGACGGACGGCACGAGCATCATGCGCACGATGGTGGAGTCGATGAGCACCGCGAACGCGAGCCCGAGCCCGAACATCTTCACCTCGGGCGACTCGTTCAGGACGAACGCGCCGAACACGAAGATCATGATCAAGGCGGCCGACGTGATCACGCGCGCGGTGCGCGAGAGCCCACGCACGACGGCTTGTCGCGTGTTGTGCGAGCCGTCGTACTCCTCGCGGACACGCGTGAGCAGGAACACCTGGTAGTCCATCGACAGCCCGAACAGCACCGCGAACATCATCATCGGCACGAACGAGACGATGGGGACCGTGCTCTCGAGGCCGATGAGGTCCTTCGCCCAACCCCACTGGAACACCGCCACGATGACGCCGTACGCGGCCGCCACCGAGAGCAGGTTCATCACTGCCGCGGTGAGCGGCACGAGGACCGAGTGGAAGACGAGCATCAACAGCAGGAACGAGAGCAGCACGACCGCGAAGATGAACAGCGGCAACCGTGACGCGATCTGGTCGGAGATGTCGATGAACGTCGCCGTCACGCCACCGACGTATGCCTGCACGCCGGTGGCGCCACTGGCCGAGATCGCCTTCGGGATCTCGTCGCGCAGCGTCTGCACGAGGTTGTTGGTCGCGTCGCTCTCGGGTGCGCTCGTCGGGTACACGCCGAGCAGCGCCACCGTCTTGTCCGTGTTGAAGTTCGCGGGCAGGACCCCTGAGACGCCCGGCGTCTGCCTGATCGCCGCCGCGATGTCGTCGACGACTGCCTCATCGGCGTCGGGCGGGAGCGAGACGACGACGAGCAGCGGCCCGTTCGCGCCGGGCCCGAAACCTTGTGCGATCAGGTCGTAGGCCTGGCGCTGGGTCGTGGAGGTGGGCAGGTTGCCGTCGTCGGACTCGCCGAGCCGCATGCTCAGGAACGGCGACGCGATCACCAGCATGATGAGCGTCCCGACGATCGCGAACACCCACTTGTGCTCGGCGACTCGCACGGCCCAACGCTCCCAGAACGTGGGGCCCGCGGGTGCTGCACCCGCGTCGCGGTTCGGATGGTGCATGAAGCTGGGTACTCGCCACTTGTCGATGTTGTGGCCGACGATCCCGATGATCGCGGGCAGGAACGTGATCGCCGCCAGCATCATCACCGCGACGACCATCGCCGACATGTAGCCGAGGCGCGCGACGTAGGGGATTCCCGAGACCGCGAGCCCGGAGATCGCGATCACCACGGTGCAGCCGGCGAAGATCACCGCGGAGCCGGCGGTGGCAACCGAGTGCCCCACCGCGGCTTCGACGGGCATCCCCGCGGCGAGGTTCTCGCGGTAGCGCGTCACGATGAACAGCGAGTAGTCGATCCCGACGCCCAGGCCGATCATCGTCGCGAGGGTCGGAGCGAGGGTGCCGATGTCGGTGATCGCGGCGACGATGTTGATGAGCGAGATCCCGATCCCGAGGCCGAAGAGCGCGGTCAGGATGGGGAGGCCCATCGCGACGACCGATCCGAACACGAACAGCAGGATCACGACCGCCGCAAGCAGCCCGATGAGGTCGGCGTTGCCTTCCGGCGGTTGGTCCGAGAAGTCGACGACCGCGCCGCCGTACGCGAGGCGGACGCCCGCCTGCTCCGCAGGCGCGGTGGCTGCAGTGATCTGGTCGAACGCGCCGAGCCCGACCTGCTGCGCGAGCTCGTCGTACTGCACGGTCACGAGCGCGATGTCGCCGGACTTCGAGACGATCGCCGCGCCGAGGGGACCGTACGGGTCGGTCACCGACGTGACGTGCGGGATCTTCGAGAGGTTGGCGACGCTCTCGCTGATGGCGGCCTTCACCGCCGGGTCGTTGATGCCGTCGTTGCTCTGGAACACGACGGTGGCGGTGCTCCCGCTCTGTGACGGGAACTGTGACTGCAGCAGGTCGAGCGCTTCCTGCGACTGGCTGCCATCGATCCGGAAGTTGTCGCTCGTCTGGCCGTCGAGGCCCTTCGAGAGCAGGCCGATCCCGACTGCGGCGATCACCCACACCGCGACGAACCACCAGCGATGCCGAACCGCGCTTCGCCCGAGACGGTCGAGCCACCTCGACACAGATCCTCCCATGGTCGTGCCTGCTGTGCCCCGTTGCCTCTCGGTTGTCGACTCGGAGCAGCTCCGCCTTGATGTCCGAATCGCCCGATCACGATACGCATGCGCGACGATGAAGCGGCGGGATCACCGGGATCGGGAAGGGGAGGGGCGGTCGTGAGCGAGGAGTTCGTGCCCCGTCCGCCCGAGGGTCGTGTCTACCGCGCGCGGCGGCGCGTGCACCTGGGCGATGTCGGCAGCAACGCCAAGCTGCGCCTCGAGGCGCTGGTGCGCTACCTGCAGGATGTCGCCACCGACGACGCCGACGATTCAGGTCTCGACCAGTACAAGGGGGTGTGGGTCGTCCGCAAGCTCGCGGTCGAAGTGAGATCACTGCCGCGCTATCACGACGAGGTCGAATTGGCGACGTTCTGCAGCGGGGTCGGTCCGTGCTGGGCCGAGCGCCGCACCACGATGACCGCGGGTGACCGCGTGCTCGCCGAGTCCGCCGCGGTGTGGGTCTACATCGAGAGCGCGGGCGGCAGGCCGCAGCCCCTGGAGCCCGACTTTTTCGAGATCTACGGCCGGGCCGCGCAGGACCGGCGAGTGAGCGGCCGCCTGCGCCACCGGCGCCCGGAGCCGGGCGCCGCATCCCGCCCGTGGCCCCTGCGGGACAGTGACTTCGACGTGCTCGACCACGTGAACAACGCGCGCTACTTCGAAGCGGTGGAAGACGAGCTCGCGTCCCGTCTGCCGGGCCTGGTCGTGGGGCGAGCCGAGATGGAGTTCCGTGGCGCGGTCGAGCGCGGCGTGGCCGTCGACCTCGTCAGCGAGGCCCGGCAGGGTGAGGAAGCGCCGGCGCAGCTCGCCGCGTGGCTCCTGGCCGACGGCGAGGTGCGCGCATCGGCGCTGGTCACCGCACGGGCGCGGGACTGATCGTCGCGTACACTCGCCGCGCTCTGGAACCCATCGCCCGTCATGTCGCTGCGGGGCGCCGGTGCCTTGTCACCGGTGGGCTCGGCTTCATCGGCTCCAACCTTGCCCTGGCGCTCCAGCGCGAAGGTGCCGAGGTCACGGTGCTCGATGCGCTCGTGCCGCGCCACGGCGCAAATCCTCACAATCTCGTGGCCGACGGCGCGACCGAAGCCGACCCTGCGATCACGGTGATCCACGCCGATCTCGGTGAAGTCGGCCGTGACGACGTGCGCGCGGCCGCGGTCGAAGCCGACATCGTGTTCAACCTCGCGGGTCAGGTCAGCCACGTCGACTCGATGGACGATCCCGTGTTCGACCTGCAGGTGAACACGACGAGCCAGTTCGCGTTCCTCGACCTGGTGCGGCGCGAGAACGCCGATGCGGTCGTGATCTACACCTCGACCCGCCAGATCTTCGGCAAGCCGCGGTACCTCCCCGTCGACGAGGAGCATCCGGTCGCGCCGGTCGACGTGAACGGCATCACCAAGTACGCGTCCGAGCAGCTCCACATGCTGTACCACGAGGTCTACGGCCTGCGGGCGACCGCAGTGCGACTCACGAACGTCTACGGGCCGCGTCAACGACTCCGCGACGACTACCAGGGGTTCCTGCCGATCTTCGTGCGCCGCGCCCTCGACGACGAGGCGATCAGCGTGTTCGGTGACGGCGCGCAGCAGCGCGACTGTCTCCACGTCGACGACGTCGTCGAATGCCTGATGCTCGCGGCGACAACCCCCGCGGCGCACGGCGAGATCTTCAACGTCGGGAACGACGAGCACCTGTCGCTGCGCGAGATCGCGGAGGCCGTCGTCGCGGCGGCAGGGTCGGGACGCGTCGAGAGCGTGCCGTGGCCCGCCGATCGCGATGCGATCGACATCGGGTCGTACTTCGGCGATTCGTCGAAGGCGAAGCGCGTGATGGGCTGGGAGCCGTCGACGCCGTTCGCGGCAGGGATCGCGCGCACGATCGAGTTCTTCCGCGCGCGACGCGAGTGGTACCGATGACGGAGGTGGTCGACCCGATCCCGTTCCTCGACCTCGCTCGGCGGGCCGCCTCGCTCGAGCCCGACCTCTCCGAGGCAGTCGATCGAGTGGTGCGGTCGGGCAATTACCTGCTCGGGCCGGAGCTGGAGGCGTTCGAGCTCGAATTCGCGGCGTTCGCGGGCCGCCGGCACGCGGTCGGGGTCGCGTCGGGCACCGAGGCGCTCCGCCTCGTCCTCGTGTCCCTGCGGCTGGAACCGGGCGACGAGGTGATCGTTCCGGCCATGACCGCGGTGCCGACGGCCGCGGCGGTGTGCGCGGCAGGTGGAGTACCGGTGTTCGTCGATGTCGACGCGGCGACGGCCGGCATCGACGTGACGGCCGCGGCCGCGGCGGTCACCGACCGCACGAGGGCCGTCATCCCCGTGCACCTGTACGGCCGACCGGCGGAGCTGCCCGATCTGGGTGTGCCGGTCGTCGAGGACGCCGCCCAGGCGCACGGCGCGCTCGACCCGACCGCGCCGTCACTCGCCGCCACGTACAGCTTCTATCCCACGAAGAACCTCGGCGGCATCGGTGACGGCGGCGCGGTGGTCACCGACGACGATGATCTCGCGGCGAGGCTCCGCTTGTTGCGCGCCCACGGCCTGACCGACGGCTACGTGCACACCGTGATTGCCACCAACGCGCGCATGTCGGAGATCGAGGCGGCGGCTCTTCGCGTCGGGTTGCAGGTGCTCGAATCCGGGAACCTCCGCCGCCGCGAGACTGCGCTGCGCTATCGGGAGGCGGCACCCGACCTGCACTGGCAGGCTCCGCATCCGCGGCACGTGTATCACCTCTGTGTCGCCCGCATGGCCGATCGGGACGACTTCCGTGCGCGTGTGCCGTTCGGCACCGCGCTGCACTATCAGCGGGCGCTCACCCAGCAGCCCGCGTACAAGAAATTTGTGCGGGCTCCGTGCCCGGAAGCGGAGCGATGGGCGGCGGAGTGCGTCTCGCTGCCATGCTTTCCCGAACTCACCGACGAAGAGATCGAGGCAGTGTGCCGAGCGCTCCCGTGAACCCGGCCGTCGAGGCGGTGTCGGCATTCTTCCCGTGTTTCAACGACGAGGCCACCATCGGGTCGATGGTGAACCTCGTCGTCACCACGATGGAGACGCTCGGCGTCGACGGCTGAGGTCATCGTGATCAACGACGGCTCCACCGACGGCTCGGCCAAGGTGCTCGACGACCTGGTGCTGACCCAGCCACTGCTGCGCATCATCACGCACGAGCACAACTCGGGGTACGGCGCGGTGCTGCTGTCGGGATTCGCGAACGCCGGTCGCCAATGGGTCTTCTACACCGATGGTGACGCGCAGTACGACCCCACTGAGCTCGAGCTGCTCGTGCAGCACGCGAGCGACGACGTCGACGTCGTGCAGGGGTACAAGCTGCGCCGCGCCGACGGCGTGCTGCGGAGTGTGGTGGGCCGCGTGTACCACCGGTTCGTGGCGGTGTTCTTCGGGTTGAAGATCCGCGACACCGACTGCGACTTCCGGCTGATCCGGCGCGCCATGCTCGACAAGATCGAGCTCGAGCACACGACCGGTGCGATCACGGTGGAGCTCGTCCGCAAGCTGCAGGACGCGGGCGCGGTGTTCACCGAGGTCGGGGTGCACCACTACCGCCGGGTGTACGGAAGCTCGGAGTTCTTCACCATCCCCGCCGTCGCGCGCACGCTCTGGGATCTCGCCGGGCTCTGGATCGGGCTGGTGGTGCTGCGCCGCGGCCGCTCGCACGGCGCCCGCTGACTCAGTCCTTCGTCGCGAGCACCAGCGCGGAGGTGCCGATGGGGAGATCGCGCGTCGCGAGAACCTTGCGCTCGGCTCGTGCCATGGGAGCGAACACCGAGTCGAGGGTGCGCCGCTCGACGTCGGACTCGGTCGGCGGCGCGGGCCGCACCCGGTCGAGCGCACCGAGCGCAGCGGCGGGCGGCGCGAGGAACGAGTAGGCGTAGGTGCAGCGGCGGGGCGTGAGCCCGGCCGCTCGCGCGAGGTCGGCGAGCTCGGCGCGGCGGTAGCGGCGCCGGGAGTGCACCGTCGAGTCGTGCGCGCGGCGGAACGCCTCGAACGCGGGCTCGACGAGCACCACGGCGCCACCACGACGCAGGACGCGCGCGAGCTCGCGCAGCGCGCGCGCGTCGTCGGGCACCGTGTAGAGCACGGTGATCGCGACGATCTGATCGAACGTCGCGTCGGCGAACGGCAGGGCCTCGAGGTCGGCACGTGCCGGCAGGGTGTCGGGCCGGTTGTCGCGCACGAACTGCAGCGCGTCGGGGGAGATGTCCACGCCGATCACGGTCCCGTGCGCTGCGAGCCACGCGCCGTTGCCGCCGGGCCCGCACCCCGCGTCCAGGGTGCGCTGCCCGCGCCCGAGCCACGGTGCCAGCAGCTCGCGCACGAGCGCGCGGGTGTTGCGGTACCACCAGTGGTCGTCTTCGACCGCGGCGATGCGCGCGTACTCCTCAGTCTCCACATTCCCGCTCTCGGCCTGCGGCCGGGCCGCACGACGCCCCGCCTGCGCAACGGCTCGCGCTGGGCCAGCGTACCTGCGCCGCGGGTGCTCGCCTCGGGTTGAGAGTTATCGGTCGGCGACGCGGAGGGTCTCGATGACGAGGTCCGACGACGACCACGCCTGCACGCCCACCCGCTGACCCGCGGGTGCGTTGCGACCGCGCTCGACCGAGCCCTGCTCGAGGTCGTCGATGGTCATCACGACGGTGTCGTTCACCGATGCGACGAGGCGCTGGCCCACGATGTCGAGGCGCACGGTGAGGTTGCCGTACATCGTGCTCGGGTCGTCGGCGGCGACGTGTGCGATCGGGTTCCAGAGCTCGCGGTCGGCCTGCCACTGGCGCACGAGGTACCCGCCGCCTTCGTACACCGGGTCGACGTCGAACGAGTACGCCGACATGCGGCCCTCGTCGTCGACGTCGGCGCGGAACAGCACACCGAAGCCAGGCCCGGCGCGGAACTCGAGATCGACTTCCACGAGGTAGCGATCGGACACGGTGAGGTTGGCGAGCGCCCACCGCTCGTCGGCCCGTCGCATGACCAGCGCACCCTGGCCGCGTACTTCGACCAGCGGCAGCGCGTTGCCGAGCTCCCAGTCGTCGTCGGCCCTGATCCACGCCTCGGGTTCCGGGTCGCCACTGCGGTCGAGCCGGTTGGCGGCATCGGTGACGGGCTCGGCGGTGTCCGAAGTCTCGTCAGTCTCGTCAGTCTCGTCAGTCTCGTCAGTCTCGTCAGTCTCTGCGGGCGCGGGCTCGATCGCCGCTTCCTCGGGCCGCCAGGAGATCGGCGAGAGGGCGTCACCCTCGTCCGGTGCGTCGACCTGGTCGGGACTCTTCAGGGGCTCAGTCGGCTCCCACGTCGGCGGCTCGTCGACCGCGACGAGCTTGTCGAGCAGGTCGGTGGCGCCATGGGCGTCGACATCGTCCGCCACGTCGACGTCGGCAATCTCGTCGTCGATCGTCTCGGTCTCGTCGACCGTTGTCTCGAACCTGCCGCGGGTGCGCCGCTCCGGGCGGGGTGCCGCCGGTGCGTCGGGGTCGCCCCAATCGACGAGGAACCCGGTGCTCGTGGCCTCGGGGTCGGGCTCGTGCGCCCACGGTGCGGGCGCGGGCTCGGCGAGCGGTGCGGCCTGCAGCGGCGGCAGATCGCGGAGGTCCTCGTAGCTCGTGAGCGCGATGACCTCGACGGCCGCCTCGTCGGCATGGCCGTCGACCCCGGGCTGGAGGTCGAACGCCTCGGCCGGGCTCCATGCGTCGGGCACCTCGGTGGTGCCTGCGTCACCCGGCCACTCCGGCGCGCCCGACGTCGTGTCCGGCTCGTTCCAGACACCCGACGTCGCGGTCTCCCAGTCGGGCGTCTCCCACGCGGGCCGCGCGTCGGGATCCCAGTCGGTGGTCCACGCCGGCGGCGTGAAGGTCTCGCCGCGGAGGGCGACGTCGATCGGCGGCGCATCGGCCGGCGACCACGAACGGTCGACGGTCTCCGATGCGGCTTCGACGACGGTGGGAGCATCGAAGTCGGTGTGCCCGGGCGCCTGCACGTCGGCGACGGATGCCGCGCCCGGCAGCACGAACGGCTCGTCGTCGACGAGCTCGAAGGTCCCGGACGGTGGTGCGATCGCCGAGTCGATCATGCCGGACTCGCCTATGGCGGCGAACGGCACGGCTTCCGCCATCCCCGATTCGACCGGCGCGTCGGCGGTGAGGAACGCGGGTGGCGCGAGCATGTCGGGGTAGTCGTGCGGGTCATCGGTCAGCGCTACCGGCTCGGGCAGCCGCGCGAGCTCTTCGAACACGTCGACGGGCGCCGCGGTCGTCGGCTCGGTGGAGGCGGATGCGGGCGCGAACGGCTCCGGCGCGAAGAACGGCTCCGGCGGTTCGGGCAGCGCCGTTGGAGCGGGCGCGGCCTGCGGACCGGAGTAGACCGGCGTGGGCTGGTCGGCCGCTTCGAGCGCGAGGACTGCACGGCCACCCGCACCGTTCTGCTGCCCGCGGCGCAGGAACGCGATCGTGTCGCCGATGCTCTCGGGGCCGGCTTCGAGCTCGAGCGCGCCCTGGTCGGGCACCAGCTCGCTGACGTCGACGCCGCAGGATCCGGCGAGCACCCAGAGGTCGCTCTCGGGGATCGGCACCTTGCCCCGCTCGTACGCGACGAGCTCGCGGCGGCTCAGCCCGGCGCCGCGCGCGACCTCGGAGAGCGAGAGGCCCTTCCGTCGCCGCACTGCGCGCAATTGCTTGCCGAGTTGCTTCGGATTGGTCGTCGGGATGGTCGCCGCCTCGGCCATGATCTTTGGTATCGGCTGCTCACCCGTCTGCCTGAAGGGTGAGCTGCACGGGTCTGGTCGGGGTAGGTTCGCGGCTTCATGGCCATCTACGCCCTCGGCGACTCCGCACCGCAGATCCATCCCGCGGCATACGTGCACCCCGACGCCACCGTCATCGGCAACGTCACGATCGGCCCGCAGTCGACGGTGTGGCCCCAGACCGTCCTCCGGGGTGACTACGGCCGGATCGAGATCGGTGCCCGCACGTCGATCCAGGACGGCAGCGTGGTACACACCACCGCGTTGCTCCCGACGATCATCGGCGACGACTGCGTGATCGGGCACCTGGTGCACCTCGAGTGCTGCACGGTGCAGGACCGCGCGCTCGTCGGCACGGGCGCGATCGTGCTGCACTCGGCGGTGATCGAGTCGGGTGCGTGGGTCGGCGCCGGGGCGGTGGTCCCGAACCGCATGATCGTGCCCACCGGGGCGATGGCCCTCGGTGTGCCGGCGAAACTGCGCGAAGGCGTGGTCGATCCCGACGAGATCCAGCGGATGGCCGACCTCTATATCGGCAACGCCACGCGCTACCAGCGCCGAGCTGCGCCGCATCGACTGACGCGCGGCGCGCGCGTCAGTCGATGCGCGGTCGATGCGTGACCGTCGATGCCTGACCGTTGACGCCTGACCCTTGACTAACCCTTGACGTACGCGAACTTCTCGGCGACCTTGCCGTCGCGCACGCGGATGACATCGACGCCGCGGATGTGTGCGGTCGTGCCGTCGTCGTTCTCCCACGAGTAGACCCACTGCACGACACACCGGTCGCCCGTCACGATCACGTCTTCGGCATCGAAGTGCGCGGTCGGTGACGCGGCGAAGAATTCCTGCCACGCACCGCGCACCGCGGCTGCCCCCTCGAATCGTCGGCCCTCGGGTGGCGACGTGTTCTCGAACACACAGTCGTCGGTCATCGCGGCCATCACGCCGTCGACATCGTGGCGGTTGAACGCGTCGTTGAACCGGTCGACCGCTTCGGCCGTCGCCGACTCGCTGGATGCCATGGTCACTCCTGTCTCGTCGCCGTCCGGTCGGTACAGGTCGGGTTCCACGAACATCAGCCGCGCCTCGGGCACCGAGGTTCGCACGCGCGCTTCCACCGTGTCGATCGCGCGCGCGACCTCGGGCACGGTCGACACGCTGAATTCGAGCTTGGTCGCGACGAGCACGTCGTCGGGGCCGAGGTGCATCGTGCGCAGGTGTATCACGCGCGACACCTCGTCGCCGTCGTGGATCGCGGTCCGGATCCGCGCCTCCAGTGTCGGGGACGCCGACTCGCCGATCAGCAGGCTCTTCATCTCGATCGCGAGCACGATGGCGATCACGCCGAGGAGCAGGCCGATCGCGAGGCTCCCGACCGCGTCCCAACGGTCATTGCCGGTGACCTCGGCGAGGGTGATGCCGACGAGGGCCATGAACAGGCCGGCGAGCGCGCCCGTGTCTTCGAGCAGCACGACGGGGAGCTCGGGGTTCTTGGTCGTGTGGATGAACTGCCACCACGAGCGGCCGTCACGCGACGGGTTCGCTTCGCGACGCGCGGTGCGGAGTGACAGTCCTTCGAGCACGATCGCGACGCCGAGCACCACGTACGCGACGATCGGTGATTCGATGTGCTCCGGAGTGATGAGCTTCTGGATGCCCTCGTACAGCGCGAACATCGAGCCGAGCGTGAACAGCACCAGCGCGACGACGAACGCCCAGAAGTAGCGCTCGGCGCTGTACCCGAAGGGATGTTGCACGCTCGGCGCGCGCTTGCTCCGCCGGCCGCCGAGGAAGAGCAATCCCTGGTTGCCGGTGTCGGCCACCGAGTGGATCGCCTCCGCGAGCATCGACGCCGAGCCCGTGATCGCGAACGCAAAGAACTTCGATGCCGCGATCCCGAGGTTGGCGAGGAACGCGGCGACGATGGCCCGGCGAGTCGCCTGGTCAGTCATCCCGTACGTCCCACACGGTGCTCGTCGCCAACCGCACGGTGTCGCCGTCGGCACTCGAGAGGCGCAGCACCGAGGTGCCGCGCTCGTAGCCGTCGAACCGCGCCGTGACCGTGTCGGCGGTGCCGTCGACGGCAGTGTGCGCGACGGTGAGCACGCGGCCTTTCCCGAGCCGGAGGCGTTCGTCCCATCCGTAGCGGAGGCACCCGTCGGGCCCACGTCGCGGTGGCTTGCCGACGTGCACGCGCTGCTCGCGGTACGACGCCGCCAGGACCGCGGCGTGCTCGGGGCCCCAGAACTCGGCGGTGGCGTCGAGCAGCACGCGTGCGAACGTGCGGCCGTGATGCGGGAGCCCGGAGTCGATCCCGAGTGCCCAGTGGGTCATCTCGTGGAGGACGACGCCCTTCGTGCGGTACCGCCGCGGCAGCGTGATCGTCGGGCCGGTGTCTTCCACTCGGAAGAACGCCTGGCGCGCGCCGTTCCCCGGACGCAAGCGGGGAACCGACGCGAGATCGTGGTCGGGGAACCGCTCGTGCCACCAGAGCGTGCCGACCACACGGTCGATGAAGCGTGCACAGGCCTCGAGGCCGGGGAGGGGGCTCGTGGGCAGCGGGGTCTCCGCGAGGTACACCCGGCTGCGTTGCGCGTCCCGTGGTCGCCGCCGCGGCGGCGTCGCAGGCTGGCGGCCGGCCGCAGAGGGATCCATTCGTCGTCAAGCTAGGCTCCGCCCGTGGCGTCCACGGGCAACTTCTCGGTGTTGCAAGGGCCTTCGTGACCGAACCCGTCGTCCGGATCGCAGGCCTCTCGAAGCAGTTCGGCGAGGTGGTACTCGCCGTCGACGACCTCAGCTTCGAGGTCGAGCGCGGGCAGGTGTGCGGGCTGCTCGGCCCCAACGGCGCAGGCAAGACCACGTGCCTGCGGATGCTGCTCGGGCTGATCAAGCCGACGCGCGGCGACACGTACCTGTTCGGCGAGAAGGTCGCGCCGGGTACGGAGTCGCTCCGGCGGGTCGGCGCGCTGATCGAGACCGCCGCGTTCGTGCCGCACCTGTCGGGCCAGAAGAACCTCGAGCTGTGGTGGAAGGCAGGCGGCGCGCGCCTCGCCGACGCCGATTTCGAGCAGGCGCTCGCGATCGCCGATCTCGGTGACGCGGTCAAGCGCAAGGTCAAGACGTACTCGCAAGGCATGAAGCAGCGCCTCGGGCTCGCGCGAGTGCTGCTCGGCCGTCCTGAGGTGCTCGTGCTCGACGAACCGACCAATGGCCTCGATCCCGGTGAGATGCGAGAGGTCCGGCTGCTCGTGCACCGCCTCGCCGACGCCGGGGCGACGGTGCTCTTCTCGAGCCACGTGCTCGCGGAGGTCGAGCAGATCTGCTCGCACGCCGTCGTGATGGACCGTGGTCACCTCGTGGCCTCGGGCTCCGTCGCCACCCTCATCGGGAGCGCGGGATCGGTCTACCTCGAGGTCGACGACGTCGAACGCGCCCGTGCCGTCCTCGAGCCGATGCCGAACGTGAAGCGGGTCGACTCCGAGCCGCCCGGCCTCGCGGTCGCGATCACCGGCGGCTCACGCGCCGAACTGGTCGCGGCACTGGTGCGAGCGGAGATCGGCGTCGAGACCGTCACCGCGCGCCGCCGGCTCGAAGAGGCGTTCCTCGGGCTGGTGGAGGCTGATCGCTGATGGCTGCGGTCACGACCCCCCCGGCGACCCGATCGGCTGCCGGACACCCGAGCACACCCGCGGTGGTGCGCGCCGAGCTCTCCAAGGCCGGTCGTCGCCTCCGTACCTACGTCGCGTACGGCATCGTCGCCGCGATCCCGATCATCATCACGTTCGTCCTCAAGGCGAACCCGCCCGACAACGTGCAGGACGGCCCTCGCCTCGCGTTCCTCGGTTCCCTTTCGGGGTTGCTGATTCCCGCGTTCGCGTTGCGGATCACGAGCGAGTTCCTCCTCGTCGTGGTGGTGTCACTGTTCGCCGGCGATGCGATCGCGGGGGAGGCGTCGTGGGGGAACCTGCGGTACCTGCTCATGCGCCCGATCGGGCGCGGCCGCCTGTTCGCGGCCAAGTTCATCGTGTCGGTCGTCTACGGGTGGATCGCGGTCGTGATCGTGGTGGTGGTCGGCACGATCGTCGGTGGCATCGTGTTCGGGTTCCACGGCATCAATCTCGGATTCGGCCCGTTCGGGATCGTCGAGTCGGCGTCGAGCATCGTCGGCCATCTCGCGATCGCGACGGTCTACGTGTCGTGGTTCCTCACGACGATCATCGCGTTCTCGTTCATGCTCGGGTGCATGACCGACTCGCCGGGCGGTGCGATCCTCGGCGGGATCGGGCTGTGGATCACCTTCGCCATCCTCGACGCCATCGACTCGCTCGGGCAGATCCGATACTTCTTCCCGACGCACTGGTCGGGCGCGTGGGTCGACATGTTCACGAGAAACAGCGTGAGCGACGACATGATCCGGGGCGCCCTGCTCACGCTGGGATACGTGATCGTGTTCGTGGGCATCGCGGCGTGGTGGTTCCGCCGCAAGGACATCCTCAGCTGAGCTCAGGGAGCTCCTGGTCCTCCGCGAGGCTGCCCGAGTAGGCGTCGCCCAGGTCTTCGACGCGCGCGAGCACTGCGTCGGGCTCGAACTGCAGCGTCGTGATGTCATCGGTGTCGACGGCCGCTGCCACTTCGTCCCACGTCAGTGGCGTCGACACCTGCGGGCGCAGGGTCGCGCGCAACGAGTACGCGCACACGGTCGTCTTGTGGCGGTCGTTCTGGCTCCAGTCGACGAACACGCGCCCGGCGCGCTGGTCGCGCGCCATGTTGACGGTGACCCGCTTCGGGTCGCGCGACTCGAGAATGCGACCGAGTGCGAGCGCGAAGGCCTTGGTCTGGTCGGCATCGACCGACGGGCGCAGCCCCACCGACACGTGCAGTCCCTTCGAGCCCGACGTCTTCACGACTGCGTGCAGCCCGAGCTGCCCGAGCACCTCGCGGAGGTCGAGGGCGACGCGCGCGCAATCACGCACGTCGGCGGGCGCGCCGGGGTCGAGGTCGAACACCATCGCGGTCGGCCGGAGCGGGTCGTCGGCCCGCGCTTGCGGCGTGTGCAGCTCGAGCGCGGCCAGGTTGGCGACCCAGACCAGCCCGGGCAGGTCGTCGACCGCGCACGACGCGATGTCGGAACCGGCGTCGAGCGGCACGGTGTGCAGCCAGTCGGGCCGATGGCCCGGGCAGCGCTTCTCGAAGAACCGCTCACCCTCGACGCCGTCGGGCAGGCGCACCATCGTGAGCGGGCGGCCGTGCAGGTGGGGGAGCAGCACGGGCGCGATCCGGGCGTAGTAGTCGACGACCTGGCCTTTGGTGAAGCCCACGGCCGGGTACAACACCTTCTCCAGGTTCGAGAGTCGGAGCCGGCGGCCGCCGACCTCTACCCTCGTGGCCGTGTTGCGGCCCGCGGGCTCGGGATCTGGGATCTTGGACCCGGCTGCCACGACCTGCGAAGGTAGTAGGGCACAGGGCCGGGAGAACCAGAAGAAGCAAGAGCCGAAGCAGGAGAGGAGGCTCGGGCGTGCCGAGCGCAATCTGGACGGGTTCGATCAGCTTCGGCCTCGTGACGGTACCGGTACGCCTGGTGTCGGCCACGAAGTCGCTCGACGTGCGCTTCAACCAGCTCGACGCCGACACCGGAGCCCGGATCCGCTACCGACGGGTCTCCGACGCCACGGGCGAGGAGGTGCCGAGCGAGAAGATCGTCAAGGGCTACGAGATCGAGCCCGGCCAGTACGTGATCGTCGAGCCCGACGAGCTCGCCGCGCTGCAGCCCAAGAAGAGCCGTGCGATCGACATCGAGGACTTCGTCGACCTCTCCGACATCGACCCCGTCTACTTCGAGCAGCCCTACTACCTGATCCCCGACAAGGACGCCGCGAAGCCTTACCGGTTGCTCGTCGACGTGATGTCCGAGCTCGGCAAGGTCGCGGTCGGGCGCTTCGTGCTCCGGTCGAAGGAGGCGCTGGTCGCCATCCGCCCGGTCGACGGCGTCCTGCTGCTCGAGACCATGCGTTACGCCGACGAAGTGCTCGCGGCCGATCGGGATGCGCCGATCACGGAGCTCGAGACCGAGCCCAGCGAGCGCGAGCTGGCGATGGCGCGTCAGCTCGTGCAGGCGCTCGCGGGGACGTTCGATCCCGACAAGTACCACGACGAGTACCGCGAAGAGCTGATGGCGCTCATCGAGCGCAAGGCGGCCGGCGAGGAGATCGTCGCGTCGGCCGCGCCCGAGGAGCCCGCCAAGGTGCTCGACCTCATGGCCGCCCTCGAAGCCAGCCTTGCCCGCACGGGTTCGAAGAGCAGCGCGAGCGGCGACGGGGCCGCCGCGAAGCCGGCCCCGGCACGCAAGGCCGCGAAGCGCGCGCCGGCCAAGAAGGCCGCGGCGCCGCGCAAGGCCGCAAGCGAGAAGAAGGCGCCCGCGAAGCGCACCCGGAAGTCCGCCTGACCGGAGCCCGCGTGAACCGCGTCGCGGTGTCAGGGAGCCATGCGGGCGAAGGCATACTCGGTGTCGAGGTACTCTCACACCTCGGCGATGCGCTGGCCAACCAGGCGGTCGAGCACGAGGTACTGGTTCAGGTAGACGACGACTCGGCGTTGTGGACGCCCTCACGTCCGCGGACGCTGACGCGCGCCGGCGTACACGTGGGGTCAGGAGGCGCGGCGCTCGGGCAGCGTGATCTGCGGCGGGCGCCGGCGCACCGGCGTGACGACCGCGAGCGCTTCGATCACGTGGTCGTCCTCGAGCCATCCGCACGAGCACACGAGGAGATCCTCGTGGCCGGGCCGGAACGCCGGGCACGCCTCGAAGTTGACCGTCATGTTCGTGCTCTGGGACTCGCCCATGATCGCCTCCCGGGGGTGAATCACACCCGTGTGATTCAGGATAACTCCTGGGGCCCGAGTGGCCTCGGACCTGACAGGACCACCTTCACACAGGGGTGTGACAGTCATCCCCGGGGCGACCGCGGAGCTAACGGGCGGGCGGGTCGCCGGGCATGTCCTCGCGCAGGTCGTCGTCGATGTCCGCGTCGGTGTCGGTGACCCGGATCTCCTCGGGCTGGTCGGCCTGGAGGGCGTCGAGGGCTTCGGCGGCCGGTGACGTGCGGGCGTCGATCGCCGGGCCCGTGGGTTCCTTCGGGGTGCCGGCGCCGTTCCCCGAGCCGTTGCCGCCGGCGCCACCGCTGGTGAGGTATCGCATCAGCGTCGCGGCCAGGCCGTCGATCGGGCCGCCGCCTCCGCCTCCGGTCACGAGCACCTCGGGCACGACGGTGATGTGGCCCTCGGCGACCGCGTTGGCCACGGCGACCATCGCGGTGGCCGCGCCGCCCAGCGCCTCCTTCTGGGCCTCGAACCCGACCGCACGCGCGAGCCCGAGGGCTTCGGCGGCCTTGGCCTCCGCGAGCCCGATCGCCTGGCGCTTGGCGGCCTCCGCTTCGCCGGTGAGCTGCACGTATGCGGCCTCGCCTCGGGCTTCCGCCTGACGGGCTTCGGCCTCGTTGGTCTTGATCTGCACCCCCACCTGCGCGCTCGCGAGCTGCGACTGCATGTTGGCGGTGCCCTTCGCCTTCTCCATCTCGATGCGCGACGTCTCGGCGCGTTGCTGCTCCTCGAACGTCGCCTTCTCCTGGTTGGCGATCTCGCGTTGCGTGAGCACCTTCACCAGCTCGGTCGGGAACACGACGTCCTGGATGTAGACGCCCTTCGTCTCGACCTCGTACTGGCTCAGGTAGCGCGTGATCGCGTCGAACGCCGCTGCCTGCACCTCCTGGCGGGTCTCGATGAACTTCACCGCCTCGAGTGCCTGCAGCGTGTTGCGGAAGTGGTTGCCGACCGCGGACTGCAGCACCTCGCTCACGAGGTTGCGCATCGTGCCGACCATCGAGATGACCTTCGGGGCCTTCGTGTCGGGCACGTGGATCTGCACCTGGAGGTCGATCTGGAACACGAAGCCCTCGCGGCTCTTCCCGACGATGGACGACAGCTGCGCGTCGAGGTCGTGCGCCTCCGACGTCGCGTCGGCCCAGTTGAGCGTGAGGATGAACGTCGGCACGATCTCTGCCGCGTACACGCGTGGGTTGATCGCGTACTTCCCGGTGCGCAGCGGCTCCTGCCAGATCCCGCGGTGGCCGGGGCGCACGATCGAGCCGAACTTGAACTCGGCTCCCGACGTGTCGTCGGTGGGGAGCCCCACGAACCCCTTCATCACCGCGACCTCGCCCTGGTTGACGACGAGCATGGGCACGAGGTCGACGCGGATGAGGAACGGGTTCAGCAGGTACGCGCCGTAGAGCAGCGGGTCGTGCTGGAGCCCGATCTTGCCGCCGGCGTCCAGGAACGCCTGGAAGTCCTGGTAGTTGTTGTGCAGCGTGTTCTTGCTGCCGAGCAGCAGATCGATGAGCTCGGCGTCGGTCGTGGCGGTGCTGCCGCCGGCGTTGGTCGCCTCGATCGCGGCGACGTCCTCGAAGCCCCCGAGGCGGCTGGCGATGTCGCCCGACGGGAGCGGCTCGCCCTCGAGCGCGGTGACGACACCCACGAGGTCGACGTTGCCGTCCGGCGCGATCACCACCACGCGGAGCTGATCGGGCGAGAGGCCGAACGACTCGGGCGTGAGCATGCCGTTGTCGGACTGGCTCACGAGCTCGGGCGAGACGGGCATCCCGTAGACGGTCTGCGTCGTGATGACCAGGAACGCGACCGGGTGCATCGGCACCAGAGTGCCCGGGGGCAGCACCGGCCGCTGCACGCCCTTCTGGCCGCCCTGCTCGATGAAGTTGGCGAGATGGGAGAAGTTGGCGAACTCGGGCTTGTACACCGCGCTCTTGGCGCCGATCGGGAGAGGCGCGCCGACCTGCGCGATGACGACGCCGATCTCACCGGCGGGCACCTGCACCCACGGGAACTTCCTGACCGAGAACATCGGCCAGAACTTGAAGCGCAAGCCCGGCATCAGCATCGTCGCCTGATACCCGGCCTCGCCGCGGAAGGCGATCGGGTTGTCCTCGGTCAGCTTGCGGAAGGCGAACGCCTTCGAGACGAGGCCGACCTCCGCCGCGCCGATCGAGTGGAACGACTTCAAGATCACGAACAGCACGATCACTGCGATCGCGACACCGACGATGAGACCCACCATGGGAACGGTTCCTTCCTACAACGTGCGTGTGTACTCGACGACGAGACTGATCTCGTTCGCCGACAGGCTCTTGCCGAACGCGGGCATCCCGCCGCGTCCGTTGGTGACGACGCTGATCTCGCCGGCCGCGTCGGGGAACGAGGTCGCGACCTTGCCGTCGGAGAGTTGCGGCCCGATGCCACCACCGCCGTCGCTCCCGTGGCACGACGCGCAGCTCGCGGCGAACAGCGACGCGCCGGGCGCGGCGGGCGCGCTGCTTCCGGAACCGGGCTCGTTGGCGAAGAGCAGCACGAAGAACACCGCCGCGCCCGCGAGCACGACGATCTCGATCGCAGTGACGATGCGCTTGAACATCAGAAGAAAGAGGTCATCAGAAGAGCGGAAGGCCCGCAGGACGCGACGTGAAATACCACACGCTGCTCGTGAGCCAGATCCCGACGAGCACTGCGAACACGAGGCCGCCGATCACCGGAAGGGTCCAGCCGGGAAGCCCGTGGACGCGGACCGCGAGCACCTTGACCGTGAACGCGCCGTAGAACACGCAGCCGAGCAACGAGTGCAGGAGCACCCGCGTGTCGGTGGACTGGAAGCCGAGTGCCCACAGGCACTGGTAGGCGACCGGCAGCGTGAGCGCGAACGCGACCGTCCCGACGAGGCGGTGGGCATCACCGAGCCACGAGGGTGCGGCGCGCGGCACGAGCAGCTTCCCGTACATGCGGAGCGCGAGGAGGATCTGCACGACCGCGAGCGTCATGGCCGCGGTCGCGAACCACACCTTGAGCTGCAGGGTGGTGGTGAAGACGAGGGAGTAGGGAGCTTCGTGCGTCGGGTCGTGCACGTTGGCGTACACGCCGAGCGCGACCGACACCGCCGCGCCCGCGAGCACGATCCACGCCAGACGGGTGGAACCGCGCGTCCGCGGAATCACGGCCGCACTCGTGGCTTCGGTCATGTCAGCCCCTTCCGGCGCGCATCGTAGGGCGTGCGGATCGGAACGCGCTCGGGCCGATCGCTCACTCGATGGTTACGCTCCGAACGTGCCCGCGTTCCTCGACCCTGCGCGTCTCGCCGCCAACGACGCCCTGCTCGCGGGATGGGAGCGCTTCGTCCGGCGCGCGACGATCGGCCCACGCAGCGCGCGGGCCCGACGGTTCCGCGCGTTCGGCGAGGGCTCTGCGGTCTGCGTGCCGATCGCCACGCTGTACGGGGAGGAGTACATCGAGCTCGGGGCCGATTGCATCGTCGGTCCGTACTCGACCCTCTCCGCGGGCGTCATGCCCGGGCACGTCCCCGATCACATTCCGGTCGTGACCATCGGCGACCGGTGCCTCATCGGGAAGGGGAGCGGCATCGTCGGGCACTTCTCGATCGAGATCGGCGACGACGTGTTCACGGGCCATCACGT
This sequence comes from uncultured Actinomycetes bacterium, assembly GCA_963721435.1. Classification (GTDB taxonomy): domain Bacteria; phylum Actinomycetota; class Acidimicrobiia; order IMCC26256; family DASPTH01; genus CAVRJC01. Next base: position 46,328 of record CAVRJC010000007.1, read on the forward strand.
CTACGTCACCGACGCCAACCACGGCTACGAAGACGTCACGCTCCCGATCGGCAAGCAGTTCGCAGCACCTCGCCCCGTGAGCATCGGCGCGGGCTCGTGGCTCGGGCACGGCACGGTGGTGCTCCCGGGCTCGATGATCGGCGAGCACGTGGTCGTGGGGGCCGGCTCCGTGGTCACGGGCAAGCTGCCGTCGTTCAGCGTCGCCGTCGGCAACCCCGCTCGGGTCATCCGCCAGTACGAGGATGGCGCCTGGGCACGGGCTCAGCGCGCCGGCGAGGGATAGCTCGGGGCGCGGCCGTCGACGGGATGGTCGTGAGCACCGTCGTCGAGGTGGCGTCGTCGTAGAGGCCCACCTTGGTCGACGGCCATCCTTTCGGGAGGTAGCGGGCACCGCCGTCCGCGTAGCGGTAGAGGCCGGTGCCGACGTTGCCGACCTCGTCGGGGCCGGTCGCGTTCGCGTCCCACCAGATCACGGTGGCGTCGTCGCCCGCGGTGAGGTCGACGCCCTTCCACACCTTGTGGCGTCCCCACGAGAAGTGCATCCGGGTGGGCACGGTCCCGGGTGGCGATGGGTATCGGAAGAGCCCGGCCTGGAAGGTCTTGGGGGTGAGGTCGGGCCCCGCGAGGTGCACGCCGGTGAAGAAGAGGAGCGGTGCCTGCGCGAGCTCACGGTACGTCGACGCGATCGGGGGACGGCCGGTCTGCCACGTGATGACGTTCGCGAGCTCGTCCGCGCTCTCCGAGGTGCGCGCCGGGAGCAACGAGACGCCGAAGGCGTGAGACCATTGCTTCTGGTCGTACTGCCTCCCGAAGACCGCCGTGTCGGTGAAGGCAAATCCGAGCACGACCCATTCAGGGAAATACCCCTGCACCGTTGCCTCCCGGGTCAGGAATGTCGGGAACACCGGGTCGCCGGCGAGGATCACACTCGTGACGCCGGAGCTCTTCAACTTCGCGATGACATTGCGGGCGTTCTGCTGCGCGGTCGTGAGGTCGAGCGCGTAGGGCACGGTGACCGCGGGCTTGACGTGGTAGTGGGCCAGGCGCTGCTTGAAGTGCGCGACGCTCTCGGCGAACGTCCCCGCGTCGTCGTCGTAGTGGACGATGCCGAACACGCGCGTCTTCGACGCAAGCGCCGGATCACCGGCGTGCTCTGCGGCACCACCTGCGAGCTGGGTACCGACGAATGCCGCCCAGTGCTCGCTCGCCTGTTCCGGTGACGCGATCGTCGGCCATACGAACGGCGCGTGCTGCTCGAGGAAGGACTGCGGCTCGGCGATGACGCAATCGCCGACGCAGAGCACGCCGCGCGCCGCGAGCTCCTCGGCGTACGCCGTGGTCTGGCCGGGACCACCGAACGAGGCGAACGCGTGCAACTCCGTCGCCGCCTTGATCGCGTCGGCCTTCGCGGCGATGTCGTCGTCCGGCGCCCCACTCGCCTTCAGCGTGACCATCTTGACCTTGCGGCCGTAGAGCTCGTAGTGCGCGGAGAAGTAGTCGATGTACTGCTGCGTGGTGTCGCGCTCCTTCGCGAGGCTCTCGTCGCTCCCGCTGTTCTCGAAGAACGCCTGTTGCAGCAGATCCGGCTGCGCCTGGTACAGCACCACCGTGATGGTGTCCTTCGTGACGCCCGGGGAGGTCGCACCGCCGTTGCTCCCGCCGGTCCACGGCTCGACGCACGGGGGCGCGTACCCGCTCGGCACGGCGAGCTTGCCGGTGGAAGTGTCACAACTCGGCCCCCAGTCGACCTGCTTTCCCTGCGCCCGAGCCTCGTCGAACGTGAGCGGCAGCGCAGTGGCCGGTCGCGTCACCGCTCGGGCGGAGATCGGGGCGACGGCGAGCACCGAGGTCGTCACGGCGATCGCGGTCAGCAGGAAGAGCAGTCGACTGCCGCGGTGGTGGGTCACAGGCACAGATGGTCGCGCGTGGAATTGGCTCGGCTCGGTCAGTGCCCCAGGTAGGAACGCACGACGTCGGGGTGCTCGAGGACACTTGGCGGGTCCCCGATTGCAACCACGCGTCCAAGATCGAGCGCGAGCAAGCGGTCCGAGATTGCGCGCAACAGGGTGAGGTCGTGCTCGATGACGAGCAGGCTCGCGCCGAGAGAGTCACGCACGTTCCGGAGCATCGGCGCGAGTGCTTCGGCTTCACGTTGCGCGATCCCGCTCGACGGCTCGTCGAGGAGCAGCATGGTTGGTTCGTGCGCGAGGACGCAGGCGAGGTCCACGATCCGGCGGGTTCCGGTCGACAGCTCGTGCACGAACTTGTCGGCGAAGGCGCCCAGCCCGAGCATTTCGATCAACTCGTCGACTCGCCTGAGCACCGCTGCTTCGGAGCGTCGGACGGCCGGTACGTGGAGCGCGGCGAGGATGGGATCACGCACGGCGACGGCGTGCTCCCTTGCGACTGCGATCGCCTCGGTCACGGTGAGTGCGGGGAACAGACGACCGTCCTGGAACGATCGGCCAAGACCCAACCGCGCCCGTGCGGGCGCCGAGAGCGCGGTGAGCTCGCGAGCCCCAGACGTTCCGAGAAGCGCCACCCTTCCGCCGTCCGGGGTCAGGAAGCCGGAGATCACGTCGAACAGGGTCGTCTTGCCCGCCCCGTTGGGCCCGAGCACGCCGAGGATCTCACCGGCCTCCACCGCGAACGACACTTCGTCGAGCGCGACGACACCTCCGAAGTGCTTGGAGACCGTGTCCACCCTGAGGCGGGTGCCGGTCGTGATGCCGGGCGCGACCGCGGTGCCCGCCGAGGCGGGGCCGAGGAACACGGCGCGCACGAGCTCGGGATGGTCGAGGAGCTCCTGTGCCGGGCCGGCGAATCGAACCTCGCCCTTCTCGAGGAAGTACGCACGGTCGGCGACGCCGAGCGCGAGGTCGACCGACTGTTCGACCACGACGATGGTCGTGCCGGCGTCGCGGAGCTCGGCGAGCAGCTCGCGGAGCCGCGTGACGAGAGCCGGCGAGAGCCCGAGCGACATCTCGTCGACGAGCAGGAGGCGAGGGCGTGTGATCAGCGCCATCGCGAGCGTGAGCATCTGCTGCTCGCCCCCCGAAAGGTCTCCCGCGCGTCGCGTCGACGAGTCGCGAGCGCGGGGAACACATCGAGGGCATCGCGGGTCGCGACGGTTGCGGCTGCGGCGTCGTCAGCAAGCCAACCGGCGAGGCGCAGGTTGTCGTCGACGCGAAGTGACGGGAAGACGCCCTGCCCGCCGGGCGCCTGCACGATCCCACGCGCCACGATCTGCTCCGGTGCGGCGTGGGTCGTGTCGACACCGTCGAACACGATCGTTCCCCGACTGGGTGACAGGAGGCCGGAGATCGTGCGGAGCAGCGTCGACTTCCCGGAGCCGTTCGTTCCGAGCAGGGCGACGATCTCTCCCCGTCCCACGTCGAGATCCACGCCGAACAGCACTTGGATGCCCTCGTATGCCACATCGAGGTCGCGCACGGTGAGCAGGGCACCCGGCGAGGGCGCGACTGCCGGGCGCACCGCGCCGGCCCGCGACGTGGCAGGAGCCTGCGCGCGATCCGCGACGAGGCTCGGCGCGGAGATGCCACGTCGCACCGCGACCCGCCGAAGCCAGATGTCGCGGAGGTCGGCGAACACCGCGCCGAGCCCGCCGCGGAAGAGGAGGAGCACGAGGAGCATCGCCGACCCGGTCGCGAGGATCTGCCACTCGACGGGGAGCCACCACGTCACGCCGCGGACGAGAAAGGCTCCGAACAGGGCGCCCGGGATGGATCCCAGGCCACCGATCACGACCATTGCGAACACGACCAGGCTCTCACCGGCGGTGTACGAGTCGAGCTGGAGCCCGTTCTGGTGGTGCACGAAGAGCGCTCCCGCGAACGCGGCGAGAAACCCGGACATCGCGAACGCGCCGAGCGTCGTCCGCCGCGTGTTCACCCCGTAGGAGCTCGCGGCCTGCTCGTTCTCTCGAATCGCGACGAGAACGCGGCCGGTGCGACTGCGCCGGATCCCGTAGACGGCGACGACCGCGAGCGCGAGCGCGATGAGGCACAAGAAGTAGTAGCTGCGCTCCGAGCTGACGTTGATCACGCCGAACAGATCGGTTCGTTCGATCCTCGGCGGAGGGAGCCAGTCGAGCTCCTTGCCGGGCCCGAACACCTGCGGATTGAGCAACCAGGCAGTCGTCGCGAGGGAGAAGGCGAGGGTCACGACCGCGATCGTGAGGCCGCGCCGCCGGAGCACCGGAAGGCCGATCACGACGGCGACGCCCGCACCGACGGCTCCGGCAGCCAGCATCCCGATGCTGAGATCCCAACCCCACCGTGCGGTGATCGACCCGGCGACCGCTGCCCCGACGCCCACGAAGGCCATCTGCCCCAGGCTCACTTCTCCCGCCCAGCCGGTGAGAACGACGAGCGACAGCGCGATCACCCCGTAGATCAGAGCGACCGACGCCAGGTTCGTCCGGCTCTCGCTGAACACGAAGGGGACGGCTGTGAGCGCGGCCGCGACGAGCGCGACCAGGCCGATGCCCGCACCGCGCACTTCGGGGAGACGCGCGAGCTCGCGTGGCACGGGTCGGGGCTCTCGCACCGCGCGCCATGCCGAGGGTTCGATGCGGCCGCGCAGCCCCGTACCCGCGGGCGTGCACCACAACGCGACGACCACGACCACGAAGAGCACGGGCTGGACGTATTGCGGCTGGTTCCAGCCCCACACGACCGACTGCTCGATGATCCCCAATGCGATCGCGGCGATCGCGATCGTCGGGAGCCGTTCCATGCGCCCGATGACCGCCGCCGCGAGCGCGGGCAGCAGGAGCGACGGACCGAGCACGGTCCCGATCGACAGTCCCACGATGCCGGCACGGAGGAAGACGGCGAGGAATCCGAGCGAACCGGCGATCATCCACACGACCATGTGCACCCGCCGCACCGGGATGCCGAGCAGTGCCGCGCGGTCGGCGTCGTCGGCGCACGCGCGCATGGCGACTCCGACACGGGTACGCAGGAAGAGCGCGAGCCCGATGAACGCGAGGGGGATCAGGATCACGGCGATGACGTCGTTGCCGCTGAAGCGCAGTGGCTCGATCGTGAACGATGCGTCGAACGGGGCAGGGAAGCTCTGCGGTGGAGTGGAGACGTCGAACCATCTGGGGAGGAGGAGGCCGAGCCCGGCGAGCACCTGGGCGAGACCGATCGTCGCGACGGTGAGTATGAGGCGCGGTGAGCGGAAGAACCTTCTGATCACGACGAGCTCGACGATCGCTCCGAGCGCGGCCGCGGCGGCGAGCCCGACCGTGAACGCGACCAGCCAGCTCGCGCCGCTGCTCACCACCAGCAACACTGCCAGCGACGCGGGTGCCGCGCCGAGGTCGCCCTGCGCGAAGTTGAGGATGCGGTTCGCGCGGTAGACGAGCGCGAGCCCCAACGCGAGAAGCGCGCTCAACCCGCCGAGCAGCGCTCCTTGGACCACGATTCCCGCCGGCGGCGCCCACAGCCATTGCACGACCGCGAGGAACACGCCCGCGCCCGCGACCAACGCGAGCGCTCGGAGGGCCAGCACCGCCGCCGGCCGGGCAACCACCCGCGCATCGCGACGTCGGGACGCGTGCTCCAAGGACGCCAGTATGGGCGAAGCCGTGCCGCGCCGCTCGTACACTGCCGCCGCATGACGAACCTCGCTCGCAAATTCAGTGCGCCCGTCTTGCTGGTTGCGGTCGCCGCCGGAGCACTGTCGGTCGCGCCCGCGGCGAGCGCCGCGAGCAGCAACGACGCGAAGATCGCCCAGGCGGGCGTGCTGGTCTCGTCCGACCTGCCCACCACGTGGTCGCAACACAAGCGGGACACGTCCTCGGACAAGGCGACGGCCGCGGCGGCGGCGAAGATCCCGAGCTGCAAGGCCTACCGGTCGTTCCGTCAGTCTCTCGACTCGGTGAAGCGATCACGGGCCGAGTCGCCCGATTTCGAGCTCGGACAGTCGAGCTTCAACAACACCGTGAATGTGTTCGCGAACGAGAAGTCGGCCAGTCGAGCGCTTGCAATGTTCGGCAGCTCGTCGATCGCGACCTGCACCGACAAGCTGTTCACGGTGTTGTTCCAGAAGCAGGTCGCGTCGGACAAGAAGACGGCGGCGCAGGTGCAGGGCATCGAAGTCGACGTGCAGCCCTACGACATCACGAACTACGGCGACGACACCGTCGCGTACGAAGGCAGCGCCACCGTCACGTTCAAGGACGGCACGACGCTCCAGATCGGGCTCGGCAACACGGCGGTGCGAGTCGGGCGTGCGGTGAGCGACTACAGCTACACGCTGTTCGAGCAGGACGCGGTCGACGCGCTTTCACCCGCCGTCGAGAAGTCGATCGCGCGGCTCCAAGCGGCTCTCTGAGCGTCGGGTACCCAGACCTTCCCTTCGATGCGGGCGACCGCATCGTCGACGACAGGGAGTGCGGCGAGCTCGGTGGCCGCGCGCGACATCGCGCGCGCGCTGAGCAACGCGTCGAAGGCGTCCTCACTCGCGATCGCCGCGTCCCGGAACTGCTCGTCGAGCTCGGGAGCGTTCGCCTGCAGGAACGCGCGTCGTGCGTCGGCGCGTGCCTTCACGACCGGACCGGTGAACACCCGCGGGTAGATCTCGACGACGGCCGGGAGGCTCGGCTGGTCGTGGAACGGCCAGATGCGGAACCCGGCGGCGCGGAGCCGGGCCAGCACCGGGAAGCCGCGGATCGACCCGGTACCGACACTGCCCGCCCCGCCGACCTGGAACGTGGACTTCACCCGGGTCCCGCCGATCGCCGGCAGCTGCGTCTCCGTCTGCCGGAAGTGCGCAGGGAGCTCGGGACGGCGGGCGCCGGCACGGCCCCAGAACGGCGGCGCGCACTCGGAGAGCCACGTCTCACCGGAACGTGGTCGCCTCGTCCCACAGCACGTCGGCCGACGAGAGCCCGCGTTCCGCCAGGAACCAGGTGGGGAATGAGAAGGAGAAGTCGAGCCCGACCGCGAGCGCCGAGTCGTCATCGGCGATCTCGATGACGTGTTGCGCGACCTCCTCGCGCGTGCGCCCGCACTCGAGCCGATGGATGGCCCCGTCCCGCGCTTCGGCGATCCAGATGGCGTGGCGCTCACCGGCCCGGCGCCCGGACCAGTCGACCGCGAGCACCCTCACGCCGTGGCCCATACCAGGATCTCGGTGACCTCGTCGCCGGCCGCCAGCGCGATCGCGTTCGCATCGGTGATGCGCGCCGCGTCGCCGGTACCCAGCTCGTGGGCTCCCGCGAGCACGGCCGAACCGATCGGCACGTAGACATGCAGGTGTGGCGAGTCGGGCAGCGTGATCTCCCCGCCCGCGGCGAGGCGCGCCGCGAAGAGGGTCGCGTCGCGCTGGTGGATCGTGATCGCGCCCTCGTGGCCCTGACCGGAGGCGACGGGCACGAGCCCCCCGCGTGCGAGGGCGTCGTTCACGTCGAGCTGCTCGTAGCTCGGGTCGATGCCGGTGGTGTCGGGGAGCACCCACATCTGCACGAGGTGCACGTCGGCGGTGCGGCTCGCGTTCATCTCGGAATGGGTGATGCCCGATCCCGCACTCATGCGCTGCGCCAGGCCCGGGTAGATCACGCCCACGGTGCCGATGCTGTCGCGGTGCTCGAGCTCGCCGTCGAGCACCCAGGTGACGATCTCCATGTCGCGGTGGGGATGCGTGCCGAAGCCGCCGCCTGCGCGCACGATGTCGTCGTTGTTCACGATGAGGAGCCCGTGCCCGGTGTTCGCGGGGTCGCGGTGCGGCCCGAAGCTGAAGCTGTGCCAGGAATCCAGCCAGTCGAGCTGCGTGTGGAACCGGTCACCGGCCTTGCGGATGTCGACGTCCATGCCCCCATCGTCGCGCGCGACCGACCGCAGTTTCCCTGTGACCCATCCTCATCTGGGTCGTTCAGGCTCGCGGGTCGTGATGGACCGCGTGACACCGGAGGCGCTCGCCTTCGCTCTGCTCTTTGGGTCGTTCAGGCTCGCGGGTCGTGATGGACCGCGTGACACCGGAGGCGCTCGCCTTCGCTCTGCTCTTTGGGTTGCTCAGGCTCGCGGGTCGTGATGGACCGCGTGACACCGGAGGCGCTCGCCTTCGCTCCTAGTCTCTTCCGGATGCCGAACGTGATCACTTTGTGCACGGGCAACGCCGCGCGTTCGGTGATGGCCGGTGCGATCCTCGTCGACCGGGTGCCCGGCCTCGACGTCGACACCCGGGGTACCGCGGTCATCGAAGGCCTGGTCATGAGCTGGCGCACCCGCGCCGCGCTCGAGGCCCTCGGCCTCCGCGCCGACAGCCACCGGAGCCGGCAGCTCACGAGCGACGATCTCGCGCGTGCCGACCTCGTCATCGCGATGGCCGGTGAGCACGTCGAGTACATCCGCCGGGTCGAGCCGGCCGCCGCCGACCGCACCGGCACGCTGCGCCGGCTCGCGCGCGACCTGCCGCTCACATCCGGAGAGCTCCGAGAGCGCATCGCCGCGCTCCAGCTGCACGAAGCCCACCTCGAGCCGTGGGAAGACATCGAAGACCCGGTGAGCGGCGATGTCGAGCAGTTCCATCGCTGCGTGCGCGAGATCGCCGCGTTGCTCGACGATCTCGTCCCCCTGCTCGCGGTCGAGGTCACGGAGGCACGGGGGTGAGAATTCGGGCGTGGCGAGGGGTATCGCGACGTGCCGCCGGTGTCGTGCCAATCGCCGTCCTCGGGGTGCTCACGCTGACGGTCACCACCGCCTCGGGCCAGCAGACGACCGCGCCGAGCACGACTGCGCCGGCGTCGACGTCGCCATCGCCGGGATTCACGGCGACGTCCGTGAAGGTCGGGGGCCTCGGCTGGGCGCTCCAGTACGGCGGTGCCGACGTCGGTGCCCGCGCGCGGTTCGCACGGGCGAACGCGTCGGGAGGCGTGAACGGCCGCACGATCGACTACGTGGGGTTCCGCGACGACGGCGGTGATCCCGCGGCGAGCGCCAAGGCCGCCGCGCAGCTCGTGCAGCAGGACCACGTCTTCGCGGTGGTGCCGGCGGTCACGCCGGTCCTCGCGCCGGCTGATCTCGTCGCCGGCAAGGTCCCGTACTTCGGGTGGGCGCTCTCGTCGCAGTTCTGTCAGACCAAGTTGGGGTTCGGCTTCAACGGCTGTCTGTTTCCTCCGGGCGACTCGGTCACGAGCGGCGCCTGGGGCAACGTCCTCGCGAAGGCGATGGGCGGCGGGGCACAGGGGAAGACGGTCGCGCTGCTCACCGAGAACACCGACTCCGGCACCGCGGCGTTCGACTCGCTGTCGGCGTCCCTGAAGGCAGCCGGCTTCGACGTCGTGATGGGCGAGCGGTCGCTGCCGGTGCCGGCGGTCGGCGATTTCGGCGGCCTGGCGAAGAAGATCATGTCGAGCAGCTCCGGCAAGGCGCCCGACGTCGTGCTCGCGGTGGGCTCCTACTCCAACATCGCGCTCGTGAAGAGCGCGCTCGCCGATGCGAGCTTCAAGGGTGTCTTCACCGACTCGATCGAATACGACCCGCAGCTGGTGGTCGCCGCCGAGGGCTCGATGGTCTTCGTGCAGACTGCACCGGTCGAGAGCGCCAGCACGCTCCCGGCGATGCAGCAGCTGATCGACGACGTCCACAAGGTTGCCCCCACGCAGCCGATCGACCCCGCTGTCATCGCGGGGTACCTGTCGGCCGACCTGTTCCTGCAAGTGCTCGCGCAGCGACCCACTGATCTGTCCGTGGCATCGTTCCTGACCGCCGCGAACCGGTACGTGTACGAGGTGCCGGGCCTGGTCGGCCCGACGAAGTTCCCGAAGGCCCGCACGCAGCCGGCACCGTGCGGCAGCCTCGTGCAGAGCGACGGCACCGCGTTCTCGGTGAAGGTCCCGTACACCTGCAGCAAGAACGCTCAGGTCGGATGACGCGGGCGCGAGTCACGGCCGGGTGGCTGGTCGCGGCACTCGTCGCAGCGTGCGCGTCGGTTCCCGGTGGGCTTGTAGCGGATGCCGACGCCGCGACCACGACACCCGGTGTCACGCCATCGAGCATCACCGTCGCGGGCATCGTCACCGGTGACCCGACGACGGCCGGCGCCGACGTCGGCGTGCAGGCCCGGTTGTACCGCGAGAACGCGCGCGGGGGAGTCGGTGGGCGCATCATCGAGTACTTCGGGACGGAAGTCGATCACGGTGTCGCGGCCGAGCACACCGCCGCGATCGCGAAGCTCGCGCCGTCGGTGTTCGCGCTCGTGCCCGTCCTCACGCCCGCGATCGACACCGCCGCGCTCGACCGTCAGCGCATCCCGTACTTCGGGCCCGCCACGACGACCGCGTGGCAGGGCAGCACGATCGGCTTCGGGACCACCGGTGCCGAAGCCGTCGAGCATCCCCGCACCGCGAGCCCGGCGTGGGGCCTGCTGCTGCGCGACATGCTCGGCTCCGCTGCGGGGAAGACGGCCATCGTCGCGGTCGACAACAGCGCGCTCGGCGTCGCGCGCTCCGATCAAGCGCGCGCGTCGCTCCGCGCGGCCGGGTTCACTGTGCTCGACCCCGTCGTCGTCGCGTCGGCCGCACCGGCTCCGGTCCCCGATCTCGCTCCGTACGCGACCGCGCTCGTCGCGGCCAAGCCCGATGTCGCGCTCCTCCTGACGCCGCCCGCGATCGCGGCCGGGCTGGCGGCCAAGCTCGCCGCGCTCGGCTACACCGGCACGGTCGGGAGTGACACGCTCTACGACCCCGCGACACCGTCGATCTCGAATGGCCTCACCACGCTCACCACGGTGGCACCGGTCGAGCAGGACACCGCCGCGAACCGGCGGATGGCGGTCGACGTCCGCGCGATCAAGGTCGACCAGGTGATCACTCCCGCGGTCGTGGCGGGGTACTGGGCGGCCGACCTCTTCGTCGCCATCCTGCGCAAGGCCGGCAAGCAGCTCACGGTGAAGCGGTTCCTCGCGGTCGCCAACGGCGGGTCGTTCCGCCACGCGGTCACGGGCACCGTCGGCCCGACCACCTGGCCGGCGATGCACGAGCAGGGTGTCCCGTGTGGCGCGTTGGTCCAGAGCGACGGCACGCAGTACTTCCTCGCGCAGCCCTACCGCTGCGGCGCGACGATCAAGCTCCCGAGGCGCACCGGATCGGGCACGAAGTAACGTCCGGCGCGTGACGGGGTCGCTGACGTTCGAGCCGTTCCGCATCGCCATCGACGACGCCGCGCTCGAGGACCTCCACGAACGCCTCGTGCGGGCGCGGCTCTCGGCCGCGATACCCGATGCCGGTTGGGACTACGGCACCGACCGCGACTACCTCGCCGAGCTCGTCGCGTACTGGCGCGACGAGTACGACTGGCGGCGCGCCGAAGCACGCCTGAACGCGCACGAGCAGTTCCTCACCGAGATCGACGGCGCCCGGGTGCACGCGCTCCACGCGCGGTCACCGGAGCCCGACGCACTGCCGCTCGTGCTGGTCCACGGCTGGCCCGGCTCGATCGTGGAGTTCCTCGACATCGTCGGGCCATTGTCGGATCCGCGCGCGCACGGCGGTGACCCGGCCGACGCGTTCCACGTGTTGTGCCCCTCGATCCCGGGTTATGGGTTCTCCGGGCCGACGCGCGACCGCGGGTGGGATCCTCGACGAGTCGCGCGTGCGTTCGCCGCGCTCATGGCTGCTCTGGGTTACGACCGGTACGGCGCGCAGGGCGGTGACTGGGGATCGGCGATCGCGACGCAGCTCGCGTTGCACGACGCGTCGCACATGGTCGGCGTCCACCTGAACCTCGTGCTCGTCCCGCTGCCGCGCGACCTCGACCGTGACCACTTGTCCGACGCGGAACGTGCGGCGCTCGACGCGCGTGCGCGGTACAGCAACGACGACTCCGGCTACTCCAAGATCCAGGGCACCAAGCCGCAGACGATCGGCTACGCGCTCGACGACTCGCCCGTCGGGCTCGCGGCATGGATCATCGAGAAGTTCCGGACGTGGAGCGATTGCGACGGCGACATCGAACGGAGCTACACGAAGGATCAACTCCTCGACAACGTGATGCTCTACTGGCTCACGGGCACCGCGCACTCCGCTGGCCGCCTCTACTACGAAGCCAGGAGATCGGGCCGAAGCTTCGCGCCCGGCGAGCGGGTCGAGGTCCCGACGGGGGTCGCGGCCTTCCCCCGGGAGATCGTGGGCACGCCGCGGGCCTGGGCCGAGCCGTACTACAACATCGTGCACTGGTCCGAGATGCCCCGAGGTGGGCATTTTGCCGCGATGGAAGAGGGCGAGCTCCTGGTGGCCGACGTCCGAGCGTGCTTCCGGCCGTTGCGGGGTAAGGTCTCGTGACGCCGTCTCACCAGACGTGGTCACGCACACGCTCCTGGAAGTGAGCTACGGTGCCGCAAGCAATCGGTCGAGCTGTATGTGAAGAGCCGACTCCCTCAGGAGGCGCGTTGTGGGCAGCATGAAGAAGGTCTTGGCAGTAGCCGCGTCGGTCCGCGGCTAGCAGCGCCGGAGACCGAGAGTGACCTGGAAAGTCGTCGTCGACTTCGATCTGTGCGAGAGCAACGCCAATTGCATGGGCGCGGCTCCCGAGGTCTTCGAGGTCCGTGACGACAACTTCCTCTACGTGCTGCAGGAGAACCCGCCCGACGACCTCCGACCCAGCGTCGAGGAAGCCGTGCGGCAGTGCCCGAAGCAAGCCATCAGCATCGCTGAAGACTGACGTGAGCGTCCCTCGCTGAGCGAGGGCACGAGAGCGCGGACGCGACGGGGCTACCGGTAGCACGCGTCGTCGATCGCGGTGTCGTCGCTGGCGTTCTGCAGGTCGACGATGGTGCCGTCGAGGATCGTGAAGATCAGCGCCTGACGGTACGTACCGTTCGTGAGCTCACCGGTGACGTCGGGGTGCTCGGCCACCGTGGCTCCTCTGGCGGGGTCGGCGGAAACGGTTGGAGAACGCAGGGTGATTCACCACGCGGCGGGAGGCAGATCACCGGGATGGCGTGACCCGGGCCCGTGAGGTTCGGTCGCTACGGTGGCTCGACCATGGCCCGAGCCGAAATCCGCCGACAGCGCCGCCGGCGTCGTCTCGCGGTCACGATCGGCGTCGTCACCGTGCTGGTGGTGGTCGGGGTCGGGATCGGCGCAGTGGCCCTGCTGCAGAGCGACTCGGGCGAGTCGGGCGACGCGAGCGTCATACACGAGGCGACCGCGCCCGCGACGACTTCTCCCGCCGCGCCGACGACGCTCGCGGTGACCGCGCCGCCGGCCACCACTCCCACGAGCACCACGTCACCACGATCGGTCCCGATCGCCGTCGACCGTCGCTACGCGGTCGGTGTGCACGAAGTCACCTACGTCGACACCAGCCGCTCCACGTCGGCGAACGGAAGCTTCGCCGGCGCGTCGACGCGCACCCTGCCGACGACGATCTGGTACCCCGCCCAGGGTGACCCCGACGCCGCCAGCCAACGCGATGCGACGCCCGACCGCGACCACGGGCGCTACCCGCTCATCCTGTTCGCGCACGGGTACGACGTCACCCCCGACTTCTACCGCCCGATGCTCGAGCGCTGGGCCGCGGCGGGCTACGTCGTCGCCGCGCCGACGTTCCCGATCCTGAGCGGCATTCCCGGCGGTGCCAGTCACACCGACTACGAGAAGACGTTCGACGACGCGTCGTTCGTGATCACCCGCGTGCTCGATACCGGGTCGACCGACCCGGTGACTGCGCTCGTCGATCCCGCGCGCATCGCCGCCGCCGGACATTCCGACGGCGAGACGATCGCGTTCGGGATCGGGTTCCTGTCGTGTTGCCGAGACGCGCGCGTGGGGTCCGTCATCCCGATGGCGGGCGACCTGTCACGCGCGAACAACCCCCATGTGCGTGACACCGGCATCCCGATCCTGCACATCATGGAGACGAACGACGAGTACGACCCCTACGACCACTCGATTGCCTGGGATCGCGAGAACCTCACCGCGCCGCGGTGGATGCTCACGCTCGAGGACGCCAGCCACGTCCCGCCCTACACGCGGCCGGGCAACCCGTACTTCGAGCTCGTGATGGCCACGACCATCGACTTCCTCGACGGCACCCTCAAGGGCCATCCGGAGCGACTCGACCAGATCAAGACCACGGTCGACACCAGCCCGACACTCGCGTCGCTCGAGCGCTGACGCGAACGCAGTTCAGCCGTAGAGGGCGAGGAGGTCGTCGCGGACTCGGCGGCGGAGGATTTTGCCGGTGGCGGTTTGGGGGAGTTCTTCGACGATGTGGATGGTCTCGGGGGTCTTGAGGGTGCCGAGGCGGGTGCGGACCCATTCGCGGACGTGTTCGGTGTCGACGGTGTCGACGCCGGGTCGGAGGGTGATCATGGCGGCGATCGTCTCGCCCCATTCTTCGTCGGGGAGGCCGACGACGGCGGCGGTGGAGATGGCGTCGTGTTGGAGGAGCGCGTCTTCGACTTCGGCGGGGCTGATGTTCTCGCCGCCGCGGATGATGGTGTCGTCGGCGCGGCCTTCGCAGAAGAGGTAGCCCTCGATGTCGACCCAGCCGCGGTCGCCGGTGTGGAGCCAGCGCTCGGCGTCGACTTTGGAGTCGGTGCCGACGTAGTCGCCGCTGACCTGGTCGCCGCGGATGAGGATCTCGCCGGGGGTGTCGGCGGCGACTTCGGTGCCGTCGGGGTCGATGATGCGGATCTCGATGCCGGGGACGGGGCGCCCGACCGACGCGAGGCGGTTCTTGAACAGGGGCTCGTCGGAGTACAAGGCGAGGCGGTGGTCGTCGGGGCCCAGGAGCGCGACGGTGCTGCTGGTCTCGGTGAGCCCGTAGGCGTTCACGAAGTCGGTTTCGGGCATCAGGTGCAGGGCCCGTTCGAGAACCGAGGTGTGCATACGGGCGCCGCCGTAGGCGAGGTGCCGCAGGGTGGGCACACGGGCGTCGGGATCGGCTTCCATGACCTGGACGATCCGGGCGAGCATCGTCGGCACGACGGTCGCGTGGGTGACACCTTCACGGCGCGCAGTGTCGATCCATTCCTCGGCGGTGAACCGTGGGAGGGGCACGATCCGGCGTCCGATGTAGGTGGAGCTCAACACCGCGGCGACTCCCGCGATGTGGAACGGCGGCACCGACACGATCGCGGCTTCGTGCTCGGCGGCACTGGCGAACTCGAGGGTGTTGAACACGTACGCGAGCAACTGGTCGTGACGCAACACCGCAGCCTTCGGCGCCGCCGAGGTGCCACTCGTGAACAACAACACCGCGGGCGCGTCGGGCGCGCCCGGGAACTCACGCTCGTCCGCGAACTCGGCGTCGACCCAGCCCGGCGCCGCGATCACCGCCGGCTGCACACGCGCGATGAGCTCGTCGAGCTGCGCGTCCGGCAACCGGAAGTTCAATGGCGCATAGCTCACCCCCGCCCACGCCGCACCGAACAACGCCGCGGGCACGATCGGCGACAACGCGTCGATCACCGCGACCGTCGTCGCACCACCATGATCCTCGTCGATCCGCCGCGCCACCCCACGCGCCGCCCGACGCAACTCCGAGTACGTCAACCCGTCGTCACGGCTACCGAACGCGACCCGATCACCCAACGCATCAGCAGCCATCTCGAGGACCAAGGCGATGTTCACCGGATCCTCCTGTGGAGCGCGCTGGTCAGTCGGAGGACGGGAGCGGCGCCGCGGCAGGCATCTCCATCACCTGGCCGTGGCACGTGAGCTCCCCGTCGCCCGCCTTGGTGACGAGCACCGTGGCCTCGCACACCGTGCACGTGTACCGCTTGCCCATCTGGTTCGCCATCGGGGCCTAGCCCTCCTTCGGGGCCAGTGGCTGGCCGCAACACGAGATCTCGCCATCGGTGCCCTTGACGACCAGCACCTCGGTCTCACACTGCGCGCAGCGCAGGCGGCTTCCCACTGCAATCGGCATGGTCGTCAGGATACCGAAACGGTTGCGACGCCGGTCGAGTCGGGCGCTGGCGTGCGCGTAGCGTGCCCGGGATGGGCGCGGCGCCGGAGACGATCACGGTCGAGCACGACGGGCTTCGGATCGCGGCGCTCGACTGGGGGAGCGACGGCTCTCCGCTGCTGCTGATGCACCCCAACGGGTTCTGCGCGGGGACCTGGGACCCGCTCGCGCAGCAGCTGCGCGGTGACTACCGGCCGATCGCGATCGACATCCGGGGGCACGGCGCGAGTGATCCGCCGCGCACCGACGCCGAGTACGCGTTCACGTCGGTGGCATCCGACATCGCGCCGGTGCTCGACGCGCTCGGCGTGCACGAGGTGGTTGCGCTCGGGCACTCGCTCGGTGGGGCGTGCGTGATCCTGCTCGACCACCTGCACCCGGGAATTGTGCAGCGAGCGCTCCTGTGCGAGGCCATCGCGTTCCCGCCCGTCCCCGGCGGCACGCCCCCGGACGGCCCGAGCCGGCTCGTCGTCGCGGCACGTCGTCGGCGCGCGGAGTGGCCCGATCGCGCGACCGTGCGGGAGTCGTACGGGAGCCGTCCACCGTTGAACGTCCTCGAGCCCACGGTGCTCGATGCCTACGTGCACTGGGGATTCCGCGACCGTCCCGACGGAACCATCGAGCTCGCGTGCGCGCCAGAGGTCGAGGCGCGATTCTTCGAAGCCGCGGCAACGGGGGAGGGCGCTCGCACCGCGTTCGACCGCCTGCCGTCGCTGCGAGGTCGTGCGACGGTGGTGCGCGGCGACCGGACCGACCTCCCGGCAGTGATCTTCGACGCGCAGGCCGCTGCCCTTGGTGCACCGCTGGTCGAGCTCAGCGGTGACCACTTCTTCCTGCAGGAGAACACGGCCCGCGCCGCCGCGCTGGTACGCGAGCACCTCTAACCACGCGCCAACACCTCGCGTGCCCAGTCGAGGTCGACCTTGCTCACCGTCGTTCGACGCACCTCGTCGACGATCGCGACGCGACGCGGCCGCTTGTAACCCGCGAGCCGATCCGCCACCCAGTCGCCGATCTCGGTCGTCGCGAGCTCGGGGCCGTCGGTGATGGCGACGACCGCGCCGACCGCCTCACCCCAGCTCTCGTCCGGCACGCCGACCACCGCCGCGTCGACGACCCGCGGATGCTGCTTGAGGGTCTCCTCCACCTCTTCGGGCCACACCTTCTCGCCGCCGGTGTTGATGCACCCCGAGCCCCGGCCGAGCAACGTGATCGTGCCGTCGGTCTCGAGCCGACCCCAGTCGCCGTTCACGGAGTACGGACGGCCGTCGATGGTGCGGAACACCACCGCCGAGCGCTCGGGATCCTTGTAGTACGCGATCGCGATCGGCCCCGCGGTCGCGAGCATCCCGGCTTCGCCGTTCGGCGCCTCACTGCCGTCGGCACGGAGGACCTTGGTGTGCGGGCCGGGGCGGAACCTCGCCGTGGTGCCCTCGCCGGGCGCGGTCGCGAGCCACGCGCCGTACCCGGTGCCCTCGCTCGATCCCGAGCGCGTCGTAGAACGTCATGGTGCCGCGCGACAGGAGCGCGTCCTTCACGGGCCCGCTCGCCATCGCACCGGAGTTGTGGATGCGGCGCAACGAGGAGATGTCGTACGGGCGCCCTTCCGACTCCGCGCGCTCGAGCGCGCGCACGATGCGGCTCGCCACGACATCACCGATCACCGCGAAGATCGTGACGCGCTCGCGCTCGATGACCTCACACACCTCGTCGCCGTCGAGCGGGTGCCGTTCGAGCATCACGACGCGACCGCCGAGGAGCAGCGCGCTGTTCGCCTGGTAGATCGCGGTCGCGTGCACGAGGGGCGTCGCCGCGAGTGCGACCGGCGCACGGCCAGAGGCGTGGAGCTCGGCGACGACGGCGCGGAGCTCGTCGAGGTCGGCGGGCACCGCGACGCCGGCGACGTCGCACTCCATCTTCAACCCCGCGTTGAGCAGCGCTTCCTGGTGCCAGACCACGCCCTTCGGCAAGCCCGTGGTGCCGCCCGTGTACCAGAGCATGAAGTCGTCACCCGAGCGTTCGACGCGCGGGAGCGGCTCGTGCGCGCCGATGAACGCCTCGTACTCGATGGCGCCGTCGAGGCGCGGCGTGCCGGAGCCGTCCTCGATGTCGACGAGCAGCTTCAGGAGGGGCAGGTCGTCGCGCGCTTCCGCGACGCGCTCACCGAGCCCGCGGTGGTACACGAGCACCTCGGCGTCGGCGTTCTCGAGCAGGTACGCGAGCTCGGCTGCGCGGTAGCGGAAGTTCACCGGCGCGGGGACGGCGCGGAGCTTCATCGCCCCGAAGTGCGCCTCGAGGTACTCGGGGCAATTCGTGGTGTACAGCGCAACGTGCGTGTTCCGGCCGAAGCCGGCCGCGGCCAGCGCGCCCGCGAACCGCGCCGCGCGCTCGTCGAACTCGCGCCAGGTGATCGCACGCTTGCCCTGTTGCACCGCGACCGCGTCGGGCGCGACATCTTTCGCCGCTTCCCAGACGGTCGCGTAGCTCTCGTGCACGGCGGTGAGTATGCCCGCCGCGTCGGGCACGGGTGAGATCAGGCGCCCATGCCGAGCAGCCGCTCGCGGGACACCGCGTACGACGCCCGCCACAAGGCGAAGATCGCACCCAGCCAGGCCAGTGCCCCGATCCCGAAGGCGAGCAGCTCACCCGTGAACAGGGTGTTGCTGGCGACGCCGTACGAGATGACGATCAACGGGAGCGTCGCCAGCGCGGACGCCTGCTGGGCCGCCGCCGCGCTCGACACCCGGGCCGAGATCGCGAGGATGATCGCGAGCGCGAGCGCGATGAACGGGGGCAGGACCCAGAGCACCAGCACCCACCAGTTCGCGGTGGGGAAGAACCAGCCGCCGAGCTTCGGTCCGACGATGAGGTTCACCACGAGCGAGTACATCGCGAAGCCGAGCGCGGCCGTGAAGTACCCGGGGATGAGGCTCGCCATCAACTTGCCGAGGTAGATCTGGCGCTCGGTGGCGGGGGAGTGGGCGAGGAACTCGCCACTGCCGCGCTCGCGCTCACCGATGATGGTGTGCGCGCCCACTGCCGACGACACCGTCAACGGCACGATGATCGCGAGTGGCGCGAAGAGATACACCGCGAGCGCGTACGACGCCTGCACCGGTCCCTTGTCGCCCTTCGTCGCCTGCTTGACCTCTTCCGGCAAGCTCCCGACCACGCCACTGAGCTGGCGCACGAGATGGACGTCCTTCACCGAGCCGAGCAGGAGCAGGAGGAGCGCCGGGATGATCACGAAGAACAGCAGCGCGACGATCGACAACGGCACCCAGAAGTCGCGCGCCTGGCGAAGTTGACGCAGGTCGGTGCGCGCGATCACCCACGCCGGTGACGACGGTCGCTTCGTTCGACTCACGGAGTTCGTTCCGGCTCTCGGTGCTCGTTCCTGATCGCGAAGTAGAGCTCCTCGAGGCTCGGCGCGCGCGGCTCGACCCGGCGGAGCCGCGCGCCGCCGCGCACGAGCGCGTCCACAAGCTCCGGCACCGAGCCGTCGTCGGCGAGGTCGACGAGCGCAACACCATTGCGTTGGTACGCGCTCACATACGGAAGGTCGCGTGCGAGATCGAGCACCGTGGGATCGTCGGCGTCGAGCAGCACCCGCGCCGCGGGCCAGTACCGGTGCGTGAGCTCCGCGGGCGAGCCCGAGACGACCGCGCGACCGTGGTCCATGACCACGACCTGGTCGGCGAGGCCTTCGGCCTCGAGCAGCAGGTGTGTGCACATCACGACCGTCTTGCCGTCGTCGGCCATCTCGTCGATGAGCCCGAGCACCGCTCGTGCCGACTCGGGGTCGAGGCCGGCCGTCGGCTCGTCGAGGAGCAGTAGGTCGGGCTCGTGCAGCACCGCACGGGCGAGCGCGAGGCGAGCCCGCATGCCGGTCGAGTACCCCCCGACGCGCTGGGAGAGCGCGTCGGCAATCTCGAATCGCTCGGCCGCTTCCGCGATACGGGCGTCGATCACCGAGTCGTCGACCGCGAAGAGCTCCGCGGCGTAGCGCAGGTTGTCGGTGCCGCTGAGCCGGTCGTAGAGAGCGGGACGCGCCGGCACCACCCCGCAGTGCCGGCGCACCTCCGTTCCTTCCGACGCGACGTCCGGGTCGAGCCCCAGCGTTCGCACCGCACCCGAGTCGGCGCGCAGCGCGCCGGTGACCAGCCGCACGACCGTCGTCTTCCCCGCGCCGTTCGGGCCCAACAGCACGGTGACGCTTCCCCGCGGCACTTCGACCGTCAGCTCGTCGACGGCCACGACCGTGCCGAAGCACCGGCGGACGTCTGTCAGCGCGACGGCAGGAGCCGAGGAATCGGGCGGCATACCCGTTGATCGGCGTCTGATCGCCGGGGATGAAGGGCTAACCTCGCACTTCGCCCTGCTCCGTGCGGGGCGGCGCGGCGGCGTAGCCGAGTGGCTCAGGCAAGGGTCTGCAAAACCCTGGACGCGGGTTCAATTCCCGCCGCCGCCTCCAACCTGATCCGATGCTGGATGCGTCGCCGGCGGCTGGGTGCTCGCACCCGTGTTCGCCAACGAGCTGCCGACGGCCCCGCCGTTGCCGGTGTTCACGACTTCCGGCGGGGCATCGGCGGGGACGCCCTCGGGAACGCTCTCGGGGGAACGCCCTCGGGAACGCCCGTGCTGATCAGCTCGCCCTGGGTGTGCGCGTTTGCAGAGGGGTCGAGAACACCAGTGAACCGAATCCGGCAATGGTGGCGGCCTCTTCGTGAAGCCCGCCCGGATCGATCACGCCCAGGAGTCCGGAATGCTTCCGAACGAAGGCAGCCAGAGGATCTGACGCGTGCACGACGGCGAACGCGACAAGTCGGGTGTGCCGAAGATGCAGCCGCTCCTCAGCGTTCGCGCAACTCTCCGACCGCGCCTCGATGGGCGAGGACGGGTGGGGAACGAGAGCGCGGGCTCGGGCGTCAGACGGGTGCGGGTGCCGCGGTGCCTTCGGTGAACGACGACTCCGGCGGGAGGTAGCCCTCGGGGAACCGGTACAGGTCGATCGCGTTGTCCCACATGATCTTGCGCTTCGAGTCGTCGGAGATGAGGTCGGGGCGCAGCGCGAGGAGGTGGTCGGTCGCGTAGGGGTACTTCGAGTCGGGATGCGGGAAGTCGGTCTCGTAGACGATGTGGTCGTCGCCGAGCCAGCGGATCACGTCGGCGACGAAGCGGTCTTCACATTCGGTGGAGATCCAGCAGTTCCTCTGGAAGTAGTCGGTGGCCGACATCGTGAGCTCGGGGAACTCGTAGTCACCCGCGAGCTCGAGATTCTCGTCGATGCGGTGCAGCCACGACGGCAGCCATCCGCACCCGGCCTCCATGTACGCGCAGCGCAAGCGCGGGAACCGCTCGAACACGCCGTTGCAGATCATCGACACGACTGCGTGCATGCCTTCCATCGGGTGCACGACGACGTGCCACTCCGTGAAGGTCGTGTAGCGGTCGGAGCCGGCCGTCGCAGCGTTCAGCCCCTGGAACTCGTGCGTGCCGAACGCGCAGTCGAGATCCTCGAGCAGCTCCCACACCGGGTCGTAGTAGCGGTGGCCGAGATTGCGGTGGTTGAGGTAGTCGGGCCGCGCCCAGAAGCAGCGCACGCCGAGATGGTCGTACGCGTACTGGATCTCCTCGACCGCGCGCGACACGTCGCCGAGCGGGACCGGCCCCGACACGATGCAGCGCCCTCCCGACGTGTCGTACATCTCCTGGCCCCAGCGGTTGTACGCGCGGCACAGCGCAGCCTGGATCTCGGGATCGATGCCTTCGACCCATGGATCGAACTCGGGCCCGTAGATCACCATCGTGTCGACGCCCTCGACCTCGAGTGCACGCGCGACGCGGTCACCGGTGAACCCCTTGGTCATGAGCTCGCCGAACTGGTCGATCATGTCGTCGGTGGTCCAGTTGACGGCCTTCTGGAAGTTGCCGTAGAGGCTGGTCGGGTGCTGGGTGTAGCGACCGTCCACCATCGTGGGCTGGTAGTGGTCGAAGCCGGGAGGCGGGCGGCGCTCGACCCGATCGATGAACTTCTTGTCGAGGAACCGGGGCCACAGATCGGCCGGGTAGATCACGTGCGCGTCGGCGTCGAACACCTTGAACCCGTTCCGCATGTCGGCCTCCCTCGAATCGTGACGGTGACTGCACCAACGTACTTCGGTGGCGACCTCCCGGTCTCCCGGCGTGGAGTCGCCGGCACGTGCGCGTCGTGACGCGTGCGGTCGCGATCGCGCAGCACGTGCGCGACTTCTGCAACGCCGAGCCGACTGCTCTCGCCGATCTCTGACCGCGAGTCGGGTCAGCCGACCTCGACGGGCGCCCCGACCGATTCCTTGGCCACGACGTAGGTCTGCGCCGACATGTCGCCGAGGCGGCGATGGCCTCGCGACGTTGCCGACGTGATGATGCCGCACAGGAACAACGACAGCGGCCCGTCGACCGCGAACAGGAGCCACCGCACGAGCGACTTCGGTACTCCCTGCAGTGAGCCGTCTGCCTTCACCACCCTGAGCCCGGTTGCGCGTTTGCCGAGTGCTGCGCCCATCGCGCCCTCGAGGATCCCGAAGTAGAGGAACGTGAAGAGCACGTCCAGTGCAAGTGTCGGCGCGAGGTCGGCTTCGTACACCGTGTCACCCAGTTGGAGGACGGCGCGGTTGTCGCACTGCACGTTCCCCGAGCCGGAAGTGCGCGAGCAGCCGGGGAGTCGAAGGGTCTCGGCTGCCGTGCGTTGCGTGGCGAGCGGGAAGAAGATGATGGTGAACACCGCGAGCGAGATCGCGGCGTCGATGATGAACGCGCCGTACCGGCGACCCATCACTGCAGTCGGGTCGTGCGGACGGGAGACGGTGGTGGTTCCGGCTCCGGCCCACGCGGTGCCGGTGTGTGCGGGATAGGAGCCTGGCGGAGGGGCGATCGGCGGGCCGAGTCGCTCCGCCTCGGCCACCGGATCGGCGGCCTGGACGCCGTGATCGGCCACGTGCGCGGTCCAGATGCTCCCGCTCCAGTAGCGGTACTCGTGCCGGCCGGTGGGGTCGATCGCCCACATGGCAGGTGGGCCCGCGGGGGTCGACGACTCGCTGCCCGACGCCGGGCGGATCGACGTGACGAGATCGCGGAGACGGGGCTCGTCGGCCTCGGCGACGAACACCGCGACGTCGCCTTCCCATCGGATGTCGATCTGCGCGCCGGCCGCGAGTGCCCGCAGCCGACGGCGCTCCTCGGTGTTCCAGCCGTCGAGGGGCACACGCACTCGTGGTTCGTTCAACACCGACTCCCGACGGAGGGTTCGCAACCTCGTGATCTGGGTACCACCACTGCATCATCGTCCAGAGAGGACACGTGCATGATCATCCTCGGAGTCATCCTCCTGTTGCTCGGGTTGCTGTTCGGCATCCCGATCCTGTGGACCATCGGCTCGTCGTCGCCATCGTCGGCGTCGTGCTCGGATCGCCGGATCGGCCGGTCACAAGGTCGGCGGACGCCCCCACATTCTGAGCGCCCGGCACTCAGTTCCCTCTCGTCGATAGGATCCCGGGTTGAACCCCGGGGATCCTCGACGTTCGAAAGGAATGCCGCATGGCTGACGAATGGGGCCCGCTGGGTCTGCTCGTTGGGGAATGGGCGGAGGAAGGCGGACTCGACACCGCGTTCTCGCACTCACAGGGGAAGGTCATCGCGACGCCGTACCTCGAGAAGCTCACGTTCAAGCCGTTCGGCCCCGTCGACAACGGCAGCCAGTCGCTCTACGGCCTCGACTACAGGTCGGCGATGTGGCGTGGCAGTGAGGAGAACCCGTTCCACACCGAGGTCGGCTACTGGCTCTGGGACGGTGCGACCGGCGAGATCATGCGCGGGTTCGTGGTGCCGCGTGGGATCACGGTGCTCGCCGGCGGCACGTGCGATGCCGACGCGCGGTCGTTCACGTTGAACGCCAAGGCCGGTGACCCGCAGTACTCGATCGGCGAGAACAAGTACCTCGCGCGAGAACGCGTCGACCCTGAGCTACACCGTCACCGTCACGATCCACGACGACGGGAGCTGGTCATACGACGAGACGACCATGCTCAAGATGAAGGAGTTCGACGAGCCGTTCGCGCACACCGACCACAACACGTTGCGCAAGGTCAGCTGAAGCTCAACTCGCGCGCAACGGGCGGAAGAAGCCGCGGACGTCTTCGACGAGGGCGTCGGGCTGCTCCATCGCCGCGAAGTGACCGCCGCTCGACATGTCGGTCCACTGGCGCAGGTCGTACTTGCGCGCCACCGCTTCACGCGGCACGCGCATGACTTCCGCGGGGAACATCGCCACGCCGGTGGGCACGTCGACGCGCTCCGGGCGCATCGCCACCGGCGGGTGCACGCGGTGCTCGAAGTAGTAGTGCATCGACGAGCGGATCGTCTGCGTGACCCAGTAGATCGTCGCGTTCGTGAGGAGCTCGTCCTTGGTGAAGCACGACTCGATGTCGCCATGGCAGTCGCTCCACGCGCGCCACTTCTCGACGATCCACGCGAGCAATCCGACGGGTGAGTCGTTGAGCGCGAACCCGAGCGTCTGCGGGCGCGTCCCCTGGATCGCGATGTAGCCGCCCTCTTCGACGAACCAGCTCTGCTGGTCGGCGAGCCACCGCCGTTCGGCATCGGTCATCTCGTCGCCGGTGCCCGGGATCCCCGTCGCGAGGTTCAGGTGGATGCCGATGACCGAGTCGGCGTGGCGATGGCCGAGCCCGGCCGACACGAACGCGCCACGGTCGCCGCCCTGCGCGCCGAACGACGGCACACCGAGCGCGTCGACCATGAGTGCGCGCACGACGTCACTGCACTCGTCGGCGCCGAAGCCGGGCTCGAGCACGGCTTCCGAGAGCCCGTGGCCGGGGAGCGACGGCACGATCACCTCGAACGCGTCGGCGGGATCACCGCCGTGGGCGGCGGGATCCGCGAGCTGCGGCGCGATCTTGTACATCTCGGCGTACGAGCCGGGCCAGCCGTGCAGGAGCACGAGCGGCATGGGGTCGGGCCCGACGCCCGGGCACCGTGCGTAGTGCACGCGCCGGCCGTCGATCTCGACGGCCCACCCGGGGAGGCGCTCGTTCAGCACGCCCTCCTGGGCCCGCCAGTCGAACCCGTCGACCCAGTAGGCAGCGAGCTCGCGGAGGTAGGCGATGCTCGTCCCGTGCGACCAGCCGGCGCCCGCGATGCCGTCGGTCCAGCGGGTGCGGCGGATGCGCTCGTGGAGGTCGGCGAGCGTCTCGTCGTCGACCTCCAGCGGCCAGGGACGAGACTCGGTTTCGTGCGCTGACACCCGCCCCACCTCCTGGTCCCAGCGTAGAGGGGCCGAGCCGGAGGGAGGCGAGGCCCGAGGACCTGAGGGAGGTGAGGCGGGTGCCGCGATGTCGTGCTACCTGCCGGTCTCGATGCTCGCGACGCTGAAGTCCGCGTTCACCTTGACCGTCACGTGGGAGCCGTCGGCCTTGGTCATGTGCGCTTCGTAGGCCGCACCTTCGGCGTCGTTCTCGACCCGATCGATCGTGCCGTCGGGCACCGCCGCCTTCGCGGCCGCGGTGACCTGCGTCGCCGTGTCCCCGGTGAGCAGCGTCTCGGTGATGCCGTTGGCGACGTGACCGCCTTGGCTCGGGTCGGGAGCCGCGGTCGAGCTCCCCGACGCGGCAGTGGTGCTCGAGGTTGCAGTCGTCTCGGCGCCGGCGACGCCGAAGAAGTTCGCCCCGAGCGCGCCGCCGGTGATCGCGGCTGCCGCGAGGAGTGCTCCGATTCCCATCTTGCGGGAAGTGTCCATGATGGTGCTCCTTTGTGTGTGTCGGCTTCGGTGGGGATGCTGTGGTCCTCGATGGGAGGACGGTGACCACGATCGACCGCGCGTGGAAGGCGACCGTTCGAGTCGTGCAAGAGGTGTGCAAGAACACGCGTCGATAGGCTCACCCGTGTGGATGTGACCGCCGGTGTCGAGGCGACGCGCTTCATCGGCGAGCGGGTTCCCAGACGTGAGGACGCTCGTCTCCTGACCGGGCGTGGTCGCTACGTCGACGACGTCACGCTGCCCGGCATGTTGCACGCCGCGTTCGTACGCAGCCCGCACGCGTCGGCGGCGATCACCGCGATCGACACCGACGTGGCCGCGGCGCTCGAGGGCGTGCGCGCGGTGCTGACGTTCGACGAGCTCGTGGCGGTGGGAACCGTCGACGACACCGTGCAACGTCGTCCGCTCGCGCACGGCAGCGTGTGCTTCGTCGGCGACCCCGTCGTGATCGTCGTCGCCGACTCGCGCGCGCGGGCGGAGGACGCGTGCGAGCTCGTGGACGTCCGCTACGACGCGACGGCCGCGCTCGTCGAGCCGCGTGCCGCGATCGCCGACACGGAGCGTCGCGTGCACCAGGAGCTCGAGTCGAACATCGTCGCAATCGGCGCGTCGGCCGACGATCCCGAGCTCGACGACCTGTTCGCGACGGCACCCCACGTCATCACGGAGACGATCTCCCAGCACCGCTACCTCGCGGTGCCGATGGAGACGCGCGGGATCGTCGCGAGCTGGGATCCCGTGCAACACGCAATGACGATCTGGATCTCCACCCAGGGCGCGCACATGGCGCGCGATCACTTCGCGGGCGTCCTGGGTCTCGACCCCCCGAGCGTGCACGTGATCGTCGGTGACGTCGGCGGCGCGTTCGGGCAGAAGATCAGCGTCGGGCGCGAGGAGACCGCGCTCGCGCTCGCGGCGCGAGCGGTCGCGCGCCCGGTGAAGTGGATCGAAGACCGCTGGGAGAACCTCGTGGCGGCACCGCACGCGCGGTGGGAGGACGCCGAGGTGTCGGTCGCGCTCGACGACGACGGGCGCATCCTCGGCGCGCGTGTCGACCACGTGTCGGATGCGGGCGCGTATGCCGGTGGCCCCGGTGTGGTGGGCCCTTCCGGGCCGCCCATGATCGTTCGCTTCCTCACCGGGCCGTACCGGATCGCGAAGGCGGGTGGCTCGAGCACGACCGCGTCGACGAACACCATGCGGCGCGGTGCGTACCGCGGGCCGTGGATGTTCGAGACCGTCGTGCGCGAGACGATCGTCGACATCGCGGCTCGCCGGCTGGGCCTCGACCCGCTCGAGCTGCGCCGACGGAACATCATCCAGGCTGCGGACTTGCCCTACACGACGGCGGCCGGCATCGACTTCGAACTCATCACGCCTGCCGAGACCCTCGAGCAGGCCGTCGACATCATCGGCTACGACGAGTTCCGCCGGGCGCAGGTGGCGGCGCGCGCAGCGGGGCGTCTGCTCGGCATCGGCATCGCGTGCTACGTCGAGCCCACGGCGAGCGGGTTCGGGCTCGGGATCACCGAGGCCGCCACCATCCGTATCGACATCAGCGGCAAGGTGCAGATCCTGACCGGCGTGAACTCGCAGGGCCACAGCGTCGAGACCACGCTCGCGCAGGTCGCGGCGGAGCACCTCGGCGTCGACATCGACGACATCACCGTGCTGCACGGCGACACCGAGGTGTCACCGCTCGGCGCGACCACCGGCGGGAGCCGCAACGCCGTCTTCGGTGGCGGCGCCGTCCGCCAGACTGCGCTGGAGATGCGCACCCGCGTGCTCGAGATCGCTGCGCACGCGATGGAGGCCTCGCTCGACGACCTCGACATCGAGCATGGCGTGGTCTCGGTGCGGGGCACGCCGAGCGCGACGCGATCGTTGGCCGAGATCGCGCAGCTCGCGTACCTCCGGCCGCGCGAGCTCCCCGAGGGCACGCCGCCCGGGCTCGAGATCGCGACCCGCTTCACGACCGTCGGCCCCACGTTCTCCAATGCCGCGCACATCTGCACGTGCGAGGTCGACCCCAACACCGGCCTGGTCACGCTCCTGCGCTACGTCGTGAGCGAGGACTGCGGTGTCGTCATCAACCCGATGGTCGTCGAAGGCCAGATCGCGGGCGGCGTCGTGCAGGGCATCGGCGGTGTGCTGCACGAGCAGTTCGTCTACGACGATGCGGGCAACCCGCTCACCACGACCTTCCTCGACTACCTGTTGCCCACCGCGCCCGACGCGCCGGAGTTCGAGTACGGCCACATCGTCACGCCGTCCGCGCGTCCCGGTGGCTTCAAGGGGATGGGGGAGGGCGGCGCCATCGGCGCGCCCGCCGCGGTCGTCAACGCAGTGAACGATGCGCTCGCCCACCTCGGCATCACCCTGACGAGCCAACCCCTGAGTCCCGACGTCATCCTCGCCGCGCTCCTCGACGCGCGCTGACGCCGGAATCGTCAGGCGGTGGTCGAGGCGCGGGCGAGGCAGGCGGCGACGATCGCGGTGTCGACGATGTCGTCGGTGGAGCAGCCGCGCGAGAGGTCGATCCAGGGTCGGTGGAGGCCCATGACCACGGAACCGATTGCAGTGCGGCCGCCGAAGCGCTCGGCCATCTTGTAGCCGATGTTCCCGGCGTCGAGGTCGGGGAAGACGAACACGTTCGCGCGCCCGCCGACCGACGACCCCGGGTACTTCTGCGCGGCGATGTGCGGCACGACGGCAACGTCGAACTGCATCTCGCCGTCGACGTCGAGGTCGGGCCGCTGCTCGCGCACCAGTGCGAGCGCCTGCTGCACCTTCTCGACCTTCGCGTGCTTCGCGCTGCCGTTGGTCGAGAACGACAGCAGGGCGACGTGCGCCTCCTCGCCGGTGACGAGCCGGTGGATGTCGCCGGCGAGCGCGGCGATCTCCGCGAGCTGCTCCGCCGTGGGGTCCGGCACGACCGAGCAGTCGGCGAAGGTCAGGAGGTCGTCGGTGCCCTGCATGAGGAAGCAGCCCGATGCGAGCCCACCGTGGCGGGCCACGCCGAGGCCGAAGATCGCGGCGCGGACGACGGACGCGCTGGTGCTGAGGCTCCCGGCAACGCCGGCGTCGGCACCGCCGAGGCGCACGTAGACCGCGCCGAACAACAGGGGATCGCGCAACAGCTCACGCGCTCCCGCTTCGTCGACCTGGGTGAGGTTGGGGCCCGTGAGGTACGCGTCGACACACCGCTCGATCCACACCGGGTCGTCGACGTGCACCACGTCCACGCCGTCGGGGATCGGCTCGTGCACTGGAGGGTCGACGAGCACCGGTTGCACCATGCCCTGGTCGAGCAGCAGCGGGAGCGCCTCGTGCACACGAGCGTCGGCCGCGTCGCCGAACAGCACGCGGGCCGGCGACCGCTCGAGGTTGGCGAGGAGCTCCGGGTCGAGCGACAGCATGTGGAGGCGAGCCCCGCGTCAGCCGGCGAAGTCGTCGGGGACTTCGATCTCCATGAAGAGGAGCCCGCGCCCGAAGGTCTTGCCTTGCGCGTCGGTGCGCATGCTGCCGGAGCCGCCGCCGGCGAGTGAGTTGCCGAGGATGAAGTTGAGTGCCCGCAGGTTGGGGAGCTCGTAGCGCGTCACGCGACCCTCACACACGGCGGCGAAGTGGTCCTTGACGCGGTCGGTGGTGAGCGCGTCGCGCATCACGGCGTACGCCGCGTCGGACTTCGCCCAGATGCCGACGTTGGCGTCGTCGCCCTTGTCGCCCGAGCGCGCGTACGCGATCTCGTCGAGCCTCACCGTGCGGGCCATCAGACGATCTCCTCCACCGTGACGGTCGCTTCGACGCGCGTCTTGTCGATCAGTGTGGGCCAGTACGCCATCACCTCGCTGGCGCGGGGCCGACCTCCCGCGAACCCGGTGAGGCCGGGAGGGCCACTCGTGATGAGCGACGCGAGCTCCATGCCGACCCGATCGGCTTTGCGCCGGTCGTCTTCGCGGACGCCGACGCGCATGAGCACTTCCATCGCGTCGTCGCGCGCGGGGACCATGCCGTCGAAGCACACGTTGGTGCCGACGAGCTCGACGATGCGCTGCTCGGGCTTGAACGAGACGCCGTCCATCTCGAGGCGCGCCCACAACAGCTCCGCGGTGGTCTTCGCCTTGTCGACGGCGTCGGGGCCCGCGACGGTGAGGTCGCCGACGAGCTTGTAGCCGTCGCTCATGCTCATCGACACCTTGTACGTGGGGGTGGCAGCCGAACCCTTGACGCCGGTGACCTTCACGCGGTCGGGGCCGTCGTCGGAGAGCTCGATGGTGTCGAAGCGCGCGACCACATCGGGGGTGAGGTAGCGCTCGGGGTCACCGAGCTCGTAGAGCAGCTGGGCGGTGACCGTGTCGCGAGACACGCGCCCGCCGGTGCCGTCGTGCTTGGTGATCACGACCGTGCCGTCCGCGTACGCCTCCGCGATCGGGTACCCGATGTGCGCGAGGTCTGGGATGTCGCGCCAGCCGTCGAAGTTGCCGCCCGTCGACTGCGTGCCACATTCCAGGATGTGACCCGCGACCGTCGCCGCCGCGAGCTTGTCGTAGTCGGTCATTTCCCACCCGAACTCGTACACGAGGGGAGCGACCACCAGCGACGGGTCGGTGCAGCGGCCCGTGATCACGATGTCAGCACCCGCGGCCAACGCATCCGCGATCGGCTTGGCGCCGAGGTACACGTTCGCGCTCTGCAAGGTCTCGATGTGGTCGGAGATGGGCTCGCCGGTCTCGAGGTTGTCGAACGTCTCGCCCGCGGCGATCAGATCGTCGAGCCGAGCCAGGATGTCGTCACCCTCGACCACCCCGACGCGGATCCCCGAGAGCCCGAGCTTGCGCACCACCTGCGCGACGGCTTCCGCGCATGCCGGCGAATTCACGCCGCCCGCGTTCGCGATGATCTTGATGCCCTTCTCCGCGCACTCCGGCAGCACGCGCTCGACCATGCGCACGAAGTCGGTCGCGTACCCGGCATCCGGGCTCGCGGCGCGCTGCTTCTGCATGATGCTCATCGTGATCTCGGCGAGATAGTCGAGCGTCAGGTAGTGCAGCGGGCCTTCGCGCACCAGACGCACGGGCCCGAGGATCGAGTCGCCCCAGAAGCCCTGCCCGTTCCCCACGAGTACAGGTTCTCGTTGTGGCACCGTTCCCCCTGACGACGAATCTGTGGCGGTGACGCCTTGGCGACGACGAGCAAATGTGCACGCGTGCCTGCCAAGGCTATTACTTGACCGTGGACCGCCTCCTCTCCCGCGACGCCTTCGTCACGCTGCTGGCAGTGCGTGGCGGGAGATCTCGGCGCATGAGTGAGCCGACCGCCCATCCGGCCGTCACGGGACCGGTGATGGCCCAGGCTGTGCTCGAAGGCCGACGGGCGCGGCAGACCCATGTCAGCGATCTCGATGTCGAGCGTGGACACCGAGTGCTGCGAGTGACACGCAAGGGTGGGCGCACCGCGCTGGTGCCGCCGGCACCGCGCACGTCGGCCGCGCTCGACGCGTATGTCGACACGAGGATGGACGGTCCGATCTTCCTCGGCGAACTCCGCGGACAAGGGACGGTCGGGCGACGGACCTCATCGGGTGCGACCTACATCGTGCAACGCGTCGCGAAAGGCGCCGGGATCACGAAGCGTCTCTCCCCGCACGCACTACGACACGGGTTCGTCAGTTCACGTCTCCCCGCAAACAGACGTGCGACGTTACGCGCCTTCGGGTGGGGTTTCGTCGCTAACGGTCGCGTCTGACTGTTCGTCGGAGCCCGCGTCCACCTCGAGACGGATGTGCTGCGCGTTGTACAGAGCGAGCAGTGCGATGAGTACCGCGAACAGGGCCAGGAACAAGGCGGCGACTTCGTCGCCGCGGTCGACAGCAAGGACTACCGCGGCTACGACAAGAAGGTCGCCGGCGACCGGCACCCAGACCTCGGTTATCCATCGTCGTCTCCCGCCCGGAGCACTCACGAGACGCCTTTCCATGCGCGACGCTTGTGGTTCACAGGTACCCCCGAAGCCAACGTGCGGCGTTGCCCCGCCTTCGGGGTTTCGTTGTTTCAGGCGCCCCGGTGCTTGAGCCGACCTTCGAGTGCCTCACGTTTCGATGCCAACGAGATCGGTTGCGGCGCCACGTCCCGCGTACTCGCCCCTCCGTGATCGTCTTCGAGACAATCGAAGTCATGCCAGACACGCGCCGGCCATTCCGGAACCGGTTCGCCTTCCGCCCACCCATCCCAACGAGCGATAAGAGCCTCGCCTCGCTCGATCGCACGCCCGCAACCTGCACAGGTCAACACCACATTCGCTGCAACGCTCGCGAGGCCCTCCGGCTCAGGACGTCGCTCACTTACGTTCACCTCACGGACACTCGCGAACGCCTCGGACTCTTCCGACGTCCAGTAGCGCGTCGTGTCCTTCACCCGGGGCCGCTTCCTGAACCTCATGAATGGAGGCACCTCCACTGCCCTCGCGACATGACCCTGCGGCCGCGAACTTCTTGATGCAACGCAACTGCGGGCTCACTTCCAAGGTTGCCAGACGGATTTTCGCACCGGAGCTCGCGCTCCTGCAAGGGAACGAGCTATGCGAAGACCGTTCTTCGCTGCAGCCGGTCAGACCTCCAACGCAGCGCCTCACGCTCAGTGAGGAAGCGCGGCCAGCATACGTCGCCATCGCGCGACCAGCGCTGGAGGTTCGGCTTTACGCGTCAGCCGGCCCCTTCGCGTCTGGGCCATCGGTTTGCTCGTTCGCGCCTGGGCCGCCCCTGAGTTTCTGGACGGCTTCTTCGAAACTCCGTTGAGCTTCACCAATCGATTTCATGGCGCTCTGGTAGAAGTCGTTCTGCTCCACCTGCGCACGGAACGCCTCGCCGACCGCTCGGGCGTCTTCGATCAGGCGTTGAAATGCTCGCTGCAGATCGTCGTTCTCGGCCATGCCAGGAGCCTACGCCGTCACACGTTCGAGCGTCTTCCGTGGCTGTGCGCCTGTGCGGCCTTCGGGCGGGGTTTGGTCGTCCGAGGGGTGACCTTCGCACTTGTCGGTTCGCCGGGTCGCATGTCGAATGATTCGGTGAAGAGTTCCGGGTTCCCGCCGAGGCCGAAGAGGGCGCTGTCGTGCTCTACGCGAGCCGGGCTCGTTCTGCTCGGGGTTCGTTCATCGACTCCAGGTTGCGCTTCGGCTCCGACGCTTCCGGCGGGCAGGGTGGCCTCGCGATTCAGGATTGCGGAAACGTGGCTTGAAATCGCGGAAGGCCTCTGTTGCGCGGTTGGACCGTCCCATCGACAAAGACGCTGAATCTCGTTTGGCAGTGCATGCACGCCACCGGTCGCTCAGCGCTGTCGCTGAAGTCGAGCACGCCGTCGAACCACCTGACCGTCGATGGGACATGGAAACGAAAGGCCGAGTCGACCGTCCATGTGCGGCCGTGTCTCGCATATGCGACTCGACGCGCAGCGAACGGAGCAATGTACGACAAGTGTCCCTCGACGGCAGGTCCCTGCCGGCGGCGTGGTTACGCTTCGGTGCATCCCTAATCGGAGGTTGACATTGCCCCCTGCCAAGAAGCCCGCTCGCAAGTCCGTAGCGAAGAAGACGGCGAAGAAACGCACTCCCGTGAAGAAGATGACGCCGCAACACAAGGCGGCTCTCGCCGCCGGACGGACCGAAGCGCACCACGTGCGCGCCTATCTCAATGCGCTGGAGGCGAACAAGCCCCGGCGTGGCCGACAACGCACCCAGGCGACGGTTGAGAAGCAGTTGGAGGCAGTGAGAGCAGATATTCGTGATGCAACCGGCATGCGGAAGTTGGAGCTGGTAACTCGGCGCATCGAATTGCAGAACGAACTGCAAGCGAAATCAGCGCGCAGCGACCTGTCGGAGCTGCGCAAGAACTTCGTGAAGTACGCAGCGAGCTACGCCAAGCGAAAAGGCATCCCGAAG
Source organism: uncultured Actinomycetes bacterium (assembly GCA_963721435.1). Lineage (GTDB taxonomy): Bacteria > Actinomycetota > Acidimicrobiia > IMCC26256 > DASPTH01 > CAVRJC01. The sequence continues at coordinate 80,024 of CAVRJC010000007.1, forward strand.
CAGGCATTCCTCGAGGCCGGAGTTCCTGCGGCCGACATCAGAGATGCGCGAATCGCATAGGCAGTGCCGCACGAGTTCGGGATCTATCCGAGCTACATCGCAACCATCGAGAACGGCCAGCGCAACCTCGGAAACGTGAACCTGGTCAAGATGGCTTCCGCGCTTTGATCCAGCGGGTCTGCCGCGGGTCTGGTTGACGGTGTTCACGGTGAAGTTCGCGTCGCACGTGACCTTCTCCGACGCGGGCTGGGATCTCGCGCTCGACGCGCGCACCGGCGTGTTGGTGTCGGCTGGCGAGTCTCGACCATCGCCACGCGCCTGGGTATCAAGGGCGACACTGTGCGCAAGCACCTGCTCGGGCTCTGCCCGACGCTCGGCGTGCACTCGCACACCGAGCTTGTGGAATGGGTACGAGCAACGGACCACGACGGCGCGCCGCACCTGCGTGCGGTGGCCACAGCACCCGCAGGGCAGTGGGAAGGGCAACGAGAATGACCATGTACCAGGCGAACTCGGCGCGGTTGCTGCGCTTCGAGAGGCTCGTCGAGCGCTCCGAGCTCGCGGTGCCGGGGCCGTTCGTCGCCGGCACGGTCGAGGCATCCGCTGCCGCGCTCGTCGACGAGCTCGCCGTCGCGCCGGACCTCACGGTGCCCGGCGTGCTCGTGGCGCGTTCCATGATCCTGCACGCACTGCAGTCGCAGCGGCGACTCCGCCGTGCCCAGCCGTTCATCGAGCGGGAGGGGCACGCGCCCGCAGCCGGGCCGGGCCCGATCGTGATCGCCGGTGCGCCGCGCACCGGGACCACCCTGTTGCAGCACCTGATCAGCGGCACGTCGCCCGTCCGCAACCTCACGTACTGGCAGGCCCTGCACCCGACCGCGCAGCTCGAGGCCCGGCACGGCCTCGCCGAGTTCGCGGTGCCGCGCGCGATTGCCGACGCCGAGTGTCGGATCGACGAGCTGCGGATGGTCGAAGAGGTCTTCGCCCGTCGCCCCGTCGATCCGTACGGCGTGGCCGAGTGCACCCCCATGCTCAGCGCCGCGCTCGACGCGTTCGAGATCGTCACCATGTTCGACGTCCCGTTGTTCCGGGAGCGGATGCTCACGCGCTCGCACGAGGCCGAGATGGGCATCGTCGCGCTCCAGCTCGCCGCGGTCGACGGGCCGCGCCACCAACCGTGGCTGCTCAAGTCACTGTCGTTCGCGCTCGACTACGACGCTGTCGTCAGCGCGCTGAGCCCGCGTGCGGTCATTCATGTTTGTCGACCCGCGGCCGAGGCCTTCGCCTCGTTCGTCGAGCTCGCGATCGTGACCCGCGCGCACACGTCAGGGCAGGGAGACGCGTCGGCCGTGGCGCGTGAGATGCTCGACCTCTGGTGTCGGGCACTCACGCGCGCGGCCGGTGCGCTGGCGAGCTCGGAAGTTCCCGTGCTCACGGTCGAGTACCGCGAGCTAGTGGGCAATCCCACCGCAGCGATCTCGGATCTGCGCGCGCAACTCCCGGAGCTCGCAGCCGATCCGCTCTCCGAAGCGCGCCTCGAAGCGATCGTCCGTGAGCAGCGCCGAGCGCATCTTCCGTCGTCGCTGCTGGTCGAAGACATCGGCCTCACGACCCGCGACGTGACGCGTCGCCTGCACGATGCGTCACGCGGCTACTTCTTCGCCTGATCCAGCAGCGCGCGGATCGCGGGACGGTGCGGTGAGCCGCGGCATGAGCGTGGCGCCGCCGACCTCGGTGCTGCCGTACGCAGTGGTGACGAAGCAGCCGCACACGTCCTCGGCCGCCGTCGCGAACGCGGCGTCGACCGATTCCGGCGCCGATGCTGATCGGCAGCAACGAGTCGACGGCCCGCGCCTGCCGTCGCTGCTCGCGCACCAGGCCGCGCAGCAAGATGGGCGAGAGGCAGATGTTGTTCACGCGCGCGCGTTCGACGCCGAGGTCTTCGACGACCATCCGCAGCTCGTAGACCGCGATCGAGTCGAGGCCGAGATCCGCAGTGACCAACGCGTCCGGGCGCACCTGCGCGGGGTCGAGGCCGAGGTGCTCGGCGACGAGCTGGGTGAAGTCGTCGACCGTCATCGCCCCGTTCGTCATCCGCGGATCTTGCGGGCGAACGCGAGCGATGCGTCGATCTCGAGCGGACTGAGCAACCACGTGAGCGACCAGTCATGAAGCCGTGCCGCGCGTCGGTATCCTTCGCCGATGGGCGAAGGCGAGGGCGAGGGCGAGGGTGAGCACCGCTACACGCACGGGCACCACGAGAGCGTCCTGCGATCACACAAGTGGCGCACCGCGGAGAACTCGGCCGCGTATCTCCTGCCGCACCTCACGTCGGGGCAGTCGTTGCTCGACGTCGGTTGCGGGCCTGGCACCATCACGCTCGATCTCGCCGCGCTCGTCGCGCCCGGACCCGTCGTCGGCCTCGACGCGTCGGGCGACATCATCGAGCAGGCACGCGCGACGATCTCCGATGCCGACCGCGAGCGCGTCGAGTTCGAGGTCGGCGACGTCTACGCGCTGCGCTTTCCCGACAACTCTTTCGACATCGTGCACGCTCACCAGGTGCTCCAGCACCTCACCGATCCCGTGGCCGCGTTGCGCGAGATGCGCCGCGTCTGCGCGAGCGGCGGCGTCGTGGCCGTCCGCGACGGCGACTACGAAGCCATGACCTGGTATCCCGGGAGTGGCGGCCTCATGCGGTGGCTCGACCTGTACCGCGCCACCGCCCGCGCCGACGGCGGTGAGCCCGACGCCGGTCGTCGTCTGGCGTCGTGGGCGCGCCAAGCGGGGTTCTCCGACATCACCTCGTCGGTGTCGGGATGGTGTTACGCCGACCCCGCAGACGTTGCGTGGTGGACCGAGTCATGGGCGCAGCGCGTCACCATGTCGGCGTTTGCCGAGCACGCCGTCGAGCACGGGCTCGCGACGCCCGAGGAGCTCGAAGAGCTTTCGGCCAGGTGGCTGGAATGGGGCGCGAAGGACGACGCATGGTTCGCGGTGTTCCACGGCGAGGTGCTCTGCCGGGGCTGAGCCCGTTCTCGTGTGCGCATCGTGTGCGCGTCCGGCGCGCCGCGAGCGGGTGATCAGTACGACGGGCCCGCGTTGGTGAGCTCGATGATGTTGCCGTCGGGGTCCTCGATGAACGCGGCCCACACGGTGACACCGAAGTCTTCGCGCGAGTTCGGCGGCGCCACCCACTTGACGCCCTTGCTGTCGAGCGCGGCGCAGGTGTTCTGGAACTCGTCGAGGGGCACCATCAACGCGAGGTGCGGCAACCCGACGCGCTCGGGCATCTTCTCGAGCGTCGACAGGTGGATCTGCGCGGTGCCGTGCTGCAGCCACGCTCCGGGGAAGCCGCCGAAGTCGGGGCGGGGGATGGGCTCGAAGCCCATCGTGTTGCAGTAGAAGTCCAGCGCCCGCTCGAGATCGGTGATCTGCAGGTTCACATGGCTGTACGCGCTGATCGTGACGGTCGGCGCGCTGGTCTCGGTGCTCGTCGTGGCCATGACTACTCCTCGATCGGGTGTCGCGAGAGCTTACGCCCGGTGGACGGTATGGGTCGGCGTACGCCGGATGGGGAAGACTGGCCCGGATGAATTCCACCGAACCGGCGGTCGTCGCCGACAACCTGGTCAAGCACTTCGGTGATGTCCATGCGCTCGATGGCGTGTCGTTCGTGGTTCCCGAAGGCTCGGTGCTGGGTGTGCTCGGTCCGAACGGCGCGGGCAAGACCACCGCGGTGCGCATCCTCACCACGCTGCTGCTGCCCGACTCCGGGGCCGCGCGCGTCCTCGGGTGCGACGTCACCAAGGACCCGCAACGCGTGCGGGCGTCGATCGGGCTCGCCGGTCAGTACGCGGCGGTCGACGAGAACCTCACTGCGAGCGAGAACTTGCGCCTGGTGGGCCGCCTCACCCATCTCCCGAACGCCGAGATCACGAGCCGCACCGCCGAGCTGCTCGAGCGGTTCGCGCTCACCCACGCTGCCGACCGCGTCGCCAAGACGTTCTCCGGAGGTATGCGTCGACGGCTCGACCTCGCGGCGGCGTTGGTGCACCGCCCGCCCGTGCTGTTCCTCGACGAGCCCACGACCGGCCTCGACCCGCACGGTCGCACCGAGTTGTGGGGCGTGATCGAGTCGCTGGTGGAAGGCGGCACCACCGTGCTGCTCACCACGCAGTACCTGGAGGAAGCCGACCGGCTCGCCGATCGCATCGTGGTCATCGACCACGGCTCCGTGATCGCGGAGGGCACGTCGTCGGAGCTCAAGGGCCGGCTGGGAGAGACCGTCATCGAGGTCACGTTCCGCGAGGAGCACAGCGCAGCGGCGGCCGTCGACAAGCTGTCGAACATCGGGACTGTCACCAAGGAAGGCCACTCGCTACGCCTCAACGTGACGAACGGGCCGAAGGCGATGCTCGAGGTGGTGCGGGTGCTCGACGCCGAGCAGCTCGAGCCGTCGGCGATGGCGCTGCACGAGCCCACGCTCGACGACGTGTTCCTCGACCTCACGGGTCACCGGGCCGAGGAGCAGACCGACGACGACGACGACGAGGCGATCGTCGTCGCGCCGAAGAAGCGGGGGAGAAGGGGCTCACGATGACGGCAGTCACTGCACCCACCGAAGCCGCGCGTCGCGGCCTCGCGCCGCCGCAACGTCACCGCCACGTGGTGAAGGACGCGGTCACGATGGCGTGGCGCAACATCCTGAACCTCAAGCGCACCCCCGAGCTCGTGACGTTCGCCACCATCCAGCCGATCATCTTCGTGCTGATGTTCACGTACGTGTTCGGCGGCGCGCTCAACAACGCAGTCGGTGACGTTCCCTACATCGACTATCTCATGCCCGGCGTGTTCGTGCAGACGATCGTGTTCGGTGCGTTGAGCACCGGCGTCGGCCTCGCCGAAGACCTCCAGAAGGGCCTCATCGACCGGTTCCGCTCGTTGCCGATGGCGCGCTCCGCGGTGCTGATGGGCCGCACACTCGCCGACCTCCTCCGCAACGTGTTCGTGCTGCTCCTCATGTCGGTCGTCGGCTACCTCGTGGGCTGGCGGATCCACACCAACTTCTGGGGTTACCTCGGCGCGATCCTCATCACCCTCGCGTTCTCGTACTCACTGTCGTGGGTGTTCGCGATCATCGGGCTCACCACCAAGAACGCGGAGACCACGCAGGCCGCGTCGTTCCCGATCCTCGCGGTGCTGGTGTTCGCGTCGTCGGCGTTCGTGCCCGTCGCGTCGATGCCGAGCTGGTTGCAGCCGTGGGCGGAGAACCAGCCGGTGTCGGTGGTCATCAACGCCGCTCGCGCGCTCACCATCGGCGGGCCGACGCTCGACCCGTGCCTCAAGGCGATCGCGTGGATCGTCGGCATCGTCGCGGTGTGCGCGCCGCTGGCCGTGCACCTGTATCGCCGCGTCACCTGATCGCCGGAGACCGCAGTATCGGCGGGCCTTTCGCCGAATCGGTCAATCTGCTCAAATAGCACGGTGACTGACGCGCTGGACGACGGCGATCTCCGCGCCAGGGGCGCGGCGGTGCGGGCCGAATGGCGTGACGAAGAGGAAGCGTGGACGCGCGCCGCGTTCGAGCACTGGGAGCACGGTCGTACCCTCGCCGACATCGCGCGCGATTGCATGCACCGCGGCGACAGCATCTCGCTGGCGACGCCGCACATCGTGTTGCGCGGTGTGATCGCAGCAGTTGGGTCCGACACGATTCGCGTCGTTGACAGTGCAGTGACGACCGACGTGCACCTTGTCGCCGCTGCCGCGTTCGTGCTGCGCGTCATCGAGCGGGCGCGATCGGGAGGGAGCCGCGACGCCGACGCGGCGTCGACGTTCCGGGCGCGTCTGCTCGAGCACGAGGAGGTGCCCGTGATCGAACTCGGGTTGTTCACTCACGCCGACGTCCTGACGGGTGAGCTCCGCGTGGGTGCGGATCACGTGCGGGTGCGCTCGTGCGACGCGATCGAGCTGTTCGCGTCGACATCGTCCGTCGCCTGGGTACGCGCGCTACAGCCCTGATCCGGCACGTTCAGGCCGGCACCGTTCTCGCCGGGCAAGTCGGCCAGCCACTCGAGCAGCTCGTCGCGGAGGAAGCGCAGCTCCCGGCCACCGGGGAAGCGGTGACACGGGACGCGCCCGTCCCGCACCATCTTCCGCAGGTACTCCACGTGCACCTGCAGGAGGTCGGCGGCAAGCGCGGCAGTGAGGACCGGAGGAAACTCGTGCGGCGCGGCCGGTTGGGTGAGCACCCGCGGATCGTAGAGGGGTGCGAGTGATTTGCCAAGAGACGACCAGGAAATCCTACTTGACCGGAATCTCTGAATCGTGCACACTGCCCCAGACCGGACGAATCGGACACACGGGGGCGAGGCATGGCGACAGCCGCGGCGGCGGGGATCGACACGAAGGGACGCGCATTCCGCATCGCTCGTGCACGCCTGTCGGCCGGCCATCTGGTGATGATCGTCGCCGGCCTCATCGGGATGACGCTCACGATCGCGGCGTTGCGCGCCGACCAGGGCGGAACGGAGGTCGCCGTGGCGACCCACGAGATTCGCGCCGGCGAAGTGATCCGGGCGCGCGACTTCCGCGTCGACCGGATCCGCGCCGATCGCGACCTCTTGAGCACGATCGTGGGCGGGCACGGCGCGCGTGCGTTGCGCGGCGAGATTGCGGTCGCCACCATCGCAGAGAACGCAGTGATCCCACGCGGCGCAGTGCGGGCGCCGGCCGCGGGGGCGGGGCTGCGGGCGATGAGCATTCCGATCGATCCGTCGAAGGCGGTCGGCGGCCGACTCGCCGCGGGTGACCGCGTCGACGTGCTGTTCACGGACCGCTCCCTCGCTTCCATCATCGTCACCGACGCCAAGGTGCTCGCGGTCGACGAACGGGGGCGTGGCGGGATCGGCGAGAGCACGAGCCCGTTCACGCTGACGATCGCCGTCGACGCGAACGAGTCCCTGTTGGTGGCCGCCGCGATCGCCGACGGCAACATCTCGATCGCGCGTACCACCGGTGCAGCTTCTTCTTCGGGAACTGCGCCGCAGGCACTCGGACGCACCGCCCCCACGACGGTCCCGATCGGGGCCCGGTGATCGGCGCGCCGGTCCCGGAGGCCGGGCCGACGGAGCCGACGATCGCGCTTGTCTTCTCACCCGAGATCTGGGTCGAAGAGCTGCACCGCCATCTGGCCGATCACGGCGGCGCGCGTGTGCGCCAGATCGTGATGGAGCCGTCAGTGGCGCTCGAAGAGGAGTACGACACACTGGTCGTCAGTCATCGCTGGCCGGCGTTGAGCAGGCCGTTGATCACCGGCGTCCACGACCGCGGACGCCGGGTGCTCGGGGTGTTCGACCCCGACGAGCCCCAGGGTCGTGACCACCTGTACGCGCTCGGCGTCGACGCCGCAATCTCCGCATCGTCCGCGATCGCCGAGTTCGTCGCGGTGCTGACCGACCTCGGCAGCGGCCACGAGGGTGCGCCCGCGGACGCGGTCGCAGGGGCCGCGCAAGTCGGGAATGGTCGTGGCGGCGCGATGACGCGCGCCGGCACGGTCGCCGCGCTCGTGGACCGCCCGGCGCCGGTACCACCGAGATCGCGATCGAGCTCGCCCGAGGCATCGCCGCGCGAGGGCGTGACACGGTGCTCGTCGACGCCGACGAGTCGCGTGCCGCGATCGCGACGCGTCTCGCGCTGCCGACCGAGCCGAACTTGCGCACTGCGCTCGACGCGGTGGAACACGGGCTCGGTGCACTGAATGGTGCCGCCGTCCCTGCCGGGTCGCCTCGGCTCCGAGTGGTCGGCGGGTTGCCGAGCGCGGATGCCGCCGCGCACGTGCGGGCCGGCGAGGTCGTGGACGTGCTGCATGCATTCGCCGGCGCCGCGCACGTAGTCGCCGATCTCGGGAGCACGTGGAGCCACGGGATCGCGAGCGCGGTCGCGCAGGTCGCTGACGTCGTCGTCGGTGTCGGCGCGGGAACGCCGGTGGGCGTCGCGCGCCTGCTGGCCTGGATCGCCCAGATCCGGTCCGATGCCGTGCGCGCTCCCGTCCACCTGGTCGTGAACTGCGCGCCTGCTGACCGCTTCCGTCGCAACGAGATCGCCACGGAGATCGCGCGCGACGTTCGAACCCGCGAGCCTGCTGTTCGTTCCGTTCGATCGCAAGGTCGATGCAGCGGCATGGCAGGGCGCGCTGGTCGGTCGCGGTCCGTTCACCGCGTCGGTGGCGCCGCTCGCCGCGATGGTGTGCCCTCCGGCGACCGTGCGCCGGTCGCCAGGGCGCCGTCAAGCCCGGAGGCGCGCCATCGCACTCGGCCTGACGCTCGGAGAGCGCACGTGACCGACGCATACGACGTCATCCGCCGCGACGTCCTCTCGGGGATCGAGCGCCGTCGGCTCCGTCCGGAGGGCGATCTCGACGAGGTGCGCGTCGAGATCCGGCGCGCGGTCGACGACTACCAGCGCCGCGCGTACCTCGGCGATGAAGTGCCGCTCGTCGACCTCGACGCGACCGTCGGCCCGCGTGCTGCGTTCCATCACGGACTTCGGCGCCTTGACCGATCTGATCGCGCGCCGCGACATCGAGGAGATCTTCATCGAGGGTGCGCGCGTGCTCGTACCTCGACGGCTCGGGCCGTCTGCGCGGGCTCACGTTGCCCACGAGCGAGGAGGAGAACCGCCAGATCGTCGAACGACTGCTCGCCACTACTGACCGCCAGCTGAACGCGAAGCACCCGATGGTCCAGGCGCGTGTCCTCGACGGCACAGCGCGCCTCACCGTCGCCATCCCGCCGGTCGGTGATCAGCTTTCGGCGACGCTGCGGCGTTACGTCGTGCGCAACGTCACCCTCGCCGATCTGGTGGAGCGCGAATCGCTCACGGCGGAAGCCGCCGACTTCCTCGGCGCCCTCATGCAGATCCGCAGCCGCGTCGCGGTGTCAGGCGAGCCCGGCGCGGGGAAGACCACGCTCGCCGCCGCGCTCCTGGCCGCGGCACCCGCGAGCCACTGCGTGCGCGCGTGCGAAGAGATCCGGGAGCTTGCGGTACCGATCACGCACGGCTCCTACTACGAGGTCCGCCCTCCGGCGCTCGACGGCACGGGCGAGATCAGCCTCCGCGACCTGGTGAAGTTCGTGCTCGCGATGAGGCCGGACCGCATCGTCGTAGGAGAGGTTCGCGGCGCCGAGGCGTTCGAGCTGAGCAGAGCCGTCAACGCGGGATGCGGATTCCTCTGCACCGTGCACGCGAACAGCGCGGCCGAAGCACTCGACGCGCTCGTCAACGCCGCGCTCGATGGCAGGGGAGAACGTCACCGAGCGGATCGTGCGGAAGGTCTTCTCTGGTGCGCTCGATGTCGTCGTGCACCTCGACCGCGACGACCTCCGTCATGTGGGATCCGGGAGTATCCGCCGTCAGGTGATGGAGATCGCTGCCGTTCTGCCGGCACTCCGCGACGACTTCACCATCGAGCCCCTCTTCGTGCGCAGCCAACTCGGCGCGCCGCTGGAGTGGACGGGCGCGCTCCCTTCGCGACTGGTCGAACGACTCGGTCGGGTGTCGCAGGGCGCCGGTTTCGCGGAGCTCGTCGGCGCGGGAGCGAACGCGTGACGCTCCTTGCTGCGGTCGCGGTCGGCGTGTTCTGCTACTTCCTCGCCGGGGCTCTGAGTGGTCGCACCCCCAACGTCGCCTCCTGGAAGCGCCCTCGTCCCGCGGTCAACGCGCAGCAGCTGTGGCTCACGCAGGCAGGCGTGCTCCTCGCACCCTGGCAGTTCTGGGGCATGTCGATGCTGCTTGGCGCGGCTGCGTTCGCCGCTTCCTGGCTCGTGACCCGCACGCCGCTGATCGCGGTCGTACCGGCAGCCGTCGCGGCCATGCTCCCGCGTGCGTTGTACGCGCAACGTCGCGCAACTCGTCTCCGCTCGGTACAGGAAGCGTGGCCGGACGGGCTCCGCGACCTCGTCGCCTCGATCGCGGCCGGTCGTTCGCTCACGCAGGCGCTGCACAGCCTCGCGAGTTCGGGACCCGCGCCACTCCGTGTCGCCTTCGCGCGCTTTCCCGCCCTCGCCCGCATGCTCGGCACCGCGGGCGCGCTCGAAGTCGTCAAGGAGGAGCTCGCCGACCCGACGAGCGACCGTGTGCTCGAGATCCTCGTGCTCGCCCACGAACGCGGTGGCCAGATCGTGAGGGAGATCCTCGAAGACCTCGTGGTGGTCACCACGAAGGACCTCAAGGTGCTCGACGAGATCGAGACCGAGGGGCTCGAGATGAAGATCAACGCGTGTGCGGTGCTCGTGTTGCCGTGGTTCGTCCTGCTGGCACTCACGATGCGGGCCGGACCGTTCCGCGCGTTCTACCAGTCGGCGGCCGGGCTCGCAGTCGTGGTGATCGGCGCAGGCTTGAGCGCACTCGGGTACGCGTGGATCAGCCGGCTCGGCCGCATGCACAGCGAGCAGCGTGTGTTCGGATCGGGGTCCGTCAGCCCCGGGGGCGCATCGTGACCCTCGCGGTGGCGGCCGTCTTTGGCGCGCTCCTTGCCGCCGGCGTCGCCGGTGTGCTCGTCCCGCCGACGGCGCGACTCGCACCTCGGTTGCGGCCCTACACCCTCGGTGCGCGTGCCCGCCTCGGTCGCACCGCCGATCTGATTGCCGACCCGGTCGACGGGCACGAGCGCGGCCCGTTCGGGCGCATGGTCGCGCCGCCCGTTCGCGCGGGCGTCGAACGCTTGAGCCGGATGGTCGAACGCCGCTCCGACGAGGCGCTCCGGCTCTCGCTCGCGCAAGCGGGCTTCTACGACGTCACGCCCGACGACTACCGCACCCGGACCGTCAGCGCCGTGATCTTGTTCGGCGTCGCGGGCGCGACGCTCGGGATCTTCGCGCTCCACTCGCTCGTGCTCACGCTCGCGCTGATGGCCTGCGGCGCGATCTTCGGAGCTTCGCGCACCCGTGGCCGCGTCGACCGCGCCATCGCCGAAAGACGTGAGCGCATCCGCCTCGAGCTGTACACGGTCAATCAACTGTTGGCGATGCACGTCCGTACCGGTGCCGGCCCCATCCAGACCACGCAGCGGATCGTCGACCGCGGGCACGGCGTGCTCGTCGACGAGCTCGACGGCGTGCTACGTGCGGTACGCAGCGGCTCGTCCGAGCCCGACGCCTTCCGACGCGCTGCCGACCTGACGCCCGAGCCCGGCGCGGCGCGAACGTACAAGCTGTTCGCCGCGGGTGCCGAGCGCGGCGTCGACCTCGCCGGAGGTCTCAGGGCGCTCAGTGACGATCTCCGCGACGCGCGCCGCGAAGAGATCCGCAAGACGGCCACCAAACGACGCGCCGCGATGCTGGTTCCGACCATCGCCGTGCTCGCGCCCGTGATGTTGCTGTTCATCGCCGCGCCACTGCCTTCCATCGTCTTCGGTGGCCGGTGATGGCCGCGTCCCGAGAACTTCCCCACGGCTCCGACGTTCCGTTCCGATCCCGACCGGTGCGTCCGGTCGCACACCACACGAGGAGACATCCCGATGCGCGTTTTGATCAGCATCAGCAATGGCCTGCGCGCACTCCGTGCGAGGTGCCGACCGCCGGGCGGGCACTCGAGCGAGCGGGGCATGACGACAGCCGAATTGCTTGGCAACGCGGCCCTCGGAATCGCGGCGCTCGTCGCGATCTGGGCCGTGCTCCAGACCCTCGGTCTCGACGTCGTCGACTGGATGCGGGGTCAGCTGCGGGTCTGACGACCGTGCAGTTCGTGGCCGCGACCGCGCTCACGCTGCTCGTGTTCGTCGCGCTCGGCGAACCTCGTCGTCGACCTCTACGCCAGGGGTGTCGTCCGAGCCGCAGTCGACGAGGGCGCGCGGGCGGGCGCACCGATCGACGCCAGTGCCGCGGAGTGCGAGCAGCGGGCGGGTGACGTCGTGCGCTACCTCCTCGGAGGCGAGCTCGGGCGTGACGTGCAGATCGAATGCCGCGACGTGCAGGGGAAAATGACCGCGGATGTCGTCGTGGTGCTCCGCGGGTGGATCCCCGGCATCGTGCCCGACTGGACGTTCCGCCTCGTCGGATCGGCGACGAAGGAACGCCTGCCGTGACGCAGCGACAGCTCCGCCCGTGTTGTGACGAGCGCGGCTTCCTCGCGACCGAGTTCGCGCTCGGTGTCGCGGTGTTGCTCGTTCCGGTCGCGTGCCTCGTTCTCACGCTGCCCACGTGGTCGGAGCGCAAGACCACGGCGCGGGCCATCGTCCGGGAGGTCGCGCGCGTGGTCGCGTCGGCCGGAGTGTGCGACCAGGAGAGCGCTCGGGGCCTCGCCGAGATCATGGCGCGCAACCTCGGCCTGCCCGACGGCGACGCGACCATCGAGCTCCGCTGCTGGCCGGGAGCCGCCCTCGTGCCGGGGAGCGATCTCGAAGCCGCGGTGACAGTGCACATGCCGGCCGTCGACCTTCCCGGCGTCGGCCCAGTCGGGGAGTGGAGCTGGACTGCGCGACACCGCCAACCGGTCGACCGGTACGTGAGCTCGTGATGCCCCGTGCACGGGTGCGCGGCGGAGACATCGAGCGCGGGACCATCACGCTCTGGATCCTCGGTCTCTGTCTCATGCTGTTCCTGCTCGGCGGCATCAGCCTCGATCTGTGGCGGTCGTTCTCGGAGCGGCGCGCGCTCGCCGCAACCGCCGATGCGGCTGCGCTCGCAGGTGCGTCCGCGATCGACGAGGGTCGCTATCGACAGTCGGGAGACGTCGTGCTCGTGCCCGCAGAGGCTGAGGCGCGGGCGCGGGCGAGCGTTGTCGACCAGCTCGACAAGGATGCGCTCCGCGACGTCGAGGTGCACGCGACGACGGAAGCCGTCACTGTCGTCGCGCGCGGCCGCGTCGGTCTCACACTGTTGAACCTGCTGCACACGGCGGACGTCGACGTCGTCGTCACCGCGACCGCGACGCCGCGGCGGTCGTCGTGAAACGCGCGGCCCGAGTCGCGTGGGTGATCGGGCTGCTCGTGCACGCGAGCGTCGCGATGCCCTCGGCCGCCCACGCACAGACCGGTGGCGGCGAGCTCGGGCCCGACTACGTGCGCGCGTCGGCGGGTGATCTCGGAGCCGGAGGCTTCCCCGGTGGTGGCCTCCCGGCGCGCGACCCGTCATGGGATTCCCCCTACTCGTGGTCGCGCGCGAACGACGCCCGGTACTGCGTGGTGTTCGCCGGCCCCTGGCCGCAGGAGATCGCCACGCACGTCACGCCCCGTCCGAACGGCTCGGTCAACGGGAACCCCATCCCGCGGTTCGGGCTCCCCGGCGACCAGCCGACCGCGTGGCTCCTCGACGATCTCTCGCTCCTACCTCCCGACGCCCGGGTCATCGGTCCGCTCGTCTGGGACCTCGGAGCACCAACCGCGGGCGGGGATGACCTCATCATCGTTCCGTGGTGCCCCGCGCCCGGGAGCGCGCCGCCCTGGGACGCCCCGACCGCCGCGGAGATCTGGCAGCAGACGCCGCTCCCGCGGCGCGGGATCGGCGCCAGCCCTCCGGGCACCGCCGCGTGGCCCGGCATCGCGCGCTTGGCGACGTTCTTCTGGAGCGACGCTCGTCCGCCCACGACGGCATCGGTGTCGCTCCGCGGCTTCGACGTGACGGTCGTCGCGCATCCTGTCGCGTACGCGTGGTCGTTCGGGGACGGATCGACGCAGATCGTCGGTGACCCGCCGACTGCCATCGTGCCGTACCCACGAAGGGGCGACTTCGCGGTCACGCTGTATGTGGTGTGGGAAGCGCACGCGCAACTGGCGTACTCGGCGTGGGGCGTGAGCCTCGGAGCCATCGACCTCGGGACGGTCACCCTTGCCGAGTCCCGGCCGTACCACGTCGCCGAGATCCGGGCGGTGCTCCGCACCACGCCCACCGGGCGGTAGCGTCGAACTCCTCGCACGCAGAACGCTGGAGGTCGCATGTTTCGCACGGTCGTGGTGGGTACCGACGGGTCGGACAGCGCGTTCGCGGCGGTCGAGGCCGCAGCCGAGCTCGTCGGCAAGATCGGGGAAGGCACCACGCTCCACATCGTGAGCGTGGTGAAGCCGGCGTCGACCAGTGCGATGGCCGCGGGGGAGATGGCGGCGTCTGCGCCCGCGGCCGCCGACCTGCAGTGGCAGGACGAAGCCCGCGCCGACCTCGGGCGTCAGCTGGCCGCGATCGCCCACCGCGTGGAGCATCCGGGCGTCACGGTGGAGACGCACGTGCGCACCGGCAATCCCGCCGAGGTGCTGTGCGACATGGCCGCGCACCTGGTGGCCGACCTCATCGTGGTCGGCAACCGCGGGATGCAGGGAGGGAAGCGGTTCCTCGGCAGCGTGCCCAACTCGGTGTCGCACCACGCGCCGTGCAGCGTGCTGATCGTCGACACCGTCTGACGGACTCCGGCTGCTGCCCGAGCGGCGCTCAGCCCGCGCCGACCGGCAGCACGGTGATGATGCCGAGCGAATCCTGGTGGGTCCAGGAGAGGGCGCCGGGATTGGGAATGTGCGCGGTCACGCGGAACTTGGGTGCGCCCTGGCGCGTGAGCCGGCGCATCGCGGTCTCGAAGTGGAGCTTGCCGCCGCGCTCGACGAACTCGCGGTTGAGCACGTAGAGCCGGCCACCCGGGCGGGAACACGAACACGAGGTGCCCGCCGATCGGCCACGTGAACCACGGCTGGAAGAACGCGAGATGGGAGCAGTACTCGCGCGCGAAGTTGAGTGCCCGATTTGCCCGCGCGGTCAAGCGGCGAATCCTACCGGCGACCGCTGTACCTTTGGCCGCCATGACGGTCGTCGCCGAGCCCGCCCTGCCTGCCCCGACGGCACCCCGCGGGCGGCTCGCGCCGAGGTGGATGCTCGTCGCCGGGGCGCTCGTCGTGGCCGCCGGGATCGTACTCCGCTTCGTGACCCGCTCCGATCTCTGGCTGGACGAGGCGCTGTCGGTGAACATCGCGCGGCTGCCGTTCTCCGACCTCCACGAGGCGCTGAAGCACGACGGCGCGCCACCGCTCTACTACGTGCTCCTGCACCTGTGGACGGACGTGTTCGGCACGAGCGACTTCGCGGTGCGCGCGCTCTCCGGTGTCATCTCCGTCGCGACGCTCCCGCTCGCATGGTTCGCGGGCCGCCGGCTCGGACGCGGTGGGCCGCCAGGTCTCGTGCGCGCCGACTCGACGCGCACCCGTCTGGTGGCCGCGCTCGTGGTGATCGTGTTCGCGACGTCGCCGTACATGATCCGCTACGCGACCGAAGCGCGCATGTACGCGCTCGTCATGCTGCTCGTCACCGCGGGCTACCTCGCGTTCCGGCGCGCGTTCGAACGGCCGTCGATCGGACGGCTCGCGCTCGTGGCGCTGATCGCCGCGCTGCTGCTGTACGCGCAGTACTGGACCATCTATCTGCTCGCGGTCGTCGGCGTCGGCACCCTGTGGTGCGCGGTCCGGGGGCGAACGCCCGAGTTGCGCCACTCCGCGCGCCGCGTCGTGCTCGCGCTGCTCGTGGCCGGGCTCGCGTTCGTGCCCTGGCTGAGCACGTTCGTGTACCAGGCCCAGCACACGGGCACGCCGTGGGGCGATCCGCAGCTCCCGTTCTCGGCGCTGCGCCAGGCGCTCGACCAGTTCTCCGGCGGCACGTCGACGTTCCACGGCGAGTCCAACATCATGGCCGCGTTGCTCGTCGTGCTGCTCGTGCTCGGTGGTTTCGGGGTGGCCAGGAGCGCACGCCACGTCGACCTCGACGTGCGCACGCGTCCGGCAGTGCGGTGGGAGCTCGCGGCCGCCCTCGCCGCGCTCACCGCCGGGCTGTTGTTCGCGTACGCGAGCGGGAGCGCGTTCGACGGCCGGTATGCGGCGATGATGTTCCCGCTCCTCCTGCTCGTGGTCGCGTACGGCTTCACCGTGTTCGCGTCGCGCGACGTGATGGCGCTCGCGCTCGCGGTCGTCGCGGTGCTCGGGCTCGTCGGTGGGATCCGCAACGTGGTCGACAACCGCACGCAGGCCGGGCAGGTCGCGTCGGTGCTCGCGAAGGACGCGAAGCCGGGTGACACCGTCGTGTACTGCCCCGACCAGCTCGGCCCCGCGGTGAGCCGGCTGCTCGGGCACCGCGCCGGGCTCAACCAGGTCACCTACCCGTCCGGCGCACGCCCCGCGCTCGTCGACTGGGTCGACTACCGCGACGTCATCAACCGCACCGACCCGGCCGCGTTCGCCGACGCCGTGGTCGAGAAGACCGGCGACCACACGATCTGGTACGTGGTCACGCCCGGGTACCGCAGCTTCGACGTCCGGTGCGAAGCCCTCGGCAGCGCGCTCGCCCAGGCCCGGCCGGGTGGCACGCAACGGGTCGTCGAGCACGAGAGCAAGTTCTTCGAGCTCGACAACCTGTACGAATTCCCACCGGCCTGACCGTAGAATCTCCTGATCCCAATTCTCGTCCCAGCCGCGTTGGCTGAAACCCTCTTGGAGCCCCCGCCGTGAGTGACCAGCCCGAGATCGTCATCATCGGCGCCGGGCCGGCCGGTCTCACCGCCGCGTACATGCTCACCAAGCGGGGCGTCACGTCGACGGTGCTCGAGTCCGACGACATCGTCGGCGGGATCAGCCGCACCGCCAACCGTGACGGTTGGCGCTTCGACATCGGTGGCCACCGCTTCTTCACCAAGGTGAAGCCGGTCGAAGACCTCTGGTTCGAGATCCTCGGCCCCGACGAGTTCCTGCGCCGCCCCCGCGTCAGCCGCATCCACTACCGCGGCAAGCTCTACGACTACCCGATCAAGCCGCTCAACGCGCTGAAGAACCTCGGCCCGGTCGAGGCCTTGCTCTGCGGGTGCTCGTACATGTGGGCGAAGGTACGTCCGCCGAAGAACCAGGACGACGCTCGAGGGCTACGTGGTCGCCAACTACGGCTGGCGCCTCTACAACCACTTCTTCAAGACCTACAACGAGAAGGTGTGGGGCGTCTCCGCGTCGGAGATCGCCGCCGACTGGGGCGCTCAGCGCATCAAGGGCATGTCGTTGTGGTCGGCGGTCTGGGAGCCGATCCGGGCCAAGCTGTTCGGGAACCGCGACAAGACCAAGCAGGTCACCAGCCTCATCGAGGAGTTCAACTACCCGAAGTACGGCCCGGGCCAGATGTGGGAGAAGTGCGCGGACCTCGTCACCGAGCAGGGCAGCACCGTCACGTTCAACGCCAACGTGGTGAAGGTCGAGCACGCCGACGGCAAGGCCACCGCGGTCGTCAGCGAGACCGACGGCGTCACGACGCGCCACGAGTGCGACGACGTCATCTCCAGCATGCCGATCAGCGCGCTGCTCGAGGCGATGGACCCGCCGGTGCCGTCGGAGGTGCTGAAGGCCGCGGAGTCACTGCGCTACCGCGACTTCATGACCGTCGCGCTCGTGGTGCCCGAGAAGTACGGCTTTCCCGACACCTGGATCTACATCCACGACCCCGACGTCGAGGTCGGCCGCATCCAGAACTTCGCATCGTGGTCGCCGTACCTCGTGAAGGACGGCCGCACCTGCCTCGGGCTCGAGTTCTTCGTGCAAGAGGGCGACGAGATGTGGACGAAGTCCGACGCCGACCTCGTCGAGCAGGCCAAGCGCGAAGCGCGAGCACCTCGGCCTCGTCGACGCGAGCAAGGTCGAGACGGGCTACGTGGTCCGGATGCCGAAGGCGTACCCGTTCTACGACTGGGAGTACAAGGCGCACGTCGGCACGCTGCGGCGCTGGCTCGAGGTGAACGCGCCGAACGTCCATCCCGTCGGCCGCAACGGCATGCACCGCTACAACAACCAGGACCACTCGATGTACACCGCGATGCTCACGGTGGAGAACATCTTCGGCGCGCACCACGACGTCTGGAACGTCAACGTCGAGGCCGAGTACCACGAGGAAAAGGCCTGACTTTCCACTGAACTGGTCGTCGCGAGCCGACGCAGTTTCGGGGGTGCCCGCCGGTAGGCTCCTGCGGCCGTGACGACTGCAGTGTTCCCGCGCCGCACCGCGCGCGCCGGTGGGCAGGTCGCCACCCCGAGACCCCGCTGGTCGCGGCCTCTGGGCTACGCGGCGCTGGCCGCGTTGGCGTACCTCCCGATCCTCCTCACGTCACCGGGGAAGGTCGTCGCCGACACCAAGGAATATCTCTATCTCGACCCCGGTCGGCTGCTCGAGCGGGCGCCCTACATGTGGACGCCCAACATCGCGTTGGGCACGGTCACGCACCAGCAGATCGGGTACCTGTTCCCGACCGGTCCGTACTACTGGATCATGCACATGCTGGGAGTCCCGGCGTGGGTCTCCCAGCGACTGTGGTTCGGCACCATCCTGATCATCGCCGCGCTCGGCGTGCTCTACCTGATGCGCACGCTGCACGTGCGCGGGCCGGGTGTGCCGCTCGCCGCGGTGATGTTCATGCTCGCGCCCTACTCGCTGAACTTCGTGTCCCGCATCTCGGTGCTGCTCCTCCCGATGTGCGGGTTGCCGTGGATGCTCGCGTTCGCGATCCGCGCGCTGCGCGATCACGAAGGCCGCGGGTGGCGATATCCCGCGCTCTTCGCGCTCGTGGTGCTGTCGGTCGGCAGCATCAACCTCAGCGCGCTCGTGTTCGTCGGCATCGCCCCGGTGCTGTGGATCATCTACGCGGTCGTGGTGACACGCGAGATCGACTGGCGACGCGCCCTGCTCACGGCGATCAAGATCGGCTTCCTCTCGCTCCTGATCTCGTGGTGGTGGATCGCCGGCCTGCTCGTGGAGAGCCGGTACGCGCTCAACCTGCTGCTCTACACCGAGACGCTGAAGACGGTGTCGCAGGCGTCGTCGGCCAACGAGGTGATCCGCGGCCTCGGCTACTGGTTCTTCTACGGCAGCGACAAGCTCGGGCCCTGGACCGAGTCGAGCGTCGCCTACCTCCGCGACTCGTGGCTGATCATCGTGAGCTACGCGATCCCGATCGCCGCGATCTTCGCCGCCGCGCTCGTGCGCTGGCGCCACCGCGCGTTCTTCATCATCCTCACGCTGGTCGGGATGATCGTCGCGGTCGGGGCGCATCCCTACGACTCGCCGTCGGTCTACGGGGCGCTGTTCAAGTCGTTCGCGTCGCAGTCGGGCGTCGGGCTGTCGCTCCGCAACACCGGGCGCGCGGTGCCGCTGATCGCGCTCGGCCTCGCCGTCCTCATCGGCATGGCGGTGAACTCGATGGCCGGAGCGTGGTCGACGCGTGGCTTCACGATGCGCGGCGTCGTGCTCGCGGGCCTGTTGATCGTGCTCGTGATCGCGAACATGCCCGCGCTGCACGACAACACGCTCTACAGCCAGAGCCTGCTCCGCGCCGAGAACATCCCGAGCTACTGGACCGACGCGATCGCGGCGCTCGACAAGCAGTCGCACGACACGCGGATCATGGAGATCCCCGGCGCCGACTTCGCCGCGTACCGCTGGGGCGACACCGTCGACCCGATCACGCCGTTCCTCACCGATCGTCCCTACGTCGCGCGTGAGCTCATCGCGTACGGCGCGCCGGCGTCACTGAACTTCCTCGCCGCGTTCGACCGTCGCATCCAGGACGACGTGCTCGAGCAGGACGCCATCGCGCCCGTGGCGAGGATCATGAGCGTCGGCGACGTCGTGTACCGGGCCGACCTCCAGACCGACCGGTTCGACCTCGCCCGGGCGACGCCGTTGTGGCAGTTCCTGACCACGCCGACCGTGGCGCCGGGCCTCGACGCGCCGAAGACCTACGGGACGAGCCTCGGGCCGCCGCTCGACTTCTCCCAGATCGACGAGGTCGCGTTGGCGCTCCCGGCGAACACCCCGGATCCTGCGCCGGTGTCGATCTTCGCGGTGCAGAACCCGTCGAAGATCGTGCGCGCGGCGTCGTCGTCGGCACCCCTGCTCGTGTCGGGTGACGGCGACGGCCTCGTCGACCTCGGCAGCATCGGGGCCCTCGACGACCCGAACCGCGTGATCGTCTACTCCGCCTCGTACGCGAAGACGCCGGCCCAGCTGCGCAAGCTCGCGCGGCAGCCGGGCGCGGTGCTCGTGGTCACCGACAGCAACCGCAAGCGCGGGCAGCGGTGGGGGATCATCAGCGCGAGCGTCGGCGCTACCGAACGCGCCGGCGAGCACGCGTTCACGAAGGACGAAGGCGACCAGCGCCTCGAGGTGTTCCCGGACGAGACGGTGGCGTCGCAGACCGTCGTCCGCTCGCCCGGCGCGCAGGTGTCGGCGTCGGGCTACGGCGGCGACTACACGTACTTCCCCGAGCTGCGCGCGCAACGCGCGTTCGACGGTGACCTCGACACCAACTGGGGCACCGGCTCGTTCGCGCCCGTGCTCGGCGACCGGCTTCGCCTCGACCTCGACTCACCCATCACCGCGTCGCAGATCCACTTGGTGCAGCCTCTGATCGGCAAGCAGGACCGCTACATCACCAAGCTCACGCTCACGTTCGACGGCAAGGACCCCGTGACCGTCGACCTCGGCGACGCGTCCCGCACGCGCGAGGGGCAGACGGTCACGTTCCCGACGCACACGTTCCACCGCATCGAGTTGACCATCGCCGACACCAACGCCGGCAACAACTTCGACGATCCCTACAGCAACAATGTGGGCTTCGCCGAGATCGGCCTGCACGACGACGCGCCCGGGTCGCCCGACATCCACGTCGACGAGATCGTCCGCATGCCGACCGATCTCGTCGACACCGTGGGCGCGGGCTCCGACGGCCACCCGCTCATCTTCTCGATGGTCCGCTCCCGCACCAACGTGATCCCGCTGCGCTTCTCGCAGGACGAGGTCGCGCTGATCCGCCAGTTCCGCGTGCCCGACGCCCGCACGTTCAGTGCGCGCGGCGCGGCGCGAATCGCCACCGACGCTCCCGACGACGTGCTCGACTCGGTGCTCGGCATCCCCAACGCGACGCAGGGCGGCATCACGGTGCGCGCGTCGTTCCATCTCCCCGGCGACGTCGCCGCCGCGGGTCGTCCGCCTTCGACGGCGACCCGACCACGGCGTGGAGCACCGGGTTCTCGACGCCCGCCGACCAGTGGCTGGAGTTCGACACGCCGAAGCCGGTGACCTTCGACCACCTCGACATGCAGGTCGTTGCCGACGGCCGTCACTCGGTGCCCACCCAGATCCGGATCGACTCCGGCGATCAGTCGCCAGACCGTCGACCTCCCGCCCATCGCCGACAGCAAGCAGCAGAACGCGACCGTGAGCGTGCCGGTGCACTTCGACCCGATCACCGGCTCGAGCGCCCGGGTCACCATCACCCAGGTGCGCGAGAACACCACCACGGACTACTACTGCAACTGCCCGATCGTGATGCCCGCGGCGATCGCCGAGCTCGGCGTGCCCGGTGTGCAGCGCGCGCCGCTCCCCGCGCAGCTGCCGGCGACGTGTCGCACCGATCTCCTCACCGTCGACGGCAAGCCGGTGGGCGTCGAGCTCGTCGGCACCGGCGCCGCCGCGCAGGCGCGCCAGCCGATCGACCTCCAGTTCTGCAACGGATCCGACGCGGGGACACCGACGTTCCAGCTCGACGCCGGTGATCACGTGGTGCGGTCGGCATCGGGCAAGCAGACCGGCATCGAGTTCGACCGGCTCACGCTCGCGTCCGACGGGAACGGCGCGCCGATGGACCTCGGGCCGCGTGGCTCGGTGGGCGGCGCGCTGAGCGCGAGCAGCACCGCGACCAGCACGTCGACGCCCCAGGTCAAGGTCACGAGCAACGGCACTACCAAGATGCAGCTCGAGGTGAGCGGGGCCAAGGCCGGTACCCCGTTCTGGCTGGTGCTCGGCCAGAGCTTCAACAGCGGGTGGAAGGCGACCGTCGACGGCCACGACGCGGGTGCGCCGTCGCTCGTCGACGGGTACGCCAACGGCTGGCTCGTCATTCCGCAGCACTCCACCTTCTCGGTGACGCTCGACTGGACCCCGCAGACCCAGGTGTGGATCGGGTTCGCGATCTCGGTGGCCACCCTCCTCGTGTGCCTGTTCCTCGCCATCCGGGGCGTGCGCTCGCGTCGCCGCCGCCGCGCGGTTGCCGCCGCGATGATGGCGACCTCGCCCGCCGACCTCGACGGCGAAGCCTCGCTCGCCAACCCGCTCGTGGCCGACGGCACCCGCCCGAGCCGAGCGCTCCTGATCGCGGGCCCGATCATCGCCGCGCTCGTCGGCGCCTTCGTGGCGCGCTGGTGGGTCGGCGCGATCGCGGGTGTCGGCGTGCTGCTCGTGTTGCTCCGGCCCCGGCTCCGACTGCTGCTGACGATCGGCGCGCCGGTCACGCTCGGCGTCGTCATGATCTACGTCGCGGTGCACCAGTACCGGAACGACTTCGCGGCCGACTTCAACTGGCCGCTCCACTTCGACCGCGTGAACGATGTCGCGTGGCTGGCGGTCATCCTCCTCGCGTGCGACGCGCTCGTGGAGCTGCTCCGCACGCGCCCGTGGCAGCGCACCGCCGACGTTCAGGAATCCGAAAGAGCTCCGTAACCGGTTCCTGACAACTCGGCAACTGCGGTGACCGCGCAGCCGTGTCGAATCGGGTGCACCGGATGCGCCGAGGTTCGACGCGGGGAGAGGCAGCATGTTGAGCGAGCTGGACAGCGTCCTGTTGCGCGCCGAGGTCACGTCGCCGGTCCTCGACAAGCTCCAGGACCTGCTCGAGGAGCTGCGGACGCTCGACGCCGGGGAGGTCGCCACCTACATCCCCGAGCTGGGTCGGGCCGATCCCGATTGGTTCGGCATCAGCGTCGTCACGAGCGACGGCCACGTCTTCGAGGTCGGCGAGTCGCGCCAGGAGTTCACGATCCAGTCGATCTCCAAGCCGTTCGTGTTCGGCATGGCGCTGGAGGAACGCGGCCGGGAAGCGGTGATGGGGCATGTGGGTGTCGAGCCGTCGGGCAACGCGTTCAACGCCATCGTCGTCGACGACACCAACCGGCCGTTCAACCCGATGGTCAACGCGGGTGCGATCGTGACCACCGGGCTGATCGCGCGCTCAGACCCGGCGCGCGCGCTCGACCGCGTGCTCGACGTGTTCGGGCGTTTCGCCGGGCGCGACCTGTCGATCGACGACGCGGTGTACCAGTCGGAGAGCGCGACCGGCGATCGGAACCGCGCGCTCGGCTTTCTCATGAAGAGCTTCGGCGTGCTCGACGGTGACGTCGAGACCGCGGTCGATCTCTACTTCCAGCAGTGCTCGCTCCTGGTGACGGCGCGCGATCTCGCGGTGATGGGGGCGACGCTGGCCAATCGCGGAGTCAACCCGATCACGGGTCAGCGCGCGATGGCGGAGGAGTACGTCGAGAACGTCCTCAGCGTGATGAGCACGTGCGGCATGTACGACTACGCCGGCGAATGGGGCTACCGCGTCGGGCTGCCCGCGAAGAGCGGTGTCGCTGGTGGCGTCGTCGCGGTGCTCCCCGGCCAGTTCGGCATCGGCGTGTTCTCGCCGCGGCTCGACGCGAAGGGCAACAGCGTGCGCGGTGTCGAGGTGTGCCGTCGCCTCGCGACCGATTTCGCGCTGCACCCACTGCGCTACCAGCCGCGCGTGGCGGCGGCGGTCCGGCGCACGACGCGCGGGCACGAGACCCGGTCGAACCGGGTGCGCCCGCTCGCGGCCCACGAGTATCTCTCCGAGCACGCGTCGTGCATCGTGGTCTACGAGCTCGAGGGCGACCTCTACTTCGGGTCGATGGAGCGGGTCTTCCGCCGGATCGCCGCCGATCTCGACACCGTGCGCTTCGTCGTGCTCGACTGCAAGCGCGTCACCAGCGTCGACCCCGCCGCACGATTGATGCTGCTCGCGCTCGAGGCCGAGCTGTCGTCGGCGGATCGGTCACTGGCGCTCTCCTACATGCGCCCGGAGTCGCTCGTGTACGAGCAGCTCGAGGATCTGCACGCTCGGGGCGTCCCCACATATCCCGACACCGACGAGGCGCTCGAGGCGTACGAGGAGACCCTGCTGGCCGAGGCCGACTCCGCCGGGGCCGCACCCGCGCCGGTGCTCGCGTCCCAGGAGCTGCTCCTGGGCCTCTCGGCGGACGAGCTCCTGGCGGTCGAGATGGTCGCGCAGCTCCAGCCGGTGAGCACCGGCGACGTGATCGTGCGGACGGGCGACCCGGCCGACGCGATGTACTTCGTGCTCGAGGGGTCGGTGAGCGTGCGGGTGCCGCTCGCCTCGGGTCGGAGCCGCCGCCTGTCGACGTTGGGCGCCGGCGTCGCGTTCGGCGAGATGGCGATCCTCGACGATCAGCCTCGTTCGGCCGATGTCGTCGCCGACGAAGACGGTGCGCTGGCGCGGCTCTCCGTCGACGACCTGCGGGACCTCGCCATCGAGCACCCGAACCTCGGGGCCACGCTCTACCGCAACCTCTCGGCGGCGTTGTCGCGGCGGCTTCGCAGTGCGAACGAGCAGGTTCGGGCGCTCGAGCAGTAGCGGATCGCCGTCCATACGGCGGCCGATCCGGCTGGTCCGTGCAGACCGCAGGGATCAGGCGGCGACTTTGGCGACGCGGTCCATGACGTCGTAGCGGATGGTCGAACCGGTCGTGTGCACGCGCCAGACGCACGGGCCGCTCGGCGTGCGGACGAGGTCGAGGGCGACGACTTCGACGACTTCGACGACCTCGGCGGATTCGGGCTGCTCGTCGACGACGCCGTCGTACAGCTTGTCGCCGGGCTCGAGCTCATCGACGAAGCACCACTTCAGGGCACGCATCAGGGGGAACCTCCCAGGTTCTCTTGGGCCAGGTTCTCCTGGCCAGGTGTTGTGGCCAGGATCTGGACGACTGACCACCACGAGTATCGGGAACGAGTGTTTCGAGCAGGTCAACGGGCAGTGACGCGGCCGAAACGCCCAGGTGAAGGCTTTCCCCCGCCGGCGGGAGAGGGACCCGGACGGAAAGAGCCCCCGGGAGGGGGACCCGGGGGCTCTGGTGGAGCGACCTGCTTGGTGGTTCGCTGGGAGAGGACGCTCGCACGATGTATACGTCGCGGAGACGATTGTGGATTGCAACTGGTCCGCGGAGCGCGGTGTTCCCGGCCCATCCAACATTTCCGTGCGGGTTTGTCAGATGACAATGAGTGTTGATAGTGTGCACGGTCATGAGGACGGCCGACGAGCTCACCGTGCGGTTCCGGGAGCTGGGGCTGCGGGTCACGCCGCAGCGCCAGGCGATCTTCCGGCTGCTGCACGGGGTCGACACCCACCCGACGGTGGAGTCGCTGTTCGAGGCCGGCACGCGTGGAGATGCCCACCATCTCCCGCAAGACCGTGTACCAGACCGTGCACGACCTCGAAGCGCTCGGCGAGGTCGAGCTGCTCGACGTCGGCACCGGCAGCATCCGGGTCGACCCGAACGTCGAGCACGCCCACCACCACCTGGTGTGCTCGCGGTGCGGCACCGTCCGCGACGTGCTGCTCGACGTCGCCGACCTCCGCGTCCCCGCGCGCTACCGCCGCGAGTTCGCGGTCGAGAGCGTCGAAGTCGTCTTCCGCGGCGTCTGCGAGTCGTGCGCCACCGGCAGATCGACGCATGACCGTCCCTAGCTCGCACCCTGATCTCACAACCCACTACCAACGCACCACGGAGAAGGAGAACACCGAATGCCCGACACTGAATGGCACCAAGACCCACGACAACCTCAAGGAGGCGTTCGCGGGTGAGAGCCAGGCGAACCGCCGGTACCTGTACTTCGCGCAGAAGGCCGACGTCGAGGGCTACCCCGATGTGGCGGCGCTGTTCCGCTCGGTCGCCGAGGGTGAGACCGGCCACGCGTTCGGCCACTTCGACTTCCTCTCCGAGGTCGGCGACCCGGTGACGGGCGTGCCGGTCGGTGCCACCACCGACAACCTCAAGTCGGCCGTCGCCGGCGAGACCTACGAGTACACCGAGATGTACCCGGGCTTCGCCCGCACCGCGCGTGACGAGGGCTTCGACGAGGTCGCCGAGTGGCTCGAGACGCTCGCCCGCGCCGAGAAGAGCCACGCCGGTCGCTTCACGCAGGGGCTCGAGTCCGTCAGCTGACTCCCCGCGTCACCGTGTGAGGCCAACTTGCGTCGAGACGGCCCCGGGGTGGTAACCCCGGGGCCGTCGCACTTCTCCCCAAAGAGGTCGCATGTCGCTCTACGACCCGCTCGACCCCACGCTACCTCGACCCGGCCGCGGCGCGCGCCGAGCGCGACCGCACGTTCCAGGTCTGCAGCGACTGCCGGATCTGCGTGCGGCTGTGCCCGAGCTTCCGGTCGCTGTTCGAGATGATCGACGCCAACGACAACGGCGCCGACGACGTGACGGTGCTCACCGACCGCGAGCACGAGCGCGTCGTCGACGAGTGCTACCAGTGCAAGCTCTGCTACGTCGTCTGCCCGTACACGCCCGAGCACGAGCAGGAGCTGGGTGATCGACTTCCCGCGCCTCATGCTGCGGTCGCTCGCGATCCAGGAGCAAGGAGGGCAAGGTCTCGCGCGAGCGCCAAGCTGCTCGCCCGCACCGATCTGCAGGGCAAGGTCGCCACCACGCTCGCGCCCGTCGTCAACGCGATGAGCCACGTGGGCGTGGCGCGCACCGTGATGGAGAAGGTCACCGGGATCTCGAAGGAGCGGTTGCTGCCCGACGTTCGCGCAAGGTGCGGTTCTCGAAGTGGTTCCGCCGCCGCGACGCGCCGCGCCGGTCGCGGAGCCGCGCGGCGACGGTCGCGCTGTTCCCGACGTGCCTCGTCGAGTACCAGGACCCGTCGATCGGCAAGGCCGTCGTCGGCGTCTACGAGCGCAACGGCATCGCGTGCGAGCTGCCCGAGGGCCAGGTGTGCTGCGGGATGCCGTGGCTCGACGCCGGCGACATCGACAAGTTCCGCGAGCACGCGGAGAAGAACGTCGCCGCGCCTCGCACCGTCGGTGCGAGCGGGCCATGACATCGTCGTGCCGCAGCCCACGTGCGCGTACGTGCTGAAGAACGAGTACCCCGACTTCCTCGGCACCGACGACGCCAAGCTCGTCGGCGAGCACACCTTCGACACGTCGGAGTACCTGCTCGCGCGGCACCGGGAAGCTCCGCTCGACACCGAGTTCGCGGGCACCACCTACGACACGATCCTCTGGCAGGCGGCGTGCCACTACCGCGCGCAGCAGATCGGGCCGAAGAGCAAGCAGCTCATGGAGCTCACCGGCGCGCAAGGTCACGATGGTCGAGCGGTGCTCCGCGATCGACGGCACGTGGGGGCTGCGGGCCGAGAACGTCGAGATGGCGACGCGGGTCGCGAAGCCGCTCATGGACACGCGTGCGCGAGTCCGACGACCGAGCTCGTCGCGGGCGACTGCCACCTCGCGAACACCGCGATCAAGGAAGCGACCGACAAGACGCCGTCGCACCCGATGCAGGTCGTGGCGCGCGCGTACGGGATCGAGGAGCAATGAGGCACGCATGAGGAAGCTCACCGTCGACGACATCGTCGACCACCGCGCGTACGAGCGGGAGCGCGACGAGTTCCGCGCGCGCATCATCGAGGTGAAGCGCCGCCGGCGCGTGCAGCTCGGCGAGATCGTGACGATCGTGTTCGAGAACACCGACACCATGCGCTTCCAGGTGCAGGAGATGGCGCGGGCCGAGCGCATGCTCACCGACGAGGCGATCGCCCACGAGGTCGCCACCTACAACGAGCTGATCCCCGACCCGGGTGAGCTGTCGGGGACGCTGTTCATCGAGCTGGTCGACGACGCCCGCCTGCGCAACTGGCTGCCGCGGCTGGTCGGGATCGAGTTCGCGGTGCGCTTCGAGCTCGCCGACGGCTCACGCGTCGGCTCGGTGCCCGAGGACGAAGAGCGGCTGACGCGCGAAGACATCACGAGTACCGTCCACTACTTGAAGTTCCCGTTCACGCCGGAGCAGCAGGCCGCGTTCGCGTCGGGCCCGGCGTGGCTCGTCGTCGACCACCCCGAGTACTCGGCCGCGATCGAGCTCAGCGACGACCAGCGCGCCGAGCTGGCGCGCGACTTCACGGAGTAGCGCGTGCACATCCGCGTCCAACGTCTCGATCCCGACCTGCCGCTGCCGCATCAGCAGCACCCCGACGACGCGGGCTACGACCTCCACGCCGCGAGGAGGTCACGCTCGCGCCCGGAGGCGGTCGCGGCATCGTGCCCACCGGCATCGCAGTGGCGATCCCGTCGGGATACGCGGGGTTCGTGCTCCCGCGCTCGGGTCTCGCGCTGAACCACGGCATCACGTGCCTGAACACACCGGGTCTCATCGACCCGCTGTACCGCGGCGAGCTGAAGGTGCTGCTCGTGAACACGGATCCGGCGCGGTCGTACACGGTGGCGCGCGGGGATCGCATCGCACAGCTCGTCGTGCAGCGCGTCGAGCTCGTGGAGTGGCTCGCGGTCGACGAGCTCGACGAGACCGTGCGCGACACGTTCGGGTTCGGGTCGACCGGGCGGTGAGCACGCCGTTCCGGTTCTCGGTGCAGGCCGCGAGCCCGGAGTCGGCCGAGGGCTGGCGCGAGCAGGCTCGCCGGATCGAGGCGCTCGGGTACTCCTCGCTCCTCATGCCCGACCACTACGTGGGCACGCCGCTGGCGGTGATGCCCGCGCTCGCGTTCGCGGCCGAGGCCACGACCACGCTGCGGATCGGGATGCTCGTGCTCGGCAACGACTACAAGCACCCGGCCGTCACCGCCAAGGAGGCGGCCACCCTCGACGTGCTCTCCGGCGGCCGCCTCGAGTTCGGCCTCGGCGCGGGCTGGATGCGCGCCGACTACGACGCGCTCGGGCTTCCCTACGACTCGGCCGGCGTGCGCATCGACCGACTGGCGGAAGCGATCGACGTGATCAAGGGCGCATGGGCACCCGGGTCGTTCAGCTTCTTCGGCGAGCACTACGAGATCCGTGACTACGACGCGGTGCCCAAGCCGATCCAGCAGCCGCACCCGCCGATCCTCCTCGGTGGCGGTGGCCGCAAGATGCTCCGGCTCGCGGGTCGGGTCGCCGACATCGTCGGGATCAACCCGAACCTCCGCGTCGGGGTGGTCACGGCCGACGCCGCGCGCGACAGCCGCGAAGACCTCGTGCTCGAGAAGATCGGCTGGGTCCGAGAAGGCGCGGGGGACCGGTTCGACGACATCGAGCTCCAGGTCCGCTACCAGCTCACCGCGATCACCGACGACGCGCGCGGGCTCGCGGAGCAGCTCGCGCCGTTGTTCGACATCACCGCCGACGAGGCCCTCGCGTCGAGCGTGGTGCTCGCCGGTACCGTCGACGGAGATCTGCGACACGCTCGTGCGGCGCCGCGAGGAGTGGGGCACGTCCTCCGTCGTGGTGGGCGGCGACGCCTTCGACGCGTTCGCGCCCGTGGTCGCCCGCCTCGCCGGCACCTGACTCAACCGGGCGTGACCGCCACATCGCGGACGCGTGTCTCGCGCCAGCCGCCGAGGTAGGCATTCACCAGCTGCGGATCGTGCAACACCGTGTCGGCATCACCGGTGATCACCTCCCGCCCGAGGTCGAGCGCCATGATCCGGTCCGACACTGCCGTGACGAGGCGCAGGTCGTGCTCGATCACGAGCATGCTCGCGCCAGTGAGCTCACGCACCTGGAGCAACAGCGGCGCGAGGGCCTCGGCCTCGCGCTGCGCGATCCCGGCGGACGGCTCGTCGAGCAGGATGACGCGCGGGCGCATCCCGATGTGGCACGCGAGATCGACCAACCGCCGGGTGCCTGTCGACAGATCGGACACGAACTTGTCGCGGGAGTCGCCGAGCCCGGCGATCTCGATGAGCTCGTCGGCACGCGCGCCGACCCGTCGCTCCGAGCGCCGAACGTTGGGCAGATGCAACGACGCGGCGAGTGGGTCCCACAGCGCGAGCTCGTGATCCAGCGCGACGCAGAGGGTCTGGAACGTGGTGAGGTCGCCGAACAAGCGCGCGTCCTGGAACGAGCGCCCGAGCCCGAGGCGCGCCCGTTGCTGGGGCCGGAGCCGGGTGATGTCGACACCGTCGAGCGTGACCCGGCCCACGTTCGGCACCAGGAAGCCCGAGATGACGTCGAACAGCGTGGTCTTGCCCGCGCCATTGGGCCCGATCAGCCCGAGGATCTCGCCCTCGCGCAGCTCGACGCTGACGTCGTCGAGCGCGGCGAGACCGCCGAAGCGCTTCGTGATCGCGGTGGCGGCGAGGACCACCGCCGGCTCGCCGGCCGCGGACGGCTCGATCTCGGAACGGACGCGCGCGAGCTCGCCGCCGGTCGCCGTCGCCATGCCCTCGAGGAAGATCGAGCGAAGGATGTCGGGGCGGTCGTAGAGCTCAGCGGTGAGGCTGTGGTGGCGGATCGCGCCCTTCTCGAGGAAGAACGAGCGGTCGGCGACGCGGAGCGCGGTGTCGACGGACTGCTCGACGATGATCACGGTCACGCCTTCGCGGTGGAGCTGTTCCATCACCCGCAGCAGCTGCTCGACGACCAGCGGTGCGAGCCCCAACGAGAGCTCGTCGATCAGGAGCACCTTCGGGCGCGTGAGCAGCGACATCGCCACCGCGAGCATCCGTTGCTGGCCGCCCGACAGGTCGGCCGCGGTGTCGGGGAGGCGATCGCGGAGGCCGGGGAAGAGATCGAGGACGCGCTCGGTCTGCGAGTGCACGAGCGCGTGGTCGCGCCGGTACAGCCATGCGCCCATACGGAGGTTCTCCGCGACGGTGAGCTCCGGGAACACACTGTGTCCCGCAGGCACGTGCACGAGACCGCGTGCGGCGATGCGATGAGGCGGGAGGCCGCTGATGTCGGCGCCGTCGAAGATGATCGTGCCGCGCTCCGGCGCGAGGAGGCCCGAGGCCGCGCGCAGCACCGTCGACTTCCCGGCGCCGTTCGTGCCGAGCAACGCGATGGTCTCGCCCGCGCGTACCGCGATGCTCACGCCAAAGAGCACCTGCACGTGCCCGTACGACGCGTCGACGTCGCGCACGCTCAACATGAACGAGTCGGCGGCCGGAGCTGCCGGTCGCGCGACACGCCGACGCGCGGTCGCCCGCACACGGGCCGGGATGACCGTGCGCGCCGGTGATCGTGCGGCGAGGTCGGTCACGAGCGCGGGGACGACGATCGACCGCCGACGGGCGACCCAGCGGAGGTAGCGCGCGCGGATCCCGTAGAGCACCGACCCGAAGCCTCCGGGCAGGAGCCAGAGCACGAGGAGGATGCCGATCCCGCTCCCGGCGAACGTGAACAGGTACCGGTACTGGTAGGGCACGACCACGGTGAACCACTCGGTGCTCTTCAGGAAGATCGCGCCGAGGATTGCGCCCGGCACCGAACCGAGACCGCCGACCACCACCATCGTGAGTGCGCGCAGGCTCTCGACCGGCGTGAAGATCTGCTGGCCGAGCGCCTGTTGATGCAACGCGAGCAGCCCGCCGGCGAACGACGCGAAGAAGCCCGACAGCGCGAAGGCGAGCAGCTTCGCCCGCGCCGGGCTCAGCCGGAAGGCCTGCGCGTTGCGCGAGTTCTCGCGCGCCGCGACGATGTCGCGCGTGTTGCGCGACCGCTGCAACCCGCGTACCGCGAGGAGGACCGCGGCGAGGCCGGCGACGCAGACGAAGTAGAACGCGGTCTCGCTCGCGATCGACACATCGCCCCACGGCGTGGTGATCGGGTAGCGCGTCACGCGGTCGGTGAGGGAGTCGGGGAGGAACGGCAGGTTGTCGCGGTTCAACAACCACGACGACGTCGCCACCGCGAACGCCAGCGTGGTGACACTCAGCATCAGGCCCCGTATGCGCAGGGCGGGCACGCCGATGATCACCGATGCCACCGCGCCGACCGCGCCCGCGAGCAGGAAGCTCAGGATCGGGTCGAGGCCCCAGTGCACGTTCGCCGCGCCGGCTGCCGCCGATCCGATGGCGACGAATGCCATCTGCCCCAGGCTGATCTCACCGGCCCACCCGGTGAGGATCACCAGCGACACCGCGATGATCGCGTAGATCACCACCGCGGCGGCGAGGTTCGTGTAGCGGTCGTCGAGCACCGCGGGCAGCAACAGCACACCGAGTGCCGCGACCGCGACGATGCCGCGCCCGGCCCAGCGCACCTCCGGCAGATGCGCGAGCTCGCGTGGCACGGGCGGCACCTTGGCCGCGTCGTCCCAGCTCGAGACCGGTTGCCCCTCGTCGGGGGCCTCCCGCCGTCGTCGTTGCAGCAGCAACGCGCCGAGCACGACGACGAACAGCACCGGGTCGAGCAGTGCGGTCGAGCCTTCGTTCCAGAGGATCGCGGTCTCGAGGATGCCGATGCCGCACGCGGCCGCGAAGATCACCGCGAAGTTCTCCATGCGGCCGATCACCGCGGCCGCCAGCGCGCGGAACAGCACCGACGGCCCGAACGCGGGGCCCAGCGGGAGGCCGAGCACGCCCGCGCGGAGGATCATCGCGACGGCGGCGACGAGCGTGGCCGCGACCCACGCCACGTTGTGCACGATCCCGACGTTCACTCCGAGCAGTGACGCGCGGTCCGCGCTCTGCGAGCTCGCACGGAGCGCGATGCCGAGGTCGGTGAAGCGCAAGAACGCGAACAGCGTGAGCAACGTGACGACCGTCGCCACGACCGCGATGAGATCTTCACCGTGCAGGATGATCGGCCAGATCGAGAAGCTGAACGAGAACGGCGCGGGGAGCCGATCGGGAGGGATCAGCCCGGGGCTCAGGATCTCGGGCACCGCTTTGGCGATCCCGGCGAGCACCTGCGCGAGCCCGATGGTGGCGACCATCAACACGAGGCGCGGCGCCTTCTCGAACCGCCGGATCACCACGAACTCGGTCGCCGAGCCGAGCGCTACCGCGACGAGCAGTGCGAACGGCACCGCGATCCACCACGACCATCCCTCGAGCCCCACGAGCGTGACGGCCAGGCTCGCGGGCACCGCTCCGAGATCGGCCATCGCGAAGTTGATGACCCGATGGGAGCGGTAGATGAGCGCGATCCCGATCGCGAGCAACGCGATGATCGAGCTGAAGACGATGCTCCACGCGATGATGCCTGCCGGCATCGGCCAGATCAGGTGGAGGGCGACGAAGAAGCCGACGACGGTGCCGAACCAAACCCCGCCCCTCCGGAGCCAGGTGTGCGTGGTCACCGCGCCCGACACTACGCCCGGTCTACGGGCGGCGTCTCGGTGCCGCGAATTGCTACCCTGGGGGTCCTACGCGGACGTGGCTCAGCTGGTAGAGCACAACCTTGCCAAGGTTGGGGTCGCGGGTTCGAATCCCGTCGTCCGCTCCACGAAAGACTGCAGATCTCGAGGTTCGTCAGCCTCAGCTGCAGCCCCTTCGAGGGTTCGATGGCAAGAGGATGACAACTGAGACGCCGCCAGCGTGTCGTCGAGCCGCTCGCGTCGGCGTGATCCTCGACCGCAGACCGTGCGGAAGACCCAGCGAGAACCCATGCGCCGCAACGACTGCGCGGTCCGTCGCATGCCCTCTTCTGGGCCTCTTCGGGGGCCACGGAGCTCGGAGTCCACTCCGGTGGTCGGGCGGCGGCAACTGGCGCGCGGGCACCGCGGGCCGATCAAGGCGATGACGCCTGGGGTTACGGGTCCCATCGACCACTGGCATCATTGGCATTATTGGATGGATGAGTTGGCGCTGAGTCGCCTTCATTCGACCGTCGGGTTCGCGGATCCGTGTCCGTCGGTTGCCGCCTAGGAGGCCCGTGTGTACGAGTTGGAGACGGATTACCTCGTCGTCGGGGCGGGGGCGTCGGGGATGGCGTTCGTGGACTCGCTGCTGAGCCATTCGGCCTCCGAGGTCGTCCTCGTTGACCGCCGGCATCGCCCGGGTGGTCACTGGCTCGACGCGTACCCGTTCGTCAGGCTGCACCAACCGTCGGCGTACTACGGCGTGAACTCGCGCGTCTTGGGCACCAACCGCATCGACGAGACCGGCCCCAATGCGGGCTTCTATGAGCGGGCCACGGCAGCGGAGATCTGCGACTACTACAACCGCGTTCTCGAGGAGCAGTTCGTGGCATCGGGCCGGGTCCGGTTCATGCCCATGTCGGAGTATCGGGGGGAGGACGGCGACGGTCACCATGTCGTGTCGCTGCTGAACGGTGCCCAGACGACGGTGAAGGTCCGACGGAAGTTCGTCGACGCGACGTATGTCGAGTCGGAGATACCGTCGAGGCACACGCCCAGCTTCGAGATCGACGAAGGCGTCCGCTTCATGCCGCCAAACGGGCTCGTTCACTTCCGCGAGCCCGCGAGCGGATTCACGGTCATCGGCGCCGGCAAGACGGCGGTGGATACGTGCTGCTGGCTCCTGGAAATCGGAGTTGCACCTGACGGGATCCGGTGGATCAAGCCGCGGGATGGGTGGGTGATGAACCGTGCGTTCACCCAACCGCTCGAGCTGTTGGGATCGTCGTACATGCAGCTCCAGGCGCATTGGGTCAGCGCGGCCGCGCAGGCGCAGGACGCGACCGACTTCGCCCACCGGCTCGAGGCGAGTGGCGTGTTCCTACGGTTCGACGAGGCCGTCGAGCCAACGATGTTCCGGGGCTCGACCATGAGCAAGCGGGAGCTCGAGCAGGGCCGCCAGATCGAGAACGTGGTGCGTCTCGGGCGCGTTCGGCGGATCAGCGCGACGGAGGTCACGCTTGACGAGGGATCCCTACCGACGAGTCCGGGGCAGGTGTACATCGACTGCACTGCGAGCGGGGTACGAGCGACAGTTCCGCGTCCGCTCTTCGAGGACGGCCGCATCAACCTGGAGTACGTGACCGTCGGCGTCATCCCATGGGGCGCGTCCACGGTGGGCTACATCGAGGCGACGCGCGACGACACCTCGGAGAAGAACCGTTTGTGCCCGCCGGTCGTGTTCTCGGGTTGGTCGGCAGATCTGCTCGACCTCGCCCATGCCGGCATGACGGGCATGCTCGCTCGAGGAGCGGAAGCGGATTTCGCGGCATGGAGTGACCGCGCACGCCTCAATCCGGCGGGCGGTGCCGCGAGCCGCGGCAACGATCCTGAGATGGCGAAGGCGCTCGCGGTGTTGTCCTCCAGCGTTGGCCCAGCGATGCAGAACTTCGGACGGACGCTCGGACCGGCGACGTCGACCTGACGACCGCGCCCACTGCTCGCGGCACGACCGGCCGGCGATCGGGGAAGGGTGCCAATCGTCGTTCTGTACGCGCTGACGTCGTGGCGCGGTTCACTGAACGTTCGGTGCGCGCGTTCTGTGCTCGGAGGGTGTGCGGGATCAGCAGAGACGTACCGCGATCGGCCGGGTATCGGCGATCGTGCGCTTGGGGTCGTTGAGATCCGTGCGTTCTTAGCTGCGGGACTGTTGCCCGATGGTCGGTTCGAACGTATCCGCGAGGAGCGCATCGTACGCGAGGCCCCACGGCGGCCTCAGAAATCCGAGAGCCCGGACATCTTCAAACCAGTTCCCGATGTGCGAGCGGCGCGAGAACGTCCCGCCGCCGAGCACTCGGCACAAGCGCGCAAGACAGGACTCGGCGAGTTGCGCGCCCATGGTCTTGGCTCGCAGTGACGCTCCCGCCGACGGGGCCCCGGACTCCAACGCACGAAGCGCGCCTTCGTAGACCTGCGTCAGCGTCCAGGCCTCCAGCTCGGCCTGCGTCCATTCCACCTGCTCGAAGGGCCGCAGCCCGTCGCGGCGGGTCGCGAGTTGGCTGCGGGCAAGATCGACCGCGGTTTCCACGACGCCGAGCACGACGCCGGTGAACAGCAGAGCGAAGAACGGGGACGCGGCGGCGATGACATCCTGCAGGTGCCCAGGCCATGCGATTCGCTCGGCGGGACAGCCCATGAACTGGAGCGCGTGGCTCTGTGTCGCCTGCATGCCGTGCCCGTCCCATGCCGCGACGAGCTTCACGCCCTGGGATCCGTCGAGGGGCACGCCGTCCATCGGCACCAAGAACCAGTCCGGTTCTTCTTCGCCGTCGGGCACGGCAGCGGTCAACATGTATTGGCTGATGCCAGTGCCACTCCCGAAATGCTTCTGGCCTTCGAGACGCCAGCCGTCTCCGTCGGCATGCGCGGCAGCCTTCGAGCGCATCACGTCGCCGCCGCTGCCCGGCTCCGACGTGATGGTGCCGAACCAACCACCAGCTTCCACAGCCGCAAAGACTTGGTCGCGTTGATCGGACCAAGCCAGCGTGTCGGGCTCAGGAGCCGACGGCGTGGCGAGCCAGAACGCCAGCACCGCCGGGTGCATCGACGCGACCAACGCGACCGAGGGATCACCGTGCGCGATCGTCCGGAAGATCTCGCAGATACCTCGCGCTGATGTCCGTGTGTCGAACCACAGACCACCCCGATTCTCGGGGAGCCCAGTCCGCAGCACACCGGCCGCCGCGAGCCTCGCGAAGTCCTCAGGATCGAGACTCGTGCGCCCCTGGCGTTCAGCACGCTGCGCAGCGAACTCTGCTGCGACCGCTGCGACCGACCCCACCACCAACATCGCCGAATCGGAATCTCCCATGAAGCGGCAGCATACGAAGTCAGAGCACGTCACACACCCGAGGCCGCAGCAGTCGCACGCCCGAGACGCTCCTCGATGGACTTGAACTTACCGGTCGCCGCGCTACGGGTTCCTCGCGCGACGAGACCCCGCCCGAAGGCAGGGTCTCGTCGCGCCTGAAGTGCGAAGACTTCTCGTTCCGATGGGTCAAGTCTCGTCCACCGCCCATTCGTCCAGTCGGCCACCGTGCGCGGCGAGCCCGTAGATCACGAGGATGTCGATGATGATCATCGTGAGCGACCAGAACGTGTTGTGGTTCAGGTACGCGAGCTGCACGAGTGCATTCAGAGACGCCACGATGATCCCGACGACGCGTCCGAACATGTTGCCGACGAAGATGAGGAAGCCGGCGAGGATCATCACCGCGCCGATGATGAGGACCACCCAACTCCACGTCTTGACGTTGTTCGTGATCGGAAGCTGGCCGCCCGTGTAGCGCTGGATGTAGTTCACCTGCGTGATCCCGACAAGACCGTCGAACACGTTCATCGTGCCGACGATCAGGATCATGATCCCCGCGAACAGCTTCCAGCCCGCTCCATCGTTTTCCATGTCCATTCCCTCCTGATTGATGTGCGCCGAGCCTGGCGCAAGGTGTCGCGTCAATTCCAGGGCCAAACGTCCCGGCGCGGCAAGAAGCGCATCGCAGACGGGGCGGTGGTCGACGCGCTCGGGCGCGTGCACGGGTCGACGGCCTTCGAATCGTCGACACCTCCGTCATGCCGATCCCGTCCGTTCCAAGGACTTTCGCCTCTTTCTCGATACGTCGGCCCCGGGAAGACTGTCGAGCAAGCCAAAGGTTGGTTCGGCTCGACGAGGAGCCGGGGAGGTCGAGTGATGGCGGGTCCGTTGCAGGTGATCGCGGTGAGCTTCGGCCCCGGTGCCGACTTCGAGGGTCGGGTCCTGGCTGAAGTCGATCGGCTCCAGGGCCGAGGGGTGTTGCGGCTGCTCGACGTGCTGTTCGTCGCGAAGAGCGAGGACGGCGTGGTCGAACGGTTGGTCATGGGCGACGACGAGGACTTCGGCGCGCTCTTGGCGAGCGTCGTTCCTCTTGATGGTGCCGGCCTCGTGGGTGATGGCTCGTCAGGGTTCGATCCGACGGACGCATGGGCACTGGCCGCGTCGCTGGCACCGGGGACGGCACTCGCGTTCTTGCTCGTCGAGCACGGCTGGGCACAGTCGCTGTTCGACGCGATCGCCGAGACCGGCGGGGCGCTGGTGGGCGAGGGCTTCCTGACCGCCGAGGCCGGGTTGCTGGTCGGAGCGGAGGTCGCGGCGATCGAGGAGGCAGCTCGGGTGATCGCGGTCGCGCAGGGCGACGAAGCCGACGCAATGCTCCTGGCCATGGCGGCAGAAGCCGAGGCAGCCGACGCGATCGCCGCCTCGGAAGCGATCCGCACCGCCGCCGCCGCCGATGCGATCCGAGCACTGATCACCGCAGGCATCGTGGAGGAAGCAGCTGCCGTCGAGGCCGTCGAGGCCTTGACCGCCGCCGGCGTCATCGTCGCGGCAGCCGACGAAGCGGCGACGGAGGCGGTCGCGGAAGCCGCCGCCACCGTCAAAGCCGCGTCGATCACGATGGCGCAGGCACGAGTCCTTCGCTACTTGCCCACGAAGTTGAGCTTCGCGGTCATCGCCGACAAGCTCGGGATCTCCCGTGTCGGCGGCGAAGGAACGAGCCGAACGCGCCTACAAGAAGCTTGGGGTGCACAACCGCGCCGACGCCGTCACCCGAGCCCGCGCACTCGGGATCATCGACTAACGGCGTCGGGCAGTCCACCTGTTCGCGACCAAGTGCTCGACGTGGACGACCGCTCGCTCGATGACGTCGTTCACCCGTGACCAACGGGTGAGGACACCGCGGTGAACGCACACCCCATACGGATGATGCGACGAGTCGATCGGTGCGTCAGGGGCGCCAGAGCCCTTCGGGGGTGAGGCCGAAGAGCCGCACGGCGTTGTCGTGCACGATGGCGTCGACCTGTTCCTGGGTGAGCTTCGCCATGTGCTTCTCGGCGAGCTCCTTCGACCGCGGCCACGTCGAGTCGCTGTGCGGGTAGTCGGTCTCGTACGTGATGTTCTCGAACGGGATCGTGTCGAGGTTCTCGAACGCGACCTTGTCCTGGAACACGCAGAAGTACACGTGGTCGCGCACGTAGCTCGACGGCGGGTTCGGCACCTTCTCGGCCACACCGCCCCACGCGCGGTTCTCGTCCCACACGACGTCGACGCGGTCGAGCATGAACGGCAGCCACCCGGCCTGGCCCTCGCTGTACATCACCTTGAGGTTCGGGTAGCGCACGAACAGGCCCGACATGAGGTAGTCGACGAACGAGTAGATCGCGGTGGTGTTCACGAGCGCGCTCCCGACCGCGCCCGGCGCGTCGACCGACGTCGACGGCATCTTCGAGCCCGAGCCGATGTGCATGCACACGATCGTCGACGTCTCACTGCACGCGGCGAAGAACGGATCCCAGTAGCCGGAGTGGATCGACGGCAGGCCGAGGTACGGCGGGATCTCACTGAACGCCACTGCGCGCACGCCGCGCGCGGCGTTGCGGCGCACCTCGGCGGCCGCAAGGTCGGCATTCCACAGCGGGACGATGCAGAGCGGGATCATGCGCCCGTTCGCATCGGCGCACCACTCGTCGACCATCCAGTCGTTGTAGGCCTCGATGCACACGAGGCCGAGGTCCTTGTCGTGACCTTCCGAAAGGTGCTGGCCGCAGAAGCGCAGCCACGACGGGAAGCACAGCGACGAGGCGGTGTGGTTGCGGTCCATGTCGGCGAGCCGGGGCCCGAGCTGCCACCCACCGGGGATCATCTCGTCGTACGTGATGCCCCGCATCTGGATCTGGTCACGCGGGAATTTCACCGCGCTGTGGGTGCGCACCATCGGGTAGTGGAGGTCTTCGTAGTACCACCACGACGCCATGTCGCCCTCGTCGCCGGGCTCGCCTTCCTCCCACGCGAGCACGCCACCGATGTACGACAGCTTCTTCACCGGGCGGTCGACGACGCGCGGCCCGACGTCGAGGTACTTCTCGGGGAGCCGGTCGGTCCATACGGTCGGTGGCTCGATGACGTGGTCGTCGACCGACACGATGGTGGGGATCTCGGGCATCTCGTTCCTTCTCTCGTCTCTCTGGCTCTCGTGTCCAGTCTTACCAGTCGATGCTCTGGCCGCCGTTGGCGCGCAGGATCGCGCCGGTGACGAATCGTGACGCGTCACTCGCGAGGTACAGCACCTGGTACGCCTGGTCGTCGGCCTCGCCGAGCAGGCCGAGCGGCGACATCGTGCGCATGCGCTCGAGGTACACGGCGAATTCGCCTTCGTCGCGGTTGCCCTCGGCGTCGCGCAGGTGGCCGCCCACGAAGTTGGTGACGGTGAACCCCGGGGCGATCGCGTTGACGCGAATGCCGTGCGCGCCGGCTTCGACCGCGAGGGTCTGGGTGAGCATCGCGACCGCGGCCTTGGTCGCGGCATAGATGCCGACTCCCGCGGCGGGCGTGTAGATCGCGGTGGCCGAGACGTTGACGATGCTGCCCTGGCGTCGCGGAGCCATCGCGGCCAGCGCCGCTTGGCAGCCGTAGAGCGTTCCCTTGACGTTGATGCCGAAGGCGCGGTCGACGTCGGCGTCGGTGACGTCGGTCAAGGCGCCGTAGCTGCCGACGCCCGCGATGTTGCACATCACGTCGAGCCGGCCGTGTGTGTCGGTTGCAGCCGCGACGAGGGCATCGAGTTCGGCACGAACCCGGATGTCGGTTCGGCGCGCGATCGCGTCGCCGCCACCCGCGACGATGTCGTCGACGACGCGCGCGAGGTTCGTACCGTCGACATCGCCGAGCACCACGTGCG
The DNA here is from genome assembly GCA_963721435.1 of uncultured Actinomycetes bacterium. Classification (GTDB taxonomy): domain Bacteria; phylum Actinomycetota; class Acidimicrobiia; order IMCC26256; family DASPTH01; genus CAVRJC01. The sequence continues at coordinate 120,413 of CAVRJC010000007.1, forward strand.
CGCCCGCGGCCGCGAGCATGCGCGCGCTCGCCTCGCCGATACCCGACGCCGCGCCGGTGACGCACGCGACGCGACCGGACAGGTCGAAGGCTTCCACGGGTGTCATCGGGCGGACACTAGCTTCGCGGCCGTGCGGTACGTGGGGAGCAGTGTCAGTCGCGTCGAAGATGCTCGACTGCTCACTGGCCGGGGGACGTTCGTCGACGACCTCTCGCCCGCGGGGATGCTGCACGCCTACTTCGTACGTAGCGCGGCCCCGCACGGTGTGCTGCGGTCGATCGACGCGGCGGCGACGACGGCGTTCCCCGGCGTCGCACTCGTGCTGACGGGTGCCGACCTCGAGGGGGTCGTCGCACCGCTCGCGCCTCCGGAGAGCGGTGGTCTGCACGCGCCCGCGCACGGCGCATTGGTCACCGATCACGTCCGGTTCGTCGGCGACCCGATCGCGCTGGTCGTGGCCACGTCGCGCGCGGTCGCCGAGGATGCCGCCGAGCATCTGGTCGTCGACATCGAGCCGCTGGCGCCACTGCCCTCGATCGAAGCGGCGCTCGCGCGCCGACGCGCCCAGGGTGTTCGACGACGTGCCCGGGAACGTGATCTGGTCCGGTGGGCAGTCGTGGGGCGACGTGGACGGCGCGTTCGCCGACGCCGCGCACGTCATGCGCGAGACGTTCGTCCAGGATCGCCACACGTGCGTGCCCATGGAGTGCAGGGCCGGCCTGGCCGAGTTCGATGCCGGCCGCGGCGAGCTCACGTACACGATCTCGCACCAGAACCCGCACGCGATGCGCATGCACCTCGCGCGCATCCTCGGCCTCGAAGCGACGCGGATCACCGTGCGCGCCGGCGACATCGGCGGGAGCTTCGGGCTCAAGTCGCATCCGGCGCGCGAAGACGTCGTCGTGTGCCACGCGGCGCGGGTACTGGGCCAGCCGGTGAAGTGGGTGGAGGACCGGATCGAGAGCTTTCTCGCCGCGGGCCACGCACGCGATGAGGAGCTGGAGCTCGAGGCCGCCGTCGACGCCGACGGCGTGCTCGTCGGGCTGCGCGCCCGGCTCACGATGGACCACGGCGCGTATCCGTTGCTCAACATCCCGCTCAACCTCTTCGCGAACATCGTGAAGGTGCTGTTGCCGGGCGCGCTGCGGCTGCAGCACTACCAGTTCGAAGGGTTGATCGTCGCGACCAACAAGGCGAGCTACGTCGCGTACCGCGGCCCGTGGGAGATCGAATGCTGGGGACGCGAGCGCCTCCTCGATCGCATCGCCCACGAGCTCTGCATCGACCCGGTCGAGATCCGCCGTCGCAACCTGCTCCCCGAGGACGCATATCCGTGCCGGATGCTCACCGGCGCCACCCTCGAGTACATGACCATCAACCGCACGCTCGAGGATGCGGTCGTTCGCGCCGACTACGAGCGCCAACGCAGGGACCAGCTCGCCGCGCGCGACGACGGTCGCCTCGTCGGCATCGGCGTCTGCACGTACCTCGAGCCCGCGCCCGGCCCGACCGACTACGCCGAAGCCCTCGGGTTCACCTATGAGCAGCGGTCGCTGCAGCGGGCGCGGGTGCGGATCGAGATCGACGGCTCGGCGACGGTGTTCACGAGCCAGCAACCGCACGGCCAGGGCCACGAGACCACGCTGGCGCAGCTCGCGGCCGACGAGCTCGGGCTCCCGATCCGCGCGGTGCGCGTCGTGCACGGCGACACCAACCTGCAACCGTTCAATCTCGTCGCCACCGGGGGCAGTCGCGCCGCCACGCTCGCGAGCGGCGCGGTCGTCGGCGCGGCGGGCATCGTGCGCGGGCGCGTGCTGGCGGTGGTCGCCGATCTGCTCGAGGCATCGGTCGACGACCTCGAGATCGTCGACGGCGTCGTCAGCGTCAAGGGGTCACCGACGAAGTGTCGTTCGGTCGCCGACGTGGCGCGCCTGGCGAGCCTCGCGCCGTTCACGCTGTCGCCGGAGCTCGGCGACGGCCTCGACGCGATCTTCGACTTCGAGACACCGGGAGGGGGATGGACGCAGTCGACCCACATCTGCACCGTCGAGATCGACCGTCACACCGGCCTGGTCGACATCCTCCGCTACGTCGTGGTCGAGGACTGTGGGCGGATGATCAATCCGTCGATCGTCGACGGCCAGATCTGCGGCGGGATCGTGCAGGGCATCGGGTCGGTGCTGCTCGAGCAGGTTGTGTACGACGAGGACGGGCAGAACCGCACCGTCACCCTGCAGGACTACCTGCTGCCGACCGCGTGCGAGGTGCCGGACATCGAGGTGCACCACCTCGAAGGCTTCGACCAGGGATCGATCCCGTACCGCGGCGTGGGGGAGGGCGGTGCGATCGGCGCGCCTGCCGCGCTCACCAATGCAGTCGAGGATGCGCTGTGGCACCTCGGTGCGCGGGTGTGCACGCAGTACTTGTCACCGTCACGTGTCCTCGACCTCCTGACGATCACCGACGATGACTGACGCACTCGTGATCGCAAGCGGGCTCCTCGGTGCCGCCCAGGTGGGCGACGGGCCGACGCCCGCGCAGGTGAGTCCCTCAGCTGCTCTCGGCGGCGGCCTTGATCGCGGCGAGGGTGGCCGCCATGCCGGACTGCGCGGTCGCGGTGCGTTCGGCGAGTGCGGCGACACCGCCGTCGTCGAAGTTCTCGGCGAAACGGGCGACGAGCGCCGGCATCACCTCCCACGACTCGGTGAGCTCGGTGCCGCCGTCGACGGGCGCGAACGTGTAGCTCCACCGGGCGAACGGGGTTTCGGCGCCACCGACGACGAAGGTGAACTCGCGGCCGGGGTCGGCGGCGATCACTTCGCAGCGCGTCTCCCACGTGCGTTCGGGTTGCTCGTTGCGGCCGGTGAACCAGGCTCCGACGCGCGCCGAGTCGCCGTCGTCCCACCAGCACGCCTTGCACACCGGGCTCCACTCGCCCATGCGGGTCACGTCGGAGACCATCGCGTAGACGTCCTCGGGTGGGCGCGCGATCGTGATGCGGTCGGAGTGGTGCGGGAGTTCGGTATCGGTCGTCATGGGCTCGTTCCTCGTCTCAGTCGTACATGTCGGGCTCGACGCGCGCGATCCAGTCGAGCATGGGCTTCGCGTTGATGAGCGCGGCACCCGGCGAGCCGACCAGCGCCGCGGTCTCGGAGCGCACCGGCTCCGGGATCTCCTCGAGCTCTCCGGCAGCCTGCGCGAGCAGCTGTACCTTGCAGACCTGCTCGAGTGACAGGAACCACCACGCCATCTCTTCGACGCTACCTCCGACGGTGAGCATGCCGTGGTGGCGCGCCAGCAGCGCCTTGTGATCGCCGAGTGCGGCGCTGATCTGCTTGCCCTCGGAGTCGTCGAGCACGACGCCGCCGTATTCGTCGAGGTAGCCGGTGTCGTCCGAGAACGCGCACGAGTCCTGCGTGATCGCGAGGATGCGGTACCCGAGTGCGGCCATCGCGCGCGTGTAGTCGGTGTGGGCGTGTGCGGCCGCGATCACGTCCGGGCGCGCCGCGTGCACGGCGCCGTGGAAGGCGAGCGCGGCTGGATGCGCGGGACGCGTGCCCTCGTGCAGCGTTCCGTGCGCGTCGGTGAGCACGAGATCGCTGAGGCGCACGCAGGAGAAGTGCGTCTGGTACGGCGCGGCCCAGAACGCGTCGGTGAGCTCCGGGTCGCGGGCGCTGAGATGGCCGGCGGACCCTTCGGAGTAGCCGAGGCGCCCGAACAGCCGGAACGCCTCGACCAGCGTGCGCTTGCGATGGTCTCGTTCGACTGAGTGGTCGGTCACGGCCGAATCCTGGCCCGGTGGGCGAAGCGCGGTCAATCGTCCAACTGGACCAGTGCGCCGGCAGGCCGGCTCTGCGATGATCGCGCTCATGAGCGACGCGCGCGCCATCGACGGAGACGGTCACCTCATGGAGCTGATGGGGACGACCCTGCCCGACTACCTGGAGGAGCCGTATCTCTTCGCGTTCGCGTGCCGATCGTGCGATGTGGGAGGGCGTGGGTGCCACGTTCCCGTGGCTGCCCAGCGACTGCTGGGATCGCAACCTCGGCTCGGAGCTGTTCAAGGGCCGCGGCAACCGTCCCGAGGACTGGCTCGAGCAGCTGGGGCACGGGCCGCTGGACGCCGCGGTGCTCTACCCGTCGTTCCTCTTGCTGATCGGCGCGGCGTACGACCCCGACTGGTCGATCGTGCTGTGCCGCGCGTTCAACCAGTGGGTGGCCGACGAGTTCGTCGCCAAGGGCGAAGGGCGATTGCACTGCGTCGGCGTGCTCCCGCCGCAGGATCCTGAGGAGGCGGCCAAGGAGCTCGCGGCACGTCCGCGCACTCGGTCTCGTCGCGGCGATGATCCCGGCCGACGGTCCGCACCTGCTCGGCTCGCCGCGGTTCGACTCGGTGTGGCGCGTCGCAGAGGCCCACAACATGCCGATCGCGGTGCACGCCGCGGGCACGCACCTCTCGGGCCACGGCGCGTTCCCGAAGTTCATCCAGACCCACACGTTCAACCATCCGGCATCGGTGCTCGCGCAGTTCACGAGCATGATGTTCGAAGGCGTCTTCACGCGCTTTCGCGACCTGCGCGTCGCGTTTCTCGAGATCGGCGCGACGTGGGTGCCGTGGTACGTCGACCGCATGGACGAAGAGTTCGAGATGCGCGGCGCCGCGGAAGCGCCGGCGCTCACCGCCAAGCCGAGCGAGATCGTGAAGCCCGGAGGCAACGTGTTCTTCGGGCTGGAGTCCGACGAGCGCCTGCTCGGCGCCACGCTCGAGCTCATCGGCGACACCGCGATGTACGCGAGCGACTGGCCGCACTGGGACAACGAGTACCCGGGCTCGTTGCGACGAGTGCACGAACGCCCGGACCTGACCGACGAGATGCGGGCCAACGTCCTCGGTGGCGCGGCCGAACGCTTCTACGGTCGCTCACTCGTGCCGTAGCGTTGCGCGATGGACTCCGTCGTGCTCGACGTCGACACGCGTGACCGGCGCGTGGTCGACGTCACCGCGTTGGTCCGCGAGTTCTGCGACGGCCGGAGTGACGGGTTGTGCAACGTGTTCGTGCCGCACGCCACGGCCGGGATTGCGATCATGGAGACCGGTGCGAGCTCGGAGGCCGACCTCGTCGACGCGCTCGAGCGCCTGCTGCCGCGCGACGACCGCTACCGCCACGCGCACGGATCGCGGGGGCACGGAGCCGATCACGTCATGCCCGCGATCGTCGCGCCGAGCGTGTCGGTGCCGGTCCTCGCCGGCGAGCCCGCCCTCGGTGTCTGGCAGAGCATCGTGCTCGTCGATCTCAATCGTGACAACCCGCGACGTCACCTGCGCCTGAGCTTCGTCGCCGGCTGAGCTACACGCGGAAGCCGGTCGCGCCGTCGATCAGCTCGCGGATGATGTCGGCGTGCCCGTTGTGGCGCGTGGCCTCCGCGATGACGTGCAAGACCATGGCCCGGATGTTGAACCGGCCCGCGAAGTTGCCCGCGGGCACGAGCGCGCCGAGGTCGTCGATGGCGGCGAGGATCTCGCACGAGCGCTCGACGACCGCGGGGTACTGTGCGAGGAGCAGAGCCGAGCCCTCGGGCCCGTCGCTCGCACCCGGCAGCTCGGACGGCTGCTCGAGGCTGCATTCGACGAAGTAGTAGTCGTGCACCGACGTCATGTGCTCGACGAGGCCGATGAGGCTCGTGCCCGACGGCACGAGCGCGCGCCGGAGATCGGCCTCGGGGAGCCCTTTCGTCTTCTCGAGCAGGAGCAGCGAATGGAATCGCATGCCCGCGATCAGGTTTGCCCGCTCGCTGCTGGGTGCTCGCCAGTCGTCGCCTGACACTTTCGAGAACCTACTGCGCGCCGATCAACTGGCGTGGCTGATCACGTGGCGACGACTACGACCTCACCGACCATGCCGTACTGGAAGTGCCCGGGGAGATGGCACGCGAACTCGACGAGGCCCGGCTCGTGCAGCTCGAACGCGGTCGTGCCGGTCGAGAGCGGCGGGATCGACACCTCCCCCGGTACCGGCGGGTGTGAGGCCTCGTGCCCGTTCTCGTGACGTGCGTGCACCTCGGCGTCGCCGATGATGAACTCGTGGCCGATCGGGTCGCGGTTCACGACGACGAACTGCACCGTGGTGTGTGGGTGCACGCGGATGCGACTGGGTACGAAGTGGCTGCGCTGGATGCGGATCTTGACCGTGACGACGCCGGGGCCGAGCACGTCGGACCGTGGCGTGGTCGCTCCCGCGTCGCCCTGCACGGGTCCCGCACCCAGGAACGCGGTGCCACCGAGCATGACGACACCGGCTGCGATCGCCCCCCACCGGCGTACGCCGGTGAGCCGCATCACGAGCCCGCCGTCGACCGCCGCGCCCCACGCACGCGCAACACCACGAACGTGGCGATCACTGCGATCCCGAGGAGTGCGCCCCACAGCAGCGCGGGGGAGTCGTCGTCTGCGTGCAGGCGCGGGCCGCCGGGGAGGTTGAAGCCAACGGCGCGCGCCGAGGGGATCACACCGGGATGCGTCGAGACGGCCAGGTCGTAGTCGAGCTCGCGTGCCGGGGTGTCGACCTGGAGGTACGTGAACCACATGTGGTCGGGCACCCAGCCCATGCCCTTGTCGGCGCGCAGGTCGTCGAGCAACGCCCGGGACGCGGGCTCGTCTCGTTGGAGCTGGAGCCCCTCGCCGCCGGTCCGGAGCGTCGGGCGCTTGTCGGTGAGCAGGAACACGTCGGCGTCGACGACCTTCGCCTTGCCCTGCCCGAGCGCGAGGATCCGCAAGGGCACCCACGGGTCGTCGGTCGGGATGGTGAGCATGATCGGGGTGCCGTCACCGCTCTGCTGACCGAGGTCGCGGGCGCGGGTGGCGTCGAACCGCGCGGCCATGAAGATCGGGCTGCGTTGCGCGTAGAACGCGAGCACCTCCGGCGCGTCCGGCGTGAGCAGGAAGCCGTGGTGGACGGCCCACTCACCGACCGCGTCGCTCCCGCCCTTCAGGATGGTGATGTCGAGCGCGTCGATCTTGGTCTCGAGGATCACCTGTGCCTTGCCGGCGACGGAGAATTCCCTGGCGCTGTCTGCGGGCACGGGGATCGGAGGCGCGACCTCGCGGGCAAGTCGCTGGAGGGTCCAGTCGCCGCCCCGTTCGACCTTGGTCGGGATCGCGGGCAGCGGGATGATCGAGCCCACCTCCGCGCCCTGGCCGCTGAACTCGAAGCTGGTCACATAGCGCTCGACGCCGTTGTGGTGCGCGGCGAGCGTGCTCGTGCGCGTGAGCTGGATCGTGCCGTTCTCGCCCACCAGGCCGCCGCACGCACCGGCCGCCGACGCGGTGATGACCAGCACCGCGGGAACGATCACCAGGGTCGGAAGCAGTCGCCGTCGCATGGAATCCCCCTCCACCGAATCATGGGCATCGAGTGATGCAACGGGGCTTCTGACGATGCGCGGCGGTCACCTGGTTCCCGCCGTCCCGGATTTCCCGCGGAGGAAGGATCAGGCGGCGCGCAGGTAGGGGGCGGCGACCGTGGTGAGGTCGTCGAGTTGACGGGCGGAGTCGTCGGGCGAGGCGGCGTCGATGGCGAACAGCACCCGCGCGATGCCGAGCTCCTCGGCGCGGGCGAGGTTCTCGGGGGTGGGGGCGAGCGCGCACACCGTCACGGGCAGCTCGCCGCGGCCCTGCTCGGATGCACGCGCGCGGAGATCCGCGATCGGCGCGACGAGCGACTCGATGTCGAAGGCCATCGGGATCCAGCCGTCGCCGAACGCGAGCACGCGGTCGATCACCTTCGGGCCGTTGCCGCCGACGAGCACCGGCGGGTACGGCTGCTGCACCGGCTTCGGCCACGAGTACAGCGGCGTGAAGTCGACGTACCGCCCGTGGTACTCGGCCAGCTCCGACGTCCAGATCGCCTGCATCGCGAGCACGCGCTCGCGGAAGAGCGCGCCGCGCGTCGCGGGATCGGTCCCGTGATTCGCGATCTCCTCGGCTTGCCAGCCCGCGCCGATACCGAACTCGAACCGACCGTGACTGAGCGCGTCGATGCTCGCGACTTCCTTCGCGAGGGTGATCGGGTCGCGCTGCACGACGAGGCAGATCGCAGTGCCGAGTGCGATGCGTGCGGTGCTCGTGGCCGCCGCGCTCAGCGCCAGGAATGGGTCGAGCGGCCGGTAGTAGTACCAGGGGAGGCTGCCCGGCGCCTCGGGCGGGCGGCTCGCGGGCATGTGCGTGTGCTCGCCGAGGAACAGCGCATCGAACCCGCGGTCCTCGACCGCCCGACCGAGCTCATGGGGCTCGATCGCACCTTCGGCTGCGAATGTGGCGACGCCGACCTGCATCGCGGGACGTTACCGCGCGGTGCCGTGCCTCGATTGCGAGTCTCGGGACGTGGAGATGGCATGCTGCACAACCCCCGGATCGTCTGATCCCACCGTTCTGACCCCACAGGAGAACCATGAACCGTCGTGATCTCGTTGCCGCGCTCGCGGAGCGCACCGACACCGACAAGCGCTCCGCCGATGCCGCGCTGCAGGCCTTCATCGACACCGTCACCGAGACCGTGGCCACCGGTGAGCCGGTGATGATCAGCGGCTTCCTGAAGTTCGCCCGCGTCGACCGTCCCGCGCGCATGGGTCGCAACCCCGCGACCGGCGAGGCGATCAAGATCAAGGCGTCGCGTCGCGCGCGTGTCACCCCGCTGAAGGGCTTCAAGGACGCGGTGCTCGCGGGCAAGGCTCCGGCCAAGAAGGCTCCGGCCAAGAAGGCCGTCGCCGCCAAGGCTCCCGCGAAGAAGACGGTCGCCAAGAAGGCTCCCGCGAAGAAGACGGTCGCCAAGAAGGCTCCGGCGAAGAAGGCCACCGCTCGGCGGTAGCACGGCCGAGCTACTGGAACAACGTGGTGAGGCGCGTCTCGGCGATCTGCCAGGCGCCGTCGTCACCGCGCGCGTAGGTCTCGTCGTACTCGCCGTACCCGACGCGGCCCCCCTCGCGCGTGTAGATCGCGCCCCAGTTGCCGGTCGCGGTCGTCGCGCCGGTGATCTCGATGACCGGCGTGTGCGCGCAATGCGACGTGAGCGCGTCACCGATGGTCGAGCTGATCACCGCCACGATCTCGGCGCGCCCAACGATCGTGTGGTCGCCGTGGTGCAGCCACGCGTCGACGGTGAAGAGCGCGCCGAGGCCGTCCCAGTCCTTGCGGTCGATGGTGCGGCAGTAGCCGGCCTTGAGCACCTCGATCGCACGGATCGCGGTGAGCTCGTCGAGCGTCGTCATCGGTGCGACTCCTGATTCTCGATATGGTCGGATGCATGGACGGCGATGTCGGGCTCACCCATGTTGCGCTCGTGGTGCGCGACATGGACGCGTCGATCGCCTTTTACGCCGAGTACGCGGGCATGCAGGTTGTACACGATCGCCACGACGCCGACGCCCGCGTCGCTTGGATCAGCGACCTCACGCGGCCGTTCGTGGTCGTGCTCGCGCAGGGTCCGGCGTCGGAGCATCCGCTCGGGCCGTTCGGCCACCTGGGCGTGGGCTGCGCGAGCCGGGAAGTGATCGACGAGCGGTGCGACCGCGCCCGGGAAGCCGGCTGCCTCGTCGCCGGCCCCACCGATTCGGGGCCGCCCATCGGCTACTGGGCGTTCCTCCGCGATCCCGACGGCCACACGCTCGAGCTCTCCTACGGGCAGGACATCTCTTTCACGGTCGACGCGGCGCGGAGCTGACTCGATCAGCGGAACCGGGGAATGACGTACTCGCCCCACTGACGGATGGTCTCCATCACGACCTCGTTCGGGATCGTGCCCATCTGGATCATGCAGTGGACCTCGTCGACCCCGAGGTCGGCGAGCGCTTCGACGTACTGAATGGCGCGTCCGGCGGTGCCGTACGCGTGGTCGATGTTGAAGGTCGCAGTGGTGAGGGGCGTCACCGGAACGTTGGCCTCGTGCATCTTGGCGACGACGCGGTCGCGCGAGTGCTCGATCTCGGTGGCGTTGTCGTCGTGCTCGGTGTCGTCGCGCGGCTCGGGCTCGCCGGCGTACCAGTGCGCGAGCGACTCGGCGAAGAAGCGCTGGCCGCGCGCGCCGATGCGGAACGCCTCGTCGCCGTCGTCGAGCACGATCGTGGGCAGCACGGTCGAGAAGAAGTCGTTCGTGGTCGAGGACACGAGGCGCGACCCGTCGCGGTTCTTCGCGGTGGTGCGGTACAGGTCGTAGTAGCCGCGCACTTCGTCGATGCCCGCGAAGCCGAGCACCAGCGCGCCGACGCCGTACTCGGCGGCGAGCGTCACGGTGTCCTTCTTGCTGCACGCCATGAACAGCGGCGGGTGGGGGAGCTGCGCCGGCCGCGGGATGATCGGGTGCGGCGCGATCGTGAGCTCGCCGTCCCACGAGAACTCGTCGTCGAGCCACATGCTCGAGATCATCCGGAGCGACTCCTCGACCTCGAGGTAGGTGCGCTCGGGGTCGACGTTGCAGAGCGTCATCTCCTGCAACGTCGCGCCGCGCCCGGCGCCGAGGTCGAGGCGACCGCCCGAGAGGGTGTCGAGCATGGCCGCGCGCTCCGCCACCCGCACCGGGTGGTTGTAGTTGAACGGCATGAGCACGACGCCGTGGCCGACGCGGATGGTCGACGTGCGCGCGGCCACGAAGCTGAGGAAGATCTCCGGCGCGCTCATGTGCGCGTACCACTTCAGCGAGTGGTGCTCCGGCGCCCAGATGCGATCGAAGCCGACCTGCTCGGCGAACACCGCGGCGTCGACGCAGTCGAGCAGCAGCCGTTGCTCGCGCGCCGGTGACGGGTCGGCGAGTTGCGCCCCGAATCCGATTGCGAAGTCCATGGGCTCATCCGTTCCCGAGGATCAGCGCACTGCGGCCGCTGCACACCATTGCATGCTCCACGTCGGGTACCTGGTTGGCGGCGGTGCCGCGCACCTGCCGGACGGCCTCGAGCACGAGGTTCACGCCGTGGATGTAGGCCTCGCCGAGCAGCCCGCCATTCGTGTTGACCGGGAGCTTGCCGCCGAGCTCGATGTTGCCGTCGACGATGTAGTCGCGAGCCTCGCCGATCCCGCAGAACCCGAACGCCTCGAGCTGGAGGAACACGAGTGGGCTGAAGTTCTCGTAGATCATCGCGGTGTCGATGTCGTCAGGCATGAGCCCCGCGGCCTCGTAGAGACGGCGGCCGAGTGACGTGGCCTCGGCGAACTCGGTGCGGTCGCCGAGGTAGTAGTCGTGCAGCTCGTCGCCGTCGCGGAGGTGCGACTGGCTCGTCGCCTCGACGATCACCGACTGCCCGGGAAGGTCGGCGGCGCGCTCGGGCGTGGTGACGATCAGCGCGACCGCACCGTCGTTGGTCTGGCAGCAGTCGAGCAGGCGCAGGATCGGCTCGACGATCCACCGCGAGTTCTGGTGGTCCTCGAGTGTGATCGGGCGGCCGTAGAAGTAGGCGGCGGGGTTGGTGGCCGCGTGCTTGCGGGCCACGACCGAGTACCGGCCGAAGTCTTCGTTGGTGAGGCCGAACCGGTACATGTAGCGCTGGAACCAGAGCGAGTAGATGTGCGCGGGCACCTGGAGGCCGAAGGGCGCGTACGGCCCGCGGTATCCCTGGGTCGGAGCACCTCCGGCCGAGCGCGTCTGCCCGGGCCGGTGCGTGCGATCGGTCGCCTGGGTGAGCGAGCGGTACACGAGCACGTGATCGGCGGCGCCGGCCGCGACCGCGGCGGCCGCGTGCTGGATCACCGCGCACGAGCCGCCGCCACCACCGCGCGTGCGTGACGTCCACCGGAGCTCGGCGGCGCCGATGTTGCGGATCAGTTGGAGGTCGTCGGTGCCGTCGCCGGAGAACGTGACCGTGCCGTCGACCGCGGATGCGTCGATGCCCGCGTCCTCGATCGCCGCGACCGCAGCTTCCGCCGCCAGCTGGTTGACGCCGCGTCCCGCACCGCGTGAGAACTCGGTCTGCCCGATGCCGACGATCGCGGCGCGCCCGGCCAGTGCGGTGTCCATCAGGTCTCGGTGCGTTGTGCTCCGACTGCGGCCATCGCGAACACGCACGGTTCGTCGCCGCGGTTGTGCCAGGCGTGGATGGTGCCGTTCAGCACGAGGCAGTCGCCGGTGCGGAGCAGCGTCTCGGCGCCGTCGTCGAGCTCCATCCAGAGCTCGCCCGACACCACGAAGCCGGCATCAATGGTGTCGGAGCGGTGCATGCCGCCGCCGAGCACCTCCTCGTGCGGGGCGAAGCTCACGAGCGCGAAGCGGAATCCGCCGGGTGGCACCGCGACGCCTCCGGTCTCGGGCCGGTTGCCGTCGGTCGGAAGGGTGAGCGGTGTGTCGCTGCCCCACAGGTCATGGACGACGACGCCGACGCGCGGCGGCTCGCCCGTGACCTCGGTGTCGCTCACGACGACGGCTTTGCCATCGCCGCCCTCGCCGGTGACGACGCAGCGCACCGGAGCCTGCATGGCGTCGGTCACTGGGCCAGCTTCATCAGCTCGATGCGGGTGCCGTCGGGGTCCGCGACGAACACGATCTCGCCGGTCTCGTTGACGGTGCGGGTGGACTCGACGAGCGTGCCGCCGCACTCGACGAGGGTCGCGATCGTCTCGTTCACGTCGTCGACGTTGAACGACAGGTGCGTGAACCCGCGGTGGTTCCGGACCGGGATCGGGTCGCCGATCGCGTCCGGGGAGACAAAGTGCAGCAGCTCGATCATGAGCCCGTCGCGCGCGATCATCTGCGAGACGAGCTTCACATCGGCGTCGATCTCCATCGTCGCCGCGAACTCGTTGCCGATGTCGTACCGGGTCTGGGGCTCGAAGCCCAGGCCGTCGCAGTAGAAGCGCAGCGAGCGGTCGAGATCCGCCACGCACAAGCCCATGTGGGACACGGAAGCAGCCACGGCGTCCTCTTTCCTCGAGGGATCGGGCCCGCGGCCCCAATGGGGCTGCGGGCGCACGACAACGTAGTCTGCTCGCCGTCATTGGCTGACGGGCCCGCCGTTTCCGGCGCTGGCCCGTTCGGAGGGAAGGCAAGGCGAATGAGCGACGAGAAGATGTGTGCGGGCCGGGTGTGCATCGTCACCGGCGCCGGCCGGGGCATCGGCCGCGAGCACGCGCTCATGCTGGCCGGGCAGGGCGCGCGGGTGGTGGTGAACGACCTCGGTGGCTCGCGCGAGGGCGCCGGGAACGACGCCGGCCCCGCGCAGCAGGTGGTCGACGAGATCGCGGCCTTCGGTGGTGAGGCGGTGGCCAACACCGACGACGTCAGCGACTGGTCGGGCGCCGAGAAGCTCGTGCGCCAGGCGATCGACCACTTCGGCGGTCTCGACGTCGTCGTGAACAACGCCGGGATCCTCCGCGACCGGATGATGTTCTCCATGACGGAGGAGGAGTGGGACTCCGTCATCAAGGTGCACCTGAAGGGCACGTTCGCCCCGAGCCACCACGCCGCCATCTACTGGCGCGAGCGGGCGAAGGAAGGCCTCACCAACGACGCCCGGATCATCAACACCACGTCGGTGTCGGGGATCTACGGCAACGCGGGCCAGTCGAACTACGGCGCGGCGAAGGCCGGGATCGCAGCGTTCACGCGGATCGCGTCGATGGAGCTCGGGCGCTACGGGGTCACCGTCAACGCCATCGCTCCCGGTGCGCTCACCCGCATGACCGAGGACCTCGGGATGTCGGACGAGTTCAAGGAGCAGTGGCACCCGCGCTACGTCTCGCCGGTCGTGACCTGGCTCGCGTCGCCGCTGTCGGCCGACGTGACGGGTCAGATCATCGAGGCATCAGGCCGTGCGGTCGCCGTCGCCGAGCCCTGGCGCCGAGGCCCGAAGGCCGGCCCGATCGAGGACCCGCACGACGTCGATGCGATCGTGCGCCCCCTCATCGCCGCCGCCGACCCCGGCACGACCATGGCCGAAGCCCTCTGATCGCGAGTCGATCGCGCTCAGGCCCGCAGACTCGAGCAGTTCTCGGGTCAGGCACCGCCGAAGTCGACGGTGACCCAGAGGCGCCCGTCGGGCCCGCTCACGAAGGCGAGGCCGACGATGTTGAAGTTCCGGGACAGGATGTTCGCCCGGTGGCCCGAGGAGTTCATCCACACCGACTCCATGTCCGGGATCGGCATGCCCGCCGGACCGACGAGGATGTTCTCGCCCAGGGTCCACACGTCCGAGTAGTCGGACCGGTTCATGACCGCGCCGAGGTCCTGGTGGTAGAGGCTGCCGGATCGCGCCATCTGCGTCGACCAGTCGTAGGCGAGCACAGAGAGCTTGGGGCTCCACGTCAGGCGAGGGAGGCCGTTCGCCGCGCGGTCGTTGTTCATCGCCTGGAGGAGCATGTTCAGGTAGGGGTCCTCAGGGTCGGGCCCCGTCGTGGGCAGACAGGCCGTCGCCCCGAGCGCCACCACTGCCGCCATCACCAGAACCGCCGCCCGCTTCTTGAGTCGCGTCACTGCCCGTCTCTCCCCGGATCGCGAGTATCACTCTCTGTGGCAAGAGCTTTCTCGGCGTACGGGGAGCGGTCTCTTGAGCCAAGAGTGACGGTCCACGCAGATTTGGCACCTGGCCATCCGCGCGAATTGGACGAACTCCGCAGTATCCCGGCGTCAACCCGGGCGCGGGCGAGCCGAGGGCCACGGTTGACCCGAGCCCAGCGGCCTGCGCAGGCAATATGGGCCGGCCGTGGCCAGCGGGCCCGGCCCACGACGAGGAGCGACACCACCCATGTGGAAGGCGACCATCAGGGGGTTGCTGGCCCGCCGGATCCGCCTCGTGGTCACTGCGCTCGCCGTGCTCCTCGGCGTCAGCTTCGTGAGCGCCACCTACGTGCTGACCGACACCGTGAAGCGCTCGTTCGACGCCGTGTTCGAGCAGACGGTCTCGGGCGTCGACCTCGTGGTGGAAGGCCCGCGCACGCTCGGTGATGCCGGCGATTCCGAGCGGATCCCCGAGTCCACGCTCGACGAAGTGCGCGCGGTCCCGGGCGTCGAACGGGCCGAGGGCTTCGTCACGGGCTACGCGCAATTCGTGGGGCATGACGGCGACAGCATCGGCGGCGGCGGGCCTCCGACCTTCGGTGTGTCGTGGGTGAACGACGGTCCGCTCCGCCTCGTCGACGATGGCGTGAGCCGTCCACCGCGGAACTCGCGCGAGGTGCTCATGGACGTGGGAACCGCGGAGAAGAACGGGTTCGCGGTCGGCGACCGAGTCGGTCTGCTCCTGCGCGGCCCTGCGCAGCAGTTCCGCATCGTGGGGCTCTTCGGCTTCGGCGACCGCACCGACTTCGGGAGCGTCACGTTCGCGGCGTTCGATCTCGCGACCGCGCAACGCGCGTTCCAGGCCGACGGCGCGCTCGACCGCATCTATGTGCAGAGCGCGCCGGGCGTGAGTGACGCGGTCCTGCGCGCGCGTATCGAACGTGCCCTCGGCCCGGGCTTCGACGTGCTCGAGGCCGACGAAGCCGCGCTGCGGATCGGTCAACCGGTGCGCGCGTTCCTCGGCTACTTCACGTACGCGCTCCTCGGGTTCGCCGCGATCGGTGTGGTGGTCGGCGCGTTCATCATCTTCAACACGTTCGCGATCCTCGTCGCGCAGCGCACGCGTGAGCTCGGGCTGCTCCGCGCGATGGGCGCCACCGGCAAGCAGGTCGTGTGGTCGGTCGTGCTGGAGGCGTTCGTCGTCGGGTTGGTGGCGTCGGTGATCGGTTTGGTGGTCGGCATCTTCCTCGGAATCGGGCTGCTCGCCCTGCTCCGGGGCATCGGGCTCGACCTCCCCGACACGTCGACGGTGCTGCTCGGCCGCACGGTCGTCGTCTCGTTGCTCGTCGGGGTGGTCGTCACGGTTGCTGCGGCGGTTCTCCCCGCGGTGCGTGCCGCGCGTGTGCCGCCCATCGCCGCGATCAACGGGATCCGCCCGCGGCTCCGCGGCGACCTGCGATGGCGGCTCGTCGGCGGCGCGATCGTCACTGCCATCGGGGCCGCGGTGCTCGCCTACGGCGTCGACCGCGCCGATCACACCCGCGGTCTCGTCGACCAGGCGCAGGTGGTCGCGCTCGGTGCGTTCATCGTGCTCGTCGGCGTCGTCGTCCTGCTCGCGACCGTGGCGCGCCCGCTCGCGCGTGTGATCGGTCGTCCCTTGGTCCGCCTGCAGGGCGTCACCGGGTCACTCGCGCGCGCCAATGCGATGCGCGATCCGCGCCGCACCGCGATCACCGCGTCGGCACTCGTGATCGGCCTCGCGCTCGTCGGGCTCACTGCGACCTTCGGGGCGTCGGCGCGCGCGTCGGTGCGCGAGGACACGGGCCAGGGGCTGATCGCCGACTACGTCGTACGCTCCGACGGGCTGGCAGGGTTCTCGACCGAGGTCGGCGACCGCATGGCCGCATTGCCCGAGCTCACGGCCGCCGTTCCGTTCCGGTTCAACAGCGCGCGCGTCGGCGGGAAGGTCGAGACGGTCGGCGCCGCCGACCCGTCGGGCCTCGACGAGGTCGTCGACCTCGACTACGTGAGCGGCGGTGCACCCGATGACGGCGGCGTGATCGTGGCCGAGGAGACCGCGCGCAGGCTCGGTATCACGACGGGCGACAACGTCCTGATGGAGTTCTCCCGCGGCGTGTCGCAGCTCCGGGTCGACGGCGTGTACCGCAACCAGAACTTCATCGGCATCTTCGGCCAGACCGTGCCGTTCATCGTCGGGCCCGCGACCGCCGAGCGCGGGTTCGGAGGCACCCAGCAGGACACCCTCGTGCTCGCACGCGCCAAGCCGGGGGAGCGGGCCGCGGCGAAGCCCGCGATGAAGCAGGCGTTGGGCAACGACTTCCCGAACATCGGTGTGCTCACGCGTGACGAGTTCCGCGCCGAGCAGGAGTCGCAGGTGAACCAGTTCCTGACCGTGCTGGTCGCGATCCTCGCGTTGTCGGAGATCATCGCCATCCTCGGGATCATCAACACGCTGGCGCTGTCGGTCTTCGAGCGCACGCGCGAGCTCGGCCTGCTCCGCGTCGTCGGCATGTCGCGCACGCAGGTCCGGGGCATGGTGCGCGGGGAGTCGATGGTGATCGCGGTGATCGGCGGGGCCGTCGGGCTCGCGCTCGGTCTCCTGTGGGGCTGGGCGTTCACGAAGGCACTGCAGTCGCAGGGCCTGACCGTGTTCCGCATCCCGGTGCTCGAGGTGCTGCTCTTCCTGCTGGGCTCGATGCTGGCCGGCGTGCTCGCGGCGGTGCTGCCCACGTGGCGCGCCGCACGACTCGACGTCTTGGATGCGATTGCAGCCGAATAGCTCGAGGGGCGCGTTGCTAGCATGACGCCCTCACCGGGCGGTTAGCTCAGGGGTAGAGCACTTCCCTGACACGGAAGGGGTCAGAGGTTCAAATCCTCTACCGCCCACAACGAAAGCGCAGGTGCTCACGCACGCTTCGGCCCGTCCGCAGCAACCGCTTGGTCCAAAGTCGTGTGCGTGTGACATGAGGCGCGAGCCGGCCCGGCTGCCCGGACGACGAAACCCCGCCCGGAAAGGCGGGGCCGTCGTCGGGTGGCCTCGCTCACGGTCAAGGTCACGCGATCCCCCTGATATCGAATCTCCAAGCTCTGACATTGAGCCACGAACGACGAAACCCCACCGATCTCCGGCGCGCTTCGTGACCGGAGTTCCCGCGTCACACGACGTGCAAGCACGGCTCACGGGTGGGCGTGTCTTCGTCAGGTGGGGGCGGTGCGCTGCTTCGGGTCGCGGAGGACGAGCA
This sequence comes from uncultured Actinomycetes bacterium, assembly GCA_963721435.1. GTDB lineage: Bacteria > Actinomycetota > Acidimicrobiia > IMCC26256 > DASPTH01 > CAVRJC01. Next base: position 138,147 of record CAVRJC010000007.1, read on the forward strand.
CGCCAACCAGGCCGAGGATCATGTCGACGCCCGCGACGATCTCGCCGGGCCATGCAATCAGTGGGAGCAGCGAGGATCTGTCTGACCCGACTTCGTCACTCCCGAGGCGATGGACTGCGGAACTGGTCGGCAACGGCGGCCGCCAGCTTGAGATAGGCCAGACGCGTCTCCGGGCGCAGGTCTCCCATGAGGGTCGTGCCGCCGGCGGCGAGCGCTGGGTCCCACGGGATGCGCACCACGGCCGCGCAACGCTCGGAGAAGTGCTTCTCGACGCGGTCCAGCTCGACGAAATCCTTCCCGTGGACGGCGTTGATCACCGCGATGGCGGTGCTGACAAGTGAGCCGTGTCCGTGCTGCACCAGCCAATCGAGCGTCGATGCCGCGACGCGAGCACCGTCGAGCGCAGGGGGCATTGTCACGACGATCTGGTCCGCTTCGGTCAGCACGCCCTGGATCGCCGGATCGAGGATCCCTGTCCCGGTGTCGATCAGCATCAAGTTGTAGTGACGGTCGAGTATCGAGATTGCCGCGCGATAGTCGTCTTCGCCAAGTCCTTCGGTGATCCGCGGATCATCGTCGGATGCAAGTACTTCGAGCCGCGTCGGAGCTTGCGACGTGTAGGCGCGGATGTCCGCGTATCGCTCCAGCAGGGCACGATCGAGCAACATGTTCGTCACGGTCTGAGTCGTCTCTCTCCGAACGCGGTGACCAAGGCTTCCGGCGTCCGGGTTGGCGTCCAGCGCGATGACCCGATCACCCCGGTGCGACGCCAACGTGTGTCCGAGCATGAGCGTCGTGCTCGTCTTGCCCGCGCCACCCTTCCGACACAGCACCACAACCCGTCTCGATCCTGTGATCGGTGACCTTGCTCGTGCGATGAGGCCCCGCCGTTCCAACTCCGCCCGACTGGGTCCGGCATTCACTTGACCGCGGGTTACGTGGTACAGCACGCGGCGCCAGCCGTCCTCGGGCACGCGGTTCGCAGGCCGCAACATGACCTCGTCCGTGAACGCAGCGGTCGAGTTGGTCGAAGGTGAAGCGCATGGCGTCCCTGATTCGGCCTTGGTAGGTGATGGATACATCGCTTCCTCCTTCTTTCGGAGCGAAGTCAGGTAGTCGACCGCGGCAACGAGCTGCCATCCGGCGTCGAAGCGGGACGCTTCCACGCCTACGGTCCGTCTGGTCCTGCGGTGCCGTCCAGCCATCGGCTCGCCTTCTGCCCACGCTCAGCGCGTGTGTTCTCACCCCCGGTGACTGCGGTGCTTCTAGCACAGGTCGGGTCAAGTTGCCACTCACCGAGGTAGTACGACCGCTGAAAGCGCGCACGTCTCTCCGTGGCGTCAGCCGCCGTTCTGCCCGGCTCAGCGTTCACATGGTCATATTGCCCACTGTACGTAGTGGCTCCGGCTTGAATTACTACGCTACGTGAGCAATACTGAGGAGCGATGTCACTCTTCGTAGGCCTCGGCGGTGCGTGAGCGACTTCTGTCGTGAGGTTTCAGTGGAACGGCGCGGGCGTGACTCACTCCGTGAGTTGGGACGGAGCAATCGGCGTGTGGCGATCCGAGTGTCCACAGATGGGCTGGGACGACCCCCGATCGGGCGCGCTGCAGCGTGAGGACGGCCGCCTTGCAGCTCCGTGAAGGGATCAACGCGGCCATCGGTCGTACCGGAGTCGCTGGCTTGTCGCGCTCCGGCACGATGCGGGCTCAGAAATATGTCGTGCGGCGAGAGATCTATCGACCGTTCGACGGCCTGTCCGAATGGCTCAGCTCGCGGACCGACAGCGAGTGGCTCGTCGCGCGTATCGGCGCGGTCGAACAGGATGAGCACGAGCACAAGGTCTTCGACATCCGCGAGCGCGCGCTCCTCGAGCATCGTCGTGGCTTCGTGTTCCTTCGGGCGGGACTCGATCGTGAGTCGGTGACCTACTGGCAACTCTGTTCAGGACCGTCGCCGAAGGCTTACCGGGACTATCTGCTGTGGATCGCGCGGAGGGATACTGCCGCCTTCCTGCCGGTCGCCGTGTCGCTGCGGGCGCGTTGGGAGGGGAACTTCTGGCACTGCCAAGACAACGTCCTGAGCAAGCTGATCGCCATCGATCGGCTTGGATTGCCCGACAATGTCCCGCTGCTCGTGGGCAAGGCGTTCTGGAACTCTCAGTTCTTCACAGACATCCAAACACTGCCGGCCTTCCGCGACAGAAACTGGATGTTGCACGACCGACCGATATGGACGGAACGTGCGATCATCTGTCTCGAAGGCTCATTCCGCAGAGCGCACATGGAGTTCGCCCAACGAAATCTGGACCGGCGAACCAACCGCCGCGCGGGTGATCCGGCATCTGAGCGACGGACGCCGGGCGGAGGTCTCGTCGTTCTCGCTCGAAGGGAAGGCCTCGAGCGACACGTGGAGAACGGGCATGAGGTTGTGGCGGGGCTCGCACGCCAGGGCTTCTCCGAACTCGATGCCGAGCAACTGTCGCTCGACGAACGTGTGTCGACCTTTCGGAATGTCCGCTGTGTCGTTCTCCCGGTGGGCGCAGGTCTCGCGAACCTCGTCCACCGCATCGGCAAGGACTGCGCGGTCGTCGAAATCATCCCGGCGAACAAGCGATTTGCACAGCCCTACGGCGCGTGGATGTGCAGAGAGTTCGGGTTCTCGTACCGCGCCGTGGTCGGGAGCGCCGTCACGGCGCGCGGCAGCTTCACCGTGGATGCCGCGAAGGTAGTCATCGCCACCGAAGCCGTGCTCCGCGAGCAGCCAGGATTCCCTCGTGCAGCGAGCGCCGTCACGGTGAGCCCCGGGGCGGGGGATCCCGCCATCACGGACGCCGCCCCGAAGCTTGTCGCCGTCGGCTCGCGTCGGGACAACCTCATGAAGTCGCTGCCGCTCCGTTCGGGCCGTTGAGCGGCAAGCGTTCTGCGCTTACGGTCTGCTGGCTCGGCGGTTGACGAGTCCCCAAGCGAGGGCGGCGAATGGAAGCGGATCTTGTGTTGACCACACGGCAAAGGCCCGGGTGCGAGCGTGGGAGCGCAACCACGCTGCGGTACCGAGCTGGCCTTCGCGTCGCAGGGCGAGGAACGCGCGCAGGTCGAGGATCTCGTCGACGTACTGCACGTCCCGCTTGAACTCGGCACCGGGCTCGTCTCGAGGCTCGCCGGACGTGAGGTAGCGGTATCCCGCCCACGGGAAGTCGACGCCTGCCGCAGCGCCGATCTGATTGCACATCGCTGTGCGTGGATTGATCTCGATGAGTCGTAGCTGACCAGTGCGCGAGTCTCTCTTGAACTCGGCGGCCACGAACCCGCGGTATTGCATCGCTTCGAGCAACGTTGTGGTCAACGCCCGCACCTCCGGCACGTCGACCGTTCGGTGCAGCGAGCCGTCGCCCAGTCCGGCGGGGAACTGACGAAGCTTCTGCTTCGTCAACCAACTGTGCTCGGAACCATCGCGATCCCAGAAGCCTAGATATCCGAAGAGCTGAGCATCGTCGCCGGGGATGAACTCTTGGACCATGAACTTGGTCGGTCCCGTCGCAAAGCGGTCGAAGGCGCTGAGCAGCTCGTTGGCAGTCTCGGCCCGGATCGCCTTCTTCCCGAGCACCGCGCGTCCGGGCGCGGATTGGTATGGCTTCAAGATGCACGGAAACGGCATGGTCGCGTGCAGGGCCTCCACTTCGGCTCGACAGGTCGGGAAACATGTCAGCGGGATCGGGACACCCTGCTCCTGCGCGAAGAGGTATTGGCGACGCTTGTCCACGATGAGCTCGACGGCCGCGCTCGGCGGGATGACGAAGCGGTAGAACGATGCAAGCAGAGTCTCGTGACGGGCAACGAGGGACACAAGTGTGTCGTTGGTCGCGAAGAGCACCGCACCGTTCGGCAGACGCACTGCCAGACGCTCGAGCGCGTCGACCCACTCGTCGCCGAAGCGCGCCGGCCCGGGAAGCGACACGACGTGCGCGTACCGAGAGTGTCGAGCGAAGCCTTCCGTGCTTTCGAAGAGCACAACCGGCACGCCACGGCGTCCGAGGCTCCTCGCGAAGCTCAGACCGTTCGGCCCACCCCCAAGCACAACAGCTGGGACAGGATCAGGCGCCAGTCCAGCCACCCAGCGCTCAAGTCGACGCCACTCGTCATTCCGGGTCTCCGCATCGACGGCATTCCCCCGAGCACTGCCGCCCTCGCGCCGCGTGTCCGATCTACGTCGTCGCGAACTCCGCAGCCCTCCCGCCAACATACGACCCCTGCCGAGGAACCTCTCGCAACCGACTGATCAAGACCCTGCGGAGATTAGGCCAGGCTTCCTATAGGCAGGACACAGCCCCGGGAACCAAGCGGTCCCAACCGACGAGGTACGGCGATCCGTGAGCGGCCGCACAGATTGATTGCCCTGAATGGTGCATGTGTCGGGAATGTGTCCGATGACAAACCCAAGTTAGGGCGTCAGGGTCCGGCTCGTGCTGAAGCCGCTCGGCCGACCAGCGCACAACTGATGCCGCACGGTCGCGCCGCCTGGGTGTCTATGGGGAGTCAAGGCGGACTCGGATCAGTGGATGACCGGCTACGTCGTATCGGGGTGTTCGATCATTCGGGACCAACGGCCCTGCCCCAGTCTCTCGATAGGCGGAAGACTCAGTACCGAGGGAAGGCACCACGGCGAGGCAATCAGCCCCCCTGAACCTGCTTCGTGGTTGCCCCCGGCGGGGGGGAGTCCCCGGGTGAAGTCGCCCCGGGGGCTCTTTCCGTTCACCGCCGGCCATTCGCTCCCACCGAAGACGCAGGCTGGCTCGCGCGGACGAGATCGGTGTGTTGCTCCGAAGTCCTGGGACTCCGCCATGTGACCTTCGACTCTGTGGGGGAGGACGACGTGGGCAGAAGATCGCGATGGGTATGTGTTGCGTCGGGATCGACGCGGGTAAAGAACATGTGAAGGGCGATAGGCGGAAGGAGTTTGACGATGGCTCTCGTTCAGGATGTGACTCCCGAGGTTCTCGCGTGCTTGCCGGAGCGAGACAAGCGCGGGAGTGCAGCGGCTGAAGAGTTGCTCGGTTGGGCTTCGTGGCTTGATGATGGCAACCGATCTGGGATGAGTCGTGAACGGTCGGTCGACGCGCTTGTCGAAGCAGCCGACGGTGAACCGAGCGTCTTGACTGCCGCGTGGATCTGCGGGCTACGGCGACAGCGCGAAGGCACCGTCACCAGAAACGCGGTCGAGCTTCTCCGACTGGCAATAGACCGCGGAGACCGCCACCCCGACGCAGAGCTGTCGCTCTTTCCTGGGTGAGTCGGGTCGGATACCAGATGTGCCTCGAGCGGGGCGTTGCGCCGCTCGAACGACGAAACCCCGCCCGAAGGTGGGCAACTCGAGCGGGTGACTTTCGCCTCTGGGAGCGGCACCGGCGGCACCGGATCATGGCGCCATGCCAACCGCGCGCGATGGTGCTGCACTGCGAGGACCCCGGCCGATTGCGGTCGTCGCGCTCTCGGCCCTCACGCTCACGGTGGCATTGCAGGGCATCCGGGCGCTGTTCCCGGCCGTCTACACGTACCGTGAGTCGTCGGGCCTGACGAATGCCGCGCTGATCGGTGTCCTCGTGTTCGCGGCGCCGGCGCTCGCGCCATTGCTGGTGCGGGTCGCCGGGCGGCGGTGGGCGATCGTCGGCAGTGTGGTGCTCCTCGGAGCCTTGCGGCTCGCGCTCCAGAACCGCTCGATGTTCGGTGTCGAGCTCGCGGCCGTGGTCGCGGGGGTCGGGCTGCTCGCGCTGGCGGTCGTGGTGGTCGCTCTGCGGGACCGCGGCGCCGAGCTCGCGGTCGGTGTCGTGCTCGGGCTCGCGCTCGACACCGGGGTGCGCGCGGGATGGTTGACGTGGGATCTCGTGTGGCGACACGGAGTCTTCGCGTGGACGGCGGCGGTGGTGCTGGTCGGCGCGCTCGTCGCGGTGGCGTGGGTGACCGCACGTGACGCGACGGACGGTCCCGGTGGTCGCGCGCTGCTGGCCGGGCTCGCGCTCGGGCCGTTCCTCGCGCTCCAGATGCTCGTGCTCCAGAACCCGGCGTTCATCTCGTCGTCGGGAGACGTTTCCCTCGCGACCAGCGCAGCGGTCGTGCTCGTCGGTGACGCGCTCGCCTTGGGTGCATTGTGGCTGATGGCGCGGACACCTGCCGCGCGGCGTCTCGGTTCTTTCGGCCGTCGTGCTGTTGCCACTTGCGTGGTCGGCGACCGACGCGGTCGACGGCACGGTCGTCGCCGTCGTGCTCGCCGGGCAGGTGCTCGCCGTCTCCCTGCTCGCCTGGGTGCTCGCGGCCTCCGAGCACACGCAGCCCGTGGCCTCGTTCCTCGACGCGTGCGGGATCGCCGCCGGCTCGCTGGTCTTCGGGCTGCTCGTCGTCGGCTACCAGCTCCACTACGAGGAACCGCTGCCGGTCACGAATCGATGGTTGCCGGTGATCGCGGCTGCGTTCCTCGGGGTGGTTGCGATCATCGTGGCCCTGACGTCTCGCACGGCGGTCGCCGGCACCGAGCCCGAAGCCGACCGCATGCCGCGAGCCGGAACTGCCGCGGCCCTGGCCGGTTGGGCTGCATTGGCGGTCGTCGTCGTGACCGCGTTGGTCTTCGGCGGCCTCGCGCTCTCCGAGCCCACGGTCGCCCCTGCGGTCGCGCGCGCCGATGCGATCACCGTGATGACGTACAACGTGCACGAGACGATCACTCGGGACGGCCGCCTGGATCCTGACTCCTTGGCGAGCGCAGTGCGCCGCCTTCGGCCCGACGTGCTCGTGATCGAGGAAGCGGGTCGGGGCTGGCCGCTGTCGGGCGGGATCGACCTTGCGGAGTGGGCGAAGCGACAGCTCGGGATGCCGTACGTGTGGGTACCCGCGGCCGATCACCAGTTCGGCAACATCCTGTTCAGTCGCGTGCCGATCCGCTCGGCGAGGATCGTCGAGCTGCCGCACGCCGAGAACCGGATGAAGCGAAGCGCAATCGTGGCGAGGGTGGGGCCCGTCAGCGGTGCGATGGTCACGGTGATCGGGACCCACCTGCAGGAGGGCGAAGCGCCCGATCGTGTGCAGGCGCGCATCGACGAGATGCACGCGATCCTGCGCGCAGACGGCAACGGTCGCCGCACGGTGATCGCAGGCGACCTCAACTCCGATCCGGGGTCGCCTGAGCTGCGGGTGCTCCTCGACGCGGGCTACGGCACGACCCAGCCCACCCGCAAGTGCACGCTCAAGACGTCGAACGACAATTGCGTCGACTGGATCCTGGTGAGCCCCGACCTCGGCCAGAGCACGGTGCGTGCGATCGCGATCGACACGTTCGACCACCGGCCGCTCGTCTCGTCGGTGGGACCGAACGGCTGATTCTCGCCTCACGCTCGATCCCGCGTCGCTCGGTACCGTGGGCCCGATGGAACAGCGGACACTCGGCAGCCTGACCGTCTCGATCGCAGGCCTCGGATGCAACAACTTCGGCATGCGGGTCGATCACGACACGTCGCTGGCCATCGTTCGTCGCGCGCTCGAGTGTGGGATCACGATGTTCGACACCGCCGACGTCTACGGCGGTGGGCTCTCCGAATCGTGGTTGGGCGAAGCGGTCGCCGGAGTTCGCGACGACGTCGTCATCGCGACGAAGTTCGGCTGGCCCGACACGCGCGGGCTCGGCCTGACGAGCAGTGACGCGGTCACTTCCGTCGAGAACAGCCTGCGCCGCCTCGGGACCGACTCGATCGATCTGCTCTACGTCCACCAGCCGGACCTCGGCGAGCCCATCGAGGCGACGCTCGAGAAGCTCGACGCGCTCGTGCACACGGGGAAGGTGCGCGAGATCGGGTGTTCCAACGTCACCGCGGAGTACCTGCTCGACGCCGACGACGCCGCGAGCGCGCATGGTGTGCGCCCGTTCGCGTGTGTCGAAGAGCAGTACAACCTGCTCTGGCGTCATCCTGAGCGCGCGCTGCTGCCGACGTGCGGTCAGCTGGGTGTGAAGTTCGTGCCGTTCTTCCCCCTCGCGAACGGGCTGCTCACCGGCAAGTACAAGGTCGACGAGGTGCCGTCGCCCGAGTCGCGGCTCGGGTGGGCGTTGCAGCGTGCTGGCACGGAGCAGCCCGTCGACGTGGATGCGGGCGACCCCCGGGGCGCCATCGAGACGGCCATGAGCTGGCACCCGCACGACAAGGAACCCGTCGACCTCGACGTCGTGGTCGCGCTCCAGGGCCTCGCCGACAGCTCCGCGCGCACGATGGTCGAGCTCGCGTTGGGGTGGTTGGCGGCGCACCCGCAGATCCCGAGTGTCATCGCCGGGGCAACGTCTCCCGAGCAGGTGACCGAGAACGCGGCCGCAACCGAATGCCGCCTGACTGCCGCCGAGATCGACGCCCTCGACGGCCTGACCGCGTCCGTGGACGACGAGGGCTGACGGCCCACCGCCTACCCTGGCGGGGTGGAGATCGAATACCGCTGCCCCACGCACGGGGTCGTCCACCTCGCACCGTCGATCGCCGGTGAAGAGCTCCCGCGCACGTGCCCGATGACGATCCGCCGGAAGGTCGGCGGCGAGGTCGAAGTCTCGACGTGCGGGCTGCCCCTGAGCGCCACGCTCGGCAAGGGCTGAACCCGGATAGTGTGCCCCGGTCCGAGGCGGCGCCCCATGCAGTGCCGCGCGATGAGCCCACGAGGTGAAGTCAGATGAGCAAGGTCTCCCTGATGGCGAAGCTGACAGCCCACGAGGGGAAGGGCGACGAGCTCGCGGCCGCGTTCGACAGCTTGTTCGCGCACGTCGAGACCGAGCCCGGCACCGAGGTCTACGTGCTCAGCCGCTTGGCCGACGATCCCGACTCGTTCTTCTTCTTCGAGCTCTACGTCGACAACGACGCGCTCGCCGCGCACGGCAGCAGCGACGCGATGAAGGCGGCCGGCGCGAGCTTCGGGCCGCTGATCAAGGAGAGCGAGCTGCTCGTCGGCGCTCCGATCAAGGGCATCGGCCTCACGATCTGACGCGAGCGAGCGTCACGATTTCGTGCTCGGGCACCCCTTGCACGGATAGGTCGGCGGGACGTCGGTGGGGGGAAGCGTCGCGAACTGCTGGATCGACGCGGTCGGATCGAAGAACTTCGGCTCGCCCTTCGGCCACTCGCCGGCGCGGTAGCGCTTCGCCTGGTTGAGGTACTGGAACATGCCCTTGCCGTCGGCGAACGTGATCTTGCTCTTGCCGACCGCGTTCGGGTCGTACCACAACAACGCGAAGTCGAGGCCGATCGACGAGTACTCGTCGTAGGGGAGCCCCGACTGGCGCCCGTAACCGGTCATGTAGCTCTCGGTCTGGTTGCTCGCGGCGCCACCGGATGCCGGGCAGCGCGAAGAGCCCCTGCTGGAAGTTCTGCGGCGTGAGCTTCGGGCCGGCGAGCATCACGCCGGTCAGGAACGTCTGGAGGTACGAGAGCACGCCCGGCTGGTACGTGCCCTTGTTCGGGCCCCAGTACCACTCGAAGTAGTTCGTCGACGGGTCGGTGGTGTCGGCCACGTTCACGAGCAGCGTGCCGATGCCGAACGCGTGCGCCATCTGGGTCTGGTCGTAGGACCGCACGATGCTCTCGAGGTCGAGGACGCCGAGACCGGGAAGGACCCACTCGGGGTAGTAGTCGAGCGCGGTGGCGGCCTTCATCGCCTGGCTGACCATGTTGCCCGACGCGTACGTGATCACGCTCGTGACACCCGCGGCCTTGAGCTTGGCCATCAGCGGTCGGCGCCTCGATCTGGTTCTGCGGCTGCACCTGCGCGGCATCGAGCGGCACCGAGTACTGCACCTTCTCCGCGAGCTTCGCGCCCTTGTACTTCGCGAACCCCTCGAGGAACAGGTCGAAGTTGAGGTTGCGCTCCGGATAGATCGCGCCGAACACCCGCGTCTTCGTCCGCATCGAGGGATCGCCTGCCCACTTCGCGGTCTCGCCGACGAGCATCTGGCCGATGAACTGCGCGCCGTTCACCGCGGACGCGTCGTTGTCGAACACGCCCTGCCAGCGGTACGGCGCCTGCTGCGCGGCGTCGGCGTTGGTGCCGTTCGCGGTGAAGATCACGATCTTCTTGGCCGCGATCTCCGCGGTGAACACCGTGCCCGCGCCGGTGGTCTGGTTGCTGACGAGTACCGCGAACGGGTTCATCGCCGCGACCGCGAGCGCGTCGGCGCGCTGCGCCTCTTCGGTCGGTCCCGTCGGGTTGAAGACGATCGCGTCGATCTTGCGACCCCACGTCTGGAACGAGCGGCTCAACACCGTGAGCCAGTCGGCGGCGGCGTCCTCGACGTAACCAGGGGAGTTGGTGGCGTGGTTCGTGGGCGGCGGCGTCGCGGGGTTCGACCACGTCGCGCGCTGTTGCTCCGGGGTGGGGACGACGACCACGACCTTGATCGCGTCCTTCGTGACCCCCGGAGACGTCGCGCCGCCGTTGCTCTCACCCGGCCTTCATCGGCCGCACGCACGGTGGTCGCTTCTGATACGGGATCGCGAGCTGGCCGTCCTTCGGGTCGCAGTACGGTGCGTTCTTCGCCGCCGCGGTGCCGACGCCGGCCGCCGGGACCGGCTTCGCGCTCGTGGTCGTGGCCGTCGCCGCGCTCGCGGGTGCGCTCCGCTCGACACCGGTGACCGATGCACCCGTCGCCAATGCCACCGCGCACGCGACGGTGACGCTGCAGCGGGTGAGGCCCGAGAGCCTCACCCGCTGCGACGTTCGCTTGCTGAGCACGTGGTGTCCGTCAGCTCTTGGTGCTCGGACACCCCTTGCAGTCATAGGTCGGTGCCACGTCCGAAGCCGGCAATGAGTCGAACTGGCAGATCGAGCTGCTCATGTCGAACAACTTCGGTGCCGTGGTCGGCCACTTGCTGGCGTAGTACCGCTTCGCGCCGCTCGGGTAGCACATCCGACCGGTGCCGTCGTTGAAGAGGATCTTGCCCTTCCCGACGTCGGTGGGGTTCCACCACATCAATGCGTAGTCGAGACCCACCGTCGCGTACTCGTTGTACGGGAGGCCCGAGGTACGGCCGTAGCCGAACATGAAGCTCTGGAGCTGGTCAGTCGCCGCACCACCGTAGGCCGGCATCGCGAACAGGCCCTGCTGGAAGGTCTGCGGCGTGAGCTTCGGCCCCGCGAGCATGATGCCCGCGTTGACGGTGTACAGCGTGCCGACGGTGCCGGCCGAGTAGTTGCCCTTGTTGGGGCCCCAGTACCAGTTGAACCAGTTCACCTGCGGGTCGTTGATGCCGGCAACGTACAGCGGCAGGCTCCCGATCCCGAAGGTGTGAGCCATCTGCTTCGGGTCGTTGCTGCGAGCGGTCACCTCGATGTCCTGGGCGCCGAAGCCCGGGAAGAACCACTCGGGGTACCAGTCGAGCTTGGTCGCCGCGTCCATGAGGAGACGAGTCATCTGCGCGCTCGCGAAGACCGTCACCGTCGTGACACCGTCGTCCTTGAGCTTGGCAGCCAGGGTCGGTGCCTCGGTCTGGTTGGCGGCCAGCGTCGCGGCGGTCGACGTGTCGACGGGCACCGAGTAGGTCACCTCGGTCTTCACGACGCCGTTCTTGCCTCCGTACTTCTTCAACAAGGTCGGGAAGCTGTCGTAGCTCAACCCGGTCGACGGCTTGATCACACCGAGGACGCGGGTCTTGGTCTTGTCGGCGGCGTTCCCCGAGTACTCGGCGGGCTTGCCGACGAACATCTTGCCGAGCACCTCGGCGCCGTTGACCGCCGACGCGTCGGAGTCGAAGCCGCCGAGCCACACGTACGGCGCCTGGGCCACGGCGTCGGAGTTCGTGCCGCCGCAGTTGAACGCCATGATCTTCGCCTGCGCGACCGCGAGGCCGAAGATGCGCCCACCACCGGCCGCGCCGCCGTTGCAGACCACGCCGAACGGCTTCATGCCGATCACGCTGATCGCGTCAGCGCGTTGCTCGGCTTCGCCCGCCCCGGTTGGGTGGAAGAACTGGAAGTCGATCGTGCGGCCCCACGTCTGGAAGTTCTGCGTGAGCACTGCTTCCCAGTCGGGATACGTGTCTTCGATGTCGGCGCACGCACCCGTCGCGCGGTTCGGCGTCGTGCACGACACGCCGGGCAACGTGCGCGCGGTCACTTGCTGGTCGTGCGTCGGGACGACGACCACGATCTTGATCGCGTCCTTGGTGACGCCCTGGTAGGTCGCGCCGCCGTTGTTCGCACCCTTGGCGAACGGCTTCACGCATGGTGCCCGCTGCTGGTAGGGATAGGCGAGCTTGCCGTCCTTCGGGTCGCAGTACGGCGCGTTCTTCGCCGCCGCGGTGCCGACGCCGGCGGCCTTCACCGCCGGACCGACCTTCACCTGGCCGGCTGCGAGCGTCGCCATTGCGCCGAGCACCAGTGCGGTGACGACGAGCATGACGATCGACTTCGCGGCCGCCCGCTGGCGCGCGCCTCGCGTGCGAACGTGAGTCACAGTTCCCCCCCGGTCTCCGTGCTGCATCTGCCGATTCTGGACGGACTCTTACCGATACCGACGGCCATTGTCTACTGAGCCGGTCCAAATGTCCCGTCACCTGGGCGGACTTTTCCGGAGACGCGTACTGTCGCCGCCCGTGGCAGTCGCGACCAATCGCTCATTGCGCGCGTTGGCCGGCCGCAATTTCCGCCTCTACTTCACCGGTCAGATCGTCTCCACCATCGGTACGTGGATGCAGCTGCTGGCCCAGAGCTGGCTCGTGCTCGCAACTCACGGACAGCGGCGTCGCCCTCGGGGTGAATGTGACGCTCCAGACGTTGCCGTTGCTCGTGTTCGGCGTGTGGGCCGGTGGGATCGCCGACCGTGTCGACAACCGCAAGCTGCTGATCGTCACCGCCGTCCTCGGGATGGGCCAGGCCCTCGGCCTGGGCGTGCTCGTCGCGACCGGCTCGGTGACGACGGGTTGGGTCTACGCGTTCTCGTTCCTGTTCGGGCTCGTGTTCGCGTTCGACCGCCCCGCCGCCAACGCGCTGTTGTTCGAGCTCGTCGGCCCCGCCGACCTCCCGAGCGCGGTCGGGCTCAACAGTGTGATCCAGTCAGCCGGGCGCCTGGTGGGCCCCGCGATCGGTGGCGTGGTCATTGCGACGGCGGGGATCTCGGTGTGCTTCTTCGCCAATGCCGCGTCGTTCCTCGCGGTCATCGGCGCACTCGCGCTGCTGCGGAAGCGGGAGATGTTCGCCCGCATCCGCCATGCGGACCGGCGCGGTCACCTGCGCGCGGGATTGCGCTACGTCCGAGAACGCCAAGACCTCCGCGTCGCCCTGATCGTGATGGCGTTCGTCGGGATCTTCGCGTACAACTTCATGGTCCTCGTCCCGTCGATGGTGAAGTTCGAGTACCACGCAGGCCCGGGAGCACTCGGCGCGGTGCAGGCGATCAGTGGCGTGGGATCCGTGATCGGTGGGCTCGTCATCGCGTCGGTCGGGCGACCGACGCTCCGGTTGCTCGGCTTCGCGACCATTGTGTTCGGGCTCCTGATCGCGGGCTCGGCCGCGATGCCCGAGCTCGTGGGCTACGCGATCATCTGGCTCCCGCTGGGTGCGGCGTCGTCGGTGTTCAGCGCGGTCGATCAGATGGTCCTCCAGCACGGCACCGATCCCGAGTACCAGGGCCGGGTGATGAGCCTGTTCGCGATCGCGTGGTGGGGACCACGCCGATCGGGTCGATCGTGATGGGCGTCGTGGTCCAGGAGGTGTCGCCGCGTGCCGCGCTGGCCTGGGTGCGGCGTCGGCGCTCCTCGCCGGCTCGGTCGTGCTGTGGCTGCGACGGCAGGTACCCGCCGAAGCAGCGCCCGCGTAGCGGGCCAGGTACCGTTCACCCAGTGCGGCTCGAATCGATCAACGGTCCGGCGGACCTGCGGGCGCTCGATGCAGAGCAGTTGCGCGCGCTCGCGGCCGAGATCCGCGCCACGCTGATCGACGCGGTGGCCGTCAACGGCGGCCACCTCGGCTCGAACCTGGGTGCGGTCGAGCTCACGCTGGCGCTGCACCGGGTCTTCGACTCGCCCCGTGATGCCATCGTGTGGGACACCGGCCACCAGGCCTACGTGCACAAGCTCGTCACCGGGCGCCAGGAGGGATTCCCGCAGCTACGCAAGGCGGGCGGGCTCTCGGGCTACCCGTCCCGCAGCGAGTCGGAGCACGACATCGTCGAGAACAGCCACGCGTCCACGTCGTTGAGCTACGCGTTCGGGCTCGCGGTGGCGCGTGACGCGGCCCACGACGACACGCACGTCGTCGCGGTCATCGGCGACGGCGCGCTCACGGGCGGGCTCGCCTACGAGGCGCTCAACAACCTCGGCCACAGCGGCCGGCGGGCGATCGTCGTCCTGAACGACAACGGCCGCTGCTACGCGCCGACGGTGTCGCGGCTCACCGCGGCGGCCGAGAGCCCCGGCAACACCGCCGCGTTCTTCACCGCCCTCGGCCTCGACTACCGCGGTCCGATCGACGGCCACGACATCGCCGCGCTCGAAGACGCGTTCCGCTCCGCCGCGGAGTTCGACGGCCCGGTCGTCGTGCACGTGCTCACGCACAAGGGCTTCGGGTACGCGCCGGCGGAGACGGACGACGAGAAGCGCCTGCACGACGTCGGCGCGTTCGACCCGAACACGGGGCTCGCGCACGCGGGCAGCTCGGCGTCGTACACGGTTGCGTTCACGCGTGCGCTCATCGAGCTGGCCGAGCGCCACCCCGAGATCGTCGCCATCACCGCGGGGATGCCGGGCTCCACCGGTCTGCTCCCGTTCGCGGCACGCTTCCCCGATCGGTACTTCGACGTCGGTATCGCCGAGCAGCACGCGGTCACCGCGGCAGCGGGCATGGCGATGCGGGGCCTCCGACCGGTCGTCGCCATCTACTCCACCTTCCTCTCACGCGCGTGGGACCAGCTCGTGTACGACGTCGGGTTGCACGGCGTGCCCGTCGTGCTGTGCGTCGATCGCGCAGGGATCACCGGTGACGACGGCCCCAGCCACCACGGCCTCTACGACCTCGCGTTGCTCACGAAGATCCCAGGCCTCACGCTGTACGCACCATCGTCCTACGAGGAAGTCGGGGTGATGCTGGGCGACGCCATCGAGCGCGCGTCCGGGCCGGTCGCACTGCGCTGGCCGAAGACGACGGCCCGCCACGTGAGTGCGGAGGAAGTCGGCAGCGGTCGCGCCGCGCGGAAGGTCCGCACCGGCGACGACGTCTGCATCCTCGCGGTCGGGAAGATGGTCGCCGCCGCGGAGGAGGCCGCCGAGCTGCTCGACGCGCGCGAGATCAGCACGACGGTGTGGGACGTGCGGGTGGTGCCGCCCGACACCCGGATGCTCGCGGACGCACGGCGCCACGCGCTCGTGGTCACCGCAGAAGACGGCATCGCCGAAGGGGGGGTGGGATCCCTGCTCGCGAGCTCGATCGCGCGCGGCGAAGGCGACCCGCTCGCGATCATCACCCTCGGCACACCACTCGAGTACCTCCCGCACGGCAAGCCCGCCGACCTGCTCGCGAACCTCGGCCTCGACGGCCAGGGCATCGCTGCGTCGGTGCTCAAGGCGCTCGACGACACAGCGCGCGGCTAGCCCACTCCGGGGTCGTAACCTGGCCTCAGGGGGAGCAGGCCAGGAGCACGCACCAGGAGAAGAGGTTCGAGTGTTCATCGACGGATTCGTGCACCAACTCCCCGACGTCGACCCGCAAGAGACGAAGGAATGGCTCGAGTCCCTCGACGCAGTGATCGCCGCAGGCGGCCGTTCCCGGGCGCGGTACCTCTTGGCTCGCCTGATGGAGAGCGCGCGCGAACAAGCTGTCGGCGTTCCTGCGATGGTCACGACCGACTACATCAACACGATCCCGGCCGAGCAGGAGTCGTGGTTCCCGGGAGACGAGACGCTCGAGCGCCGCATCCGTGCGCACATCCGGTGGAACGCGATGGCGATGGTCGACCGCTCGAACCACCGCTTCGACGCGCTCGGCGGGCACTTGTCGACCTTCGCGTCGGCGGCCGCGCTCTACGACGTCGGGTTCAACCACTTCTTCCGCGGCAAGTCCGACGGTGGTCGCGGTGACCAGATCTTCTTCCAGGGTCACGCGGCGCCGGGGATCTACGCGCGTGCGTTCCTCGAGGGCCGCATCAACGACGACCAACTCGACCGGTTCCGGCGCGAGGTCGACGGCGGCGGGCTCCCGAGCTATCCGCACCCGCGGCGCATGCCCGGGTTCTGGGAGTTCCCGACCGTGTCGATGGGCCTGGGCCCGCTCAACGCCGTCCATCAGGCGCGGCTGAACCGCTACCTGCTGCACCACGAGATCGCCGACACGAGCGCGTCGAAGGTCTGGATGTTCGCGGGCGACGGCGAGATGGACGAGCCGGAGGCGACCGCGGGGTTGTCGATCGCAGCACGCGAGCAGCTCGACAACCTGATCTTCGTCGTCAACTGCAACTTGCAGCGGCTCGACGGCCCTGTGCGCGGCAACGGCAAGATCATCCAGGAGCTCGAGGCGATCTTCCGAGGCGCCGGATGGAACGTGATCAAGGTGGTGTGGGGTCGCGCGTGGGACGACCTGCTCGCGCGCGATGTCGACGGTGTGCTCGTGAACAAGATGAACGCGACCGTCGACGGTGAGTTCCAGAAGTACGCGGTCGAGAGCGGCTCGTACATCCGCGAGCACTTCTTCGGCCCCGACCCGCGACTGCAGAAGATGGTGGAGCACCTCTCCGACGACGACCTCCGCATGCTGCCGCGCGGCGGGCACGACTACCGCAAGCTGTACGCGGCCTACAAGATGGCGGTCGAGCACGAGGGCAGCCCGACCGTGATCCTCGCCAAGACGATCAAGGGGTGGACGCTCGGCCAGAGCATCGCGGGCCGCAACGCGACGCACCAGATCAAGAAGCTCACCGCGCCGGAGCTCAAGGCGTTCCGCGACACGCTGCAGCTGCCGATCCCCGACTCCGAGCTCGACGACGGTGACCCGCCCTACTGGCACCCGGGTACCGACTCGCCGGAGTTCGAGTACATGATGGCGCGTCGGCGTGCGCTCGACGGCCCGGTGCCCGAGCGCGTGGTGCGCACCAAGACGCTGCCGATGCCCGCGACCGACGCGTACGCCGACGTGCTCGCAGGCACCGGCGAGAAGGTGCAGGCGAGCACCACCACTGCGTTCGCGCGGCTGATCCGCAACCTGTTGCGCGATCCCGGCATCGGCACGCGCGTGTTGCCGATCATCCCCGACGAAGCGCGTACGTTCGGGCTCGACGCGCTGTTCCGCGAGTACAAGATCTACGCGCCGTTCGGTCAGCTGTACGACCCCGTCGACTCCGACCTCCTTCTGTCGTACCGCGAGGCTCGCAACGGCCGCATCCTCGAGGAAGGCATCACCGAGGCGGGATCGATGGCGTCGTTCACTGCCGCGGGCACCGCGTACGCGACGTGGGGCGAGCCGATCATCCCGTTCTTCATCTTCTATTCGATGTTCGGGTTCCAGCGTGTGGGCGACCTCATCTGGTCGTTCGGCGACCAACGCGGGCGCGGGTTCCTCCTCGGAGCCACCGCCGGCCGTACGACGCTCGCGGGCGAGGGCCTGCAGCACTGCGACGGCCAGAGCCAGTTGCTGGCGTCGGCGTACCCGAACTGCCGTGCCTACGACCCCGCGTTCGCCTACGAGATGGGCGTGATCATCCGCGACGGCATCGAGCGGATGTACGGGCCCGAGCCCGAGGACTGCTTCTACTACCTCACGCTCTACAACGAGAACTACGTGATGCCCGCGATGCCCGAGGGTGTCGAAGACGGCATCGTGCGCGGCCTGTACCGGTACGCCGCGGCACCCGAGCCGCGCAAGCACCGCGCCCAGGTGTTCGCGAGCGGGACCGCGATGCTCGCTGCGCTCGACGCGCAGCGGATCCTCGCCGACGAGTACGACGTCGCCGTCGACGTGTGGAGCGCGACGAGCTACAAGCTGCTCCGCGAAGACGGCCTCAGTGCCGAACGGTGGAACCGACTGCACCCCACAGAGCCCGAGCGCACGCCATACGTCACCGAGTTGCTGCGCGACACCGAAGGACCCGTCGTCGCGGTCACCGACTTCATGAAGGCAGTGCCCGACCAGATCGCGCGCTTCGTGCCCGCGCCGTTCGCGTCACTCGGCACCGACGGCTACGGCTACTCGGACACGCGCGTCGCGCTGCGGCGTCACTTCGAGGTCGACGCGCCGAGCATCGTCGTCGCGGTGCTCCACGGCCTTGCGGGCACCGACGCGATCAAGGCCGAGACCGTGCACGAAGCCATCACGCGTTTCGACATCGACCCCGACAAGATCGACCCCCGCCTCGCGTAAATGCCCCGTCATCCGCGTCGCCCGCGACTCCCCGCGAAGAGCCGTCAGAAGTGGCGGATGTAGCCACTGGAAGTGACGATTCCTCGCGTCGACGGAGGTGATGCGACGTCAACTCGCGCGGCGGTTGTCGTCCTCGCGGAGGGGATCGTCGTTGAGCGGGTCGTCATCGAGCGGGTCATCGTCGTCCCACTCGTCGTCGTCATCGTCGTCGACGTCTTCGGCATCGAGGTCGACGTCGGCCAACGTGCCGCTTCCCTCAACGAAGAGGCCGTCATCGAAACCCTGCTTGAGCTCTCGCGCCTCGCGGAACCGCCGAGCTCGTCCTTTTCTCGCCACCTCACACCTGCCTTACAACCTCGCGCCGCGCCAATCACGCCCGTCTCGACCGGCGGTGACGGTCAAGGGCTCCATGATGCCGCAGCGGGAGCCTCGCCGCGTACCGTTCTCCGTCCGAGTTCGACCAGTTTCAGGCGAACTGCCCGAGTTTCTTTCTCGCGGACTGCTCGGATGCCGGTTGGCTATCCTCACGCCGTCGGGCGATTGGCTCAGTTGGTTAGAGCGCTGCCTTCACACGGCAGAGGTCATGGGTTCGAGTCCCGTATCGCCCACCGAGAAAGCCCGGCGATTTTTCTCCGCGGTTCCTGCCTGCCCATCTCGTCGGGAGCGTCCGTCACCCGAGTTTCCGAGCTCGGCAACCGGTGCCCGTAGCGGTGTGGCGCAGATCGTGGAGCCTGAGGCCCTCGTAGTGGGTCCTAGCGCCGTCTCCTCGTCCTTGGTGAGCTCGCCGAACCCGGCCGCAACGGTTGCCGGCTGCCAGACCCGCCGGCGGAATCGCGAGGGTGGTGCACGGCAGTTCGCGACTGTGACGCGCGTTGGCCGCGGGCGCGGATCCGAGTCATCGGTTTCGTTGTGAATGACGAGCGAGTGGAAGGGTCCACCGGGTCCTTGGGTCGCGCCGCCCGGAGGAGGTCGAGGTGCCGGGGACCATTACCGATGGTTGGGTCCGTGTCTGCTAGAACCTCGCTCCATGACTCGTTTTCGTTTCGCGGCTTTGTTGGTGGCCTTGGCGTTGGTGGCGGCGTTTGGTTTGTCGTCGGTCGCGCCGCATGCGGATGCGGCGACGATCACCGGCGGTGACAAGGGCGGGGCGGACATCACGGTCGCGAACGGCGATGTGCTCTCGGGCACGTTGACGAATGTCGGGACGTTCACGATTCCTGCTGGGGTGACGGTCACGGTCGCTCCGGGTACTGCGTTGTCGATCACCGCGGTAAAGATCGTGATCGACGGGGTCTTGGACGGCACGGGTCAGGGATCGGCTGGTGGCCAGCCCACGACCGGTGACAGCGATCCTGGGGTGGCGGGTTCGGGTCCTGGAGCTGGAGGTGGCGGCGGGTTCGGTGCGTGTGTGCATGGTTCCGGCGGAGGCGGCGGGGGATATGGCGGTGCGGGTGGCGACAGTTCACTCAGCGACGCGGGCGGGGGGGTGACGCCCGGTACCGGCGGTCCGAGCTACGGGACCGACACCGGATCTGACATCGCGATGGGTTCTGGCGGCGGGTCGGGCGCCAACCACTGCGCGGCATACCCGCCGTATGTCGGTGCCGCGGGAGGAGCGGGTGGCGCATCGATCACCCTCGCCGGCGAGATTCATCTCAGCGGATCAATCCTGGCGAACGGTGCCGACGGCGTCGACGGCGACAGCACTGGCCCTTATGGTGACGCAGCCGGTGGCGGGGGTTCCGGTGGAGGGATCCGACTCGACGGTGCGCTGACGCTCAACGGCGTCATCAGCGCGAAGGGCGGCAATGGCGGCGACGCGTCACCCGACATCTTCGCGCAATCAGGTGGCGGCGGCGGGGGTGGCCGCATCAAACTCACCGGGACTTTGACTCCGGGCGGAACATTCACCACCAGCGTGGCCGCCGGATTTGCCGGGACACGCACCGGGACCGGGACGCCCGGCGTCGACGGCAGTCCCGGCGTGCTCTCGAACACAACCACCGCGCCGGTGCAGCCCGTCGCCCCCGTCCAACCCGACGCACCCGCCGCGGCACCGATCGTGATCCTGCCGACCTTCACCGGCTAAGACCCAGCGGCGCACGCGTGCGACGTGATTCGCGTCACTCGATGTAGGCGCCATGTCGACAGCGCGATTCACAGGCAATCGTGGCGCGCCGCGAGGTAGGCCGCGGTGAACACCAACATCCCCAGTCGCGGGATCGCGATCGCCCGGTTCACCGGTTTTGATCTTGGCTAGAGACCGGCGCAGTTGGCCGGGTTGGCCGTGACCACACCCGTGTTGCTGGTGCTGATCGTGTAGCCGGAGCCGTTGGGAGCGCTCCGAAGCAGCTTGGCGGTCACCAGCGCCGCGACACTTGCAGCGTAGGTTCCGTTGCCGAGGTTGGATCCGGCGTAGTACGCCTCCTGCGCGGTCTCGACCGTCTTGAGGTCGGACTTGCATGCCGACGCCTTGCCCTTGTCGGTGATCCCGCCCACCGCGAACACGACGACCGCAGCAAGGACCCCGAGGATCACGATGACGATGAGGAGCTCGATGAGGGTGAAGCCACCTTCACCAGCTCGCTTCTTGCGCATGGCTTCCTGCAACACTGATCTTTCCTCCCGTGTCTGCGCCGCTGCCGAATTGCATGCAAGCTGGCGACGTGGCCGCTTTCGCCCGCCAATTCGGATCGGCGTGCGGCATCCCAGTCTTGACAGTGATTCGACGAACGCCTCTCGGGAAGACCCAACACCGCCCGAAGCCCGCGCCTGACGCCCGGTACGTGAGTTCTGGCTGAGCCGTCGAGCACGAACAGGGGCCGGGACTTTCAGGGTGGATTGACTAAGTCGGGGACTAAGTCTAGGCTGGCACGATGCCGGAGGTCGGTGTCCACGAGGCCAAGACCCATCTGTCGCGGTTGCTCCGCCAGGTCATGGCCGGGTCCGAGGTCGTCATCACGCGCGGCGGGACCCGATCGCGCGACTCGTGCCGGTCGACTCGGCCCGCCACCGCGTGCTCGGCAGTGACGAAGGCGTCTACGAGGTTCCCGACGACTTCGACGCCCCGCTGCCCGACGACGTGCTGGCCGACTTCGAACGTTGACACTGCTGCTCGACACTCATGTCTGGCTGTGGATGCTCACGTCACCCCAGCGGCTCGCGGTCGCGGCGCGGCAACTCGTCCAGGACGAAAGCACGAACCTCCTGCTCTCCGCTGCGAGCTCGTGGGAGATTGCGATCAAGTACGCGCTCGGTCGATTGCCGCTCCCGGAACCACCCGAGCTCTACGTGCCGGAGCGCATGCACACCACCGGTGTCGATGCTCTGCCCGTCATGCATGCACACGCGTTGCGGGTCAGCGTCCTCGAGCGCCACCACCGCGACCCGTTCGACCGCCTGCTCGTTGCCCAGTCACAGGTCGAAGGTGTGCCGCTGCTGACCGCGGACCCGATCTTCGAGCGCTACAGCATCGAGGTCGTTCCCGCGGCGTGATCACCAGCTGATCCGCGGCGCGGCCGGTCGGGTCGTGCGAGGATGCGGCGTGTTCGTGAACCGGGTGACCGAGATGCTCGGGGTCGAGATCCCGATCGTCCAGGCGCCGATGGGGTGGATCGCCCGGTCGGCCCTCGCGTCGGCGGTGTCGAACGCGGGAGCGATGGGGATCATCGAGACCGGTTCGGGCGAGCTCGACGCCATCCGTGACGAGATCGCCCGCATGCGGGACCTCACCGAGAAGCCGTTCGGGGTGAACATCGCGCAGGCATTCGTGCGCGACGACTCGATCGTCGACTTCGTCATCGACCAGGGCGTGCGGTTCGTGACCACGTCGGCGGGCGACCCGAACCGCTACACCGCGTTGCTCAAGGACGCCGGTCTCACCGTCTTCCACGTCGTGCCCACCTTGAAAGCGGCGCAGAAGGCGGCCGACGCGGGAGTCGACGGCCTCATCGTCGAAGGCGGTGAAGGCGGCGGTTACAAGAGCCCCCGCCCCGTGATGACGATGGTGCTCCTCCCGCTCGTCGTGTCGAAGATCGACCTCCCGATCGTGGCAGCCGGCGGCTTCATGGACGGCGCGACGATGGCGGCCGCGCTCGCGCTCGGCGCCGAAGGTGTGCAGATGGGTACGCGGATGGTCTCGACGGTCGAGTCGCCGATCCACGACAACTGGAAGCAGGCGATCATCGCGGCGGAGGCGACCGACACCGTGTTCCTCAACCAGCACACGTCGCCCGCGATGCGTGCGCTCCGCACCGAGTACTCGACCGCGCTCGAGTTCGACCACGAGCAGAACGCAATGGCGCAGTTCGGCGACATCGCCGCCGTCTATTTCGAAGGCGACCTCTCGGCGGGCATCGCGCTGTCGGGCCAGGTCGCGGGCCGCATCGACGACGTCCGTCCCGTCGCCGACGTCATCGGCGAGTGCGCGCGCGACTGCCTCGCCGTGATCGCCGAGCTCAACGCGCGCTACTGCTCGGGCTGACCGGGCACCGCGGAACGGGACGAGGGAGGGAGCGCGTGGCCAATCTGCCGTCGGGGACGTTGACGTTCCTCTTCACCGACCTCGAGGGCTCGACGCGTCTCTGGGAGCTGCACCCCGACGCGATGCAGGGCGCGCTGGCGCGTCACGACGCGATCTTGCGCGACGCGGTCGCTCGCAGCGGCGGTCAGATCGTGAAGTCGACGGGTGACGGCGTGCACGCCGCGTTCTCCGGAGCCGAAGGGGCGTTGCTCGCCGCGCACGACGCGCAGGTCGAGCTCGATCGCGCCGACTGGCCCGACACCGGCCCGTTGCGCGTGCGCATGGGCGTGCACACCGGGTTCGCGGAGCTTCGTGACGGCGACTACTTCGGGACCACGGTCAACCGTGCCGCGCGCCTCATGGCGGTGGCGCACGGAGGTCAGGTCGTGACGTCGCTCGCGACCGCGGAGCTCGTGCGCGACGACCTCCCCGAGCCGCTGGGGCTCGAGTATCTCGGCGAGCACCGCCTGCCCGACCTCGGGCGCGCCGAGCGCGTGTATCAGCTCACGGCACCCGATCTCGACGACGAGTTCCCGCCGCTGCGCTCGCTCGACGCGTTCCCCGGCAACCTCGGGTCGCAGCTCACGTCGCTCGTCGGGCGCGAACGCGAGCTGGAGTCGCTCGGCACCGCGATGCGCGCGTCGCGTCTCGTGACCCTCACCGGCGTCGGCGGAGTCGGCAAGACCCGGCTCGCGAATCACGTCGCCGCGCTCGTCGTGAAGCGGTTCCGCGACGGCGCGTGGTTCTGTGAGCTCGCCGCCGCGAACGACGAGGAATCCATGCTGCAGCTCATCGGCGCCGCCCTCGGCGTGAGCCCGCATCCGTCTTCCACCGTCGAAGGCAGCATCCTCGACTGGCTCCGCCCGAAGCGTGTCCTGCTGGTCCTCGACAACTGCGAGCACCTGATCGACGACGCGGGCCGGTTCGCCGAGAACGTCCTCTTCAACTGCCCGGGCGTGCGCATCCTCGCGACGAGCCGCGAGGGGCTCGGCATCGAAGGCGAGCAGATCGTCGCGCTCCGTTCACTGTCGGTGCCCAGCGCGGCGACGACCGTCGACGCGATCGGCGCGAGTGACGCCGTCACGCTGTTCGTCGAACGCGCCCGTGCCGTGCGCGCCGACTTCGCGATCGAACCCGGCAACGTCGCCGCGGTCGCGGAGATCTGCCGCCGGCTCGACGGCATCCCGTTGGCGATCGAGCTCGCGGCGGCGCGGGTCGTCGCCATGACCCCGGGGGAGATCGCGAACCTGCTCGACGAGCGCTTCCGGCTGCTCACGGGCGGGCGACGCACCGCGGTCGAGCGTCACCAGACGCTGCGCCGCACCGTCGACTGGTCGTACTCGTTGCTCGACGAGCCGGAGCGCATGGTGTTCGATCGGCTCGGCGTGTTCGCCGGCACCTTCGACTCGGCTGCCGCCACCGCGATCGCCGCGGGCGAGGGCGTCGAAGCGTGGGACGTCGTCGACGCGCTCGCGGGTCTGGTTGCGAAGTCGATGGTGATCGCCGACGAGTCGGGTGTCGAGACCACCCGGTACCACGTGCTGGAAACCCTGCGGCAGTACGCGCGCGAGCGGCTCGAGGAGCACGGTGGCACCGACCCGTGGCGCCGTCGCCACGCCGAGTACTACGCGGCCTTCGCGGAAGCGATGGCGCCGGGCCTCGCGGGGCCCGAAGACTGGGCGTGGCGCCGGCGTGTGCGCACCGAGCTCGACAACCTGCGGAGCGCGGTCACGTGGGCCCTCGACTCCGGTGATGATGCGGACGCGGCGTTCGCGCTCCGCATCATCGCAGCACTCGTCAACGAGGTCAGCCTCGACCGTGCCGCGGGGATCGGCGCGTGGGCCGAGCGCGCGCTCGGGGCGGCCGAGGACGCGACGCCGGTGCTGCGCAGCGCGGTGTTCGCGGGCGCGGGCATGAAGGCGTTCATGCGCGGCGATCTCGCGCGCGCTCGCAACCTCTCCGAGGACGCGCTGCGCGACGCTCTTCCCGCGGACCTGCCCGGGGTCATGCTGGCGTACGTCACGCGCGCGGTCGTCGCGCTGACGCAGTCGGAGTACGAGACGGCGTACGCGATCGTCGACGAAGGCCGTCGCAGTCTCGAGCGCGGGGAGGGCACGGCGGTGGCCGCGATGCTGCACGCGGTCGCCGCGATCGCGCACAACGCCGGGGGTGACTCCGAGGCCGCGCGCACCGAAGCGGAAGCCGGCGTCGCGATCGCACGCGAGCTGCGGCACTCCTCGGCGCTCGCGACCGCGCTCAGCGCACTGGGGCAGGCCCGTCTCCGCGACGACCCCGACGCAGCGCTGCTCGCGCTCGAGGAGAGCCAGGCACTGGTGCGATCCGGCGCGACCGACGTGATGTTCGCCAACACGTCGATGCAGATCGCACGACTTCGGGCACAGCGTCGGTGACGTCGCAGGAGGGCTCGAAGCCCTGCGGGAAGGTGTCCGGCACGCCTCCGACGCCGGTGACCGGGTGTACCTCGCGGGTCTGATGCAGTACGCGGTGGCGATCTTCGCCGAGCTCGGCTACGTGGAGCCGGCGACGGTCGTGGCCGGACTCGTCGACGAGAAGGGCTTCCACCATTTCGTCGGCGTGGAAGCGGGGGAGTGGCAGCACGTGCTCGAGACCGCGCGCGACGCGCTCGGCGAGGCTCGGTTCGCCGAAGCCCTCGCGCAGGGTGCGGCGATGACGCTCGACGACGCCGTCGACTACATCCTCGACACGCTCGCGACCCTGTTCGAATCAGTGGGTTGACCAACCAAGGGAGGGAACCGAAATGATCAAAGGGCTTCTGATCGGGATCGTGATCTTCTTGATCGGCACGTTTCCGGCGACATGGCTGCTGATGCTGTTCCTCGGCAACGTGCACGTCAACGTCTCCTACTGGGGCGCGCTGCCCCTCGGCGCGTTGGTGTCGGTGCTGCTCGGCGGGGTCACTGCGCAGTTCGACTGAGCCCGTCGAGCACCGCAGCCGGGACCACGAACCGCCAGCCCTGGTCGGCGAGTGCCGCGCGCGATACCCGGACGCTCCCGAGGTCGACGCCGGCGGACGAGAACGAGAAGACCCACGACGATCCCTGATCGAACAGATCGTGGACAGTGTGGGTGGACGCGGGCTCGACCGTGCCGAGGAGTTGCACGCCGTCGTCGGTGCTCGAGCTCACGGCGACGGTGATCGGTGTCTCGCCGCGATTGACGATCGCGACGTGACGCACACGCGCGGGCTCCGCGACGAGCAGCGTCGCGGACGCGAGCACGAGCACCGCGAGCAGGATCGCCAGAACAGGGATGAAGCGGCGGAACGATCGTTGGGGCGCGTGTGGGCGCGCAATGGTCACGTTGGTCACGAGGACCCCTTTCGCGAGGGAGGATTCCGCTAGAGCGCGGACGCGAAGGCCGTGACCAGAGGTGGCGCGCGCGCCGGGGCGCGCGTGGTGAGTGGAGCAGCGACGCGGTGTCGACGCCGGTGCGCCGACAGCCATTGGCACGCCGCGACGAGTATCGCCGCGGCCGCGAGCGCGGCCCACGGGAGATCGAAGCGCCGAGCATCGGACGAGCTGGTGTGCGAGTCGAAGCTTGGGAGCTCGGCGGTGACGACCGCGTTGTCGCGGGTGATCGTGACCCGTTCGTGCCGCCCGAGACGGTCGAGCGCGGTCGGGGGGGTGGCGAGGCGGCCGAACAGTGTCGGCGTGGCGACCCCGAATGCGGCGACGCCCAGCACGAGCGCGAGCACGAGAGCGCGGCGGCGACCCATCCGCAATTCTTACCCGCGCCGTCTCCGTTCGAGACATCCTGCCCCCCAGTGCTGCCGCTGGACGCGAGGGAGGTCCCTGGCTCTCGCTGAGCGGTCTGTGATAATCACGCGCGCACGCGACCGGGGAGGGAACCTCATGTCGAGAGTGGCGAGAATTCTGATCGCCGAAGCAATTGGTACGGCGATCCTCGTGCTGGGTGGTCCGGGGAGCGCCATGATCGCGACCGGGACCTTTGGCGGCCCACCTTCAACGATCGGCAGGCTTGGGGTCGCGCTCGCATTCGGCCTGAGCCTCCTCTGCGCGGCCTATCTCTTCGGGCACATCTCGGGTTGTCACATCAATCCGGCGGTCACCATCGGGATGTGGGCGCTGAAGCGCACTGAAGGCCGGGAAGTACCCGCATACATCGTCGGGCAGCTCATCGGTGCCGCACTCGCCGGCCTCGCGCTGTTCGGTATCTTCGAGTCCAGCGACACCGTCGCAAAGAGCAAGCTCGGATCGCAGGCGATCTTCTCGGGAGCGTCGAACGGCTACGACACCCATTCGCCTGCCGGCTTCGCGCTGGCGGCGGTGATCATCACCGAGGTGCTGTTCACCGCGCTGTTCGTCCTCGTGATCGCCGGCACCACGCGCAAGTCGGCGATCGTCGGATTCGCAGGGATCCCGATCGGACTCATGCTCGCACTCATCCACCTCGTGACGATCCCGATCGACAACACGAGCGTGAACCCCGCGCGGAGTTTCGGTACTGCGATCTTCGCCAACAGCTGGGCACTCGAGCAGCTGTGGGTGTTCATCGTGTTCCCGATTGTCGGCGGGCTCATCGGCGCGCTGATCTGGCGCCTCATCACCACGAAGGAAGATGAGGGCGCAGTCGAGACCGAGGTTGTGGCTCAGAGCTGATAGTTGATGACGGAACGGGCGACTTCGCCGCGCTCCATCGCGGCGAAGGCCTCGTTCACGTCGTCGAGGTCGATCGTGCGTGACACGAGCTCGTCGAGCATGAGGGTGCCGTCGCGGTAGCGCTCGATCAGGCGCGGGATGTCTCGCTGGGGATCGGACGACCCGTACCAGCAGCCGAGAATCTTGCGCTCCTGCAACAGCACGTCGGCGAACACCTCGATGTTCAGGAACACCTCGCGCGACGGGACGCCGACCAACACCACTTGACCGCCGCGCCGCGTCATCTTGACCGCCTGCTCGATGGTCGGCCCCAGGCCGATGACCTCGAGGCTCACGTCGGCGCCCCGGCCTTCGGTGAGCCCGCGCACCGCGCGCACGGTGTCGCCCTCCGAGGCGTCAATGGTGTGGGTGGCGCCGAACTGCCGGGCGAGCTCGAGCTTCGCGGGCTGCACGTCGATGGCGATGATCTGGCCCGCGCCCGCGATACGAGCGCCCTGGATCACGTTCAGGCCGACACCACCGCATCCGATGACCGCGACGCTGTCGCCGGGTGCGATGTCGGCGGTGTTCAGCGCGGCACCGACCCCGGTGAGCACACCGCACCCGAGCAGCGCCGCGAGCTGGAGGGGGAAGTCGCCGGGGATCTTCACGACGCTGATCGCGGGCACGACGGTGAGCTCCGCGAACGTCCCGGAGAACGCCATCTGCTTGAGCTCCTCGCCATGCGACGTGGCGCGCGTCGTACCGTCGAGCAGCCCTGCCGCGCGCGACGCGCGCACCGCGACGTCACACAAGTAGGGCTGGCCGTGCACGCACCAGTAGCACTCGCCGCACTGGGGCGTCCACGAGATGACGACGTGATCACCAGGGGTGACTCCGTCGACACCGTCGCCGACCTCCTCCACGATCCCCGCGCCCTCGTGACCGAGGATCATCGGGATCGCCGCGGGGATGACGCCGTCTCGCATCGACAGGTCGGAGTGGCACACACCCGACGCGGCCATGCGCACCGAGACCTCTCCGGCCTGCGGCGGCGCGACCTCGACGTCGGTGCGGACTTCGAGCGCTTCGCCGATGGTGGCCAGGACCGCGGCCTTCACTGTGCTCACGCGGGGAACCTACCGCGCCGCGCGCGCTCCTGAGAATCGTCTCAGACGCTCTCAGCGTTCTCTGGGAGTCG
The DNA here is from genome assembly GCA_963721435.1 of uncultured Actinomycetes bacterium. Taxonomy (GTDB): domain Bacteria; phylum Actinomycetota; class Acidimicrobiia; order IMCC26256; family DASPTH01; genus CAVRJC01. Next base: position 166,863 of record CAVRJC010000007.1, read on the forward strand.
ATGTGCGATCGTCCGCCCATGAGCTCCATCGCCGCTTCCGAGCGGCCCGGCCCCGAGCACGACGAACGGCGGCCGCGCGAGCTCCCGCTCGTCGAGATCGTCGTCCCGGTGTTCAACGAAGCGCACGTGCTGGCCGCGAGCATCACTCGGCTGCATCACTACCTCGACGACCGGTTCCCGTTCGCGTGGCGGATCACGATCGCCGACAACGCGAGCACCGATGACACCTGGACGGTGGCGCGATCACTGTGCCGGTCACTCGCGGGCGTCGAAGCCGTGCACCTCGACGAGAAGGGGACGGGGCGCGCGCTCCGACGCGTGTGGTCCGAGAGCAATGCCGACGTCGTGGCGTACATGGACGTCGACTTGTCGACCGACCTCGACGCGCTGCTGCCGCTCGTGGCCGGCGTCGTGTCGGGGCACAGCGACGTCGCGATCGGGTCCCGGCTCGCTCGGGGCGCCCGCGTCGTGCGGGGCCCGCGTCGGGAAGCGATCTCGCGCGCCTACAACCTCTTGCTGCACGCGACCTTGCACACGCACTTCCGCGACGCGCAGTGTGGCTTCAAAGCCGTGCGCGCCGACGCCGCGCGTGCCCTGCTGCCGTACGTCGAGGACGACGCCTGGTTCTTCGACACCGAGTTCCTCGTGCTCGCCGAGCGCGCCGGCCTGCGCATCCAGGAAGTGCCGGTCGACTGGGTCGACGACCCCGACTCCCGCGTCAACGTGTGGAGCACCGCGCGCGACGACCTGAAGGGCGTCTGGCGGGTGATGCGTCACCGCCGCCGCGGCATCGAGCTCGACGCGGGGCGCCCGCCTCCCGAGCTGCCGATCGGCATGGGCCAGCAGCTCGTGCGCTTCTGCATCGTCGGTGTGGTGTGCACGCTGCTCTACGCAGTGCTCTACAACGTGTGGCGCGACGGGCTCGGCCCGTGGCAGGCGAACTCCCTCGCGCTCGTCGTCACCATGTTGGTGAACACCGCGTGGAACCGGCGCTGGACGTTCCGCCGCCGCGGCCGTCACCGCCTGTTGCGCAACTACCTCGAAGCGAGCGTCGCGTTCGTCGTCGGCCTCGCGGTGTCGACGGCCGCGCTCGGTCTCTTGCGCGCGGTCTTCGGCTCGCCCGGGCGCGCGCTCGACACCGTCGTGCTTCTTGCCGCCGGCGCGCTCGCGACGGTCGTGCGCTTCGTGCTGTTCCGGAACTGGGTGTTCCGTCCTGATCGAGATCCATCGGCGACAGAGAGAGTGTGATGACCACCACGGCCGAGCCCGAAGGCAACGTCGACGTGACGGCGGAGTCCCCGCCGTACGACCAGCCCGCGCCCCCGCAGCAGCCGTCCGACGCCGCGCCGACCAAGCTCTCTCCGGCCGAGCCGTCGGACGACGACCGCGAGCACCGGCGTGGCCGCATCGCGCTCGTCTCCGTGACCGCGCTCTCCTTCGTGCTCAACGCGTGGGGCGTCGGCGCGCAGGGGCTCGGGAACACCTATTACGCGGCCGCGGCCCGCAGCATGTCGCAGAGCTGGCACAACTGGTTCTTCAACGCGTTCGACCCGGGTGGCTACATCACCGTCGACAAGCCGCCGGTCGCGACGTGGATCCAGGCCTCGAGCGTGCGGATCTTCGGCTTCTCGCCGACCAGCCTGATGCTGCCGAGCGCGATCGCCGGCGCGGCCGCGGTCGCGATCCTGTGGTGCACGATCCGACCGCGCTTCGGGATCGCCGCGGCCACGGTCTCGGCCGGCATCCTCGCGTTGAGCCCGATCAACGTTGCCGTCAACCGGCTCAACCTGCCCGACCCGTTCATGATCCTGTTCCTCGTGGCCGCGGCGTGGGCAGTGATGCGCTCGCTCGATTCGGAGCACGGGCTGCGGTGGGTGCTGCTCGCGGGATTGTTCGTCGGCGTGGCCTTCAACACGAAGATGCTCGCGGCGTACATCCCGGTCCCGGCGATCGGCCTCGCGGTGCTCATCGGCACGACGGGCTCGTGGTGGCGGCGCATCGGGCACGGCGTCGCGTTCGGTGCATCGGCGCTTGCGTGCTCGTTGCCGTGGATGGTGGTGGTCGACCTCTGGTCGAAGAGCGCGCGTCCCTACATCGGCGGCAGCACCAACAACACCGTGTTCGATCTCGTCTTCGGGTACAACGGCTTCGGTCGCGTCGACGGCAACGGCCAGGGCGGTGGCGGGCAGATCGCCGGCGGTGGCCTCAACGGCCCCGGTGGCGTGTTCGGCGGCTCGCCCGGCCTGTTCCGCCTGTGGAACGACGCCGTGGGCGGCCAGATCGCGTGGCTCCTCCCACTCGGCGTGGCGGCGGCAGTCGCGGCGCTGTGGCTGCACCGACGGGACCGGGCGAAGATGGCCGGGGTCGTGATGTTCGCCCTGTGGGCGCTGATCTGCGCGGTCGTGTTCAGCTACGCCAAGGGCACGTTCCACAGCTACTACACGAGCGAGCTCGCGCCCGGGCTGGCCGCGACCATCGGCATCGGTGGGGTGGCGCTGGTCAAGCTCATCCGCGCGAGCCGCGCTTGGCTCGCGCTCGTCGGCGTCGCGCTCCTCGTGACCGTCGTCATCCAGATGGACCTCATCGGGCGCACCCCCGACTTCTTCGGCTGGACCGAAGGCGTGCTCATCGTGCTCGCGCTCGCTGCGGGCGCCGTCCTCGTCGCCTCGATCTTCTCCGAGCAGCGGGGCGTGCTCATCCCGATCGGCCTCGGGCTCGCGCTCGCGGCGTCGATCGTCACGCCGGCGGCGTGGGCACTGAGCGAGACGTCGAACGCGACGCTGAACGCGACGCTGCCCGCAGGCAGGCCCGCGCGTCGGCACTGCCGCAGGCACGTTCGGTGGCGGTCAGTTCGCGGGCTCGCAGAACACGAGCCTCGCCGACTTCCTGCGCTCGGAGTCGAGCGGCGAGCGCTGGGACCTCGTGGTGTCGAACGCGCAGTCGGCGTCGAACCTGATCGCGCAGGACGACGTGTCGGTCATGGCGCTCGGCGGGTTCATCGGCACCGATCCCGCGTCGACGGTGGAGTCGATCGCCGATCTCGTCGACAAGGGAGAGGTGCGCTTCTTCCAGCCGAACGGTGGCGGATTCGGCGGGTTCGGAGGCGGCGGCTCCCGTCCGAACTTCAACCCCGGCGCGGGCACCGGCGGTACCGGGAACTTCACGCCCCCGAACTTCAACGGCGGTGGGAACGGGAACTTCACGCCCCCGACCGGGAACGGGCGCCCGAACTTCACGCCGGGGTCGGGCAATCTCCCGCAGGTCCCGAACGGCGCCGGTCCCCAGGGGGGGTTCGGCGGTGGCGCGGGTGGAGCGTTCGGCGGGGTGGCGAACGACAACTCGGCGATCATGAGCGCGGTGCGGTCGGTGTGTACCGCAGTGACGTCGGCGTCCACCAACGGCAGGATCCCGACGCAGTACGACGGCCAGATCTACGACTGCCAGGGCAAAGGCGCCGCGCTACGGGCCACGGCGCAGGTGTAGCGCCCCCGGATAGTCTCCGGCCCCGTGGCGAAGTCAAGACATGAAGCGATGCTCGACGACCTGGTCGTGAAGCCGGGCGAGCCGGCGCGCCTGGCCAAGCGCAGCCCCGATCCGCGCCTCGGCGTCGACGACAAGATCGATGGTCGCTCCCGGGTGCTCGAGCTCCAGGCCCGGCTCGACGAGCTGCACAACCGCTTGTGGGCGGAGGCGAAGCGCAGCGTCGTCCTCGTGCTCCAGGGGATGGACGCGGCGGGGAAGGACGGGACCATCCGGCGGGTCATCACCGGCCTCAACCCACAGGGATGCTCGGTGACCAACTTCAAGATCCCGACCGACGTGGCCCTGGCGCACGACTACCTGTGGCGGGTGCACAACGCGATGCCCGCACGCGGCATCCTCGGGGTGTTCAACCGCTCCCACTACGAAGACGTCGTCGCCGCCCGCATCACCGGGGTCGTCGACACGAAGCGGTGCGAGCAGCGTTACCACCACATCCGGGAATTCGAGCGGATGCTGGGGGACGAGGGCACCACCATGGTCAAGGTGTTCCTCCACGTCTCCAAGGACGAGCAGCGCCGGCGCCTCCAGGAGCGCATCGACGACCCCGAGAAGAACTGGAAGTTCCATCGTTCCGACCTCGAGGTGCGGGCACGGTGGGACGAGTACCAGCAGGTGTACGAGGAGGCGATCACCGCCACGTCCACCGATTGGGCACCCTGGTACGTCGTGCCCGCCGACCACAAGTCCGTCCGGGACGTCGCCGTGGGCGAGGCGCTCCTGGAGGTCTTCGAGCGCCTCGACCCCCGAATTCCCGACCCCGAGCCGGGGCTCGAAGGCGTGATCGTCGAGTAATCCCGTTCTCGACTGGTCTGGGTCGGCGATCATCGGCCACAATGGTCACTTCATGGACGTCGAGTCGCGTGATTCCGTCTCTCTGAAACCGGCCGAGCTCGATGAGCTCGGTTTGCTTGTTTCCGAGATTGGCCTGCCTCTGCACGACGAACAGCTCGACGGTCACGTCGAGCAGTTCCCGCTGGTGGCCATCGCGGCCATCGACGGCGAGCCGCAGGGCTTCCTGTTCGGCTCCCTGGAGCGGATCGGTGGCACACCGTGCATCCTGTGGGGCCTCGGTGGCGTCCGGCGGGGCCGCAACGCCCGCCCGGCGCTCGACGGCCTGGTCGCGGAGCTGTACCGGCGGGCGGCGATCTCGTTCCCCGACGAAGACGTGCTGGTGGCGGGCCGGATCGCCCACCCGGGCGCCTATTCGCTGTTCGGCGTGCTCGTCGACGTGTGTCCCCGCCCCAAGTACACGCCCAACGGCGAGGAGCGGGCCTGGGGCCGGCGACTGGCCCGGCGCTTCGGCTGCGACGCCCGCTACGACGAGCGCTCCTTCCGCCTCACTGCGCACGGCGTCCCCGAGCTGGTGCTCGACGCCCGGGTGGTCAAGGCGGGCGGCAAGGTCGCGGCGGAGCTGATCGGCGAGGTCGATCCCTCCAACGGTGAAGCCGTCATCGCGTACGGCTGGGCGATGGCCGAGGCCCTCGCCGACGGCCTCTCCACTCCCAAGTCCTGACCTTCAGGGGTTTTGGCGTCGGTAAGGCCCCTTCTGGGGGCCTTACCGACGCCAAAACCGGTCAGGGCTGGAGTTGCGTGTCCAGCTGGGCGCGGAGTGACTCGGGGTCGGTGACGGGCAGGTCGCACACGAAGTGGCGGCACACGAACGCCGTCGGTCGCTCGACCGCGGTGCGGCCGGTCAGCAACGGCGTGAGGGTGTCGTCCGATCCCGGGGTCGCGACGACGTGCACCGAGGCGGGGAGCACCCGCCCGTGAACCTCGGCGACCAAGGCGGCCGTCACCGGGTCCTCGGGATCGCCGACGATCACGACCTCGAGCGGGGAGAGCGTGATTCGCTCCACCGCGCCGAGCAGGTACGCGAACGCGCTCGGGTGCTCGCCGACGACGGGTGCGAGCGCGCCGACCCACCGCGCGGCTCGGGTTGCGTACGCGTCGTCACCGGTGAGCGCAGCGAGACGCAGGAGACCCGATGCCGCGAGCGAGTTCTCCGACGGCGTCGCATTGTCCTGGTAGTCCTTCGGGCGGACGATCAGCGCTTCGGCGTCGGTGCCGGTCGTGAAGAACCCGCCGCGCTCGTCGTCGGCGAAGAGCCGTATGAGCTCGTCGGCGACGCCACGCGCGTCCGCCAACCACGCGACGTCATCGACCTCGGCCAACGTGAGCAGCGCTTCGAGGAGCGCCGCGTAGTCCTCGGCGTAGGCGACGAGCGCGGCGCGGCCGTTCTGCCACGACCGCAGGAGACGGCCGTCGTCGCGTCGCATCTGCGTGAGGAGGAAGCGCGCGTTCGCGCGCGCCGCGTCCATCCAGTCGACGCGTGCGAACGCCGCCGCCGACTCCGCGAGCGCGCGGAGGAACAGCGCGTTCCAGCCGAGCAGGACCTTGTCGTCGAGACCCGGCCGCACGCGCGTGCTACGCGCATCGAGGAGCACGCGACGCACGCGCGTGACGGCGTCGGGACGGTCTTCCGTGCGGTCGACGACGTGCAGGATGTTGCCGCGATAGCCGGTGTGCGGATCCTCGAAGTTGCCGGCCGCGGTCACGCCGAAGTACCGGATGACCTCGGTCGCGTCGACGCCGGCGAGCGTCTCGATCTGCTCGAGCGACCACAGGTAGAACTTGCCCTCGATGCCTTCGGAGTCGGCGTCCTCTGCGGAGTAGAAGCCGCCGTCGGGATGCCGAAGATCCCGCAGCACGTACTCGATCGTCTCCTCGACGATGCGCGCGTACCGGGGCTGGTGGGTCACGAGCCACCCCTGCACGTACGCGCGCGTGAGCAGCGCCTCGTCGTACAGCATCTTCTCGAAGTGGGGGACGAGCCAGTACGCGTCGACCGAGTAGCGGTGGAAGCCTCCGCCGATCTGGTCGTACATGCCGCCGGCCGCCATCGCGTCGAGCGAGACCGTGATCATCTCGAGCGTCTCGGGTGCGGGGTCGCGCGCCGCCACGTCGAGGAGGAAGCTCAGCGTCATCGCCTGTGGGAACTTGGGTGCGCGGCCGAAGCCCCCGAAGCGCTGGTCGAACTGTCCCCGCAGCCGGTCGACCGCGGTGGTGAGGATCTCCGGGGAGACCGCACTCGTGGCGCCGCCGGTGCCGATCGACGTGGTCTCGGCGATCGCGGCGCGCAGCTTCTCGGCCTGCTCGAGGAGGTCACCGCGCCGTTCGCGCCACGCCTCGTCGACCGCGTCCATGACGCGTGGGAAGCCGGGCATGCCCTGGCGATCTTCCTTCGGCCAGTACGTGCCGCCGAAGAAGGGGCGCCCCTCGGGGTCGAGGAAGACGGTCATCGGCCACCCGCCGCCGCCGGTCATCGCCTGCACTGCCTGCATGTAGATCGCGTCGACGTCGGGTCGTTCCTCGCGGTCGACCTTCACGCACACGAACCGGTCGTTCATCGTCGCGGCGACGTCCGCGTCTTCGAACGACTCGTGTGCCATCACGTGGCACCAGTGGCACGACGAGTAGCCGACGGACAGCAGCACCGGCTTGTCCTCGGCGCGGGCGCGCGCGAACGCCTCGTCGCCCCACGGGTACCAGTCGACGGGATTGTCGGCGTGTTGGCGGAGGTACGGGCTCGTCTCGGAGGCCAGGCGGTTCACAGGTGGCAGTCTCGCAGGCCGTCGTAGAGTGCCCCTCATGGAAGCACGCAGACGCAGCCGATTCACCGATCCCGCGATCGACCAGTACTCGTCAGCGCACTCGACCGGGCCCGACCGCCATCAAGTCGAGTTGCAGGAGATCACGCGCGAGCAGACCGGCGACCGCGCAGGCATGCAGATCGGCGACGACCAGGCCGTCCTCATGGAGATCATCGTGCGGGCGATGGGCGCGAAGCGGGCCGTCGAGGTCGGCACGTTCACCGGCTACTCCGCGCTCGCCATCGCGCGCGGCCTCGGCGTCGGCGGCAGGCTCCTCTGTTGCGACGTCAGTGAAGAGTGGACGGCCATCGCCCGCGACGCGTGGAAGCGCGCCGAGGTGGCCGACCGCATCGAGCTCAAGATCGGGCCCGCGGTCGAGACGCTGCGCGCGTTGCCGCGCGAGGAGCAGTTCGACTTCGCGTTCATCGACGCCGACAAGCCGGCGTATCCCGCGTACTACGACGAGATCCTCCCGCGGCTCCGGCGCGGCGGCCTGATGTTGATCGACAACGTGCTACAAGCCGGCCGCGTGATCGATCACAAGAGCGCCGATGTCAACGTCATCGCGATCCGCTCCCTCAACGACACCATCGTGAACGATCCGCGTGTGATCGTCGTGCTGCTGCCGATCGGCGACGGCGTGAGCGTCGTCCAGAAGCTCTAGCCCACGATCTCGAGTCTGGCCATCGCGGTCGATTTCGCCCAGCGATAGTCGGGCTTGCCCGACGGCGAGCGCACGATCGCGTCGACCACGACGAGATCGCGCGGCACCTTGTAGCGGGCGACGTGCGCGCCGGCATGTTCGGCGAGCTCGTCGAGCGTGACGGTGGCCCCGGGGCGGAGCTGCGCCACTGCGACGACGCGTTCACCCCATCGATCGTCGGGCACGCCGACGACCACGGCGTCGAAGACCGCGTCGTGCGACTTCAGCACGCCCTCGACCTCCTCGGGGTACACCTTCTCGCCGCCGGTGTTGATCGACACCGAGCCGCGCCCGAGCAGCGTGATGCTCCCGTCATCCTCGAGGCGGGCGTGGTCGCCGGGCACGGACCACCGCACGCCGTCGATCACGGGGAAGGTGGCCGCGGTCTTCTCGGGGTCCTTGTAGTAGCCGAGCGGTACGTGACCGCGACGCGCGAGCTTCCCCACGACGCCGACCGGCGTGGGCACGAGGTCGTCGTCGAGCACGACGGTCTCGTCGTTCACGCGAAAGCGCGGTGCGCGGCCCTGCCCGCTGTCGACCGCCGAGAGCGCCTGGCCCTGCGAGCCGGTCTCGGACGCGCCGAAGCCGTCGATCAGGAGGGTTGCGGGCAGGCGCTCGGTCCACCGCTCGCGGATCGTCGGCGACAGGATCGCGCCACCTGAGAGCACGACGATGAGCGGCGAGACGTCGACCGACGCGTCCAACCGGTCGAACGCCTCGATCAACGGGCGCGCGAACGCGTCACCGACGATCACCAGGAACGCGACCTTCTCCCGGTCGATGAGCTCCCAGGTGTGCATGGCGTCGAAGGTGCGGTCCTGGAGGAGGACCACGGTGCCGCCCGAATAGAGCGTGTTGAGCGTGACCCACTGACCGGTGCCGTGCATCAACGGGCACGCGGGATGACAGCGCAGGCCCGCGGTGAGGTCCGCCGATATGTCCTCCGGCTTGGCGATCGGCTCACCGCCGAGACCGCTTCCACCGCCCAGCGCGCCGAAGAAGATGTCTTCGGCGCGCCACATGACGCCCTTCGGGTTCCCCGTGGTGCCGCCCGTGTAGACGATGTACTGGTCGTCCGCCGAGCGGGGCCCGAAATCGCGAGCCGGTGACGCGGCCGCGAGCGCACGTTCGTACTCCGTCGCGGCGAGCGTGCCGGGGACGTCTGCTTCGGTGCCGTCTTCGATCACCACGAACGTCGTGAGCTGCGGGAGGGTCGTGTGCACCGCCGCGAGCCGCGGCGCGAACTCGCGGTCGAACACGATCGCCTTCGAGTCGGAGTCGTCGAGCAGGTACTGCAGCTCGTCTTCGACGTAGCGGTAGTTCACGTTGATCGGCACCGCGCGCAGCTTGTACGCCGCGAGCAGCGCCTCCACGTACTCGATGCTGTTCACGAGGTGCACGGCCACGTGATCACCCGGGCCGATGCCGTTCGCGGCGAGGTGATGTGCGAGGCGGTTGGCGCGCGCTTCGAGCTCGGCGTAACTCAGCCGTCGATCACCGCGGACGACGGCCTCGCGGTCGGGGATTGCATCGGCGACGCGCTCCCAGAGGTCGGCGAGGTTGAACTCCACGGGGCGAGTCAATCAGAAGAAGCCAAAATCAGAAGAAACCAAATCAGAAGAAATCGGTGCCACCGTCAACGGGGATGGTGGCACCCACCACGAAGCTCGCCAGCTCCGAGCAGAGGAACACGACCATGGCCGCGACCTCCTCCGGCAGCCCCACCCGGCCGATGTCGTTCTCGGCGCCGTAGTCGCGGGCGATGGCCTCGTACGCGGCTTCCAGGGGCCCTTCGGGCAGACCGGTGAGGTCGGTGCCCTCCAGGTACCCGGCCAGCGTGGGCGACATCACCGTGCCCGGGGCCACCGTGTTCACGATGATGCCCTCGGGCGCGAGCGCGCGCGAGAGATTCTTGGAGGCGCTCGCCATCGCGGCCTTGGCCGCGGTGAAGCCGATGAGCCCGGGGCTCTGATGACGGATCGACGAGGCCGCGACGTTCACGACGCGTGCGAACGTGGCCTTGCGCAGGAGAGGGAGCGCCGCGCGCGTCGTGCGCACCATCGTGAGGACACCAAGATCGAACTCGTCGAGCCATTCGTTGTCGGTGAGGTCGGCGAGCCCGCCGACGTGCGCGGGGCCGACGGTGTTCACGAGCGCGTGGCACTCGCCCCACCGCTCGTCGAGGAACGTGAACGCGGCTTCGACTTCGCCGGTGTCGAGCAGATCGCACTGCAGGCCGACTGCATCGATCGCGCCCACGCTGAGGAGCTCGTCCTCGGTCTCGCGGAGGTCGGGCTCGGTACGCGCCAGCACCGCGACCCGGCAGCCTTCGCCGGCGAGGAGATCAGCGGTGGCGCGCCCGACGCCGCGCGTACCGCCGGCGACGACCGCGGCGCGCCCGCGCAGTCCGAGGTCGAAGCTCATGTGCGCACCGGCGCGAGCTCGCGCGCGAGATGCGCGGCCGTGAGGGGCTCACCCGTCGCGTGCGCGACGAGCGCGTCCCAGCGCAACGACGCGCCGGGTGCGAACACGTCGCGCACGAGGAGCGCACCCGCCTCCTTGCGGTCGACGATCCCGCCCGCACGCGACTCGAGCGTCGCCGCGAGCTGCGAGGCGAACATCTCGCCGTACAGGTAGTTCTGGTAGTAGACGGGCGCGGCCGCGAGGTGGATCTTGGCGGCCCAGTCGGGCGCGGCGCGGCCGTCAGGGCGGCGGACGAGCTGGAACTGCTCGACCAGCTCCCACCACAGGGTGTCGAGATCGCCGTCGGGGTCGGCGTAGAGCCGCCGCTCGAACGTCGTCATCACCAGCACCCAGCGGGCGAACACGAGGAGCGCGGCTCGCCGTGCCTCCCGCAGTCGTTCGGCGAGCGCGGCGACTGCGTCGGCGTCGACCCCGGCGACGTCGGTCAGCCACTCGGGATCGCGGGGGAGCCGGCCCATGAGCATCGCGATGCCCTCGGTGGTCAACGAGTGCGCGGGCCCGCGGAGCAACCACGGGAGCTCGGGATCGGTCTCGCGGTCGTAGATCGCGTGGCCGAACTCATGGAGCATCGTGTCCATCCAGCGCTCGCTCGGCTCGACGTTGCAGAGCACCCGCACGTCGCCCTCGTGGTCGATGTCGATGCAGAACGCGTGCTGGCTCTTGCCGTTGCGCGCGTAGAGGTCGCTGCGTTCGAGGACTCCTCGCACGTCGAGCCCGAGGCCGTCGTAGGTGCGGATGGTCAGGGCCTCGAGGTCGGCGTCGACGAACAGGTCGTCGAGCGCGATCGCGCCCGCCGATGGCGTCTCCTGGAAGAAGGGGTCGTCGAGGTGCCACGGCCGGAGCTGGTCGACGTCGACGCCGAAGCGTGCCGCGAGCGCGGTGTCGAGCTCCTGTTTCCACGCGCGGAACTGCTCTGCGGTCGCGCGGTCGACGTCGTCGAGGGTTGCGAACAAGCGATCCTCGTCGAGCTCGGCGGTCGCGAGTGCGAGGGCGAAGTGATCGCGGAATCCGAGCTCGCGCGCGGCACGGTTGCGGAGCCGGGCGAGCTCCCGGAGCTGCTCTGCGACTTGACTCCCGATCTGCTTCGAGGCTTCCCAAGCAGCGCGGCGTTCGTCGTTGTCGTCGCTCGTGCGCAGGATGTCGTCGATGGCGTTGTTGTCGACGCGCCGGCCGTCGATCGTCCCGCGGAACGTGTTGAACGTCGACTCGACGCTCGTCTCGAGCTCGACGATCTCGCGCCGGAGCTCCTCCGACACCTGGTGGGGGACGAACGCGTCGTGCAGCACGTCGAGCCGGCGCCGCAGCAGCGCGTCGCCGTCATCGCCAATGTCGACGGCGGCACGAGCGGCGCAGATCTCGGCGAACAGGTCGGCGTCGGCGAGCAGTGCCTGGCGGGCGAGCTCGGCCGCGATGCGTCGCTGCTCGGCCGCCGGCGACGACCGCGTGTTCGACTCCCACCACGCTTCGGCGAGCTCGATCTCGAGCGGGCGCAGCCGAGCGGTGAGGTCGTCGACGAGCGCGCGGGCGGAACCGGGATCAGTCATGGCGGGAGTCTAGAGAGCAGGCGGCGGACGGACCGCTGACGCATCGCATGGAAAGGCCGGGCCCTCGAGGGCGGGTCAGCGAGCGTCGGCGTCGGCGAGGACGGTGCGGGCGTGGCGGACGAGAGCTTCGTCGATCATCTGGCCCTCGAAGGCGATGGCGGCGACGCCGCGTGCGAGCGCGTCGTCGTAGGCCGTGACGAGGCGACGCGCTCGGTCGATCTCTTCCGGCGTGGGGGAGAAGACCCGGTGCGCGAGCGCGACCTGTGCGGGATGGATGCACAGCTTCCCGGGGTACCCGAGCGAGCGGCCCGCGCGCGCGTCGGCGACGAAGGCGTGCTCGTCGTCGAGTGTCGCGACGACCTGGTCGGCGACCGGAACGCCCGCGATGCGCGCGGCCAACGCCACCCGTGACCGCGCGTACAGCACCTCCGTGCTGCCCGGTGTGCGGAGACCGCCCATGTCGGCGATGAAGTCCTCGGCGCCGAAGTAACCGGCGGCGACACCCGGTGCCGCGAGGATCTCGCGCGCGCATTCGACACCGTGCGCGGTCTCGATCCCGGCGAGCACGTGGAGGTGCGTGAGCCCGGCGGCCTCGAGCGCGGCGACGACCGTCGCGACTTGCGCGGCGTTGTCGAGCTTCGGCACGACGACGCCATCGAGCGCAGGATCGAGCGCCTCCGCGATGTCTCCCGCGAACCACTCGCTCGGCACGGAGTTCACGCGCACGTACCACGTGATCTCGGGGTGCTCACGAGCAAGTGCGGCCGCGGACTCGCGCACGAGCGGGCGTGCCTCGACCCGCTGCTGCGGCGGGACGGCGTCCTCGAGGTCGAGGACCGCGCCGTCGGGCATGCTGCGCGGTAACTTGGCGCACACGTCGGGCCGGTTGCCGGGGGCGAACAGCAGGCTGCGCAACCGCGCCGGCCGGGTGCCCGTGCCGCCGCCCGCGTTCACGTCGGACGGCGGTGCATGAGCGCGTTGCGACGCGCCCGGCAGACCAGCTCGTCGCGCTGGTTGAAGGCGCGGTGCTCGAAGGTGACGATGCCCTGTTCGGGTCGCGACTTCGACTCCCTCGCGCCGACGATCTCCGTCTCGGCGTGGATGGTGTCGCCGTAGAACACCGGAGCCGGGAACACGATCTCCTCGAAGCCGAGGTTGGCGACGGTGGTGCCGTGGGTGAGGTCCAACACCGAGATGCCGATGAGCAGCGCCACGGTGAACATCGAGTTCACGAGTGGCTTGCCGAACTCGGTGCGCGGCGGCGTACTCGTAGTCGAGGTGCACCTGCGCCGGATTCATCGTCATCGTCGTGAAGATGATGTTGTCGGTCTCGGTGACAGTTCGCGTGAGCGGGTGCGGCACGATGGTGCCGACGGTCAACTCCTCGAACCACCGACCGTGATGAGGTTGCTCCACGTCAGGCATTATCACCCGAATCCCGACTGCGCCCGGAATGGAGTCGTCGCCCGTGAGCCGAAGCGAGATCGTGTGGAGGCCGCCGCCCGACGTGCGGGAGCGGAGCCGGATCGGCCACTACATGGCATGGCTGGCGGAGAACCGGGGTCTCACGTTCGAGGGCTATCACGAGCTGTGGCAGTGGTCGGTCGACGATCTCGAGGCGTTCTGGGGCTCGTTCGCCGACTGGATCGGTGTGCGGTGGCGAGATCGGCCGTCAGCGGTGCTGGCGGATCGGTCGATGCCGGGCGCGGTGTGGTTCCCGGGCGGCACCATCAATTGGGCGGAGCAGGCGCTGACACCGGGGGAGTCACGTCCCGACACGATCCGCGATCGTCGCTCGCAGCCAGACGCGTGCGATCCGCGTGAGCTCACGTGGGCCGAGCTCGTCGACGCGGTCGCGCGCTGTCGCGCCGGCCTGCGCAGGCTCGGTGTCGCGAAGGGTGATCGCGTCGCGGCATACGCGCCGAACATCGAGGAGACGCTGATCGCGTTCGCGGCGACCGCGAGCCTGGGCGCGATCTGGTCGTCGTGCGCGCCGGAGTTCGGGACCCGCTCGGTCGTCGACCGCTTCGCGCAGATCGAGCCGAAGGTGCTGCTCGCGATCGACGGCTACCGGTACGGCGAGAAGGTCATCGACCGGCGTGAGGAAGTGCGCGCGATCGAAGCTGCGCTCCCGACGCTCGAGCACACCGTGCACGTCCCGTACCTCGGCGAGGGCGCCGACGACTGGTCGACGCTGCTCGCCGAGCCCGAGCCGATCGAATTCGAGCCGGTCGCGTTCGACCATCCGTTGTACGTGCTCTACAGCTCGGGCACGACCGGACTGCCGAAGGCGATCGTGCACGGTCACGGCGGGATCGTGGTGGAGCATCTCAAGACGCTCGCGTTGCATCACGACATCGCCGTCGGCGACCGCTTCAGCTGGTTCACCACGACGGGCTGGATGATGTGGAACTACCTCGTGAGCGGCCTTCTGGTGGGCGCCACGCTCACGCTGTTCGACGGCGATCCCGGGTATCCCGATCTCACGACGCTGTGGCGGCTCGCGGCCGACACCGACCTCGACGTGTTCGGCGTGAGCGCACCGTTCATCATGGCGTCGCGCAAAGCCGGTCTGCTGCCGCCGCCGCATCGGCTGCGGTCGATCGGGTCGACCGGTTCGCCGTTGCCGCCCGACGGGTTCCGCTGGGTGCGCGACGTGCTCGGACCCGAGGTGCAGCCGTGCTCGGTGAGCGGAGGCACCGACGTGTGCGCGGCGTTCGTCGGCGCAGTGCCGCTCCTGCCCGTGCGCGCCGGCGAGATCCCCTGCGCGTTGCTCGGTATCGCGGCAGCCGCGTTCGACCCCGATGGGCAACCCTGCCCGCCGGGCGTGCAGGGCGAGCTCGTGATCACGGAGCCGATGCCGTCGATGCCGGTCGGGTTCTGGGGCGATGCCGACGGCTCGAAGCTCCGCGCCGCCTACTACTCCGACTACCCGGGCGTGTGGCGCCACGGCGACTGGATCACCTTCACCGACGACGGCGCGTGCGTGCTCTCGGGCCGCTCCGACGCGACGCTGAACCGCGGCGGTGTGCGTCTCGGCACGTCGGACTTCTACGCGGTGGTCGAAGAGCTCCCCGAGGTCGCCGACAGCCTCGTCGTCCACCTCGACGACGATCCCGACAACGTGATGGGCCGGCTCGTGCTGTTCGTCGCGGTCACGCCCGACGCGGCCTTCGACGACGATCTGGTCGCGCGGATCAAGCGCGCGCTCCGAACCGAGCTCTCGCCGCGGCACGTGCCCGACATGATCGAGCCGGTTCCCGTGATGCCGCGCACGCTGTCGGGCAAGAAGCTCGAGGTGCCGGTGAAGCGGATCCTCGGCGGCGCCGATGCCGACGCGGTCGCGAGCCGCAGCTCGCTCGCCGACCCCGAGTCGCTCACGTGGTTCGAGGAGTACGCGCGTCTCAGCCGCTAGAGCTCGGGACGTTGTCGCCGCTGAGCCCGAGGCGGCTGCGCACGTGGTCGTCCTCCGGCGGCTCCCAGAACGCGCGGACCGAAGTGACCAGGCCGTTGTCGTCGACCGCCCACAGCTCGATGCTGTCGACCCATGCCGGGCGGCCCGGCAACCGCGCCATGGTTACGCATGTGCACCTGCGCCTCGTTCCCGCACGCGATGAGCACGACCGGCTCGAGGATCCAGCGCTTCTCGTCGGTGAACGAACGGTCCCACGCGTAGTCGGACATGACCTCGCGCCCTCGACCGGCGACCGTGCCCGGAGGATCTTCGTAGACCACGTCGTCGGAGAAGATGCTGAGCCACCGTTCCTTGTCGCACGCGTTCCAGTGCTCGACGTGTGCGAGTACTGCAGCACGAGCCATTGCGCCGGGACGATCTGCCATGTCAGTGCTCCGTGACCTTGTCGACGGCGCGGAGCGTAACCCGGACGGACGCGAGCGGGTTCCGTGGCACAAGTTCTCGAGCCGCCGCGTCCGGTCTGGCACGGCGACCGGCCGGTTCGCGAGACGTCCGTTGGCAATCCGTTGTTCGAACGTTGAATTGAGCCGCGGCCAGTCGGGGACGATCATTTGGACACGACACGACGCCCCCACTGCCTCCCAGCTGTCAGCGTCGTACCGAGTCGGCCCCGGACGCACGCCCCGCTCTCCGGGGCCGACTCGCGTTCCCGTCCGTGTTCCGCGGAGGTCGACGCGTCGGATGAACCGAACGCCGCTCGGCGACGTACCCCCCGAGCCATCCCGGGGGGCGTAGCCCAGTATCGGTCGACCCCGCCGTTGCTCGCACGTCAACGCTCGCGGAGCAGCTCTGCGGCGCGTTCGCCGATCGCGATGGAGCTCAGGTTGGTGGGAGCCCTGGGGACGGTCGGCATGACGGATGCGTCGACGACGTGGAGCGCGTCGACGCCGTGGACCTGCAGGCGTCCGTCGACGACGGCGCCGTCGTCGGGGTCGGTGCCCATGCGGCAGGTTCCGGAGGCGTGGTACCAGCCGCCCACTGTCGTCGTGATGTAGGTCTCGAGCGCTTGCCGGTCGTTCGAGCTCGCCGGGTCGAGGAGACCGATGCCTTGGTACAACCCGGCGAAGGCGGGATTCGACGCGAGGTCGAGTGCGAGTTGCAGGCCCTCGACGAGCCGTGCGAGGTCGGCCGGGTCGGTGAGCATGCGGAAGTCGACCTCGGGTCTGACGCTGGGATCACTGCTGCGCAGGCGAACGTGGCCTCGGGACCGCGGGTCGTGCACACCGACGACGAGCGTGCTGATCGCCGGGACACCGAAGGTGCGCTGCATGTCGGGAAACGCGGTGAGGTCCCAGGGGGTCCACATGCTGAGCCACATGTCGTCGTCCGCGGTCCCGAGCTGGGAGGAGTACCGCGCCGCGAGCTGGCACACGCGGTCGTCGGGGGGAGCGAGCTCGTCCCGGGGGATGAGGAACACGGCGGTGCCCTGATGATCCATCAGGTTCTCGCCGACGCCCGGCAGCTCGACGATGCAGTCGACGCCCGCCGTGGCGAGGTGCTGCGCCGGGCCGATCCCGGACCGCAGGAGCAGTGTCGGCGAGAGCAGCGCGCCGGCGCTGACGATGACGCGCGACCCGCGCACCTGCTGCAGCCCTCCATCACGTGGGAACTCGACACCGACGGCCCGGCCGTGTTCGAGCACGACGCGCGTCACCTCGGTGCCGGGCCAGATCGTGAGGTTCTGCCGCTGCCGGGCGAGTGGCAGGTAGCCCAGCGCGGTGGACACGCGAACCCCGTCGCGCCGGTTCATCGGCATCGCTCCGATCCCCGAGGTGTCCGGCGCGTTGAGGTCGTCGACCCAGGGGATCCCATGGTCGGTGACCGCCGCGAGGAACGCCTGTTGGGCCGGCACGAGCTCGTCACGGCTCCAGCGCACCACGGGAATCGGCCCGGTCGTTCCGTGGGCGTCGCCGGCGAAGTCCTGGTCGGTCTCCAGGCGGCAGAGCATCCGGAGCATGTGCGGCCACGACCACTCATCCCCCGCCACTGCGGCCCAACGCTCGTAGTCGTCGCGAAGCCCGCGCACCGCGAACCCGCCGTTGACCGCCGAGCCGCCACCCGTCTTCCTGCCGACCGGGTAGTTGAGGCTGGTCCCCGGTACGAAGGTGGCGTCGATGCCCCACTCCGTGAGCGTCCACGCGAACCTCATCTGGTCGGCGAGCCGGTCCGCATCCGCGATCCCGGGATGATCGGGACCCGCCTCGATCAGCAGCACCCGCCGGGACTCGTCTTCGCTCAGCCGCGTCGCGAGCGCGGCGCCTGCGGAACCGCCCCCCACGATGATCTCGTCGTACTCGGCCACGTCACCCCCGCTTCGACGACCCTCGCTCGGTCGCCCTGGCGCGACGGAGCGGCGAGATCGTACCGAACCCGTCGAGCAACGACGGATGGGACCCCAAAGCTGAACTGGCGTTCCGCGCTCCGTCGTGCAGCATGATCCCGATCTCCGCGACTGTGTGGATCTGCCTGTCCGCAGGCTCGCTGGGGGATGCACCAAGTCGCGCAAGGAATCGGCTAGAACACCGACCGAGACCGAGCGCGGCAGTTTCCGATTCTCAGATGGGGCAGAAACGACCCCGACCGTGACGGTGGCGCGAAAGGTTCGGATGGTCACACGATCGCCAGTGCGTGCGACGAATCGACAGGTTGGGGTGTGGTTCGTCGCCTTGGAGGTTTGCTGCGCGATCGGCGCGCCGGTCGTGGCGGTGACCTTGATCGAGCACCGGGTGCCGGTCCGGGGCCTCGTGTTTCTGCTGCCCTTGGTGTTGGTCGTGATCGGATGTCACGCCCTCATGACCCGCGACCGCCGCGCGGGTGACTCCTCAGCACCGCCACGTCTCGTGGTGCGAGGTAGCGCTCGTAGATCTCCTGGGTCCGTGTTGTCGCGGTCGCAAGGTCGAAGTCCTGCGCCCGTCTCGCGGCGGCGCGGCCGCTTGCCAGCCGTCGAGTTGTGTCGCCGAGCATTTGGCTCAGCGCTTCCGCGAGAGCCCTGGGAGATGCCGGGTCGACCATTCGGCCCTCGCACCCCTCGCTGATCACTTCCGGGATCCCCCCGACTCGTGTCGTCACGCAGGGAATGCCCGTCGCCATCGCCTCGAGCAGTGAGATCGGGAGACCTTCGTAGCGCGAGCTGAGTGCGAACACGTCGAATGCGGGAAGCAGCTCGTACACGTCGTCGCGCATGCCCGTGAAGAGCACGTGGTCTTCGAGGTCGAGCTCTCGCACAAGCGCCCGGAGCTCCGCTTCCAACGGACCGGTTCCGACAAGTACCACACGCAGCTTGGGGAACCCGGGGACGAGCTGCGCGGTCGCCAACAACAACGTCCTGTGATCCTTCTTCCCGGTGAAGTTCGCGACCGTTCCGATCACGAGGTCCTGCCCGTCGAGATCCAGCGCATCGCGCGCAGCTGCGCGGGCGTCGGGGCCACGACGGATGGCCGAGAGGTCGGCTCCGTACCGGATGACCTCGACCGGTGGAGAGGAACCGGGTAGCCACTGCGGGGGCCGGATCGACGAAGCGACGGCTTCTGAAACCGCGATGACCGCGGCATTGCGCGAGTAGGTGACGGTATTCGCACGCCTCGTCAGCGGTCGGTAGCGATCCCACAGGTTGTGCTCGGTGTGCACCAGCGGGATCGATCGAGAGACGGACGCGCGCGCGCCGATCGCGACGTACGGCATGTGGGTGTGCACGAGACCGATCTCACGCGAGCGAACCAGTTCTCGGAGGCGCAGCATCCATCGGCCATCGAACGGAGCTCCGTTCTCGAGGCAGTGCACAGGGACACCGCTCTTCTCGAATGCCGGAACGAGGGCGTCCTTCCAGGGCAACAGGTACGCGACCTCCACTTCGAACGCGTCGCGATCGAGGTACGGGACCATGCCGACGAGCAACTGCTCGGCGCCCCCGCGGCCGAGACCCTTCGTCAACCAGAGGATGCGTCGCGATGTCACGTTCCACCGCTTGTGCCGAGGCCCAGAGGATTCATGGCGGTAGGAGGCACAGACATCGCGTCAGCGCATGAACCGCATGTGGTCCCGTTCGCGCTCCGCGACGAGGTCGATCACAATGTTGGGGGGCTCGGGATCGTCTGCTCCCAGGGCCGCGTCGATCAGGCAACGTCGGGCGTCGCCGTCGTCCAACCGGTCGGCGATCTGCGCGAACTCTCGAACGCGGTGCTCGAGCACTGCGAGCGGCATCCGCAGGGGGTCGAGGCGAACGATCGAATGATGGTCGGTCGGGTGCGGCGTCTCGTCGGGTGCCGCGAGTTGCTCGGAGAGCTTCTCGCCCGAGCGGATACCGACCACTTCGATCTCGATGTCGGTGCCCGCTCGAAGACCGGAGAGGCGGATCATCCGCTTGGCAAGGTCCATGATGTTGACCGCTTGGCCCATCTCCAGCATGAACACCTCGCCGCCGTTCGAGAAGACCGCCGCCTGCAACACGAGCTGTACGGCCTCTTCGATCGTCATGAAGTAGCGAGTCATGCGGGGATCGGTCACGGTGACCGGGCCGCCCGCTTCTATCTGGCGCATGAAGGTCGGGATGACGCTCCCGCGACTCCCGAGAACATTGCCGAAGCGCACGGCGCAGAATCGACGGTTGTTCCCGTGCTCCGAGAGAACGATTTGCTCACCGAACCACTTCGACGCTCCCATCACGCTTGCTGGACGCACGGCCTTGTCGGTCGAGATGAAGACGAAGCGCTCGGAGCCGTAGTCTTCGGCCGCGGCCACGATCGCCGCGGTGCCGAGAACATTCGTGGTGATCGCTTCGCAGCCTTGGGTTTCGAGGATCGGTACGTGCTTGTGCGCCGCGGCATGGAAGACGATCTCCGGCCCGTAGCTGGCGAAAATGTGTCGGATCCGCGCTTCGTCGCGAACGTCGGCGAGAACGCTGATGGTCGGGGTGCCGATGGTCGCGGCGGTGTCGTGAAGATGTGTTTCGTCGTGGTCGAGCAAAATGAGCTCTGCCGGCGAGCAGGCGGCAACCTGCCGAGCGATCTCCGAACCGATCGAACCCCCCCCACCGGTGATGAGGACGCGGCGACCGGAGAGGAGACCGTGCACCGCGTCGAGATCGATCTTCACGGTGTCGCGTCCGATGAGGTCTTCGATGCGGACATCACGGATGTCGCGAAGCGAGACCGCGATGACGCATCAACTCGCCGAGTCCGGGGAGAACCTGGAGCGGAACTTCGGCCGCCTCGGCGGCCGCCGCGACGCGAGCGACGAACGATGGCGTCGCGCCGGTGATCGCCAGGATCACACGGTGTGCGTCGAACCGCTCCAACGTGTCGGTGACCTCGAATGTCGATCCCACGACCGGGACCCCGTGCAACGAGAGCCCCTGCTTGTGAAGATCGTCATCGAGGAATGCGACCGGGACCATGCCCGAGGTCCAGGTGCGTTGCATCTCGCGCACAATGGCCGCGCCGGCCTCGCCCGCACCGACCACGACGACCCGGAGACCACTCGGGACGGGTGCGCGCCTGTGGAACGAGAACAGGCGCGACTGGAAGCGCAATCCGCCGATCAGGATCGTGGCGACGAACCACCCGAGCACCGCGACAGAAAGCGGGACGTAGCTCGAGAACACGAAGAGCAGCATCACGCCGAGCCCGGCGGTGACGCCGGCTTCGATCACCCGTTGAGCTTCCCGGATGCTCGCGTGGCGCCACATCTGCCGGTACAGGCCCCACGACCAGTTCGACGCGATCTGGATCACGACCGCGGCGATCGCGAAACGAACGAAGCCTTCGAACCAGACCTCGGGGACGTGACCGTCGAAGCGGAGGAGGAGCACCCCGACATAGGCGGTGCTCGTGAGCACCACATCGAATGCGAGCAGCGACGGATCGACGCGAAGTCGACTCGCGACGCGTGCAGCCCCATTCACGCCCGTGCCTCCAATTCGAAGGGAAGGCCCCGCGGAAAACACCACGCTCAGTGATGATTTTCTCGCGCTTCCCTTCAGCCCACCACAGAGCGTACACTCTTGTATCGATCCGTGGCCAATTTTCAGCAGAAGACCGCTCCAGGTGGACGATGGACGAGCGGCGGACCACTTTCCGTGTTCGTGTGTTCGTGTGATCGCGTGTGCGGCTGGGCTCAGGATCGGCGGCACGCGAGCGAGATCAGACGATCGGCGCCCTGGCCCCGGATGCTCGCGATGATGCGGCCCGATTGCGAGATGCGGACATCGACGGAATTCGCGCTCCCGAGCCCGAACCACGCGATGGGCGCCTCGCCCGCGCCGAACCCGGTGGAGCTGCTGATGGTGATGTCGCCGAGCAGCTGTGAACCGTCTCCCAATCCGTTGGCGCGGAACACCTCGACGAGTGTCGTGGGTGCGGCGCTGATGCCCAACCAGTGGCCTGCATCGCTGGCGTTGCGCAGGATCAAGCTCGGCTTCTTGTCGTCGAACTCCGCGAGCACAACGTCGAGACGACCGTCGTGGTCGGCGTCGAAGACGGCACCGGAAGGCCAGTACTGCACCGGGCCCGAGGTGTCGTTCGGTGCGAAGCGTGGCTGGGAGCCGGCGGAACCCAGGTTGCGGAACACGACAGGAGTCTCGTCGTCGACCGAAGCGGAGGTCACGATGTCCGGCCAGCCGTCGGCATCGAGATCGGCGATCTCCACGTGCGGCGCCTTGGTCGCGAGACCCACGAGCCCGGCTTCATCGGTGATGTCACGGTACATGGGATCGCCGGCGCTGTCGTTCCCGGTGTTGAGGTAGAGGCGCACCGGCACGCGCTTGTGAAAATCGATCGTGCTGCCGTAGTGCTGTCCTACGACGAGGTCGACGCGCCCGTCGCGGTTCACATCGCCGGCGGCCACGCCGGCGGGGTCGTCTTCGTCGCCGAAGGCCTTCCATGCGAACCGCTTGGAGTCCCCTTCGTGGAACGAGTCCGAGCGGTCTCCGAGGAAGATCCGGTTCGAGCCGCCGACGAACAGGTCGGGTGCGTCGTCGTGGTTGAGGTCTGCGGTCGCGACTCCCATGCCGACGACGTCGAGGGGAAGCCCGGCCTGCTTGGTGGTGTCGGTGAAGTGGAAGTCACCGTCGTTGTGGAGCAGCCGGCTCGATCCACCGGTCCAGCGGTCTTCGGTGACGAACAGGTCGAGCCTGCCGTCGCGGTCATAGTCGAGGAGACCGATCGAGCGCGCGCCCCGCGGGTTCGGCAACGTCGTCGCGCGTGTGAAGGTGCCGCCTTGGTTGCGCAGGATCTCGGACGGCGCGCGTCCACGGTCGACGTCCTTCACGTTGCGGGCGATCACAAGGTCCGGTGCACCATCGCCGTCGAGGTCGGCGAAGGCGGCTCCGCTCGTGCGCCCGAGCACACCCGGAAAGTTGGCGTCAGCGGTGAATCCCCGTGGACCACCGAGAAGAAGTTGATCGGGCCTGGGACCTTGCGCGCCGCGCACCTTGTAGTCGTCGATCTTGCGATCGGAGAACGAGCCGACGAACAAGTCGGTCCAGCCGTCGCCGTTGACGTCGCCCGCGGCGACGGTGTGCACGAGCATCCCCCGGAGGGGCGCGTCGAGGTTCCACGAGGTCGTGGCGTCGGTCAAACGGATCGATCCGCCGCGTCCCGTTGCCGAAGCCTGATAGACGACCGGGGGCTTCCTCGATCCGGCGGAGCAGGCGGCTTTCCTCTGCGCGCTCGATATCGTCGGTGCCGCTGCGAACGCAGGCAGACCCGGCGCGTAGAGAGCCAGTACGACGCCGACGAACGCGACGAGGCGGCGACCGCTCACGCGCCCAGGTCGACGATCGCGAGCACGACCTCGCCCCACGGGTTGTCGTCTGTCTTCCCGGCGTTGAGACCCACGAAGAGCCGGTTGTGGGACGCGTCGAGGACCACGCTGTAGCTGCCTGCCAACGAGAGCCCCAGCTTCTCCTTCGCCAGCGGGAAGAGCTTCGTCACCACACGTTGGTTGCCCGACTTGGTGTCGACCGCGATCACCGGGGTGCCCTGCGCGCCCGAATCGCCGTGCGCGCCGGGCACGTAGTAGAACCGTGAGCCGTCAGCCGACAGCGCCATCGACGCGGTGTAGCCGCGAGCTTCGCCGAGCGATCGGATCGAGCCGTCGGGTTCGAGAGCGAAGAACATCTCCGGCGTGTCGTCATCGGGCGAGAGCGTGACCCCGTACACGGTCCCGTCCGGTGCGGGACGGGTGCTCGCACGGAGTGGGCCACCACCCGGCAGCTTCACGCCCGCGTCGTGCAGCTTGTCCGCGCCGGGTTCGTAGAACAGCAGACGCCCGTCTTCACCGGCGACGAACGCGCGCCCCTTCTTGTCGAGCAGGATGTTCCGGAACGTGGACTGCTCGGGGTTGTCGTCACGGAACACGATCCGATCGGTCTTGACGTCGTACACGAAGAACGTGCCGGTGTCGTGGTCGCGCTGATCGCGGGGGGTGGGGTCGGCGGCTTCGCCGTAGACGAGCCCGTTCTTGCCGAGGGACGCGAGCGATGGCGTGCCGTGCTCGGGAATCGGCACGCCGAGCGCTTTGACCGTGGAAGTCCGAGGATCGAACCGGAACATCACGTCGCCGCGGTACGTGTCGGTGTACTTCATTCGCTCGCGGCTTCCCCAATACGTCATGAAGTACGCATCTCCGCACGGGCCGGCAACGATCTGCCCGTGCACCTTGCCGTATCCCCATTCGCCGTCCTTGTGGTCCACATGTGACAACACGTCATCGGTGCGAGTGATCTTCTTCGCCGCGGGGTCGTACACGAAGAGGAACGAGTTCCCGTCGGGCCCCCGCTCGTCACCGATCGCCGACACGAAGCGGCCATCGGGGAGCACGAGGCCCTGCCCCCACTGCGACCAGGGCTCGCCCGGCGTGTTGGGGCGCGGGTACCTCACGAGTTGAACGCCCGGTTGCGCGTCACTTGGTTGCTGAGCGACCTCGGCGGTTTCGGTCGGGCCACTCGGGACGACGGTGGCCTGCGGGGCAGCGCAGCTCGTCGATCGTTTCGCGCGCGCCGCTCCCGCTGCCGGTGAGCCGACGCCGGCCTGAATCGCGAGCAGCATGGCGACGATGGCAGCGTGCCGTCGCAGTGCCCGCGACGCTCTCGGCCAAGGACGGGCCCGCCGTCCGCGACCGCGCTGTTTCATACGGATGCCGGTACCACCGGTTCCACCGAGCGCTTCGCTCTTCGTTGCCGAGCCCTCTGCCTGGACACTCGCGTCGTGCCGTTCGCGCGCCCGAACCCGGCGGGCACGCAGAGGAGCACGAAGAGGAGCGGGTAGAGCTGCACCCGCTGCCGCGAGAGGATGCCGAAGTTGCCGATCGCCGAGAACGCATACGTGAAGATCAAGGCGTACACGAGTGCGTACGCGACGTACGGGCGCTGCAACATCGCCCGTGGCACGGACGCGAGTCGTTTGAATGACGTGAGCGTGAGCCCGAGCAGGAACAGACCTTCCAGCGACGCGACGAGGCCCTGAAGGTTGCCGGCTTCATAAGGCCAGGGCCGGAAGACGACAGAGATCGCGGCGTACGCGACGTTGATCGGTGACGACGGGTGCACGATTTCTACCGCGCTCCCTCCCTGGGTCGACTGCTGCGTGGTGTAGTCGAGGATGTGCTGGGTGCTCTGACTGTCGATCGACTTCACGCCGAAGAACGTGCTCAACTGCGACAGCACGATGATGGTTCCCACCGCGAGGACGCCGAGCACGAGGAGCTTGGCAGGGAGGCTGAGCAACGACGGCTTTGGCGACTTGCGAAGGAGGTATGCGCCGAACAACGCGACGATCGCGATGAGCCCCACGTGTGGGCGAACCATCACGATCCCCGAGAGCCCGAGCGCGAACGCGAGGAGGCCGAACCGCTTCGCGGCGAGCATACGCGCGACGCCGTAGCTCGTCAGGCCGAGCGTGAGCATCATCCACGACTCTTTGCCGATGCTCGATGGCCAGAACAGCAACGACGGCATGAAGAGCACGAGGTAGGCGTATCGTCGCCCGTCGCCGTCGGGGAACGCAATGCGGAACCCCCGATAGAACAGCACCAATCCGAGGAACCCGAGCCACGAGAACACGAAGAAGCCCCCGAGCTTCGTGGCCCCGGTGAACGCGTACACGACTCCGGTGACGATGTCGATGAAGTGGGTGCCCATGACGCGGCCGCCGACGTCGACGATGAAGTCGCCGCGGCGGAACATGGGGGCGAGCGTCGCTCCCATGTTGTGGTACCCGTTGGCGTCACCGGATCCGTAGAGGGTGAACGTGACGAAGTACCGCACGATCGCGCCGACCAGCTTCAGTGCACCGGCTGCCATGATGATGCGCCCGATCGAGTTGTCCCCTTCGATGCGAGCGACGTTCAGCGCGATCGGGACCGTCAAGACGATGAGGACGGGCGCGACGACGAACGCGCCCCAGACGTTGAACGAGAGGCGTCCCATCGCCCACGCGAGCACGATGAGATAGACCGCGGCCAAGCTCACGCTGGCGACGACCATGCTCGACGGTCCCACCCGCGTGTGAGAGCTCCTGGAGAACTGCATGGCGGAACGCGGCCCGCTCAGGCGCCGCCGGACGGCATCTTCGATGGGTCCGCTGAGTGCTGGTTCGCTGCAGTGTCGCCACCGGGCTTGTACTTGATCTTGGCAGTGTCAGCCTTCACCACTGAGTTGAACGCCGGCGCGATCTCCACGGGAGCGGATGTGTCGACAGCCGCTGGATCAGGAGCGGTGGTGGCCGGAACGCCCGCCTTGGCGTCGGTCTTCGCGGGCCGGGCGCGGTGGCGCGCCCGGTAGTCGCTGCGGTAGTAGGAGCGGGCACTCGGCGGTCTGGATGCACCGATGATCGCCACACCGACGACGGGTGCGTCGAGCCGATTCAGGAGCTCGCTCGCCAAGCTGGCGGCCTCGTTGGGCGTACGGCCGGCGCGGCACACCACGACGACTTCGTCGACGACCGGCATCAGCGCGCTCGCGTCGTCGGTCGCGAGCAATGGTGCAGTGTCGACGATCACGACGTCCGCCAGAGTCGTCGCGAGCGCGATGAGCTCCGGTCCGTGCGCAATGAGCTCGCCGGGGTGCTCCACCGGTGCCCCGCTGGGTGCGATGCGCACACCGGGGTACTGCGTGTCCTGCACGATCGATTCGATCGACTGCGCCGTGATGGGCTGTTGCAGCGCGTCGGTGAGGCCGGGGCTCTCGTCGACATCGAAATAGCCGTGGAGCTCGGGCCGGCGCAAATCCATGCCGAGCGCGAGGACGCGACGACCGGATTCGGCAAACGCCACGGCCAGGTTCGCGACGGTGGTCGTCTTCCCCTCACCGGTACCCGGCGACACGACCATCACGACGCGTGGCGTGGTGGGCGGCGTCGTGTCGGCGATCGCGAGCGAAGCGTCGCCGTTGGTCGAGGCTTTCGCGGACCGGCGTTTCGCGTTTGCCGCGACCACCAGTGCCGTGCGCAGCCCTCGATAGCTCTCGGCCGAGAGCGATTCCGGGTCCTTCGAAGTGACGATCGCGTGCGCGCCGCGCAGCTTGCGGCCGAGCAGCGGGATCTCGGCGACGACTGGGAACTCGAACGCTTCCTCGGCGTTCTCGCGGGTGCGGATGCGCGTGTCGAAACGGGCGAGCATCAGCGCGACGATGATGCCCAACAGGAGGCCCATGAGGCCGCCGATCGCGGAGCGGTTCGAGCTGCTGGTGCCGCCACCTGACGAGACGATGGTGGTGGTGCCGAGGGTCGTGAATCCCGACGTCGGAGGACCGTCAGCCTGGAGACTGGCGACGTTCTGAGCCGCGGTCTCGAGGTTCCTCTGGAGCGTCGCGGTGGAGCCCCCGACCGCGATTGCCTGCTGGGCGGTCGCGAGATCCTGCTGGGCGGCTGCGAGCTTGCCCGCGTGGTCCTCCGCTGCCTGCTTGTCGAGGAACGCCAGGAGCTGTTCGGCGAAGGTGTCGGCCAGCTGCACCGCGCGCTCCGATGTGGTCGAGCTCGCCTCGATCTGCACGGCTTGAAGGTCGCTGTCGGAGAACGCGTTGATGGAGCTCGCGAGAGCTTCGGGATCGCCGCCGAGCTCGGCCGCGACCATGCGCGGGACATCGCCGGTTCTGGTGAGGAAGGCAGCTCGGTTGAGGGCCACCGAAGTCGAGTCGCTCGGTGCCTGGAGGGCGTGCGTGGCGGTGTAGGTGATCGCGGTCGAGGATGTCGACAACGTCGCGGCGACGATGAACCCCACAACGGCAAGGCCGATGATGATGTACCACCAGCGCCGGAGCGCCCTCAGATATTCGATGGACTCCACGATTCTCCCCGCTCCACGGTCCCGGGCCGAGGTCGTGCCCGGTCCGTTCCCGTCTTCTCGAAATCGCCCCGAACGCCCTGCGTGACCTGCCCCGCTGTCCTCACGGATCGTGAGCAGTATGCCAGTTGGGTGGCGGTCCCGGTAACGGGTGGAGCGAATGCGACAGACTGCGTGCCACTGAGAGCGGTAGGACCCCAGGAAGGGTGCCACTGTCCGTGTCGTCTTTCTCCGCGGAGCGCGCCCGCATCCCTACACTTCGACCCCATCGAGCCCGGACCCAACATCTTGTTCCTCTGCACGGGGAATTTGTGTCGCTCGCCGATGGCCGAGGCGCTGATGCGCAGGCGCGTCCAGCGCTCGGCGAGCCGAGTGCTCGTGAGCTCTGCGGGTTTCTCGGCGGATGGCCAGTCACCTCCCGAGGCGACCCAGATGGTGATGGCACGCCGCGGGATCGATCTGTCGGGTCACCGAAGCCGTCACGTCACTCAGGCGATGCTCGAGCGGGCCGATCTGGTGCTGGGAATGACCCGTGACCACGTGTGGGGGGCGGCGCTGCTCGACCCCGAGGTGTTGTCACGAGCGTTCGTGCTCGGTGAGCTCGTGCGCATCAACACCGCCGCCGGCGGGCGCGACCCGGGAGAGAAATTCGCTGACTGGATCGACCGACTCCACGGCGTCCACCGGTACACCCTCAACAGCATCGTCGAGTCTGATGAAGTGCTCGATCCGTTCAATCGGCGCGCGCGATACCACGAGCGCGCCGCAAGGCGGATCGAGGGTCGCGTGCTCCAGCTCATCGACTGCGCGTTCGATCCCGCGGTGCCCGATCGGTCGGTTCGATGGACCGACGGCAAGCTGGTGTGGCGCCCTTGACGGGCGGTGCTATTTCAACGCGATGTGTTTGCGGGTGGCGATCGCACGGTAGGTTTCCATCACGACGTCGACACAGCGGCGTTCGTCGAACCGTTCGCGCGCGAGGCGACCCCCGGCCTTTCCCATCGACTGCCTGAGCCGAGCGTCTTCGCCGATCCGGCGCAACGCTCGTTCGAGCCCGCCTGCGTCACGTGGCGGGACCAGCAGTCCGTTGATGCCGTCATCCACCACCTCGCGGCAACCGCGGATGTTCGTCGCCACGACGGGCAGCTCCATGGCCGCGGCTTCCATCGCCGCGCGTGGGTAGCCCTCGCGGTACGAGGGCAGTGCAAACACGTCCATCGCCGGGTACAGCGCGTCGACGTCGTCGCGATGACCGAGGAACTGCACGCCCACCTGCCGTGCCGCGCGGAGAGCGTCGCGACCGAGCGTGTCGGCCTTCTCCGGGTCTTCGGCACCGATGACCACGAACGCGTACCCGGCGCCGAGTCGGCGCGCGGCCGCGAACAGCTCGCGGTAACCCTTTTCCGCGACGAGGCGACCCACGCACCCCACGACGATCTGGTCGGGTCCGATGCCGAGGACGTTTCGCACGGCGGCCCGATGAGTCTCGGAGAACCGACCGCGGTCGAACCGAGCGAGATCGATGCCATTACCGAGCAGTCGCACACGGCCGCGTGGTGCCAGCCGGAGCCGGCTGATCACGGCCAGGTCCTCGGGATTCTGTACGAGCTCGGCGTCGGAGAACCGCGACGCGAATGCCTCCAGGCCGTACACGGCCGCGCGCTTGGGGAGCGGGTCGTCTTCTGTCGCGTACAAGCCGTGCACCGTGTTGACGATGATCGGCACGCGTGCGAGACGTCCCACGACCCGGCCGTAGAGGCCGGGCTTGGGGTTGTGCGTGTGCAGCACGTCGGGGCGTTCCCGACGGAGGATGCAGTACAGCTCCACCGCCGAACGCAGGTCGGCCAGAACATCGAACTCGCGTGTCGATGATCGCAGGGCCACATGGCGGATCCCGTCGGCCTCGAGTCCGGCGACCCACGGCCCTGACGCGCTGATGCCGAGCACTTCACCCCCCTCGTCGATCACCGCGCGTAGCTGGGGAAAGAGGAGGAACCGCAAGCTGAGGTCGACAGTGGTGAGATGGGCGACCTTCACTTCAGACTGGCACTTCAGACTGGCGCGGTTGCTTCGGGTGCCACCGGCTCGGGGAGCAGGAGCCACGACAGCGCGAGGCCAACTGCCAGCGCGACGATGGCGATGAGGCCGCTCGTCCACACTGAGCTCTGCCTTCCCGCCACCCGTGAGCAGATCGCGACGACGAACAGGTCGACGACGAGCAGCACGACCTGCGTTGGTACCTCCAGTGAGAGTGAACTCGCGCGCGTCGGTCCGAAGCGGCGGTCCAGCGCAGCGAGGAGGGGGACTGAGCCCAGCAGCCCGATGCAGGCGAGGGCGCCGATCACGGAACCGTGGCGCGCGGATCCGCCCGCGCCGGCCAACCAGGCCATCACCCCGACGCACGCAGCCGAACCGCCTCGTCCCAGTTCGACGGCACGCACCGGCCAGGCGACCAACACGAGCGGGAGCGCCACACCGAGCACGATCGCGGCGTCCTCGGTCTCGGGTACGCACGCGTAGATGCCGAGGAGCGTGATCGCGAGGAGGATCGGCCCCACGCTGTCGAACGACGGCGGGGTGCGTGGGTCGGTGATCGCGGCGGCGCCCAGCAGCACGAATCCGACGAGGATCGGGGCCATCCACCACCCGCTCTCGGCCGCCACCCCGATGCCGACGACGGCGGCACCAGGAAGCAGGACGAGCGTCCGGGCCGCGAAGCGCCACCGGCGTGCCCTCGTCGCCGCTCCCGCGGCCGCGAGGAGCGGGAGGCCGATGATCATCGCGACCGTGCCGTCGACCCTCCCGTCGGTGGCCAGCGATGTCGAGACTGCGCCGAGACAGAAGGCGACTCCGCCGAGGCGGATCGGGTGCCTTCTGCCGAGGACCCTCCACAGCACGAACAAGGCGCCCGCGAGCAGCAAGCCCACGAGGATCGCCGTCGTGAAGCCTTCTTGGTCGACGAGCTCCTGGAGTGGCCGGCGCACGCGACGACGGTAGTGGTCGGGGCCCGAAGGCGTGTCAGGTGTCGGGCGTCGGGCGTCGATGCACGCGATCGCTTCTACGCTGCCCCGGTGCCGGAACATATTCTGCAGGTCGTCACCGACACCGATCGTCGGGGCGCGCAGGTGTTTGCGACCGATTTGCACGCGGCGTTCGAGCGCCGGGGCCGCGAGGTCCGCACGATCGCACTCGCGCCGGGCGCGGTCGGGGGTCTCGAGCTGCCCGTGATCGGCGAGCAACGCCTCGCACCCCGCACGTTGCTCGCGCTGCGCCACGAGATCTCGGGCGCGGGAGTCGTGATCGCCCACGGCTCCAGCACGCTTCCCGCGTGCGCGGTGGCGACGCTGGGGCTCCGCGTGCCGTTCGTCTACCGCCAGATCAGCGACTCCACGTTCTGGGCGCCAACCGCGCTGCGGAGAGCCCGGGTGCGCGTCGGCCTCTCCCGCGCCGCGGCGATCGTCGCACTCTGGTCGGGCTCGGCGCGCACCTTGACCGAGCGGTTCGGTGTGCGCGCCGACAAGATCACGGTCATTCCCAACGGCGTGCCGCCTGAGCGATTTCCGCCCGTCGGGGCAGACGACCGGCGATCGTCGCGGATCGCCCTCGGCCTCGATTCGTCGCGTCCGACAGTTGTGTATGCGGGAGCGCTCGTGATCGAGAAGGGTGTCGACCTGGCGATCGACGCGTTGGCCGACTTCGAAGCTGCGCAGCTGCTCGTCGCGGGTGACGGGCCCGAGCGGGCGCGCCTCGAGCAACTCGCGGAGCGACGCGCGCCCGGTCGTGTCACGTTCGCAGGCTCGCTGGCCGATGTCACGATGGCGTACGCGGCGGCCGACGTCGTGGTGTTGCCCAGCCGCGGCGGCGACAGCATGCCGGCGGCATTGATCGAGGCGGGCATGATGGGGATTCCCGCGGTCTCCACGCCGGTCGAGGGGATTCCCGACATCGTCGTCGACGGGATCACTGGCACGCTCGTTCCGATCGGCGACCCCCACGCGTTGGGTCTCGCGCTCGCGAAGATCTTGTCGGATCGGAATCGGGCACGAGCACTGGGCATCGCCGCGGCCGAGCACTGCCTTCGGTACTTCGCCATCGACGAGGTGACGCGGCAATGGTCGGCCGTCTTGGAGTCCGTGCGCTGAGCGTTACAACCCGGTGAGCCCGACGTACTTGCCCCCGAACCCGAAGACCCTCGCACTCACTCCGTCGCGCGTGACCCAGTCGCGAAAGAACGTGTTGTCCTGGATGTCGTCCATCACGACGACTGAGTCTTCCGCGAGCTTCGCGGCGAGCAGGTCCATGGTTCGCGTGCGCCCGCTCACGCTCTTGTCGGAGTCGTAGTGGACGAGGTCGATCGAGTCGATCTGGGGGAGGAACTCGGCGAGGTTCTTCGCGTCGCCCTGAGTGCCCAAGTGCCACCGGTGCTTGAGGCGCTCCTCGACGAGCACGCCCACGTAACGCTCCGGGTCCTCGAGCCGGAAGTAGGGGAAGTCGCTCGACCAGAGCGTCCCGTGCCCGTTGACTTCGAGCGCGGCGAGGATCGCCTCCGACGTCCAACCCGCGGCGACGCCCGTCTCGACCACGGTGGTCGGTCGGCGCAGCCGAACCAGGAAGTAGGTGAGCTGGTAGTGGCCTCCGCCTCCCATCCCGACGCCGAGGGTGCGCAACTTTGCCGGCGCCTCGATCGCCAGGCGATCGGCGAACTCCGTCGCTTCATCGAAGAGCTCGGCCGAATGTGCTCGCCCGAACGTCGCGAAGTCCTCGACCCGGTTCGCGGCCCACTCGGTAGCAGCGCGACGATCTCCCCGCTCCGTCACGCGCGTCTTGAGCTTCGATGCCATCACGGGGAGGTAGCCCGGACGCAGGGCGTTCCGTGCGGTGTTGCGTAACGCCTTGACGTCCATGCGCGCTCGCTATCGCGGCTTGAACTGATACGGGGTCGGTCCCGATGCCAGCGGATCGGTGCGCGCCGCGTCCCAGGCACGGATCTGCCCGGCGATGTCGACGCCGACCCGTTCGCTCCAGGCGTCGAGCAGCGCCTTCGTCACCGGGCCCATCTTGGCGTCACCGAGCGCTCTGCCCTCGACCTGGGTGACCGGGAGCATGCAGAACGGCGTGGCGGTGACGAACGCCTCGTCGGCATTGATCGCGTCGTAGACCTCGAGGTTGCACTCGCGGCAGTCGAGCCCGAGCTCACCTGCCAGCTGGATCACGAAGTCGCGGCTGACGCCGCGGAGGATGTTGCGAGGCTCGGGCGTGAAGACCTTGCCGTTCTTCACGAGGAAGAAGTTGTCGCCCGCGCCCTCCGCGATGAACCCGTCGTCGTCGAGCAAGAGCGCCCAGTTACGATCCCCTTCCGCGCGCGCCACCTGCTGATTCGCCATCAGATAGTGGATGCGGCTGCGGTTCTTCACCTTGGGGTCGAGATAGCGGGCAGGAATCGTGCGCTGCGACGGGACGATCACGCTCACGCCGTCGTCGAAGAAGCGGGTCATGCCCGCCACCGTCCAGCGCAGCGGGAAGTCGGCGATGATCACGTTGGGCCCGGGTGGGACGCCCACCGTGCTCGCGTAGATCCCGAGCAGCCCGCGTGTCACGTCGATCATGAGGCGGTGCTCGTCGTCGTCGGCCATCGCGCCCGCATTGGCCTCGATGGTCTCGAGGCATGCCTTCTCCATCTCCTCGATCGGCATCGGCACGTCGATGGCGAGCACCCGGGTGCCGGCGTACAAGCGCTCGAGGTGCTCGCGCAACTTGAACTGCACGCCGTTGAACGAGCGCGTCATCTCGAACACCATGTCGCCGAACATGAGTGCGGAGTCGTAGATCGACAGTCGTGCCTCGGGCTCGGGCACGAACTCGCCGTTCCAGTACACGACCCGGTTCGGCTGCGAATCGGTTCCTGTGCTCACGAGATCTCCTGAAGGATCGACAGCGCATCCTCGCGCGCGAACGCGACCGGGTGGTTCTCGACCGCCGAGACGAGGTTCATCGACTCGTCAGCCAGCTGGGCGAGGTCGGTGTCGGTCGTGCCATAACGAGCAAGACGGAACTGCTCGTGTGATTGCTCGACGATGCCGTCGAGGAGTGCGGAGACGTCGTCGCCCCGCGCGCCCAGCCCGTCGTACACGCCTGGTTGCGCGCGCTCGCAGGAGCGAGCGACGGCCGGGAGCAGCATGGTGAGCGCCTCCGAGTGCGGCACCGCGAAGTGCACACCCAGCGGGTAGGCCATCGCGTGGGCGGCGCCGGTGCCCGCGTTCATCACCGCGAGACCCGCCATGGTGCTTCCGACCTGCATGTCGCGCCGTGCGTCGACGTCGGAGCCGTCTGCCAACACGCGGGGGAGCGCGTTCGAGAGGATGTCGAACGCCCGCGTCGCGAACGCACGGCTGAACTCGGTGGCCTTGCGTGCGCTGTACGACTCCGTCGCGTGGCTGAGGGCATCCATGCCCGCGCTCAACGTGAGCCGGGGCGTGAGCCCGACCGTGAGCTGCGGCTCGAGGATCGCGACTCGAGGCACGATCATCGGGCTGTTGATCCCGAGCTTCATGTTCTTCCTGCGGTTCACGAGCACCGCGGTGCCGGTGACCTCGCTCCCGGTTCCGGCCGTGGTGGGCACCGCGATCACGGGGAGCGCGGGATCCGTGAGCAAGTTGAACCCCTGGTAGTCGGCGGCGAGACCGCTCGCCGGCACCAGCCCGGCGAGCGCCTTGGCGAGATCGAGCACGCTGCCGCCGCCGATGCCGATCACCGTGTCGCAGCCCGACTCGCGCAGACGCGCCGTGCGCTCGTCGGCCTCGGTGGTCTCAGGCTCGCCACCGGTGCGTTCCTCGACGAGCACGGCGTCGGTGTCGCCGAGGGCGGCGGCGAGGAATGGGAGCCGGGCGACTGCCGCATCGACCAGCACTGCCGGTCGTGCGCTGCGCACCTCCTCGAGTGCAGCGCGGAGTGCTTCGACGAAGTCGTCGTGATCCCAGACGATGCGGGTCGCGCTCGAAGAACGCAGACATGGCCGGCGATGCTACCCCTGGGTCTCGGCGACGAAATCGGCGTCGGACGACGTCGTCGCCCAGGTTGCCCACTCGTCGAGGTCGCGCATCTGGCGGACATCCGTGATCGAGCGAGCAGTGAACGCCACGTTGCGGTCGACCGGGTGCCACCCGCGTTCGGCGAACTCGAAGATGAGGTCGAACGACCGCGTGCGCCAGGGGCGCCGGGTGAAGTAGAGCCACGCGTAACGACGCGCGCGGTCGGTCATCTCGGCAGGCGCTCGCCCGTAGTCATGGATCGACGCGAGACGCTCGAGGTACTCGTGGCGGGAACGCGAGTCGTAGGTGAACCCGTGCCCCGCGTAGGTACCGGTGCCGGCGGTGAACGCGGGCTTCCCGAAGCACGCGATCTCGAGACCTGGTGTGCCCCGCACGGTGACTCCGTAATCGGCGTACTCGTAGAGCGAGAGCGTGCTCACCCTCGTCTCGGGCAGGAGCACCTTCACATGGGGAGGGAGTTGCGGGAACTGCTCGCGCACGAGCAACACTTCGGAGCTCTCCCCGCCGACGTCGCCGTGCGCGGCGCGGAACACGTTCGAGGGGTGCGCCTTCACCACCCAGTTCACACGGTCGTTCTCTCTCGCCGCGCTGACGCTTTGCACCAGCCAGTCGGCATAGTTCTCGAACAAGTCGACCCCGAAGAACAGACTCGCGTCCCACAGCACGTGCGCGAAGATCACCGCCGTCGGTTTCGACGGGTCGAGGTCGAGCATCGTCGCGATCTGCTCGCCGGTCATCGCGACGGTGTCTGGTTGGTACTGCTGGCCGAGCTCCCAGCGTCGGCCGTAGCGTTCGGCGAAGTCCGCGTCGAGCTCGCGTGACTCCTGTCGCGTGAGAGGCGTGTGCTCGAAGCGGTCGAGCGTCTCGGGCGCAACCGAGAGTGCATCCACACGCCGGGTCGACTTCGTGAGACGCTTGCTCATCAGCGAGTCCTCGCGCCAGAGACCGACCGTCTGGACCACGTCGATCCCGCGGTTCACGGTGACATCGACGAGTGGGCCATTGACGCTGTAGTTCGCCTCTTCGACGAGCACGACCGAGGGCGCGACCCGGTCGAGGAGGATCTCGGCGCGTACCGTGTTCCGGAGGACTTCGGCGAGGATCGACGTCACGAGCTCCCGATTGGTCTCGAGCCCGAGATCGGGTGAACCGTCGAACGTGACACGGATGAGCGTGGACAGCACGTGGTTGCCCACCGAGACCCCGCGGAACGACCACTCCCGCACCGCCTCGAAGTCGAGGGGCGACTCGAGGAAGCGCCTGCAGGTCGCGTCGACCTCGGCGACGAGCGCGGCGGGGATCTCGATGCGGTCCTGCGCGATCACGTCGTCGACGCCGAACGCGGCGGCGTAGCGACGGGTCCTCGCGGTCCGGTTGGTGGGCATCGACACGACGGGCGAGAGGCCGCGGAGCCGCAACCCGGTGGCGAGGGTCAACGCCAGCTTGGTTTCGTAGACGTTGTCCCGGTAGAGCGCGACGAGCGCGGTCTCGCCCGCGTCGCCCGGCGGGATGCTTCGGGTGAAGGCCGCGTTGGCCCGTGTCGCGCGCAGATCGCGATGGAGGTCGAGTGCCCACCTGGGGTTCCGTACCGAGCGGTAGGCGTCGACCAGCCAGGGAAGGCGGCTCCCGAGGTCGGCAGCGACCCTGCGGACGGCGCTCGCCGACCGTCCGGCCGATGCGCTCATCGGTGTTCCTCCTCGTGGAAAGCCCGAGCCCCGGGACGCGGCATGATGGTAGGCATGTCGGCGTACGTGGTGATCCCTGCTCGGGGGGGGTCCAAGGGGATCACCGCCAAGAATCTTCGACGTGTCGGGGGGGTGCCCTTAGTGGTGCGCACGATCCGTGCCGCGCTTGCCTCGAGCATGGTCGACCGGGTTTTCGTCACCACCGACGACCCGGCGATCGCCGAGGTCGCGGTGCGGGCGGGCGCCGAGGTCGTGGATCGCCCTCTGGCAATCGCCGGCGACGACGCCACGTCGGAGTCGGCCGTGCTCCACGTGCTCGACTCCCTGCGGGAGCGAGGGGAGCCCGATCCCGACCTCGTGCTGCTCATGCAGTGCACATCGCCGCTGACGACCGCGGCCGAGATCGACGGCACCATCCATGTGCTCGAGCGCGACGGGGCCGACTGCTCGTTCACCGGGTCGCGTTCGCACGCCTTTCTCTGGCGATGCGGCCCCTACGGCGCCGAGGCGGTGAACCACGAGATCGTCGAGCGTCCGCGCCGCCAGGACCAGCCGGTCGAGTTCGCCGACACCGGCGCCGTGTACGCAATGCGCACCGCCGGGTTCCGCGAGGCCGCGCGGCGGTTCTTCGGCCGCATCGCGATCCACGAGGTGCCACGCGAGCACGAGCTGGAGATCGACGAGCCCGTCGATCTCGCGCGTCGCGGAGCTCCTCGTGCAGCGAGCCGAGGCAGCCGCCCGCGCCGATCGGCTTCCCGAGCGTGTCGAAGGATTGGCCCTCGACTTCGACGGAGTGCTGACCGACAACCGCGTCATGACCTTTCCCGACGGCACGGAGGCGGTGTCGTCGGATCGTTCCGACGGCATGGGTATCGAGATGCTGCGCCACGCGGGGATCCCGATGGTGGTGCTCTCCAAGGAGCAGCATTCGGTCGTGGCGGCGCGTTGCCGCAAGCTCGGGCTCGACCACACGCACGGTATCGACGACAAGCTCACGGCGTTCCGTGCGTGGATCGACGAGCACGGGCTCGATCCCGCATCGGTCGTCTTCGTGGGCAACGACGTGAACGACGTCGAGTGCCTCGAGCTCGCCGGATGCGGGGTCGCCGTCGCCGACGCACACCCGGCCGCACTGGCCGTCGCGGACGTCGTCCTGACGCGAACGGGTGGGCGCGGCGCCGTGCGTGAGCTCGCCGAACTGATCCTCTCTCACACGAAGGGAGCGTGACCATGGCTGACACCGTCACCGTCGGCGATCGCTCGATCGGCCACGGCGAGCGCGTCTACGTGATCGCCGAGATCGGCATCAACCACAACGGCGATCTCGGGATCGCCAAGCAGCTCATCGACGTCGCCATCGTCGCCGGCTGCGACGCGGTGAAGTTCCAGAAGCGCAATCCGGAGCTGGCGGTTCCTCCCGAGCAGCGCGATCTCATGCGCGAGACCCCGTGGGGAATCATGACGTACCTCGAGTACCGCTACCGCGTCGAGTTCGGCCAGGACGAGTACACGGAAATCGACCGCTACTGCCGTGAACGCGGCACCGCGTGGTTCGCGTCGTGCTGGGACCCTGACTCGGTCGACTTCATCGAGCAGTTCGACACCGCGTGCTACAAGGTTGCCTCGGCTTCACTGACTGATGCGGAGCTCCTCGACCGGTTGGTGGCCACCGGCAAGCCCATCGCGTTGTCGACCGGCATGTCGACGATGGAAGAGATCCGCAAGGCGGTCGACAGCCTGCCCGACGACCGGCTCCTCCTCGCCCACGCGACCAGCACCTACCCCTGCCCGCCCGGCGAGCTGAACCTGTCGATGATCCAAACGCTGCGCGACGAGTTCGCCGTACCGGTCGGCTACTCGGGCCATGAAGTCGGATTGCAGACGACGATCGCAGCGGTCGCCATGGGGGCGTGCTTCGTGGAGCGCCACGTCACGCTCGACCGTGCGATGTGGGGCAGCGACCAAGCTGCGTCCGTCGAGCCAGGTGGGATGATGCGCCTCGTGCGCGACATCCGCGACGTCGAGGCCGCTCGGGGCGACGGGGTGAAGCACGTCTACGACAGCGAGCTCCCCATCAAGGCGAAGCTGCGGAGGACCGGCGCGTAGGAGCGGATTCCGACTCGAATATGGCTGCGCCCGCTTCTTCGTCCTCAAGGGCTCCTGGAGTGAGCATTGCAGTTCCGTGGCCTTCGAGGCCTGTTGGTCGCGGTCGGGGGTTGGATGTGATTCGAGGGGTCCGGTGATCTTGACGAGGTTGTGGGCAACGAACACGCGTCAGCACCGTGTGCGGGGGCTACGTCCTCCTCAGCGCTGCTCCAATATTTTCTGCAAGCATGCCGATTTGCAGCTGGACGATCGAATGTTGTCACCCGTGTTCATGTCACTGCCGTTGTGGGGTGAAGAGCCTCGAGCGAGCTCGGGGCGATCTGACCGAATCCGCGGACGGCGAAGAAGGGTGGAGGCGGCCTCCACGTCGGGCGGCACCTCCCGCGCGCGCTGCATGCGCGCGTACGAGGTCCCGTGCTCTCTTTCGACACGCGAGCAGCGCCCGACTGGGAAACGCCAAGCGTCCCTCGCGCGTCGGGCGTTCTGCTCGTGAGTCACGTTCCCGTTCAAGCCGTGGTCCTCACCTACAACGCCCGAGACGCGCTTGAACGGTGTCTCGACGCAATCGCCGCGCAATCGGTACGCCCGGCCTCGATCCTCGTCATCGACAACGCCAGCGAGCCGCCGGTCGATGATGTTGTCGCAGGCCACGACGAAGCGCGATTACTCCGATTGGAGCGCAACCTCGGGCCCGCGGGTGGCTACGCTCGCGGTCTCGAGGAGTTCGTCGCGTCGAGATTCGCATGGGCATGGCTGATGGACGACGACAGCGTCCCGGCTCCGGATGCTCTCGAACAGCTCCTCGCCGGGGCGGACCCGCGGCAGGTGCAACTCAGCGCGATGGTCGACCGCGCCACACGCCAGCGCGACGACACGCACGGCTGGTGCGGCGTGCTGATTCCGCGCAACGTTGTTGAACGCGCGGGTGTGCCGCGCGGAGACTTCTTCTGGTGGGCAGAGGACACCGAGTACTTGCAGTGGCGGATACCGAGCGCGGGCTTCGAGACCGTGCGCTGCGAGCGAGCCATCGTGGAGGTCAGCCGCACACGCGCCGATGACAGCAAGCCGTCGTGGAAGTACTACTACGAGGCTCGTAACCAGGTGTACTTCCGGCTTTATGTCCAGCACCAGATAGCCGATCACCCGTTCCCACACCTGCGGCCACGGGTGCGCGCTGGCCGAGCTGCGCGTGCAGTGCTGACTCTCGGGGTGCGAGCCGTGCTGCGCGAGGGGTCCGATCGGCATACAAAGGTGTGGATGGTGTGCCGCGGCGCGCTCGACGGTCTCCGAGGCCGTCTCGGTCAGCAGGTCGTTCCCGAGGACCCCGATCGACCCATGACCGGTCCGCTCGAGCCGTTCGACTCAGGCGCGGCGGGATCAGTCGAGGTAGCGGGTGGTTGCCATTGAAGGGCGCCGAGGTGAGTTGTGAGTAGCGACGATGGTGCGGTGTTCGTGATGCCGCGCCCCGGCACTGAATGGGCGAGCGCGGCGGCACTCTGGATCACGGTGGCCGGCTGGGCTTCCGCGGCTCGTACTCGCTTGGGGAAGGCATGGATCGTGACGCCTTCGGGCGTGGTCACTCCCGAGGAGACGTTGGAGTACACACGCCCGAGATCCGCCGCGAGTGGCGGGTCGCGGCGGCCCGCGCCCGTACCGCAGATGATCCGTACCGGGCTGAAGGACATGCAACGGTGGCGGCTGATGCGCTCGTACCGTGACGTCGGGGAACGAGAAGAGTGGAGCGCGGTGCCTCTGCGCTTCGTGTGGCAACACCATGATCTCTTTCATGTGGCGGGGGCACCGCTGGCACTGCGTCACCGATGCCCGCTCGTGTCGTACGTGCACGCGCCGCAGGTCTGGGAGGCGGCCCAGTGGGGTGTACGCCGGCCTGGTTGGGGCCGCCTCGTCGAACGCCATGGCGAGCGGCCGCAGCTCGTCGCGAGTGACGTCGTTGCCGTGGTCTCCGACGAAGTGGCCGCGCAAGTGGCACGCCTCGGTGTCGACGAACGGCGCATCCTCGTGAGCCCGATGGCGGTCGACGCACAGCGCTTCGCCCCCGGAACGGAAGGTGCCGGCGTTCGTCGACAGTTCGGCCTCGACGACGCGTTCGTGGTCGGATGGACGGGCAGCTTCCGGCGATTCCACGGCTTGGAGATTGCGGTCGACGCGTTCGCTCAGCACCACCGGGCCGCACCGGGCAGCCGACTCCTGCTCGTCGGCGACGGTGCGGAGCGTGCACAGCTCGAGCAGCAGGCCCGTTCTCTCGGCGTCGAGGAGGCCGTCGTGTTCGCGGGCGCGGTCGCGCACGAGGAGCTGCCCGCGTTCTTGATGGCCATGGATGCCTGTGTCGTGACCGCTCGGTCAGGCGAGCAGTTCCACTATTCGCCGCTCAAGATGCGTGAGTACCTCGCGGCCGGCTGCTCCGTGGTCGCGCCGAGAGTCGGTGACATCGCGCGCACCATCACCGACGGCACGAACGGCCTCCTGTTCGAACCCGGTGATGCTTCGGGCCTCGCTCGGTGCCTCGACGAGCTGTACGCCGATCCCCGGCTCCGCGCCCGCCTCGGCATCACTGGCCGGACGTTCATGCTGGAACGCGGCACATGGCTCGTACAAGTCGATCGACTCCTCGCCTCCGAGCCGTATCGCACAGCGTGCACGCGTCTGCAGTTCGACCCCGAACGCGCATGATCTCCGTGGTGATCCCAGCATTCAACGCAGCTGCGACGATCGCCGATCAACTTGGAGCGATCGCGCGTCAGAGCGACGGAGTGGCGCTCGAGGTCATCGTGGCCGACAACGGCTCGTCCGACGCAACCCGGACGGTGGTCGAAACGTGGTCGGAACGCCTGCCCGTCAGGCTCGTGGACGCGTCGGCTCGGCGCGGACCGGCCTCGGCGCGCAACATCGGGGCGAGTTCGGCGCGGGGTGACCTGTTGATCTTCACCGACGCCGACGACGTCGTCATGCCGGGCTGGCTGCAGGCCTGGGACGCGGCGTCGGACCAGCTGCAGTTCGGATCAGGACCGATCGTCTCGTTCGCCCCCGGTTCGCCGATCCCAGCCAATGCGCGCGACGCCTGGGATCAGCCGCCCGTTCACATGGGCTTCCTGCCGTACGCATTCGGGTCGAACTTCGCGGTGAGACGAACACCATTCGAGGCGCTCGGAGGTTTCCCGGAGGACTGGAGGACCGCCGAAGACGTGGTGTTCTCGTGGAGACTCCAACTCGCAGGAGTGCCGCTGCAATTCGTAGAGTCGGCGCCTATCGCACGCCGAACGACCACCGGATTTCGCAGTGTGCTCGCGCAACACTTCGCCTACGGCGTCAGTGACCCGCGCATGTACCAAGAGTTCCGAGATCGGGGTGCCGTCCGTCCACCTGCGAAGGACGTCTTCAGGGCGTACGCCGGTCTCGTTCTTCGGGTGCCGTTGCTGTTCGACGACCGGCAACGCATGCGGTGGGCGGCGCAGCTCGGTCGACGAGCAGGTCGCATTGCCGGTTCGTTCCGCACGCGCACGTTGTACTGGTGACCGGGTGGAGTTCCGGTGCGCATCGAGAAGGCAACGTGCGGTCGGGCTACCGTGGCTTGCGGTGGAGGAGAGACTCGCGCGAGCGTTTCGGGTTCGGCACCGATGCCAGGCTCGTGCTCCTGAACTGCGATGACCGCCGGACCTGGCGCGCAGCGAGCGACGCGATCGCCGAACGCGCGGCAACCGGGCAGCGTGGAACCGTTGATGGTGACCTCGGTGGTCATCCCGGTCCGGAACGGGGCCGCCACGCTGGCCGAGCAGCTCGAGGCGCTCGCCCAACAGGAGTATGACGACGAATGGGAGGTCGTCGTCGCCGACAACGGATCGAGTGACGCAACGCGGGAGGTCGTGAACGGCTTCCGTGATCTTCCTCAGCTCCGAGTGGTTGACGCTTCGGGAGGATCCGGAGCAGGGTACCGCGCGGAACGTCGGTGCCTCTCACGCTCGCGGTGAACTGTTGCTCTTTGTCGATGCCGACGACCGCGTGACCCCCGGATGGCTTGCCGCGATGGCGAGCGCCCTCGAACGTGCCGACGCGGTCAGCGGGTGCACGCAGCGGTTCTTCCTGGATCGGGACGGTCGCGAGCGACTCGCCGAGCAGCCGACCGAGCCGCTTCGGATCCTCGACGCGTCGTTCCTGCCGTTCGCTCCCAGTGGGAACTGCGGTGTCCGGAGACACGTCTTTGAGGCGCTCGGTGGGTTCAACACGTCGTACCGGGTCTGCGAGGACGACGACTTCTTCTGGCGGCTCCAACTTGCTGGTCACGAACTCGCGGGTGTGCCCGAGTCCATCGTGCTCGTACGCGACCAGCGCGGTCGGCCTGGCGCTCGGCGAGGCAGGTCTTCGATCGCGGTCGGTACCAGGTCCGTCTGTACAAGCAATACGGTTCGCTCGGACTCTCGCGCCGATCGATCCAGAAGATGCTCACCGACGTTGCCGGCACGCTCGCTCGGACGCCGACACGGCTGCGCAGCCACTACGGTCGTCGGCTCTCGTTGGCCCAGCTCGCGCTGACCGCTGGCCGCCTGTACGGCAGCGC